>CALSUH010000014.1 GCA_943789485.1 uncultured Pseudomonadales bacterium
ATCTGCGCGGCAAAAGAGTAGACCGGGAAGCACTAAAACAACAATGGAGCCAGTAAGATGAATAGCTCACGTCACAATCGTCATAGGGCATTAACAAGAACGCTAGGTGCGTTAATTTTTTCTACTTCTTTAATTGCTTTCGCGCAGAACGGCAACAGCGACGGAGAGTGGCCCAGCTATGCTGCCGATGCAGGCTCCACCAAATACACAAGCCTGAGCCAAATTGATGGGAGCAACTTTGCTGGACTCGAAATAGCGTGGCGCTGGCAATCCATCGACGGCGAGTTGGATTTCGAGGCCCTATTGGGTCCCGGTGCAGAAGTAGGATTTGGTCGGCTTCAGGCGACACCACTTATGATTGATGGGGTGTTGTATTTGCTGACTGCCCTAAATCAGGTAGTTGCTCTGGACGCGGTCAGCGGTGAAGAGTTATGGCGCTATGATCCCGAAGTCTATATGTCTGGTGTTTCAAACAGCCCCCTTGGTTTCCATCACCGTGGAGTAGCCTGGTGGAGTGAGGGCAGTGAGTCGCGAGTGCTAATGACAACCAATGACGGTTTTATCATTTCCCTGAATGCGCAGACGGGCGAGCTGGACACGGATTTCGCCGGCGGGCGCATCGATATGACCCTTGATATTCCACGAGCTGAGCGTGATTTGCTCGACTACACGGGCGCTCAGCCTTTAGGCGGTGTGTCGCCGCCTACCGTTGTGGGAGATGTATTGGTAGTTCAACACATCACCTCAAATCGTCCTCGCTTCAAGGAACGTCCACCCACATGGGTTCGTGGTTACAACATCCGCAGCGGTGAGCTGATCTGGACTTTCCATACCATCCCACAGGGAGGCGAATTTGGCGTAGAGACTTGGCAGGAAGAATCGTGGCGTTACACAGGCAATGGTGGTGTATGGACACAGATGAGTGCAGATCTTGACTTGGGCTACGTCTATCTCCCAACCGAAGCATCGACTAATGATTTCTACGGCGGTCATCGGCCAGGCGACAACCTGTTTACACAAAGCCTAGTCGCTCTGGATGCCAGTACTGGCGATCGAGTTTGGCATTTCCAAATGATTCACCATGGTCTATGGGACTACGATACGCCTGCGGCTCCCAACCTGATCGATATCACTGTCGATGGAAGAGAGATCAAGGCAATAGCGCAGGTAACCAAACAGGGATTTACCTACGTATTCGACCGTGCTACGGGCGTTCCTGTATGGCCCATTATCGAGCGGGCAGTACCTGCGGCCACCATCCCAGGGGAGAGAGCTTCCCCAACTCAACCCTTTCCAACTAAGCCGCCGGCGTTTGCTCTGCAAGGGCTCACCGAAGATGACCTAATCGATTTCACTCCCGCGCTTCGTGCAGAGGCAGTACAAAGGTTGGAGAACTTTACCTACGGGCCTTTGTTCACTCCGCCCAGCCTGCCTCAAGGCGACAAACGTGGAACGATACTAATGCCCGGTGCAGGTGGCGGCGCCAACTGGACTGGCGCGGGTATCGATCCTGAGTCCGGAGTCTTGTTTGTCCCTTCAAGGGATAGTGCAACAGTGCCCCGTATGGGAACACTGGATGGCGATGAGTCGAACTTCAATTACTTTCGATTGAATTTTTTGGGTGTAGCGGGACCGCAAGGCCTGCCGCTATTAAAGCCACCGTATTCCACAATTACTGCATTCGACATGAATAGTGGAGAAATACTGTGGCGAGTGCCAAACGGAGCCGGTTCGGCGCAAGTTGAAAACAGTCCGGCACTAGAAGGAATCGACCTGCCTCCCCTTGGTGGTGGCGGGCGTCATGCAGTACTCGTTACTTCGAGCTTACTAATTCATGGACAAAATGCGGGCTATGGTCCTTTGCTAGTTGCTCGCAACAAAGAAACTGGCGCAGAGATGGCGACAATTGAAATTCCAGCCAATCCGAGTGGCGCACCTATGAGTTATGCGGTCGATGGTCGACAATACATCGCGATTAGTGTTGGTAGCACACCGGTACCGGAACTTGTTGTTTATGCGTTGCCCTAAATAGGTTAGATACGAAGAGCTAGCCGAGCAGCAGCCCGCCTCGCCAAGTTACTAGGCGGGCCTGGTTCTGAGTAAATTTACCAAGAGTACTTAGTAAATTTCTTGTAATGGGAAAGTGAAAATTAGTAACTATTGTCTTTGGCGTAGAAAATAGTTGATTGAGGATGAAGCACAAATTTTTTGCAGTCGGCCATTGTCCTGTATCTAGAGATAATGGGTTTTCTGTACTCCATGGGAAAACCACCGAATCACGTGCTATGCTATCTAAAGAACAACAAGTAATAAGAGACCTACCATGAGTTTAAGCAGTAAATTTCTCGAAGACCTAGAACTCCTCAACCTATTCAATCTTGACAGTTCACAGGGTGGCATAAAGATCCATCACGAGGCTGCTCCAGAGCGCATCGCCTCTGCCAAGCGTCTATTTACACAGAACATTATCACGCTCGAAGACGGCGGTTACCTAACTCCCTTAGGTCTAGAAGCTGCCGCTCATGCGCAAGCGCTCGTGACAATGCTGCAGGCGAAGCCTTAGCTGTAGAACGGTGTAGTCAGTAAATAGGGTCTGCAATGAGCCATATTTTCCTTAGTAGCCTCGCACTATTTAGTGCAGTACTTTTTTCACTTAGCTTTCCTGCTTCTGCCCAGAATTATACGCCCAAGCTCACCGAACACGGCCAGCCCGATCTACGTGGCGTGTGGAATTTCTCGTCGCGTACACCCCTAGAGCGACCGGAGAGGTTCGGCGACATCGAATTTCTTCAAGATGTAGATAGAGCCACCTTGAACGCTAGGCCTACTCGAGGTGGTAGTGCGGGAGCCTACCCTAGCGGGGTGATTGGTGCCTATAACGGTTACTGGAATGACACAAATGAATTGCAGATCAGTGGCCGAACTTCGTTGCTTACCCACCCGCTCAATGGAAGAATTCCTCCGGTAAGAGATGGAGTCCATGTACAGCTAGGTGGTGATATTACCACCGATGTCGATTTCGGCGAGTCACGTCCAGTTCGCTACACCCATGGTGGCATCGGGCGTACCGGCCCCGAAGATCGTGGCCTCTCGGAGCGCTGCTTGGTGTTTGTGTCAGGTCCGCCACTATTAACGGGCTACTACAACAATCATATTCAGATTTTTCAGAACGCCGATCATGTGGTGCTCTTGATCGAGATGGGCTGGGATGCGCGCATAGTTAGTCTCGAAGAGAAGCCGCATATAGATAGCTCTATCGAGCAGTGGTCGGGTGATTCACGTGGCTACTGGGATGGCAATACTCTCGTTGTAGAGACACGAAATTTCAGTGAAAAAGTTGGCAGTCTAAGCCTGAGAGGCATTGCCTATGGCAACGCGAAAGACCGGCTACTGATCGAGCGTTTTACGCCGATTAACGCGGGGGTGCTCGAATATGAATTTACAGTGGACGACCCAACTACCTTCACTGAGAAAATAGTCGGTATGTCTTCAATGACTAGTGTGGAAGACAATATCTACGAATTCGCCTGCCATTCGGGGAACTACGCGATGGCAGGAATTCTTCGTGCGGGTCGGGTAGAAGAAGCTGACGCGGCAGCCGAAAACTAATTCTCTGCTGAAATAGTTCTAGTCTCGCCTGGTGAGGTAAACAAGTCGAAGCTGCGTAGCTCGACTGGGCGTAGCAACGGATCGGCTGGAATCGAGACAGGCACGTGTACTCCAACACTTCTCTTCGCTTTAATTCTGTTATCCAAAATTTCCCGCCCGCTAGCTGAGCTAAAGAACCAATACGGCGGGAATGCCATCTGTGGAATATTACGATTCCAGTATTGCGGGTCCTGTGCGAAATGTACATCATTCGGGTCGGCGTCGCCCATATGCAATACTGTCGTGTCATCGTTTAGCGTTACACGCCACACGATATTTTCTATGTCGAGTCTCCCCGTCGGCCACCCTGAGTGTGGAATGCGCACCGCCTCAATCAGTAGTCCTTCCATGTTCAATGTTACAGGTGCCTCTTTGTACTCAAGACTTACTGCAGTGACGCGTTCATAAATGTCAGCGTCATTATTGCTGCTCCTCGCTACGCATAGCGATGACTGCCTGATTTGGTGCGTACAGTCTTACGCCCGGTCGCTCCTTTAACAGGCGAACCATATCGACCGGTGAGAAATGATCGCCATGATGATGGCTGACAAACACAGCATCGATACCGTCAAAGGGAGCTGTGCCCGCGAAGAGTGCTTCTTCCATCGCTTCGGGCAGTAGCATGTACTGTCCATAGTCGTTACGAAACAGCGGATCGAATAGAATCTTGGTGTCGCCATGTTCCACCATCAACCCTTCGTTCGCCAGGTAATGAGCGGTGGACTCATGAGCCTGTACTCCCCATACTTAGTATGAGAAAACACGAGGCCAGCAATAGTCTGTGATGCTGTTTTTTTTGCATAACCCTGCCTCACTATTTGACGATTGTCATTTCTTCTAAGAGATTCTTCGCGCCATCCATATATTCCATTACCCATAACATGTAGCGCGAATCGACGGAGATCGCGCGATTCTTTGTATCGTCAAAATCCCAGTCACCGATGATACTTTCGTAGACGCCATCGAATAGTAAACCAACAAGTTGTGCCTTGCTGTTCATAGTTGCAGTGCCAGAATTGCCGCCGGTAATGTCCAGCGTGCTTAGAAAATTTACCCGGCACCGACCCAATTGATGGTAGGGCATAGTCGCCATACTGACCCGCGTGGATAAGATCTAATTGCTTCGCAGGTGCATTGAATGGATCGACACCTGTGTCCTTGCCGAGGATGCCCTCTAGTGAAGTAAACGGCTGGTTGATCAGTCCATCTTTCGGCTGGTTGCCGCGCACCTGACCGAATGTGACTCGCAGTGAGCTATTGGCATCAGCATAGATGGGCTGGCCTAGGCTCCGGTTATAAGCAATAACAGCCTCCATGTACTCGGGGCGCCAGCGCTGAAATTGACCACGCAGTTCTTTGCTTTCGAGCTCCAGTGCCATGCGCTCAGCGTAGGAGAGCACCGCATAGCGAATCAATGGGTCGTCGCTAGCTTCGAATTCCTCGATCGAACTATCTAGCCACGCTAGTCGTGTCGCCTCGTCGTTCAAGGATGTCTGCGCATAGCTGTTTTCGATAACCTGGTCTACCTGACTTTGATCGATGTTACTCGAAATCCCGAAGAAGGAGTCAGTTGCTTGGGAGCGATACTGCTCAGGTAGTTCGGCATAGCGGGAAAGTAAATAACTAAGCGTTGCCTTGTCGACGGTCTCATCGAAACGTCGGCTAATAGCCTGCATCGATTGACGAAAGCGTCTTAAATCTCGCTCTTGGTAACCGGGTTCTCTTTCTGCATCGGGCTTTTGTTTTTCCATGGCTAAGCGGTACAGGCGATGTGCAGTGCTAGGCAGAGTTGCATAGCCCATATAGCTGCGCACAAGATCAGACTCGCGTGCGGCATGATTTGAGTCTATTAGTGCTTCGAGTTGACCTACCGCAGGAGCATACCGTGCGCGTCTGTCAGAATCACTGTTGATCCACTCGACAAGATTGGCTTCTGCCTCTTTGCGCCTGTCGATAAAGTCACTCTTCCCATAACTCTCCACCATAGATTGAAAGTTCTTGGAGTAGTTGCTTAGGCTGGCGAGCGTGCTTTCGTAAGCGATACGTGCAGCGCTCCCGTCTATAGAATTTTCGTTGATAATGCTGATTATATCCTCACGAAAATCGCGCGCCTGGGGGTAGTACCATTCAAACTCATTCTCAACCTCGGCGGTTGTGCGATAGCGGTTTGTGCCGCCGGGATAGCCGACACCCATTACAAAGTCGCCCTCTTCTACGCCCTTAGCGCTAACTTCTAAGAAGCTTGCGGGAGAGTAGGGAACATTATTTTCGCTGTATTCTGCAGGTTGTCCATCTGTTCCAACATAGGCACGATAGAAACCGAAGTCACCCGTGTGACGTGGCCACTGCCAGTTATCGATGTCGCCGCCGTATTTACCGATGCTTGTTGCTGGCGCGTAGACAAGACGCACGTCGCGAACTTCCAAGCGTTTGATAAGAAAATATTCCAAGCCCTGGTGAAAAGAGGAAACACCACAGCGATGATTGCCCGATGATTCGCAATCAGCGATCAGAGACTTTCGGTTCGCCTCGATCATCTTGTAGCGATCTATTCCAGAAGTCGACGTAGTAACGCCAGACAGCACGTTTGAAGTCACGTCGGTCACTTGTTCGGTGACATACACGCGCGTACCTGGCGCCGTTGGAATCTCATCAAAAAGTTGCTTCGCTAAGAATCCATCTACCAGAAGATTATTATCCGGCGTGCTGTTGTACTGCACAGAACCATAAATACAGTGATGATTCGTCACCACTAAGCCTTGGGGGGATACGAACGATGCACTGCAGCCGCCTAAGCTAACGACAGCATTCATCGGGAATTGATCCAGGCGGCTAAGGTTCTCTGGATTGATCTCAAGGCCTAGCTGCCGCAGTTGATCGCTCAAATCGGGCAGTTGATGTGGTTGCCACATACCTTCATCGGCAACGGCGCTAGTGCCAAGTGCAGTAAGAACGAGCAGGGGCGCTAGGACTCTGCGAACGATTCGCGTGGGTTTTTTCTTTGGTTTCAGTGTAAATAGCTTCATGGTAAACATTGTTAGGTCACCCGGTTAGTTAGATAGGGGTTACAGAATTTGGTGAATGATTAAATGCCAGATAAGCAATATGTAGACTGAATCATCCGTAAGGCGCATATAATACGGAAATCCAGGGCTGTATCGCAAGATTTATACAGCACGAAACCGTGCTAGGCTCCATTATTAGGGCGCCGCCACTGGCCAATTGCAAGTAGCGTGGACTTCGGGCGCGTTAGCTTTTAATCTAGTGCTGCTTTAAACGGAAATTCCAACAATAGACTGTGGCAGGCCTTCTTCTGAATAAGTGCGAAGTGCTAAGCCAGCAGTATACTAGGGTCAAAACTCATGCACTCTTCTATCAAAGTCCAGAGAATCTTAGCGTTCTTCTTTTCCTCAATCGCCTTGTTGTTTGCCAGTCAGACAATGGCGCAAGGCCTGACGGGCACAGAGAACGGCGAATGGCGCTATCTCGGTGGCGATGCAGGCAACACGCGCTACTCGCCATTGAATCAGATCAATGCCACGAATTTCTCCGACCTTGAGCAAGCTTGGATTTGGCGTAGCGATAACTTTGGCCCGAATCTCGATTACTTCTCTCGTTCAACACCAACCTATGTGGATGGCATGTTGTACACCGTGGCGACTCCGCGCCGACAGGTCATTGCCATGGACCCGGCTACAGGCGAGAACTTATGGACTTTCCGCGAGCCTGCCACGATTCGCCACCAACGTTCGCCGCGGCAGGCATACGGTAAGGGTGTCGCTCATGCTGAGGTAAACGGCAGGAAAGTTGTTTACATCACGACGCCGGGCTTCTTCCTTTGGGCGCTAGATGCCAAGACCGGCAAACCTTTGGAGAATTGGGGAGAACCGGTTCCCCTTGATGGTTTTGGTCAGACCGGTGCCGTCGATCTTATTCCCAAACTTGTTGAAGACTGGGGCCCGTGGCAGGACTATGTTGTTGCCGGTGGCAGCTACGATCCGGATTACGGTATACCGCGCGAACTTGGGATGGTTACCGCGTCCGCCCCGCCTATTGTTGTAAATGGTGTGGTAGTCGTCTTGGTTGGACATCAACCTAGCTACGGACAGACGCGTATCGAAAATGTCCCGGGCGACATAATGGGTTTCGATGCAGCGACCGGTGAGTTTCTGTGGAAGTTTCATTCCATTCCCCGACCTGGCGAAGTGGGTAACGAGACTTGGGAAAACGATGCTTGGCAATTCTCCGGTGACATCTCCACGTGGGCACCAGCCTCTGCCGACCCTGAGCTGGGCCTCGTCTACATGGTGACCAATGCCTCTACTGTGCAGTCCTATGCCGGTCACCGTCCTGGATATAACTTATTTGGCGGCAGTGTGTTGGCGCTGGACGTGCAAACCGGCGAACGTCGTTGGCACTATCAAATTCATCGCAGTGATCAATGGAACTATGACTTACCTACCCCACCCATGTTGATGGACTTAACCGTCAATGGGCAAACGATACCTGCACTTATTCAGAACACTAAACAAGGCCTCGTGTTCGCCTTTAATCGCGAGACCGGCGAGCCAATTTGGCCAATAGAGGACCGTGAGGTATTCCAAACACAGGTGCCGGGTAATTACACCGCTCCTACTCAACCATTTCCAACTTGGCCGGAACCTGTTGACGGGATTGTCACGAACGGTCTTACCGAAGAGTTTGTTATAGATTACACGCCAGAGTTAAAAGAACAGGCGATGGTAATCCTGAATGGCTATCGAGTTGGTGGCTTGTATGTTCCCGCTCTGCCACAAGGGCATGAGAATGACTACATCAACAATATCGGCTGCATCGGCGGCGGCAATGTTATTCCCCATCCACCTGTCGGTGATCCGAGTACGGGCTTGATGTTCGCATCTCACGCGCGTAATTGTTTCGCGCCAGGGTTCATGCGACCGACCAACGGTGTGGATAGAGACAATCCTAACTACCCAATCCCCGGTCAGGGCGGTGTGACTCCGAATAGCACGCCGACTACTGGCAAGACCGTGGCGGCTTGGTTGCCTGGCGGCGGCGGTGGGCTACCTACTATAGATGGCCTCAGAGTTTTCAAGCCGATGGATAATCAACTGACCGCGTATCAGATGAATAGCGGCGAGAAGGCCTGGTCGATGGCGCTGGGCCCTACTCCTGATTCGATTAAGAACCACCCTCTGTTAGAAGGTGTTGATGTGCCTGACACTGGAGGTGTCGGTTGGTCCATACAGATGGTGACGGCTGATCTGCTGGTACAAACTCGAGCATTGAGCGAAGGAGGGGTGCAGCAAATACCTGATGCGCCACTTGCGCTAAATGCACGCGACAAATTCACTGGCGAGATCGTCGGCAGTGTGCCGTTGCCCGCACCCGGTCAATACGGCATGATGACCTATCTGCATCAGGGTAAGCAGTATATCGTCGTGCAGATCGGCAGCTCGCGTACAGACTTTCCTGCGGCTCTTGTTGCTTATAGGTTGCCCGACTAGCAGGAGGCGGGATAAGGAGATCAAAAAATGAAGACAGGTATCGTTCTAAGTTCTGCCTGTTTATGCATAACAAGCTTTGCTTTTGCGGCGGAGTCCCTGGTGACTGCCCTGGTTGATCCTATTCCCCAGAGGATCGAGAAGGGCGACATCACTGTCGTCGCGGCAGAGTTTCTCAGACTTCCACAGACACTAGATTCGAGTGACGTCCGCCAGACCAACGATGCCTATGCGCGACTACAATACATGCAGCCGATTCCAGATGAATCGGGCCGACTCGTTATCAATGAGCTGCGGGGTGTGCTCTATATTTATGATGAGGCGGCAAACACACTTGATGCATTTCTAGATATTCGTGACACGGAATTTGGCTTCGACGATTCTATGTTTCCTAACGAAACCGGATTGGCAGGTTTCGCCTTTCATCCGCAGTTTTCCCAATCGGGCCGTCCCGGATATGGAAAGTTCTACACGGCATTTAGCACGAGATCAGACAGCGGCGTTGCAGACTATCTGGATGGCAACTCGGAGAATCATGAGAGCGTGATACGCGAATGGACAACGCTTGATGCAAGTGCCAGTGTTTTCTCCGGCACATCAAGAGAGATTTTTCGGATCGGTCAGTTCGCACAAAATCATAATATTGGTACTTTGGCATTTAACTACGCGGCGACTCCCACAGATTCAGACTACGGCCTACTCTTCGCCAGTTTCGGCGACGGGGGTGCGGCGAACGACCCTAATGAGAACGGCCAATCTCTTGCTTCGCCAATGTCATCCATTATTCGCATCGACCCGCTGAATTTTGATCGTGGTAATAAATACTCGATACCTCAAGACAATCCGTTTGTTGGTAGCGCTGACGTAGCGCCTGAAATTTGGGCCTATGGTCTGCGTCATCCGCAGCATTTTTCATTCGATAGCGATGGAACAATGTACATCGCCGACATCGGACAGAACCAGATTGAAGAAATTAATATTGGTGTGAAGGGAGCGAACTATGGCTGGCGAGTGCGCGAAGGTATGTTCGCGACTGCCTTCGGTATCGGCAATGTGCGACCAAATCCTGTCTATCCTAAGCCAAATGATGAGCAAGAATTCACCTATCCAGTTCTACAATTCGATCACGACGAAGGCAACGCTGTGGGTAGTGTCTTTGTCTATCGTGGAACAGCAATTCCTGAGTTAGTTGGCAAGGTGGTATTTTCTGACATGGTAACCGGCCGTGTCTTCTATGCGCAGAGCCAAGGATTGCAGGCAGGCAGTCCGGGGCGAATCACTGAGTTACGCATCCGCCTTGATGGCACGGAGGTGAACGTAGGCGACGCTGTTGGTATGGCTAATACCTATGGCGGTGGCAAGCGTGCAGATTTAAGGCTGGGCATCGATGCCGATGGCGAGCTGTATCTGCTAACTAAGGGCGATGGTTGGGTACGAAAACTAATCGCCGATAAGAATTAGTAAACTGATCGGCCGTCGACTGACGTCGTGCTAGTTGGCCGGCCTTCTCACACACTGGAGGCTTTATGAAACGTCGTTCGTTTTTGCGCGCGGGCATTACCGCGGCTGCTGCTCTGCCTTTTGTTGCATCAGCGCAGACATCCTTTCCCGAATATCAGCCTAGAGACTGGTCCGGTAACTCGCCATTGCGCTATCCGGATCCCGATCTTATCGCGTTGGACCCCAGTTTTCAGCGCTACATTTTATTCAACACTCCGATTCAGCGACATCACACAGGCACGCTCTGGGCAGAGGGGCCAGCCTGGAACGGTGTTGGCCGTTATCTAGTCTGGAGTGATATCCCTAATGATCGTCAGCTGCGCTGGATCGAAGACGATGGCAGAGTGACAGAATTTCGCAACCCGGCAGGAAATAGCAACGGCAATACATTCGACCACGAAGGCCGGCAGATTTCTTGCGAGCACGGCGGGCGCCGCGTAGTGCGTTATAACTATGACACGAGCAAGACTGTAATTGCCGATAGCTTCGAAGGTAAGCGTCTGAACTCTCCCAACGATGCTGTCGTCGCCGCCGACCATGCTATCTGGTTTACCGATCCACCCTATGGCATCCGAGGCAATTACGAAGGAAGCAGGGCAGAGTCGGAGTTACCTAACTCTGTCTATAGGGTAGACCCTGCAAGCGGTCGGATAACAAAAGCTACCGATGAAATAGACGCGCCGAATGGTCTGTGTTTCTCGCCTGATCAGAGCAAGCTGTATGTCGCCGATACTGGGCAGGGCAGAGAGATAAAGGTCTGGGATGTCGATGGTGATCGCCTAAGTAATGGCCGGCGCCACGCGCAGCTGACTCTTCCTGGGACAGACACGGTTACTTCCGCAGATGGAATCCGCTGTGATGTAGATGGTAATATCTGGGCCGGTGCTAGACCCGGCGTGCAGGTTATATCTCCCTCAGGCGACACGATCGGTGTCATCCGGCTTCCTGAAGTCTGTGCCAATGTCTGTTTCGGCGGGGCCAGGCGCAATCGATTATTCATGACGGCTAGCCAATCGCTTTATTCAGTCTATGTAGGTGTGCGCGGGGCGGGAATCGCGTAAACTTGGGCGCTGAGACAACAAGCAGATTTCTATGACTAGCAATACACCGATCTATCACCACGGGAACGTGGAAGAAATTGCAGAAGATCTCTTCATGTTGCGCGGCAGCATCAAGATGAACCCCCTGCTTAGGATCACCCGTAATATGGGTATTATCAGAAACGGTGACGAGCTGTCTTTGATAAACCCTGTGCGCGTTAACGCTAAAGTAGAGGCGCAGATTGCCAAACTGGGTCAGATCAAACATGTTATTCGACTAGGGTGCTTTCATGGAGTGGATGATCCTTACTATGTCGAAAAGTTTGGCGCGCAGATGTGGGCACAGGTTGGTGGCACCACTTACACAGTCCCCAAAATAGACAATGAACTTGATAGTGTTGCCCCGCTTCCTTTCGATAATGCAGAAATATTCGAATTTGCAGGCACGACACAGCCTGAATGTGCTTTGCTCATTAAGCGTGGTACTGGAATTCTCTTTACCTGCGATGCGATACAGAACTACGGTGACTACAGTTACAATAATATTGCGGCGAAAATCCTCATGCCGTTTATTGGTTTTCCTCGTACCACGATAGTCGGACCAATCTGGCTGAAGTATCAGACTCCCAAGGGCGAGACTTTGGAACCGGAATTCCGAAGATTGTTAGGTCTCAAGTTTAATAGACTGCTTGCGGCTCATGGCACTCTGTTGAAAACGGACGCACATGCGGCAGTAGAACGTGCCGTGAACAAAGTGTTCGAGAAGAAGGAATAGTTTAGGAAACAAGTTAGGAAATAGAGTAGAAATCACTTAGAAAGTAAAAATTAACACCAGCGAAGGAACTATGCATGGCTTTACCAGAATCTCTGCGAGGAAAACTCTCGTTACCAGTAGTCGGAGCACCGCTCTTTATTATCTCCAATCCCGATCTTGTTATTGCCCAGTGTAAGGCTGGTGTCATCGGCTCATTTCCAGCGCTGAACGCGCGACCTATAGAGGTCTTGGATGAGTGGCTCACGCGAATTGCTGAAGAGTTAGATGCCCATAATCAGGCTAATCCCGATAACCCTGCCGCGCCGTATGCGGTGAATCAGATCGTACACAACTCCAATGACCGACTTATGCACGATGTTGAGATGTGCGTGAAACACAAGGTGCCAGTAGTCATTACATCTTTGGGTGCTCGCCCCGAGGTATTCGAGGCTATTCACTCCTATGGCGGCATATGCTTGCATGATGTCATCAACAATCGCTTTGCTCACAAGGCTATTGAGAAGGGAGCCGATGGCCTAATCTGCGTAGCAGCGGGTGCCGGTGGTCATGCTGGCACTCTATCTCCCATGGCATTTATTCAAGAAGTGCGCGAATGGTTCGACGGCCCGCTGCTATTATCCGGTGCTATAGCAACCGGCGACGGCGTGCTCGCCGCTCAGGCGATGGGTGCCGATCTGGCTTATTTGGGTTCCGCGTTCATTGCTACCCTTGAGGCAAACGCCGACCCGGCTTATAAGCAGGCCTTGGTTGACTATGCGGCGAGCGATATCGTATACACGAACCTTTTTACCGGTGTCCACGGGAATTATCTGAGGCCATCCATCGAGGCGGCAGGCATGGATCCTGATAATCTGCCCGAGAGCGACCCATCGAAGATGAATTTTGGTTCCGGAGGCAGCAGCAAGTCGAAGGCATGGAAAGATATTTGGGGCTGTGGACAGGGTATTAATGCGATCAAGACAGTAGCACCTGTTGCAGACTTTGTTGCGCAATTGAGAAGCGAATACGACGCGGCGAAGCAGCGAATTCTTTAATAGCCGAAATCCGTGGCGAGTTGTGGCTTCGCGTTTTAGATTCAGATTGAATCAGGGCAGGGCTATCTCGTCACTCTCTTGCGCCCGCGCAGGCTGAAAATTTCTGCGTGGTTCATCGCTTCTTACTTGTTCAAGCCAGAATACGCCATCGAAGGGTGCGCTATTGCCGCGAGTGCCGAGGAAATCTATATCGCCGTCGCCGTCAAGATCCCGGGCAATGAACTTGTCAAACATGCCGCGCTTGCGTCTTGAAATATCGTGACGTGTCCATTCAGATTTAGCCTCGCCAGGATTCTCGAACCAGGCGAGTCGACCTAAGGCATCATTTACATCGACATCACCATCTCCGGTACGCGGACCTCGGCTATAGCTGCCCACCATGACGTCGGTATCGCCATCGTTATCGATGTCAGCGATCTCCATGCCAACTAAACCGTCGGGAAGAATACTGCCTATGGTGTAGGCGTTCCAGGTGTCGTCACTATTTTCAGGTTGTTCAATCCACTTGAATTGGCCGCCAGAACTCATGCCAATAATATCGAGCCGGCCATCGCCGCTTAGGTCTGTATATTCGAGATTGAAACCGGCTAGATTTCCGCCATAGATTCCGATTGCATGCTCTTCGAAATCTAGAGAACCTGCACCTAGGTTTTCGAAATAAACTAGTCGTGCATCTCCGCGCGCGCCTACTACGATATCCATGTCGCCATCACCGTCTAGATCCACCGGTTCGGCATTCTGTGGGATGCTGTAACTACCGAGTTCGCTGCGCTGCCAGCTGCTGCCCGATAGCGGATCACCAGCGAGTTGATACATCTCAACAGGAGTTGAGCGCGCGTAGTCTTCTGGCCCGGGTGACTGCGCTCCTTTATTTGGGGCAGTGAGTTCGGCTATGCCATCGCCATCAAAATCAGCGGCAAACACACGAATATAAGATCCGCGACCCTGAGTCATCGGTAGGATAAGTCTTGGCCAGGTGGCCGTTCGAGCATTCAATCCCGGGTTTTGTAAATAAATTAGGTGGGACTGCTCTGCGGCAACAACGACATCGAGATAGTCATCGCCGTTTAAATCTACAATGACCGCATCCTCAGGCGCTGGCGCGTCGGTGCCTTCGGCTATGGTGATATTCATCCACTGCAGCGGATCGGCTGAGCCAAATGCAATTCTTACTGTACCTTCCGGTGGAGGAACGAAACCAGGAACATGGCTTGCCGAGTCATACTCGGCATCGGACTCGTGTACAGAGACAATATCCTCATAGCCATCGCGGTCAATATCGCCCATGACCAGGCCATCGCTGCCACTGAGCGCGAAACCTGCTATCTCAGGGTCATCAATAATGTGCTCCTGCCAGCTTATGTAGTGGCCATCGCTTGATTGAGCGCTGGTAGGCATTTCGCTAATTAGGTTCTGTGCTAGGACAGGGCCAGCCATACAAAGCGGTGTTAGGACGAGTAGATGAACTTTTTTCATTGTGCTCTCATACTTCAAAGATTCTTTGGAGCAGGATAAGAGTAAATATGCAGTAAGTCCAATTTATGCTGTGTTCGCACTGAACGAATACCAAAAAATGGACACGACAGTGCTCTAAAGCTGCTGTCTAGAAACTCTTATACTGTAGCACTGGTCAATGCATTGGATTTCTATTATGCGCAAATTTGTTATAGCTACTCTAATTTTCCTAACATTCGGAATAACCTCAGTCGCAGCCGAAACTGGCATTGCTGGAATCGACCACTTTGGATTGGCGGTTACCGATTTGCAGGCCTCGAAGAAATTTTTTTAGAAGTGTTAGGTTTCGATCATCTCGGCGAAGATAGGGTCTGCATCGCCGTGTTGATTCGCTGCAGTCGTTCAGAAGATATGCCAACATCTTCTGCTTTGCCTGTTGAAATTTCAGCGGCAAATGAAAAGCTAATAGACAAATAGCCTAGCAAGAAACTGGTTGTTACTAGGATTCTGCGTGTCATTCTGTTCTATGCCTTGACTTCAGTCCTTCAATTCTAAACATTGAGACGCGCTCTGCAGGTTTTCGCTCATGAAGCGATATAAGGTGGCACCAATCGCATCGCTATCGCTAATCGCGTTACTAAGAATCTCGAGTCCCTGTTGTTCGCAAATACCAGAAAAAAGATCGCGCCCATAGGTCTGTTGAAAATAGTTATCACGGTTTGAAGCGAGCTGAGAAAGATTGCTTGTCAGTTGTGGCAACAAAGCTAGCTGCAGTTCTTCTTGCCCGGTCGGGAATATCGATCCCATAGCCGCGCGCAGATTTGAAAGCGGTAAGGGGTTCTCGGTATCGAGTATTCGAGTCACCCATTCTCGTTTGATGTTAAGGTCAGGTAGTCCGGCCTGCGCAGCGATTGCCGAACGCCTGCCGGCATCGGATGGATCTCGCTCGCGCTCAGCCGCCAACAGTTCGCGTGCACGGATGTAGCCTCTAGCAGTAAAACGCTGAATGATATTCCAGCGCTGATTCTGGCCTAGGCTCAGTCCGGGAATCCCGGTGGCGTCCTCCAGTAAGCTTGCAAGGTTTTCCAGTGCCTCAAAGCTGCGTGCAAGACCGATATAGCGGGATAGTCTAAGGTTTAGCGTGCTAAGAGATTGACTGCTTGCCTCGTCGTTAACCCCTGCGTTGATTAGTTGCCAAAGTTGCTGTTCAGCTTGCGGCCCATACTCGGCGAGTTCATTCGCATATTCGCCACCTAGTCGTTCTAGTAGGTTTAAATTGCTTACTAATGTGGCCATGGTTTGGCGAATGATTCGGTCATTGTCCTCCATAGGCAGCGAAGCAATCAAAGTCTCTAACAAGGTAGAATTTTCCATCTGGCCATTGCTCGGTGCGTTGAATAGGGCGGTCCAGATCATTGAGCGCATGAGCGGATCGTCGATTCGCTCTATGGCATTGTCGCTGATGATGGTATCCATGCTGACTTCATCAAGACTTACTTCTGTATATCCCCAGCCTTGGTAGTTCGGCAAGACGAGATTTGGGCAGGCGAGGCCTATGGCTTGTGGCACCTGCGTTTCGGCGCCGAATATTTCTATCGGAATAGCAGTGTTGAGTTCAATAGATTCGTTGGTATCCGTGGTGAATAACCCCAGCTGCACGCGCTGATCTCTTAAGGTTGGATGGTCATCTGGAACGGTTTGTAGAATGGCGAAACTGCTTATACCGTTGGCATCGCAGCTAAAACGCGCCTCGATAGTATTTACGCCAGCCTGATACATCCAGTCTTGAGCCCAGGGGTCTAGGTCTATGCCGGACTGCTCAGAGAGCGAGTTCATAAAGTCGTCGAGCTCGGTGTTCTCCCAAGAATGCTCCTTCAGATAATTTGAAACTCCCAGCCGGAAATCCTCTCGGCCTAAATAGTGGGACAATTGGTTTAGAACAGATGCGCCTTTGTCATAGGTAATAGCATCGAAGACGTTGAAGAAGTCATTCGTGCTAACAACCGGAACCTCGATTGGATGCGTGGACACGGCGTTGTCCGCGGAGATCGCAGTCAAATTTTCAGACAGGTAAAAATCATGCCATAGATCGTCGAATTCGGTCGCCTGCGACACAGCGATTGAAGACATCAAAGTAGCGAAGCTCTCGTTCAACCAGAGGCCGTTCCACCAGTTCATAGTGACGAGATCGCCGAACCACATATGCGCCATCTCATGCAGTATCGTACCGGCGCGGCGCTGGCTATTGAATCGATTAGAGGCTCCCCGGTCGACATAGCTTTCAGAGAAAGTAACAGCCGCGACATTCTCCATTGCGCCGATCAAGAAGTCGGGAACAATAACTTGGTCGTATTTCTCAAAGG
This sequence comes from uncultured Pseudomonadales bacterium, assembly GCA_943789485.1. Lineage (GTDB taxonomy): Bacteria > Pseudomonadota > Gammaproteobacteria > Pseudomonadales > Pseudohongiellaceae > UBA9145. The sequence continues at coordinate 17,320 of CALSUH010000014.1, forward strand.
GGTAGGGAATGTCAAAGTAATCACGGTAGTGCGCTAAGCCTGATTTGGTGTAGCTCATCCATTCTTCAACTGCGACGTATTCGCGCAGCGACTGTCGCACCATCAGCCTGATCGGTACGTCGCCGGCCATGTCTTCCCATACCTGATAGGGACCAGCATGAACAGAGAAGATATAACTGGAGAATTTCTCCGACTGTGGAAAATGCCAGACTTTTGTATCGCCGTCTGTTTCGATTGCATCTTCGGTTGTAGAGGAGACTACTTGCCAGTCGGCGGCGGCACGAACAGTTAGTTCATAGGTTGCCTTGAGGTTAGGTTGATCGAAGTTCGGGAATAAGCGATTCGAGTAATAGGGCCAGAGATAAGTGTATAGATAAGTACGATCATCTTCGGGGTCGACGAAGCGATGCAGACCGGTGCCGTCTTGATCAAAAGGATGAACATACTCAATTACCACTGCGTTACGCCCAGCTAGTAGAGCCGATGTGGGCAGTGTCAGGAAGTAACCGTTGTAGTCAGGATCTAGCGTCTCGCCATTCACGACAACGCCGTTCACACTGCCGCCAGTAAAGTCGATCTCCAGAGGCCTATCGCTGTCGGTAAGCGTGAAATTCGCCGTCACACGGCCTTGATAGGAATCTACGAGACTGACGAGGTCTATGTCTAGAACGTACGAAATGTCAGAGATCCGCGCCTTGCGAGCTATTGCCTCTGATTGGCTCAGCTGATCGAGGGCAGGGCGAATCGGATAGTCGGCGGTGGAGGTGCTGTTAACTGATGTAACGGTTTGTTCGCCACAAGCAACGAGAAGTAAGGTCGAAATAATAGCCAGTAGCGTGGTGGTTCGGTGCATCAGTATTTCCTTGGCTTGCTTTGACAGTGGCTCGGCTTAAGTGGGGATAAACAACGTCAAATCGAAGTAAGCGATCAACCACTATTGGCAGTGCTGATTGCAGTAGGTACAGAACTAATTAGGATTGTTCGCAGTGAAACTGCGAACAATCCTAAGGCAATAGAAGTGCTTGGATTTTAAATACCGTATGGATCAAGAATAGACTGATAGAGCAAACGCTTTGAAGTCGCGCGAACATTCGGCAGCTTGCTGCCAAATTGTTGAATCATTCCAACGAATACCAGGTTCTCTACGGGATCGATCCAGAACCAGGTTCCGGCAGCACCACCCCAATAGAATTCACCGGTGGAGTAGGATTCGGCTTCTACTGGATCTTCGACCACAGCGAAGTCCAGACCGAACGAGGTACCTCTAGCTCCTAATACGCTACCATTCATAGTCTTTGGCGTCTGATCGCGGTGCATCAGGTCTACGGTAAGCGGTGCCAGAATTCTCACGCCATCTAGTTCGCCGCCGTTCAATACCATTTGGCTAAAACGCATATAGTCCATTGCGGTGGAGACTAATCCGCCACCTCCAGATTCGAACACAGGGTCGACTAAGAAATTTGCGCCGGGAAAGCCTTCACCTGCCTCTAGTTTGCCTTCAGCGTCATACCCATAGACTTGAGCGAAGCGTGAGACCTTCTCTTCAGGTACGTGAAAATCTGTATCGGTCATTCTAAGTGGATCGAAGATGCGTTCCTCAAGGAAGCTACCGAAAGATTGGCCAGCCAGTTTCTCAACTAGGTAGCCCTGCACGTCTACTGACACACTGTATTCCCAGGTAGTTCCCGGCTGGTGCTTTAGAGGAATCTGTCCCAGTTTAGTGGTGAATTCCTCCAGCGTGTCACCATTGTCCAGCAGGCCTGCCTCGACGTATTTCGTATCCACAGGAGATGCTGCAAAGATACCGTAGGAGAGTCCCCCGGTATGGCTCATCAGTTCCCGAATAGTCATCTTATGGCCCTGCGGTTCGGTGATGATGTTGCCGCTGTCATCGGTGCCGGCATACACTTGCAGGTCTTTTAATTCGGGTAGGAATTTCTCAACCGGATCTGCTAGGCGAAATTTTCCTTCCTCATAGAGAATCATCAGTGCCACGCCAGTGACAGGTTTACTCATGGAGTAAATTCGAAAAAGGGCGTCGTTGCTCATCGGCGCTTGTGCTTCCACATCGCGGTAGCCGACTGATTCGAAGTGCACGATCTTATTGTCGCGAGCAGCCATAGTGACTACGCCTGCCAATAGACCCTCATCTACATAACCCTGCATGGCTTGAGTGATTCTATCGAGTCGTGCCGAATCCATGCCTACTGATTCTGGAGCGCTTATTTCCAGTGCTGCTGTAGGCGCTAGAGGAGCGCCTACCTCGGTGGCAACAGACGCTGTATTCACCGCTGGGTTACAAGCTGTGATCACAGCAAAACCAAGCCCTATCAGACTCATGCGCAGCCAGTTCTTATTCGTATTCGATTCTTGGAAAATGTTCATCAATCTCTCCTAACTCGCTTTTTAGCTCATTGTAATGTGAGGCCGTTCTTACTGACGTCTGGCAATTCGCTCTTAGTAGAGCGGATTGTCAGCTTAGATCATTGTCCTAAGATAAAACAAGGAGAAAACAAGGGTTTTGGGCTGGGGTGGAGGTAGTGTTATTCTTGAAGCCTGAGTCATTCAGACACAAAATGAGACGTTAAGGCGATGCCATCATTCACCACAAATAAGCTCTATAGGTCCGTACTACTGCTGGGTTCGGCCTGTACATTATTTCTGTCGAGCACACTACATGCCCAAAACGTCGCTATCGCCCACTGTCAGGGAACCTGTCCTAGCTATTCCTCTAGCCTTGTTGCAACGCGAGCAAATGTGGTTGTCCACAATCTCTACGCTGCCGGACTTAATGGCGATACTGGCTTGGCCGACTGGGTCGCCTACCAATTGACTAAGGAGGCGATAGGTGTCGCCTCCTTACTGCCCCGTTTCTGGCAGCCCGATGAGCTAGTGCGTCTATCTGGTGTCGATGAACTCGCCGAAGCCGAAGCCCTAGGGTTTTCACTGGCGGAAATTAGCAGTAGTGGGAATCCTTATGGTGGCTTTAACGAGCCACTGGCTAATTTGCAGGAGCGTGCCCGGCTGGCACCGATGACTAGCTTCGCGAAGACGCCTTATTGGAGTGAGTTAAACAACCTCAGCAATATGGTATCGATGCCTACGCCACTGCGGCGTGGGCCTTGGCTGCAACTGGAACAGACGCTGAACCAAATAGTTAGCGAAGAGAATTCCTTGGGCGTGATCAGTGGCCCTCTCTTTCTGATCGACCAGGAGCTAAGCACTACCATCAATAGCGCGAATCTAAACCCAGCTGCCTATTTTAAAGTGGTTATCGCTGACAGCGGCATTGCGGCGTTCGTCTTTTCACAGGGCATTTCTCAGGTAGGTCGTTTCTGTGAGCATCAGGCGGATCTTGAGCAAATCGAGTTGATGAGTGGGCTGGACTTGTTTCCCGAAAGCAATCCCGTGCAGTCGACACAGCTGTTAAGTGAGCTAGGTTGTTCTTAGCTAGGTAGCTTTGTACAGGTACTAAGCTACATTTTGTCGCTATTAATAAATTGTGCTGGCATGGCTAATAAGCTACCTTTTAGTTATTCCGATTAAATTATTTGCGGGGCTTCTCATGAAAAAAGCAATAATCGCGTTTCCAAGATTTACGACACTGGCCGTTGCTTGTGCCTTTTCCACGTTGGCCTTAGCCGCCGACGATTATGTCGCTCCGCGCACCGAATGGGGCCAGCCCGATCTCCAAGGGGTCTGGAATTTTTCTTCCAACACGCCCATGCAGCGTCCTTCTCGCTTCGGTGATCGTCAGTTCCTTACACCGGAGGAAGTCAGAGAAATCGCCGAGCAGCGAGCTGCGAGAGACGCCTCGAATGATGGTGCGATAGCAGTCGAGGGCGTAGATGGCTCCTACAATGATTTCTGGGTTGAGAATGCCGGTATTGGCGGCGATGTGCGTACCTCACACATTGTCTATCCTTTAAATGGCAAGCTGCCAGCGCTGAGAGAGGGTGCAATAGCTAGACAAGGAATCTATGGCGGGGATACAACTGGCGAGTCGCGCCCGGTACGAATTTCAGCTGGCGGTATTGGCACAGATGGTCCGGAGGATCGTGGACTTTCAGAGCGTTGTCTGATTGGCTTCAATGCGGGGCCTCCCTTTGTACCAAGTTTGTACAATAACAATGTGCAAATCTTCCAAACGAAAGATACGGCAGTCATCCTCACAGAAATGATTCACGATGCGCGTGTAGTTCCTCTTGTCGACACGCCTAGCGAGATGGGCTCACTTAACGATGACGTTCGACTCTGGATGGGAGATTCGCGTGGCTATTGGGAAGGCGACACACTTGTTGTCCAGACGCGAAACTTCAATGGCTTGGCTTCGAGTTTTGGCCAGGCCGGAACCTCGCAAGATAAAGTGCTCACGGAGCGTTTCACCCGCAGAGGCACTTATACGGTAGATTATGAGTTCACTGTCGATGACCCTTCAACCTATACCGACAAATTTACAGCCATTGTGCCCATGACCAAAGTAGCAGGTTTGCTCTACGAGTATGCTTGCCACGAAGGTAACTATGGCATGGTAAATATATTGCGCGGAGCAAGAGTGCAGGATGCATTGGCAGAATCTGAAGCGCAGTAATAATATGATTCGGGAGAGGCTAATGGGTTTAGGGCGGCAGTTACTCTGAGCCTATTTTTATTTGCACAGTAAGTACATTACATGACCGAATAGAGAGAGTTATGAAATTATTCAAAAGAGCAGTCATCGTAGTAATTTGTCTGTTGTTGATTCCAATCGCGGCAGTCGCTACTGCTGGTGCGAAACAGCGGTTTGAGGATGGCCCCAATCGGGTCTTCTCCGGTGGACCGCTTGTAGCCGGTGAACTGCATTCAGGTCCCGATCCGGATTGGGGTTTCGTAAGCGAGATTCCTACAATAGAGATGCAGTTGCTTGATCCTGCGCAATCTCGCCGCATCTGGATTGCCGAGTACGAGAATAAGATCTACATCTGGTCGGGCTACATGGGTAATTCAATCGGACGAATTTGGAAGCAGTGGCCGATACAGGCTGAACGCGATGGTCGTGCAGTAATTCGCATCAATGGCGTGCGTTATGAGCGTCAACTACAACGTATACAGTCCGGGGATGTGCTCGATGGGTTGACTGCTACTATCACGGGGAAGTATCCGTCGGCGACGACTCGTGCCGCGGTCGAAGCAGGCGATGTGTGGGTATTCGAAGCAGCGCCTCGAAGTTAGAAAGGGAAATAAAATAAACACAGATAGTGATTAGATAATTTCCTAAGGATTTGGAGCATGAAAAACTTTTACATTTTTACCGCGGTCGCTGTTGTAGTTACGGTTCTTGCCGTGCTGCTTGTACCCGGTGTTGATGATTATGTGGAGCGTACTTTTCAGGTATATCTGGGTCGCGCCGCGCGTTAAATGCTATTTTTTAAGGAGGTAGGAGCTATGATGATTAATTCAATTCAGCTCAAACTGACCCCAACAAAGATTCTAAGCCAGCTAGTTTTCGCTGTGGCTTGTTGCAGTTCTGCTGTTGCTCAGTCTGATTGGACGCCCAATATTCTCGCCGATGGGCAACCGGATATCGGTGGTATGTGGAATAACGTCGGGGCTACGGCAACGCCCCTGGAGCTGCCAGAGCAATTTCAAGGGCGCGAGCCAAGTCAGGAAGAAATTGTAGAGCTTATAAGCACAAGAGACGAAGCCAGAAAGTCAGATACTTGGACGGGTTTCGAAAATAGCAGCGGTGTAGGTGCCTACGAAAATTACTGGTTCGATTGGTACTGGTCCGACGCGGTTGCCGATGCGCCTGCATTGATTGTGGAGCCGCGCAACGGTCGTCGTCCTGCACTAACAGAAAAAGCGAAAGCGATTGTCGCCTTCAATGTCGAACATGAACACGATTCCGCCGGCAATGTGGAATCGGGTGACCGATGTCTCTCTCGTGGTGTATTCGGGATGATGATGCCTACCGCCTACAACAACGGCAAACTCATTGTGCAGGCGCCTGGCTACGTCGTTATCCATAGCGAAATGATTCACAACGCTCGCATCATTCCCATAGATGCAGGTCCACATCTACACGAAAATATTTCTCAGGTAGAAGGTGATCCTCGAGGACACTGGCGCGGTAATACACTGTATGTGGAATCTACAAACTTTGACTACGTGGGCAATATGCGCGCTCCGGGTACGCCGGGCCCCGGTAATGCTCCACAACATCCTGGCCGTAAGATGTTAGAGACATTTGCTATAGTGGATGAAAACACGTTGCGCTACACATTGACCGTTGATGATCCTCAAACCTATTCTGAGCCTTGGACCGTGGCTTTTCCTTACGCACGCGACAGTGAATACACTCAGTACGAGTATGCGTGTCATGAGGGGAACTACGCTATGCAGAGTCGCTTAAGCGGCGCGAGAGTTCAGGAAAAAGATTAATTCTTTTGTGGTCCTCGCTCTTCTACTCTTCCGCGGGCAGCAGTGATTCATCTATTGTCTTGCTGTCGTAGCAACTCGGCTGTCTTGCGGAACCTGAGCAGTCACGATTGCCCTTTCAGCAGTAGTGCCAATTGATCTGCAAGCAGCTCGGCCTCGATACACCGCTCTATTGCTAGGCGGGAATCTGTTGTAATCTTGGCGGCGAATATTTGAGAAAAAGAGTTGTAAAACCTATCACTATGAACAAATTTTCATGCGTATGGCTGAGTGCTGGACTCGTAATCAGTCAATTGGCCTATGCAGCAGAAGGTGATTGTAAGCCCCTACCGGACGTCGAGGGCGATATTATCGTAGCATTGGTTTCATCAGATGCGAACGCGCTGCTTCATATCAATTTTGCAGACGATGAGGTGTGTACCTTTCAGCGCCGATTACCCGATTTTGACATTGCTACTTTCGTCAACTTCCATGTTAATGTCGACCTTGACGAGCTTGCGGTTCAGGGTGTTGTAGAGGGCTATGAGACGTGGCTGCGTGTCGATAGTGAATACAGCGGAGAGTTGCTGCTTGATAGAGCGACAGCCGAGGGCTTAGATCTCACTGCTGCTGAGTTTCTTGGTGACAATTCTCAGCTCGAGGCAGCGGATTTCTTCATCGAGTACGTCAGTACCTTTGAGATTGGCGAAATTACACTGCGCAACGTGGAGACAAATATTCCTCTCTTGGAAGTACCCTACGATCACTACGTAGATCGAGGCTCCAAGCCCGAGATGTCTGCTCCTGAGGCGGCATTCCTGACAGTGGGCTCGATAGGAGCAGCAGTGTTGGAGGAATTAGTCATAACGCTGGATATCGCCAATCAGCAAATGACTATGACGGAAGCTAGGTAAACCGCTATCCTGTAGCTAACACTTATCCGTAAATTACGCATTACAAAAACCAATCACTAATAACAATCATAGAAAAGGAAACACGCATGAAACGCTTAATTTTGACTCTCCTGGCCCTTCCTAGCTTCATTGCTTCAACAGCATTCGCACAGGAATACGTAGCAATCGAAATGGAGATCGATGTCGATAAACCCGCCGCCGAAGTTTGGTCCAAGGTCGGTGGTTACTGTGATATCAGCGAATGGCTTGGTCTCCCGTGCGAGATCACTGCAGGTGATGGCGCTCTAGGCACGGTCCGTTCGCTATTGGGCGGCAGAATTCTCGAGATTCTAGTTGCTGAGACTGAGTTGTCCTATGGCTACACACAGCCGGCACCGGAAGATGGATTCTATGATCACTACCATGGCTTCCTTGAAGCGCGACCTACAGGCGCGAACAGCTCCAAGCTGTTGTACACGCTGATGTTGGATGTGTCGAACTTGGAAGATCAGGCAGCGAAAGATGCGAATGTTGCACAGCGGCGCGGTATGTTCGAAGGAGCACTAGTTGCGATGAAGGAATTGGCTGAAAAATAAGCTCTAGGTTTTTGAAGAAGAGGCGGAGGAGAGTTTACTCTCTTTCCGCCTTTTTCTGTTTCATAGCTCTTTAATGACTACTTTGCGAAAACGCAGGGCACCGCGACCCCATTGCAAGGCTATCGGTCCGCTTGAAAGTAGATCATCGCGGACATCTACTGTTCGCTTGCCATTGAGCTCTACCACCAAGTGATCACCGTCTAAAGTAATAACGAACACATTCCAACTGTTTCCGGCTGTAGGTCTAGGCTCATCCACTGGAGCGATATGCACTATTGCGCCTGTGCCGAATGAGGGGTCGCCGCGCTGGTCGAATACATTCGCTTCATAGCAGGTACGATCGGTGATCTGATTCGCATCTTCGCAGCGCATATAGATGCCGCTATTGGAGTCGTTGCTTGCCCAGAATTCAACACGCAATGAAAAATCGCTATAACTGTTCTTGCTGACGAGCCAGGATGCACCGCTACCCTCGGTTGCCTGAATAGCATTGTGTTCAGCAGACCAATTCGCATCACCAACGATGTTGAAATTCTCCATTCCCTGCGTTCCATCTATCAGAGTTACCCAATCGTTGTCAGCTGCCTGAATGAGAGAGGTTGCTAATACTGTAGATACCCCAACAAAGAGCAGGCTAATGTGTTTCGCTAATTTGTAGACTGATCTCATCGCATGTTTCTCCTAAATGGTTCTAAAAATGTTCTAACCAGAGACTAAAAGCTCTTGCGCGAAAAAGCTATGCCTCTAGGGCTTTATTTATCTAAGGTTTGTAAACATGTTTCTAGTGATTCCTCTACTTCTTCGATAGCGCGCTCATCATTATTGGAGAAACGCTGCAAGGTGTAACTTTGTAGGAACACTTTCGCCGCTTTTACTCGGACCGAAGACCATTGTTCGGGTAGATTCTGGGCATAGGTGCTTGCCGTCCAAGATTCGTTCACAGGCAGATTCGCCGAAATCAGGAAACGTTGCCAGACTTTCTGCCAGCGTTCAGTGCGGGAATCGAATTTCTTTTGATGGTGCTGGATGCGGCGATATTCCCGCATAAACAAGAACAGCAGAATCAACAGGCCGCCATAGCGCACCAGATCCGTCATGAGCGCATTGGCGAGTACAGCATCGATTACTTTTTGCCACTGCCCAGCTAGGCGATGATAAAAGGCGCTGAATGGACTCGACTCATAGCCTTCAAAGAAACTCGTAATGCTAGGCGGCGTCGGGTCGATGGTGTGCCAATAGCCTTCTGCGTCCTGCCATTCGACCCAACTGTGGGCATCACGTTCGCGAACCAGCCACATCTCGTCGGACAGCTGCTCATGAATAACATAGCCACCGACTACGCGCGCGGGAATGTCGTTCGCACGCAGAGCCAGGGTCGCGCCGGTTGCGAACCAGAAGCAGTAGGCGGGTTGTTCATGCAAGAAGAAGTCGTGAAACGGTTGCTGTGGATCGAAATTTGTTTCTAGCGAGTAAGTGCGCGCGATGAAATGCTCTAGTACGTTGTAGACGGTCTGTTGATCGTCACTGGCAAGGAATTCTGCACTTTTCGTCTGTAGATCCGCATCCCAGAACGAAGGTAACTGAAGATTGATCTCATTGAACGTATCAGGTGTCGATTCGTTGCTAGTCTCAATCTCCCAGCGTCTGTCGGCGCCGCGGTCGTAGACAGGGGACCAAACATCTGCCGCGTTTAGTGTGAGTGCCTCGAAGCGACCAATTAGATGGCTTGTGTTGGGGCTCATAAATACGAAGTTATTGCTGTCAAGACTTTGTACGTCGATACGCTGCGGCAGGAAATTATTTTTTGGAAATTGATGGTTATTCATCTCAAAGCGTAGCTGATTACTTTCCTCGATGTCCGCATCGATTAACGTGAGTGCGAAGAGAGGCCGCTCTACCGGCAGCCACACTAAATTCTCGTCTAGTTCAACGAGTCGATTGCCAACGAGATACGGATTTGGACGACCCTTGGTTGTAGCACGCATAACAGCGCGGTTGGAAGGTTGCAGGAATGCTGAGGCACGCAGCTGCTGTCTGGGTGAGAATCCTGTCGGCGTAAAATTGCTGCCACTTGGAAACATGTCTCCTAACGCAGCAATGACTGGCCCTTGTCCAATACTTAACACTACGCCCAACAGTGGCACAACCAAGAACAGCGGTAGCAATAATAGGAGACGTGAGAGTAAAAAGCCGGCACAGCGGTCGGCCATTAAGGTGATACTGGCAATTAAAATTGTTGCAATACTGAGTAGAGCAACAGGTACGCCGAATAGTTGTACTATTGTTTGTTCAGGCGGCGAAATGAGCAATACCAGGAGTAAGCCCAGTACAACAATCGTTTGCGAGTTGCGGTTCAGTGCCAAATGGGTGACGGTTTTTTCCCCGGATGCAAATAACCACAGTTGGTATGCTAGTAAACTAAGCGTTAGGCCCGCGCCTAGTCCGTTGGTCTGCGCCCAAGAATTTTCGAGTGCCCAGTCTTCCAGAACCTGGCTGCCGAGAAAACCGCCAAGCGCCAGCAGAACAAAAGACAAACCCCAAGTAGGCCGCTCGATCTGTACTAACTTCAGCGCGCCAAGAGCGCTTAAGCCTGCTCCAAGCCAGATGACAATTGTAAGTTCCATGGACAATCCCAGATGTAGGGACTCCAAGGCCAAGAAAATTGCCAGAAAGATCTGCCCCAGAGGCATTAGCTGGCCTCCTTATTTGAAGGTTTCGCAAACTTAGCCTTCAGCTGTTCTTTTAGTTTTGCCTTAAAGCCCGGAGCAGCTGTCGATGTGAGTGATGTCGTAATCTCGACAAAACTACTGCCTTCTGGAAGGCGGCCACTATCCTCTGCTGTTTCGCTAATAAGAAAGACCAGCACTAGAATGCCTGCACGCTGCCAGCGATCCACCAGTGCTTCTGCTTTCTTCGTCCAGCGTCCAAGAACCAGCACATGGATGCCTTCATCTAATAGAGCCGAATCCGGGAGTGTATTGAGTTCTTCCGAGTAGCCGCGCTGCGGCTTGCAAGTCGCTATGTGCTGGTAGAATTGATGCGTGTCTTCGAGGCTATGCCAGCTAGCCCCGGTTGCTAGTGCCACTAGGCTAAAGCCTTCATTGTGTGCACAAAGACCAATTTCTACGGCCAGTGCTAAGCGCTCCTCTAATGGTTCCTCATCAATAGGCCGACGCTGCCAGGCCTGAAAGTTGGCTAAGCTTAGATCCACGACAAGACAGACCTTGTCGCGCCGTATCTGCTCGACGCCCTCGAACACTTTGCTCATCGGTTCGCCGTAACGACTGCTGGCACGATGATCCAGACGACGCAGCGAGTCACCGGTCTGGTAGGGCCGTGAATAGGCGTAGTCTAATGAGGGGCCTTTACGTGCGCTCTCACTGCCAAGGGTTAGATGCTTGCTCGCCTGCTCTGCAAGTTTGCGCAGCGATGGAACTGTAACCTTTAAGATTTTAGGTAAGACATAGACATCTGCGGATTCTTCTACTCTTGTGGTAAATCGGGTAAGGAAGAAAGGGAAGTAAGTCTGCACGGCGAGACCTGAAAGATTTACTATGCCGCGTCTGTGCGGCTCGCAGTGAACCGATAGGGTGGTGCTTTGACCCGTGGGAAGCTTCTGTCGATGCGGGCGCGACCATTCCTTAGGCCAACGGCCATAGGGTACGACCATCTCGCGCAGGGAAAAATTGTACAGACTAAAGCGGCCGCTGTTTGTCACCTTGATTTTCGACGAGAGCGCCTGTCCGGCGACTGCAGTTTTTGGTGTTTCACGCTGGATTGATATCTTGGGTCTACAGATATAGCCCAGCAAAGCACTCCATAACAATAAACCTACACCGAAGGCACTAGTGAATAGAAGAAATTCACTGCTCGTTCTATAGCTAAACAAGAAGATGAGGAGTGAGCAGATGAGGATGATCTTGCCGGTGCGCGTTAAGCCATCGTAGTAAAGGCGACGAAACAAACGCAGCAGTAATTTTGCGCGATGTTCAGACCAACGCGGAACGAGGCGCAAATTCGAGAACCAGCGAACTAACCTCCACCAGTGAATGAGGAGTGTCTCCTCGGGCACACGCACAGGACGATCGGCTAATTCACTCATGGAATGAACCTAAGGAGAACAGCGCCAGGGCTAGCAGGTTCGGGGTCAGAGTAAAACCATTTGAAGAGCTGTCAGTATTCATAGTTTGGACGACTAGGTTTTACTCTGACCCCATTTATCTAGCTATCTAGGCACGGCAACACTTGCCACAATGTTTTGCATCAACTCATGGGCCTGAGTGCTGTCGTTGTCACGACCGTGCCGCGGGAGAAGACGATGATTCCACACAGGCGGGATAAGCTTTTGTATGTCTTCAGCAATTACCTGTTGTCTACCCTTAACCAAGGCATAGCCTTTGCAGGCAGATGCCAAATGCATTGCTCCGCGCGGAGAAATCCCAAGTTTTATGTTCGGCTCGATGCGCGTCGCTCTTGCGAGTGTCACGATGTAGCGCGCTAGGTCGGCGTGCAGATGCACTTTATCGCAGGCCTCGCGCAGAGCTGTGACTGACCCTTTATCCAAAACCGCTAGCGGATCACGCTTCGCCGCCTCGCGGTATTCGCCGAGCAGATGCAGCTCTGCATCGGCGTCTGGGTAGCCGAGTTTGATTGAGGTTAGGAATCTATCTAGCTGTGCCTCTGGTAGAGGATTGGTGCTATCAAAATCGATTGGGTTTTGCGTGGCGATCACGGTAAACAGAGTCGAAAGCGGCTGGTTTACACCGTCGGCGGCTACATAGCCTTCCTCCATAGCTTGAAGAAATGCAGATTGGCTTCGCGTCGGCGCACGGTTAATCTCATCTGCTAACAAAAAGTCGGTGAAGATCGGGCCGGGTGAGAAAGTAAACTTGGTTTCGCTGGCGTTATAGATGCTGCCACCCAATATATCGGCCGGGAGGATGTCGTTGGTAAATTGTATACGGTTAAAATCTAGTCCGAGTATCTGTGCCAGACCCTTGGCCAAGGTTGTCTTGCCGACACCAGGCACATCCACGACCAGCACATGGCCCCTGGCGATAATGCTGGCTAGCAGTAGTTCAATTACGAAATCATCACCCAGCCAGTGCTGAGCGAGGGATTGATGTGCTTGCTCCAGAAGGTAGACTAGCGGGCTCAGGTCATCTTGCTTGGGCTGCTCTATTGGTTCCACTCTTGATTCCATATTGACTCCATCGGCGGATTTTAGCAGCGGATGGGTCTATTTTCAGTAGAAGTTTGTTAATCTGGGCCTGCTGGAACCGAATTCGGCCAAAATTATGTCCCAAGACGTGTTTAATAATAAGAAGGAATACACCATGCCAGTCCTCAGCTGTTTCAACCGCTACCTATCGGCGTCTCTACCTGCAGCCGCTGTAGCTCTGCTGCTAAGCACCTCTAGTGCCGTGGCTCAAGCACAAGCACAAGCACAAGCACAAGCACAAGCATTGCTGGAGAATTACACCCCAGTCACACTGGAAGAGCTGGCAAATCCGCCTGCTAGCGATTGGTTAATGTGGCGCGGCACGCCGAATAACTGGGCTCACAGCCCTTTGGATCAGATCAACAAAGACAATGTAGACAGCCTGCGTCTAGCTTGGTCCTGGACTATGGAGCCGGGCAAGCAAGAAACCACGCCATTAGTGCACGATGGCATCATGTTCCTGCCACAGGCCTGTGATTTTATCGAGGCAGTAGACGCAACCGATGGCACGCCTCTTTGGGAATACAGAAGAGCAACTGTCGATCATGTGGCTCCACTGTCCTGTGCGAATCGCAACGGCACTCTTTACAAAGACCAGCTAATTATAGCAACTCGAGACGCCTACATTGTTTCACTGAATGCTACCAGTGGTGAAGTCACTTGGGAGCGAAAGATTGGCGATTGGACCGTCGGGCAGCACTATTCTGGTGGACCACAGGTGTTCAATGGCAAGGTCATTACCGGTATGTCCGGTTGCTATTACATCAACACCAGCTGCTGGATTACTGCCCACGATGCCGACACTGGTGAAGAGTTATGGCGTACCAATACAGTGCCGAGAATCGGCGAACCAAATGGTGAGAGCTGGGGCGATGTGCCCAACGAGCAACGCCGTGGTGGCTCGGCCTGGATGCCGGCCAGCTTCGATGCTGAACTCAATCTTATTTTTATCGGTGTGGCTGTGCCCATTCCCTGGGGAGAGATCCAGCGTGGCACTCGCGGCGGTGACGTCTTGTACACCAACTCCACTTTGGCATTGAATGCAGAGACAGGAGAGATTCAGTGGTACTTTCAATATATCCCTGCTGGTAATTGGGATCAGGACCATCCCTTTGAAAGACTTGTCGTAGAAACCGAAGTCACACCCGATGTCGATGCAGTCTCCTGGATGAATCCAAACATAGCATCTAGCGAGCGCAGGAAAGTTATAACAGGTATTCCTGGAAAGCCCGGCATAGTGTGGACGCTGGATGCAGCCACCGGCGACTTTCTCTGGGCAACACAGACCAATTATCAAAATATAATCGTCGGAGTAGATGTAGAAGGGCGAAAGGGAATAACCAATCCGGAAATAGACATCACAGAAATCGGGCAACAGAAGCTCGTCTGCCCAACCACTCAGGGCGGCATTAACTGGAACTCGGTAGGCTATAGCCCACAAACAAATTCGCTATACACACCTACTAATAACACGTGTATGAATTTTGCCCTAAGGCCGGTGGAGCCAACCGTAGGTCTGCACCATGCCTCGGCTAGAAGCAGCGTGGATATTGGACCTGAAGATACGGGTCAGGTTGGACAGTTTGCCTCTATAGATGTAGCGACTGGAGAGACACGCTGGACCTATAAGCAACGAGCGGGCATAGGCGGCTCAGTCTTAACAACAGGCGGCGGACTTGTTTTCGTCTCAGATGATGCTAGGCGATTTCGTGCCTTCGATGCCGACAACGGCGACATTCTCTGGGAACAGGTTCTCAACTCGACAGCTGGCGGCTTTCCGGTGAGCTATAGCGTCGACGGAGTGCAGTACATTGCGATAGCGGCAGGCGAAGGTGTTAATTATCGGCGCCACACCCCGGAGATTCGCCAGCGCGGCGGTGGTAACACTTTGTATGTGTTCCGGTTGCCATAGTACAAAAAATGGAGCGGGCGACGAGATTCGAACTCGCGACAACTAGCTTGGGAAGCTAGAGCTCTACCAACTGAGCTACACCCGCTTAGACTGCATATAACGAACAATGATTTTGCGCCATTTAACGTAGAATGGGAATGCAGAAATTCAGTTTGGGGGTAGTAAAGTGAGAAACAACAAGATTGTAAAGTGGCTAGCGATCGGAGTAGGTTTGTTGTTTTTGGTCTACGTAGGTTCTATCGTCTGGTTCGAGGCCCGACTTGGCTACAACCAACCACAGGGCAACACGTCATTAGTTATAGCAACGTTTAGTGACGACAACGAACGCCATGAAAGAGTGTTGAGGCTTGAAAAGATCGATGGCCGAAATTACATTGCTGCCAACCATTGGCCGCGTGCGTGGTACAACCAGGCGATCAATAATCCGAACGTCGAAGTAAAGTTGCCGGGTGAAGATTCGTTCGGAAACTATTTGGCAGTACCATTGGAAGGGGATGAGGAAAAACATATCAGAGGGGCCTATAGCTTCGGTTTCGAATTTAGATTTCGAACTGGTTTTCCACCGCGCTATTTTTTGCGGCTCGATCCGCAAACGTAAATAAAATCTGCAGCACCAATTTAAATTAAGGAAGAGAAGTATGTTGTACAGTTTAGGCGAGAATAAGGTCGATATTGCGGGCGAAGATTTTTACGTCGCCCCAAGTGCTGACGTGATAGGGAATGTACGATTAGAAAACAACGCTAGCGTCTGGTTCAACGCAGTGATTCGCGGCGACAACGAACTTATCACCATTGGCGAGAGTTCAAATGTGCAGGATTGCTCTGTGCTACATTCTGACGTAGGTTTTCCGCTAACAATCGGCAAGAACGTCACCATAGGTCATAAGGTGATGCTACACGGTTGCACCATAGGCGATAACTCGCTGATCGGCATCAATGCCGTTGTACTCAATGGTGCGAAAATTGGTAAGAACTGCCTTATCGGCGCAAACAGTCTGGTTACTGAGGGAAAAGAAATTCCCGATGGATCTCTAGTGATGGGCTCTCCTGCTAAAGTAGTAAAGGCTCTATCCTCTGAGCAGCAGCTTGGCTTAGCTAGGAGTGCCGAGGCTTATGTTGCGAAGTTCAAACAGTTTAAAGCAGAGTTACACTCGGATGATCGATAACTGTTCTAACAAATAACATTGATTCATTCTGTATTTATCGTTCTCCTTGATCACTCACTATAGAATTCTACTACTATGTTTTACGAACCCAAGAAAAAAAATCACGGACTGCCCAAGAACCCTTTTAATAGTTTGATTATCCCGCGCCCCATTGGTTGGATCAGCTCCGCTGACGAGTCGGGCATACACAATCTTGCACCTTATAGTTTTTTCAATGCGGTCAGTTACAGTCCGCCAACCGTAATGTTTTCCGGCGGTGTAGGCTCGGCCTCAGATGGCATGAAAGACTCAATAAGGAATATTGAGGCAACGGGCGAATTTGTGTGCAATCTGGCTACTTGGGATACACGTGAGCAAATGAACAAGTCTTCCCAGACATTGCCGCCCGAAAGCGATGAGATAAGTCTGTCAGGATTGACTCCCATTCCCTCTGAGATTATCAGTGCCCCGCGCATTAAAGAAGCACCTGTTCATCTGGAATGTCGCCATCTAAAAAGCGTGGACATTCCCGGGTGGAGCGAGGCAGATGCGTATCGGGTTATAATTGGAGAGGTAGTTGGAATTCACATAAAGGATGAATTTATTACCGAGGAAGGCTTGGTCGATGTAATAAAAATGCTGACCATAGGAAGATTGGGATACAACGACTATACGCGTGTAGATAGTAAAACCATATTTAGCATGAATCGTCCATGACTAGTGGGTTATCGATTTTAAGACTTTCGTAAAATAAGTGAGTCTCCACTTGTCAAAGAAAAAGGGTCAGCAAGTTTTCTCAACCTGTGACCCTTCATTTTATCTTGATTTCAAAAAAATAAATCCACGTCTCTTTCTATAAAGTAAAGAGGAAGATTATTTCTGTGGGCAGACCAGGAACTTCTCGCCCGTATGCTTTGCGTAATACTGTTGCATAGTTTCGACTTGTAAGGCTTCGGTCAACGAAATTTCATTGGTGTAGTTGCTCGCAAAACTGGTCGTTAGTTCCTTCGCTACTCGGGCACGTAAGCGTCCGGCTACGTCCATGCCAGCTTTGGCAAGAAAGTTAGGTAACAGCCAGCCACCAACGCCCCATGCCATGCCGTAGCCTCGATTTAAGGTCGTGGCAGTAGTATCGAGTCCGCCATAGAGATAGACCTGTTTGTGTTTGATCGAGCCGTAGATGCTGTACGCACCCGGAGTTCTCGCTGCGGCACCTTCCATGCAGGTAAGGATGTTGGAGGCGAGCATGCCGCCGCCGGTTGCATCGAAAGCTAAGGTCGCACCCGTTGCGTGAATGGCATCAGTCAGGTCGGCCATAAAACTATCGGCGCTACTGTTGACTACATATTTAGCGCCCATGTCTTTAAGCAGGGTGGCTTGTTCTTCTTTGCGTACAATGTTGACGAGCTCAACACCGTCAGCCTGACAGACACGATTTAACATCTGACCTAGATTAGAGGCTGCTGCAGTGTGAACCAATGCAGTGTGGCCTTCCATTCTCATCGTTTCGATCATCCCCAGTACAGTCATAGGGTTCACAAAGCTGGATGCACCATCTTTAGCGGTATGGCCTTCTAATAACGGTAGGCATGCTGAAGCGTCTACGCAGCGGTATTGGCCGTACATGCCACCACCTGCTATCGCAACAATTTTTCCGTTCAGGTTCTTGGCAGCCTCGCTATCTCCAGTCGCCACGACCGTGCCTGCGCCTTCGTTACCTACCGCCAGTGCTTGGCCTATTCGCGCCTTCATAATTCGCATGCCCTGATCGGAGACTGGGGCTGTTAGCGCAACGTCAGTAGAGGTGGCAGCGCTCATGTCCGTAAAGCCGAACATGACGCCTAGATCGGAAGGATTAATAGGCGTCGCTTCAATCATGACTAAGACCTGATCGGCGGTCGGCTTGGGTGTTTCTTGTTCTTTCAACTCTAGGCGCAGCTCTCCTGACTCGGTTACTGTGGAGAACATTTGTAGATAGGTAGAATTTACTGACATGTAGTGCCTCTTTATTTGATGTGTTGGTTATTTGGTGCGTTACTTGGCTAGCAGATTGGTTCTATTTTTCTCAGATGGGCGATGCCAACTGTCGCCCTCCAGAAAGCGGCGTACAATATAACAGCCCTCAATTAGGAACGGGAGTGATTTATCGCTGTTTAGCGTCAAGGGTATCCATTGTCTCCCTCCTTAAAGGTTAGTGAGGTGAATGGTGGAGGCAAACAGCCTGAATTCATGTATATTCTCTACAAATCTACCAATGTAGTTTGTTCACCTGAATGAAAAATCGTGACGGAGAATCAAAATGAGAATACTTTTCCCCCTCCTACTAGTCAGTCTCAGTACCACTAATGCCATAGCACAGGACTATGCAGCCCCGAAGACTGAATGGGGAGTGCCTAACTTTCACGGTGTATGGAAACACGCCACGATCATGCCCTTTGAAAGGGCGGTAGAGCTGGGTGAGAAGCGTGCCTATACCGAGGAAGAGGCTCTCGTGCTGGAAGGTGCAGTACAACAGAAGTTCGAAGCCGCGAATGAGCCTTTGAGTCCTGATCGTGCGCCGCCAGAAGTTGGCGAGGCATTGCCATCATTGGGCAATTACGATTTGTTCTGGCGCGAAGACGCTAAGTTTATTCCAACCATAGATGGCGAATTTCGTACTTCAGCTATTACTGATCCGCCAAACGGGCGCATGCCTAACCGTGTCGCGGGGTTTAGCGAGAGAATGAACGCTAGGCCCGCCAATCGGCGCGGCCGCAACAGCGATGGTCCCGAGGGTCGGGGTCTGGGTGAGCGCTGCCTATTGAACGGGAATTTCGGTAGTCCGGTTATGCGTCCGAGTATTTACAATAGCCACCTGCTGTTTAACCAGTCGCCGGGGTACATCAGTATTACCACTGAAATGGCGCACGATACTCGAATTATCAAAATAACGGATGATCATAATCCGGCGGCCCAAACGCAAAGGAAGTGGATGGGTAACTCAATTGGACGCTGGGAAGGGGATACACTGGTTGTTGAAACCATGTACTTCAATAATTGGCAGACATTGTATGGCGTGCCAACCGAGAATCTCACTGTCGTCGAAACCTTTAGACGAGATTCCAACAACAAAATGATTTATGGCTTTACTGTAAATGATCCAACGGTGTTCACCGCTCAGTTTTCTGGAGAATATGCGCTTTCTAGAATCAACGAAGAAATTTACGAATACGCCTGCCACGAAGGCAACTACGGAATGACAGGCATTTTGGGTGGCGCTAGGCGCCTTGAGCAACTCGGGTTGGAGCAATAAAATACAAAAGACGGTGTAAACAAATAGAAGATAATGAATCAGAAGCGCCAGAGATATTCAATAGGCTCCTACACTACCGTTTCATCAAAACTCGATCTTCACCGGTTTCGTTTGAAACAACTATGGCGCGAGTTATTTTTGCCGTGCCCAGAAGCGTGGTAAATTCCTCATCAACAATTTCCAGATGAGCTTGCAGCAGTTCGACGCTCTCCCATTTTTCAGTGAGGCAGATTTCTGTTGGGTCTTCCAAGTTTTTCGAGAAACTGTAGCAGACACAACCAGCGTCTTTTCTACTGCGTTGCGCTCTGTTTATGAGGGCCTGCGTTACCTGCTCAACTTCACTAAGAGATTCGAAATTTACAGTGCCGGTTACGATAATCATTTTGCTTATTCATTCTCCATAGTTGAGTTCTAAGTGCTGCAAATTAACCTAAGCCTTAAGTCAAGTAAGAGCAAGAAATTATAACAGGCTTAACTGCTATAACTTGCACCATAGTAAATTGTCGGTCATGCTCATACGCTGAAATTTTTAGGATGAATCACGAATAAAAAGGAATACCAAAATGATCAAGCTAAGAACTCTATGCTCCGCCGCATTGGCTCTAACTCTATTTACTGCACTTGGCGCGACCGCGCAGGATCGGGTCTATATCAACCCTAATCATGCCTCACAGGCAGATGTGTCGCCCTTCAGTGGCGCGGTGTTAACTGGAGATACCCTGTATATCTCAGGCACACTTGGCTTGGAGGATGGAGCAGTACCTACAGACCCAGCGACGGAGGCACGCAATGTCATGAACGGTATCAAGGCGCAGTTGGAAGACGCCGGAATGACGATGGACGACTTGACTTATGTGCAGATCTTTTGTTCCGACTTATCTTTGTACCAGGTCTTCAACGACGAGTACCGCACCTTCTTCACCGAAGAGTTTCCGGCGCGTGCATTTATTGGCGCTGGTAGCTTGTTATTCGATGCCAATTTCGAAATTCAGGCTATAGCAGTCAAAAGATAGCCGTTAAAATGTAGTGGTTAAAAAGACAGTTCCCGAGTTTTAACTAAAAAGAGTCTATTCCAATGATAAATAAAAAAAGAAAAATCAGCTCGATCACAGTTGCCTTGGCAGCTTTCCTGTCGCTGCCATTGATGGGAGTCGCACAGGATTTCAGCACTATCGAAATTACTACCATACCGGTACGAGACAACATATATATGTTGCAGGGTAGTGGCGGTAATATTGGAGTATCTATCGGCGAAGATGGCGTGATCATCATAGATGATCAATTCGGAGCTTTGACGCAGAAAATCGAGGCAGCAATTGCTGAGCTTAGCGACAAGCCGGTAACATTCGTTATGAATTCGCACTTTCACTACGACCATACCGACGGCAATACAAATTTCGGCAGAGCAGGCGCCTATATCGTGGCGCAGGACAACGCACGCAAGCGCATGGAGAGCACCCAGGTTCTTTCCGGTAGCGGTAGAGTTCAAGAAGCTTATGAACCGGTTGGTCTTCCGAAGATTACTTTCGAGGACAAGATGCGCTTTTACTTCAATGGCAATGCTGTTGATATTGTCAACACTGGGGATGGCCACACCGACGGCGATGCACAAATATTTTTTCGTGAATCGAATGTTATCCACACAGGTGACATGTTTGTGCGCTACGGTCTCCCGTTTACCGATAGAGACAACGGTGGAACAACTGACGGCATGATCGATGCGCTGTGGAATATCTCCGCTCTGATTAATGACGACACGATTATTATTCCTGGCCATGGCGTGCTTTCCAATAGAGCAGACTTGTTGGAATTTCGCGATATGTTAGTGATTATTCGTGGACGCTTGGTGCGGGCGAAGGTAGAGGGCCTGTCAGCAGAAGAGATGCTGGCGACTGAGCCAGCAGATGGCTATGCGCCAGCTAATGAGGGCACTAATGATTGGCTGTTACAGGCTTGGGGCGAGTACGGAAATTAGCCTTAAATAAGAACCGCTGGCAGGATAGGGCTTGCCCACCCTGCCAGCGATTATTTCTTCGCTGTAGCTGCTTCTTGTAGCAAGGCGCCGAAGCTGCCTACCGCAGACTTTGTAGGTGCTCGCTCTGTCGATTGGGGACGTGTAGAGCGAGTCGACCTCGCAGCGGTATTTGTTGCAGATTCTTTCCTTGGGCTTTTCGCCTGAACCTCATCATCGAGTCGCATAGTTAGTGCGATGCGCTTACGCTGTAGATCAACTTCCATCACTTTTACCTTCACCACGTCGCCGCTTTTCACCACCGTGTGTGGATCTTTGACGAATTGACTCGACAGTGCGGAGATGTGCACTAGCCCATCTTGATGCACGCCGATATCCACGAAGGCACCGAAGTTAGTTACGTTAGTAATAATGCCTTCTAGCGGCATTCCTACTTCAAGGTCTTTCATCGACTCGACGCCGTCTTTGAATTCGGCGGTCTTGAACTCTGGCCTTGGATCGCGGCCGGGTTTTTCAAGCTCGACAAGTATGTCGGTGATCGTAGGAAGTCCAAATTTTTCGTCAGTGTAGTCTGCCGGATTTAATTTAGTTAGAAAGCTGCTATCGCCTATCATCTCGGCTATTTTTTTCTTGCTGGCTGTTTGAATCTTTTTAACGACGCTATAGGACTCAGGGTGAACGGCTGAGGCATCGAGAGGATTTTCGCCATTAACGATACGTAAGAAACCAGCCGCTTGTTCGAAACTTTTTTCGCCAAAGCGCGGCACTGCTTTTAATTCGCGGCGGTTTTTAAACTCGCCGTGTTGATCGCGGTAGGCAACGATATTTGTTGCTATAGATGCAGACAGACCAGAAACCTGTTTAAGCAAAGCAGCGGATGCCATATTTACATCTACGCCCACAGCATTCACACAATCCTCTACTACCGTGTTCAAGCTTTGTCCAAGTTTGAACTGACTCACATCGTGTTGATACTGGCCTACACCGATAGACTTAGGATCCAACTTCACAAGTTCGGCTAGTGGGTCTTGCAAACGCCGAGCAATCGAAATAGCGCCGCGTACGGTAACATCCAAATTGGGAAATTCCTCTCTGGCTATATCTGAAGCGGAGTACACCGATGCACCAGCTTCGCTAACCATAGCCTTATCGAGTTTAAGTTCTTTGTATAGCTTGATTAGATCGCTGACAAGCTTGTCGGTTTCGCGCGAGGCAGTACCATTGCCAATCGCAATGAGTTCGACACCGTGCTTCTTCGCCAGCTTTGCCAGCACGGAAAGTGATTCGTCCCATTGGTTTCGCGGTTGATGAGGATAGATGGCGGTGTCTTCTATGAACTTACCCGTGCGATCGACCACGCAAACCTTCACGCCAGTGCGCAGACCTGGGTCTAGGCCGAGGGTGACTTTATTTCCTGCCGGCGGCGCCAAAAGAATTGCCTTCATGTTTTCTGTAAACACGCGAATAGCCTCATCGTCAGACTGTTCCCGCAGCTGTCCAAGTAGATCAGTCTCAAGGCGGTAGATGAGCTTGATGCGCCAGGTCCATTTGATTACTTCGCTTAACCACGTGTCAGCAAGGCGGCCCTTGTTCTTGATACCGAAATGATTGGCAACCATGCCCTGACAGGGGTCTGTGGCGCCCTTTTCAAGGCCAGCGCTGCCAATTTCAACTGACAGGAAGCCCTCTTTACGTCCGCGAAAAACTGCGAGTGCACGGTGGGAGGGGATCTTGTTTAGGCGTTCGCTGTAATCGAAGTAGTCCGTGAATTTGGCGGCATCCGCCTTGTTCTTTTCAACAACGCTAGAACGGAGTTCGCCGTTGTTCCATAGATGATTACGTAGCCTGCCCATCAGGGCTGCGTCTTCGCTAAAGCGCTCCATGAGGATGTCGCGCGCGCCGTCTAGGGCTGCCTTGGTGTCTTCAACGGCTTTGCCGATAAATTCTCTAGCTTGCGCCTCGGGATCGAGTGTCGGGTCGGTCAACAATTTATCTGCCAATGGCTCCAAGCCAGCTTCGATGGCAATCATGGCTTTGGTGCGACGCTTTTTCTTAAAAGGGAGATACAAGTCTTCTAACTCGGTCTTAGTCTCGGCGTTACGGATCTGTTTCTCAAGTGCAGGTGTTAGCTTTTCCTGCTCCTTAATACTCGCAACTATCGTCTCTACGCGATCATCCATCTCGCGCAAGTAACGCAGGCGTAATTCTAGGTCACGCAATTGCAAATCGTCGAGTCCGCCGGTTGCCTCTTTTCTGTATCGAGAGATGAAAGGGACCGTTGACCCTTCATCGAGCAGTGCGATGGCGGCACTTACCTGCTGGGTTTTAACATCTAATTCCGCGGCGATTTTCTGGGTGATGATTGGGGAGGGTGTGTCTGTAACTGTCATTACCATCCTGAATTCCCAAAGGGTCGAATCGGGAAAATTTGTGAGTTAATCAGCTGGGTATTTTACGCCAAATTAGGGTGTGTAAACTATGAAAATTACACAGGCTAATAGATTCTTTGAGTTAGCTGTCTCGGGAGATCTCGCAAACGGGAAAGAGGACAGACTCATTGCAGTTTCAGAAGCGGATAAATTTTGGTGCAAACATCAATGCGATTCCAGTTATAAACATCAAGGTTGGGTCGGAAACCAGATACGGGTAGACAATCAAGCAAAGACCTGAATAGTAGGCAATTGTATGCTTCTGTTTTTTTCCGTAGATGAAATAGCCCAAGCCAATTGAGCTAAAAACCAGACTGATGAGAAGGTAGGATGTGTCAAACATGATGAGGGCCTGGCGCCGATGTGCAAAAGTTAGTGATAAAGTAGGCAGATGCGGATCTAGCTCCAATGGGTTCCTTCATAGTAGCGTGTGCCCCTATGTCCTTTCTTAGCAACCGGCTTTGCAATCTTTTCGCCTGGACAATCCACGATTATTAACGTCCTTGGCCTGCCTGACTTTGGGTTCACCGCGCCGCAAATCAGCTCGCGAATAAAAAGCCTGCCTCTGAGTTGATCGTTGAAAATTGTATAAACAAAATCGCCCACGTTCAACTTAGACGGTGTGCCCGCCATGTGGAATTCAAATTCCGCGCGAGACCCATCGAAGAGTGAGTCAATTCCTTCATCGCCCCTGGATGCGGGAATAGTCTTTGTAATGCCAAAATTCATATCAGTAGTAGGTAGTTAGTAATTAGTAAATGCTAGCTGAACAAATCGAAAGTGCCAAAGTCTCCTCCTAATAAATTCGCCGAATCATTATGCCCTAGCCAACCCTGTGTAATTGTTTGGTAGACCTTTCTAAAATCAGTGGTGTAGGCCAAGTTGTCACCATCTGCTAGCTCGGTAAGGCTAGGCAGTTTGCCGTAGTGGCCACCCTTAACCTGATTGCCGACAACGAACATGGCATTGGCTGCTCCATGATCTGTGCCGAGGCTTACGTTCTCGGGCACACGACGACCAAATTCCGAGAAGATCATCAGTGCTACATCATCGGCGCGACCGATGCGTTCTAAGTCTCTTATAAATCCAGCTACGGCATCGGAGGTGTAAGTTAACAATCTGCGATGTAGGTTGTTTTGAAACACGTGTGTGTCAAAAGAATTATTTCTATAGGACACGTAGTAGAGGCTAGTTGGCATACCGGCATCTAAAAGTGCGACGACCTTCTGTAGGTCCAGGTCGTTCACGCCGTAATCAACCGGTGAGTCGTATCTCGACCAGGCATCACGCACTAATGCGGAGGCATCGTTGGCACTACGGGAGATGTCTAATAGGAATCGACGTGAAGGATTTTCTATCTCGCCGATATCCGGTACTACATCTAGCGCTTCTTTTTCTGCGGCGAAGGCTTCGCGCATGAACCGATTCGGGTCATCGAACACAACCGGCACATGTTTCTCACTTTTCACCGCCAAAGATTGTTTCGAGCCGATGTTCACCAGATAGTTTGAAGGTGCTGATGGTGCTATCGAGTCGGCGAGCTTGCCAACCCAGCCATACTCGTCCCCGCTGTTAGGTGCCGCTGTGTGCCAGTAGGCCATGGAGGTGAAATGAGAATAGGACGGGTTCTCGTAACCGCAGCCATGAACAATAGCCATCTTGCCGTCTTTGTAGAGACTCTCGAAACCAGCCATGCCTGGGTTGAATCCAAAGTGGTCGTCGATGATGCGCAATTCGTTCTTGGGAATGCCTATATTAGGCCGCTGCCGATAATAGGCATCGTCGCCGTAGGGTACGACAGTGTTCAAGCCATCGTTGCCGCCGGAGAGTTCGAGTATGACCAGAACCTTACCGCTTGCGGCAGCCTGTGTAGCGGCAACTTGGGCAGCTTTGGCGAAGGCGGGTGGCACCATGCTCATCGCGCTCAAGCCAGCCATGCCAGCTAGTAGTTCGCGTCGATCTAGTGTTTTGTCTTTTCTATTTCTCTTCATGGTCTGGCCTCATTAACTTTTTATCAGTTAATTGTTTATAAAATTAGCACACTTTTATTAGCCTAGTTGAAACTCCGGCTGACTCATTATCAAGTGCAGCACCAAGCGAAGCGAATCTTCCATATAAGATTGCGCTTCGGTAATACTCGTTGTGCCAAGGTCCTCATCGAGGAAGTTTATCAACATGCTTCTAGTACTACTGGCTGGTTGCACGCGCATGAATCTGGCGAGCAGATAGTCAACCGCTTCGCTGGTATTCTCTACACCATTCTCGTCAAGCATTTTGCTGAGGTTTAGTCGGGCCGTGTGGCGCGGTATAGGTATTACTCTTTCGATCGCCATCTGCCAGCCGCGAAAGCTTCCGTAACGCGTGTTAAATTCTTCGTCACGGTCCGCCATCATATTAGACTCCGCCATGATGCCTCCCTCGCCTAGCGAGGATGGCTGAGTAGCGGAGGTGATATCTAAACCTTGTCGAATACGATCGGCAACGCTGCGAATTTCTGAGCTGCCATTGACTCTGTCTGGTGGTACGAAATTAATATCGGGGAACAATACGTCGCGTGCGAAATTTCCGCGCTCTAGTAGTAGTCCAGGAGTCATCCAGCTGCGGCCGCCGGCCCAGCCGGCTACAGTTGGTGGTCTAAACAACGATTGGCTGAGCGCGCCGGTTGCTTGGTTAAAATCAGGTACACCTGGCGCGCTTTCTAAGCCGAGCTTTCGATAGGTGGAAACAGCCAGTTGCACCGGACTCTTTATTTGACTGCCGACCGAAGGCGCGCTGTAAAAATCTTTGGAGATAAAAATGGAAGCCAAGAGAGTTGCCACGTCGTAGTCCGCGTCACGTAAAGTGTTGCCTAATTCTTCGGCTAGAGTTTGGCTCAATTCTTCTCGCACGAAGAAACGATAGATCTTACTGGCGATGTATTCAGCTGTAACTGGCTGTTCCATAATCAGATCGATAATCTCGACGCCGTCGAAATTTCCGCTGTGGCCTAGAAAATTCTTTATGTCGTTGTCGTGTTGGTCCTCGTTGATTACGAAATCCAGGTCCACATAGTTCCAACCGGTGAAGGCGCGAGCGGCCTCGCGTATATCAGTCTCCGAGTAGTTGCCAACGCCCATGGTGAATAATTCCATTATCTCGCGAGCGAAGTTTTCGTTCGGGGCGCCTTTCAGATTCACACCAGCATCGAGGAAGGACAACATTGCTGGGTCTTGCGCGACCGC
Organism: uncultured Pseudomonadales bacterium; assembly: GCA_943789485.1. Taxonomy (GTDB): domain Bacteria; phylum Pseudomonadota; class Gammaproteobacteria; order Pseudomonadales; family Pseudohongiellaceae; genus UBA9145. The sequence continues at coordinate 44,397 of CALSUH010000014.1, forward strand.
TACCATGAGGTCACGGAAACTGCCTGTGCCCATCTCGTGAAACAGCTCTAATTCATTCAACAGCTTGCGGTAGTCACGGACCTTACTTTCATTGATCGCATAGTGACCATGCCAGAACAAGGCCATTTTTTCTTGCAGTGGGTTAGTAGAGGCAACCATGCGATCGGCCCACCAGTAGGCGACCCGATTGGTTTCCAATCTACTGGCTCTGAGCCAGTAGAAGAACTTGTTTACCACAGGCTGCAGCCGACGGTTCCCTTCAGGTTTTACTCTTACTCCTAAGGCTTCTCCAGTATTGATAGCTAACTCTGTAGTTGCAGGGCGACTAGGTGGAAAGGGTTCTAATCCGGCATCGTGGATACCGGAGTGCTCGAAGGCTTGCAAGTGGCGGTTATTTGCTGAGTCGAAATTCACCAGGCTGTTCACTGCCGCTTTTGGGGACAGGACAGCTAGCGCTTCTATTTGTGCGGGTGTTCCACCAAATCCAGCACGTTCTAGCAGGTGGGCAGCAGTTTCGTAGTTCCAGTTCGTGTTTGTGATCGGGGTGAGGTCATCCTGCCAAGAGGCAAGGCCCGCTAGTTGCGCCGTGCTTGCGCCGGGCAGCAGAGCCAGTGCAATGCCGGTAAAAGCCAAGCAAGCGAATCGATTCGGTGCGCAAAGCATGGGGAAATCTCCAGATGTCACTGTAAAGGCACACTTTATTCTATTTTTAGAGGAGGGGACAGGCCGCGCATTCTATTTTTGACAATTTACCTGCCCAGAGTAGCTAAACCTTGATCCTAGGCTTGATGCACGTTCTCTTTGTTTTCCTTCTCTGCTTGCGTAAGAATGTAAATACGGTGATTCTAGAAACGTGGTCCGTCTCCACTAATGAGAGGAAAGACAATATGCTGGGAAAAATTCGACTGGTGTCTTCTTTACTGATAGCTCTAGCGCTTATCAGTAGTTCTCAAGCGCAAGGCCAATCACAGATTGATTTCCGTCCACTCACACAAGAAATGCTGAACGATCCCGATCCTGAAGATTGGCTGATGTGGCGCGGCGGTTATAACAATTGGGGTTACAGTCCACTGGATCAGATCAATCGTGAAAATGTTGATCAATTACGTTTAGCCTGGTCTTGGACATTCGCTCCCGCGGCGCTAGGCTCCAACGGCATGCAGGTGGAGCCTACTGTCTATGATGGCATTATGTACATACGTCATTCCGATGAGAAGTATTCTGCCCATAACGCCGCTACTGGCGATTTGATTTGGCAATATTCTCGTCCGCTTCCTACGGAAATCGTTGCGGGTGATACCCGCCTAAGTGTGCACCGGGGAAGGGGAGTATTCATCTATGAAGATAAATTAATTTCCCATGCTACCGACGGCACCTTGTTTGCCCTGAACCCGAGCACAGGAGCTCTTTTATGGGAATCGGTCATGACTGATTTCCGCAGCGGAGCACAGCCTAGTGGTGCGCCGGTAGCGTTTGGCGGTTCGGTAGTTGTTCCCTATAACTGCACCGCATGGACAGCCGCTGATCCCTGCCATATGTCAGCCTATGATGCAGACAATGGCGACTTGCTTTGGCGCTGGTATACCAGCCCTACGGCACAGGACCCTATGCACAGTACTTGGGGTGATGAGCCGCAGATTTATCCTTTGCAGCGCCGCCGTAATATGTCGCCTTGGATGACTCCAGCGGTGGACAGTGAGCGTGGTTTGTTTATTTTTGGTGTTGGATCCAGTGCGCCGCAACAACCTCAGCTTGCAGGCACTAATGGCGAATGGCCGGACCGCCTGTATCAAGGTTCAACCGTAGCATTGGATCACCGTACCGGCGCATTGGTGTGGTGGGCTCAGCATCATTCTGATATGTGGAACGATGATTCTGTTTACGATCGAATTCTCGTCGATGCGAAATTAAATCCCAGTGCTCCAAATTCTCTGGGCCAAAATCCAGATATCGATCCTGATCAGACTCGCGAATTAGTTATTGGTTCTTTCTCTAAGGACGCGATTTTTTATGCCTATGACAGAACTGACGGTAGTTTTTTGTACGCCCGACCAACCGCCTATCAGAATGTCATTCGCAGTTACGACGGTGCAACAGGTGCCTACACTACCGAACCTGATGCAATTATGACGGCCGAAGAAGGTAAAGAGGCGACTATTTGTCGAGAGAACAGACAAATTCCACAGGGAGCCTACAGTCCTCTTACCAATGCCTACTATGTGCCGGCCTTCAATGGCCCTTGCTCGGTGATGTCTATGCGCTCCACTGAGCCCACAATTGAAACAGGTTACAACACCACTTACAGTGCCACCGTACCGAGTCCTGCCGCCCAGCTGGGTCAGCCGGAAGCGATCGATGTGACCACCGGCAAGACCCTATGGCGGCTCGAGCGAGAAACGCCGTTATACGGCATGTTAACTACCGGCGGCGGTCTGCTATTTGCGGCGGACACCAACAGACGTTTTCACGCCATCGACCAGTGGACCGGGGAAACGCTGTGGCAAACTATATTGAATGGTGCCAGTGATATGGCGCCGATTTCTTTTGCTGTGGACGGCAGACAATATGTCGCGGTGATTGCGCCAAGTGGAACCCAGGCAGCGGCGCAGCACGCTGGCCAATTAGGGTTAAGCTCGCTTACTGGGCTGCATAATGTTGGGCATACAATGTTTGTCTATGCGCTGCACTAGAGAAAAAGACTGTTAACTGGGCAGGCAAAACTAAATCTGCACTAGATTTCTTAGTGCTTTTACGTAAAGCGTAACCCGAGGCCCAATGTGATGTTCAAGACTGGCATTGAAGTATAGCCGGTTGCTACGATTGAGGGTTCCACTGCACAGCTGAAATTTGCTGCCTACTCGAGTCACTCATCTAGCGTAGTGGGAGCGCGTTTATATTCGGCTTTTCCTGTCGGGAGCGACAATTCTGAGGTGAAGAGCAGGGACGGCGCTGTAGGTGAAGGCTTGAGTGACTTTTTCTTCGGTTTTTGAGTGGTTGGTGAAGGCGATTATCCACAAGAGCACGTCAAAAACTGTGAGTAGTCTACTGCCACATAGAAATCAGGGTTTTAGCAGAAACTAGCGTGTGTTGCAGAAACAGAATAACTTTACACAGCCCGTGGTTCCTATATGCTGTCAAAAAGATGGAATAATAAAGAGGGTACTAGAAATGGCTAAGTCTGCAGGCATCAATAGAAGAACATTCATAAAGAACGCCAGTCTCACCGCTTTTGCTGGGGCGACCGGCGGGATAGCGACGGGCTCTACCGCGGCCTCCGCGGCTAGCAGCTCAAAAATGGCTAATGGCAAATACGACTTCGACACAGTCTATGACCGAGTTGATCACAATACGGCCCGCTGGGACTCCCCGCCCAAGAGCTACCCAGAAGGCACCTTTAAATATGGCATGGGCGTCGCGTCCATGGATTTCGAGTGCGCGCCCTGTATTACCGAGGCAATAGCTGAGCGTAATAAGCACCACAGCTGGGGCTATATGAGCAGCACCGCACCTCTGCGCGACCAAATTGTGAAATGGAATGGCGAGCGCAATGGCCTTGACCTTCCCAACGAGGCGATTACGATTTCCGATGGCGTGTATGCCGGCATGATTGCCGCTATGCGCTCATTAGTTGGCCCGGGCGGCAAGGTACTAATAAATTCGCCTGCCTATTCTGGTTTCTACACGATGAATCGCAATGCGCGGACGATTCCTGTTGATAGCCAACTGGTAAAGGTCGGTGATCGCTACGAGATCGACTGGGAAGACCTAGAATCTAAGATGACGCCAGACGTTCGCGCAATGATCGTCTGCAATCCGCAGAATCCTACGGGTAATGTCTGGAAAGAAGACGAGCTTCTGCGCATCGGTCGTCTCTGCCTAGAACACAACATCGTAGTCCTATCGGACGAGATTCATGCCGACTTCGTTCGGCCAGGACATAAGTACACGCCATTTGCCTCCCTTCCCGATCAGGCTGTAGTCAATAACAGCCTGTCCTTCGTTGCCATCAGTAAGACATTTAACTTGGCCGGCATGAAGAACGCCTACTTTTACTCCAAGAGCCCCCAATTGAAGGCTAGAGTGGATGAATATCATTTTGCTGAATTGAGCACTCTGGGTGTGGTAGCGAATGAAGCTGCCTACAGAGACGGAGCTGACTGGTTTGCGCAAGCGCTGGCCTATATTGATGGCACTCACGATATGGTCGAGCGCTACATCAAGGAAAGTTTGCCTACTGTTGGTTATACCCGTAACGAAGGCACCTTCATGACCTTCCTAGATTTCAGCAAGACCATGGCATCGATCGGTGCCAGCGAGCAGTACAAATCACACGGCAAAGATACGCCTGAACAATATTTTCAAGATTGGCTAGTTCACAATTCCGGCGTCTATCTGAACCCGGGTTCAGCTTACGGTGAAGGTGGTGCAGGCCATATGCGGATGAACATAGCCTCCTCGCGAAGCGTGGTTAAGGGTGCGTTTGACGCGTTAGCGTCGGCTGTTAATAAAGTCTAACAGCAGCACAGATAAGGGGTTGGAATTTTTCCAATCCCTTTTTTTTCTCTAGTTTTTGCATAAAGGATAGTCCTAGAGAGTAAGCGTCTAACATTACAAACTTTGATGGTTACCGTATTCCCAAAAAGAGGAGTTTTGATCATGAAAATGACACGTCGTGGTTTCGTAGGAACCGTTGGTCTGGGCAGTGCAGCCGGACTTCTTGCCAGTGCAGGATTAACCAGCAAAAAAGCTAACGCGGCTTCGAGCTATGAAGCGCAGGCTGTCTATGACGGCGGCATCATGCAGCTCAATCAGAATGAGAGTGCACGTGGCCCCGGTCCTAAGACAATGGAGGCGATTCGCTCCCATGTTAACAAGCGTGTCGGTCGAGGCTATGCGCCGGATCATGTGAATGAATTGCGGGCTACGCTGGCAGAGGGTTACGGAGTCACAACTGACAACGTAATTCTTTCTACAGGTTCTGGACCATTGCTCGTAGGGGCGGCTCGAGCGTTCTGTTCTGAGAGCAAAGCGCTGGTCACTACCGGTCCTACTTACACGACAGCTGAGCAAACTGCACGTCTGATAGGCGCGCCAATACGAAGCATACAAGTCGATAGTTCTACTATGGGAGTAAACTTGGAGGGTTCGGCCGAAGCCGCCGTAGGTGCAGGCTTGGTGTATTTTTGCAATCCAAACAATCCGACAGGCACGGTGCACTCACCCGAAGCGGTTGAAACATTTATCCGCCGCGTACAGCGAGAATCACCCAACACCAAGATGCTTATTGATGAGGCTTATATCAATTATGCGGCCGATGATGCCATGCAAACAGCCTTGCCGCTAGCGATGGAATTCGAGAACGTTTTTATTACGCGCTCCTTCTCCAAGGCGCACGGTATGGCCGGTCTGCGTGTTGGCTACGCTTTAGGTCAGAAAGCAACTCTGGATGCGGTGAGCTCTGCCTGGGGTATGGGCGATGTAAATATGCTCAGCGCGATTGCTGCGATTACCGCCTTCAAAGACAAGGCACACATTGAATGGGAACGGCAGGAAAATACCGAGATACGCGCCTTTGTCGTTGCCGCATTTAATGACATGGGGTATGAAGTTCCGAACTCCCATACCAATCATATCTTTGTAAACCTGCGCCGACCTGCAAAAGAATTTCGTGATGCATGTCTTGAGAACAAGATTTTAGTCGGCCGCGATTTTCCTCCGTTTGAACAAACTCATTGCCGTATCTCAATGGGAAGTAGAGAAGAGATGCAAGAAGCAGTAGCCGTTTTTAGGAAAGTTCTTGCTTAGAGAAATAAAATAGATCGCAGGAATAAAAGGGGGTCGGAGTATTAGTACTCCGACCCCTTTTAGTTAGCTTGCTTCTCTTTTCTAATTGTTAAAATTTGTATTGCTTGGTCAAGGCTCAACTAGTATTCAAGGCATTTATTCATTGAAATATATAAGGTTAATTTATGCGATCATTCTCATTTCCACCAGAACTGACTAAAAAATCAATTAATACTTTATTCGTTTCATTTTCTGTAGCGGCACTGATTTCAGCCTGCACGCCTGAATCTTCACCCTCGGGCGTGGTAGAAAGTGGCGCTATCTCCGCGCAGGCCGAAAATTTGAGTGAGACCGATTCACTAAAGCAAGTGCAAATTCGATGGACTACTCACGGCATTCCACATGTTAAGGCAGATGATTGGGAAGGCTTAGGGTATGGCTTTGCCCACGCTATTGCGACGAATACAATCTGCGTTCTGGCTCGCGAGTTTGTTACTGTGCGAGGCGAACAAGCAAAATATTTTGGTGCAACTGAGCGCAACGTCAATGCCGATGCATTTCACCGCGCTTTATTACATCAAGAAAAAATTGATGAATATTTAGCTTACGGCTCTAGTGAAAGCCATGAATTGGATGCAGGGTACGTAGCAGGCTATAACAATTTTATTGATACTCAGGCAGGCAATATGCCTGCCTCTTGTAACAATGCCCCGTGGATAACGCCTATCAACGAGGGAGATATAGCAAAGATGGCGATCGGGGTGGGCATTCGTTACGGTCTAGGTCGTGTCACCAATGAAATAGCAACTGCTCAGCATGGGCTCGAATTGGCGCAATTGAATGCTCTTGATCTCTTCGTTGATCCGCAAATGATTGGCAGTAATGCACTGGGTTTTGGGAGTGCATTGACTGAGAGTGGGCGTGGCATTCTTCTAGGAAATCCTCATTATCCTTGGCATGGTCCGTCTAGATTTCACATTGCCCATCTTACGCTTCCCGGTGAGGTTGATGTAATGGGCGCCAGTTTGGTGACTACCTCTCGAGTGGCTATAGGGTTTACACAGAGAGTGGCTTGGTCGCACACAGTTTCTACTGCGCTGCGTTTCACTATGTTTCGACTTGATCTGGTTCCGGGTAATCCCATGGCATATCGACTAGGGGACGATGTTCACAATATCGAAGCCTTGCAAGTTGACGTTGAAACAGATGGAGAGCCTGTTCGTCGCACTGTACATATGACACACCTTGGCCCGGTAGTTGTTGGGAAAACTACGCCGTGGAACGATCAATATGTCTACGTAATGCGCGATGTGAACTATGAGAACTATCGCTCAGGCGACCAGTACAAGGATATAAACAGTGCTCGCAATGTAACTCAGTTACGTGAAGCGCTCGCAACTCATCAGGGTGCGGCATTTGTAAATACAATTGCGGCCGATGTGGAGGGCGGTGCCTTGTACGCCGACATGTCAGCTATTCCGAATGTGTCATCGGAATTGATAGAGCGTTGTGCGGTTGATACGGAGACTGGGCAGCGAGCTATAACGCTCAACGGTTCAGATCCCTCGTGTAATTGGCAGATTGATTCGCGAGCAGCTTATCCAGGATTGATGCCACCTACAGAACAACCAAGTCTAATTACTGATACCTACGTTAGTAATAGCAATGATTCTTACTGGTTGTCTAATCCTGACAATCCGCTGGAAGGATTCTCTCCAATAATTGGTAACGAGCAGCTAACTCGGTCGTTGAGAACGCGTGCAGGATTAAAATTTGTAGAAGAGGTGTTGAATTCAGATCAAAAATTCAATCAATCTATGGTTCAAAATTTACTGTTCAATCACCGGCATTACGGTGCGGAAATATTCTTGGACGACATTCTAACTGTCTGTGTGCAAAGTGAGGATTTACAGGAGGCCTGTGAAATTTTAGCGCAGTGGGATAGGCGGCAGGATTTGGACAGTGTTGGTGCTGTAATCTTCAATAGATTTTGGAGTATTGCCGGAACGGTAAGTGATCACTATTTGGTTCCTTTTGATGTCAATAATCCCATCCACACCCCAAGTGGTTTAAAAATAGAAGAGGCAGTCACACAGGAATTTATAACAGCGTCTTTACAAGAGGCAGTTGCTTCTTTGAATGAAGCCGAGATTCCGCTGGATGCGAAATGGGGAGATGTGCAGTTTGTTCTGCGCAATGAGGACAAAATTGGCATTCCTGGAGGTTCAGGTAGGCAGGGTATGTTCAGCGTGATCACGTCTCGCTTTGATGCAGACAGAGGTGGTTACAACCCTATCTCTCATGGCAATAGCTATATCCAAGCGGTTACGTGGAATGATGATGGCACGCCGAATGCTAAGGCGATACTCACCTACTCGCAGTCCCCAGAACCAGATTCAGCCTTTTATTCTGATATGACGAAGTTGTATTCCCAGAGTGAATGGACCGATTTACCCTTTACTGATGAACAGATTACAGCACAGCTGATCAGGGAAGAAAATTTACGCTATTAGCTCGAGATGAACGGGGTCCGACTTAACTGGGTCACTTACGGGGTGGTCACTTACGGGGTCAGAGTAAAATTTATTCGGCCCCTGTTGCAGCAGCAAATACAGTGTAAATAAATTTTACTCTGACCCCATTCATTACCCCAAACAGCGACGGTACATGGCGAGCAATCGCTCCCAGTGTCGCTCCGCGGATTTCTTGTGGTACTTGTCACCACGTTTTGGGAACACGAAGCCGTGTTCAGTACCCGGGTACCATTCGATACGGAAGTCGACGTTGGTGCCACTAAGATAATTTTCGAGACCGTCCACCATCTCCTTTGGCGCATAGTCGTCAGTCTCGGCGCAGCCGAAATACATCTCGCCTGTTATTGATTCCGCATCGAGATGTGGAGAATCTATTTTGTCAGAATAGAGATAGACGCCATGAAAGGAGGCGCTAGCCGCTATGCGGTCGGGAAACTTAGCGGCAGCAGCGAAAGCGAAAGGCCCACTCATACAATAGCCGACGCAGCCCATCTTGCCCTCTGTGGCAGCGGAGTCTCGATCAGCGAAGTCAATTAACGACTGTATGTCCTCGCAGGCCATAGCGTTGCTTAACGAGGCCATATGCTCGTGCATCACCTCGCGGCCAGACTCTTGAATTTTGAATTCCCGAACGCGGCGATAATAGAGATTCGGTAACATGACGTAGTAGCCGGCCGTACCTAGTCGTCTAGCCATATCGTGTAATTCCTCGCGCTTACCTGGCGCATCCATAAGAAGCAGAATAACCGGATGCGGGCCTTCTTCCTCAGGATGAGTGACAAAGGTATTCATGACGCCATCTTTCGTTTGTAGTTCTATCTCTCGATCAATCATAGTAGGCCGCCTTTTCGTTATAGATTTTGTTGTCACAGAAGCAAAGGTAGCAGAAACCCAATGATGTTCAAAACCAGTGTGTTAAGGGCTTAAATAACTGGAGGGGATTCTGCCTCAACTCCTGTATATTGACCACATTCATCTGACTATTCTGAGGCTTTTACTATGGGGAAAACTACCAATCGCTTCCGTTTTTTTAAATTATTGTTTGGCTTTTCCGCAATAATTCTCACTTTACATAACGCGACAGCCCAAGAATCAATTGCTATTGATGTAAAGGTTACTGTCCTCTCATCGAACCTCGCCAATGGAGCGACAGTGGGGGAGTGGGGCTTGTCGGCTTTGGTGGAAGTAGATGGCAATTGCATTCTATTCGATGCAGGGCGCTACCCGGATACTGTGATCAGGAATGCCGCCGTGCTTAACGTCGATCTGTCTTGTGTCACCGACGTGGTGCTTAGTCATTACCATTTTGATCATACGACGGGCCTGTTGCCGCTGATAGATAACTTAAGAGCAATTAATTCTGAAGCTATCCAGCGCGTTCATGTGGCCGATGGTTTTTTCTTGTCGCGTCGAAGTGCCGGTTCAGGCAGCGATGCCCAAAGCAACCAAATGATTGGCCTACGTGATTCAATCGAAGTGCTGGGCGTCGAATTCCTAATTCATACCGAGGCGACTGAAATATTTCCCGCAGTATGGGTGTCTGGCCCTGTTGAGCGCCGGCATCCTGAGCAAAATTATCCTGCAGGGCTTAATTTGGCGATGGATGGCGATTGGGTGCGAGACTTTTTCCCGGAAAGCCAGGCCTTGGTTGTGAGAACAGACGAGGGGCCTATAGTGCTATTGGGTTGTGGACATTCCGGGGTTGTGAATGCCTTGGATCATATTCAGGACACTATTCAAGATGGAGCCGTGCATGCACTTATGGGAGGTTTGCATTTGTTTGCTGCCTCTGATGAAACTCTTGAATGGACTGCGGCCCGTCTATTGGAGATAGGTGTTGAGAATTTGATGGCTGGACATTGTACTGGCATAGAGCCTTTGATGCGCCTGCGTGCGGGGCTTAACTTAGATAGAAGCACTGCTGTCGTCGGTGCTGTAGGATCGAGTTTTGTGCTGGGCGAAGGGATTCATCCTACTGTCATAGCAATGTAGACGTTGTTGTATTATCAGAAATTGAAGGAAAAACTCAAAGGAAGTAACAAAATGCCAGAGTACATACCCCCAAAAGTTTGGAAAGAGAACACAGTAAACGGCGGACGCTTTTCCACTATCAACAAACCCACATCCGGAGCGCAAGAAGAGCGGGTCCTAGCGGTAGGAAAACACCCGATGCAGCTCTACTCGCTCGGGACCCCCAACGGTGTGAAAGTAACTATCATGCTGGAGGAACTGTTGGCCTTAGGTCATGAAGGGGCAGAATACGATGCGCATCTGATTAACATAGGTGAAGGCGCTCAGTTTGGCAGCGACTTCGTAGCTATTAACCCGAATTCCAAAATCCCAGCCTTGCTGGACCACAGCACTAGTCCGCCAACGCGAGTCTTTGAATCTGCCGCGATCTTGATTTATCTAGCGGAAAAATTCGGCGCTTTCATCCCTGTCGATCCTACACAACGCGCTGAATGTCTTTCATGGCTCATGTGGCAAATGGGTGCTGGCCCATTTCTTGGCGGAGGCTTTGGACATTTCTATGCCTATGCGCCGGAAAAATTGGAATATCCGATTGATCGCTATGCTATGGAAGTTAAACGGCAACTTGATCTTCTAGATAAGAATCTCGCAAATCGGCGCTACCTAAGCGGCGATGAATACGACATTGCTGATATGGCTAGCTATCCCTGGTATGGGACAGCTGTACTTCACAATTTGTATGACGCCGCTGAGTTTCTCAACGTGGCTTCATACAAAAATGTAATTCGCTGGGCGGAAGAAATCGAAGAACGTCCAGCCGTGCAGCGCGGGCTTCGTGTCAATCGAGTCTGGGGGCCGAAAGAGCATCAATTAGCAGAAAGACATGACGCGAGCGACTTCGATAGCTAGTTTGATGTGGATGATGCGCGAGAAAGATTGGAATAAAAATACCTAAGAAAGAAGAGGTTGCCATTTATCTTAACGCTGATTTTGCGCTCAGTGATTGTGCAGCGTGATTTGATTTCTTCCAGATTATTGGTGGAGATGGATTCCATGAAGTGCGAAAAGCGTCTGCACAGAGTGCGGTCGGTCAATGCACCAAGTACCAGTCGATAGGCTATTCCACGCGAATCTCCGATATCTGAGATTACACACACCACTCCCAGCCTATGGCTTCGTAGTACACAGAACTAATCGCTACTAATGGTTCGGCGGGAATTGTGCTAGCTTCTGTCTTAGCCTAGATACCACTAAGTAGGAACTTCGACCGTTGAGCGATTCAGTTTTACATCCAATCCACTATTGCAGCCTTAGCAGCGCTGCTGACGCGATTCGCGATGGCCAACTATCTCCTGTTGAGTTGACAGAAAAATTGCTATCTCGCATCGATTCTGTTGACGGGCAGCTCAGGAGTTATGCCACTGTTATGACTGAGCAAGCCTTGGAAGCCGGGAGAAAGGCCGAACAAGAAATTCAAGCAGGCAACTACAAAGGCCCACTACACGGTATACCCATCGCAGTGAAGGATCTGTGCTTTACGGCTGGTACTCGGACCATGGGCGGGCTTAAAGTACTTCGAGACTTCGTGCCAGACTATGATGCGACGGTTGTCCACAAGTTGCGTGAAGCAGGCGCCGTAATCCTCGGTAAATTGAATCTCACCGAAGGCGCTCTATCGGGCTACCACCGTGACTTTCCTATTCCAGTTAACCCGTGGGGAGAGAATCTCTGGGCAGGTGTTTCTTCTAGTGGGTCGGGAGTCGCCACAGCAGCAGGATTGTGCTTCGCCTCACTCGGTACCGATACTGGAGGGTCGATTCGCTATCCGGCTATGGCTAACGGATTGGTTGGGCTTAAGCCTACTTACGGAAGAGTAAGTCGGCATGGTGTTTTGGAACTAGCAGCATCGCTAGATCATATTGGACCGATGACGCGTTCTGTAAAAGATGCGGCAATTGTATTTGAGGCAATCTCAGGCTTTGATGACAGTGATTCCAGTTCACTTAGAGATGCGGTTCCGAGAATTACGGAATCATTGACGGACGAGCTTAGCGGTATGCGGATCGGTGTTGATGAGCATTACCTCGCCAGCGGGACTAACCCGGCTCTGGTGGATGCGATCCACGAGGTTATCGAGGTGCTAAGACAGCTCGGCGCTGAAATTGTGGCATTGAGCATGCCTAAGTCTGATCCGATGGACCTACGCAATGCGTGGTTACCTATCTGCGCCTACGAAGCGCACAAGGCACATAGTGCTACCTATCCGTCCCGTGCCGATGAATACGGAGGCTATTTTGGCGATGCGCTGGAAATGGGTGCGACTATGAGTGCGCAAGACTATGTCAATTCCACCAAGCTTAGACGAGAGATTAGTGCACAGTACGAGTCTGCTCTAGAAGCGGTAGACGCTGTTATCTGCCCTTCGGGCGGCTCAGTTTTTGCTGTGGAGAAGGAAGTTCAATACGGCAATATGGAAACCTTGAGACCAGTAATCCAACATTTCCAGGGTCAGTTTACTATTCCTGCAGACTTGGCCGGTACTCCTACTATCACTGTACCCTGCGGTTTCTCAGATGAGGGAAGCCCCTATGCCGTGCAGTTTCTTGGCGCTCGTTTGTCAGAATTAAGTCTCTGTCGTATCGCTCATGCCTATGAACAGGCTACGCTGTGGCATCGTCGTCACCCGATAATCTAGATAAAAAATCTTTTGCTCTAGTTCTCTTCATCTCACTATTTTTCCCCTCCATTAGAAAACCACTTTATATTCGATAAAGGTAAGTGATCCGTAATAAGTGCGTTATGTAGGGATAAATTTTCGAGTTAGTCTTGATTCCTGATTTTTTGTTTCAAGATCAGGGTAAATCTATCTGGAAATAATCTGGATAGGCTTCGATCGCCGTGATGTGACTAGCTAATACACTAGTAGATTGCTTTACAAAGTCGCGTTTACAGTAAAGTAGAAAAATATTGAAAATAATACCCTTCTACAGAGCGGCTGAATCTTCTGATGACGAAGTCAATTATCAGTGCGAGTTGAGCGTGTAACAATGGGAGTTCTATTTCTTCGTCGAAGAAAGAAAGTAGAAGACAAGTCCTAGCGCGATTATGCCGAGTCCAAACAGTCCCTCGACAGGTCGGCTAACCAAAACAAAGGTTAGTGTCCAGCCGGTTAGTGCTAAATATATTAGTGGCGGTAATGGATAGAGAAATGTTTTGTAGGGGCGAGGTAGGTCTGGTTGTCGCCAACGTAGTACGAAAATCCCTAAAACGGTTGTAAAGCTGCTTAGTGCAAGAGTAAAAGAAGAGAATACCAACACTGATTCAAAGGTCGACGAAAAGATAAACAACAAGGCGATGGCTGACTGTAAATAGATCGCGGTTGCGGGAATGCCGTCTTTATTTTTCTTGGCTAGCGCCTTCAGCACGGGGAAGTCTTCACCGATTACCTGAATGACCCGTGGTCCAGCCATAGTCATAGCGCTAACCGTTGATATCAATAGCATCGCCAGAACTAGCCCAGTAAATCTGCCGCCTAGATCACCAAAGGCAGTCTCGGCTGCAATAAATCCTATCTCGAGTTGGCCGGCCATGGAGTCCATCGGTGTGGTATGCAGGAAGATAAAGTTTAGAGACACGTAGAGCACTGTCACTATTAGGGTTCCGCCCATTAGAATCCAGGGAAGTGTCCGTTGCGGATTTTCTAATTCACTGCTTAGATAGGTAGCTGCATTCCAACCAGTGTAGGCATAGCTGACATAGATAAGAGCAACAGCGAAGGCGCCGCTGGTTAGTAAAGCGCCATCCCCTGCGGCAGGGAGAAAGTCGATAGGTTGCGGTGAGTCGGTAGCGATGAATGCGGCTACGCAGAAGATGACGATTATGGCTACCTTCAAAACAGTGAACACGACCTGCAGGCCGCCGCTATTGCGTCGATTGCTCGCGTGAACCAGAGTCAGCAATATTACTAAGCCTGAGGCTAGGCTCTTCTCTAGCCAGACACTTTCGCCAGCTTCAAAAACCGATGTAGCATAGGCGGCAAAAGTCATAGCGGCGAGCGCCGTAGGGCCAGCAAAGCCTACGCTGGCGGAAACCCAGCCCGACACGAAGCCAACAGCAGGGTGATAGATGCGGGATAGGAAATTGTACTCGCCGCCAGAGCGGGGCATAGCGGCACCCAACTCGGCGTAGGTCATTGCGCCACATACGGCCGCAAGACCGCCTACAGCCCATAGAGCTAATAGTACGAATCCGGAGCGGATATCTAAAAGCTGAAAACCAAGACTCGTAAACACGCCAGTGCCGACCATATTGGCTACAACAACGGCCATAACCGTGAAGTGACGAAATTTACCTTGGGACATAGCGCGGGAGCGGCTCTGCGGAATGAGTTAATCAGGCTGCATTATTGCGGTGATAAGGCGCCACGTCTATGGCTGAATGGACAGTTTGCTAGAGACTGAAGCTAGCTTCGATGCCATTGACGTTTACAGTGTAATTCCCTGAGGTTAAACCTGTTATGTCTAAAGCGATGTCGGTCTCAAAAGGATCCAGTACCGCGATGCAGGTTTCGGAAGGCCCAAGCATCGTCTCGGCTAACGCGACTTTGAATGCGAACCCGTCTCGAAATACAGCCGGCGCCTGCAAATTTACACAGGGTATGGATTTATTTCCGTTCACCCGAAGACTCACTTGAACAGGAAGCGATTCAGCTATGTTGACTACGACACTGTCTACACTAACGAGATTGCTCTGCTGTGCCGCAAGCAAGGTGAAGTTTCCTTCGGTATCGCTGATCAGCTGAATATCGTTATAGTAGGCAGGCTCGCCATTCACGATAGCCGCGCCTTGAGGGATGTTGAAGATGTTGTTCTCAAATGTGGCTGGCTGCGCGGTAATAAATTGGCTGTTGATGCCGAGGCAGAGAATGAATAGATACTTTGATAAGTTGTGCATAGTTAATTCTTGCTGCTGATTAACGAACTTCAATAGGACTAGCTTAAATCTCCTAATTTGCTGACTCAAGCTGAAATTCCATCTGCTGTGATCAGAGGCACAAATACTCAAAACTCTGCTATTCTAAGGCCAATCAACGTGATTACTGTGGAGTCATTCATGCGCATTTTGCTTCTTTTCTTCGTTTTGTTGTCACCTACCTTGTTAGCACAAGGCGGCCAGCCAGATTGGTCCTCCGTTGAGGAGGAGACGCTACGCCATTTCCGTGCGCTGTTGCAGTTCGATACTAGCGATCCACCGGGTCGAGAGTTGCCCGCAGCCGAATATATTCGAGACGTGCTTGAGGCAGAGGGTTTCGAGGTTGAGATGTTGGCTACTGATCCACAGAGGCCTAATGTTATTACTCGTTTAGAAGGCAACGGAGATAAAGAGCCGTTGCTCATTATGGCCCATACCGATGTCGTGAATGTGGATCCTGAGAAATGGACCTTTCCGCCGTTTAGTGCAACGGTAGACAATGGCTATGTCTATGGCCGTGGCGCGGTAGACGATAAGGATAATCTTGCATCGGCATTAATGGTGATGCTGGAGCTAAAGCGGCAGAACGTCCAGCTCGATAGGGACGTCATCTTTCTTGCCGAATCCGGTGAAGAGGGTGCTACGCAGTACGGCATAGAATTTATGGTGAACGAACATTTCGAGAAGATCGAATCGGAATTTTGTCTTGCTGAGGGTGGTTCGGTAGCGCGAGTAAACCGCGAAGTGCAATACGCCGGCATTCAGACCGTGGAGAAAATACCGTATCGAGTAGATTTGCTTGCCACGGGCGTTGCGGGCCATGGTTCGGTGCCGCTGCAAACGAATTCTGTAACGCGACTTGCAAAAGCGGTCGCCGCAATTGCAGATTGGCGTTCGCCGATTCGATTGAATGAGACAACTGCAGCTTACTTCCAGAGACTCGCCTCAATCTCGCCAGCGGATGCCGCCCAGCGATATCTAGACCTTCTCGATCCAAATTTGGCGGGTGAAGTGGATGAATATTTTCTTGCTAACGAACCTCGCCATTCATCGATGCTGCGTTCTTCTTTGTCGCCAAATATTTTCAACGCCGGCTATAGGATAAATGTCATTCCATCTGAGGCTACGGCGAGCGTCGATTTCCGTGCACTGCCCGATGAAGATATTCCGGCATTTCTTGACGAGATCCGCCGGGTTATTAACGACCCCGCTGTGCAAGTAAGTCTCGGCGATCGCAATACTCGACCACCGGGAGAAGCAAGGCTGAACACGGCCGCATTCAGTGCGATCGAAGAAAATATTAGCAAGCACTATGGCGTCATCACCTTGCCTACGATGAGTACTGGTGCAACCGACATGGCCTATCTTAGGAATAGAGGAATTCAGTGCTATGGTATTGGGCCGGCTATCGATCGTGAAGATGCGGCACTTGGGTTTGGTGCGCATAGCGATCAGGAGCGTATTCTGATTAGTGAGTTACATCGCTTCGTGCGTTTTAACTGGGATGTAGTCGTCCAGCTAGCTGCGTCTGGCAACTAAATTGACAAGATTATTTACTAGAAAAATTTTAATGAGAGTAATCCAAATTGGAAACAGTAAAATGATTCGAGTGATTATTGGTGTGGCTGCATTGATTTTTGGTTTTTCTGTAGCTCAGGCTCAGTCGGATTCGGCTGCTCAAAGATCTATAGGTAATGGAGAAAAGAACTGGATTACAATCGAAGGAGTTCAGCGACAAGACGGGACACTCACATTCTCGGAAGTTCAGATCGACGGCAACGGTTGGCTAGTAATACACCCATTCGAAGATGGCGCGCCGAATGGCGATAAGTACGTTGCCTCGGCGTATGTAAAGAACGGTACAAATTCGAATGTGAGCATCAAGGTTCACAAAGGGCTAGAGACTGGGGAAATGTTCATCGTGATGTTACATCGCGACGTAAACGAGAATCAGGTTCTAGACTTCGTGTTCGTTGATGAACTGAACGTTATGGACACTGCAGTCTTCGAAGGTAACAGGATGATCGGCCATGCGATTCCAGCACCGTAAACACTCTCTATAAAGTTTATACAGGCAGGGGCAGGCCACTGCCTTTCCCTTTACCTGCAATAGTTCGAGGTATCAAGCTCCCCTCTAGAAATTTCCGCTGACCTTGAAAGAAATTATCCGGCCTGTATTGGAGCAGCGCTTCTCAAGTTCTTCTAGAATCTGATCTCGAACATGCCCTAAATAACGCTCTCGCTCTCGACACTGTGGTGAATCGCTTAAGTTGTCTATATCCAATCTTAGAATTGTGTTGCTAAAAGCGGTCACTTCCAGAAATGCAGTTACGAATGGTTTCTGCGTATCTGATTCGATGTCATCGATATCCCAGCGTTTGAAGTCGCCATCGAATCTGGTTATTCCATTTAAGGCCGTAGTTCATCTTCCATGCGGGAATATCGTGTCGAAAACCGATATCGAACTGTCCGCGGTGATAGTTGTTGAAGCTGCGCTCTTCCTCAAGGAAAGGATCGAATACCTCAGAGTCCCGTATACTTACGAGAGAGGTAACAAGGACATTCGGCATGCCGAATGTCGACAGACGAACGCTGCCCTTCAAGTCCATGATATTCATTGTGCCTGAGCCGATATTGCCGACTGCTGAAGCTAGCTTGGTCGCTGACGTTGAGGCGTCGATACGCTGCTTAAAGTCTTTGTGATTGTGTTGATAGATATTGGCGCTGACTACACCGATGTCATTCGGCAAGCGGTATTCCGCAAGAAGGTTATAGTTCCACCAGAAGTCAGGGCGCAGATCGGTGTTACCGGCCAGCGTGTTGGAATCATCATCTTCGCTATCGGTAACAGCGACAAAATCGACAAAATTAATTTGACGAACAATTTTCTCAACCAATATTCGTAGTTGCAGTTGAGGGGTTATGTCAAAGCGATAGTCGATCTTTGGTTTAAAGAAACTAAAGTCT
Organism: uncultured Pseudomonadales bacterium; assembly: GCA_943789485.1. Classification (GTDB taxonomy): domain Bacteria; phylum Pseudomonadota; class Gammaproteobacteria; order Pseudomonadales; family Pseudohongiellaceae; genus UBA9145. Next base: position 62,624 of record CALSUH010000014.1, read on the forward strand.
CTCTTGTTGCTTGAATCCCCGCTTTGTTCTATCTCGGAAAATTCGTAGACGAGTGCTGTCTCTAAAGACATGCGAGAATTGATTCGCCAGTTATGAATTAGAAACGGCTCATAACGAATTTCTTCGACGCGGGTATTAGCGTTTTGCACAGTGGACGGTACGAGGCCGCCAAATTCTTCAGACGGCGTGCCTGTGCTAAGAGGCAGGCCTAATCTCAGTTCTGAATTCAGGATTGTCTGCGCGCTCTCGGCGCCAAATTCCAGATTGTGATTCTCTATTAGATCCATCGTATAGGAGGCTCGGAGGATTCTCTCCTGAATGGTGTTGGAGGAGTCCAGGAAAAGATTTATTGACTCTGTGCCATCGCCAAATACGTCATAGCGCTCACGTGTATTCGCTGTGTCGTTCTCATTGGCGATCAAGAGAGTTTTTAGCCTGGAGCCGCTATTGAATCGATGTTCGAAGTCGCCACCTATTTCCCAGTTGCTGAGTTTACCCGGTAGCTCTTCTCTTTGTGAAGCAAGGGTGTTGGGCGTATTCTGTAAGTTGACGGTCAAGCGCTCGATAGTGGTTGGGTTGTCGTTCTCTGCATACAGAGCATTGAAGCGTGCGCTGGTCTGTTCGCTGAAGCGATAGTCTAGATTGGTCGATAAGGTATAAGTGGTCTGATCTCTAATACGCTCCTCGGTAACGGTATCGTTTAGCGAAAAATCGCCCAGCACGCTGCGTTCAAAGGATTCTCTATGTTCATATTGGGGTTCCGCGGAGGCGTTTACTAAGACATTGAGATCTCCGGTTTGTGCGCTATAGCTGAGAGAGCCACCGGGCTCAGTTTGCTTGTCGGAATAATAGTCTGCGTTTATGTCGTAGGAAATGCTGGAGTTAGACTTCTTTACGGACATGACGATGTTGGCGATCTGTGTGCTGCCTCTAACATCAAGCTCGCCACCTGTACCGCGGATAATCTCTATGCGCTGTACCTGATTCGCATTAATGCGAACAAGTTGGCCCTGTGTATTGTTATTCTTGCCCGCAGTGCGCTTGCCGTTGATTAGGATGACCGTGCCTCCGCCGCCGCTTCCCAGTCCGCGTCCGCCTCTGCTGGCGTTGCTCCCGGGAGAGCCTGCACTGCTTTCTATGTTCATTCCAGGAATTCTGTTAATCATATCTAGGGCGGTTACTGGCGCCCACTGCACAAAGTAGTCTGCGGAGTAGATAATGGTGGAATCATCGCCAACATTGTCTTGTGCAAACGCGCTGCTAAGTTGACTCAAGAGTAGAGTCGTTAGAGTTAGCAGCTGGATGCAACAGAGGAGCAATTTATAAAGTGGATAGGTCTTTTTGTAATTGGTGTGCATTTAGTGTTAGCGCCCAAATTATTTGGAAATAGCATTCTAAATTTGGTGCGAATTATAGATTAGCTCAGGGTGTTAACCTGTGACAAATTGCAATCGGGACAAAGCCTTAGACGAAATCCTGCGCTAGATCAAAATCAAAGGTGCGCCTAGCTGGCAGGGGGAATGGTCAGGCTGTAGGTACAGCAGGGCCTGAGGATAGAGCGTTACTTAATGAGAGCAGGTGACTCTGCCCGGCGGAGCAGCCTCACAACGCCGAGCATTCAAAATGCTGTGCTTAGTCTTTCGACTGACTTGCAATTCTTTCTTCAGTTCGATGGCCAGAGAGGATATTCGCCATGCCATAGTTGCCTTCGTGACAGGCGTATTCGTAGATGTCGTCAGTCGTATAGTCGAGAATGATTTCGCGAGTATACGGGGCGGTGAAACTGCCGGGATCGTCGGATGTAAACTGGTACTGAATCGCATCGCTACTAGTTCGGGTGAGACGCTCGACATTAACTTTTCGAGAAACTTCAGGGCCAGTGCTACTCTTGTCTGAATAATTCGTTGTTTCGATTACCAAAGTATCTCCATCCCAATAGCCGCGCGAATCTCCATGCCACAGTTTGATGTCTTCGTGGATATGCGGTTTGGCAACGAGCGGGATGATGCGTACATCGTGCGCCATCTCCTGAATGATCGCTACAGTATCTCGTGTCTGCACGACCTGCCAATAGCTGTTGTAGCCAGAGCCGAGTCGCGGCGCACCGAAACTAACGCAGCGTTCACCTAGAGGTCGGTCCGTATAAGAATCGGCTGGGTGGTCTTGTCTATGTTGAGCTAGGTCACGAGCAGCGGCAACTGCTTGCTCAGTGCGCGGTGGATACTGTCCATTTGGAGGGTCAATGATTTGAGATGTGCGGCGATGGATTTTTCTATCGACCATCCATTGTGAGTCATAGTTACCCGTTGAGGGATCGTAGGAATTAATTTCGCCACTAAACGCAGCGGCTAGTACGCCTTCACCAAATAATGCATCGCCTCCTTCTGCCATAATCTGGGCCATGCGTTGCTGCAGGAATTCCACATCGTCATCGGTGAGCATTTCCTTGTCGCCGAAAACCTCCGGGCGCTCTACCGGTGTGATTGTGTTGTTTTCCCAGACACCCTGTAAATCGGGGTGACCATCGATTGTTCTGGGAACCTCCCAGTCGCTAGTGGATTGGGCCACACTGAAGCTGCTGACTAGTAATAGGATGGCTGCGGATCCGCAGTAGTTTAGGACTCTGATCATGATGAAAATCCTTGGAATAATCTATTTTTCTAGGGTTTAGCACGCACAGTGCCTTGTATTAACGTAGGATTAATCTAACCTTTTAGCTTAAAGAGTTCAAGCTAGTTCGGGGCTGCCGGAATTTGCCCGAATGCGGTTGTTTCGATAATTTCAGAGTTATTATCGAGCCAGAATGCTGCTTGAGCCTAATACAGAATATTCCTAAGCTTAGGCTAGATTAGGGGAAATTAGAAGAATGGTGATGAAAATTTGCTATTTTATCTGCAACTGGCCTGCGTTGTTCCGGTTACGCAGCATCCGCTACGGGAGACTGATCAAGGCTGTAAACCGATGCTGAGCTCGTCTATGACAATTCGAGCGCTTCCGAAGGAGACCCTTTAGTCTGTTTTACTCGAGTTGGGCAGCCGCTTTGCGTGACGATCCTGTTATCGCTTAGCGATGCCGCAACATCTCTCTGTTTATCTGTGAAATATTTGACACGCCTAGCAGTCTCATGTCGCGCTCGATCTCAGTTTTCAGATTATTCAGTGCGCGTTCAACTCCCGGCTGCCCCGCAGCGGCGAGTGCGTACAAATACATTCGACCGCCAGAACACGCTTTCGCCCCTGCAGCTATTGCTTTAAGCACATGTGTACCACGCCGGACACCACCATCGAGTATCACATCGATATCATCACCCACCGCGTCGGTTATCTCGGTGATCTGATCGAAGGGTGATCGCGAGCCGTCAAGCTGGCGACCGCCGTGGTTCGAGACCATGATCGCATCTGCGCCTATGTCCACTGCCTTCTTCGCGTCAGCCACGCTCATTATTCCCTTCAGGCAAAACGGCCCGTCCCACTGTGCGCGCAACGCTTCGGCATCGGACCAGTTCATCGTTGGGTCTAACATCTCTGCGAAGTAATCACCGATTGACACCGCAACGTTTGAACCCTTTTCAATGAAATCTTTCAGCTCTGCCAACTCGAATGGCTCGCGCAAAAAATAATTCATAGCCCAGCCAGGATGCGTTGCAAAACTAAACAGACTCTTAACAGAGAGTCGAGGTGGCGAGGTGAATCCGGTATACAGGTCGCGTTCGCGATTACCGCCGGTGATTGTATCGACGGTGAGTGCCAGTGTATTGAAGCCCGCTGCTTTTGCGCGTTCCACCATCGCGTCGTTGAGAGCACGATCTTTGTGGAAATAGAATTGAAACATCTTCGGGGTTGAGGTCGTCTGGCCAATCTCAGCAAGGCTTACGGTACCTAAAGCTGATACGCCAAACATGGTGCCAAATTTCTCCGCGGCTCGCGCAACAGCTCGTTCACCGTCGTGATGAAATAGTCGCTGCAGTGCGGTAGGGGAGCAGAAGATCGGCATGTCCAGTTTCTGGCCCATTACGGTCGTTGACATGTCGATATCTTCTACACCGGCAAGAACGTTAGGAACCAGGTCGCTATCGTCGAAAGCGGAGGTGTTCCGTCGATAGGTAATCTCGTCATCCGCAGCACCATCGATATAGTGGAATATGGGCCCAGGTAGTCTCTGTTTCGCTAACAGGCGCAGGTCTTCAACGTTATGGCAGTCTTTAAGGCGTCGGAACATAGTATTTGCTCGGTATTCAGTGATCTGTTTGTCTATTATCGTTGCAGTGGGCTCAGAATCGAAGGATTTATTCAGCTAAGGCTATTTGCTGGCTGGGCAAGCCAAAAGTTGCGCGCTACAAGCATAGACATTCGTGGCGTGCCAACTTAATATCAGGAGTTCGTTGACCAAAGCTCTTATAAGGAAATACCCATGCATAAATCACTATTTAAGCTAATTACATTAATCGGGCTAACGCTTAGCCTAGGCTACAGCAGCCTCGTGCTCGCAGCTGACGCGCCGCCACCGTGTGGTCCCGCATCGCATTTGTCTGACGATCTTTCTGGCAATGTTGATTCAGGTTCTCGTTGTTTCGAGATTCGTATGTACACAGCCGAGCCTATAGTAAACGGTGTTGGTGGCATCGACAATCTGCATCAGCGCTTCCGAGAGAAGGAAGTCTCCATATTCGAGAAGCATGGCGCAGAGGTTATCGCGGTGTGGCAGAGGCTAGATGAACCTAATACCTTGGTTTGGATGCTAGCCTATCGAGACCGCGCTCATCGCACGGAAGTCTGGACTGCCTTCGCCGCCGACCCTGAGTGGGTCGAGCTAAGAGCAAAATATGAAGTACCTATTTCTGCGAACACTTTCATGATGAGTGCCACAGATTATTCCAACCTGAAATAAGGCAGTCTCCGCAATATTCCGCTAGGTCGGCAATATCATTAGTGAGCGCTGCCGACCCAGCGGAAAATTAAAGGCCTGTTAACTATTTGATAAGTAGTTCTTCGCCAACGATATGCCTGCGCTGCTATAGAGTATGATTGCTCATGTCGCTGCGCGACAGCGTATTCAGGCGGCTAGTTGAACGCACAAAAGACATCGGCGAGCGCTGTAGACTACGGGCCAATTAACGGTATACAGTACGCTATTCGGCAAATTCAATAATAATGAGCATCTGTTTAAGGAGGAGAAAGAGTATGGGAAAGCTATCTAGTTTGATGGGAGCGGTATTCGCGGTTTTGTCTTTTAACGCCATTGCGGCTGACGCGCCGGAGACAATCACTGTAACCAGTTCAGCCTTCGACCATCACGGTACGGTTCCCGAAGAGTATTCGGCCTACAGTGACAATAAGTCTATTGATCTTAGCTGGTCTAATCTACCCGCAGGCACTGTGCAACTAGCCTTGATCTGCGACGATCCTGAAGTTGTGACAATTGGCATGATGGAGACGCCATTCCCACATTGGGTGGCTTATAACATCCCCGCTTCAGCTTCAGGTTTACCTGAAGGTATGACTAAAGATGCGGTCGTGACTGGAGTTGCTGGTCTAGACGGGATGATCAATGGTCTCAACGGTACGCGTCAACCAGGTTACTTCGGCCCGCGCCCGCCGGTGAATGGACATCTTCATGCTTACCATTTCAGAGTTTATGCGATCGATGCTGATCTTGATTTGGCAGAGGGACTGAATAAGGATGATCTGCTCGCGGCTATCGATGGCCACGTACTTGCTACGGGGATGTTGATGGGGCATTACGAACGTAAGGAGCAGTAGTTTGTTCAACCCCAGTTATGAACTACTACTAAAAGCGGGCCCTGGCCCGCTTTTTCGTGGTTATCAGTCCAAATATTTTCAATAGAATGCTGCTTGGTGTTTTCTAGAGGGTTTCATGCGGCCTCGATATTGATCGTCAATCTTCGCGAGCAAGCGAGTTCAAGTATTCTTCTGCTTTCTGAAAATCTCTAGACAGTGCTCTATTGAATCCGAGCCTTACAAGAAAGGCGGTAAGACGCGAACTGGGTTTGTACGCGACAGACACCTCCGCCTTGACTGTTTTATCCTGCAGCTCACTAAATTGGTAGTATCCGATGGAGTAGCCTATCGGCACGCTTACCGTGGACTTCGCCATATCTGTGAAGTAGGCGAATGTATTGGGTGGTTCAAAGATAATAATTCTTTGAACAAGACGTTTTCCATCATCCATCGTCGTAATTCTTTGTGAGCCAACACCGACTGCTGCTGAGTTTTGCGAGTTGGAGTTGTCGAAGCTAATGTCCGAAATACTTTCGGAGTATTCAGCAAGTCTACTTAGTAATGCATCGAAGACTAAGTCTATTGGTTGGGCAACGATGATCTCCACAGTGTTGTCAGGACTGGCAATAGCTCGTGCAACTTCGGCTGCAATGAATTGGCCATCAAATTTTTCTGCAGCAGCAAGCTGGCTTGGAGAAAGGCTGATGAGAATGACGGAAAGAAGTTTTAGCCCGAAGACAAACGCTTTTCTGCTAGATGACAATAAGTAACCTTTCCTGATTGTGACATTCATGAGTATGGCTCTTGAAAGAAAAATAATTTATTCGTATAGAGGCAGGCAAGATAACATTTTGCTGAGCGGGGTCAACGAGGAGCTTCCGGATTACTCTCTTCTGGGTTTTTAGTAAATGGCTGCAAGAGTAAGGTATTCAGGGAGACTGACTGGCCTTCGCCATAACCCTCTATGCCCAGTTGCATTTTCTCGTGGCCAGTTAAAGGCTGGGTCTGGTAGCTTGAAAATATCCTATCCCACCAAGGGAAATTAAATCCGAAGTTCTTGTTGTGCTCCGTATGCTCCGCTGAATGATGTACGCGGTGCATGTCCGGTGTCACCAGGAAATAGCGCAACACAGTGTCGAGCTTAGTGGGTATCTTGATGTTGCTGTGATTGAACATTGATGTCGCGTTGAGGAGTATTTCAGAAATCAATACCGCAATCACTGGCGGCCCCATTACTATTATTAAGCAGAGTTTGATAGCAGTCGAAATGATAATAGACAGAGGGTGGAAGCGTATCCCAGTGGTAACGTCATAATCGAGATCAGTGTGGTGAACCCGATGCAGGCGCCATAGTGGATTGAATCGATGATACAGTCGGTGCTGCCAATAAATAATCAGGTCAAAGATTACTAGATAGGCTAGAAGGCTTATCCAAGAGGCAGTCTGAAAATTGTTGAGCAAGCCCCAGCCTTTCTCTGCCGTCATCTGTGCTGCGGTGACTCCGGCGACAGGAATGAGTATCGCGACTAAAAAAGTATTCACAAAACTGAGGCTAAAATTACTGAGCCAGCGCCTAGCTTTCGAAAGGTGCAGCTGTCGCCTCGGCCATAGCATTTCCAGAGTAGCAATAGCTAGCAACATGGTCACGAAGACCAGTAGACGAATGGAGGGTTCCGATATGATGTTTAGTTCGCTCATATTTGCATTTGATAATACTTTGCGCGTTTGGGCGCGCGGCTACCCGGGCCTCTACGAATTGCTTTGCTAACTATAACCAAACCTCCCGATTGTCATGACGTCCAATCTGTCTATCTAGCTTAAGATCGAAAATTTCTCTCATGTTGCACTTGGCGAATAGATCGAGAACATCATCTTTGTCCGATTGATCTAATTTCTCAAATTCCTGCTGCGTGCGGCTAAGGAGGTAGAATCGGTAGGGTTGTGCCAGAGCGGTAATCGATACACCGTGCACATCAAAGTTGCACATTCCTACGCCACGTTCGGCGATGGTATTGGGTGGTAGTGAATTCTGCTGCCCAATCCATGTGTTGATATAGGCGCAAGCCGCCTTGGTTTCTGGCATAAAATCTATAGCCAGCAGTTTTAGCACGTCGATCAGGGTGTCAGGTATCTCATCGGCTTCGAGATAGCTTCTATTCTGAGCACTAAACTCGCCCATATCGCGGTCGGGTCTATTCATTCTCTCCACCCAGCGGTATAGACGAATCGCCTGAGACTGCATGATGGATAGAGGCTTAGGATCGCGGCCGAGGTGTCCATACAGCGGTGCAATCAGGCCAAAGTCGCCAATACTAGGCTTATTGCCTAGCAAGTAGGGAGCGTTACCGAAATGAACGTCCAGTTTCTGTATTAGCTCAAAATAAAGCGTCTCGATTAACGCGTATGTCTGGGGTACAGCACCGAAGTTACGCCCCGCTTCGCGCATCTGATTCATGCGTTTTTCAGCCAATCCTTTCTTGTTGAGATTGGCTGATACGAATGTCTCGAAATGAAATTGCAGGAAAGCGCTATTCTCTTCAGGGAAATTCCAGCGGTAGTGCATCGCCGGGCGCAGCAAACCTTCACTGCCTATTACATCGAAGAGAAGGCTGACGATCTTCTGTTTTGGGTTGTTTGGTGTGTGTTCGTTTCCGCAGCGCTGCTCATAGTGATCGATGATAGCGGCACCATCGCGTATCACTTCTCCTTCTTCTGTTTCTATTGCTGGGATGCTTCTGCGCCCACCCATCTTGGGTAATACATGCTCTTCATAGTAAGCAGAATTTGGCAGAGTCTCAGTGTACTGTTCTCCAGCCTTGATCAGGTAGCTGCGCGCCCTGCCTGTATAGAGTGACAGAGGAGATCCATAAAGTGTGATTTCTGACATAGGTGATCTACTTTTCTAGTAGGTTTTCTCAGCTAGACTACGTCGAGTCTAGGTGTCATATTTGACCTTAACACAATTTTAGATTTCGCTGACAGCTTCGGGCTGCGGTAATCAATGAGTCTAGTTTTTAGAGGTGATTAATTGCGCAGATTGCTTAGAAACGTAGTTGCCGTTTTTGTACTTTCAGGTCTAACAGCATGCACGGGATTGAATCCTCCTCTGGATCCTCAAACTGCGCAGTCCAGTGGCGCGCTTTCTGAAATGCAGGCACTGTATGACGTACAACACTACCAATTAGAATTGCAGGTCTATCCCGACAGAAAGATGATCGAGGGCCGCGTCACTATGCGCGCTATTGCGACAGAGTTCATCACAACTGTTGAGCTAGACCTAGACCCAAGATTCGAGATTTTAGAGACCTCGGTAAATGGGCAAACTTCCAGCTATCAGAAAGCGGAAGGGAAGCTGCTGCTTTTAGGATCTGAGATTCAATCAAGCAGTGAATTCACAACGACCGTTTCCTATCGCGGTAGACCCTATGAGGCGGAGAATCCCCCGTGGGATGGTGGTTTCGTGTGGACCGAGACTGAGTCTGGTGAACACTGGATCGCTACTGCTGTTCAGGGCAGGGGTTGTGACCTCTACTGGCCCTGCAAGGACCATATATCGGACAAGCCCGAGTTAGGAGCTGACATGCTAATCACGGTGCCCTCAAATCTTACTGCAGTGATGAACGGAACACTGCTCTCCGAATTGAAGCTCGGTGAGCGAACCACCTACCATTGGAGTACTCAGAACCCAATCTCGGCCTACCATCTTGCGATCAATATTGGCCCGTTCAAGAAGTATGAGATACAACATAGCAACGCACTTACTGAAGACCCAATTCCCGTGATTTTTTACCATGTTACAAATGATATGGAGAAAATTGAAAAGCTGATAAAGGAAGATTTTATTGGCCAGCTCGAATTTTTTGAGAGAACGCTTGGCCCTTATCCCTGGGGTGAGGAGAAGATAGGAATCGTAGAAATTCCCTATTTAGGCATGGAACACCAGACCATGAATGGCTATGGAAATAATTATGAATTAGACCCGTATGGCTTCGACTGGTTGATGCAGCACGAGTTCTCTCACGAGTGGTTCGGTAATCTAATGACGCAGGCAGGGAGTAAGGATTTTTGGCTGCACGAGGGTTTCGCTAACTATATGCAGCCTGTCTATGCGCAACAGGTTATTGGAGATGCCGGTTATTGGAGCTATATGTGGGATTTCTACAATGGCTTAGCAAACTGCAAGCCGGTCGTCCCCTATGAAACAGTATCGATGGATTATTTCGATTCCAACGACGCCTACTACAAGGGCAGCTGGACACTGCATACCCTGAGAGGTCTGATCGGTGAGGAGGCTTTCTGGCGCTCGGTACGCCGACTTATCTATGGCACGGCGGATCCTTGGTCGCTTTCCTATCCGCTACAACCTACGCGTCGCAGCAACGATGACTTTGTAAGGATAGCCAGCGAAGAATATGGTCAGAACCTGTCCTGGTTCTTCGATATGTATCTAGGGCAAGCTGCGATTCCGCTTCTTGTTCAACAGCGCAACGAAGACGGCGTGAGTTTTAGTTGGCCACACAATCCAGAGGCCAATTTTACTATCCCAATTCGGGTGACCCAAGACGGTCGCGCCACCGAGTATGCGGTGCCGTCAACCGGTGAGAGATTCCCGTTAGCGGAAGATGCCTTACTTCAAATAGACCCTAGAGTCGCACTGTTTAGAGATTTTGGCACTACTAAAGCTTGCGCGATTGACTGAACTTTCTATTACCCTATTTCTCTAGCAGACGTTCGTCGCCGAAAGTAGGCAGTATCAATTGATAGGCTTCAGTCAATAGACCTATTACATCTCGTGTGTATTGCTGCGCATGGACGTTTTGAATGGCGGCCAAACGCAGGTCTATCTCGCTCATGAGGTGGGAAAATTCGGCACTATCGGCGGCGGTATAAGCCACTTCAAAACCGGGTATAAATTCCAGTATCTGCGCGTGCAGGGATGCAACTTCTATTTGCACTGCAGGGGTGAGTAACTGGTGGTAGGCGCTAATGAGTCGTGTGGCTTCTTGCGCACTGTTTATTCTGGCCCCAATAGGCTCTATAGGCCCAATGAGGTTGCCATCGATCATGAGGATCACGAACTCATCTTCTGCGCCCTGGGCATTGGCCAAGGTAAACCCGAGGATTAAAAGGACGGATAGATAGCGAGCCATTCCGTCCTATCTCCTAAAGGGAAAAGCTCGAAGTGCTCTACTTGTCTTCATAGGAGAAAACGGACCTCAACTCGCGTTTGCTAATTTTCCAGCCATCACCAGTTAGCTCGAAGTTGTCATGGTATTCGCCAATGATCGCGAAGCCTTCCGTAGAGTTTGAGCCGGCGGCTGAAGTATAGATAGTTGCATAACTTACACCGGAGGCATGTAGTTCATCGATAGGCTCAATGCGAATAGTGCTCATTAGATGTCGGATAGACCCGCTCTTATCCAGGCCCTCTATACGTGCGCGAATATTGTTGCGGCCTTCCCATGTCTGGTTGCCAACGCTAAGTGATGCTTCGTCGGTAAAGAGATTCGAGAACTCAGCTGCATCGAATCTATCTCGAAAGTAGGCGTAGTCTGTCACTAGGTTAGCACAGTCGCGGTAGACATCTGCGGCGTAACTCGCTGGGATTAGACCAACACTTAGTGTAACTGCGAATAAGAGACGTTTTATCATTTTAGTGTTCCTGATTTAAAGTAAGAGAATTTCGGTGAGGATTGATCTCATTCAGACTGAGCCAGCAAATTCAAGTTATTGTTCATTAAGCGCGTTCTGGATATCCTGATGGGCCCGTCGCGAGCTATTTCAGGTATGCTGTATCTGATACGCATTAGGCCACATTGAGTAAAATAAGTTAATGTTATATCCCTATATCAACCCACTAACGCTGTATGTAAGGAGTCACTGAGACGATGTTCACCGTAAAGATATTATCTAAATGGGCTGCAATTGGTCTCGGCTCAATCCTACTCTTCGTAGCTGTTGCCTATGGTGCTATGCGAATGAACGATGGCCCAGTGGAATTCTACCCTTGGTTTACTATAAGTATCGGAGGCCCGTTTCGTAGCGGGGAGCTAGCGGCGGCACCGCAAAGTTGGGAATTTTTGCAGGAGCGCGAAGAGATCGAGATCCAGACACTTAAGCCGACCACATCCAGGACGGTCTGGGTGCCGATAGTCGATGGCGAGTTTTTTATAGTCAGTGGCTATATGAATTCACCCATAGGCAGGCTGTGGAAACAATGGCCAGCTTATATGGAAGAGGACAATCGCATACTGATTCGGGATGAGGGAAAGATCTACGAGCAATGCCTGCAAAGAGTGTTGTCGGATCCCGAGAAGATTGTGCCGGTGTTGGCGGAACTAGGTCGAAAATATCTCGGCGGCAATGGCGAGCTGATTCCAGGAAGTGAAATCGCAGTCACCAGTGGCTCCATCTGGATGTTCGAAGTAACTGACTGTCAATAATCTTAGAAAGGAAGACCGTATGTTTTTAAAGACACTAGTCGGCATTATACCGCTTGGCGTATTTGCTACTGCAATAGCGCAGACGGATGTAAGTGGCACATGGATGCTCAATGGGCCAGGAACAGAGAGTGAGGTATTACTGACTGAAGAGGGTAAGCGTCTGCAAGATGACTACGAACTGTTGGAAGATGATCCTAGCCTCTATTGTACGCCGGCTAGCTCATCGAGAATTTGGGCGAATCCAGGTGCGCCTATTAAGATAGAGCAAACCGATACAAGCATTCTAATTAGTTATGAGCTCTTTGACCTTAGGCGTGAGATACCGTTGGGGGACGAGTCTGCACTAAGTAATCAGCCGAGCACTCAAAATTTGAATGGCACATTTTTCTCGGAGATGGGTTCCTCGTTTGCGAGCTATGACGGCGAACGTCTTATTATTGAATCTAGAAATCACGCCTACGGATATATTAGAACATCACGGGGAATACCACAGGCACCGAGCACAACAGCAATCGAAGTGTTGGAAGTGGAAGGCGATATACTGCATATCACCCATACTTATATCGACGAATCGATATTTGAGAAGCCGTTAGTGCTTGAATACTTTCTAAGACGAGCAGACGATACCGTACTTAACGTGTATGACTGCACTGAAGCAAACTACAACTGGTTCGATGAACTGAATGCGAATTAGGCTGGGAGAATAAAAATGAAGAAAATTCTATTAATCGCAGTATTGTTAAGCGCTCCATTTCTGATTAGCGCACATCATTCGACGGCTGCGAACTTTACGCAAGAGATAATCTCAGTCGAAGGCACTATCGAGCGGGTCCGATTTCAGAATCCCCATTCTTCTGTGCTAATTAAAAACACCGATGATCAAGGTGAGGAAACTTTCTGGCTAATTGAATCCGTCGGCAGAACTACCTTGGAAAGGCAGGGTGTTTCATTTGATATACTTGAGGTAGGTTCGGTGGTAAAGGCGAGTGGAAGGAAGGGGCGCAGAGAGTTTACGATGTATCTGCGAGATATAGAGTTCGAAGATGGAGCCGTCTTCGTTCCTGAGCCAGACCTTTATTAATTTTGAGCCCCAGCCTAGTTAGCGAATGCCTGAGACAGATTTTCTTGCGGCACTGTCTCGTTACGATGTAGTGACTATTGTTGGAAAGTAATTTTTCCGCCAACTATAGTCATCATGTTTTCGCTGGTAAGGATATCAGCCTCGGGAATGGTCATGAGGTCGTTATCGAATACGGTGAAGTCAGCATATTTTCCTATTTCTATAGAACCCCGTAGGTTTTCCTGAAAGGCGCCGTGTGCCGGCCAAAGAGTAAGCATGAGTAAGGCTGTCTCTCTTGAGACGGCTAATTCAGGGTGCCAACCTGCACCCGACGTCCCATCTAGTCTTGTTCTAGCAACTGCTGCAAAGAACTCAATTCTAGGATCCCCTGCTTCAACCGGCGCATCGGAGCCGGCCAGTATCCTCAAGCCCCTATCGACTAATTGCTGCCAAGGATAGGCATAGGAGAGTCGGTCACGTCCTAGGCGATCGGGAGCGAAATTAAGGTCGCCGATAGCATGGCTGGGTTGCATAGAAGGAAGCACGCCTAGTTCTACGAAGCGCTGTTGGTCCGATGGCGGAATTATTTGCGCGTGTTCCATGCGCCAACGCAGGTCCTCGCTGGCCCATTCGCTTCTAGGTACGTAGTTGTATGCCTCTTCGTACCAATCCAGGAGAGACCTTACTGCACGATCTCCGATAACGTGTGTCTCGATTTGAATTCCCTGTCTAAGCGAGGCATAGAGAATCGGCATCAACTCTTCTTTGGTCGTGCGGTTCATGAAGCCGTTGTGATCGGAATCGGAATAATTATCGATGAGTGCAGCACCACGTGAGCCTAGAGTCCCGTCTATAAACACTTTGATGCCGCGCACATCAAACATATCATCAGCTGTGGTTTCGCGGCCGCGCTCCAGCATAGTTTGTGCCTGCGAAACCGGGATCGCGGCATACACGCGATGTGCCATGTTGCCTTCTTTATGAATCTCCTTCATCAGTCCGATTAATCGATAAGACATACCGGCATCTTGTGTCTGTGTCCAGCCTAGTGAGGCATTCGCACGCAGGCCGCGTAGTAGATTATCTTTGAGATAGGCATCGGTTTCTGGTGGCAGTATTTCGCGAAAGGCATTCATCGCATTAGCAAGCACGTAGCCGGTGGGTGTCCCGTCTAATTCTCTTTCGAATCTACCGCCCTCAGGGTCTGGGGTGTCCTTGGTAACACCCGCGAGTTCCATCGCTTTCGAATTAACTAGTGCAGATACGCCATCGGCTCGCGGCATGAACAGAGGCTTGTCGGCGGTAAATGAGTCGACGTCGTACTTATTAAGGAAGCGCTGCTCATCGGTCCATTCCCGCTCTATCCAACCTCGTCCCTGAACCCAGTCGCCGTCGGGAATATTTGCAGCCCAGTCCCCGATGGTTTGTACGGTCTGTTGTAGCGTGGCAATTCCGAAGAGGCTTAGAGTTTTTGTGCGCTTGCCTACGCCTTCCAAATGTTGGTGGCTATCGGTGAATCCTGCGAATACCGTCCTGCCTGCCAGATCGATAACTCGGGCGCTGCCACACATATACTCCTCGGCATCAAGGTTAGAGCCGACAAATACAATTTTGCCGCCCTTGCTAGCTACAGCCTCCGCCGTCCACTGATTCTCGTTGGATGTGTAGACGCTTGTGTTATGAAGGACTAGGTCGGCCTGTGCGCAGTTAGCGCTGGCAGCCGCAGATTCTAGGGCGTCAATGTTTGAGCTCTCATCGCTGCAGGCGGCAAGAAGTAATAGAGCAGGCAGGGTCAGATTCAGGGCAATTGTGGGGTGCATCCAAGATTCCTTTGGCGTTCGAGGTCTTATAATTTAAGTTTGGCAGTAATTGGCAAAGATTGTATCAGATGGCGTAGAATCTCAAGGGTTGCGAGCAGTTAGCGGGATCTGAATGTTTGGAAATCAACCCACTATTTCTCTACACTAATAAAAATAATCGAAGACCAAGAATAAAAAGTTCAATTTTCTGTTCACACTGTGAGGTATAGCATGTCGCGAAATACGACCAATAGTAGGCGTGATTTTCTTAAGGGCGCAGCTGTCGTAGGCGGTGCATCTACCTTAGGAGCCTGTGTAGGCGCGCAGTCAGGACCTTCTGTCACGCATACACATACCCATGCTCCCAGTTTCTATCCCAAACACAACGAGCGCACCAAGGGTTGGATGCGCTTCATATGGCAGAAAGCTACTACGGCTGATGACTGGGCCTACTCCGAAGATATTGAACGGCCCTGGGGTATAAACGTGCCTCTTGGCGAGATAGATTGGACGGAAGATGGGAATGGCCCCCATCCATGGTGGGATCAATACACTTCGGCTCCAATGTTGAGCTACCCGCGCTTCGATCTGGCCGATTCTAGTTACCCCATCATGATGATGGCGGATCAAACGCCAGCATGGAGAGAAGTCTATACTCGTATCATGGATGAACTGGCGACAAGGCATACTTCTTACTGGGCAGCTATTGATTGGAATACCTTTATTGGTCCAAGCCCTGATCGAAAAAACTACGGCCCTTTAAATGCGCCTGGTTATCAGTCATGGCCGGAACGCGTCCGAGGTAATTATGACTCCCCTGGCTGGACTGCAAATGGTGTCGAGCCTTGGGGGTTGCAACCCGATCCTATAGGGGCTGACGGTAATTTGTTTTTTCGTGGCTGGTTGAATCTGGTCTTGTCTATGTACAAATACATCTCTGGCGATGACAAGTGGGAGAAGCCCTGGCAGATTGCTGGCTTCGAGAATGAAATGTTTGAATGGACTCAGCCGAAAATTGTAGAACATTTGCACAGTCAATATATTGCTCATCCCGAAGGCCCGCAATGCGAGAACACAAAGATATGGCCGCTTTGTAATTCCGCTGCCGGTCTAGGAATATATCTATCTGACCAGCTGGGGATGACAAACGCTCATGGTGCCTTTGAGAACTGGATAGAGTTCATGAAGGATAACTATATGAGCATTAATGGCCAGAATGAGATTGAATCGATGACTTTGTACTATGACCCATTGGCAGAATTCAAGGTCAATTATCCTGGAGCAGGCGTTGGATCTACAACAGCTTTTTATCTTATGCCGCAATCTCCTGAGATCGCTACCCAGATATATGAGGGCACTGCGAGAACTCTTGGTTGGCATGACCCTAAACGAGAAATAGCGGCAGACTCATTTGGGTTGGTGCTGGCCAAGGCGCTTGGGGACCATACTGCTGTCTCACGCCTTAGTGCAGCAGCAGAGCGTGATTTTGAGCCTAAATGGTTTGGCGAAGACATGGATAAGTTTGGTTGGTGGTTTAATAACGGTGAACCTTGGCCGCGGGGGCAGGGTAGTGCTCGACAAATGATTAGCGAAATTGCCGAAGGTAATTGGGCTGATATTTTTCAGGTCAAACAGATGGATAAATTCAGTGCGCCGACACTGGAAGGCGTCGATTATCCTAATCTGGGCGTCGACACCGCATGGAATGATAAGGATAGTGGCGTACTTCATATTGGCACCTATGTGGGGGACAGGGGTGCTGCTGGTCAGGCAACAAGTTGGCAAATTACTAACTTACCTGATGTGGGAGAGGCTGTGGTGATTTGTGATGGCGCAACTATTACTGGTGTGGAGGTTCTGAATGCTAATACTATTCGTGTGCCGACAGACATCGCTCAGCATCAATATCAAATTTACACAGGTTATTTCGGGCAAGAAATTGCGATGGCAAAACCTGCCCCATCAATGGTTGCGAGTGCCGCTTCCACCGCTGCTACACGTCGTACAGCGGAGCAGAATGTCAAAGCAGCGGAAGCTGTTATAGCGAGGGGAGCAACTGGCTGTGCTTGCTGCGCCGGCGTTGTCTAATTTACTTACAAATAAAAATTGAACAAATTAAGAGGGTTAAGTGAATGCGATTACTTAAATTATTAACTCAAAAAACAGTAGAGGCGACACTGCTAGTATTGTT
Organism: uncultured Pseudomonadales bacterium; assembly: GCA_943789485.1. Classification (GTDB taxonomy): domain Bacteria; phylum Pseudomonadota; class Gammaproteobacteria; order Pseudomonadales; family Pseudohongiellaceae; genus UBA9145. The sequence goes on from CALSUH010000014.1 coordinate 79,855, forward strand.
GCTATTGGCAGGTAGCGTTATAAATGCTGAGAAAGCTGGATCGTTGCAACAGGGTGAAGACGTCATCGTGCTCGATGTAGAGAACATGACCTGAGTAGGCTGTATTGTTGCCGTGCGCAACTCACTGAAAAAAGTCGAAGGTGTTAGAAAGATCGAAGTAGATATAGATGAAAAAACAGCGACACTGATCGTTGCGAGTAAAGAAGTCGATACATCTCTTTTGGTTGCTGCGACAACGAATATTGGATTTCCCTCTGTAGTTAGACAGCCATAACTATCGGCCCTTAAGGCCGGTTTGTATAATATTTTAGAACGGGATTGAGTTTGCAAACTACAAAAAAGGAAACCGACTACCGCCATCTCATAGCTGGCGGAATCGCTGCTTCGTTTACGGCGAGTATTTGCTGCCTCGGCCCATTAGCACTTTTGGCAACGGGTGTAAGCGGTGCTTGGATGAGCAATCTTATGTTCTTCGAGCGCTATCAACCGATTCTTATCGCCGTAACAGTTCTCGCTTTCGTGCTTGCCGGACGCAATGTATTCTTTACTGCCAATGCGGTGGGTGAGAATGATAGCTGCGAAGAGAGAGATCCTGATTGGAAGAAGGCTTCGTTTTTCGCCGCAAGTTCTTGCTTAGCTTTGGTGTTTATAAGCAGTGAATACTGGATTCTATTCTTGGTCTAACTCCCTCCAGCGTAGCGTGGCCTGATTTGACATAATATTGATTCATTCCTATGGATTTGCTTACTCTATAGATGAGTAACAGATAGACTCCGCCTACACTATCCTCCTGAGTCAACAGCATGAAATCAGAAACAACGTCTACTGAACGTGATCCGGCTTATGGCTGGTTGATGGTGTTTGTCGTGTTTACTCTGAGCGGACTGTCATTTGGGGCCCTTGGAGCTATATCAGTTTTCTTAAAACCCCTGTCAGCAGAATTTGGCTGGGGTAGGGCAGAGACTTCACTCGGTTATACGGCGATAGCGTTTTCCTCCGCATTGTTTGGAATTCTCTGGGGCTTTGTGGCGGATAAATATGGCTCGCGCTGGTTCGGCGTTGTCGCTGCCATAACAATGTCTCTTTGTCTGTTCATGTTAAGCGCGCAGACGACTATTTTTCAGTTCTATGCGTTCTATTTCCTATTTGGTGCGTTCGGCAATGCTATGGCGTCTACGCCTTTGTTTGCAAATGTGGGATTCTGGTTTCGACACAACCCAGGCCTTGCTCTGGGCCTCACCGCATCCGGTGGTGCGATCGGTCAGGGTGTCGTACCGTATTTTGCTGGAATGGCGATAACCGCTAATGGTTGGCAATGGGCCTATCAGGCGATGGCGATTTCCTACTTGGTGATAGCGTTGCCGATTGGCTTTCTCGTGCGTGAATCTCCTAGGCGTCAGAAAGCGCGGGTATCACCGGAAACTGAAGTGCGGCATTTTCCTTTGTCTGAAAAAGAAGTTGTGCTGTGGATGTGTCTTGCCGTTATGTTTTGTTGTAACTGTATGGCTGTGCCGATTGTGCACCTTGTACCAATGCTCACCGATGCGGACTATACCTTGCAGTTCGCGACTAGCGTCTTTCTCGTGCTGATGTTAGCTGGCGGTTTAGGTCGTATTTTGGGGGGAAAACTAGGTGATGTGATTGGAGCTTTGCCGACTTATATTATTATGTCGGTTGGACAGACTGTCTCGGTATTCTGGTTTCCTTATCTGGACCAAACTTGGAGTCTCTACCTACTTGCTATGATCTTCGGTTTTACCTATTCGGGTGTGATGTCGAGCATTTTGGTGTGCGTTAGAATGATGGTGTCGGCGCGCTTCTCAGCTAGAGCCATGAGCGTGACTTCGTTCTTCGGCTGGACCGGCATGGGTCTAGGCGGGTTCTTTGGTGGCTTGTTTTATGATATGAATGGCGACTACAAGCTGTCTTTCGCGTTCGCCTCGCTAATGGGGCTGCTGAATATTATTGTACTCACGGCGTTCTACATGCGGGCGAAGGGTCAGCGCATTAGCGCCTCGCCCCAGCCGGCTTAATAAAAATGTCTAAGCGAGAAACCAGATGGTCGCTTAGTTAAATTGAACGCCACGGAAGATTTCTCTCCTTTGAACGTAGCCCTCTGGCATGGGCAGCACATTGTTGCTGCTCTCATACGCCTCGTAGTCGGCGAGCATTTCTGTATAGCGCTCGGGCTCGATCTGCGCTAGATCGCGTGCTTCTCCAGGATCTGTTTTGATATTAAACAGGTGCCAGTTTTGGTCATTAACGGCGCTGCGATTAAAGACCAACTTATAGTCTCCCTTGAATAGCGCGCGGTTACCGCCAAGCTCATAGCCAATAGCTTGAGACTCGCTGTGAATGTCTGACTCGCCGCCTTGCAGGAATTCAGAGAAATCAGTGCCGATAATTTCTTCGATTGAATCACCTTTCCAGTTGCCGTCATGTTTCTCAAGATCTACTAAACTAAGAATAGTAGGTGTAAGGTCGGTGACAAATACAAATTCGTCAGTCTTTTCATTTTGTTTGCTAATGCCGGGGCCAGACATGACCAGAGGTACGCGCAGGCCACCCTCGCTGGCGTAGAATTTATAGTAGGCAAGAGGGGAGGCAGCTATCGTCGCGTTATTAGGCCCTATCGCATTAAAAGAATTTGCCTCGCCCAGTGTTTCTAAGTCAGAGTTGTAACCCACTCTATCAAACCAATTTTCCATTCCCAGAGCTGCTTGTCCGTTTACCCCAATTAGGTTGGAACCTTCGGCGCCGTTGTCTGAAGTGAAGACGAATATTGTATTCTCGAATTCTCCGATTTCTTTTAAGTAATCCATTAGCCGGCCAATATGCATGTCCATCGCATCCACCATTCCGGCATAGACTTCCATGCGTCTAGCATGATGAATTTTTTGTTCTTCAGTTAGGCTATCCCACTCTAATGTTCCTGGGGTAACTACCGCCTCGGTGTTGCGAGGAACAACACCGGCAGCCTCAGCAGCAAGGCGTCTTTTTTCTCGCATTACTACCCAGCCTTCGTCATACATTCCGGCATACTTATCGGAAAACTCTTTGGGAGCTTGCACAGGCATGTGCACGGCTTGGAAAGGCACGTAGGCAAAGAAAGGTTCGTCATCCGCTTCATTCTCTGCGATGAACTCGATTGTTTTGTCGATAAAATACTTAGATGAATAGAAGTCGTCAGGGAGTGTGTGTCGTTCCCCGTCGGCATACCAATTGGCTTGCTCATAGATTGGCAGATAGGGACGCTGATCCCAATTGTCTGCACCAGTATCCGCCATGGCAATGGTGCGATCGAAGCCTCTGGAAGACGGCAGCTGTTCAGGCGTATGGCCTAAGTGCCATTTGCCAGTCATGTAAGTGTGATAGCCCGCGTCCTGAAGAATTGTAGACAGTGTTACGACTTTGTCATTGAGCACGCCTTGATAGTTTTCATACTGCTGCTGTTCAGGTGGGAGCGCTTCTGGGATATTTGGCACACCATTGCGATGGCTATCCACGCCAGTTAGCAGCATAGCTCGCGCCGGTGCACAGCTCCCCGCCGTATGGTAATTGGTAAACGAGACTCCTGAGGCTGCGAGTTCGGCAATATTGGGCGTATTGATTTCGCTGCCAAAGGGCGAGATATCCGTGAAGCCAAGATCGTCGGCGAGTATGAGTACGATATTGGGTCGTGTCTGTTGTTGTGCCACAGCGGTAGTAGAAATGGTTAAGGCTAGTAGCGCCGCAGTTATCCTTGTTGATTTCGAAAGCAAAGTGGTTCTCCGTTAGTTCTTCATTTCACTAATATGAAGAAAGGGCACTCTAGCCCTTTTCTTCTTTTCCCTTTATTTATTGACTTCCTGCTATCGTGCTGCCACGCAGCGCTCAGGCTGAACAGGTCTTGGCAGGATGAGGGGTGCCGCTGTTACGCGTTCTTCGCTAGCGAGTTGATCATAGGCGGCTTGCTGAAGGCCCTTCACTTGAGCGCGAGACATGCCTAGCTCAAAGCCGGAACATTCGTTCTCTCCTAGCGAACGTGGATCTAGACCGGTGAGGTTGCCGAAGACGACAAGTGCCTCGAGATAGTAACCATAGTCGCTCGCGTGATAGTGATCCCAAGTCCAAAGGTCCATCAGGTCTGTGTCGATTCCATCATAGGGATTAGGATCGGCAATGCCGCTTTCCATGGCTCGTGTCCAAGCCTGACCAACACCGTTTACCGCTTCTACAGCAGCAGATCCTGCAGCGGCGGCATCGTATCCGGCACGCACATCTATCGCCATCTGCTCTATAGGCATTCCATTCCAAGGGCTGTCAGTTCGATACACAAGATCTGCCCGTGACCAGGTCGCAGTGAGAAACACTTCAACATCGGGATTCAGACCTTGTAGAAAGTTCGACATCTGCGCCGTGGTGTCGATGAGTACGGCCGGATTGTTGGGATTGCTGCTGTCTAGTGTACTGAAGCCATGCATGACAACTTTATCCCAGGGACGTCGGCCTATGACGGCTAGCTTATTTTCGAGATGAAAATCCAGCCCACTGCCGCCTCTGGTTTCGAGATACACATCAAAGTCTAAGCCAGCTTGATCGGTGAAAGACTTAAAGAGCGCGGGGACTCCGCCAATACCTTCGTTGTTGAGATCAGTTACCGAATCTGCTCGATAGAATTTTGCTGCTGAGCCATAGGCGTAAGTGAAGCTGTTACCTATAAATAGGGTGCTTGTGTCGGCGTAAGCTGTGAGTGACCCAAAAGCTAGAACGAGAGTTGTGAGTAGATTCTTCATTGATTGATCCTCTTTTGCTTATTAATCAAATGACGTTAAAAGAAAGAATAGAAGCTAACTGCGTCCAAGTCCACATTTAGAAAGGGCACAGCCTTGCTGTTCTAATTTACGGCAGCGGCATTCAGGATGCGTAGAAAATTCCCGCTCCAGATTTTATTGATGTCTGTTGCGGAATAGCCTCGCTCGAGTAGGCCTTCGGTAAGATTCATCGCTTCGCTGGCGTCGTTGTAGTCATCTATTCCACTGCCGTGATTGAAGTCATTGCCTATGCCTACATGATCGATGCCAATGCGATCAACGATGTAATCTATGTGATCGATCATATTATCTGTGGAAGCTGGCCCGAGAAGTTCGCTAACCGCGGTGGTGAATGCAGACCTTTCTGCAAGATCCTCAATTTCCCAATAGAGTTCGAAAGGGTAGTTGTATTCTATCGATATTCCCGCCGCTATCCGCAAGGCTACTAGTTTTTCTATAAATTCGGGCTCAGAGATATTGATCAGATAACCCTTAAACGCAGCGACGTGAATTACTCCTCCATTCTCGCCGATGCGATCAATTTCTTCATCGCTAAGATTGCGGGTTACATCTGAAACAGTTTTCGCATTTGAGTGACTGGCAATTATTGGACTGCTCGTTAACTCGAGCACTTGCAGAGTTGCAGCTTTGGATAATTGTGAAACATCTACTAGAGCGCCGAGAGCATTGATTCTTTCAACCGCCGCTACGCCTAAAGAGGATAATCCTCCGTGTTCTTCGGTTACCTCGAAAGCGCCAGTTTCACCGCTAAACTCGGGACGTGAAGAGTCAGAAAAAGCATTGTGCCCGAGATGGTTGAGACCAAATATTCGAACACCTTCTGCATAGAATTCATCGATTGCAGAAACATTTCCCTGCAGAGAGCGAGCATTTTGAAAGCCTAGAATAAGTGCTGACTTTCCCGCTTCGTGAGCGGCGACGATTTCACTCGAGGTGGTCGCGATAACAACCTGGCCCTGACTTTCTTCTACAAGTGTGTGTACAGCGGCTATTTTTTCATCGGCCTCGGCTCTGGCTTTTGCATCGCCTTCCATCGTTCTGGGGCCAGGGCCAACAGCCACTGACATGACTACGGCGTCGACTCCACCTGCCCGCATCTTTTCAGGATCTACCTTCGATGTCCCGTCGGCACTCATGTAAGCCCTCGATGTTGAAGGAATTACGATGTCGGCATGCGCATCTAAGACTAAGCTGAATTCATGGATATCGGCAGCCGAGGGGCTGGAGCCAGCGCCTCCAGCTTGCATCTCGACTGAGGCGGGGTCGTTATCTGAGCATGATGCGATGCCAGCAAGAGCAAAGGATAGCAAAACGCTGTTGCGAATTAGCCCGCTAGTTTTCAGGTGTAGCATTTACTAACTCCAAAAGTTTCGTAGATAGTGAATTTCTATTCCGGCGCCATTTTCAGCTCTTCCCGCAAGGTTCGCGATGCGAGATAGAAGTGAATGGCCGACCAAACATTCACAGTAGGTAGAAGAATCAGCATCGCATAGCGTAGAGATTCAACTCCCATTGAAGGCGCAAGCATGTCACTCAAATACCCGATACCGAATGGGCCGAGACCTAAGCCAATTATGTTGATGACAAGGAATAAAATGGCAGAGGCGGTTGCGCGCCAGCGCAGTCCCACAAGTGCATGGGTAGTGGCTATGGAATTTCCTAGATACACATTTTGAAGTGTGCCGGGAATAAATATAAGCATGAGGGCAACATATTGATTATCTGTGAGAAAGGCTACAAGCATTGCCGGAACGCAAAGCAATGTTGCTATGCCGGGTATCCATTGATACCAGCGCTTGTCTTTTTTGCCAAGTTTGTCGCCGAGCATGCCGCCAAGCAGCACACCGATAGCACCAAATAAGCCTGTAGAGAGTGCAAGCCAAGTTCCCAATTCCCCGGTGCTCATTTCATGACTGCGAATAAAAAAGGAGGCGATCCAGTTCACGGTACCGTATCCAGCGAAGGCATTAAGTCCGCAGGCAAATGCCATGTGTCGGAACGTTTTGCGCTTCCATAACAAAGCTACAACTTCTTTAAAGGGTACTTGCGTCTCAGACGCAGTTTTATTCTCCATTAATCCGCGAATCGGCTCGCGGACAGTTGTTCGTACAAGGATTGCGAGTAATACACCGGGGATACCAACGACCATAAACGCGACTCGCCATCCAAAAAACTCATTTAGCCAGCCACCGAAAAGAAAGCCGAACAAGATGCCAAGGTTTACACCGGTGGAGTAGAACGCGAGAGCACTCGCCCGTTTTTCAGGAGGGAAGATATCCGAAACGATAGAATGGGATGGCGGGCTACCGCCAGCCTCGCCTATGCCAACACCTACCCTGGCCGCAAGTAGTTGCCCATAGTTCTGTACGAGGCCACTTACCGCTGTCATAGCGCTCCACAAGCCAACAGACACGGCTACAATATTCCTTCGATTGCTGCGATCTGCGAAGCGTGCGATGGGAATTCCGGCGGTGACATAAAACATTGCAAATGCGAATCCGGTGAGTAGACCAAGCTGGCTATCGGATAAGGAGAGATCGACCTTGATCGATTCTTGCAAGATGGAGAGTAGCTGTCTGTCGATAAAATTGAAGGTGTAGACGAGAGTCAAGACTACCAGAGCATATTTTCGAGCGCTGGGGCTTGCATAGGGGTTTTCCAGCGCTGGCACGAGTGGAATTTTGGTTGTTTTAGTGCCTCTTTCGGCGTGATCGGTCATAGTATGCCCTTGTTATTTTTGCCTGTGGACTAGGAATCGACTCAGAGTAATAGGGCTTAAGTCAAAAATATAGTTAAATCGAAGGCTGAATCTTTTTGGACATTGGCCGCTTTTTGTGAATAATGCTTGTTGAACTATAAAAGCTTGCTTATTTTGATGGAGAAAAACATTGAGTCTAAGAGTCCTGCTACAAAAATCGCTACTAGCCCTTTTACTGTTACCGACGCTAGTTCTAGCGGCCGATAGGGTTGGTGATTTCTCACTATTAGACCAAAACGGCTATTTTCATCAAATGAGCTGGTATGACGACAATAAGGCAATTGTCTTGCTCGTTCAGGCCACCGGTGATACTGACTCACACAAACGGCTGGCTGACTTCAAGTCGCTCAATGCCAGCTTCGGCGCACAGGGTATTGAGTTCTTTATGATCAATCCACTGGGGTTGAATGATCGCGATGCGGTGAAGGTGGAGATGGCGGCACTGGCTATTGATGTGCCAGTGTTGATGGATGACGCTAGGTTAATATCTGAGGCGTTAGGCATCGATAAGGTCGGTGAGGTTCTTGTCTATAACCCGAAGTCTTTCACAGTTGAATTTCGTGGGCCTATGGGGCCGGCATTAACGACAGCATTAACTGATATTGTTGCAGGCAGAGACTTGCAAACTACTAACGTAACAGCCAGCGGCACGCCGGTCAGTTACCCGATCAAGATAGCTCATCAACAACAGGTGCCGTCCTACGAGAAGGAAATAGGCCCAATCATTGCTGAAAACTGTGCTACCTGCCATCGAGAGGGCGGTATAGCGCCTTTCGCACTAGACAGCCACACCATGGTAAGGGGCTGGTCGCAGATGATACGCGAGGTATTAATGACTAAGCGTATGCCTCCGGGGCAGATAGATTCCCATATAGGCGACTTCGTTAACGATATGGTGCTCGCTGATGAGGAAGCGCAGAAAATCGTTCATTGGATTGAGGCGGGTTCGCCTAAAGATGGAAGTATAGATCCGTTGACCGAGCTAGTTTGGCCTGAAACCGAGTGGGCTTTTGGTGAGCCAGATTACATTGTGGAGATTCCTGAGCAGAGTATTCCTGCGACAGGGGTTCTCGATTATTACAATGTCATGGTCGAATTGGATCTCGAGGAAGACCGGTGGGTGCGAGCGAGTCAGTACATTCCTGGCGATCACACCGTGCTGCACCATACTCTGCACAGTTTGATAGCGCCTGGTCAAACTCGCGGTGGGTCACTCCTGGGTGGAGAGCCAGACCGTCCAAATATCGCACCTTATATTCCTGGTCAGGCGCCACGCATGGAGCCGCCGAATACCGGTGGCCTGCTGAAGGCTGGCACTAGAATCGCGATGCAGATGCACTATACAACTACAGGAAAGGAATCAGTCGATGCGAGTCGCATTGGTCTTTGGTTCTATCCTAAGGGCTTTGTGCCTGAGGAAAGAATGTCTGGACAGTGTGCCTGCCATTTCACGCCAACTTGGGTAAATATTCCTCCGCTGGATCCAGATTATGAGATGACCCAGTCGTTCACTATCGAGAAAGACGCAAAACTGTTTGCTTTTACGCCGCATATGCATTTTCGAGGCAAGCGTATGCGCTTCTATGCTGAGTACCCCGATGGTACTAGCGAAGAGTTAATCAATATCGCAAACTATAATTACAACTGGCAGCTCGCCTATACCTATAAAGAGCCAAAGTCCGTCCCAGCAGGAACGGTTATTACCGCAACTGGCGCATTTGACAACTCACAACAGAATAAGATGAACCCTGATGCTAACCGTTCTGTTCCATGGGGGTTACAAAGCATGGATGAGATGTTTTTCGGTGCGGCCGATTGGAAGTACGTCGATCAGAGCGGAAATTAAACTGCTTTCTTGAACGTGCGGTGGATTCATTCACCGTGCGTTTCTGCTTGGCCCTCTTGGGGTCAACTCCCCCCCCCCCTTACGCATTGGCCCTGAAGTTTAGGCCGCCAAATTGACTCTTCAGTTGTAATCGCAATTAACGATGACACCTATCGAAATATGTCGTTATCCCGATTGAATACAAATCTGTAACTTAGCTCCGTACATTTCACTCAATTAAATTTAGCGATCAGTGACGGAGGACGTTCCAATGCTTAAGAAAACCCTATCTAGAGTATCACTCGCGCTTGTCGGGATATTTGCGTTTGCGCCAGTTAATTTGGCCAGCGCCCAAGATCAAGCACAAGTGGCAACCAATGATTATTGGTGGCCTAATCGGCTCAGTCTCGAACCGCTTCGCCAGAATTCCCTGGCCTCGGATCCTCTTCGAGGCGAATTCAACTACGCAGAGGCCTTCGCCAGTCTGGATCTGCAAGCGGTAACAGCCGACTTAGAACAGTTGATGACCACGTCGCAAGACTGGTGGCCGGCCGACTTCGGTCACTATGGACCGTTCTTCATCCGTATGGCGTGGCATAGCGCTGGCACCTATCGATCTATCGATGGTCGCGGCGGAGCCGATGGCGGCATGCAGCGTTTCGCTCCGTTGAATAGCTGGCCCGACAATGCGAACCTCGATAAGGCGCGACTACTATTGCTCCCTATTAAGCAGAAGTATGGCCGCAATATCTCTTGGGCTGATCTTATGATCCTCGCGGGCACGGTAGCTATGGATTCCATGGGCTTCGAAACTCTGGGATTCGCTGGCGGACGAGTTGATGCCTGGGAGCCTGAAGAAGTGAATTGGGGTCCTGAGGGTGAATGGCTCGCAGCAGATCGTCGCAATGATCGGGGAGAACTCGAAGGCGCATTGGCCGCGGTACAGATGGGTCTAATCTACGTAAACCCACAAGGCCCTGGTGGAAATTCAGATCCACAGGCTTCAGCCGATGCGATTCGCGAAGCGTTTGGTCGCATGGCGATGAACGATGAAGAGACAGTTGCACTTATCGCGGGTGGACACACCTTCGGCAAAGCACACGGTGCTGCGCCTCCTGAGGAGTATGTAGATGTTGAGCCCGAGGCCGCGAGTATTGAACAGCAGGGTCTGGGCTGGAAGAACAGCTACGGAACAGGCAATGCTGGCGATACAATTACCAGTGGATTGGAAGGAGCCTGGACTATCGATCCGGCTGCTTGGACTCATAACTATTTACAAAACCTGTATGGATATGAATGGGTGCAGACTAGCAGTCCCGCAGGTGCGACTCAATGGGAGCCAGCTGAAGGGGCAGCCTCAAGCTTAGTTCCAGATGCGCACGACCCATCGAAACGCCATGCCCCGATGATGTTCACCAGTGACTTGGCTCTCAAAGTTGACCCGGCGTATCGCGTAATCACTACGCGTTGGTTAGAAAACCCTGAGCAGTTCGAGGATGCGTTTGCGCGAGCCTGGTTCAAGCTTACACACCGAGACATGGGGCCAAACTCTCGCTATTTGGGCGACCTGACACCGAATCAAGAGTTCATCTGGCAGGATCCGATTCCTGCGGTCGAACATCGTCTTATTAACAACCGTGACATAAGTCGACTGAAACGCGAAATCTTAGATTCTGGTTTAAGCACGTCAGAGCTAGTTCGAGCTGCCTGGGCTTCAGCCTCTACCTATCGCAATACGGATATGCGCGGTGGAGCTAACGGAGCGCGTGTTCGATTAGCGCCGCAGAAGAGTTGGCCAGCGAATGATCCGCAGGAACTTGCGCGAGTTGTTGATGTACTAAGCGCAATTCAAAGCGAGTTCAATGAGAGAAACTCGGTTAAGCAGGTATCACTTGCTGACTTGATGGTTCTTGCGGGCAATGCGGCGATTGAACAGGCGGCAGAGCAGGGTGGTTATAATGTAGAAATGGCATTTGACGCTGGCCGTGGCGATGCCACGCAGGAAAATACTGAAGTTGATTCATTCGCGATACTTGAGCCGACAGCTGATGGCTTCCGCAACTATTTCGCCTCAGGCAACTCGCGCTCACCGGCTGAAATGCTTGTAGAGAAGGCGGCATTACTCAATCTGACTGTGCCGGAGATGGCTGCTTTGGTCGGCGGCATGCGAGTTCTCGATGCGAATAGCGGGCAATCGAAGCACGGTGTTTTCACCGACCAGCCGGGTACATTGAGCAATGACTTCTTCGTCAATCTGATTGACCTCACTGTAGTGTGGAGCAGATCCGCTACTGAAGAAGGTATCTTTGAGGGACGTGATAGAGCAAGCAATGATTTGAAATGGACGGCGACACCTGCCGATCTCATTTTCGGATCCAATTCAGAGCTGCGTGCGATAGCGGAATTTTATGCCTGGGAAGACTCAAAGGAACAGTTCGTGGAAGATTTTGTAAGTGCATGGACTAAGGTCATGATGCTTGATCGCTTTGACTTGATGTAAACAGTAACCTTAGTGCTAACCTCTATTTAGCCGGTGTTCTCTTTGAGCACCGGTTTTTTTTGCTCTGTGATTTTTTCAAGAGAATGCTGCTATTAATCGTGGCGAAAAAAAAGCGGAGAGACTGTTTCAGTCTTTCCGCTCGTTCCGTTTTTTCTAGAATGTTTTCGGCCGTAGGTGCTAGTTATTCTAGTTGCTATAGCTCGATGTCCAAGCTGTAGCCAACTACGAATTTAATGTCGTCGTTGTCTAGAGCGTCAGGACCGGCATCATTTAGGTCAGTGGAAGTGATCATGAAACTGAAGCCATCTTTTCCAATAGATACATTGTAGTCCGTGTAGTCGCCAGGGACGCCATTGAAGGCCTCAGAAAAATCACCTTGGTGATGACCAATATGCAAGCCTAGGTCGACGCCGTTACCGATTGTCGTACCGTAGTCAGCATACAGATAAGTAGCTTCGCCGAAACCAAAATCCTGGCCTGGACCTTCACTAGCTTCAGTATTGGCCAGCACGTTCACCCCGAAAGTAAACGCACCAATACCGATGGAGCCATACAGCTCGCCGAAGTCGAACTCGGCTTCAGCGTCGTAGTTGTAGTAAAGGTAGCCAAGATCGTAGCTGATTCCACCCGCTTCGCCGGCGAAGCCCGCATAGAGATCGTGCTCATAGGAATAAACATCGTCAGCTGCATAGCTCACGTTTGAGGCCCAGGTGCCTACGTAGAACCCGCTGTCAGACACATAGTCAATTCCGCCGGAGATAGCGGCTTCGTTTACCGACTGAGTAAGGCCCCGCCAGATGTAGTTGTTAGAGGCGCCGAAGTTAGCGGACCATTCATCCGCTTGTACAGTACCGGTTGAAAGCAAAATTCCCGCCGCAGCGAGTGAGAGAATTCGTGAGTTCATGTTTTGTTTTATCCCTTTATTGATAATGTTGAGGGGTGATCATTTCCACCCGCTACAGGGTATTTAGCAAGAGCTGTGCCAATACTCGGGGGCTCGGAATCTGTGCCATTTTGAGCGATGCAGGGGGCGTTCTTCGTTGAAATCGCTCTACATTGGTGCGTTAAAATAGTGCGTTGACTCGAAATGGGGCGGCGTTGGGCTCTGTTCTAGATTTTCAGATTGAAATCACAAAAACAGCATCGCCGGGTCAGTAGTGCTCGCAAGCTGCTGTGCTAGCGCAGGGCCAGATTGGAATCGGTCGATGAAAATTAGGTTCTCAATATTACTTCAGTCTTTTTAAGGAAATATGCCAAATCCGTAATCATTGTCATTAATCTGTAATATTTGGGGAATAAAGTATCGGACAACGAAAACAACCCGAATGAACGCTCATAGTAAGGGCGTTTTGCTCGATAGCATGGACTGTACAGAGTCTTAAAAAGAAACCCTACTGGAGTCGAAGAGACCTATGAGAAATCAAAAAATTGTACTACTAGGCCAGTTGGTCGCCACGGGAGCATTAGTCCTCTGTGCTTCTGTTGCTCAAGCGGCAGAGAAAGAGCTCTTGGATATCCTACTGAGCAATGGCGCGATAACTGAGGAACAGTATGCTGAGTTGCTGGAGAAAGAAGAGCTAGAACAGCAGGATGTGGCTGAGATTAACTTCGGTAGCGGCAGCGGCTTGAATGTCACTTCAGGAGATGGGCGTTTTGAAGTGGAGATAGGCGGTCGTCTCCATCTGGATTATGTAAATCATGACTACGATTCCCGAATGGGTATAAGGCCGATAAGTGGGACCGAGGTGCGGCGTGGTCGTATAGAGATAGACGGGGTGTTCGATAAGAATTGGGGCTATGCCGCTGAATTTGACTTCGCCAGAAATAAGGTCGCATTAAAAGATTTTAAAGCAGGCTATGAAACTGACAGTGGCGCTACCTTCTACGTAGGCCATCAGAAGCAGCCTTACAGTCTATCTATGGAAATGAGTTCAAATGATATTCCTTTTGTAGAACGCAGTGTTGATAACTTTTTGGCATCGACGTTCACAGATCGCGCGATCGGTGCGCGCTATGAGAATAGCGGCAGCAACTGGTTTTTCGCCGGAGGCGTTTTTGGCGATACTCTTAAGCAAGGCACAACTACTGGTGACGAAGGTTGGGGGTCCTCTGCACGTTTCATCTACTCCCCAGTTATCGAAGACAACTCCGTAGTCCATCTGGGTATTCGCGGATCGTATCGCGAGATGGATATAGCTACACCAACGCTAAGCATCAAAAATAAGACTACTGACTTCTCAGGTCTGAACATCGTCAACACGGGTGCGCTCGCCGATGCGGAATCTGCCTCCTTGTTCGGGCCAGAGATTGCAGCCTCATTTGGGTCGCTCTATTTATTTGCAGAACACACGACCACGCAAGTTTCTCGCAAGGGAGCCTCTACCTTGGATTTTTCTGGATGGCATGCTGCTGCATCATGGAGCCTGACTGGGGAGAGTCGTGCAGCGCGCTACAGGATGGATGCAGGCGAATTTAAGAGCATCAGACCGAACAGTGATTTTGATCTAAGTAATGGAACATGGGGCGCCTTTGAAGTTTCGGCTCGCTATGCCACGATAAACCTAAATGACAGCGACATTCTCGGCGGTGAAGAGGATGCTCTTTCCTTGGCTTTGAATTGGTATCCAAATCGCAACTTGCGCATCATGGCAGACTGGACGCGGATATTGGATACCGACGAATCCAATACTGTGCGCATGTTCGCGCCGGACATGAACGTATTCATGTTGCGAACTCAGTGGAACTACTAGACGCTCCAAGAGGGTAGTTAAGCCCTAGAAAGTCTATTAGATATCTCTGGCGGGCAGTAATTCATTTGTGAGTTCTGCTCGCGGGTACCAGTCACCACTCATCCTCTCTTGCCTTACTTCGGCGGTATCCACCTCCAGTGGCTGTATCGCTTGAGCTTGTATATACTTGTAATTCAGTTCAGGCCCGCTTCCTGCGTTGCTGCCCATTATTATTCGCGTTAAATTCGAAGCCCTCTCTTATGATTTCTCAAACAAGAGCAATTAAGTTTTTGCTAAATCGATCTGTGCTTCCTACGCTTCTTTTTCTTGTGCCCCTGTCACTTGCGCATACCGAGCCTGCGGTTTCTTTAGAGGAAGAAATAGAAGAGATTGTTGTCACCACGACTCGAAGTCGTCGTAGTTTTGAACAACAGCCAACTCGAGTTGAAGTGTTAGGCTCAGAGGAAATGAATGAAAAGGCGAATATGAAGCCGGGTAATATTCGCATGTTGTTGAATGAGAGTACGGGCATTCATGTGCAGCAAACCTCTGCGACAAGTTTTAATTCTAGCATACGTATTCAAGGACTCGATGGGAAATATACTCAGCTGCTTCGCGATGGAATGCCTCTATATGGAGGTTTCTCTAGCGGCTTAAGCTTACTGCAAGTCGCGCCCTTGGATCTTAAGCAGGTTGAGGTCGTCAAAGGCTCGAACTCTACTCTCTATGGCGGTGGTGCAATCGCGGGGATTGTAAATCTCATTTCAAAGAAACCGGATGGCGAGTCCGAACGCTCACTCTTATTGAATGGCACTTCGGCAGGTGGAGTGGATGCTAGCGGGTTCTTTTCAGGCATGAGCGAAGGTGTCGGAGCTAGCCTTTTTACTTCGTACAATACTAGCCAGGCTTACGATCCTGCAGACAATGGGCTGAGTGCTATACCCGAGTTTGAACGATGGACCTTTAATCCTCAGCTATTCTTCGGCGGCGAGAGCAGTGAACTTCGGCTAGGGGTAAGCGTGGTAGCTGAAGACCGCTTAGGCGGAGGAATTGACTTCATACAAGGCAGGCGTGATGTGCCAGCTTACTATGAAGATAGCTCGACCGAGCGCGTATCCACGCAATTAGAATACGTAACCCAATTGGATTCAGGCAATGAATTCGTGCTTCGCAACAGTGTAAATCACTTTGAGCGTGAGCTCGATGTGCCGGGGTTCTCTTTCTCAGGAAAGCAGATCTCTAGTTTTAGTGAGGCGCACATCGTGGGTGCTTCAGGCGCACTGGACTGGGTTGCAGGGTTCAATATCTGGACAGAAGATTTCGACCAAGGCGCAGTGTTCAGCGGTTCCAGTTTGGACTTCAATAGTCAGACCGAAGGCGCGTTTTCTCAGGGAACTTATCTCCTAACAGATCGCTGGATAATCGAAGGTGGCCTGCGGATAGATCATACGTCCGACTATGGCAGCTTCATCTTGCCGCGTGCTTCGCTGCTGTATAAACCTGCCTTAGACACGACGATACGCATCGGCGGCGGCCTTGGTTACAAGGAGCCAACACCGTTTACAGAAGAGGCAGAAAGCATTCAGTACCGTGGAGTGTTGCCATTAGATATTTCGGCCCTTGATGCCGAGCAGTCAGTGGGAATGAATGTCGATATCAACAAGAGTTTAGAGATCGGAAGTAATCTGTCTTTGAATCTCAATCTTTTACTTTTCTATACGCGCGTGGATGATCCTTTGCGTTTAATTCAGATAGATACGGATCACTTTGCATTTCGCCAGCCGAACGACACCTTGGATAGCAAAGGTACTGAGGTCAATGCGGTATTCAGATGGGATGATTTCAAAATATTTCTAGGCTACACACATGCCGACGTGGAGGAAAATACAATTGGAGGTGTTGAAAGCGCTCCACTGGTGCCAGAAGACCGACTGAATAGCGTCTTTGTCTACGAGCGTGAAGACGACATAAGAATTGGTTTGGAAGCCTACTATTACGGAAGGCAGGAACTAACTAGTGGGGCCAAGAGCAGGGACTATTGGATATTTGGCCTCATGATCGAAAAGAGTTTCAGTGACAAATTTTCATTATTTATTAATTTTGAAAATTTCACAGACACCAGGCAGACGCGTTACGGTTCGATTAATAGCGGAACACTAGCGAGCCCGATATTTGCAGACATCTTTGCCCCTCTTGATGGCTATATTGCTAATGGCGGAATTAAGTTACGGTTCTAAAAAGGAGACAGGGCTAGCGCTTTAAGCCCCGTCCTCTGGTAGTAGATTTTCACTACCAGTTACAGTAGTTCCCTGCCAAGCCTGCCGCGCGGCACTCTGTAACCTGCATCCAGCACATAGTCAGGACCGATTGAATTGATAGTCGGCGTGCCGCTACCACGCATAGTGATTAGCAATTCTCGATTCAGTAAGTCCAGTACTCGCTCAACACCAGCCTGGCCGAACGCGCCTAGGCCGAAGCAGTAAGGTCTGCCTATGCCAACCGCCGATGCGCCCATTGCTAATGCCTTATAGATGTCTGTTCCCCGACGAAACCCGCCGTCGACAATAATAGGTATTCGCCCGTTCACGGCAGCTACAATCTCCGGCAGGCATTCAATGGTGCCACGGCCGGTTTCTGTAGCGCGCCCACCGTGATTAGAAGCCCAGATCGCGTCTGCGCCAAATTGCACTGCTAGGGCTGCATCGGCAGCTACTTCGACGCCCTTGATGACGATGTTCATATCAGTCACTTCTTTCATGCGAGCTATGACGCTCCAGGTCATTGCTGCATCTGAGGTCAAAACGCCGCTCATATCAAAGCCCTCGAACATCGGCTTGCTCTGCCCGACATGGCAAGAGGCGCAGTTACGCGTATCTTCGCGTCTTAGTACCGCGTCGGTCTCGGTGTTTCGCCCGCCTGGTAGGTCGATCGTTAGACAGACCGATGTGCAGCCCGCCGCCTCGGCTCGGGCTAACATGGCAACTGTGTATTCCCAGCGATCAGTTGAATAGAGTTGATGCCAGATGGGCGCGCCTCTAGCCTCCGAAACCGCCTCTACAGAAGTCGAAGACATCGTCGACAATACCATGTGATGGCCTTTCGCTGCCGCCGCTCTAGCAGTGCCAAGTTCCGCGTCGGCATGGTATGCGCCCTGACTGCCTACGGGGCAGAGGAAAATAGGAGAGCTGGCCTGGCTACCGAGGACGTTGACCGTAGTGTCAGTCTGGCTGACATCAACCAGCCTGCGAGGTTTGATTTGAAAACGCGAGAAGCCTGCGCGGTTCGCTCGCAGAGTAAGGTCGCTGTCGACACCTGTGGATAAATAGCCTAAGTGTGCAGGGGGAATTCTCTCTCGCGCGATCGCCTCCATCTCGAAAACGTTAATAACTTCCGAAGGGTCAGTAAGTCGCTGACCCAGCGTTTGTTCTACCTCTTGTGCGAAGGCAGAATAATTTGTCAGTAGTGGGCTGGCTGCTAGAAATTTAAGAAATTCTCGACGCTGGGTCATGCTGACCTCCGATTAAGCTTGTTAGTTGGCGATGTACTGTTTTTAGGATTGCTTAAAGCTATCTAGATTGAGCGCAGTTGTCCAGCGCAGCTGATAGGCGTGTTTTTACATGCATTTTGTGGCAGCGAGAAATCTTGCTCAGTAGGGCGGAGATGTTTTATTTGTTAGGCTTGCCTAAGCGGCAATCGAAGTATTGTTGGACTTTATCTACTCATAGTCTCGTTATATTCTGTACAGATCTGAGGCGTATTGAGCAAGGAAATCAGCTGGGGCTCTTCAACTCGATTAAATACACCTGGGGCAGATTATCAATGAGTGATCGGTAAACTGCTCATCAATTTATAGTTTATGAAACTTGCACAATAGTGAATCAAATAACAATAAGTGAGAAACTTCTATGAAAAGAATCCTTAACCTTTTTGCTGCATTACTTATGTCATTCGGTATGGCGTGCACTAATGCTGCAGAAAATTATCAGCCGCCTAAAACGGCGTTCGGCGTGCCAGATGTGCAAGGTGTTTGGACCTATGAAACTAGAACTTCTCTGCAAAGGCCTGAGATCTATGAGGGTGCGCTTGAAATAGACGAAGAGACAATGCTGGCGAAAATGGTTTCTACGCAGGAGTACAATAAGTTTCTCGCAGAGACGGGCGCCGAGGGCCCCACTGGTGGCGCGGTGGGTGCCTATAACGATTTTTGGTTTGCCCCTGGCAACGCATTGGCGGTTATGAACGGCATGTATCGGACTTCCTTAATCGTTGACCCAGCCGATGGGCAAATACCATGGAAAGAAGGTGGGCAAGAGATTCGTCAAGCCCAGCGCGATAGTCTTTTAATGGGAAGGGATAGAAGTGATGGTCCTGAGGGAAGAGGGCTAGCAGATCGTTGCTTGGTCAGCTATGCATCGACGATGCCTTTCGTAAGCAGCTTCTACAACAACAATATGCAGATTGTGCAGTCGCCTACGCATGTCATGTTGTTAGCCGAGATGGTTCATAATGTGCGTGTCGTTCGAATCGATCAAGGCTTTCGTGATCTGCCCTTCGAGCAGTGGTTGGGAGATTCTATCGGCTACTATGAGGACGATACCCTAGTCGTTGTCACAAGGGATTTTAATCCCTGGCAAATTAAGGAGTATTTAATTTCCGAGAATGTCACGCTGACAGAGCGTTTCACGCGAATTGCAGATGACAGAGTTCACTATTCATTTACTATCGAGGATTCAGAACTCTACTCGCAGCCTTGGACAGCCGAGATGCCGATGGCAACTCTGGACGAGCAGATGTATGAATATGCCTGTCACGAGGGCAATTACTCGCTGCCAGCCATTCTAGCCGGTGCTCGCCGTCAAGAGATGGATAAAAAGGCGAGTCGATAGCGAGCCTAGTTGTCACTGTGCAGTTCATGGCGTTCTTTGTGCTCGTACTAGTTCTGAGAACTAAGCTAGCTCTAACTTATCGCGTGTGAAGATTGCTCGATATTTAGTTTTTGGCTCCCTTTTGCGAATTCGACTCTCACCTAGAGAGTGGTTTTCGTAGTTGCCTAGGCTTACTCCAAGGCTAGATGCTTTTGTCCATGTCGGTGACTGTCTAATTGAAAAGACCTGTTTCCGCGGAATCACTACCACGCCCTGCACTGATGTCTCCAATCCTGTTAGGTATATTGCGCTGCTATTGACATGATCGCGTCGCTAGCGCTGGGAAAGAAAAATCAGCATGGTTATCGCTTTAATATCGCCTCTGCTGTCGCCTAACTGGCTGATTTTAGGTAGAATCTTGCCCCCCAAAGGCTAAATGCAGCGCGCTGCCAAGATTTGGTATAGACAACACGAAGCGTAAAACTCACGGACTTGAAAGACATGAGCAAGCGGCAAATCAAGAAACTACTAATCGCCAATCGTGGAGAAATTGCCCTGCGCATCGTTCGCGCATGCGCTGAAATGGGGATTCGCTCGGTGGCCATCTACACCGAGCCAGACCGCTATGGCTTGTTCGTCAAGCGTGCCGATGAGGCCTATTCACTGGGTGAGGATCCTCTGGCAGGCTATCTGCATCCCGCACGAATAGTGAACCTTGCCGTGGAAACCGGCTGTGATGCCCTTCATCCCGGCTATGGCTTCCTATCAGAGAACCCAGAATTAGCAAGGCTTTGTGAGGAGAAGGACATCGCCTATGTCGGTCCTTCTAGCGCAGTAATCCAGCGCATGGGAGATAAGACTGAGGCGCGTAAAGCGATGACGGCGGCTGGTGTGCCAGTTACCCCAGGTACTGAGGGTAACCTCGCGGATGTCGATGAGGCCATAGTTGAGGCAGCACGCGTCGGCTATCCGGTAATGATCAAGGCGACTTCCGGTGGCGGTGGTCGCGGTATTCGACGCTGCGACAGCGAGGAAGAGCTAAGGAGTCAATATCCCCGCGTAATCTCTGAGGCCACTAAGGCCTTTGGTTCGGCGGAGGTGTTTCTTGAGAAATGCATTATTAACCCCAAACATATAGAAGTTCAGGTGCTTGGAGATTCCCATGGGAATGCGGTTCACCTGTATGAGCGCGATTGCTCGATTCAGCGCCGTAATCAAAAGCTAATTGAGATAGCCCCTAGTCCGCAAATATCTGAAGAGCAACGACAGTATTTAGGGCAGCTAGCCGTGACCGCGGCGAGGTCGGTTGGATACGCGAGCGCCGGGACGGTGGAATTTCTCCTCAGTGGTGAAGACATCTATTTCATGGAGATGAATACCAGAATTCAGGTGGAGCACACGATTACCGAACAGATAACCGGTGTTGATATCGTGCGTGAGCAGATACGCGTCGCTGAAGGTCGACAGCTCAGCTATCGACAGGCAGATATCAGTTATCGTGGCTACGCCATACAAATGCGCATTAATGCCGAAGATCCGAAGAACGATTTTCTCCCGTCGTTCGGCCGCATTACCCACTATTATGCTCCTGGGGGTCCTGGTGTCCGTGTCGATACCGCCATTTATACCGGTTATGAGATTCCACCTTACTATGACTCTATGTGCCTCAAGCTCATAGTCTGGGCTCTCACGTGGGAGGAAGTCACTGTGCGGGCACACAGGGCGATCGACGACATGCGCCTACATGGCATTAAGACCACGGCCGCTTACTATAAACAGATACTTTCACATAAAGATTTTCAGCAGCCCGAATTCGATACCAGCTTCGTCGTGGAGCATCCGGAATTACTTAACTATTCCGATAAGCGCCATCCTAGCGAAGTCGCTTTGGCGCTAGCGGCAGCAGTTGCTGCCTACTCGGGCTGGTAACAAAAGATTATTGGCAGGAGAAATAAGCATGACCAAGCCTAGACCCATTCAAGTCACCGATGTCATTCTGCGAGACGCGCATCAATCATTGATAGCAACACGCATGCGCCTTGATGACATGTTACCCATCTGTCAGCAATTGGATGAGATCGGCTATTGGTCACTCGAAGTTTGGGGTGGCGCGACGTTTGATGCCTGCATACGTTTTCTAAAAGAAGACCCTTGGGAGCGTTTGCAGAAGCTGCGCGCAGCACTTCCCAATACGCGATTGCAGATGTTGCTTAGAGGACAGAACTTACTCGGTTATCGCCATTACGCCGATGATGTGGTTGCAGCCTTCGTGCAGGAATCAGCGGACAATGGTATCGATGTGTTTCGTGTCTTCGACGCCTTGAATGACTTGCGCAATATTGAAACGGCGATGAAGGCTGTTAAGGATGCGGGGAAACACGCCCAAGGAACAATCTGCTATACGACTAGTCCGGTGCATAATTCAGAGCTTTATGTTCAGCAAGCGAAGCAGTTGCAAGATATGGGCGCAGACTCTATCGTCATAAAAGATATGGCGGGACTCCTGACCCCTTATGGAACATACGAATTAGTCAAGGCGATAAAAGAGGCCGTGCCCCTAAATCTCGCTATTCATAGTCACTCGACTTCTGGCCTAGCTCCCTTGTGCCAACTAAAGGCGATAGAGGCGGGTGCGGATAGAATCGATACATCTATATCCGCCTTTGCTGGTGGCACTTCGCATCCATCGACCGAAGCGCAAGTGGCCGCCCTTAATGGAAGCCCCTATGAAACAGGGTTGGATTTGACAAAGCTTACCGCAATCGACGATTACTTTCGTGAGGTGCGCAAAAAGTATCAGCAATTCGAAAGCGAATTTACACGCGAGGATATCTCGGTGCAAATTAATCAAGTGCCGGGCGGTATGATGTCCAACTTGGCGAATCAACTAAAAGAACAGAATGCGCTCGATCGCATCAGGGAAGTGTTCGATGAGATTCCACGTGTACGTGAAGACCTAGGCTTTCCGCCTCTGGTTACCCCAACCTCACAAATTGTTGGCACACAGGCTGTTTATAATGTGCTTTCCGGCGAACGCTATAAGACCATCACGAATGAAGTGAAGCGCTATCTACAGGGCGGTTATGGTCGGCCTCCTGGGGTAGTGGATGAGAAGCTTCGCAGTAGGGCCATCGGTAAGGAAGCGTATAGTGATGAGCGCCCTGCAGATTCTATCAAGCCTGAACTTGCTAAGTTACGCAAAGATATTGGTGACCTGGCGAAAAATGACGCAGACGTTTTGACTTTTGCTATGTTCCCTGACTTGGGTCGTGAGTATCTGCAGCAGCGTGCCGATGGCACGTTGATGCCTGAGGTTTTGTTACCTCCAGATAGTGGGGCCAAGGCAAAAGCCTCTATGGCCACCGAATTCAAACTCGACGTGCATGGCGAATCCTACGATGTGGCAATCACCGGCGTTGGTGAGTCAGGTGCGGGTCGCCGTAAAATTTACCTCTCTATGGATGGCATGCCAGAGGAAGTAATCTTTGAGCCACTTAATGAATATGTTGCTGAGAAGGGTGATAAGAGAAAGAAGGCGACCGAACCGGGCCATGTCACCGCGGCGATGCCAGGCAATATCGTCGATGTGCTAGTGGTTGAAGGTGATTCAGTCAGTGCAGGTCAAGCTGTGCTAGTCACCGAAGCCATGAAGATGGAGACGGAGATTCACGCCAACATCCACGGAAAAATTTTAGCGGTCAATGTCACTAAGGGCGATCGAATCACGCCGGGTGAAGTACTGATTGAAATCGGCTAGCTTATACGTTTTCCCCTGTCACTAATGCTCACAATTTTTCGGATAGATGATTCTGATCTATGCGAGAATAACGCTACTAGAAATTTCTAAAAAATAGGTAGTCCGCATAATGAGTAGACTCAAAATCATCGGCTGGGTATTAGGCCTCGTATTTGCCTCGGCTGTCGTGTTCTATGTCTATACTGCACCATTCAATTACCAGAGGCTTCCGGGCGTCAGGATTGGAGGGCAGCTAACTGAGCACCCGACGAATTGGAACACGATCGACGTAGATGGCGTTGTCTATTTGAAAATGGAGGGTTTTCCTCCAGTGGTGGTGAAAGTTTTCTATGCCTCGGACGAAGGCGGCATCATCACCGCAACGCGTCCGGATAATGGTTATTGGGCGAATCGAGTCAGAGGAAACCCAAACGGCTGGATGCGCTTCGGCGACGAAACCTATGCGTTGCAGGCGACAGAAATATTCGGCGATGCCCGACTTCCAATGTTGGAAGCCTACGGAGCAAATAACGGCATGCAGATGCGTTACGATTTCGAGGGTGAAGTAGTCGTCGGGCAGAATGAGCCTTTGCATACTTGGGAAGTGTTCTACTGGACAACTCGTTAGTAGAGAATTTTATGAAGCGTTAAAAAAGCCTTACTTGTTCAACGGGTAAGGCTTTTTTATTATCAAGTTTTGCTACTCTAGATAATCTAGAACGTCGTCTGTACGCTCAGAGTCCAGCGACGATAGCGACTACTGCAAGAGTCTTGTATCAATGCAAGTGAACCATCGATAGTAGTCCCATCGAAGCGCTGTCGGAATCGGCAGCGTGATGCATCCAGCGTATTGTCCGTCTCAAGTCGGAAAGTCCAATCGTCGAACCAGACTTTGGAGACAAACAAATCCAGTGAGCGTTCTCTGTCATTGCGCGTAATGGTCTGAATATCGATGTCGTAGTTACCGCCCCAGATAGAGTGACTGTAATCAATGCCGTAGCTCAAGCCTAGAGGAGTGATGTCATGTCGGAAATTAATTCCCACGAAGCCACGGCCACCGAGTCGCTGTTCTGTTTGTAGAAAAGGATCGATTATCTCTGAATCGAAGAGGCCTACAGTCACCCCTAAGATTGCGTCGGGTAAGTTGAACCGGTTCAGTCGAATACTCGCTCGATTAAACATACTCCAGCGCTTGGCTGGTGCAACATTCCCTGTGGCCGAAAGGGGCTGGTTCGGGTCAATCGTGGCATTGATTCTGCCAATGTAATTGTCTATATCAGTATAGCCGATGTTGCTAGATAGTACGCCACCGTCGTTAGGTAATCTGTACTCCAGCCCAGCCTCATAACTCCAGCTTGTTTCAGGTTCAAGTTCGGGATTGCCGGCGAGGGCATTGAGATCTCTGTCTTCATCGTTTGAGGTAGCGGCGAAGCTAGAAAAACTCAACTGCGACACACTTCTCTCTATCGTGGCGCGAAAGCGGAAGTTGTCGGTAATGTTGAAGCGATAATCGAGAGAGGGTCGCCAGAACTGAAAATCTCTGGTTTTGCTAACGGCGCCGGTCTGCGAAATTTCCGATGTCTCATACACGATACTGCTTTCGAGTGAGCTACGATCGCTTAGCGTCCAGTTATGAAACGCAAAACCTTCGTAGCGAATCTCTTGAACTTTGGTTCCTGAATTAGAGATTGATGAGAGGGGAGAAAGGCCGCCCACACTTTCTGAAAGAGGTTCGGTGCCGAAGCTGCTGCCAATTAGTAGGCTGGAGTTGAGCTGTGTGTCGGCTCGCTCAAAACCTACACGTAGGGATTGCTCCTCGCCCAAAGAAAAATTGTAGTTGGTCTGCACAATAAATTCGCCGTTTTTGCGTCGGGAATCGATAAATAGATTTTTACTCAATCCTACTTCTGCTGGATCTGCTTGGAAGCGTTCCCTCACGGAATTTCGAATTTCATTGTTCGCTACAAACAATACGGCCAGACGTGATCCATTGTCGAAATTGAATTCATAGTCCCCACCGACTTCCCAATTATTCTCCTCGTTTTTAACCTGTTCTTCCTGAATGCTGTTGACCACGCCAGCGCCGGTGAAGTCTACAAAGTCGCGGCGCACAGGCCGAGGGTGGTCTCCTTCGCTAACCAATGCATTTAGCTGCATGCGATGAGGGCCAAGGCTGTAACTCAAGTTGGTGGAAAAAGTTTGTTCGTCCTTATCGCGAATCGTAGTTTCGAATAGGGTGCCCAATAGCTCACCGTCCGGTCCTAGCCTGACCTCTCGGTTATCACGGTTCTCGTAGTTAGGTCGTGATTGCAAATTCACCAAGGCCTGAAAATTGCCTATTTGCTGAGACCAGGCTGCAGAACCTCCGGTCTCGAATTCGCCGTCGTGATTGAGTCGGTTAATTAACTCTACCGTCGTGCTGGAACGGGATTCCATGGCGACCAAGATGACATTTATCACCTCACTGGCGCCACGGACGTTCAAGGCGCCGGTAGTGTCCCGAATTATCTCTATGCTTTCTACTTCTGCAGCAGTGATGCGTTCGAGTTGGTCTGATGCTGAGTTGTCTTTGCCTGCTATGCGTTGCCCGTTGATTAGCAGATTTCCGCCGGTACCAAGGCCGCGACCGCCCCCACCTCCGCCTCCACCGCCGTTGCGCAATGAGACGCCTGGGATGCGGTCCAACATGTCTTTGGCAGTAACTGGACTGTATTGAGCAAAGAACTCGGCGTTATACACCACAGTTGAATTTGCTTCTTCATCCGCATTTGCTGGAGTCTCGACCACGGCGCCTGCAGCCTGTTGCGGGCTAGAAATGATCTCCTGAGCGAGGCCGTTTTGTGTGACGACTAGTAAGATGAAAAGACTAAAATGTGACAGCTGCTTCATAGATATCATTGTGCTTGGTGCTCGGCTGAAAAACGTCTGACTCTAACAAATATAGCTTCTGTGAAGTGGGATCAAGCCACGAGACGCAGTGATTCGAAGGCAGAATGAATTATTGTTTATAATCGAACAGGGATTCTACGTTCTTTAGTTCAATCTTTGCACTAATTGCCTAAATGAAACCTTCGATTCTCTAGCGGTATTGGTATCAAGCGTGCAAAGGCGCATAGATTCCTTGGATGAACGTGTATAAAAATGGGTAACTACCAAATAACGCTGTCCCTTGGGATTTGGATTAGTGCTATCTCAATGGCTATGCAGAAGAATAGAGAAATGTACGCGCTGGCTAGTAACTAACTGACAGTAGTAATTTATATAGGGAGTGTTCTAGCCCCTCTACACACTTCGGCGCAGCCTCAAAGCCCAGAAAGCAATGGATTGCAATCTTGCACAGCTGTGAGTTGTACCTCAGTGAATGTTTGGATTCCCTCGCTTTCTATTTGGCGAATAGCTCGGCACAAGTGCGCGGGTAGCCCCTATGCTAGGGACGCATAGCTGTGTTGAAGCTTAACAGCAGGTGTCTGATTAGTCCTATAGTGTATTGATGTAACTCACTACATTAATGACGGCCTGGTCGTCTGTTAAGGTTTTTGACATGGTTACCATTTGGCTGCCAAAAGTATCTTCTTGATGCGATCCTCGAAATCCTGCGCGAAAATTTCTTAGCTGGGTAAGCAGATACCAATCATTTTGTCCGGCTAAAGCTGGTGCCCCCAGCGCTTCATTGCCTTGTGCATTCGCTCCATGACAAGCCGCGCAGGCTTGGAAGGCGGTGCGTCCCTGACGTACATTGCCTTCCACGGTAGCTTCTGCAGCTACGTACTCCCAATCGCCTACCCAGTCCACGATATCGGCAATGCTTTCATCGCTGAGTTTTGCCGCCATAGGTCGCATAGCGATGCCCTGGATATCTTCTCCGTGCGTTCCGCGAATACCTGCGCGGAAATTTTCCAGCTGGCGTTTTAGGTACCAAGCTTCCATGCCCGCAAGTCGAGGAGCTTCGATGGCGATATTGCCTATGCCTTCTGCGCCGTGACACGTGGTGCAGTAGCGGTCATCCATCGCGGCTGCGACCCCTACGTCGCCTTCAGCTGCCAGTGAAGCCATGCTGCATAGAGCGGATAGGATTAATGTTGTTGCTGTTACAAATTTTTTCATACTGGTTCCGATCTCACTCGTTGATCTAGATCTGCCAATGCGTAGTGAGCAGATTGAATAGCACTTTCCATCCAGGCAGAATGCTGGGTGCTCTGATCACCAATTAAGTAGTGACGACCATTCACTGGTTGTCTAAGAGTTTCATACATTTGCTCTTCTTTATCGGACCAGCCACCTCTATCTCTAGCCCATCTGGGCGCGCAGCCGAGCATATGATTCATTCGATGCCAGGCGATAGTCATTGGCTTCTGGGCCATTTCACGGTAGTTAGGATGAACTTTTTCGCCATGCTTAAGCAAGTCTTCGATTCTGTCTTGTTGAGACATTTCAGTGTAGTTGGCGCCGCCAAAATTGTAGGCAGCAAGTACTACACCTTTCTTTCCATGAATATTATGTGGCGGATACCAAATCTGCTGGATAGGGGCATTAACCCAAGTAATGCCGCCGTAAATATTCTCTTTTTCCCAGAAGCGTTCCTTGGCTTGAAAAGCGGCCTTGTAAGCCCTGCCGCGACGTATGTAATTTAGAGCCTCTGAGTAATCATCAGGGAAGTTGTTCGGTATGCCGCTCATCAGATGGCTGGGAATACAGTTGAAACAATAATCCGCCTTCAGCACTTCAGTCACGCCGTTTTGCTCATAGGCAACTTCAACGCCATCATCTTTAACCATGACTTCTGTTACCGGGGCGCGAAATTTAATTCGATCTCCAAGTCGATTCGCGAATGCATAGATAATGCGATCCATTCCACCAACTGGCTGCATAAGAAGAGGGCCACTGCCTGTTCCTTCTTGCGTGGTAACCATCACGCTACCTCCATTTCGTGCCTTTAACAGGTCGCGCAGAGCTACTACATCTTTCTTCGTACCGTGATCGAGGAATCCGCCTGAACCATAGCCAGCTCTAGTCGAGCCTTTGTAAAGCATGTCTTCATTAAGATCGCCAAATCGACGTAGCATAC
Organism: uncultured Pseudomonadales bacterium; assembly: GCA_943789485.1. Classification (GTDB taxonomy): domain Bacteria; phylum Pseudomonadota; class Gammaproteobacteria; order Pseudomonadales; family Pseudohongiellaceae; genus UBA9145. The sequence continues at coordinate 108,147 of CALSUH010000014.1, forward strand.
CTAACAATGTTTCCGATTCGGATTCAGTCAGAGAGGAATCTAGTTGTGAATCGCCCAAGGCCTTAGAAAGCATTTCTGAAATGAAGCCCTGCATGCTCGATGAATAGTCGGTGTTACGAACCGGCTTGCCACCGTTCATTGCGTCATCTTGTACCCAGGCTGTCTTGCTTTCGTTAACAAAGACTTGCAGCTCAACTTCCAGCTCTTTGCAGTATTTCAGCACATTACTATGAATGCTCGGGATGCGTGCGGCGCCGGCATTAAAGTATAGGTGAGGATCGTTATCCCATTCACAGCGCTGATAGTTTCCGATTTCGTCGATTACTGTGCCAGAGCGAACCGTGAACATTCTTCCACCAGGGCGGTGAGAGGCCTCAAGTAGGGTGCAGTCATATCCGGCTTTGGTTAGCTCCCAAGCAGTCGTGAGTGCAGATATACCAGTGCCGAGTATGGCAACTTTTTTGCCACTATTGGCCTGCAACGCTATCTCAGCCGCTTGGCTGCTGCTGGGCATAAACCCAAGAGCCGCGCCAGCCTGCAGCACAGCTGAGGTGCCGCCATAGGCTCCTAATAAATTAAGGAATTCTCGTCTGGATACCGAATTGGTCATTAATTTCTCTCAACTTTTAAACTTGCCGACAATTCTACAGTTAGAAGGGCCGTAGATAAAACTGAAAATACTCAAACTTCGCTTATTAGCAAATAGGGCTGGCTTTGGGCAGGTGCGTGGCGTTAGTTCTGGACTGAGAAAGCAGGGTTTTTAATGAACTGGCTTTTTTTCTCCTACTCTTTCTATTGGAATTCATAGACCGCACCAAGACAGAGTAGTTGAGTTAGTTCGTTTAAAGCCGTTCTGGACTCTAGTAGCAAGTTCGGGTCAAGAAGGTCGCTTATATGTAACGACTCTCGATAATGCCTTTCTATCCACTGCCTCAATTCTTTATACAAGGCCTCATCTAAAAACACTCGAGCCTTGGTTTCTTCTATTTGTTTCTGGGTCATCACAACTCGCAAGCGTAAACAAGCAGGACCGCCGCCGTTATTCATACTTTCTCGAAGATCCAGATACTGGACGGTACTAATCGCAGGATGGTCGCTTTCCAATTCATCGAGGTAGCTTTTGACTGCGTTGTTCTCAGCGCATTCGATTGGCACAATTAGACTGCATCTGGATTGGTCTGGCAGTGACAATAGCTGTGAATTGAATAAATAAGACGCAACCGCATCTTCTAAGGAAACTCTGTCACTAGGCACTTCGATGTAGGTGATTTCATTGTCACCAAAAGCCGAATCTAATTCTCGGCGCAGTAGCTGAGGCTCTGCGAAGGCAAACTGGTGGCAGAACAACAGACTCTGATTTGCAACGGCAATGACGTCATTGTGAAAAACCCCAGCATCGATAGCCTTAGGATGCTGCTGAGCGAATACAGTTTTCTCGGCACGTAATCCATGACTACGAGCAATAGCCTCCGAAGCTTGCCGTGTTTGTCTTGCTGGGAATTTCTTGGGTCCAGATTCAGTGTCGGTTTGGCAAACGCCGTAAACGAATAACTCTAACCCTCGCTCGCCATAAGAGCTGCACAGGCGGCTATGGTTGGCAGCGCCCTCATCGGAATAAGTTTGTCCTGCGGGTAACGCTGAATGGTGTTGGTATTCATCGCCGCGGAAAACAGATTTCAATATTGCTGACGTGGTGTCGACTTCGATCGAACGATGAAACATCGAATTTAGATTCGCCGGCGTAAAGTGTGTTTTACCATCGAAGGTATCTGGAAATGGTGAGACTGTCGCTGCATTTGCGACCCACATTGCTGAAGATGAGCTGACGGACGCTAGAATGTTTGGGGCTTTTTTTGCCGCATGGGCAATGATATCGGCGTCAGTCTTACCCGCGAAGCCAAGCTTACGTAAGCTTGGTACATGAGGTCTGTCATGGGGTGGCAGTACTGCCTGCTTCAGCCCTTGTCGGGACAAGCTGATCATCTTTTCCAAACCTTGAAGAGCGGCTTGCTTGGGCGATGATGTTTGACCACCGTGATTCGACGAAGCACGATTTCCAAAAGACAGGCCAGCATGGTTATGAGTAGGGCCAACTAGGCCATCGAAATTTACCTCAAACATTTTCATTTTGGGAAACCACTTAGGTAATCGGCTTAGAATTTAACCCAGTCTAGATATTAAGACCTGGTGACTGCTGGTTAGGAAGCTCGACTTCACGGCTGGCCATACTCGCAATTGGATAGGCGCTATAGTCGGCTGCGTAAAATGCTCCTGGGCGGAAATTGCCACTGGCTCCAACACCTCCAAATGGAGCCGCGCCACTCGCTCCAGTGATAGGTCGATTCCAATTCACAATACCGGCTCGGGTTCTCTGGTAAAAATTATCCCAATCGTTCTCATCATCGCTCAGTAAACCAGCAGAAAGACCGTAGCGGGTATTGTTAGCAACGGCTATCGCTTCATCCAGACTGTCAACCCAAATCACTTGTAGCAGCGGACCGAAACATTCTTCGTCATCAGTTTCTTCAATATCAGTTACATCGATAATGCCTGGTTGAATAAATGGTTTGGTCGGGTCCAGTCGAAGCGGAGACAAGACTTCACTGCCACCTTGGCTGATCCTTCTTGCAGCTACTTGCATTACGTTTTCTGCTGCTGCATTGCTGACGACCGGGCCAATAAAACAATCATCGGAAACACCCACCTTGATATTTTTAGTGGCAGCCTTTAACAAGGACAAGATATTTTCGTTTTCGGCACTTCTGAGCAAAATTAATCGGCGCGCACACGTGCAGCGTTGGCCAGCGGAGATAAATGCCGATTGGATAATGTTATACACCGCGGCTTTAGCATTTTTAACTTTCGTAACCACTAAAGGATTGTTGCCACCCATTTCTAAGGCGAGCATTTTCTCGGTTTTTCCACCAAACTGTTTATGAATCGCTGCTCCGGTTTTTGAGCTACCAGTAAAAAGTACGCCATCGATAGCCTCATTGGCGGTAAGTAATTCACCGGTATTGCGCCCCCCTTGAAGCAGATTTAACACGCCAGGCGGCAGGCCCGCTTCGATCCAGCACTTAATCATCAACTCACCTACCAAAGGCGTGAGTTCAGAAGGTTTAAAAACAAGAGTATTCCCGGCAAGCAACGCCGGGATAATGTGACCGTTGGGTAGGTGGGCGGGAAAATTGTAAGGACCCAGTACAGCAAACACACCAATCGCGCGATGGTTCAGAGAAATGCGTATGCCTGCGTTATCGGAGAATTCACTACCGGTACGTTGTTTATAGGCTTTTTCCGAGATAGCGGCCTTGCCTATCATAGCAGCCACTTCGGTTTTACTTTCCCAGTGGGGCTTGCCGGTTTCTAGATGAATAGTTTTAGCTAGCTTTTCCTGATGTGCTTTTACGGCGTCGATAAAAACGGCTATGTATTCGCTGCGTTGTTGATAGCTAAGACGGCTCCAGCTTGGGAATGCAGTCGTAGCTGCAGCTACTGCCTCATTGACCTGTGCTTGCTCCGCACTATTGCCTTGCCATAACGCTGCGCCGGTCGCTGGGTTTTCGGAGACAAAAGAATCCCCCTTCGAAGTTAGCCATTGGCCGTCAATATAGTGTCTTTGTTCTAGCTTTGCTGCGATGTCGTTCATTTAACTGCTCACTTGGCGTATAGCTATGACTTTGACTTGCTTGAGATTTATTAATCTAATGTCTGAGGGCCCGGGTGCTGAATGGCACTTTAGTGGCGCATCTGCAACATCTGTATTTTTGAACCAACATCTACATGCAGCATTTTTGCATCTTGAGCCGAAATAGCTATTTCATCTTCTATAGGGTTTTCGATGCGTGACGTAATAAGCCGATACTCTGAAAGATTACGGTTGCTAACTATGCATAGGGGTGATTCGCAGTTGTCGCTGACAGAGTCTGTAATCGATTTAATACGGGCTGTGCTTGTATTTTGTATAGAGCGGATTTCGCCGCGATCGCATTCAACAATTGGCCCGGCGTCAAAGATATCGACGGCGCCATTATAGCTAAAGCCTTCTTTTTCTAACAAGTGTTGCGCTGCAGCTGCGTCTCGGTGCGCTCGTCCTATAACTTCGATAGCCTCTTGAGGCAGTAATTCCAAATACACAGGAAAGCGCGGCATTAAGTCGGATATAAACTGTGAGCCATTCACAGAGCTAATAAAATCAGCTTTGTGAAACGGCAACTTGAAAAATTTTTGCCCTAGATGATTCCAAAATGGAGATTCCTCGTTCTCGTCTAACCAGCCTCTAATTTCTGCGAACACTACATCGTCAAAACGTTCTGGGAAATCATTCATAAACACAAAGCGACAACGAGATAGAAATTGTCCTGCACCGTTACGGCGATACTCGGGCATCAAGAATAGGGAAGTTAGTTCTGTAGCTCCGGTATAGTCATTAACAAGGTTTAACAAATTGCTGCTGCGCTTAATGTTAATGTCAGGAGATGTTTTGACTTCTTTCGACATTTTGTAGTTATAAAATGATCGTGTATTGCCCACTCCCGAAATAATCCCTGCAGTACCAACTATTGCATTATTGGCCGGGTCCTCTAGCACTAAAAGGTAAACAGATTCTTGCTCTTCCTGGGGCTGTCTTGAGATGCTATCGCTAACCAGTTGTAATTTCTTTTCCCAGGTTTGTGTATCGCAAGGCATTGAGGTCATGCCAGGTGGGAGCATTGCAGATAGTTCTAACAGGGCTTCGAGGTCGCTGGGTTTTGCAGTTCGTATGATCATGAGGCTTTTTCCGCATTACTCAGTTCGATTAGCTGATCACCGTGGCTGGCAATTTTCTTGAGTAGTTTGTAGCTCAACTTGGCGCGCTGGGTGAGGCTATCGATCAACATGTATTCTTGATCGGTGTGAATGTTTGCTCCACACACTCCCAAGGTGTCTACATTAGGCAGTCCTGCGGCTGCTAGGTTGTTGCCATCGCAGCAGCCACCGGTATCACGAAACCGTACTGCAGTATTCAATGAGTCACCACATTCTCGAGTCCAGTCCATTAGTAACTGTGTGCCTGGGGAAATAGTTTTCGGTGGGCGTGTAAACCCCCCGCTTAAGGTGAACCGAACGTCATCCCTGGCATTCTGTGCCGCAACAATGGCACCCAGTTTATGTTGGATATCCCGTAGTTGTTGAGGTTCTGGGCATCGAACATTAAATTGACAGACCGCAAGATCAGGCACCACATTCACTGCTGTGCCGCCGGTAATACGCGCGACATTAACGGTAATATCTTGCTCTAGATTGCTAAGCGCAGCTATCTGGTTGATAAACTCACTTAGCGCGACAATTGCATTTCGGCCCTTATTAAATTCTCTGCCGGCGTGGGCAGACTTCCCGTGAGCTACCAAGGTGAAGTTGCCAGAGCCTTTGCGCGCCCCAGCTAATGTACCATCGGCCAAGGCGGGTTCGTAGATCATACCGACGTGAGACTTAGTTGCAGCGTTCTCAAGCACGGATGAGGATCCCAGTGAGCCGGTTTCTTCATCAGAACTCAGTACAACCTTCCAGCCAATCGCATCGTTGCCAGGGCTAGATTCGAAAGCCTCTAGCGCGGTTAACATGACCAAAATCCCGCCCTTCATATCAGCCACTCCAGGGCCCTTCAATAGGCGGTCGTCGATTTTCTCAGGGCTTTGGAAGCTGTGTTCCTTAGGAAAAACAGTGTCCATATGTCCGCATAGCAAGACCTGAAATGGGGCTGTTTTGCGTTTGCTAAAACTAATGATCTTGCCATAGTGTTGGTCAGCAGTAATGCCTAAGTGATCAGTTCGCTCAACGCTTAGGGAATCATCAATCTCGATCTTATCTGCCAGAGGCGAAAATAATGAATGCAGAGCGTTCTGAGTATCATGCAATCCTGATAAATTACCTGTTCCAGAATTTATTGCTGACAATTGCATCAATGTATCCAGCAAGGGTTCCTTGCGGGAATCAATCCATTCTAGGCGCTCAGTACTCATCTGTTATGTGACCTCAGTATTTTGTAGAACAGTTTCAATGAGAGTTAATGCTCGCTCAAGTTCTGCCTGACTAACATTCAAAGGAGGTAACAGGCGGATCATATTGTCACCGGATTTTCCTACCAACAGACCGTGTTCTCTTAATTCCAGCAACAACTTTGTATTCTCTCCCACGCACTTCACGCCGAGCATAAGACCAAGACCATGAACGGAGGAAATTGATTGCGGATATTTTATGGTCAGAGCTTCCAGTTCCTTGACGAGAAAACTGGCCTTGCTGTTAACATCTTTGAGTAAGCTTGGTTCTAAAACGAGATCGAGCACGGCATCTGCTACCGCCATAGCTAGCGGATTTCCACCGAAGGTGCTTCCATGACTGCCAAATTGCATGCTGGAAGAAACCGCTTCGTTTGCGAGGCAAGCGCCAACAGGAAACCCACCCCCTAGACCTTTGGCTATAGCCATAACATCAGGTTCTATTGCGTAATGCTCGTGGGCGAATAATGTGCCGCTTCGACCTACTCCACATTGCACTTCGTCGAACATCAGCAGTAAGTCATGTTCGTCACATAGTTCTCGCAATGATTTCAAAAATTCTTGGGAGGCAGGTCGTATACCGCCCTCACCTTGCACTGGCTCGATAATTATTCCAGCAGTACTTTCGCTGATGCAGTTTTTAACAGACGCAATATCTCCCCACTTTGCTTGATCGAATCCGTAGTCACCGTGAACAAAGTTTTTCATATGTGCTGGATTTCCGGCAGCGGCTAGTGATGCCATCGTGCGGCCATGGAAGCTAGCTTCAAAACCGATTATGCGATAGCGCTCCGGATGGTTATTGGCTGCCTGATAAGCACGTAGTGACTTTAGTCCCGCTTCCACGGCTTCGGTGCCGGAATTGGCGAAATAGACCCCGTCTGCGAAACTCGACTCGACAAGCCGTTGTGCTAAACGCTCTGCCGCAGGAATTCTGAAGACATTAGAAGTATGCCAAAGTTTTGTCGCTTGCTCATTTAGGGCTTTCACCAGATGGGGATGCGCATGACCAAAACTGGTAACTGCTATGCCGGACAGAAAATCCAAATAAGCCGTGCCATCTTCGCTAAATAATTCACTCCCGACGCCGTGCGTGAAAACAAGCTCTGTTGGTGGTTTGTAATTGGGCCATAGAGCGGCTCTAGGATTACTCTCTATTTCTGTGCTGGGGGCTGTGTATGTAGCTTGGGGGATCATGGCTGTCTCCGGCGAATATAATTTAACGTTATGCTACCTAGTGTTCTTCCGAATGAGGTTTCTATGTTTTTAACTCTGATAAATATGATGTTTTTAAAAGATGGTTTTCCGCAGATAATTCGGTATAAAATCAGAAAATAAGTGCGGTAAGGCGTAATTCATGCCGCAATACCACTAAAAACACATAGAAATCATTGCCTATGGACGATTTTAAGCTCGATAAGACAGATTTGAAAGTACTTCAAACCTTGCAGGATCAAGGCCGTATAACCAATCAGGATTTGGCGAATCTGATACACCTTTCCCCCAGTTCCTGCCTGCAACGGGTTCGGCGCTTGGAGAAAGCTGGTGTGATTGCGTGGTACGCAGCCAATCTGGAATTAGGCTTAATAGCCAGGCACATTATGTGTATTGCTACGGTGTCCTTGAGAAACCATACCCAGGAAGAATTTGAACAATACGAAGAATTGATCGCGAAAATTCCGGAAGTGGTGGAATGTTTTACTGTAAGCGGTGAGTCGGATTTTTTCGTACGTGTGATTTGCCCCGATATGAAACGTTATCTGGAAATTAACGGCGAGCTGCTAAGCGCTAACTCTTCCCGAGTCAATATTAATACTTTTGTGGTAATGAAAGAAAATAAGCGCTTTCGTGGCGTGAATCTTAAAACCTTAGTCGAAGGCTAGACAACCCTTCTACAATTTGGAAAAGGCACACAGGGTTTTCCTGGGGTTGATAGTAGGCAAGTATAAATCCGGACTATTAAGCGGCTTCTAAACCCTTTTATACCTTGCTAAGGCATCGAATAATTTAATGCTCGTTGAACAACAATGCGGAAAATAGTTACGCTAGTTCAAAGCACCAAATCTACTGTATTTTTACTCGCACCGCGTCTAAAGGTTCTGTCCACCAACCGGTTTCAAAGTCATTGCTGTGTGGCCAAATTTCGTCAAGCGTGTCTGCATTGAAAACTTTGCCATTCTGAACTATTTTATCAATGGATTCAGTTCGTCTAATGTCTTCAAGAGGGTTCTCATTGAGTATGACTAAGTCAGCCAACTTGCCCACCTCAAGTGAGCCCAAATCATCCGGTGCGCCTAGTATATGAGCCCCATCAATAGTTGCTGCTCTGAGAATTTCAATCGGACTCATTCCGCCCATAGCATAAGCCCACATCTCCCAATGGTAGCCTAGCCCTTGTAGTTCGCCATGACCCCCTACACCAAGCAAGCCACCAGCACGTTGAATTTTTGCAGCCGCTTCTGCACCTTTGTCAATTGTAAATTCATTATCTCTAATCCAGCCAGGACGTCTTTGAGTTAATTCATCTAGTCTGTTGCTGGGATAAAAACGTCGAAGTTTTGGATTGTCATGAATTTCTTCGCGAGTAAAAAAATATTCCGTCATAGATGTCGTATTGTATTGGACGATCAGAGTAGGGGTGTATGCAGTTTTAGTTTGCGCAAAAAGTTGAACAACGTCATCAAATAGCGGCACATCGGGAAGGCTGTGTTCATTTCCATGCATGCCATCAATGGCATGTGTTAAGTCAAGTTTTTGATCACCACCACCTTCGGTGGTTGGGAGTAAGCCCAGATCTTGAGAAGCCTTCACCATCCATTGGCGCTGTTCGCGATTGCCTACCATGTAGGACTTAATGTTATTGGTGTTGTAGTGGTCTCGATAGCGGCGCAGATAGCTGTGCACTGCATCGTAGCTTTGAAAATCATTTAGGCCAAAAATGCCCGGCCCTGTCATGAAAGGTCGCTGACCGATAGTTACGCCAGTTTCCTGCAAGTCTCTATAGGCAAAATAGTCATGGTAAGCGGTTTGCACGTCCAGTCCGCTGGTAACGCCATAGGCTAGGTTTATCGCGACAGTCCAGTTGCTAGGCTCCAGTACATCACTTGTTCTAAATTCCCAGTGCGCGTGGGTGTCTATAAAACCAGGAATAATCCATTTGCCTGTTACATCGATTACATGAACGTCTTGGGGCAAGGTGAGCGAGCCTCGAGGACCGATCGCATTGATGCGATTATTTTTAATGAGGATGTCAGTATTTTCTGAAACTTGTCCCATTTCCTCTAGGGAGTTTCCCGCCATAGTAATAACGTTAGCTCCACTTAGTAATAAGTTCCCCTGGGGGGTTTCTCTGTCAACGGTGACTTTGAATGGCGTTAGAACTACGGCTTCATTTTCATCAAGTGGAGCAAAGGGTTCTGCGGCGTCCTCTTCAGGCACGGCAGTCTCTTCTGTGGAATTAGAATCATCAATAGCATCTCTGAATACAATACTTGCCAATGGCCGCTCGTAAAATGAAGAGCCTATCGCCCAGTTGACGCTGCTGCTGTCATCAGACCAGCCTATAAAATCGGCGCCGATATCAGTTAATCGTTTTGCGGGGAGACTAGGCTTTCTCACATCCACTTTTGGAACCGCCGCGCCAATCTTAGGAAGGCTGACTACCCATACTTGTTTGATTACATGGGCCAACACATATTGTCCATCGGGTGAAATTCGCAAATCTTCGGCACCGGGAGCTTCATCAGTAAAGTTTGTCCCAAGCGGAGCTGTGAGTTGAATATGATCCCTTCGGTCACCACCGTTTAAATTGATCGAAAAGAGCGTGCCTTCCTCAGCCATATAGAGCCTGTCAGACTCTGGGCCAAAATGAGGCTTTCGCGCATTACCGGCTGGCATGATTATTCGCTCATTACCGCCATCTTCATCTAGAGATATAAGTTCCAGTGGAACTCCGATACCAGTGAATTCACTAAAGTCTTGGTGACGCATCCATTCATTGCCTTTTAGGCCCCAAAGACGTTCGCCATCTGGTTGCCATACGATGTCTGTATAGAATGCGGCATTTTCTGTTAGCTGCTGGGCTTGACCTCGGCCATTGGAGCGGATTTTCCAAATATGACCGCCGTCATTAGCTGTCCAATTTACAAAAGCTATCCATCTGCCATCTGGCGAGTAAACAGGTTGAAACGCCCACATGTCCTCGGGAGTAATAGCAACCGGTTGTGGGTCTGATTTTTCTAGGGTGTAGAGCCTAGTAAGCACACTTGCCACGAGTCTCTCATTGTTTGGCGATAAATCAGGACTTTGCGCTAAGGTTGCCGTTAGAGGTCCGGTTGGAACGCGCCAGGTTTTTGTAAGATCAGGGCCAATATTTAGAGAAATATCGGCGGTAAATGGAATTTCAGTTCTTGCGCCGCTGGCAATATCTATACGCTGAAATTGGCCGCCTGTGGAGAGGATTACGAATTCACTATCTGCGGTAATTGCATAATCCGGCAACATGCCCCTGCTTGAAGGTCTGAAATTTTCTTGAGCATCGCGCTGAATCGGGTAGCTAAGCCAGCGATCTTCACCGCTTTCTAAATCTCTGACTCGCAGTCCTGTTTGAGTTTGATAGCGAGTGCCATAGATAAGAAGCTTGCCATCGGGACTAATTTTGGGCCTCACCGCTCCGCCTTCGCCGCGGGTGACTTGTAAACGAGAACCGTCATTCAAATTTAATCTGACTATTTGTGTTACAGGAAAGTCCTCTGTGGGAGCGTCCGGTGACCCCAGTTTTTCGGCAAAGTACACAGTGTTTCCGTCAGGGGAAAATGCGGCGCCGACACCGGGTGGGTTTGAATTGTCGTCATCTGCTTGCGAAACAGTTGTACCACTGCCTCCGTCCACGTGGTATTGCTTTAATTCAATCTCTTTGCCTCGCTCGGTGACCATGACGTAGTTGCTATCAGTCGTCCAGGCTGGGCTTAGGATGCGGGTGTAAGTCTCATCGCTTAACCGAATAGGATTGCTGCCGTCGACATCTGCAATCCACAGATTATTCTTACCATTGCGATCGCTGATAAACGCTACTTTTTCCCCCGATGGTGATATCACAGGCTGACTGTCAAATGCCATTCCAGAAGTAATGCGTTCAGCACGGCCGCCTGAAAGTGGCAACGAATAAATATCTCCCAGTAAATCGAAAATGAAATACTCATTTGAAGGATGCAAGGAAACAGAAACCCAAGAACCCTCATCAACAGTAAACTCAAGCAAATTTGAGGTCTCGACCAATGGTAGGTGTTCAGCTGCAGTTGAATAAGTAGTTAAAGCTAGAGAAAGAGTGGTAAGAAGGGGAATCGATGCACGAAAGATGGATGTATTGGTCATGGCTGATTAACTGCCTTTCAAAGTTGTAGGGTCAAATTTGCTTGCCGCTTTAGAATTCACTTTCTGCCGTTAAGCTGATTCTCTATTTTTTGGAGCAATCACACCACTGATTTTTTAGTGGAATTTCCACACTGTTATGGACAACTTCGAGAATTCTCATGAATATCTTGGCTTAGGTAAGTGCATTTCCGATGCGAATGGAATGTAGAATGGGTAGTGACTGTGGCGAATTGGTAGTTTAGCCTGTATAAGGTCAGAATAACTTGAACCTATTCCATTTTCCAAGCTAGCCTGACTGAAACTCATGGATACCCAACAATCCAATAACAAGCCAGTTCTGACGCCAACCGCGATTCTCAGATTTGTTCTCCCTTCAATACTCAGCTTGATTCTGTTTCTCGTGCCTTTTTCTATCGATGGAAACAACACAATATTAGTTGCTGTGTTGGCGCAATTTCTCAATGAGCAGCTGGCCCCATTCCTTCCTGTGCTGATAGTACTGATTGCTACCAGTTCGGCAACGCTAGCAATTATCTGCACTTTGCGACGTACCGATACGGGACTTTTAGGCGAGCTATTCGCAGTCAGCTGGCCGTGGCTATGCTTGCGCCTTGTTGGAGCAGTAATTGCCATACTGGTATTCTTTGAAGTCGGTCCGGAAGCAGTCTGGGGCGCGAGTACGGGCCAGACCATGGTTGGGCAATTGGTGCCAACTGTGATGACACTATTTCTAGCGGTGATTTTCCTCCTGCCCCTGATGACAGAGTACGGCATCATGGAATTTGCTGGCGTACTTTTGTCGCGCTTCTTTCGCTTACTGTTCCGTTTGCCGGGACGGGGTGCCATTGATGCGATGGCTTCATGGCTTGGGGCAGCACCCTTGGGTGCGCTGGTCACTACACAGCAGTATGAGCGTGGCCACTACAATCAACGCGAGGCGCTTAGCATCATCTCGTGCTTCTCACTGGCCTCGGTTGCCTTTTGCCTGCTAATCGCCAGCATTCTTGACATAACCCATATCTTCCTGCAGTTCTATGGGGCCGTAGTCGTTGTCTCTATCGTTCTCGCCATTATAGTTTGCAGAATTCCACCTCTAAGTAGGATACCTGCCACCTACAATTGCGATGCGCAAACTAGCGAGCTTGTGCCCGCGGGTCACTCGGTATGGAATTGGGCTTTGCAGCAGGCGGTGCGCAAGGCAATAGAGGCAGATCCCTGGCCAACTCAACTGCGTCGCAGTGGAATAAAGTTGCTAGATCTATGGTTTGGTCTTATTCCAACAGTAATCGCCATTGGCACTGTTTCTCTACTAGTGGCGGAATACACCCCACTGTTTAACTGGATAGCTTATCCCTTCAGCCTTTATCTTGAACTGCTACGTGTACCGGAAGCCTTCTCTGCCGCTCCGTCCATGGTTGTGGGATTTGCTGACATGATTCTCCCGGCTGTATTAGGCAGCGACATTGATTCTGAATTTACGCGCTTTATTATTGCCGGCATTTCGGTCACGCAGGTCATTTACATGTCAGAAATCGGCACGCTCATTCTGAGATCAAAAATCAACACGACCATCTGGCATCTCGCCGGTATATTTCTGGTGCGCACTGTCCTTGCCATTCCCTTGTTTGTCCTGATGGGACACCTTTTGCTGGATTGAAGTATGAAGAAGATCAACCTTTCGAACCCTCATATAGAAGCATTAGAACCTTATATGTCGGCACGCCGCATTGGTGGCAAGGGTGAGGTCTGGCTGAATGCAAATGAGCTGCCTTTTCCCCGCCAGCCCATGTCATTAGATGTATCCGATTATCATCGCTACCCCGATGAGGGGCCTGACCTAGTGCAGGCAGCTTACGCTGCGTATGCCGGCTTGCAGCCGAATCAGGTGCTAGCACTGCGCGGCGCAGACGAGGCCATAGACCTTTTGTTGCGCGCCTACTGCCAGTCTGGAACTGACGGCATAATCATCAGCAGCCCGACCTATGGTATGTATCAGGTATGTGCCAACATCCAAAACGCCGCTGTGATTGATGTACCGTTGACGGAAGATTATCAACTCGATGTGCCCGCCATTCTCGCTCAGGAGGGTATAAAGTTGGTGTTCATCTGCAACCCTAACAACCCCACTGGAAACAGTTTTAATCGCGAAGACATTCTTACTATTCTGCGATTTTTCGAGGGACGGGCGCTGGTAGTCATTGACGAAGCCTATATTGAATTTTGTCCCTTAGAGAGTCTGGTGTCCGAAATGGCGAATTTCGAAAACCTGGTGCTTGTACGAACAATGTCAAAGGCATTCGGTCTGGCTGGCGTTCATGTCGGTTACTTGCTGGCCAACGAGACAGTTATGGCAATCATGCGCAAAGTGTCAGCACCCTATCCTTTGGCTGATCCTTGTGCGCAAATTGCACTGCAATCCTTAAATGAAAACGCCACACAGTTGATGAATAAGCAAGTGAATCAGATTAGCCAGATTCGAGATTCCTTCTGCGAAGCGCTGGCTGACATGCAAGGCGTCACCAACGTGGTGCCCAGCGTAACCAATTTTGTGTTGGTATTTTTCACAGATAATGAAGCGACCTGGGAAGCGCTCATCGAAGCCGGTGTGGTGGCCCGCCGAATTCCTCACTCCCGGCTATCAGAAGCTATCCGCTTCACAATCGGAACGATCGAAGAAATGGCAATGGTGATTCAGGTGCTCAAACGCTTGTCTTAAAAACGCTGCGGATAGAAACCGAATGAAGCTGCTGATTATTCAGCGTTCTGTGAAGGTCAGTGGCTAATGAATACTTGTGTCATCTTTATATCCAGTGCTGTGGAAATGGCAGTGTTCTCGCCAGTATCCAGGCTGGGGTGAGCGTCGGCCAATCGGCGAAGCGCCTTATAGAGAGAAATGCCGGATATTTGGCCGTTACTCAGATGATGAGTTGAGTCATTGCGAATGAGTTGATAGTACCAGGTATCTACATCTGCATACCCGGCAAGTAAACCGGTTGCACCTTGTGCCGTAAGATCGAGTACGAAGCGCGCATCGCGAATAAGCTGTGTTGATGGCACGTTCAAATTCTGCCAGGGAATGATCAGGTCAGGGATAGGCTCGGTAATCAATTTTGAATCAACAATCTTCGCATTAATCTGCCGAATCAGCTTCTGGCCCCAACGGGTATCAACTCGTTGTGTGCCCCCTGGTACAATCTTTGAGCCAGTCGCATCTGTCAGCAGACGATCTAAACCGCGATAAACCGAGACAGTGACGCTATCGTCGTTTTCAAGATCATCCACCTCGGTGAGCTCGATCATCAGTCGGTTGTATCGTTCATCGGCAATGGCCTTGTTTTGGAAAATATATTCCACACCGTCAGGTCCCCTGAATCCGATAATACAACCCACTGCACGGTACAGTTCATTATCGATGCCAGGTGTTCCGTCCGGGTGGACAAAGTCGTTCAGTCCAACCTCACCGTCCAGGTTCACGCCCCAGGAAATTTCTCCTTCTACTTGGAAAAACTCAAATCCATCAGATTCGGTGGTTGGGTGCCAGGTTTCTATTTCCTGCCGCAGCTGCGTTTCTTCAACAGTTAGGGCTTGGTGATAAGGAAACAGTTGTTCGAATTGTTCGCGAGGACCATCATTGAAACCTTGAGGGCATTCTTGAATCGCTCCGGGGGTTTGATAAACAGACCAAAATAAATCGGTCATCACATAAGCAATCGCGCGATTGCGTAGCATGCTTTGGTCTGCATGCACGCCGCCACTGATCATTGCCGATGCTACCAACAAGTTACTGGCCAATCGCTGGAGAGTGTTCATCAGAGTATCCCGTTCATGTAGTCGTCTCTCAGCCAGAAGGCCTTCAAGCCATTACGCTGGCCCCGCCATTCGCCTGTGCCACCACCGTTAACATCACCCGGCTGATTGTCACCTTCAAATGTAGTCACAGGTCGATCGCGATAAGACCAAACCCGGATTGCTCCCTCTTGATCTGGCGCCGCAAAGCGCCCAGTTAGAGGATCGATCAACACAATGCGCCACGTACGATTTGTGCTGATTTCGTCATCTTTGGCGATTAGGTAAGGCCAGTGTTGGAGGCATTTCAGTGCATCACCTGCTCCGCACATAGCCAGTCGGTATACCTGGGTATCGTCAGGATGATCACAAGCAAGCTGGTCGGCAGTGTCCTCTCCGCAGTTGTAGCGGTAGATTGTTTTGCCGCTGGAATCAGCCAACACATTACCCGCTAAACTGGCCTGCTGGGTAAAGCTTTCTGGATAAGATGGCGCATCTTGGGTGAACACGTTGTGCCAGCCTGGACTATCGCTGCCTTCTAGCGACCAGGAAGATTGATCTAGTAAATGGATGTAGAGCGGCTTTCCACGAAATACCCATTGAAGCACACCCGGCGAACGCTCAAATAGTTTCCATTCACCCTGATCTCGTGCCAATGCCGGTGCGACAACTGGACGCCAGTTCGCCAGACATTTGCTTTCACAAGCACTGGAGGTAGCCGTGTCGCCCTCAAAGCTATACACCGATTCATTTTTGTCGCTGGTCAACATTCTACCAATCGATGTGGACTTAATTGCAAAACCAGGAGGCAGCAGCGATGGAGGCCCGACTGGAACTCGCATGGCAGGGGAGTCCCCGCCATATCGGCGTCGGCTTCCTCCCTGAACATCGCCAGGCTGTTGATCCCGAATTGAGAGGTACAGGGGCTGTTCGTCATAGGCCCACTGCAAGGTAGCATCCCTGCGCTCGATCACAGTCCATTTACCTATTTCTTCAGCGTCTGCTTCGGCCAGTACTGGTGGCCAAAGGTCTGTGCAACTAAGCCGTGAATCAATCTCCGGAAGCTTGATCCCCGCCGGATACGGACTCATCAGGCCTGCTGTCACCGTGAGAACTTCATCGTAACAAGCCGGTGTGCCTTTAGCTTCTCCGCTGTAGCCATTGCGTAGCTTATGCTGCGGCCAGCTGTAGAGCGTCTTGCCATTAGCATCGGCGAAGACAGGTCCCTCAGGTGTTGCCTCCACGCGGAACTCGAGAGGCATTGGGACATCTCGATAGGCCTCAGTAAATAATTCAGAGTCCTCAGCTGCTAGTGACGAATCAGATTCGTCAGCTGCTAGTGACAACGTAGGCGCCTGCATTACCAAAGCTAGAAAGGGCAGGGCTGATGCGTAATTAAATTTAAACCAGGATTTCACTGATTGCACTCGATGTGTTGTTGCTTTTGTCGCCCCATGACTGAATATCAAGGCCCATTAACTGCTGAGCAGTAAAGCCAAGTCGACATCCTGGAGTACCACCACCGTCGATATGCAGCCCGGTTTTTATCCGCCCGCCGGCCGTTCCGGCACTGAACATTGGAATACCGTCGATGGCGTGAATTTTTGCGAATGATTGGTCTGTAGTCGCGTAGATGAACGCGTTGTCCAGCAAGGTTCCGTCACCCTCTTTGAAGTCTGCCAGCGCTTGCACATAGTAAGCCCATTCCTCCATGGCGCGACGGGTATACCAAGAGGTATTTGGTTGATATCCCAATTCTGGGTCGACAGCTTCCTCGTGGGTAGCCGTGTGATGCGGCTTGTCATAGCCAGGTTTGGTCGTTGCCGAGAAAGCCGATGCATAAAACATGTTAAACACGCGGGTCTGATCGCATGCCACCGCCATTAACATCAGGTCAGTCATCATTCGATGTCGGGTTGATAGCAAGCCAGCATCGAGTCCAATGGGCAGATCCTGTGGTGCCTGCGTAACTATGCAAGCCTCTCGCGGATCTGGTTTTTTGAGTTGCAGATCGAAACGTCGTTCCAAGTCTCGCAAGCCCGTGAAATACTGATCGAGTCGCGCGCGGTCGTCAGCACCAACTGAGTTTCCGAGTTTGCGCGCTTCTTCTTGCACGGCGGAGAGTGCACTCTTCCTAATCATTACGGCGGGGTCCGGCGTAAAAGTTGAGGCATTGGGATTCTGAAAATTATCGCCGAACAATCGCTGATAAAATCGCAGTGGCGACCACTCAGGTGTATTGACAGAATTGCCATTCTCATAACTAAAACTATCGCGCACATCGCCGGTTGCAGTTGCGCTCAACGATCTGAAACGTGTCGCATTGCCAAGTTGGCGGGCCACGGCCACATCGATGGTTTCACCTGGGCGATTTTCTCGGGTCAGGGGCGCTATGCCCGAGCGCAGCACGACCCAACCGGAGTGGTGACAAAGATTTGGCGCGTCATCTTGAAACACATGAAAGTTGGTATACAAATTAATATGTTTTTTAACCGACGCCAGCGCAGCGATTTCTTCGGGCAGATCAAAATCAGGACCGGTCTTTTTTGGAACAAAAATTGACTTGCTCATGCCAAGGCCCCAGGACCAGGTGCCAAACCGAGTTGGGATAGGCATGCCATCGGCAAAAGCTGTGCCGTTGTCATTAAGAAAGATATCCAGAAGTGGTAACGCAATGGTGACAACGCCACCGTCGAGTGCACCCTTGAGGAATCTGCGGCGACTTAGTTTTCTCATCAGAAATTCCCTGTTTTGGCTAGAGATGGACTAGTCTCAGCAGTGTGAATAGGTGATCCAATAGTATCGTCTGCGGCAATACTAGCATTTTCTGACGATTCGGCAGGTCTTACTGAAGAGAATGCCTGGCTCAGAGTCAATTCTCGGAGCAGCGCGGGTAGCTGATAATTCTTATCAACAAACCTATTTTCGAGCCACTTCAAGCTATCTCTGTCATAGCGAAGTGACACTGGCCCGCCGGTACCATAGGCGTACAAGCGGTTCACCAGACATGCAGAAAGTTTAGGGTGATTTCGCATTGCAGTGGCTAAGCCGTCGACGTCGTCGTAGAAGATGCCATCAAGCTCGCCGCTGATGTCTAGCGTGGCACCGTTCTCTATTCCTCTGAAAATACCAGCGCCATCGAAATTTTCTAGCGTTAGTCCCATAGGGTCAGTAATCAGGTGACAACCCGCACAAGAAGGATTGCTGTTGTGCGCATCGAGCCTTTCTCGTGCGGTAGTGGCATTTTCGTTTTCTTCTAGGGTTGAGAAGTCTACATCAGGGGGCGGATCGGGTACTTTTTGACAAAGAAAGCGCTCTCGAAGCGCCTTACCTCGAAGGGTAGGCGAGCTGCGCACTGCATGGGAATTTGCTGCCAAAAAGCTCACATGTGTTAGCAGGCCAATTCGTGGGCTATCATCATCAAACACGTAGGAGGTCCAGCCATCAGCCGCCGCGGCACCGTACAAGGCTGCCAAAGGCATGGACATGAAAGTTTTGCGCGTGGTGAACAGGTCGCGATAATCGGCTTCGTCTACCAGTAGATGACCGATGATCGTGCGCAGCGTTTGTTCGCGAGCGTGCTCCAGCGTGGTGCCAGTGACCATGGGGTATACCAGTGGGTCTTTTGCGAGGCTGTTGAATTCATCAAACGCTAACATATCGTCGAAGAAGGTACGCATGCCTTCTTCGAGCCGAGTGCTGGCAAGGAGTCGGTCGACGGCACGTGCCAGTCCTTGGGGTGTGTGCAGCTCGCCATTTTCGGCTGCTTGCAACAAGGCATCATCTGGCGCTGCATTCCACAGGAAGAAGCTCAATCGCGATGCTAGGGAATAGCTATCCAAACGCTGCTGTGCCGGCCGTTCTGGATCAGGCTCCACACTGTCTACGATAAAAACAAATTCGGGGCTGATGAGAATTGCTTCAAGAGCTAGGGCTAAGCCATCGTAGAAGTCCTCAGTTTGTTCCGCCGCATAGCTGGCAACGTCAACCAGCTGGGCAAGTCGTGTTTCGTCCATTGATCCTCGTAGCAGCAATCGGCCCGTTTCTGCTAGAAACAGTCCAGCACATACTGGATCAGCGGCGATAGCTGACTCAGGACTACAGGGGATGAGAAAGTCGCGATGCTCTTCGTCCACGACTTTCTGGGCCACAGTAGCGGCGGCCAGTTGGATTTGCGAAATCTGATCGGATGTCACACCTACGGATGCCGCGCCTGAAGCGAGAAGACCATCGGTCCTCTCAATCGGAGGAATCGGTGGCAACACACTTTCACTGATATCGGCGCCGAATACTTGCGTGATGGTATTTACATACTGCTTGTCGGTGAGCAATCGGGTTCTTATTGGCGATGCACTTTGTGGCGGTTCTGCGGACACTGCCGATTGCCGTTCACAGCCGGTCAGAAGCAAGCACGCTCCTAAGATTAGCAGGCAATTAAGTGTTCGCTGATGGCTGGGTTTTGGGGAGTACACGATGTGGCTCTTCTGTTGTATGCCTTTTGTTTGTAATTTACAGGACTTGCGAGGCCGGTCAAGCCTAACCTTTACAAGGCCTTAGAATTAGATGAGTCTACCTCTGGCGAGCGACCTGATCCGCAGTGACCAATCCAGCGGAGTTCTCCCAAGAGTTGCGGATATAGCTGGCTGCGGCTGCAACTTCCTCGTCATCCAGCAAATATTGAAATTCCTGCATGGGTTCGCGCCATTTTTTTGAGAGACTATGGTTTGGAAGCTGCGGACCATAAAGAATGGCATTGATCATCGATGCGGGGTTAGCAGACTGAACCACCAGAGATCCGCCATTTAGTCTGGGAGCCATTTTAGAATCTCCCCGCCCGGTAGGTAAGTGACAAGTACCGCAATGTAGATTGTAAACTGTTCGGCCACGCCCCATTACCTGGGAATCTGCTTCTACAGCGGCGGCCTCCTCAATGGCTGGCAGGCTCTTGAGGTACGTGGCTATGGAAGCAATATCCCCTTCAGATAGATGCGCAGTACTGTTTAGAATGACCTCGTTCATTGGCCCATAGGACTCTAAAAAATCATTGCGCGTAGTTTTCAAATAATCTTCCACATCCTGTTGCGACCACAGTCCAAGACCGCGTGAGCTGGAGGTGAGATTGGGCGCGGACCAGGGGTAGTAACTTCCGTCGGCGACTCGATCCAGGTACTCACCTCCGCTCATGGCAAGGTGGCGTTGCTGCGCACCCAATGAATTTCTAGGCGTGTGACAGGCACTGCAATGCGCCAAAGCTTCAACGAGGTAAGCGCCTCGATTGAACTGCTCAGATTTAGCGGGGTCTGACTCGAAAGCACCTGCATCAAAGTACAAGGCTTTCCAGAATCCTAGGAGTGCTCGCTGATTAAACGGAAAACGCAGTGCATTTTCGCCAGTAGCCTGACGCACAGCCGGGATGCTCTTGAGATAGGCGAACATCGCAGCAATGTCTTCATTCAACACATTGGTGTAGGTCGTGTACGGAAATACCGGGTAGAGATGTTCCCCGTTTGGTCGCACACCGTGACGTAGCGAGTTTAAAAAATCCCACTCAGTCCAGTTACCAATTCCTGTCTCTGTATCTGGTGAAATATTGGTTGAATAAACTCTGCCGAATGGCGTTTCGAATGGGAGTCCCCCGGCCATGAATTCGCCGCCGGGGGTAGTGTGGCAGCTTACGCAATTTCCGGCGGTGGTCAGATATTCGCCACGAGTGATTAACTCGGACTCGCTAATACCGCTTACTATTGGGCCATGGCCAGTAGTCATATTTGCTGGAAGCAAGATCACAGCAATGACAACGCCTAGCAATAGCACAGCCAACAGAGCAAGATAGCGGACAGATACGGGTAATTTGATCATTAGGTCAGAAAAGTGTGCAATGAAAAGACAGCCATAAACTTGGTTTTATTTTGCCTGACAAGAGTCAAATTAGGCGTGATTCCCAAGGCGCTGTCAATAGCCATCAATTCATAGTGGTATCGTCCACAAATCAACAACAAATGAAGTTTGGCTTTCAGCTTTGGCGTCCGCTTTGAAATAGACTTCACTGACGCCAACCGCGGTAATGTGTTGAGCTTGAGAATTGAAGCAATTGCTACTAGTGTTGGTGCAACACATAAGGATGCAAACATGAAAACGATGAAAACCTCGGACATTGGCAACAGTTTCCTGTTGTTATTGCTAGTTGTACTTTCAACAACAGCCCAAGCACAGACCAATTCAACACTTACTGCTCAGCAGGAGTTAGAATTTGCTAGTCAATTAGCCGCCAATCGGCCTATTGAAGCTGGCCAGTCTTATTGGATTGAAGAATTGACCTGGATGGAAATCCGCGACCTGATTGCCGATGGCACGACGACTATTATCATCCCAACCGGTGGTATTGAGGAGAACGGACCTTACCTGACAACCGGTAAGCACAATTTTATTCTGCAAGCGACGTGTCCTGAAATTGCCAAAAACCTCGGCAACGCCTTGTGCGCACCTATAGTGAAATTTGTTCCGGAGGGTAATATCAACCCACCTAGTGGCTCAATGTTATTCCCCGGCACCATTAGTCTCACTCAAGCAACTTATGAAGCGCTACTGACGGACATTGCCAGTAGCCTTAAGCAGTCTGGGTTTACCGATATAGTTTTAATTGGTGACAGTGGTGGCAATCAAACAGGCATGGCCAATGTTGCCGCAACTCTTAGTGAACTTTGGAGCGACGAAATCACTGGCATACACTTTGTCAGAGAATTTTACGATCCAGGTTGGGAGGCCACTGAGCAATATACGGAACGGGAACTCGGCATCGCCGAATCCCGTCATGACGGCTATCACGATGATATCTGGGTGACGGCAATGATGATGGTCACCGACCCGGAACAGGTGCGTTATAGACAGCGTGTCGAAGCCGGTTTGGCGTCTATAAACGGTATTGCGATTGAACCGGTAGACGAGGCAGTGCAGCTTGGCAGGAAGATGATCGAGTTTCGTTCTGGATTCGCAGCAAATGCAATTCGTGATGTAGTGTCGAACTAGACCAAAAGGGAGCGTTATCGATGTGTCCGTTTGCGGTGGCACAACTACCAACAGCAATGCGTTTGGCTATCTAGAAAGCCTCATACGCTAAGAGGACACCTTTTTTGGGGTGTCTGTTAAGAAAACAAAATTATGCAAAGGATTACTTCGTGAAACATTTACTAATTGCCGCTTGGGCCATGATGCCGCTGCTTGCCTGTTCACCACAGCCTGTTGCGACATCTGCTGCACCGATGGAACAAACCACCGAGAAACCAAATTATAGGCCGCAGGGCTGGATTGCTAAAACGCTGCCTGAAATAGCAGCAGGTGTTAAAGCGGGCGAGGTAACCTCAGAAGAATTGGTGCAGGCTTATATTGATCGTATTAACCGCGTGGATAGAGATGGGCCAACACTACAAGCCGTGCTTTCACTCAATCCAAATGTGCTTGCCGACGCGCGTGCCGCTGATGCAAAACGAGCTGCAGGTGACACGCTCGGTTTGCTGCACGGTGTACCGATTCTATTGAAAGACAATATCGAGACGAAAGACCCTCTTGCTACAACGGCAGGCGCGCTTGCATTGAAAGACAATATCACCGGCCGAGACAGCCCGCTGGTGGCAGGTTTGCGCGATGCGGGTGCGATCATTCTTGGCAAAGCTAACCTTAGTCAGTGGGCGAATTTTCGTTCCAACGATTCGATGAGCGGTTGGACAGCTCTTGGTGGGCAAGTGCGTAACCCGCACATGCTAGATCGCAACCCTTGTGGTTCAAGCTCTGGTTCTGGTGCGGGTGCAGCGTCGTCTATGGCGGCAGGTACCGTGGGTACCGAAACAAATGGCTCTGTTATTTGCCCGTCTAATGCAAACGGTGTTGTTGGTTTTAAACCGACAGTAGGCTTGGTTTCTCAACAGTATATTGTGCCGATTTCTTCGACGCAGGACACAGCAGGGCCAATGACAAAATCAGTAATGGGTGCGGCCATGATGATGAACGCAATGGCAACGGGGAGTGCGAAGACGAATTATGTCGCCGCCCTGGACCAAGATATGTTGCGCGGGAAGCGTGTTGGCGTGCTGCGTTACTCGACTGGCTCTAATAAAGACATCAATGCGCTATTTGAAGAATCGCTAAATGTACTAGTAGAGGCAGGTGCAGAGCTTGTTGAAATCACTGAAAACCCTATCCAGCTTAGTGAGTTTGGACAGTATTCGCTTGATGTGTTGCTGTATGAATTTAAGGCGACATTGAATGCGTACCTGGCCGCAACACCAGACACAGTTAAAACACGCTCGCTGGCTGAAGTGATCGCGTTTAACATTGAAAACGCTGGTATTGAACTGGCGCTGTTTGATCAGAGTATTTTTGACGCAGCGGAAATAACCAGCAATTTGGATGATCCAAGATATATCGCAGCGCGTGATACCGTGCTGAAAGCAACGCGCGAAGAGGGTATCGATAAGTTGCTAGCTGAACATAATGTCGATGTTCTGGTAGCACCTTCAGGCCCTACCGTACCGCGAGTTGATCCGATAAACGGCGACGTTTGGCCGCCGTTCCCGGGCAGTGGTTCGATGGCCGCAATAGCAGGTTATCCGCACATCACTGTGCCAATGGGCACTATTCACAGCCTGTCAGTTGGCTTCTCCTTTATGGGTGCCAAAGACGATGATGCTAAAGTTCTGTCATACGGATATGCGTTCGAGCAGTTGACGAACGAACGTGCAGAACCTCAATATTATACAAATGCTGAGGATTTGCCGGACATTGCTGCGGCAATGCGGGGCCAAAAAAGAAACTAGTAGTTTACTTGCGCTAAGCTAACTCTTCTGTGCGCACACAGCAGTTCGTGTTTCTTAACCCGAGCAGTAATTGAAGCTAGGCTACACTACAAATAATTAATAGTATCTCTTAAGCCCGCCCCCAAAATTATTTTGTCTCTTTTAAAGGAAAAACTGGAATGACTTTTCGACCTTCTCACTACGTTACTGCGTTTCTTTTGCTGGTAGTTGCCACATCTGCCGTGTCACAAACCTTGTATTTGCGCGCAGATCGCCTAATCGATGGTTTGTCGGATACAGTTATCTCCAACCCTGTGGTGCTCATAGAGGGAGATCGCATTTCTCGAGTGGGCGATGCTGATTCCATTCGCATTCCTGCAGGGGCTAATGTTCTCGAACTGCAAGGAGCGACACTGCTGCCTGGTTTATTGGACGCGCATGTTCATTTGCTTAGCAATCATGACGACAAGGGGTTTCGGCGTCTCGAGGTAACCGCCAATCGTTCAGTTATCAATGGTGTAGTGAATGCCGAGAAAACCTTAATGGCAGGCTTCACCACAGTACGGGTAGTGGGTTCTGGCGGCTATGGTGATGTAGCCTTAAGAGCCGCGATAGCAGAAGGCGATATTGCTGGTCCAAGAATTCTCGCAGCCGGGCCCTGACTAGGTGTTACCGGCGGTCATTGTGACAATAATCTATTAACAGAGGACTATGATTTTTCGGCTGCTGCAGTTGCCGATGGCCCTTGGGCTGTTAGAGAGCAGGTGCGGCGTAATATCAAATACGGTGTTGATCTTATTAAATTTTGTGCAACCGGTGGCGTATTCTCTAAAGGGACTACCGTAGGCGCCCAGCAATATACTCAGGAAGAAATGGATGCCATCGTGGCGGAAGCACATATGCGTGGCAAAGCCGTAGCTGCTCATGCCCATGGCACGGCAGGAATTAAGGCCGCTATTCGAGCCGGCGTAGACTCCGTTGAACATGCCAGTTTTATGGACGATGAGGCGATACAGATGGCCATCGCTGCGGGTACTTTTCTGTCCATGGATATCTACAATACCGAATACACGTTGGAAACTGGCGAAGCAACCGGAGCGCTACCGGAGAACATTGAAAAAGAACGGCAGGTAGGCAGCGAGCAACGCAATAGTTTCCGTCAAGCGGTGGCAGCGGGAGCAAAAGTGGTTCTGGGAACCGATGCTTCGATTTATCCTCACGGTTTAAATGCTCGGCAACTGTCGAGAATGGTGCAATTTGGGATGACACCAATGCAGGCATTAAAAGCGGCCACCTCGCTTAATGCTCAATTGTTTGACAGGCCCGATGTGGGAGCGATTCAGGCTGGGCGTATGGCCGATATTATTGCCGTAACTGGCGATCCGCTGCAAGATATAAGCCTTCTTGAAGAAGTGGAATTCGTGATGAAGGCAGGGGTGGTTTACAAGCGCTGAGTCTTAAGGTTTTGGCTAACGGCTAAACTCGCTGCCAAGTGCAATGCTTGGTGTGGGTGATAATGTATGCCGCTTGCAGGAGTGGCATTCATCAGCTTCACTTTTGCACATGAAGTTGGCCTCGATGAAATTATCGTGACGGCGATAAAGCGGGAAGGCACGGTACAAGACGTACCAAGCAATATCGCCGCGCTAGATGGTCAACGTATCGATCAACAAGGCTTTATTAATAAGGCGCTCGTAACACAGTTAGTTTGTTGCATCGTCGCCGGTAGTATTTATAATACACGCCTGAGCCCGAAAGCGTAATTTGGCTTCAAAATACAAAACCATGAAACATAGTGAGAACCCACATGAAGACTAAAACCCTCCGCCAACATATAAATATAAGTGCTGTAGTTCTATTAACCGCCACCACATTGCCGTTGTCGAGCTTTGTCGTTGCTCAAAGTGATGATCAGATCGAAGAAGTTGTTGTCACTGGTTCGAGAATAGCAAGGGATTCTAACTTGACCGGCGCCCTACCTGTTCAATCCGTGTCAGCTGCAGATATTAAAGCATCAGGTGAATTTTCACTTTCTGATGTCATTAATGACATCCCAGCATTACTGGGGTCAGTCACATCAGAACAGTCTATTGATAGTGGGTTTGCTAATGGCGCAAATGTGCTAAATCTTCGTGGCCTAGGCGCAGAACGGACGTTGGTCTTGGTTGACGGTCGGCGCCATGTGGGTGGTTTGCAAGGTGCTTCATCAGTTGACATCGGTTCAATTCCGCAGGCACTAGTTGAAAGGGTGGAGGTCCTTACTGGTGGCGCTTCAGCCGTTTATGGAGCTGACGCGGTTACCGGCGTAGTGAACTTCATTCTTAAAGATGATTATGAAGGTTTAGAGATCGACGCTAGTTATGGCCTTAGCCAAGAAGGTGACGGTGGACAACGTGCACTTTCAGTATTATTCGGGCGTAATTTTGACAATGGCCGCGGTAACTTCACTGTATCGGCAGACATTCGACAAGACGATGGTTTGCAAGTCTCTGACCGACGCAATGGTCTAGCGGCGGGCTCTTCTAGGGATTGGGTTAATCCAGCCTTGCGTTTCCAGCAAGGTGATATTGGCAGCTCAACACCAAACTTTAATCAGTATTACAACTACGCCAACACCGGGTTAACCAATTTTGGTCTGCCTATTCCAACAGCTGCTGAATTCGCGACCAATTATTCCGATACATTCGGCAATGCGCCGACCCTAACTGCCGCTGAATCAGCACTAATCGCCCAAGCGGGCAGCGCACCTCAAAGGGCTGTGCTGCCTTTTAGAACATTTCCGTTTACCTCCGGCTATGGTTATATCATCCCGGGCAACCCGTTCACATTTGCGGGTTTTGATCCTGAAACACCGATTGACCTAAACGGGAATGGAACACCTGATTGCCTAGATTCATTCACCGGTTATAACTCTGTATTCGGCGCTGAATCATTTGGTGTTGTTGGGGGGTGCTGGAATGTATCAGAGAATGGGCAATACGCTCCGGTCAATGATGGCCTCGTTGCCGGCAACTTTCAAGGGTTTGGAGGCGACTCGTTTAATACAATTCAGAACCAACGTGGTGATATCCTTCTTCCTGATGACAAGGTTTCACTCAACTTTTTGGGTCACTACGATTTAAATGATCAGGCAACGTTATTTGGTGAAGTAAAGTATGTCACACAGGAAACCGAGACTGATGCCAGGCCTAACTCGTTTTGGGACCTATTGTTTGGTGCCCCTGACAATCCTTATCTACCCGACTTCATTAGGCCAACAGCGCAGGCAACTGGCGGCGTGGCCATCACACTAGATCCGCTGCTGTTCAATCAGAGAAGCTCAACTGAGCGTGATACAGCTCGAGTTGTATTGGGCTTAGAAGGCTCTTTTGATAATGGTTGGACTTATGAATTTAGCACTAACTACGGGCGCTTTGAACAGGATATCAATCGTCCCCGTAATGTTATCAATGACCGTTTTTTCGCGGCAATCGATGCGACTACTGATGCTGGCGGTTCCCCCGCCTGTAGATCGAGTGTGGATCCAAGTGCGCCAGCCCTAAATACACCGTTCTCGATTCCCTCTTACCAAGCAGGTTACTTTTCCTTCACTCCAGGGGATAATTCTTGTGTGCCGCTGAATATATGGGCCGGGCAGCCCGGCGTAACTCAGTCTGCGGCAGACTGGGTAACCACACCGACTTGGGACAATTTAGTAATCAAGCAGCTTTCATTTGCTGCAACAATTGGTGGAGACTTTAGCGAGTGGTTTGAACTCCCCGCTGGCGCGGTTAGCTTCGCTACCGGCTTGGAATTGAGATCTGAAGAATCGGAAGCGACATTTGATGATTTTCAGCTAGGTGTTCTGCCACAAGGTACTCCGTTCACACCGGGACAGTTACTAGAAGAAGTATCCGATAATGCTAACTTGGTGTTCAGGCCACAGCTTACTAATCGAAACGAAAGCGGTAGATACCATACGAAAGATGCCTTTATTGAACTCTCGGTTCCTCTACTTTCGGATGTAATAGCAGCAAATGAACTTACTGTTGATTTGGCAGCACGTTATTCGGACTATTCAACAATTGGTGAAGCCACTTCATGGAAAGTGGGTGTGGTTTGGGCGCCAATCGAAGATTTAGCCTTTCGAGGCGGAATTTCCGAGGCGGTACGTGCTCCTAACATCACAGAGTTGTTTGGGCCTGAGACGGGTGCAACGTTCAGACCCTCAGACCCTTGTGATGCAGCACAAATCAATGCATTGGCAGTAGATCAGCCAGGCTTAGCGGCGAACTATCAATCCAACTGTGTTGCGCAGCTGCAAGCATTCGGCGTGGACCCATTCAATGCCAATGGTACTTATGATTTTGCTGACCCTCTATCCGCTTCCTTCGGCGGTGTTACAGGTGGTAACAAAAACTTGACTGAAGAGACAGCAGAGACAATTACTTACGGCTTTGTGTACCAACCTTCTTTCTTGACTGGTTTCAACCTAACGGCTGACTATTGGGAGATCAGGATCGATGATGCGATTGAATCAGTAGGTGCTCAGGATATTGTTGACGGCTGCTATCAAGGTGCTGCACTGAACAGTACATTCTGTAACTCGTTTACCTCGAAACACAAATCCAGGTTCAGCGCAGTTTGGAGGCTTTAACTTCTTACGTTCTGGTGATGTCAACTTTGCGAAGTTAGAAACCAGCGGCATCGATATCAGTGCAAGTTACACTTTTGATTTTAGGGATCACAATTTCGAGGTTTCTGTTACTGGCACTGAGGTTAATGAAATTGATTTCTTTACCAATCCAACTGACGCCAGCGAAGTGAATCCTGAGCTTGGTGAAGTTAATCGTCCTGAAACAGCAGGAAATGTTGGGATGAGATGGAATTGGGGAAATTTAAGTGTTGGTTGGCAGTCTCAGTATTTAGGCGAAATGTTAGTTAGTTTCGTTGAAATTGAAACAGCGCAAACCCTCTATGGCTCTGATGTATTTATGGAAGAAACGTGGATACATGACATCAATGCGACTTACATCTGGAATGATTCTTTAACCATTCGTGGTGGCATTAACAATATATCTGAAGAAGACCCGTTCGGAACTAACCGCGCTTTTCCAGCTAGTCCGCGCGGCCGTATGATGTTTCTTGGCGGTACATACAAGATATAAAAAACAGCTACGATGAAAAAGGGCTCATCTTGATGAGCCCTTTTTTTTGTCTTTCGTAAAGTGATATCAAAAATACAGCCAACAGTGAAAAGTTTTTTCTAGTCTTTCAGTCCTTTATGAGCTTGGTTGATTAATCATCGATACACGAAACATAGCCTTACGGCATGATCAGTTTCATCTGTTCTCTGCCAATCGTGGTGACTAGGTAACTATGACTATGCCACTTTTCAGTTACTCCCTGTCTGTCAGCACGGCCATCATTGCTCTATTTTTATGCAGAACCTGCAGTAAAAAGAGCCAAAAGGTCACAGTTGCTGGATTCTGCTTAGATTCCACTCGACGCCCACAATCAGCCGGTCGGCTCAGTTGCGTAATTAGGCAAATGTCTTCTACTCCTTCGCTGTTGTCATCAAGGAAGAGGCAATCTGCGCCGTCTCGCGCTCATGCCAATAGCTAGGATTCACTGAGATCGATGCAGTGACTCGCCCGCCTCTCATGGCTAACCAGACTCCGATGTAGATGACCTGCTGTGACACGAGTTACGCAAGGGGCAGCGTTAAAGAGAAGTGCCCGGTGCTAAACGTTGACGTCATTCTCCGGCTATCGATAAACGGATTCTGACTCCTGAGCAATAAAAAAGGCGAAAGGATTAATTATCCTTTCGCCTTTTTTATTTCGAAATTACTATCTGTCGATCAACATGGACCGACTGACAGTTTAGTGAGCAGCGCCACCTGTGGCTTGTGCGCCAGGCATTGCCATTGCTGTTAGCTTGGAGCCTGTCTGCAGGATGATGTATTGATGTCCATCGTGCATCCAAGAGCTCATGCCATAGCGGCTCTGAGCTGGCACTTCGATTTTTACCAATTTCTTCGCCGGTTTTCTTATCGATGCCGTAAAGCAGCGCCGTCGTGCCGTCGGAGTCCATGTCTGAGTAGATCAGCATGTTCGCGGTAGTAACCATTGTAATTGCATTACCAGTTCCAGTGTCCCCAATATCAATGCCTTCTAGAGCGGGATTGTTGCGGAAGCGGTCAGGAGTCTCACCTGTTGGAATCTGGAATGCGATCTCGCCTGTGTTCATGTCGTACGCAGTAATCGTGCTGTACGGAGGCTTGAAGTAAGGCAAGCCTGAAGCAAGACGAGGTGTGCGAGGACGGGCACCATTGGCATAGGCAGCGAAGGTAGATCCCGTTGGTGCATCGATGCGAGCATCAGCCTCTTCACCAGGGATAATTCGTTGCCAGCTACACGCTTTCCTAGAAGTCACATAGAGGAAGCCTGAAGTAGGGTCTGCTACGGGTGGGTTATTGATATTTGCACCACCACCGTCGCCTGGACACATAGCAGAAGCTATTTTGCCAGCAGGATCATCAGAATGGATTGGTGGATTAAACAAAGGCCCCATATCGTAGTTAGCCATCACTTCAAGTGCTTCGCGGCGCAGTGCAGGCGTGAAGTCGATAAGATCGCCTTCAGTCAAGCCCTGCATTTCGAAAGCCGGTGGCTTAGATGGGAAAGGCTGTGTTGTTGAAAGCTTTTCGCCAGGAACCATGGATGCTGGAACAGCTCGCTCTTCCATCGGCCAGATTGGCTCACCGGTCATACGGTCGAAAGAGTAGACAAAGCCCTGTTTTGTAACTTGGGATACAGAAGGAACTATTCCTCTGCCAGGAATATTCAGGTCTAGTTGAATCGGAGCAGCTGGGTTGTCGTAGTTCCATACATCGTGATGAACTGTCTGGAAGTGCCAGCGTCGTTCGCCAGTTTCCGTGTCCAGTGCAATCAGGCTAGTACCAAACAGGCCATCACCAGGACGGAAGCCGCCGTAGTAATCAATTGTGGGTGGATTAGTTGGCACATAGACAATGTTGTTCTCAGGATCGGCTGTAAGCGGCGCCCAAGAAGATACATCACCTGTCCACTGCCATGCATCGTTTTCCCAAGTCTCATGGCCGTATTCGCCCGGCTGTGGGATTACGTTGAACTTCCATTTGAACGCACCAGTCGTCTTATCGTAAGCGAGGATATCACCAGGCACGTTCTCGACTCTCGCCTGCAGATATCCCTGCTCAGCTGAGTTGCCAACGACGATAGTGTCGTTAACCACAATCGGTGGCGACGAAGTAGTGATGTAACCAGTCTCTAGTGGGATGCCCTCATACGGATCATAGGGATGGCCCAGATCAGCGAGCATGTCCACGACGCCAGTAGCAGGGAAGCCATCTACAGGCACCTGTCCACCGAAGCCCTCAAGAGGGGCACCAGTATCAGCATCTAGTGCTACCAGAAAGAAGCCAGGTGTGGAGATATAAACGACTCCCTTGCCATCTATTCTAGAATAGCCAATGCCTTTGCCGTATGAGGCGCGCATGGAATATTCCCAGCGACCAGTATTTGGCAGACGGTAGGACCAAAGGGTCTCACCAGTCTTAGGATCGATCGCAACCACATTACGGCGAGCACCAGATACGGTGAATAACTTGCCATCTACGTAAGTAGGGGTTGAACGACCTGTTTGGGCCGTTAAAGCTGGAGCCATCCCATTCCCAAGCGACTTCGAGTTCATCGAAGTTTTCAGCCGTAATCTCATCGGCGGGGGTATAGCGGGTGTGGGCGTAGTCGCCACCGAGAGTAAACCACTCGGCGGTATCGTCTGTGACTAGATTCTGGCTCATGCCAATTTGTGGCAATATGCCCAAGACGGCGGCCAGACAGCTCAAAGCTACAAGCTTCTTGGCCTTCGAGCCGGATGTTATTGAAGGACTTAATTTCATTTTTAGAGCCTCATTTAGATGCAAAACCTAGCAGAGGATACCATAGAGAATAGAAGTAGTGATCCATGGACTGTAATAAAGTGTGATAAAAAGCGCTCTAAAGGCGCGGTAATTTCTTATCCAATTTCCCCTGAATGAGGGGCAGCGCTAGCGCTTTTTCATCGGGGAACCACGTTAATCGCGGGAAGCACCATATTCCTTCCACTTGCCTGTCGCCCCTGCTAGTCTTTGGCACCAGTGTTGAAAATGCCTAGGAGAATTAGCGTGTCGTTGAAGTACCTGAAATCACACCCTTTGCGCGGATATAACTCTATCAAATTCGCGTTCGTTTCTCTGCTTGTCTCAGTGTCACTGACAAATGCAGCTACAGCTCAGCCCAGTGAGCCCGAGTTGCCGCGTCAGATGGCGTGGACGGCTTATAATCTGGGCTCTACGGGTTATAACCAAGCAGTAGCCATCGGCGCTATGCTGCGCGACAAATACAACGTCACCCTGCGTGTTATTCCCGGGCAGAACGATGTCTCCCGACTGCTGCCGCTAAAGACGGGCCGAGTCGATTTCACTGCCAACGGTGTGGCCACCTATTTTGCTCAGGAAGGCATGTTTCAGTTTGCCAATCCGGAGTGGGGGCCGCAGCCGCTGCGTCTATTGATGACCTCGAATGGATTGAGTAATCAGGGCGTAGCAGTAGCCGCAGATACGGGCGTTACCACCTTCGCGGAACTGCGTGGTCGTCGAGTACCTTATGTACGCGCAGCCCCAGCGTTGAATGTTTCTATGGAGGCCTATCTGGCTTGCGGCGGACTGACTTGGGATGACGTTGTTCGCGTCGATTTCCCCGGTTACGACGCAAAATGGAATGGCGTGATCAACGGTGACGTAGATGTCGCCTTTGGGACTACTGTATCGGGCCCACCTTTCAGGCTCGAGGCGTCGCCACGTGGCATTCGCTGGTTGCCAGCACCGCATGACGACGAAGGTTGCTGGGAGCGGATGCAAGCTGTTGGTCCGTATTTCACCAAACACATCGCAACGCGCGGAGCTTCTATTGATGATGAAAATACACATGAGGCAGGCACATACCCGTATCCCTTGTTAACTACGCTTGCTACCCAAGATAACGACTTCGTTTATTCACTCACTCGGGTAATCAATGAAAATTACGACGAGTTCAAAGACGCCGATCCCGGGGCTATTGGCTGGGCGATTGAGTCGCAGGTTTTTGACTGGGTCGTGCCCTATCACGAAGGCGCCGTTAGCTACTGGCGCGAAGTCGGCGTATGGACTGACCAGATTGAGGCACATAATCAAGCGCTTATCCAGCGACAGGAAGTGTTAGCTACAGCCTGGGTCGAAATGCAGACACGAGATATCCGTGATGAGGATGCCTTTGTTGAATCTTGGCAGGCGCTGCGCGCGGAGCGTTTGGAGGCAGCCGGCTTTGATCCGGTCTGGCGCTAGTGGCAACACTACCGAGAGAATTACCGAAGTTACTCCGCTGGTTGACAGGCTTTGTTGCCATCGCTAGCGCCTTCCTAGCGATGGATTCGCTGCGCATGTTTTCCCAGAGTCCGCTGCTTGATTTTGTCATCACTGTGCAGAATCATTACTACTATGCGTTGATGGGTTTGCTGTTACCGCTCTGTTTTCTAATCTATCCCTCGTTTCGCGGCCCCAAAAGTTTCTGGCTCGATGGCGTTCTTGCTCTGGCAACATTCGCAGCCTGCTGTTTCTTCTTTTTCAACGCAGAAACCATGCTGGACTATGGTTGGGAATTTTTAGCACCGTCCTATGCAGTGTGGGTAAGCTATCTGCTGTGGGCGCTGATCATGGAGGGCGTGCGTCGCAGCGGTGGTTGGGTGCTGTTCTTTCTCGTGCTGGTGTTCTCTTTCTACCCGGTAGTGGCTGACAAATTGCCTGGACCTATCTCCGGCATGTCGTCGACATTATCCGAGACGGCGTCTTATCACGTCATGAGTATCGAGAGTATTCTCGGCCTGCCATTCCGTGCATATGCGCAGTTGGTCATTGGCTTCCTCATTTTTGGTGTCGCACTGCAGCATACCGGCGGTGGGCGTTTCTTTATCAATCTAGCGTTTGCGACGTTCGGTCATGTGCGCGGTGGCTCGGCTAAGGTAGCAATTGTTTCCAGCGGTCTGATGGGCTCCATGAGTGGGAGTGTGATTACCAATGTGCTGACGACGGGGCAGATGACGATTCCAGCCATGAAGAAGAATGGTATGGAGAAGGAGTATGCAGCGGGCGTGGAAGCCTGCGCTTCTACCGGTGGAGTGTTGCTACCACCTATTATGGGTTCGACCGCGTTTGTCATGGCGACCTTCCTCAATGTTGCCTATACCACTGTGGCTTTAGCCGCGGCGATTCCCGCCTTGTTGTATTTTTTTGGTTTGTTCGTTCAAGTAGATGCCTACGCGGCACGTAAAGGATTGGTAGGTACGCCGCGCGAAGAATTGCCTAGCGTGGTTGAGACGATGCGGCAGGGTTGGTTCTACCTAGCAGCATTCGCGGTATTGATATTCCTGCTCGTCTATCTGCAGCGCGAAGCGGTAGCTCCCTTTTATGCCACGGGCATGCTCCTGGTGCTGAACCAGCTGTTCCCGGCTCATCGCTGGGACATGAAAGAGGCAGGTGCATTCCTTGTAGCAACTGGCAAGTTGCTAATGGAATTGCTGGCGATTATGGCTGGTGTCGGCTTAATAGTAGGTGCGCTGTCAGTGTCCGGTTTATCAGGAACCTTGGTCAATGATTTGCTGTATCTCGCCGGTGATTCCACGCTACTGCTTCTATTGATGGGGGCCTTTACTAGCTTCTTCCTCGGCATCGGCATGACTGTGACGGCCGCCTATATTTTTCTCGCGATTGTACTTGCACCTGCTCTAATTCAGGGAGGTCTCGATCCGATGAGCGTGCATCTATTTATTCTCTACTGGGGAATGCTGTCTTTCATTACGCCGCCTGTCGCGCTCGGGGCCTTTGCTGCGGCGAGCATAGCTGGCGCATCGGCACTTTCTACCGGATTCAAGGCAATGCGACTCGGTAGTGTGATCTATTTCATTCCGTTCTTTTTCGTATTGGAGCCTGCACTGATCATGTCCGGTACCTGGTGGGAGACGCTGTTTGCAACAGCAAAAGTTGCGATAGGCATAGTGCTGATTGCCGGCACTTTGCAGCGTTATTTACTGGGCGTGGGGTTTCTCGATCGTAGCGGACCGCTGGGTGTGGGCGGGCGTGCACTGGCGCTCGTTGGTGGTGGCTTGATCGCCTTGCCGACAACTGAAGTTATTGGTATTAATGTGAGTGATGCGACTCTTCTAATTAGTGGCGGTACGATGGCGATCATAGGCGTGTTGCTCAGTCGCAGTGAAACTCCTGATTTAGATGTGCAGACACCGTTGGTATCTGGCGCCCAAAATTGAGAATGGCATTATGTTAGTCGTCGATCCAATCGACGCTCCTTGCGGGGCAACAGTTAGCAATCTTGATCTTTCTTCGGATATTTCTGAAGAGTCTGTGGCAAAACTACGTCAGGCTTGGTTGCAATACCATGTGTTGGTGTTTCCCAATCAAGTGCTCAGTCCTGCTGATCTCGAGCGCTTTACCCTAAGCTTTGGCAATTTTGGTGATGATCCCTTCTTCAGTCCAATTGAGGAAAACAGTCACATTGCGGCGATAAGTCGTGGCGCCAATGAGACGACTCCTCTTTTTGCCGAGAACTGGCATACGGATTGGAGCTTTCAAGCGAAGCCGCCGATTGGTACTTGCTTATACGGTATTCAAATCCCTCCTGTGGGCGGCGACACACTTTTTTCAAATCAGCATAAAGCCTATGACGAATTACCTTCTGCACTTAAGAAAAAAATTGCGCACTTAACGGCGATACATTCGGCTGAGTCTGCCTATTCGCCTGATGGTGTTTATAGTGACAAGCACGAGGGGAATGTTGGGCGTAGCATGAATATAGTTGTATCGGATGAGGCAAGAAAAACACAAAGCCATCCGTTTATTCGGCCGCACACAGAAACTGGTGCGCTGGCTCTTTATTCCACTGCGGGTTATATCCAAGGTTTTTCTGGCATGGAGGTGCAAGAGAGTAAAAAATTATTGCAAGAGTTGCATCAGTATCAGGGCTCACCGCAATTTGTGTATCGCCATAAATGGCAAGCGAATATGTTAGTGATGTGGGATAACCGCAGTGTCTTGCACAAAGCAACCGGTGGTTATGATGGCTATGACCGCCTGCTGCATCGCACTACGATTTCTCAATTCAAATAGAGGGGTAATGCTAATGAAAATTACTGGATTACAGGTTTTATATGGTGTTCTGGCGATCGTCGGGGTATGCGTTACTTGGTACTACAATTTGCAGCCGATGGAGATTAGCTATATTGAAGGTCTGTATGCAAATCCTGCTGCATCTTCTTTTACTAATGATCTGATCGTTGTTGTTTCTGCATTTCTTGTTTGGTCGTTCGTAGAGACAAGGCGCCTAAAGATGTCTTATGTATTATGGGTAGTGGGATTTGTTCTTACATTCGTTATTGCTGCCGCAATGACTGTGCCTTTATTCATGCTGCTGCGAGAGCGCCATTTGACTGCAATGGCGGAATAGTCTCCTGCAGAAGTGTGCTAATTTAACTTCTCTCTATGTGATGTCATTCATGTGCGCGAGGTAACTCTAAAAGTCCACCAATGATCAAACCGCTCCTGGCCTGGGGGCGGTCGCGGCGTAACCATGGTTTCGAGATCTGTAGTTTGTAGCTTAGCTACTCGAGCTCGAAACGCTCTGTCCATAGTTTCAGGATCGGTTTCGCGATTCAACAGTACTGGGTAGACAAGACTGCCCAGCCGGAGAACAGCTCGCTCATCGCTGCTTACTCTCGCCGCCCAGTATTTCCGATCACACACTGAACAACTCAGAAACAATTCGCCCTCGGGCGTGGCCATGCAATTAAGATTGATGGAGTGCGGGCGGATGCCCGCCCAAATCTGCAATTGGCAGAGGTTCTCTTGATTGGCCGTCGTCGTGTTCCAGTCGTCAACGGGTGTCTCTACCCGTTCACCAAACAACAGCCCGCCAGGAGTCAGCGTGCAGGGACAGATACTAGAGAAGATCATAAATCCGACTACTGTAGTCAGCAGTAGTGCAAACACTACGCCGCTAAGCCAATGTTTCAGGTTTCTATTGCTGCCGGCTACCGTTTCGTTCACCGTTTAGTTCTCCTGTAGTTAACTATCGAGTCTGGGTACACCACGCACTCTGAGCCTAGTTAGAATAAAAGCTATATCCTGCTGGTGGTTAATTAATTTTCACTAAACCTATTTGATTCGAGCTGCTCTGATGAATCAGTAGGTTTCCCGCTTCTGTTTTCCATACGTTTCGTACGATACCAACACCCGATGGAATCGCCCAGCTCTGAAATGATTCACTCTCAGGATTAAAGCGCACTAGCGCGTCGGGCCGCATGCCGGATTCGTTGTACCATATAACATCATCAATGACAGCGAGAGCATAAGGATGCGAAGAGGCTCCACTAGGCGAATCCCATTGCTTGATCGCGCCGGTACTAGGGTCGAGCCTGCCTATCTTGCCAAGGGTGGAGTTGACGAACCAAACCCTGCCCTGACTATCTAAATCGAGCCGGCGCACTCGGCTTCTCTCATTCGGTATTTCAAAATACTTTACTGCCATAGTACCTGGATGCATGGCGCCGATCTTGTTCGTGCCGTTGTAGGCGACCCATAGCGAGCCATCTTTTGCCGCCTTGATACCGTAGGGCCGAGGTTCTGTTTCGATTTCCTTTAGCTCGCCAGTAGTAGGATTCAAGCGACCGAGCATGGCTGCTCCTTGGGCGGTGAAGTAAAGATTGCCGTTAGGATGAAACGTGGCCGAGTGGGGGTCGCGAGCCTGGGTCTTGTATTCGGTTACTTCGCCGCTAATTGGGTCGAGTTTGCCTATGCTGGCATTGCTGTTGCCCGTGTACCAGATGTTCCCATCGTCATCGGGCAGTATTGTATGCGGCCTGGAGGTAGGAGGCAGCCGATATTCCTCCATGACTCCAGTCTCAGGATCTAAACGACCGGTTAAGCTAGCCCACATACCGGTCCACCAAATAGACCCGTCCGGTGCCTCAATTGGGTCGCGCACGCGCTGCCCGAGCGTAGGTGCTGTCCACTCAATAATGTCTATTTCCACGTCCCCAGCAATCAAGTTTGGGCGGCGTGTGGTGTCTTCTGGGAAATGCTCGGCAAGGTAGGTGGAAATGGTATTAGCTTGGGCGGAAGGCAGCTCTATCATGGTCGAGAACAAGTCATGCCACTGCTGTGCCGTGCTGTAACCGACGGCCCGAGTGATGGTGGCGACGCTGTGGCAGCTAGAGCAGACATTCTCCACCAGCGCCTTGCCGGGTCCGTCTGGCAGGGGCTGGCTTGCACGCACTTGCGCCAACGCGGAAGTTGAAAAAGGTAAAACACAAAGAATAGATACGACGGTCAGCAGTTTTTTCATAATGACTACTCCGATTAGGCGTACGACAGGCGACTGGCAAGATACTCCACCCTACCTCCTATAATTCGAGTGGGCAACTCGATTTTTCTGGATTAGTGTTCCTACTATCTCTTTCTGCAAGACCGAGTAGAAGACAATTGGGAGTAAAATAGCTTAACGTTAGCAAAGGACTCGCTATAGACGGTTATAATCAGGCAATGACGAGAAAGATTCTGGTGGTGGCACTTCAGATAATCGTGGCAATGATTACGATTCCGGCAGTGGCGCTGGCTACCATGAGCTTCGAGAACCGCAATAATGATGGGCCTTCAATTGTTTTTCCCGGAGGTGAGCTAGTATCCAGAGAGCTGTATTCCGGTCCAGAACTCGGCTGGGACTTCACGAATGAAGTGTCCACTATTCACCTGCAGTTGGACAATCCGCTCAGCTCTAGGCTCATCTGGATCGAAGAGAGCGATGGCAAGGTCTATATCACCTCGACTATATGGGTCCTGGTTAGGTCGTCGTTGGAAACACTGGGCAGTTCAGGCCTACGAGGGTGATGGTCTTGCCGTTGTACGCATAAATGGCATACGCTATGAACGAAAGCTCGTTAGAGTTTTCTACAGCCCTCTACTTGACGGAGTCATCGATAAGAAAATAGCAAAGTATCGATCAAGAATAACAACAGAGGCGATTGAGTCGGGTGAGACTTGGGTGTTTGAGTTGGCGCCGCGAGAGGGAGTGTAAACTGATGAGGTACCCTTATTATATCGCTCTTCTAGTTTCGATTTCTCTCCTAGTATCTCTGGTAATTCTCTTCGTGCCCGGTCTTTCAGAATCAATAGAAAGCTGGATGCTTGGTTTTTTAGCTAGAAATGCCGCTGTCTAACGCCTAGCTAAGAATTTTTCAATTAAACGCGTTAGCTGCTCCTAAAACCTAAACGTAGAGCGAAACTTTACGCCTAGGTTTGAGGATGCCGTATTCAAGGTATTGTCCTGATTTCAGTCTTGAAGATTGTAATTCAGCACGACAAAAGCTGCTTGCCCCGCTAAGGGAACCTACTGTAGACGCGTCTTAATGCCAATCTCTTCAGAGATGCTGCCGGTCTGCTGCAGACTGATCCAGTAGAGCTTAGGCGAGAACGCGACTTGGGAATTTACGCTGCTTAGTCCAGTGGTGAAATCGCCTTGCGGAAGTTCAATACCGTTCCTATTCTAGCGCATAGACATCGAGAACTAGCGCGACTGATTCCATTTGAAACTGATGTTGATGTTGACGCGCTCGCCATTGGAAAAACCGCCAGTACAATAATTCACGCTGCAGGAATACTTTCGCTCCCCTGCAGTGTTAAAGCCACTGCGTTCCGCCAAAGTTTTTACTCCCTGGTTGAATAAATATTTCATTGCCGGTCTGCCGAAATAGGGCGAAGCGATTGCGTACTATTTCTTTGCATTCAAAACGGTTCAGCGTTAACCGGTCTCGTGATGTGGTTTCGAGTTGTAGGAGGCGGCAGCTAACACTTCAGTTTGTAGGCCGCAATCGATGACTTTGACGCGCTGCATGTTGATGCCAACGAACCAGTTTGAAACAGACCGCTATCGGCCATGCGCGCACCAACATAGAGCACGTGCGCTGTATAAAGCACATAAAGCTCTGTTAGCCTAAATTGCGGGGCATGATCAGCT
Organism: uncultured Pseudomonadales bacterium; assembly: GCA_943789485.1. Classification (GTDB taxonomy): domain Bacteria; phylum Pseudomonadota; class Gammaproteobacteria; order Pseudomonadales; family Pseudohongiellaceae; genus UBA9145. Next base: position 148,251 of record CALSUH010000014.1, read on the forward strand.
GAACGGCTTTGGTGGAAGTTAGTAATGAGTTCTGCCTTGTGCACTACATCAGCGTCCAGCTTGCCGTCGAGAATCGATGCGGAGTTAATACGCGCTGCGCGAAGGCTCTTTCCTTCGACTTGCAGTTCTTCCACCGCGTCTTGGGCGAAAACAACGCCTCCACTGAAGCGTAGGATAAAGATGTTTGCGATAAAAAATAAAACATTCAAAAACGTGGCAAATCAGTAATCCCATACTGCTGGGAGACAAAAATCAGCAGCGG
>CALSUH010000015.1 GCA_943789485.1 uncultured Pseudomonadales bacterium
AGTTCTTTACCTGTGGTACGACAATGAATTTGGCTACTGTTGTCAGGTAGGAAGAATGGTCTACAAAATGGCAGGCATCATTTATCAGCAATATCCTTTAGAGGAATAGTACTGGCAGATATTTTGTCGAAGTAGCTGGCTGAAGCTGGCTATTTTAGAGGCTTAGGCCTATAATTCGCCCCGCTTGAAACGCAGCCGACAAATTCCAAAACACACAGTATTCTTCGCCGCGACCATGTTGCAGTCATGATCGCGGTCGTATTGTATTTTCAACCACTGCGAATACGCTTAGCAGCACCTAGATTGACTCAATGATCAGAACAAAACGTGGACTGAATCTACCGATTTCCGGAGCCCCCGAACAGGCGCTAGGAAAGGCTTGGTCGACGCGCTCTGTTGCGCTGCTTGGCTGCGACTACGTAGGCTTGAAACCGACCATGCTTGTTGCCGAAGGCGATAAGGTGTTGCTAGGTCAAGCGCTGTTTCGCGACAAAAAAAACCCCTCGGTAACTTTCACGTCCCCTGGTTGCGGGCGAATCAGTGCCATCAATCGTGGTCCGCAAAGAAAGCTCCTCTCGGTAGTCGTTGAATTGGAAGAAAATGGGAAACCCGGCGAGCAAGTCCCGCTGAATAGCTATTCCGATGCTGAGCTAGCCGGCTTGTCGCGAAAAACTATTGTAGAAGGCCTCATAACTTCCGGCCTATGGACTAGCCTGCGAACGCGCCCCTTTAGCAAGGTAGCTGATCCGTCCGGACAGGCGCATTCACTTTTCATCAATGCGATGGATACGAATCCGCTAGCTGCGCATCCGAGCATCGTTATGAAGGGCGAGGTGAGTAACTTTGTGCTGGGCGTAAATCTATTATCGAAATTGCCTCAGCAACACACCTATGTCTGCGTAGATCGCAAGGTTGATGGCCTGTTGCAGGGGCAAGAGTTCGCGGACAGTGTAAGGGTTCAGGAATTCAGAGGGCCTCATCCCAGCGGCCTGACCGGAACACATATTCATTACCTAGAGCCGGTGGGCATGGGCAAACATATTTGGTCACTGAACTATCAGGATGTGATCGCTATTGGCAAGCTATTCCGCACAGGAAAACTAAGCGTTGAGCGCATTATTTCTTTGGCGGGACCTCAGGTGAGTGAGCCTCGACTACTTGTGAGTCGCCTCGGTGCCGACCTTCAAGCATTGTGTGCAGGCGAACTGGAACCGCACGAAAGCCGGATCATTTCAGGGTCTGTGCTAGGTGGTCGAACGGCTGCGAATGCACAGAGCTATCTCGGTCGCTACCACTTGCAGGTATCAGTGCTACGTGAAGGCAGGGAACGTTCGCTGTTGGGCTATCTGTCGCCGGGAGCGAATCGCCATTCGGTTATGGGGATTTATATCTCCGCTATCGATAAGAGCAAGCGCCACGCAATGTCCACTAATACACAAGGTAGTGATAGAGCAATGGTGCCGATCGGCGCATACGAAAAAATTATGCCGCTAGACATTCTTCCGACTCAATTGCTACGTGCATTAATAGTCGGCGATCTAGAGACGGCGCAGAATCTCGGTGCACTTGAACTCGATGAGGAAGACCTGGCGCTTTGTAGTTATGTCTGTCCGGGAAAGTATGAGTACGGACCCATTTTGCGTGACAATCTTGCGCGTATAGAGAAAGAGGCATAACGGACAATGGGACTTCGTCGAGTATTAGATGACATAGAGCCGCACTTTAACAAAGGTGGCCGGTACGAGTCTTGGTACGCTTTATTCGAAGCTGTAGATACCATTTTCTACACGCCAAGTAAGGTTACTGTTGCTGAGCCTCATGTGCGTGATGGAATAGATTTAAAGAGGGTGATGATTACGGTGTGGTTTGCCGCATTCTTCCCAATGTTTTATGGCATGTTTAATATCGGCTTTCAGGCGAATAGCGCGATAGTCGCCATGGGCCTCGAAGGAAGTGGCGACTGGCACGAAATTATCATCGCTGCCTTAGCTGGCCATGATCCTAGTAGTATCTGGGATAACTTTGTCTACGGTGCCGCACACTATATCCCTATTTATCTCGTCGTGTTCCTAGTGGGAGGTTTTTGGGAAGTGTTGTTCGCGATGAAGCGAGGCCATGAAATCAACGAAGGCTTCTTTGTTACTTCAATCTTGTTCACCTTGATAGTGCCGCCGGATATTCCGCTGTGGCAGGCTGCGTTGGGGATTAGTTTTGGTGTCGTAGTGGGTAAAGAAGTCTTTGGCGGGACGGGTAAGAATTTTCTAAACCCTGCGCTGACAGGTCGCGCGTTTCTGTTCTTTGCCTATGCGCCACAGATGTCCGGCGATTCAGTCTGGACTGCAATAGACGGTTTTAGCGGTGCCACGCCACTTAGTCAAATAGCGGCGGAAGGCTTACCTGCAATAGCTGTAGCGACCGGGCGTGGACTGAGTTGGCTAGATGCCTTCTTCGGTCAAATGCAGGGTTCTATTGGTGAAACATCGACGCTAGCTATATTGCTAGGCGCTTGTGTATTGTTAGTCACTCGTATCGCATCTTGGCGCATCATGCTGGGTGTTTTTTTTGGCATGTGTGCGACCGCGACGCTATTTAATTTCATTGGCTCCGATACTAACCCAGCCTTCGCGACACCTTGGTACTGGCATTTTGTCCTCGGTGGTTTTGCCTTCGGTATGGTGTTTATGGCGACCGATCCAGTTTCAGCCTCGATGACTAGTACCGGCAAGTGGATATTCGGAGCTTTGATCGGTTTTATGATCGTACTTATTCGCGTGGTGAATCCAGCCTATCCGGAAGGTACGATGTTAGCGATATTGTTCGCGAATCTGTTTGCGCCACTTATTGATTACTTCGTAGTGAAGGCAAATATAAGTAGAAGGAGGGCGCGCGGTGTCCTCTAAAGACTCTACAAAAAGAACATTGATCGTTGCTTTCAGCCTCTGCGTGGTTTGCTCAATAATCGTATCGGGAACCGCGGTGATCTTGAAGCCGATGCAAGACGCGAACCGAATTCTCGATAGGAATAAAAATATTTTGAGTGCTGCTGGCTTGTTCGATTCGCAGCAAGACGGTGATGAGGTGGTAGCAGAACGCTTTAGCCAATTCTCAACCTATGTTATCGACCTTAATGAACAGCGTGTACTCGGCGAAGAGCAGCTCGAGCAATTGCAGATCGACATAGACGGCTACGATCAGCGCTTAGTTATCAATGATCCTAATTATTCCGAAGCGTTGGAGCGTCAGAAAGATATCGCGAATATTAAACGACGCGTTATTTACCCGATGATCTATGTTGTAACGGAAAATCAAGAAATAGAAACGATCGTCGTACCAGTAAGCGGCTACGGCCTTTGGGGGATTCTATACGGCTTTCTCGCCCTTGAAGGCGACGCGAACACTGTTAAGGGCTTAGCTTTTTATGAATTAAAAGAGACGCCGGGATTGGGTGCAGAAGTTAGCAATCCAAGATGGACTGCGCTCTGGCCAGGAAAGAAAATTTACGATGAAGTCGGTGAGGTTGGCCTAAGGGTCATTAAAGGACAGGGCAGTGGCGACTATCAGATAGATGGCTTGTCCGGCGCAACACTTACCACTCGCGGGGTCGATAATCTGATTCAATACTGGCTAGGCGATGATGCGTATGGGCCTATTTTGGCACAGCTACGTGAGACAGGGCTGCAGACTAATGATTGATCAATTCATTAAATTTGGTGTAAAAACATGAGCAGTGTTAAGCAAATATTATTGACGCCGCTATTTGAAAACAATCCTATAGCTCTACAAATACTCGGCGTATGTTCGGCGTTGGCGGTAACGACACAGTTGAGCGTTACACTTGTTATGTGTGTCGCGCTTACTACAGTGACCGCTTTTTCCAATTTGTTCATCTCGATGATTCGCAATCAGATGCCTTCTAGCATCCGAATTATCGTGCAGATGACGATCATTGCATCCTTGGTTATCGCGGTCGACCAGTTCCTGCAGGCGTTTGCCTATGAAATCAGTAAGAATTTAAGTGTGTTCGTAGGCTTGATCATCACAAATTGTATTGTTATGGGTCGCGCTGAAGCCTTTGCGATGAAGAACCCACCAGTCTTAAGTTTTCTTGACGGCATCGGTAACGGAATGGGCTATTCATTGGTGCTTATAGTCGTCGCTTCGGTTCGTGAGCTGTTCGGGTCGGGCTCCCTGCTGGGTTTTCAGATTCTTCCTCTAATCGAGAATGGAGGCTGGTATCAGGCTAACGGTCTTATGTTGTTGTCGCCCAGCGCGTTCTTCATCATCGGGTTTTTTATCTGGGCTGTGCGTAGCGTGAAGAAGGATCAAGTGGAGGCTCGTGAGTTTCGTATGGCTTCCCAAAGTACGCCCGATGGTGCGTTCTGATGGAACAGTTACTTAACCTCTTCGTAAAAGCGGTATTCATCGAGAACATGGCCTTGCAGATGTTTCTTGGCATGTGCACCTTTCTAGCCGTTTCGAAAAAGATTGAAACAGCGATCGGCTTAGGCGTTGCAGTGATGGTAGTGCAGGTGATTACTGTGCCAGCCAACAACATCATCTTTAATCACCTCTTACGCGAAGGCGCATTGGATTGGTTAGGTATGCCTGAATTGTCGTTGCAGTTTCTTGGTTTTCTTTGTTACATCGGAGTGATCGCTGCGATCGTGCAAATTTTAGAGATGTTTCTCGATAAATATGTGCCAGCTCTGTATAACGCGCTAGGTGTTTTCCTGCCGCTAATAACAGTTAACTGCGCAATCCTTGGCTCTACGCTATTGATGGTCGAGCGAGATTATTCATGTCCCAGAAAGCGTCGCATTTGGGCTGGGTTCTGGTTTCGGTTGGGCGCTTGCGATTGTTGCGCTTGCTGGCATACGCGAGAAGCTCAAGTACAGTGATGTGCCGGAGGGCCTTCGCGGGCTGGGTATAACATTTATCACGGTAGGTTTAATGTCGCTGGGCTTTATGTCATTAAGCGGCGTCTCGCTGTAGGCGCAGTTAAACAGTAGATGCAGTTAAAAAGCAGAAGTAGTTAAGAAAATGATTGATATCACAACAATATTCGGCGGCGTCGCACTATTTACTACAGTAGTGATGCTGCTTGTGTTCGTAATACTGTTCGCTCGTTCAAAACTGGTGACTAGCGGCGATATACACATCGAAATAAATGGCGATCCGGATAGGTCTATAACGGTGCCCGCCGGTGGCAAGCTACTGAATACCCTTGCCGATGCTGGCATCTTTCTGTCGTCAGCCTGTGGCGGCGGCGGGGTACCTGTGCGCAGTGTAAATGTCAGATAGTAGATGGGGGCGGTTCTATGCTGCCGACAGAGACAGGTCACTTCACGCGCGGCCAAGCAAAAGATAACTGGCGCCTCTCTTGTCAGGTAGCCGTTAAGCAGGATATGAAGATTCAAATCGCTCCTGAGTTTTTCGGGGTGAAGCAATGGGAGTGCACGGTTCGTTCGATCGATAACGTCGCGACATTTATTAAAGAATTAGTGTTGGAAATTCCTGATGGCGAGAGTGTCGACTTTAAGGCAGGCGGCTATGTGCAGCTAGAAGTGCCGCCGCATGTTGTCAAATATAGCGACTTTGATATCGGTAAAGAGTATCGCAGTGACTGGAATCACTTCGGCCTGTTCGATGTGGTGTCTAAGGTAAATGACACTACGGTACGTGCCTACTCGATGGCGAACTATCCGGACGAGAAGGGTGTGATCAAGTTCAATATCCGCATCGCTACACCACCGCCGGGAACGAAGTTCCCAGCCGGGAAGATGTCTTCCTATGTGTTTAACCTTAAGCCAGGAGATAAGGTTAAGGTGTTCGGCCCCTTTGGCGACTTCTTTGCAAAAGAAACCAAGGCTGAGATGGTGTTTATTGGTGGCGGTGCCGGCATGGCTCCAATGCGTTCACATATCTTCGACCAGCTGCGTAGATTGCACAGTGATAGAAAGATAAGCTTTTGGTATGTGCGCTCGAAGTCGGCGCGAGATGTTCTATGAAAGAGACTACAACACACTTGCGAGCGTGTGTGTTAATTTTGAGTGGCATGTTGCACTCTCGGACCCGCAGCCAGAAGACGTTTGGTCGGGATTTGACTGGATTTATTCACAATGCAGTGCTGGAAAATTATCTTCAGAACCATCCAGCGCCGGAAGATTGTGAATACTATATGTGCGGACCGCCGATGATGAACGCGGCAGTTGTAAAGATGCTGAAAGACTTGGGTGTAGAAGACGAAAATATAGCTCTCGATGAATTTTCCTAACAGAAGCGCTGCTACTGGCGCAGCACTGCCAGCAGCGCAACGGGTTATGCCGCATGAACAAACCACTCAAACGTAATAGTTTCATAGCGGCATTTCTGGCCCTCTTTCTAGGCTCGGTTTTGTTCTTCACCGGTGGTGATGACATTCAGCAGTTGAATGGCCTAACCATGGGCACAAGTTATCAGGTTCAGATCGTGGATATGCCTGCGAATATTGCGGCTGCAGACCTTGCCGCTGATATTGGCGAGTTACTGAAGCAGCTAGATACCGAAACCTTCTCCACTTATGCCAGCAATTCTGAGCTATCCCGATTCAATCGACATGGGGTCAATACTCCCTTTGCGGCCTCCTCCCAGATGATCGAAGTGTTGCTGATGGCGCAGGAAATTTCCGCACTTAGCGGTGGCGCCTTCGATGTTACTGTGGGTCCACTGGTAAATCTCTGGGGCTTCGGCCCTAATCTTGCCGTGTTCGAGACGGTCCCGACACAGTCGCAAATAGATGATGCAAGGTTACGGGTAGGTTTCGAGTTTCTGCGGATTAGCCCCGCGAATAAAGAGATTCGGAAGACGCGCGATATGTATGTCGACCTGAGCGCCATAGCGAAGGGCTATGCCGTGGATCAGCTAGCTGAATATCTAGACGAAATCGGCGTAGATAATTATTTTCTGGAAATAGGCGGTGAATTAAAGATTAAGGGGTCGAAGCCCGGAGGCGAAGGCTGGGTGCCAGCGATAGAAGCCCCTGTAGAGACAGTCTCTGAGGTCTATCAAATTTTTTATAGCCGTGGTGATAATATAGCCGTGGCGGGTTCGGGTGACTATAGAAATTATTTCGAGGAAGAAGGGCAGCGCTATTCTCATGAGATTGACCCGCGAAATGGCAGGCCTGTGACCCATAGCTTAGCGGCGGCGTATGTGATCGATGAGTCTACGGCGCGTGCAGATGCGTTGGCTACAACGTATATGATTTTGGGCCCCGACGCTGCTGAGGATCTCGCATCGAGACAAGGGCAGGCGGTCTATTTTATCTACAAGAGCGGCGGGGACGGATTCGAAGACTATGTTAGTGCTGAATTTAACCGTTACCTTGAAAGCGATTTACAATAGGAAGGGATTGAAATGACGGTTTTTCTAATTACATTTCTGCTTATGGTAGTGGTGATTGTGATCATGTCGATTGGCGTGTTATTCGGTCGGAAGCCTGTGCAGGGTTCCTGTGGTGGGATGAATAATGTTGTTGGGCTGAAAGAATGTGAGATATGTGGTGGTGAACCTAAAAAATGCGAGAGCAGCCTCTAATAGAGTTCCGCGCCGGCGGGAAAAATCCTCTAGGTTGTCAGCAACAGGAAAGAAGCAATTCTAAACAGACACCGCAGTAGCGCAAAGGAGATAGTTCTTATCAGGTATCACAGTTAACAATATAAGAATAATTCGACCTAGCTCCCATGAATAATTGGATAAATATTTCGAGATCTGCCATGCAAAAAGAACACTTTGACATCATAGTTATAGGCAGTGGCCCTGCGGGTGAAGCTGCCGCCATGAGTGCGAAGAAGAAAGGGCGCGCGGTTGCTGTCGTATGTGACCTTGAATCTGTTGGTGGCAGTTGCACACATTACGGGACAATACCCTCGAAGGCGCTACGCCATTCAGTTAAGGAAGTCATGCAGTTTAATGCGAATCCCATGTTTAGAGATTTGGGCGACGCGAGGAAGTTAAGTTTTCAGCAAGTATCGAAACATGCTGATCGCGTCGTCTATGAGCAAGTGCAAATGCGCACCGATTTCTATGACAGGAACCACATACCTATATACAAAGGGCAGGCAAGCTTTCTCGACAAGAATACAATCAAGCTTGTTGGTAAGCGCAAAAAGTTGTCTGCTACGAGCTTTGTAATTGCGACAGGCTCTAGCCCTTATCATCCCCCGGGCGTCGACTTTTCACATGATCGTGTCTTCGATAGTGACACGATTCTAGATATGGACTGCTCGCCGCGTAAGGTGACTGTGATGGGGGCAGGTGTCATTGGATGTGAATATGCTTCTATTTTTGGTGGTCTGGGTTGCAAGGTAGAGTTAATAAATCCTGCTTCTGGCCTACTAACTTTCCTCGATACCGAAATAGCCGATGCGCTGACTTATCACTTGCGGAATCTCGGGGTACGTAGTCGCCACAATGAAGAATTTGAGAAGATGGAGTGCAGCGACGACCACATCGTGACCTACCTTAAGTCGGGTAAGAAGATTCGCAGTGATATAGTGCTCTGGGCGAATGGGCGAAGCGGAAATACTAAGAGTCTCGGCCTCAATGTGATTGGGCTGAATACAAACAGCAGACAACAGATATCAGTGAACGACAAGTATCAGACGTCCGTTAAGAATATCTATGCAGCCGGTGATGTGATTGGCTGGCCCTCGCTTGCAGGTGCAGCCTATGATCAGGGCAGGGCTGCGAGCAATGCCATTGTCGCGCCAGATGAGTGTTATCACGTTGAGCAGGTGGCAACGGGAATTTATACGATTCCCGAAATAAGCACGCTGGGCGCAACTGAGCAGGAGCTAACTGAGCAGAAAATACCTTACGAGGTCGGTAAGGCTTTCTTTAAAAATACTGCGCGGGCCCAGATTACAGGCGAGCAGGTGGGGATGTTGAAGTTGATCTTTCATTTCGAGACCTTGGAGTTGTTAGGCATTCATTGTTTCGGCGATCAGGCGTCGGAGATTGTGCATATCGGTCAGGCAATCATGCGCCAGAGCGCTCCGGCGAATTCAATGAAATACTTTCTCAACACAACATTTAACTATCCGACTATGGCGGAGGCCTACCGAACTGCCGCTCTTGATGGCTTAAACAGAGTTTTTTAGAGGCCCCCTAGGTCTTGCTATGGGCGGATAACAGCGTTAGTTTATTCTGCACTGAGTAATACAATGTGACGGGCTGAGGCTCGCATCAGCAGGAGAGTAAAAATGATAAGAACTGCCAGAGATATTCTTAAAGACAAAGGCGGTCACATGGTAACTACCAATTCCGACGCTACCATCTATCAGGCGCTAACAATCATGACCCAGAATAAAGTGGGTTCGACTGTTGTCCTTGAAGAAGAAAAAATACTAGGTATCTGGACCGAAAGAGATTTGATGTTCCGTGTTATGGAAGAGGGATTCAATCCTAAGACCGCGCGTCTCAAGGATAATGTGAGCTTTACTATAGTATCAGCGAATATCGAAGAGCATGCCTACCAGCTGATGGATAAATTCCTTGGTCGTCGCGTTCGCCATCTACTTATAGAAGAGGACGGTGAATATATCGGTTTGCTTTCGGTGGGCGATGTGATGAAGGCCAACTTGCAGCAGAAGAATGAAGAGTTCGAAAAGCTGAACCAAATGGTTAGCTTGGAGTACTACGAGAACTGGAAAGAAATTCAGTCGCAGCGCTAATTAGATTTGTCTATCACTGGTATTTATAGTGAATCCTTGATTTCTCGCAGGCCGCTTCCTGCCTGCGTTTAGAGAGATAAAGTGCTTGCTATCGCGAAGCTATCCGTGTAAGTTTCCAAGCGATAATTAATGTCAGTTCTGTCTACGGTCATTTCACGATTTTTAGAAAAGGCAGGGTGCTATTAAGGTTCCAAATAATTACAATGCGAGCCCACAATCTCGGTCTGATTGCCTTTACTTCGTTCTAGTTTCTTGGAACTCAGTCAGCTAACGGGCTCCCATTAAAGAGCGGTTGATTTCTATGGGTAGTGACATACAGTCCCCGGCAGTTCCTGCCAAAGGTTATGATTTTTTTATGAGTCATACTGCTGGGCTAACTCCCCTCGAAATTCCATACCCCCACTCAAAATCCCTGCTAAATTTAGAAGTACTCTCTTTGTTGCGTTCGGCTACGCGGACATGTTCGCTGGTGGATACTCGGTATTTTGAGGGTCGAACGATAAGTCCAAAAGGGGCAGTTATTGCGTAGAAGGTATTAATGATTCAGCGGTCATTGAATTAGCGCCGGTAACGGAGTTTGATTCGGTGTGAATCCGGTAGACCGAGAGCCTGTAGCTTGTCGGGATGTTTGGAGTTAAGTGTTTGGAATTACCTAACGAAATGCTAGACGGTTTGAGACCGTTTCTTTTTTACTTCGCCTTGGTGCTGGCCGTCGTGGTTATCATGCTTGGGCTTTCCTATTTCCTTGGGCAGCGTATTACTGCCCACTCCAAAAACCTACCTTTTGAGTCAGGCATCGTTTCCGTGGGCAGTGCCCAATTTCGAATCTCAGTGCATTTCTACTTACCGGCTATACTATTTATCATCTTTGATTTGGAAGTTGTCTTCCTCTTTGCCTGGGCTGTAGCCGTTAGAGAGGCAGGCTGGATTGGTTTTATCGAAATATCAGTATTTATCTTTATTTTAATCGCGGCCTTGTTCTATCTCTGGCGTATCGGCGCTCTCGATTGGCGCACGCTCACGCAGAAACGGGAACTGAAAACTCTCTCCGGGCCGGGCGGCGTGACCAATAAAAAGGAATTCAAGCTATGAGTTGGGAGCTGCAAAAAGCAGAAGATGCCGCGTCACCACAGCCCGGTGGCAGTGCCATGGATGAATTTATTCGGCGCAATGTGGTTATGGCGAACCTAGAAGATATGGTGTCCTGGGGTCGAAAGAACTCAATTTGGCCCTTTAATTTTGGCCTCTCCTGCTGTTATGTAGAGATGGCTACTGCGTTTACAAGCCGTCATGACCTAGCTAGATTCGGCGCGGAGGTGATACGTGGAACGCCTAGGCAGGCTGACATGATCGTTATTGCCGGCACCGTGTTCCGCAAAATGGCGCCTGTGGTAAAGCTTTTATATGAGCAATTGCTAGAGCCTAAATGGGTTATTTCCATGGGCTCCTGCGCAAATTCAGGTGGTATGTACGATATTTACTCAGTGGTACAAGGCGTGGATAAATTCCTTCCTGTGGATGTCTATGTCTCTGGTTGTCCACCACGTCCCGAGGCCTTGTTGCAGGGATTGATATTACTGCAGGAATCAATCGGTAGGGAGCGGCGGCCACTGAGTTGGGTGGTCAATGATCAGGGGATTATTCAGAAGGAGGCCAACCCTGTACAGCGTATCGTGCGCGGCCCAGAACGGATCGCGGCAACGGAGCTTCGCTCACCAAATGATGTTTAATAACTAGCTGTAAAACAATAAATTAAGATGGATAAGTAAAGTAAAATATCGTGATATCTAGCGCAGCGGAAAACAGTCAATCGCTTGATCAGGCAGCAGGAGCCTTAGTGCAACTGCGCCAAATGCATGGCGGTCTCATTGTGGCCGAACAGGTGACCTGTGATGGGATGCCAACGGTGTGGATTGAGCGACAGAGCATCAACACAGTGCTTGGTGCGCTAAGAGATGAGACGACCCCGCGCTTTGAGATGCTGTTCGATCTTACCGCGATCGATGAACGACTCCGCAGCAACCGAGTTGGTCAACCGGATAGTGAGTTCACTGTCGTCTATCACCTCATGTCCTTCTCCGGCAATTGCGATTTTCGCATCAAGGTCGCCCTGCAGGACAGCGATCTGAATATTCCGAGTATCGTGCGGCTATGGCCCAATGCGAATTGGTACGAGCGTGAGGCCTGGGACATGTTTGGCATTCATTTCGATGGCCATCCGAACCTCTGTCGCATCGTGCTACCTCCAACTTGGGAGGGCCATGCCTTGCGTAAGGAGCATCCGGCCCGCGCCACTGAGATGGAACCGTTCACGCTTGATGATGAGCAATTGGACTACGAGCAAGAAGCGCTAAAATTTAAGCCTGAAGACTGGGGGATGAAAAGAGCGTCTGAGAATTCTGAATTCATGTTTCTCAACCTGGGACCTAATCATCCAAGCGTACACGGGGCCTTTCGCATAGCTTTGCAGCTGGACGGTGAGATTCTCGTGGACGCCGTGCCAGATATTGGCTACCACCATCGTGGTGCCGAAAAGATGGGTGAGCGGCAATCTTGGCATACCTATATTCCTTACACTGATCGCATCGACTACCTCGGAGGGGTCTTGAACAACCTGCCGTATGTTATGGCGGTAGAGAAGATGGCGGGCATCAAGGTGCCGGAGCGGGTGAAGGTTATCCGCGTCATGCTCAGCGAGATGTTTCGAATCTGTAGTCATCTCTTGTTCTATGGCACTTTTGCTCAAGACGTGGGGCAGCTTTCTCCGATCTTCTACATGTTTGTAGAGCGTGAACGTATTTTTAACATCATCGAATCTATCTGTGGTGCGCGCATGCATCCGGGTTGGTTTCGAATCGGTGGGGTGGCACAAGACTTGCCGAACGGCTGGGAGAAGCGCATTCAGGAGTTGTTAGACTTCATGCCAGCTCGACTCGACGAATACGACAGCATGGTGATGAACAACGGCATCTTGAAGAGACGAACTCAAGGCATTGGTGCCTATGACACAAAAGAGGCGCTTAACTGGGGCGTGACTGGTGCAGGCTTAAGAGCTACGGGTCTGGAATGGGATTTCCGCAAACAACGTCCCTATAGCGGATATGAAAACTTCGACTTCGACGTGCCTATTGCTGTGAATGGCGATTCTTATGATCGCTGTGCAATCCGCGTCGAGGAGATGCGTCAGAGCCTACGCATCATTAAGCAGTGCATGGACAATATGCCGTCGGGCCACTACAAGTCCGACCATCCGCTAACGACGCCTCCGCGTAAAGAAAACACCATGCAGGATATAGAGACGCTGATTAACCACTTTTTAAGTGTTAGTTGGGGGCCGGTTATTCCTCCGAACGAAGTGACAGTGGCGGTCGAGGCAACGAAGGGTATTAACAGTTACTACCTCGTGAGTGATGGCAGTACGACTTCTTACAGGACACGTATACGAACACCGTCGTTTGCTCATTTGCAGATGATTCCAGAGATCTCGCGAGGCTTTATGGTCGCAGACCTTATTGCCATCATTGCGAGTATCGATTTCGTTATGGCGGATGTGGACAGGTAGAAAAATAGATAGATAGTCAGGTAGAAAACAGGCAGCGCCCCAGAGACTAAAAGAGAAGCATAGAGGCAAATGAGTCAGCAAGTAATAGCAAGCACAGCGAACAAAGCTCGTAGTTTATCTTTGGAGGAGATAGCGGAGATTGAACACGAGATGACTTTGTATCCTGACAAAAAGGCTGTTGGGCTGGAAGCGTTGAAAATTGTGCAGAAACACCAAGGCTGGGTTTCTGACGCGAGTCTTCTTGGTATTGCAAAGTACTTGGATATTCCCGCGGCAGACTTGGAAGGCGTGGCGACATTCTTCAACCTGGTATATCGCCAGCAAGTGGGCAAAAACGTTATTTTGTTCTGCGACAGCGTTAGCTGTTGGATCATGGGCTGCGAAGGCATCAAGGGTTACATTAAGGAGCAGCTTGCTATCGACTATGGAGAGACGACGGAGGACGGTGACTTTACGCTGATTCCAGTTCCCTGTTTAGGGGACTGCGACAAGGCACCAGTAATGATGGTGGGTCCGGATTTACATAGAAACCTAACGCCGGAAAAGATCGATTCTATTATCAAAGATTACAAGAACAAACAGGATTAAACGGATACTTACGTGGTAGCAAATCCATTAACAAAGAATATCGATATGTCTCGCCCACCGCTAGACATTGCCGCCTATGAGGCGAACGATGGCTATCAGAGCGTGCATGCCATCGCGAAGGGATTGAGCCCAGAAGATGTCCTTGAGCTGGTAAAAGGCTCCGGGCTAAAAGGCAGGGGCGGCGCAGGATTTCCAACTGGCCTGAAATGGAGCTTCGTGCCTAGAGGAGATAACTCTCCCAAGCAAAAATATTTAGTAGTAAATGCTGACGAGATGGAACCGGGTACTTTCAAAGACAGAATGTTAATGGAGGGTGATCCGCACCTCATGCTTGAAGGCATGATCATCGCCGCTTATACGATTCAGGCGAGCAAGGCTTATATTTTTTTACGCGGTGAATACACTGTCTCCGAGCAAGCTTTGCGCAAGGCGATAAAAGAAGCGTACGAGAGAGGTTATCTCGGTAAGAACATCCTCGGTACGGGATTCGATTTCGATGTCATTATGCACACGAGTGCTGGGCGGTATATTTGCGGCGAAGAAACGGCGCTGTTAAATGCGCTGGAGGGTAAGCGAGCCAACCCGCGTGCCAAGCCGCCATTTCCACAAGTGAGCGGGCTTTGGGGAAAGCCAACTATCGTCAATAACGTAGAAACATTGTGTAACTTGCCTGGAATTCTGACCTATGGCGTTGACTGGTATCACGGCCTGGCAAAGGGCAACGATCACGGCACGAAGCTATTCGGTGTCAGTGGCAAGGTAAAGACACCAGGTTGTTGGGAATTACCGCTTGGCTTGCCCATAAGAGAATTGTTAGAAGGCTATGCAGGCGGGATGCAGGATGGTCTAGAGCTTAGGGGTTTTCTGCCAGGTGGCGGGTCAACCGACTTCATGCTGCCCGAGCACCTAGACATACTACTTGATTACGATGAAATTGCGAAAGTGGGTAGCAGACTAGCTACCGGCACAATGATTGTATTAGACGATAAGACTTGCCCGGTAGGAATGGTGGGGAATCTTATGAAGTTTTTCGCGCACGAGTCCTGCGGTTTCTGCACGCCGTGTCGCGATGGTTTGCCGTGGGTTGATCAAATATTTCGCGACTTTGAGAATGGTGAGGGCAGCGAAAAAGATTTACAGATCCTTCATGATCATGTCACTTATCTAGGGCCAGGTAGAACATTTTGCGCATTAGCGCCTGGCGCCACTGCGCCATTGGGTAGCGGACTAAAGTATTTTAAAGAAGATTTCGAAAAACATATCACACAGAAGCGCTGTAGCTATAAGCACTGATAATTTCAGTGTTACTTAGCTACACTTGGAGTAACTGATGGCGAAAATTGTTATTGATGGGGTAGAGCACGAGGTAAACCCCGATAACAATCTGTTGCAGGAGTGCCTGTCACTGGGTCTAGACTTGCCTTATTTTTGCTGGCATCCCAGCATGGGTTCTGTCGGAGCTTGCCGTCAATGTGCGGTTATGCAATATCGCGATGCAGATGACAAGGTAGGCATGTTAGTAATGGCGTGTATGACGCCCGCCACCGATGGAGCGATTATCTCTATCGAAGACAAAGGCGCTAAATCATTCAGGTCCGATGTCATCGAAAGCTTGATGATTAGCCACCCTCATGATTGCCCTGTCTGCGAAGAAGGGGGCGAGTGTCATCTTCAAGATATGACCTTGATGTCGGGTCACAACTACCGTCGCTACGACAAGAAGAAGAGAACACACCGCAATCAATATTTAGGCCCACTCATTAATCATGAGATGAATCGCTGCATCACTTGTTATCGCTGCGTTCGCTACTATGGCGATTACGCTGGCGGAACCGATCTATCGGCGCAGGCTTCTCACCATCATGTCTATTTCGGCAGGCACGAAGAGGGTGTTCTCGAGAGCGAATTTAGCGGCAACCTTGTTGAGGTTTGCCCCACGGGTGTCTTCACTGACAAGGCGTTTAGTGAGAATTACAGCCGCAAGTGGGATCTGCAGACCGCTCCCTCTGTTTGTGTCGGTTGTTCTGTAGGTTGTAATACAGCGCCAGGCGAGCGTTACGGAAGCTTGCGCAGAACCGTCAATCGCTACAATAGCGAAGTAAATGGCTATTTCCTCTGCGACAGAGGGCGCTTTGGTTTCGATTTTGTAAATAACAGGGATCGCCTGCTAGAACCCGTGCAACGGGTTGATAACACCGGCGAGTTGTTGGCAGACGATCAGGTTAAGGCGCTAATTAAGGAGTTCACAACAGACGGGACTATAGGCATTGGTTCTCCGCGGGCTAGCAACGAATCAAATTTCGCACTACGGGCTATGGTAGGCGAAGAAAATTTCTATGCCGGTTATTCCGACGTCGAGCATGAGTCGATGATCGTGATATTGGATCTGGCCAGCGACACGGCATTTCATAGTCCTAGCGTGCGCGAGATTGAAAGAGCCGACGCGGTGTTAATTCTCGGAGAAGACGTAACCAATGTGGCACCGCGGATCGCGTTAGCACTGCGTCAGTCGGTACGTAACCAAGCTAAGGATCTCGCAGACCAAAGCAGAATACCTCAGTGGCAGGATGCTGCAGTGCGCGAACTCGCGCAGCATGAGCGCAGCCCGTTAAGCATTATTAGCCCGGCAGTAAGCAGGCTCGATGACGTAGCCTGCGATAGAGTTATCGAAGCGCTGCCTGTCGTGGTTGCGATGGGACATCAGATAGCGAATAAGATATCAACATCCGCCCCTAACGCCTCTTCCTCAACAGAGCATGACGAGGTGATAGAGAAGATCGCAGAGCAGCTCAAGGCCGCGAAACGACCGTTGATCATCGCGGGTAATAGCAATGGCAGCGAAGTGATCAAGGCCGCCGCAAACATCGCTAGAGCCTTGCATGATGGTAGTGACAAATCAGTTATAGACCTTTGCCTATTAGTGCCTGAGGTAAATAGCATGGGCATGGGATTGATGGCCGGCGCAGCAAATCCACTCGGCGCTGGATTGGAAAAATTACAAAGTGGCGAGGCGAAGCGCGTCATCGTATTGGAGAATGACCTCTACCGGCGAGCCGCGAAGGCAACAGTAGATGCAGCGCTTACCGCAGCTGCCAAAGTGTTGGTTCTGGATCAATTACCCACGGCAACAACAGGGAATGCCGATGTCATCCTGCCGGCTACCGCGTTCTCGGAACACGAGGCTACGTATATTAATTACGAGGGCAGAGCGCAGCTCAGTTTCCAAGTGCATCAGAGTCAGAAGCAGGCACAACCCTCTTGGCGCTGGCTATGTGATGCCGAGCATATCGACGACCTAGTTGAGCGTTGCAGTAATGAGCTTTCAGGCTTCGCGAGACTACGTGAAGTTTTGCCTGCTGAGAATCCGTTCATCGCCGGCATGAAGGTGCCGCGACAATCTCATAGATACAGTGGCCGCACCGCGATGAACGCAAACGTTGACGTGCACGAGCCAAAACAGATGGAAGATAAAGAGTCCGTTATGTCTTTCTCTATGGAAGGAATACCCTCGCAGAAAGACGCGAGTGTTCTAGCGTCTTCATGGGCACCGAAGTGGAACTCGAATCAATCCATAAGCAAATTTCAGGACGAGGTGAACGGAGAATTGAAGCAGGGACACGTAGGTTGCCTGTTGATAGAGAGGAAAGATTCCAGTGGAAGTTATTTCGAGGCGGCGCCTGACTCGACGGAGCCATCTGCTAACCAGCTGCGTTTGGTTTTTTCTTATCAAATATTTGGCAGCGATGAATTAAGTGCGCGCGCCAAACCTATTCAGGCTCGAATGACAGATGCTTATATTGGTCTGTCTCCGGCGGATGCAAAGGCGAGAGATTTGCGTCAGGGTGATGTAGCGACAATCAGTCCATTGGGCTCACTTGTAGTGGTCTGTATTCGTACCGGCATTAAAGCTGGTACTGCATTACTGCATTGCGGTGATGGCAATATCAGCCCCGCCGACTTTTCTGGTTTGATCGAGGTAGAGAAGAGCGCAACACAGACAACGAGTCGCGGGATTGGGAACCTGATTGTTAGCGATTTCCACGAAAAGGAAATTAACTCATGACATTCGAAGTGGGTTCCGGATTAAGCATAGGCGTAATATTGGCGACGGTTATTCTCATTGCCGCTATGCTGATCTGGGTGGAACGTCGACTATTGAGCTTCTGGCAGGAACGGCTAGGACCAAATCGCGTAGGCCCTTTTGGTTTGCTGCAGGTTGTCGCCGATATGATTAAAATTTTTACCAAGGAAGATTGGGTTCCTCCCTTCGCGGACAAATTTAGTTTCGTTTTGGCGCCGGCAATCATCATGACGGTGATCCTGATGAGTTTTAGCGTGGTCCCGTTTGCGCCCGGTGTTGGCGTTGTAGATTCGAATATAGGAGTACTCTTCGTTCTCGCCATGGCATCACTAGGCGCGTATAGCGTGATGTTAGCTGGACTTTCTTCCGACAATAAATATGCCTTGTTAGGTGCATTGCGTGCTGCAGCGCAGATGATTAGTTACGAAGTCTTCATGGGCATTTCCATCCTTGGTGTGGTGGCTCTGTCTGGCACCTTTGATCTGCGTGAGATCGTGCTCGCACAAGAAGAGAACGGCTGGTACGTCATTCCGCAATTTATTGGTTTTGTGATCTTCTTGATTGCTGGAGTTGCCGAGAGTCACCGACTGCCATTCGATATACCTGAGGCAGAACAAGAAATTTGCGCGGGTTACCACACAGAATATTCAGGCATGAAATTTGGCATGTTTTTCGTTGGGGAATACCTCGGCCTAGTGTTGATATCTTCGCTAATTACTGTGCTGTTTTTCGGAGGCTGGTTAGGACCTGGATTTTTACCGCCGATATTCTGGTTCGCATTAAAGTCATTTATGTTTATTGCATTCTTTATTTTGCTGCGTGCTGCCATCCCGCGTCCGCGCTATGACCAACTGATGACCTATGGCTGGTTATTCCTCCTGCCGGTTTCACTATTAAATTTGCTGATCACTGGCGTAATTATTCTGAGTACATCCTAATGTTGCAAATATTTGGAGAAAGATATGCTCACACTGATTAAGGATACACTGACGAGTCAGGTGGTTACCCTCTGGCGGGTGTTCTCACATCTATGGGTGAAGGCTGACACCGTCGAGTACCCTGATGTGCAGCCGTATATGTTCCCACGCTGGCGTGGCCGCATCATACTTAGTCGTGATCCAGATGGAGAAGAGCGCTGTGTCGCCTGCAACTTGTGCGCGGTAGCTTGTCCTGTGGACTGTATCGCACTGCAGAAAACCGAAGATGAGGAAGGGCGCTGGTATCCAGAATTTTTTCGCATCAATTTTTCTAGATGCATCATGTGCGGTTTCTGCGAAGAAGCCTGCCCAACGAATGCCATTCAACTTACGCCGGATTTCGAGATGGCGGAGTACAAGCGACAGGACATGGTGTGGGAGAAGGAAGACTTATTAATCGACGGCACCGGGAAATACCACGATTACAATTTCTATAGTGTGGCGGGCAAGAAAATCGCTGGCAAAGACAAGGGCGAGGCGTTGAATGAAGCTGTGCCTGTTAATGTGAGGAGCCTGTTACCGTGATTTTGCTCTTCTACATAGCGGGATTGGTGGCTGTCATTGCAACAGTAGGGGTCATCCTACAGACAAATATTGTGCATGCGCTTATCTACCTAATTCTGTCGCTGTTAGCAGTCGCCGTTTGTTTCTATACGCTAGGTGCGCCGTTTGCCGCCATATTAGAAGCGATAGTCTACGCGGGTGCAATCATGGTGTTATTCCTGTTTGTGATTATGATGCTGAATATGGGGCAGCATAGTCTCGATCAAGAGCGAAGCTGGATGGGTCCGAAGGTGTGGATCGTGCCTTCAGTATTGGCTTCGGCGTTACTCGCGCAACTACTTACCGTAATGATGCAATATGAACACGAACTCGCGTTAACTACCGTCGATGTCATGGAAGTGAGTGCATTGCTGTTTGGCCCCTATGTGTTGGCGGTAGAACTGGCATCCATATTGTTACTTGCAGGATTAGTGTCCGCTTACCACTTAGCAAAAAAATGAAGAGAATAAGTGAAAGAGAGCGAAATGTTAAAGCCGTTCACAGACGTAATTCAAACGAGTGAGAAGAGATAGACGATGGACTCGATCCCAATTGAACATGGACTGATCTTGGCTGGCATACTATTTGTGCTCGGTTTAGTTGGTGTGCTTACCCGGCGCAACATCGTATTCGTGCTTATGTCGCTCGAGATCATGATCAACGCCAGTGGCCTAGCCTTCATCGTGGCTGCATCGCGCTGGGAGCATGCCGACGGTCAGGTTATGTTCCTAATGATACTTACTTTGGCTGCCGCGGAAGTGGCGGTGGGTCTAGGTCTTATTATTCAAATGTATCGACGCTATCACACGGTCGATATTAATGTGTTAAGTCAGATGAAGGGATAGGGGCAGAAAGCTAGCGTGCAAGATTTAATTTGGCTATTACCGACGTATCCGTTACTGGGCTTTTTAAGCCTAGTGCTTACTAGTGGGAAGCTGCCGAAGAATGTTGTTGGTGCTATCGGTGCAGGATCTATAGGCCTGTCGTTTTTGACCGCCGCCCTTATCGCTTATCAATTCCTAAGCTCTGGTGAGACGCACTTTGTCATTGAGATGTGGACCTGGATGGCAGTAGGGAACTTCACCCCCGGATTTAGCTTCTACATAGATGGCCTTTCGGTGGTCATGATGCTAATCATCACCGGCGTGGGTTTTTTAATTCACCTCTACTCCGCAGGTTTCATGCTGGATGATCCCAGCTACAGCCGCTTTTTCTCGTACATGAATCTGTTTGTAGCCTCGATGTTGGTTCTGGTTCTAGCTGATAATCTTCTACTGCTATATCTAGGGTGGGAAGGAGTCGGGTTGTGTAGCTACTTACTTATTGGGTTCTGGTACGAGAAGCCTGAGAATGGCTATGCGGCAAGAAAGGCATTTATCACGACTCGCGTCGGCGACACTTCGATGGCAATCGGCCTGTTTTTGTTGTTCGCCCAGTTAGGCACGCTAAATATACAAGACATGCTGCATGCTGCCGAAACACAGTGGGCTGTCGGTTCCGGCCTAGCAGTTGCGGCCTCGTTGTTACTACTTGGTGGTGCGGTGGGTAAGTCTGCACAACTGCCACTGCAGACGTGGTTGCCGGATGCGATGGCCGGCCCTACACCGATTAGTGCATTGATTCACGCTGCCACGATGGTTACTGCCGGCGTCTATCTGGTTGCGCGTACTCATGTACTGTTTGAACTTGCACCGAACGTGCAGCTATTGGTCGCATGGATAGGTTTAATTACCTTGTTGATGGCTGGCTTCACCGCCATGACGCAGCACGATATTAAACGAATTCTCGCCTACTCAACAATCAGCCAGATTGGCTATATGTTCTTAGGTCTGGGTGTCGGTGCCTGGTCGGCTTCGGTTTTTCATCTGATGACACACGCATTCTTCAAGGCCTTGTTATTTCTAGCTGCGGGCACGGTGATTCACAGTCTGCATCACGAACATGACATTTTTAAGATGGGGGGTAAGCGCAAGCAGCTGCCAATCGCCTTCGCTTCCTTCATGATAGGTAGCCTCGCCTTGGCGGCTTTCCCATTCACTTCAGGCTATTTCAGCAAGGATGAGATTCTTATTGCTGCTTTGGAGCTTCAGGGGCCGGGTATGATTCTTTGGCTAGGCGGCGTCCTCGGCGCCTTCCTCACCGGCATCTACAGTTTTAGACTCGTGTTCGTTGTGTTCTTTGGTGAGAGCAAGGGGCACCACAATGAGACAGAGGTCACCGGTTTCAGCATGGCTACCCCGCTAATAGTCTTAATGGTGCTAGCACTATTTGGCGGCTGGATACAGATTCCCGTGGACGCGGTCTTTGGTCACGGGGAAGCTCATGAAGCAGAACACCATATCAGTGGATTGATGCACGCGATCATGATCGCCGTTCCCCTGCTGGGTATTGGAGTCAGTTATCTGTTCTTTATGTCGAAAACGTTCTCTGTAGAAAAGCTTATGGCCAATCCACTGGCGGCGCAGCTGCATCAATTCTGGTTCAGCGGGTGGGGGATGGATGCTCTCTATAACTTTCTCTTTATAAGGCCATTCGTGTTTCTCGCTCGGGTTAATAAGAATGATCTAATCGATGCCGGTTACGGGTTGGTGGTAGAAATTTCCCGGGCCGCCCACGTAATGTTTGCACGCACTCAAACCGGCCAGCTACGTTGGTATGTGCTTAGCGTCGCTGGCGGTGTGGTAATACTGATTACGCTAGGAGTGGCGCTATGATTTTAGTAGTGCTCATAAGCATCTTGTTTCTGGGTGGTGTTCTCGCCTGGTTATCTGAAGGCCTGGATTCCAGATTTCCAAGGGCTGTCGCTCTGGCAGCTGTAGTTATCGACCTGCTGGTCATGATGGCTCTAGTCGGAGCAGATCCCGAGGGCTCTAGCTGGATCGTTCAGCTCAATGCGCAGTGGATACCGCGCTTCGGCATTTCATTTCATTTGGCCGCTGATGGGCTCAGCGTCCTAATGATGGTGCTAACAGCCTTTCTAGGGATTATTGCAATTGGCTCGGCATGGGATGAGATTACTGAGAGAACCGGATTCTTCTATTTCAATCTGCTCTGGACTCTTGCTGGGGTTATCGGTGTCTTCACCGCGCTCGATCTCTTCCTGTTTTTCTTCTTCTGGGAAGTCATGTTGATTCCGATGTATTTCATCATTGCGATCTGGGGGCATGAAAACAAAAACTACGCCGCGATGAAGTTCTTTATCTTCACGCAGGTCACCGGAATGCTAATGCTGATATCGATACTGGTATTAGCCTATTTTCACTACGTACAGTTTGGCTGGTTCAGTTTCGATTACTTCGAACTACTGAAAGTGAATACCAGTAGCGCGATAGAAATGTGGATTATGCTCGGATTTTTCGTAGCCTTCAGTACAAAGCTGCCGAGTTTTCCTTTTCATTCTTGGCTGCCCGATGCCCACTCACAGGCGCCAACTGCTGGTAGTGTGATCCTGGCTGGCGTGCTGCTTAAGACCGGCGCCTATGGTCTGATAAGATTTGCCGTGCCGCTTTTCCCAGAAGCTTCCATGCAGTTTGCGCCGGTCGCTATGACGCTGGCGGTTATCAGTATTCTCTACTGTGCCAAGGTAGCCTTCGCGCAAACCGACATAAAACGCTTGATCGCCTACACCAGTATTAGCCACATGGGCTTCGTTATGCTCGGTATCTACGCGTGGAACGAACAAGCGTTGCAGGGTGCCGTAATGACGATGCTGGCACACGGTCTAAGTGCTGCTGCATTGTTTATGTTAGCGGGTGGCTTACAGCACCGAATTCATACGCGTGACATGGATCATATGGGAGGGTTCTGGGCAAAAGTGCCACGACTATCCTTCGTTGCCTTATTTTTCTCGATTGCTGCTTTAGGTATGCCTGGTCTGGGAAATTTCGTCGGTGAGTTCCTTGCATTGTTAGGCGCGTTCCAGGCGAGCATTAGTCTTACCGTTGCTGCTGCATTTGGTCTCATCTTCGCATCGGTCTATTCTCTCTGGGTAATTCAGAAGGTTTTCCATGGCGCTTATCAAAACTCGGACTTCGATGACACTCACCTAGCCGACCTGAGTCGTCGCGAGATGTTTTATTTTGGGGCAATGATGATTGGTTTGATTTGGATGGGTATGTACCCACAGAGCTTTTTGGATATGTCGTCCACTACCCTGACGAATTTACTTAACGAAACTGGGCAGCTTCTCTTCACACAGGGCAGCGAGCTATGATTACGTCGTTCAATGATTTACTCCCACTACTGCCATTGCTTATAGTGACGGTGACGTCCGTAGTAGCAATGCTGATGATTGGCATACGCCGTAGTTACATCGCCACCGGTGCCATTGTGATTACTGGACTGTTAGTGGCAACACTGGTTGCTGTGTCAATGATGGGCTGGACCAATCAGCAAATTACACCGCTGCTCATTATCGATCAGTACAGCCTGTTATTTACCGCTGTTGTTTGCGCATCGGCCATGGTTCTTGCGGTATTAAGCTTTCCCTATTTCTTCGAGCTGGATGATCAAAAAGAAGAATACTTCCTGCTGCTAACGATCGCGACTGTCGGCGCTATTGTGATGGTGAGCAGTAATCATTTCGTGAGCACCGTGTTAGGGCTAGAGACACTCAGTATGTCTTTGTATGGCATGATCGCCTATCCTTTGCACAGTTCGAAATCGGCGAAGTTTCCGCTGGAAGCATCAGTTAAATATCTTGTTCTTTCGGCGGCCGCTTCTGGTTTTATCTTATTCGGTATGGCGCTGATTTATGCGCAGACTGGGACGCTTTCATTCGCTAGCGTTACCAAGCTGCCCGCGTCAGGGCTGGGAGATGGTTATACGGTTGTTGCGTTGCTGATGGTTGTTTCTGGCATGGCATTCAAACTCTCCCTAGCGCCATTTCATATGTGGACGCCTGATGTTTATGAAGGAGCTCCTCTACCTGCTACGGCGTATTTGGCCACGATTGGTAAGGCGGCGATGTTCGTCGTACTGCTGCGCTTCTTACTGGTAAGTGAAGCGTTGAACTTCGATTCAATGCTGGCTGTTCTCACTCTTATCGCCGCTATTTCTATGTTAGCGGGCAATTTGCTAGCTTTGTTGCAAGACAACCTGAAAAGAATTTTGGCGTATTCGTCTATCGCGCACATGGGCTATCTGCTACTCGCTCTGGTTGCTGGGCACTATGTCACAGGAACAATCGCGGTCGAGGCAATTACCTTCTATCTGATCGCTTATATGATCATGTCGTTAGGTGCCTTCGGTGTGGCGTCGATCATATCTTCGAGTGAGAAGGAGTTCGATTCGATAAAAGAGTACCGGGGACTTTTTTGGCGCAACCCTTTATTAGCTGCAACTTTTATTGCAATGCTACTCTCTCTTGCTGGCATTCCGCTCACGGTAGGATTTATAGGCAAGTTCTATATATTCCTAAGCG
Source organism: uncultured Pseudomonadales bacterium (assembly GCA_943789485.1). Classification (GTDB taxonomy): domain Bacteria; phylum Pseudomonadota; class Gammaproteobacteria; order Pseudomonadales; family Pseudohongiellaceae; genus UBA9145. The sequence goes on from CALSUH010000015.1 coordinate 24,887, forward strand.
GCGTTGAAGCGGAGCTTTGGATGCTGCTAGGGTTTTTAGTGATGGGCAGTGGCATCGGTCTGTACTACTATCTTCGAATAATCTATCGCATGTTCATGCCGGAAAAGCAGTCCCTGCCTTATCGAGTTGGTGGAGTGGAGAGTGTTAGTTCCTACGCAGTGCTCGCAATTCTATTATTCTTGTTGCTACTGTTTGGCATCTATCCCGAACCAATCATGTCGATCGTTGCCACAGCCTCTGCATTCATCTAAGTTTTATTCAGGCTCATCCTAAAAGCGAATCGCGCTGATGGATAGTATGTCTTCGTTTCTAAAAAATAATTTCCCACAGTGCGCTGTGTTAGCAGCCTTATTGATCCTGCTCATAGCCGTTAATCGCTTAACGGCGGATGGCTTGTTGGAGGTACGGCAGGAATTCGATCGGCGTAATCTCTATCAGTTTTTTGACCCCGGCAGCTTTGATAACGATCTAGTGCTAGATAACTATTTACTTCCAGCTAATGCTCAGACCAGCAAGCTCAGCAACTTGCATTTGCTTAACTTGGACAGGGATCGGCTTGCCTACATCGCAAGAAAGGATGGTAAGGCAGTGGCGGTGGCTGTACCGGCGAGTGCAGAAGATGGCTTCAATGGTAAGATTGACCTGCTAATCGCAGTCGACATGTTTGGTCGTATTAGTGCCGCTCGTGTAATCGAAGATGTCGATTCCAGGCAACTCTTTGGAGTAGTGGATGTCATAGATTCCAAATGGATGAACGGGTTCGCAGGAAATAGCATGCGCGACATCTTGCGTCTGAGCTGGCAACCGATTACCGCTGAAAACGAATACGATCAATTCGTAGGAGCATCGATTACGTCTAAATCAGTCGCTAAGCAGATATACGACGCGCTCGTGTTCTATCAATCGAATCGAATCGAGCTCATGCGGGGCAGACGAGAGGGCGAGAAAGTTAAGGGAACAATATGACATTCAAAGACCCTTTCTTCGGGCACTCTCAGACTTATGCCGACGCGCGACCTAGCTCTCCTGATGAGCTGTTTGAATTTCTGAATTCTCCGTGTAAACATCATGATTTGGTCTGGGACTGTGCAACAGGTAATGGGCATGCAGGGGTGTCCTGGCGAAAATATTGAAGCGCGTGATTGCGACCGACGGTGGTGCTGAGTAGTTAGAGCGTGCACAGCCGACTGAGAATATCGCGTATCGACAGGTGGCGGCAGAACAGCCATTACCCGGGAAAAAATTCAGCGATTTAAATAGCCGTGGCTCAGGCGCTGTATTGGTTTGATACAGGTACGTTCTTCGATAATGCTCAAGCCTGGCGGTGTTTTGGCAGCCTGGTGCCATGCGGTGAATGGATTCGGAGAAAACCCAACGGTTGACTTGACCGTTGACGGTTAAGCTAGCGAGATTGTAGGGCATTACCAGGCTGCGTCGCCTTGGTATTGGGGTCTAATCAGACTATCATTGTTCGCTCGACAGACAGCGAAGGACACTCATGTCTACAAGCAAGATCTCGGTTATTGGTGGTGGTAGCTTTGGCACTGTGATCGCCAATATTTCTGCTGAGAACGGTTATGACGTCAATTTTTGGATGCGTAACAAATCGCAGGCAGAGCAACTCAACAGTACCCGCGAAAACTCGCAATACCTACCCGATTACCAACTTAACGAGAGGATCTTCGCTACATCAAATATGGCGGCAGCAGTAAATGACTGCGGTTTAATTTTTGTGGCTGTCCCGAGCTCTTCGTTCCGTCAGGTAGTAAGGGACATGGTTCCGCATCTTGCCGAGAATACTGTGCTTGTTAGCACCACGAAGGGAATAGAAAGTGGCAGCTTTGATTTGATGACTCAGATATTGCATCAGGAAGCCCCGAATGCCAAAGTAGGTGTGCTAAGTGGTCCGAACCTTGCTGTGGAGATCGCGAAAAAAGATCTCACCGGCACCGTGATTGCGAGCCCTGATGAACAAGTGCGCGAATTGGTGAAGAGTGCACTTAAGTCTAAGTATTTTCGAGTCTATGCGAACAACGACATGTTCGGTGTGGAATTGGGTGGCTCGCTTAAAAATATTTATGCGATTATTGCCGGTATAGCGACGGCTCTTGGTATGGGTCATAACACCAATAGCATGTTAGTGACTCGCGCCTTAACTGAGATGGCTAGGTTCGGAAAGGAGTTAGGTGCTGATCCGATGACGTTCTTGGGTTTGGCGGGTGTAGGTGATCTGATTGTCACTTGTTCGACGCCATTGAGTCGGAATTACAGAATTGGTCTAGCCCTAGGTAAGGGTGTCCCTCTAGAAGAAGCAATAGCCGAGTTAGGGCAGGTGGCTGAGGGCGTAAATACGGTTAAGCTGGTGCAAGAGAAAGCCGAAGAATTAGCCGTCTATATGCCGCTGGCTAGCGGGCTATATAAGATAATTTATGAAAATGATTCTCTTGAGAATATAATTTCATCGTTGATGCTGAGTGAACTGGCTTTGGATGTCGAGTTTGCAGCGAATGAAGATAAGACTCTTGATTAGCGGTTTATAGAGCGAATTAGATAAACGGCATTGAATTGATCGTGCCTTTCAAAACACAGTAGAGGATTGTCCATGTCAAAAGAACTTAATGAGATTGTAGAGAATATTACTCAGCCATCGGCTTGGATGCGAGCGCTGTTCGTGGTCGTCTTCGCGATGGCCTCCTATTTCATTTTACTGCCTTTGTTTCTGGTGTTGAGTATCGCGCAAGCGCTGTTCACAATCATTACTAGCAGCACCAATGCCAACTTAAAATATTTTTCCGCAGCGCTGGAATTGTATGTCTCGCAGCTCTTCAAGTTCATGACTTATCTTTCCGATGTAAAGCCGTTCCCATTTTCTGACTTTCCCGAAGTAAAAGACGACTCACTACAAGAGGAGTCGGCTGTAAAGAAGGGGGCCAAGGAAAAAGCGTCCGCTACAAGTGCGGCGGTGAAGAAGCCTGCAGCCAAGAAGAAGGCTGTTAAAAAAAAGGCGGCGAAGAAGTCTCCTAAAACTACCGAGAAGCGCGAGCTAGATGCAGGAGATAAAGGCGCTAGCGATTCCTAAACAGCGCTACGCTGAAGAGAAGCTGAGATGCTAGTCTATTTGTTACGTCATGCAATAGCACAAGACAGGGCTGCATCGGATTCTGCAAGAGACTTAACTGTCGACGGGCTCGCTCAGGCTCGTGCGCTAACTGAGAAATTCAAACAGTTTTTCCCGATAGTGGATCGAGTTCTTTGCAGCCCCTACAATAGGGCGCAACAGACGGCGTCTGCCGTGATGACACTATTCCCCGATCTGGCCCTTACCACTGATGAGAGTATTAAACCCGGCGGTGATGTCTATGGCGTGTTGGACGCCATCGAAGGAAGCGATGTGCAGCATCTGTTGATTGTTAGCCACAATCCATTCCTGTCTAACTTGCTGTCGGTGATGGTGGATGGCACTATGGAGTCACATCGCTACGTTGCTAACGCGACTCTGCATTGCCTATCGATGGATGTCGTAGCCCCAGGATGCGCTGAAATTGTGTACATGTTAGAACCGTAAGAAACTCGTGAGAAATCCATGATTTGTACTACTTATCAATTTGCAAGACGACTCCTACTCCTAGTAATTCTTGTGCTTGGTTTTCCTGTAGTGAGCGCCGCGCAATCCGGGGAACTTGTTGTCGGCTTTAGTGATCATAGCCTCGTCGCCGGATTCGCTGACTCGGAAATTATTGAGCGAGAATTGAACAGGGATAGTAACTACCGAATCATCCTTGGTGCGTTGGAGAGGGTTCGCGGAGAAGTGATACCGGAAGACTTCAAGAGGCTCAAAGGAGATGTCACGAAGATTACCTACGAAGTATCGCAAGAATTTACTGGCGAGGATGTCTACGAATTTTATCAGCAGCAGTTAACGGCTAAAAACTATGAACTGCTGTATAGCTGCGGAGGCAGGGAATGCGGTAGCAGTAACTACTGGGCAAACGATATATTTCGAAATCGAATCCTCTACGGACCGGAGCGCAATCAATACTTCACGGCCTTTCGTGCAAGCTCTGCTCTGGAGAGCGACCCCTATTTCTCCTTGTATATCATCACTCGCGTTAACAGAAGAATCTATGCCTACCTAGAGATAGTCGAGCCGGCTGGAACTCAGGATCCAGAACAAATTGCTATGGTAGCTGAGATAGTAGAGCCGCCGATAGTAGCAGCACAGAGTAGTGAGTCAGGCTTAAATTTACTGCAACGACTCCGCGAGCAGGGGAGTGTAGTTCTACCTGCTTTTAGTTTTCAATCGAACAACCGTTTGACGGTACCCGTCGATGTGGAGCCGCTGGTCTCAGCGCTAAACTCGGATCAGGCGCTTTCTATCTATGTCGTAGCGCATCTGAAACAGGATGGGCAGTCATTGCAGAATTTAATGCAGCGCTCATTGGCAAGAGCGAATTCTCTTAGACAGGCGTTGATAACTGCAGGTATTGAGGCGCAACGAATCGAGGCGGCTGGAGTTGGCCCACTAGCACCTTACTGTGCCAGTGACAATTGCGAAGAGCGTATAGAGATAGTACTGCGTTAACTGAATTTCCTAGAACGAACCTACTTATTTAACTAGAGAGAGAAATTCCGTACGCGTCGACTGGCTGTTCCTGAATGCGCCAAGCATGCATGACGTAGTCATTACCGAATTTTGCTTCTGAACTCCGCGCATCATCATGCACATATGTTGAGCCTCGATGATAACGGCGGCACCAGCCGCTTGAGTTTTTTCTACGATGCAGCTAGCAATCTCGTTGGTCAGGTTTTCTTGAATCTGTAAGCGTCTAGCGAAGACATCAACAACTCTCGCTATCTTTGACAGACCAATGACTTTTCCATTAGGAATATAGGCGACATGGCACTTTCCGATAAAGGGAAGCATGTGATGCTCGCACATCGAATACAATTCAATATTTTTTACGATAACCATTTCGTCGGTATCGGAAGGGAATAAGGCGTTGTTGATAACTTCGTCGATATCCATCGAGTAGCCCTGAGTCAAAAACTGCATGGCCTTTGCGGCTCTTTTAGGTGTATCAATCAAACCCGCGCGCATCGGGTCCTCGCCAGTTTGTTTGAGGATTTCTAGAAAAGCCTGTTCCATAGTCGTTCACCATTCTGTGGGGTCTGATTGCCGCCGTAGCACGCTGACTTTGCAAGTCGTGAAACGTTGGTCTTGGTCTTATCAATACTCGTCTCAGCATGAGACTGGCGGGAGATTAGCATATTATTTGCTCGTTGAAGACTCTCTACGTCATTTATTGCGTTACTGGATTACAATGGCACACCATCGGCTACAATTACTCATTCGAGCTGACGCAGTTAAAGGAACAAATTGAAAATTGCAGAATATATACAGCAAATGGCTACTCGCTTGGACTCGGCGAATTTGTGCTATGGCCATGGTACCGACAACCCGCTGGATGAGGCCTTCTATCTCATCTACGGTCTTTTAGGAATCCATTTTGCAGATGAGCAGGCGGCGCAGCGAGAGCTTAACGCTGGAGACGAGGCGATACTTGAGGCTGCCCTAAAGCGTAGGATCGACGAACGCGTGCCAACTGCCTATTTGGTAGGACGCGCCTGGTTCGCCGGGCATGAATTTTACTGCGATGAAAGGGCTCTAGTGCCGCGGTCTCCACTAGCTGAACTGATCAATGGCGAATTCGAGCCACTGCTGCATGAGCCTGCGGGTAAAATCTTAGACCTTTGCACGGGAGGGGGGAGTATCGGCATCGCGACTGCCTTGTTATGGCCTGATTGCGAAGTCGAGCTTGCTGACATTTCTAGAGATGCGTTAGATCTGGCGAAGAAGAACATCGCGCTGCATGGCTTAGCAGACCGGGTTAAAGTAATTGAAAGCGATCTATTCGACACTATTGATTCACGCTACGACCTTATCGTAGCGAATCCGCCCTATGTGTCTTTGAAGGATTACGACGATTTACCTGCTGAATTTGTCCGAGAGCCTGCCTTGGGGCTCATCAGCGACGATGCGGGACTGCAGATACCCCTTAAAATTTTGCGCGATTCGGTCGATTACCTGTCTGCAGACGGCCTTTTGGTGATGGAAGTCGGTTATAGCCATCCCCAATTGTCCAAGCGTCTCAAGCAGGTTCCTCTGCTCTGGTTGGAGTTCGAGTGGGGAGGTGAAGGGGTGCTAGCCCTTACGGCGGGGCAATTACAGCAGTACAGAGAACAGTTTAATTAGTGTACAATCGCCTGTTTTTCGGCCCTGCTGCCAGATTTAAATTCTTTATTCGAGTGCTCAGATGTCAGGAAACAGTTTCGGCAAATTATTTACAGTAACTAGCTTTGGTGAAAGCCACGGGCCTGCGCTAGGCTGCGTGGTCGATGGCTGTCCTCCAGGCATGGAACTGTCCGAAGCTGATATGCAGCGTGATCTGAATCGCCGCAAGCCAGGGCAGAGTCGCTTCACTACGCAAAGAAGAGAGGACGATTCGGTGAGGATCCTTTCCGGCGTTTTCGAGGGTAAGACGACCGGCACACCCATCGGCCTATTGATAGAGAACACTGACCAACGCTCAAAAGACTACAGCAAGATCAAAGACCAGTTTCGTCCTGCGCACGCCGACTTCACCTACTGGGAGAAGTATGGAATTCGCGACTACCGAGGCGGTGGACGCGCATCGGCGCGGGAAACTGCAATGCGGGTGGCTGCCGGCGCTATCGCAAAGAAATACCTGCTCGAGACCTGCGGTACCTTGATCCGCGGCTATCTCAGTCAACTGGGACCGATAGCCATCGATTCAGTGGACTATGACGAGGTAGAGAATAACCCATTCTTCTGTCCGGATGCCTCGAAGGTAGTGGAGATGGAAGAATATATGGCCGCTCTGAGCAAAGAAGGTAACTCGATAGGCGCTAGGATAAATGTCTGCGCGACGAATATGCCTGCAGGGCTAGGCGAACCTATATTCGATCGTCTGGATGCGGATATCGCGAAGGCGTTGATGAGCATCAATGCCGTTAAAGGTGTTGAGATTGGAGCGGGTTTCGAATCCGTCACTCAGAAGGGTAGCGAGCATCGCGACGAGATTACGCCAGAGGGTTTCGAAGGCAATAACGCAGGAGGCGTGCTAGGCGGTATATCGAGCGGACAGGATATTGTTGCCAGCATAGCACTGAAGCCGACATCTAGCATTCGTCTACCGGGCAAGTCGATCAATAGTAAAGGCGAGGCCGAAGAGGTAATAACCACAGGCCGTCATGATCCTTGCGTGGGCATTCGTGCCACGCCAATCGCCGAAGCAATGCTTGCCTTGGTGTTAATGGATCATTTGTTGCGAGATCGTGGCCAGAACGGCAAGGCGCGCACGACTAGCAATACAGTAATTTAGAGCAGGAATCCCTTCTGATCGATTTATATAAATTCAAATACAATTAGATCAGATAGTTAAGTAATTTAATTAATCTAAAACATGAAAACTGTTAAGTCAGTACTGGTGAACAAAATGAGCAGTAAAACGTTATACGACAAGATCTGGGACACCCATCTCGTATCAGAAAGAGAAGACGGTACAGCCCTGATTTATATCGATCGTCATCTGATTCATGAAGTAACTTCGCCGCAGGCTTTTGAAGGCTTACGCCTAGCTGGGCGCTTGCCATGGCGCGCCGATGCGAATTTCGCGACTCCTGATCACAATATACCCACTACCACCGAAGAGCGGAAGCAGGGCTTAGAGGGCATCAAGGACCCTGTTTCGAAGATACAGGTTCGCACACTAGACGATAACTGTGCTGAATTCGGTATCTTTGAACTTAAGATGGCCGATGCCCGACAAGGCATAGTGCACGTTGTTGGCCCAGAGCAGGGCGCGACGCTGCCCGGCATGACCATTGTCTGTGGCGATTCGCATACCTCTACTCACGGGGCTCTGGGCGCCTTGGCACATGGCATCGGCACCTCAGAGGTGGAGCATGTTCTCGCCACGCAGTGCCTGATGCAGAAGAAGGCCAGGAACATGCTCGTTCGTATAGACGGCCAGTTGAAAGCGGGATGTACAGCGAAAGACATCGTGCTGGCAATAATCGGTAAGATCGGCACGGCCGGAGGCACTGGATTTACTATCGAATTTGGTGGTGAGGCGATTCAGGCGTTGTCTGTGGAGGGTCGTATGACCGTCTGCAACATGGCTATCGAGGCTGGAGCAAGAGCGGGCCTGATTGCTGTCGATGAGAAAACTCTGGATTACATCAAGGGCAGACCTTTCGCGCCAAGCGGAGAGTTATGGGAGCAAGCGGCTCAGTCTTGGCGCAGCTTGGTGAGTGATACCGACGCCACATTCGACGAGGTCGTCGTATTACAGGCTGAAGACATTGAGCCGCAGGTAACTTGGGGTACTTCGCCAGAGATGGTGGCTCCGATTACAGGTAACGTGCCCGATCCGGCGCAGGAAGCCGATGAGACAAAGCGCGGGAATATCCAGCAGGCCTTAGCATATATGGGCTTACAGGGTGGAACAGCGATCAAGGAAATCAAGCTGGACTGCATATTCATCGGTTCATGCACAAATTCGCGTATCGAAGACCTGCGCGCGGCGGCAAATGTTGTTAAAGGCAAGAAAGTCGCTAATAGCGTTGAGGTTGCCATGGTCGTTCCGGGTTCGGGTCTGGTAAAGAAGCAGGCTGAAGCTGAGGGATTGGATCGGATATTCATCGAGGCAGGACTGGAGTGGCGTGAGCCGGGCTGTTCAATGTGCCTGGCGATGAATGCAGACCAGTTAGGTGAGGGGAAACACTGTGCATCTACCTCTAATCGTAATTTCGAAGGACGACAGGGGTTCGGAGGGCGCACACACCTCGTCAGTCCGGCAATGGCGGCGGCAGCTGCTATCGCAGGTCACTTCGTTGATATAAGAGAGTTAGGTTAAAACCCTTTAAAACAGAAATTTAAGAGATAAACATGAACAAATTTATAGTAGAGAAGGGCGTGGTGTTACCACTGGACCGTGCAAACGTAGATACAGATTTCATCATCCCTAAGCAGTTCCTGAAATCCATCAAGCGGACTGGCTTTGGTGTAAACCTATTCGATGAGCATCGCTATCTTGATAAGGGGTTGCCGGACACTGATAATAGCCTCCGCCCAATAAATCCAGACTTTGTGCTCAATCAGTCACGTTATAGGGACGCCAAAGTTCTGCTTGCTAAGGATAACTTCGGCTGTGGTTCAAGCCGCGAACACGCTCCTTGGGCGTTGGATGACTATGGCTTTCGTGCGATTTTGGCGCCAAGTTATGCCGACATCTTTTTTAACAACTGCTTCAAGAACGGGCTGCTCCCTATCGTTCTAGATAAGGCCACTATTTCAGCTTTATTTACAGAGGTTGAGGCAAACGAGGGCTACCAGTTAGAGGTGGACCTGGAGCAACAAACGATCATCAAGCCTGATGGCTCTACAATTGAATTCTCTGTGGATGCGTTCCGAAAGAACTGCTTGCTGAATGGCCTGGACGATATCGGACTTACGCTGGAAGGATCAGAAACCATACGTAACTTCGAGAAAAGCTGGCGCAGCACTGCACCTTGGTATTTCATGACGCCTAATGCGACTACTACTTAAGCTTCCTGTTTAAGCAAGTAGCTTAAGGCTGTGGCCCTATTGGTCAGCCGCTCGTGTGCGAAAGTATTAATAATTTCAAGAATTTAGAGAAAAGTATGACTAACTACAATGTAGCAGTAGTAGGTGCGACGGGCGCGGTAGGGGAAACTCTGTTGAGCATCCTAGAGCAGCGCAATTTCCCAGTAGATCAAATATTCGCCTTAGCCAGTGAGCGCTCAGCCGGGAATACAGTGATGTTCAACGGTAAACCACTCATGGTGACTGATTTAGCCGAGTTCGATTTCAGTCAGGCCCAAATTGGGCTGTTCTCCGCTGGTGGTAGTGTTTCGGCCGAATTTGCGCCGAAGGCAGGCGCGGCGGGCTGTGTTGTGATCGATAACACCTCGCATTTCCGCTATGACGACGATATCCCGCTAGTAATACCCGAGGTAAACCCTGAAGCGATAGCGCAATACACGAACCGCAATATCATCGCGAACCCCAATTGCTCTACGATTCAGATGCTAGTCGCGCTGAAACCGATTCATGACGCGGTCGGGATTAAGCGTATCTGTGTATCTACTTACCAGGCCGTTTCCGGCTCTGGCAACAGTGCCGTCAAGGAACTAGCGAAGCAGACGGGTGAGCTATTGAACGGCCGCGAGGCTGAGTGCAAGGTCTATCCACGGCAGATAGCCTTTAACGCGCTGCCGCAGATCGATGTCTTCATGGAAAATGGTTATACCAAGGAAGAGATGAAGATGGTCTGGGAGACACAAAAGATTTTCGCTGATGACAGTATTCAACTTAGCGCGACCTGTGTCCGCATACCTGTATTCTTCGGGCATTCAGAAGCGGTGCAGATAGAGACACATAAGCCTATTAGTGCGGCGCAGGTGCGCGACCTTGTGGAGAATGCAGCTGGTGTTACGGTGATTGATGAGCGAAAAGATGGCGGATACCCTACAGCTGTTCATGATTCGGCGGGCGAGGACGCAGTTTTTGTCGGAAGAATCCGTCAGGACATCTCCATCCCCAATGGTATTAACCTTTGGGTGGTTTCCGACAACGTACGAAAGGGTGCTGCTCTCAACTCAGTTCAGATAGCTGAAGAGTTGATAAAAAGCTATTTGTAATGAATGCTTACAGGCTATAGTGAAGAAACTATATTACTATTATTCTGTAACGTCGAGAGCCGTGTTCACTAAGCAATTATGCTGATTTAGAGAACTATCAAAGGGCCTGGCTTTACATGTGCTTAGCAATGTCAGCGAGCTGTTGAGGGAAAAAGGGACTATGCTTCGTAAAATCGTCGTCACTCTGACCATGCTGCTCAGCAGCATGGCGACACAGGTGTACGCTTTAGGGCTAGGCACCGTCACTGTCGAGTCCTCGCTTAACCAGCCATTGCGTATGCGCATAGAACTGCTTCAGCTAGGCGATGCGCGACTGCAAGATATCCGTGTTTCGGTTGCATCGGGCGCTGACTTTGCGCGTTTCAATATTGAGCGCGATGATTTCCTTTCTAATATCCGTTTCAGCGTTGAGTCGGCAGGGCAGGACAACGTAGTAATTCTCACCTCGTCGCAAATCGTCCGCGAGCCATATCTAAGCTTTATCCTAGATACACGCTGGCCTAATGGTCGACTGCTTAGTGAGCACACTATCCTATTGGATCTTCCTGTGTTCGACGACCAGCAATCGAGCGCTTCAATTCGGCAGCCAATTAGCCCAATTCTGCAGCCGCCTCCTAACGCTCAAGCGGCAGACGTCGAGCCGGCGACGTCACCTGTTGTGTCTGCGCCGATTTCAACTAATTCTGCTACAAGCCCAGAGCCTGAAATTATACCTGCAGCGCCTCAGGCCGAGCCAGAGGCCATCGAGGCAAGAGCAGAGCCAGTAAATCTTGAGCCTGAAGTTGTCGAGCAAGAAACTATCGTGACAGATAGCAACGACACGCTTTCCGGCATTGCTCAGCAAGTTAGACCAAACACCGTGGTGTCCATGCAGCAAACCATGTTGGCGCTGCTGGGTCTGAACCCGGATGCCTTCGCCGATGGCAACATCAATAAACTGCGCAGTGGAAAGGTATTGCGTGTTCCGACTTTAGCAGAAATACAGTCAATTAACCCTCGTGATGCGGTCGATGAGGTAATGCGTCAGAATCAAGATTTTGCTGATGCTGGTGTTCAACCACTGGCAGCACCGTCGGATGTCATGCCAGATCAAGATGATCAGCCACAAGGTCAACTGAGTGTAGTGAGTGGAGACGATGCAAGGAGTGGCGCCGCAGGATTAGGCTATGCCGAGAACGAAGGACTCGATCAACGTATTGCTGAATTAGAAGCCCAGTTGGCGCAGCGTCAGGAAGAAGCCGATCGTGCAAGAGCAGAACGCGAAGAATTAGATTCCCGGATGGTTGATCTCGAGGTGCAGATCGCGGCCGCACAAGAAATTATCCGACTGCAAGATATTCAATTAGCGCAATTGCAAGAGTCGCTTAATGCAGCCGCTGCTGATGCGCAATTATTAGCAGAGCAGCAAGCGATTCAGGATGCCGCCGCGGCAGAAGCCGCTTTGCTGATAGACACGCCGTCCAGCTTAGCTGACGACTTGACCGTTAACAGCGTATTCATACTGTTCGGTATTATTCTGCTCATCTTACTGTTGGTCGTGCTGATGCAACGCAGAAATCGTGCTGCGAAGGCAGATGATGACAACATCGATGAATTGGCTGAGCAGAATTTTGATGTTGGTGCTGAAAATACTGACACAGAAAATTTAGAGAGAGACGCGGCTGCCACAGAATTAAGGGACTACGATTCATCTGATTTAGATGGTGAGCCTGAAGACATCATTGTTGTATTTGACGAAGCGGGGAGCGCAGAAGCTAGAGCGAAACTTTCTGAGCCTGAGATTTTTCTAGAAGCGGAACAGCCGAGGCAAGGTGAAGAAGAAGGCGCAGAGAAAGAAAAGGGGGTAAATCATGAGCCTGAGCCTAATTCTTTTCTAGATGACTTAGAGGTTGATCTGGACTCATTCGATTATGACGACAATGCTAATGAGCCTGAAGTAGGACAAGCTAAAGATGGACTGGTCGGCACAGGAAAAACAAAAGAAGTCCCTGCTGAATCTCATAAAGTAGAATTGATGTCTGACCTTGTCGACGATAAAGGCGCCAACAAAAACAGTGCAATTGAACTTGAGGCGAATGAGGGTACAGTAGAAAAAATTGAAACATTCGAGTTTGATTTAGACAGCGATTCGAGCGCGATAAAGAGCGAAGTTAAAGATCCCAAAGGTCTCGATACAGGAGAGTCCGACGCAGATGCCGTCGCACAAGTTACCGCTGCTCCGGACGCAGCAGCGAGTATCTCCCAAGTAACTGTAGCGACCGATGACAGTGCTGAGGATAAAGAAGATCTAAACGTAGTTGAATTCTCCTTCGATGAGGACAAGATAGACGGCGGCGCTGATGCACCGGTACCCGTGGGCAACGAAGAAGTTGATATATTTGATTTGGACGTAGACCTAGACCTAGACCTAGACCTAGACCTAGACCTAGACCTAGACGGTACTGCTGGTGATACCGCACTGGAGAAGCTAGATGCCGAAGTGACCTCTGTTATCGAAGACGATGTAAAGGATTTCGACTTTGACCTAGATGAGTTCGACATTGAGTCGGTCAAAGAAGAGGCAGCAACCGGCCATGGGGACGCAGATGATGACGATTTAGGTTTTTTATCTGATGACGACGTTGAGGTAGAGGCTTTCGATGATGTAGAGGAAGCCAGTATGCTGTCGGTTGATGACGAAACAGCGACTAAGTTAGAGCTCGCCTATGCTTACCAGAAGATGGGAGATATGCAGGGAGCTACGGAAATTTTACAGGAAGTCATTAAAGAAGGCTCCGATGAACAGGCAGAAGAAGCCAGCAAGTTACTTGGGTCACTTGTCCGCGAGTCAGACTAGTTGTTTAGTCCTTGCTTTCGTAAACCTGCGTCGATCTGATCAGTGTCAGCTTCCGAACAAGCCACGCCAAATAACCACCGCATAGCGCTGGGCATCGAATACGATGGTTCTCCGTATTCTGGCTGGCAGAAACAAAAACTCCCGCAGCAAGAAACCATCCAGAAACACATTGAAACCGCGCTCAGTAAAGTTGCGGATAGAGACGTAGTCGTGAGTTGTGCCGGTAGGACAGATGCAGGCGTTCATGCTACTTGCCAAGTAGTTCACTTTGACACTGAAATTGACAGAGGGGCTAAAGCCTGGACGCAGGGTGTAAACAGCATGCTACCAAGGACTATTCGGGTGGTGTGGTCACGGCTGCAGGATGATGATTTCCATGCGCGTTTTAGCGCGCTATCCAGGCGCTATCTGTATCTGATGTACTGGCGTGACACGCAATCTGCAATATTGCATCGCCGAGCGAGTTATTTTCGTCGCGAGTTGGATGCAGTCTCGATGCATTCGGCAGCGCAACACTTTCTTGGGGAACAGGATTTCACCTCCTTTCGTGCTGCCGGCTGTCAATCGAAGACGGCGATGCGCAATGTTATGCATGCGAATGTCTATCGGCGTGGCGGCTTTCTCATCTTCGATGTTAAGGCGAATGCATTCCTACAGCACATGGTGCGCAATATGATGGGGTCCTTACTGCAAGTAGGTTCAGGCGTCAAAGACCCAGCTTGGATCGGGGAATTACTGTCGCTGCAGGATAGGGCGCGGGCAGGTCCTACGGCTCTACCGGACGGCCTTTATCTAGTCGGAGTTGAGTATCCGCAGAGCTGCGCCTTGCCCAGCGAAATTTCGGAACCAGACCTGCTGTTAGCAATCTGAAGTGCCAGCTAGAAGTGGGGATGGCTATACAATTCGTTCCATCCGGCAATACCTTCTCTCAGACTGTCTCGTAGAGTGTATCTATGAAGAGCCTAACCGGTCGCGCAGTGTGCCGAGAATTTCTTGAAGCTTTTCATTTATATCTAGTTCGTTGTCGCTACCGATTATCTGTTTGATTGAATGCTCCTCTGACAGTTTGCTGCTGGGCCTATTCGTCACAGTTTGGATCGACTGTTCTTTCGCCGCCTGCTGAACGAGCAGTTCAAGCAGCTCACTATTCGCTACGCTTAACTCTTCTTTCGCAATTGGTCGAATTAGGCCCTGCATGAGCAGTCCGGAGACGATTAGTTCTATTAAACTTTCGGGAAGACAGAGACTGCAAGCGACATCGCTAATTAGTGCCTTTGTATTGGCAGACACGATATTGCTCTCTGCCCCTGAGTCGTCCCCTGAACTCAGTGATAGGTAGCTGTACTGGATCTGGCGCAGGACGTGGTAGAGGCAATCTCCACTGATCAATGGATGCACCTGCTCACTCGCGCGAACGAGGCGCTCCGTGAGACAGTTCACTACTGTCTTCAGCCAAGGGGGCAATTGGCTTAGGCCTTGCTCCATGACTTCCTTAGTAATCATTACTAGCTCAGTTTTAACTAGTGCACGAATTGAGGCGGAGCGTACACTCTTCGAGATAAGTGCCATTTCTCCAATTACTTGACCGCTATCTAATGTCAAGAGACGTACGTTACCGCTGCTAGTAATTTTGAACACCTCGACCTTTCCCGAAGATATTACGTAGGCTTCTTCGCCTATGTCTCCCTCGTGAATAATTACTTCTCCGGCCTCAAAAACCTTGGTGATAGTTGTGGTATTTCCCTCCAGCAAAGCATCGATATCCAATATCAATAAATCAACGGTTGCGTAACGTTCATCGGGATTAAAGGCCATTGCCTTTTCTATGATTCGGATGAGTTCTCGAGGAATGTTCCTGTCAGGTGCGCGCAAGGCGGAGCTAATAAGATTTCCCTGTTGTGCGTTCTCTATGGTCTCCTCGATGTCGCTTCCGGTGTAAGGGGCATGCAGGGTAGCAATATTGTAAAGTGTCGAGCCGAGCAAGAAGACATCGCTGCGCTCATTAATCTTATCGCCAAGGCCATTAGCCTGCTCCGGCGACATGAAAGCTGGAGAGCCCATTACGACCCCACTCAATGTGACTTCTGAGTTCGCGACGCTGGTGAACGCGGCGTCTATGTTTTCAGGCAGCTCGATTTCTTTGTCGCCAATTAATTTAGCGATACCCCAATCCATCAGCAAGACTTCACCGAACCCACCTACCATGATGTTGTCGGGTTTAATGTCACGGTGCAAAATTCCCAATGAGTGAGCAAAAGCCACGGCATCGCATATTTTTCTGAATATTGTGAGCATGGCATAATAGGTGAAGCGCAGGGCATGCTCTTCAGAGCCTGCCTTTATTTGGCGCAGGATCGTGGCAAGTGTGTCACCGTGGACTTCCTTCATCGCGAAGTGCAGGCGGTCGTCATCGATGATGCCTATGTCGTGCACTGGAATGATATTCGGGTGTTCAAGTCGCGCCGTAATCTGCGCCTCTTTGATGAACTGACGGAAAAGTGCTGGGTCTTCTTGAATCTTCGGCAGAATTATTTTCAGGACTGAGGAGCGATTTAGGTTCTTGTCGTAGACCTGGTGGATAGAGCCCATGCTGCCTTCCGCGATCTTGTCGCGGACTTGGTATTTCTCATAGTTGAGCTGGTGGTGGCGAATCTTCTCGATGTATTCTAGCTGTACACCCTCGTTTTCATAGCCGTCCCTTGAAACTGTGGAGCGAATAACGGTGGCCTCAGTATCTGGCAGATTTTCTTGTGGGTCAGAAGGTTCGTTGCTCACTGTATTCTCCCGCAGTGTAGATAGACTCTTATTTTTCTTATTTTTCTTATGTTTAGAGGCGATTGTAACAGAACTCTCTAAGCTAGAACCAATTGCCACGACACTGGTGAGTAACTAATTCAACGGAGCTACTATACATGCATACAATTTGCTTCTAGTAGTGTTATCAAGTTAGCGGAGTAGTAGAATAAATGGCCAAATCCGATACGTCGCCAAGGTTACAATGTCGCAGGTCGAACATTTTCACATAGCTGTTATTGGCGCGGGGCCCGCGGGGCTCAGCGCTGCAGGCCGGGCAGCCTGGTACCAAAAAATCGACGGGGAGGCCGATCGGAGCTATGTGCTGCTGGAGGGCGCACCGACCATCGCCAATACGATAGTCAATTACCAAAAGGGCAAGTACGTGATGGCAGAACCGGGCTATCTCGATCTGCGCAGCGATTTTCGGTTTTCTGCTAATTCACGCGAGTCAATTCTAGAGAGTTGGCAGGCGACGCTTGAGAGTAATTCTCTTAATATTCGATTCGATTCCAAAGTCACCGAAATCAAACCTGAAGATGGCAATTTTCGAATTTGCATTCAGGGTGCTTCTCCCATTACAGCGAGTTTTGTGGTTCTTGCTATCGGCTCTGAGGGGAATCCTAGACGGCTAGGCGTTCCCGGAGATGATTTACCTCTGCTGCAATACACTTTGGCTGATGCCAGCATGTACCAGAACGAGACTATCGTAGTTGTCGGTGCCGGTGATTCTGCGATTGAGAACGCGCTGGCTCTCTCCGCTTCGAACCAGGTCTACATCCTCAACCGGCGCGGTGAGTTCAGTCGCGCCAAAACTGGAAACCTAGATGCCATACTTAAGGCTGCCAATGACGAGGGGGTGAGTCTCGATTGCTACTACAACACCGTCGTAGAGAAGGTTCAGGCCTTGGATGCCGCAGAGAGTTCTGGAAAGCCGTATAAGATCGAGATTAATACCGGAGACGGACAGAAAGCTTTCCCGATAGATCGAATTATAGCGCGCCTCGGCTCGGTGCCTGCCAGAGACTTCCTCGAGGGAATGGGAATCGAATTTGCCAGTGACAATATTCGTTCAAATCCAGTCATGAATGAACGTTACGAATCTTCCGTACCCGGGCTCTATATCATTGGTTCTTTGGCCGGTTATCCACTAATCAAGCAGGGTATGAATCAAGGTCACGACGTGGTGTCCTTTATTCATGGAGATATGATCGCTCCTGTAGAATCGAAGTTGCTCGAGAAGCAGTTTCGGCTTCTTCCCTTTGCTCTCTCGGTTGATCAGGTCACGCAACTTTTTCAACAGCGTACGCCAATGTTGAATGAGATGAATCTGTTGCAGTTCCGCGAATTGATTATCGAAAGCCAACTACTGGTCTGCTATCAGAGCGAAGAGGTCTATCAGAATGAGACGGGCCGCGCCGCCTCGATTGCAGCCGACAGCACAGGCTCCAGTCTTGCCAGTACGCGTATCATGCACGCGGGCGAATTTATATTCAGGCAGGGTGACTTTAGCAGTTCCTTCTTCACGATCATTGAGGGTGAGATCAAGCTTACGCTTAAGCAGTCTGGTCAGCAGATTGCGGTTCTCGGTCGCGGGCAGTTCTTTGGTGAATCGGGTTTGCTGTCAGGTCAACCAAGAAATTGCGATGCCGCTGCGGTTGGGGACTGTATTCTTCTAGAAACTCCGCGCCGCACTATGCTCAAGCTTATGAATTCCAACGACGGAGTAGCCGATGGAATCGATCTAATTTTTCGCGTACGGGCTCTGCAGGCGAAAATTGCGCCAAAGAGTGCGTTTGACGAATTAACGGTAGCGGGTTTCAACACCAAAATTTTGCGGTTCAGAGCGGGGGACACAATTTATAAGCCCGGGGAAACTGGCAATTGTTTGTACATTGTGCGCAGTGGGGCTGTCGTTTTATCTCACATCAATCACGAGAACAAAAATATTGTAGTGGGTCAGTTTCAGTCCGGGTCAGTATTCGGCGAGATGGCGCTTATGGGGGATCTTATTCGCCGTCACTACGCGGTCGCCAGTGGACTTACAGAAGTCATAGAGGTTACTCAGGAAGAGTTCTCCCGACTCGTGCGCAGCGATACTTCCGGTATAGAAAAATTACAGCGTGATGTTAGCGCTAAGTATGTTCAGCAGAACACCTTGGATGCACAGCCAGAAGTAGGTCAGGCTATGCAATTTTTTATGGATCAGGGCTTGGGTGAAGCCACGAATGCGCTGATCATCGATGAGAATCTGTGTGTGTCTTGTGACTACTGCGAAAAAGCCTGCGCAGAGACACATAATGGCGTATCGCGGCTTAATAGGAAGGCTGGCGATAGGTACGCGAAATTGCATGTACCTGTTTCCTGTCGTCACTGTCAGCAGCCCCATTGTATGAAGGACTGTCCGCCCGATGCCATTCACCGCGCAGCGTCTGGTGAGGTATTTATCGATAGTACCTGTATCGGATGTGGAAACTGCGAAAGCAACTGCCCTTACGACGTGATAAGAATGGAATATGAGGCGCCGGATAAGCCCCCTATTTGGGCGTGGCTTCTCTTTGGTTATGGCGCCGATGTAGGCGAGGTTAAGGACTTCCAGCCTGATGTCGAAGCGTTAGCGAAAGGTAAAAAAGCGGTTAAATGCGATGCCTGCATGTCCATTAAGACGGGCCCCGCCTGTGTCTCGGTCTGTCCTACGGGCGCGGCGAACCGCATTACTCCCGATAATTACCTGACGTATCTTCAGGAGCGCTAGCAAATGTCAGAAAACATGCTCTCCTACCGAAAGTCTTACTACCTCTATATAAGTCTGACCCTGATCTTGATTTCCTATTTCATATACCGTTCTCAAGCAGGGATTGAGGGGAGTAACGGAGGCACACCACAGGGCTATATTTTAGGAACGCTTGCTACTGTGCTTGTAGTTTGGCTAGCGTTACTTGGGGTTCGTAAGCGGAGCTTTCAATCGCGCCTCGGTAGTGTAAAGGCCTGGGTTTCGGCGCATGTTTATCTCGGTAGCAGCCTAATCGTAGTTGCTAGTTTTCACAGCGCCTTTCAACTCGGGATTAACATTCATTCCTTCGCCTTTCTGCTACTGTTGCTAGTCATCTTTAGCGGATTTTATGGCGTGTTCGCCTATATTCGTTATCCGGCAAAGATAGTGGCTCTGTCTAATGGTAGAAGTGGTGAAGAGAGCCTCGCCCTATTGAATTCGCTGAAAGAGGAAATAGTCGCAACCTATAAGGAGCTCGACAGTGAGTTGCAGATGACTGTTTCCAGTGCGATAGAGAGAACTGGTATCGCGGGGTCTACTCTGGATATGCTTCTGGCAAGAGATAAGTCGATGATGTGCCTCACTGTATTTGGTACCCGTGTAGATGTTGTTTCAAACCGCGCGCAGCAGCCTTTGATAGATTTTGTTGCGAAACGAATTCCACGCGGCAATCGAGCCACCGAGCCGGAGTTATTGTTGAGTCTGCTGAACTTGCTTACCCGACGACAGCAGTTGGTAGAAAACTTGCGAGTAAGTCTGCAACTCAAAGCGCGAATGCGAGTTTGGTTGTTCATTCATACGCCTATCAGTGTTGCGCTGTTGGTGGCGCTTACAATTCATGTTGTATCTGTATTTTTTTACTGGTGATCCTAAGCACGCAAATGATCTTTCTCATCCGACACAGAAATCCCGCCACTGGCAAAGTGCAAGACGTGAAGATGTCTGCGCCAACGATAGCGTTGGGAAGTGATCCCGATCAGCATCTTTATATTCCGCGTCCGCACATTCATGGAAGGCATGCGATCATCAAAATGAGTGGCGGAAAGACGAGCATCAAGGCGTTGGGGTGGAACAAGATTCTCGTGAACGGCCAAGCTGCTTACAGGAAAGTTCTGCAAGTCAATGATGAGGTCAAGCTAGGTGCTCAGACTATTAAGGTTTTGGCCGCACCAGAAGGTTTTGATTTCGCCTGCGAGATGATATTAGACCCAGTCCAGAGAACAACGACCCTAGCCGAATCCTGGCAGCGAGAAGTGAAGCCGCGAATCTGGACCCCGCGAAGGCTAGCTTATTTCTCCGCTGTGACACTGTTCGTCATTGCTTTTTGCTTACCTTATACTGCGTATCTCAGTGGTAGCAGCTCGATGAATGAACAGCCTTGGATCGACTTGATTACTGCCATGGACCATACGCAAAACCAGAGCTGGCGCGCTGATAGTTTGTGGTCACCTGGGCCGCTATTGTCCGCCCATCGAAACGCGATCGGGAATGATTGTACTTCATGTCATACGCAGGCCTTCGAACCAGTAAGCGATACAGCTTGTGCTAACTGCCATAGTCAGAGTGATCAACATTTCGATCATCAATTTTTTGCAGATAGTGCATTACATTCTTCCTTGGGTGAATCGGGGCTTAATTCTCTACTTACGCCAGCGTCAACTGCGCTGAACGATATGGGGAATGCTGTTAGCAGTATGCCGCGTTGTGAGAGTTGCCATAAAGAACACAATGAACCGCAATCGATAATTGCTACAACTGATATTCTATGTACACAGTGTCATGAGGATTCTATTTTAGGGTCCGATGGTGTCGTCACGCAAATAGCGACGGCTTTCAATGAGTCGGAGCATCCTCAGTTTCGCTACTCGTTTCTGACGGCACTCAAGGACATAGAGCCCGAGGTGCAGAGCCCTGAACTTGTAGCAGCCTGGAGGCGAATAACGCAGGCTGATCTAAGCATAGCCGTTGAAAATTCCCATTTGAAATTTTCCCATGAGATTCACTTGCAGTTAGACGAGCCGGCATTGAATTGCTCGAGTTGTCATATGCTCGATGTGGGCAATGAACATTTCGTAGCTATTAACATGCAGGATCATTGCGCCGAATGTCATACACTAGAATTCAATGAACGAGAAATTCCCCATGGCGACCCCGCACTTGCGATTCGCTCGATCGAAGAATATTTCATCGCACTTTACCTGACTCCAGGGCGTGTCAACGACACCCTTCCTAGGCGCTTGCCCGGCAAATTGGTGCGCCGCTGCGAAGGCAACGATTACGAATGTGCGGTGGAGAAGGCTGAACAAGAAATTCAGCTGCAATTCGGTACTTCGGGTTGTGTTACTTGTCATCAGGTAAATGCGGTGGAGAACAGCGCGAATGAAGGTGATGCTGGCTGGTCTGGTTTAAGTCAGTCCTGGCATGTTGAGCCAGTTCGGATTAACAGCGACTGGTACAGCAATGCGAGGTTCGATCACGCAGCTCACCTTACTCAGGCTGGCCAATCGGAGAGAGAGCTTTGTAATGGTTGTCATGAGGCGGAAAATTCGAGCTTAAGCACAGACGTGTTGATCCCTAAGAATGAGACCTGTTTCGGTTGTCACAGTAACTCTAGTGCAAACGATAAAATAGCGGTAGATTGTGTTAACTGTCATCTTCATCACACTCCACGAACTAGTAGTGCAATGTTGGATTATAACTAATGTTAAATGAGTTGATTCGTAGGCATTGCAAGCTGTCTTTGGCCGGAATTTGTCTCACGCTGTTGGTGTTTTCTTCAAAAATTGTTGTGGCGCAAGATTGCAGCGGCAGCTGCACTAACGCGCAGAGTTTTCTTAGTGAGGCTGACGTTAGCAGAATTCTCTCCCAAGCCGTGCAAGAGGCGCAGGCACAGGGCGTATTGGCAACCATTGCAGTAGTCGATCGAGTAGGAAATGTTCTTGCCGTCTATCGAATGGGAGACAAGCTCGCACATGAAGTATTGATCTCAACCAATACAGATATAGGTGCTAGCTCGGTAATCGATAGTGGGCTAGAAGGCATAGTCTTGCCAACTACAGTGGCTCCATTTGTCATAGACGATCAAGCTGCTATAAGTAAGGCCATCACGGGCGCTTATTTATCCTCCGAAGGTAATGCGTTTAGCACGCGCACTGCTAGTCAGATCATTCAGGAAAATTTTAACCCCGGCGAGATCAATCAACCCGGCGGTCCGTTGTTTGGTGTGCAGTTCAGCCAACTGGCCTGCTCCGATTTCACGCAGGCAAGCGACGGCAGTGCCGTGACCGTGGGACCGCAACGCTCGCCCTTCGGACTCTCCGCGGATCCCGGCGGCCTGCCCTTGTATATGTCTGGCTCCTTGGTGGGCGGCATAGGTGTGATCGCTGACGGTCTCTACTCTATCGATAAAGACATTAGCGATTTCGACCACTCTGTTGACGAGTTTGTCAGCCTTGCCGGGACTATTGGTTATTCAGCGCCTAGTGATAGACGTGCCAACCGCATTACGGTAGAAGGGAAGACGTTACGTTTCAGTGATGTACAAGACTGGGGTTTACTTAGTTCGCCACAATCGGCGCCTAGCTTCGAAAGCATAACAGTCGACACAGGTAAGCTCGTGCCTGTATTTGGATACACCGATGGCAGTATCAAAGCCGGCGTAGCTTTCGGTTTGCCCGAGTCGGGGATTCGCGCGGATTCGCTAGATGATTTTCCAGGCCTAGATGCTTTCGTTTTTGTTGATAGAAATAACCTAGAGCGTTACCCGCCATCGGCGGGCAGCGACAATACTGCTCTTGCTGGTCTCGCGCTTAGTGAGCATGAAGTACGTGTAATCTTGCAAGAGGCATTACGAGTTGCTAATCGAGCGCGGGCGCAAATTCGTCGTCCGTTGGGTAGCCAGGCCCGAGTCACTATCGCCGTTGTAGATACCAACGGTAATGTATTAGGAATGGTAAGGAGCCGCGATGCGCCGGTTTTCGGCTCAGATGTAGCGTTACAGAAAGCGCGCACGGCCGCGTTTTATTCCTCAGCAAACGCTGCAACCTTTCTACGCGAGTTGCCTGATGTAAGCTATCTGAGCATCGATGACGTTGGGCTTTCTCTGAGCGAGCCGGTAAGTTTCGCGAATTACGTAACTAGCTTGCAAGTCTTTTTGAATGATGCCGCCGCTTTGAGCGACGGTTTTTATGCGTTTTCCGATCGGGCGGGCGGCAACTTGTCGAGACCTGTTTATCCAGATGGGTTAATTGATGGGCCATCGGGTCCGCTGAGCAAACCGGCGGGCTCCCAGAGTGTGTTCTCTACAGGACTGCAGTTGGACTTGGTCTACAACGGTATTCTGCAACATATCCTTGCAGTAGCATCCGCTGGGCTCGTCGATGATGTGCCCTCTGGCTGTGCCGGCATAGGTTTTAGTTTCGAGTCACCTTTCTTCACTGAGGGCCCGGCGAATTCTCCTGTGAAATCCGGCGTACAGATATTTCCCGGCAGCGTGCCCATCTTTCGCGGTGAGCAACTCATAGGCGGGATAGGGGTGTCCGGCGACGGTATCGATCAAGATGATATGATCTCGTTTTTAGGCTTGCACAATGCGGGCGAAATATTAGGCGGCGAGATCGGTAATGCGCCTATCGACAGGCGAGCAGACAATTTAACTCCCCAAGGCATTCGACTACGTTACGTGCAGTGCCCAGTGGCACCTTTTCTAGACAGCAGAGCAAGCAATGTTTGTGAAAACAAATAGCGCCTCAGCGGCACCAATAATCGGAGCATGTCGATGAGCCTTCGGCTACGCCGGACTATCATGCTGCTAGCGCTACTCTTTGTTGGAACCGAAGCAGCGGCTCAGTGCGATGAGAATCTAGCAAGGCGTCTGCCCGGCCGTGCGCTTGATTGCGAGCCGGCTGTAGCACCTGTTCAGCAGCCATTGCCGGAAATAGTTTTTCCAAGCCTAGATGCTGGCTCAGGCACAACGGATCGCAGCGATTTTCCGGACGTCGAGGATGCCGAACAGGAAATACCTGAACCGCCGACTGTCAGTGATGCAGCGCCCAGTGATGGAGCCGAAGTCGAGCCGGTGCGCGCTACAGAGTTAGTAGTGCCAGAAACAACTCCGCGGCCTCGTTTAGGCCGCATCATTCGAGAGCGAACTCAGGCGATTCCCGAGAGAACTAAGAATGAAGTTTCTCCCATTCCGCGTCCAGGGCTCGATGATTATCGTGATGCGATAGCCATGCCAGATCGCTGGCGCATCGTAGAGACTCTAGGTTACGAATCCAGCTTCTTCGACCCCTACAATGCTAATCCCTTGAAGGCAGACAAGCCATTCAACGGGGAGTGGTTTTTCAACTTGGGGGTAATCTCCGACACCATCTATGAGGCCCGTGAGGTTGTTACGCCGGTGGGTTCCAGTTCTGCAAGACGACCTGGCAGCATCGATGCATTCGGCGATAGCGATCAGTCTTCTGTGAATGAAAATTTGCTGGTGGAAATGGTGTTTTATAAGGGCGACACCGTCTTCCGTCCCCCGGACTATGAGTTTCGACTGACCACTGCGTTCAACTATAACTATGCTCAGCTTGATGAGGTTTTAGGTGTAAACGTCGACCCGGCAGATGGTAAGACACGTCATGATCGTCATGTTGGTGTGCAGGCAGCGTTCGTAGATAAGCATCTTAGAAACGTTTCCGATCGCTATGACTTCGATTCGATTCGAGTTGGCATCCAGCCATTCAATGCCGATTTCAGAGGTTTTCTGTTTCAGGATAATCAGCTAGGTATTCGCTTGTTCGGCACGCGCAATAATAATATCTTCCAGTACAATCTCGCTCTGTTTCAGCGCCTGGAGAAAGACACCAATAGCGGCCTCAATGATTTGGGGAAAAGCGCACGAGAAGACTATGTTTTTGCAGCCAATCTCTACTGGCAGGATTTGTTGGTAAAGGGATTTATTTCTCAGTTCTCCCTTACCCATAATAGCAATCAGGAGAAGGGCGAAACCTATTTCGACAACAACGGATTCATAGCACGGCCCGCCTCGATCGGTACAGAAATTTCTCGTGGCTACGAGGTTAGCTATCTTGGATACAGTGGTGATGGTCATCTAGGTCGCTTTAATTTGAGTACGTCGGCCTACTATGCGTTTGGCAAAGAGAATCCAGGTGTATTTGTACGAGAGAAGACCGATATTCGTGCTGGTTTTTTTGCCGCGGAATTGTCTAGGGATTTCGATTGGATCAGACCCCGTGCATCGTTTCTCTATGCTTCGGGTGACGATGATCCCTTCGATAGCACGGCGAAGGGGTTCGACTCGATCTTTGAGAACCCGCAATTTGCAGGCAGCGATGCCAGCTACTGGATTCGACAGTCTGTGCCATTGGTTGGAGGGGGGCGGGTAGGCCTATCTTCTCGTAATGGGGTGCTTAACTCTCTGCGGTCCTCCAAGGAACAGGGACAGTCCAATTTTACCAATCCAGGCATGGTACTCGCCGGTATTGGCGTCGACATGGATATATTGCCGGAGTTGCGTATCAGCGCAAACTGGAATTCGCTACACTTCGCTGACACGGCTGTACTTGAAGTCGCTAGAAATCAGGCAGGTATTAGAGAGCATATCGGCAATGAGCTATCCGTTTCGGCGATCTATCGACCAATGATTTCGCAGAATATAGTTTTGCGGGCATCCTATTCACAGCTCCTTCCCGGGAAGGGGTTTAAGGACCTGTTTGAGGACGATCGCGCAGACTATTTTTTTCTGAATTTACTGATAGCCTACTAGTGCCCATGTGAAGGAACAGAGATAAAGTGTATGAGCCTGACAAATGCTAATAAGATTAGGAAAGGTGATAGCCCGTGAGTATTATTTCTAGCTGCAGAATAGGTTTCAAGATGAATCGCATTATCATTATTGTTGGTCTATTGCTTGCCTGTGTCGTGTCTGTATCTGGTTTTCTGTTTGCGGCGGAGGGGCCCGCTGCTGTGGAGCGGCACTATGTGACTGCTCCGTCTGCGCCGTCGTCGCAGAGTCGTGAACAAATGAATAGCAAGAACATTGGCTGCGTCAGTTGCCACACGGAATCCGATCAGAAGACCATGCATGCCAGCGTAGCTGTCAATCTGGCCTGTGTGGATTGCCACGGAGGCGATAATACTGTTGCAATAGAGGTGGGAACGACTCGAGAAAACCCGCTCTATATTGAAATCATGAATCACGCGCATATCTCTGCCAAGTTACCCGGAGGCGGCGGGCTATCCGAGTAGTCGCAATCCCGAGAGGAGCTATACTTTACTAAACGCAGAAAGCCCCGAGTATGTGCGCTTCATCAACCCTTCAGATTATCGCATCGCCGATGAGGCATGTGGAGCCTGTCATCAGGCCGTTATCAACGCCGCTAAGACAAGCCTGCATTCTACCGGTGCTATGCTCTTCGGTGGTGCTGCTTACAACAATGGTATTTTGCCATTCAAGAATTACATACTAGGCGAATCTTACGACCGAGACGGTGTAGGCGTTATGATACGTGGACCTGTAGTGGCAGACGAATTGCAAGAAGCTGTTCGCGCCGCCGGAATTTTGCCCCAATTGCTGCCTATCCCTGCATGGGAAACGACGAAACCCGGCGATATTTTTAGAGTCTTCGAAAGTGGCGGGCGAAATATTTCAAATCTGTTTCCTGAGACAGGAAACCCGAATAGTCTCGGCATCATTCAAAGGTTGGAAGAACCAGGACGACCGGATATTCGCCAGTCTAATCGTGGTCCGGGTACCGGAGCCAGAATCTCTGTACCTCTAATTAACATAACCAAGACTCGCTTGAACGACCCCCTGACATGGTTCATGGGGACTAACGATCAGCCGGGCGATTACAGACACTCCGGTTGTGCTTCCTGTCACGTGGTATACGCAAACGACAGAGATCCGTCGCACTCTGGACCCTATGCTCAGTTCGGTCACACAGGCAAAACACAGACAGCCGATCCTGTAATTTCTAAGGAAGAATCCGGTCACCCAATAAAGCACGAATTCACTCGGGCGATACCTACCAGTCAATGTATGGTATGCCACATGCATCAACCGAACATGTTCGTGAATTCCTATCTCGGCTATACCATGTGGGACTACGAGTCTGATGCTCCCGCTATGTGGCCCGAGCAGCAACAGTATCCCAGCGATTCGAAGATTAGAGAGACTAACGATCGCAATCCGGAAGCTGCCGCCGCGCGTGGTAACTGGGGTGATACTGACTTTCTAGAGAAAGTCTCTGAGCTAAACCCCGAGCTAAACGACACGCAGTTCGCGGATTACCATGGCCACGGCTGGAACTTTCGTGCCGTATTTAAGCGTGATCGTGATGGTAACTTACTCGATGCGGACGATAGGTTAGTAGAAGACGATGATCCGGAGAAGTTCGATAAGGCAGTACATATGTCTTCGGTGCATTTGGATGCAGGCATGCATTGCACAGACTGCCATTTTAGTCAGGACAATCATGGTAACGGACACCTGTATGGTGAGGTAGCTCTCGCGGTCGAGATAGATTGCAAAGACTGTCATGGCACTGCGAAGGAGTTTCCCAATCTGTTTACATCCGGGCCTGCTGCTCTAGGAGGTGGTACGGACCTGCTTGCTGCGTCGCGAACTCCCGACGGTAGGCTGCGATTCGAATGGGTAAACGGCGAGCTTATGCAACGCTCTGCGCTCGACCCAGAACTGGAATGGGTGGTTAGTCTAGTTCGCAACTCGGTCGACGAAGATCACGCTGACTATAATGTGAAGGCAGCGCGTGCCAAACTGATGAGTACGAATACCGATACTCAAGCATGGGGGGAAGAGATCGCGGCCGTGAATCTAGCGCATGCTGATTCCAATATGGAATGTTATAGCTGCCATACCTCCTGGACCACAACCTGTGCCGGCTGCCACTTACCCATCGAGTCCAACTGGATGACAGAGAGAAATCACTACGAAGGCGGCGTATCGCGCAACTTCGCAACCTACAATCCACAGGTAGCTAGAGATCAAGCATTTAGTCTAGGGCGAAGAGGGCCAGCGAAAGGAGGAAAGATCGCGCCAGTTCGATCCAGTTCGGCTCTGGTGCTTTCATCAACGAATGCCAATCGCGAGAAAATCTATATCCAGCAGCCGCCTATAGCGGCCAGCGGTTTCAGCTCGCAGGCGTTTAATCCACACTTTCCGCACACAGTGAGAAAGAACGAGACTAAAACTTGTTCCGATTGCCATCTGTCCGAGGACAACGACAACAATGCGATCATGTCGCAACTGCTTTTGTTAGGCACCAACTTTTTGAACTTCGTCGGTTTCAACACTTGGGTGGGCAATGAAGGTGCATTGAATGCCGTGCAGGTTACCGAGTGGGAAGAGCCGCAGGCGGTGATCGGTAGCTATCTACAAAAATATGCCTACCCCGATTGGTTTCAGAAACATCTCGAATCGAATCAGAACCTGACGTCGGCCTATGAGCATGAGGCGGGTACAGTGTCCTGCCTGCAGTTGCGCGGCGAATACCTTTTCGCCGCGGAGGGAGAGCGGGGCGTGCAAGTCTATGACGTAGCGTCTATCGCGAATAAGGGCGTTTCACAGCGCATCATTACTGCGCCAGTAAGCCCGCTGGGACAGGACGCACATCTTGATACGAATAATGCTACCTGTATTGTATTGCCAAGCAGTCAGCCCATCGCTCCAGAGCGCAATCAGGGCGAGCTGATGCGTGAGGATAATCTCGAACAGCCCTTTCATCCCATCTATAATTATGCGGTGGTAACTGACAGCGTTGAGGGTTTGATACTGTTCGACGTAAACACCTTTGCCGATGGCGAACCGCGCAACAATTTCATCGAAAGAACGTTGAACTGGAATCCGGACGGCGTGCTAGACGGAGCGCTCCACGCTACTATCGGCGGGCACGTACTGTATATCGCCGCGGATGCGGGTATGGTGATTGTCGATTTAGACGAGCCATTAGAGCCAAGGCTGGTCGCTGTTGTGCCCATGGAGAATGCCCGTGCATCAGCGTTACAGTTTCGCTATCTATTCGTCACGAACGACAGTGGGCTTCAGGTTGTCGACGTTACCGATACCGAACAACCCATGCTGCTCAGCGATAATACGATCTCCCTAAAAGATGCGCAGCGAGTTTACGTGGCCCGCACCTTCGCGTACGTGGCAGCGGGAAGCGACGGACTGGTTATCGTCGACGTAAAACAACCCACTGCGATGCGCCATCTGCAAAGTTTTACTGGCGATGAGAACGACTCGAGTGGCCTGCGATTAACCGACAGTAGAGATGTGGTCGTTGGCACAACGAATGCCTCACTATTCGCCTATGTTGCAGACGGAGTGGGCGGACTAAAGGTTGTCCAATTGACCTCGCCGTCCAGTCAGCCTAAATTCTACGGCTTCAGTCCAGAGCCAAGGCCGGCTATCATCGCGCAATACCGCACGGATACTCCTGCCTTGAGTCTGTCGAAAGGTCTCGATAGAGATCGCGGCGTCGACGAGACTGGCGAACAGATATCCGTGTTTGGGCGCAAGGGGTCTAGGCCGCTCAATCAAGATGAAATGCAGGCCATGTTCCTCGATGCCAAAGGCAAGCCCTGGTTTGTGAAGGATGAGCCAGATGACGTTAACTAGACTAAATAATAGTTCGGATACTCATGACTGAATTTAAGCCCCGCAAATTAAAAGCTAGTTTTCAGATAGCCGCTTTTCTGCTAGCCGGCTCGATTATGTTGGGTGTTATCGCTCAGGACAGCTTTAGTCAGCCTAGCGATCAAACTATAGCCGCGTTGCCGCAGCATGACGGCTTAGTACACCTTGGTGTCGCTAGCTGCGCCACCGGCGTCTGCCACGGACGGTCTTCGCCCTCCGAGGAGGACAATGTGTTGATGACAGAATACAGGACTTGGTTGAACCAGGGCTTGCACTCAAGGGCATATAACAGCTTGCTTGGACCTGCTGCTCGACTAATGGCGGAGAATCTTGGTCTTAGTGAGCCTGCCCATAGAACAGACATTTGCCTTAACTGCCATACTGACAACGTTCCAGTTAGCCAGCGCGGAGCAGAGTTCTTGCTCAGTGACGGCGTAGGCTGTGAATCCTGCCACGGTGGTGCGGAAAATTGGTTAGAGAGTCACCGAGAAGATGCAAGCCATAGCGATAATCTAAGCAACGGCCTGTATCCAACAGAGAATCCCTTTGCTCAGGCGACGTTGTGTTTGTCTTGTCATAACGGAACAGACGACAAACTTGCCACTCATCAGATTATGGGCGCCGGCCACCCTCGATTGAGCTTCGAGCTGGATGCTTATTCAGCGCTGCAGCCTATGCACTATGTCGTAGATGCCGACTACCGTGAGCGCAAGAATGCTGTGACTGGATTTGGAATTTGGGCGACTGGACAGTTGGAGATGGCCATGCAGTCGCTGGAATTGTTGAATATCTATGTGATAGACAGCGACTCGCTGCAGACTGAATTGTATTTTTATGACTGTCAGGCTTGCCATCATCCTCTAGAGGACAGGCGCTGGGTACCAAGTTCTCATAGCAACTTACCACCGGGCACCGTAAGGCTTAACGACTCGAGTTTCATGATGGTATTGAGTCTTTTGGAAATCGTTTCGCCCGATCGCGTTGCCGAGCTGAATAGGTTAATTACACAGTTACATCAAGGCTCCATCGCAAGTAGATCTGCGTTGAGAACGGCCGCCGGCAATCTCCATGCTTACATTTTGAATATCAGTACACAGTTCAGTAATCGCGTCTATAGTGATGACGAGTTAGAGCGACTGCGAGCGAACTTAGCGGCACACGCAGCCGCAGGCGATTATCGAGACTACGCGCTAGCAGAACAAACTTTATTAGCGATCGATGGTATTACCATTCGTCTGCAACAAGTTGATCAGTATCGGTCCGTCATGGATGCTCTGTTTGAGGCATTGGTGCTCGAGGATTACAGCGAGCGAGGTTTCGTCGTGTTTAACCCCGATCGATTCATCGCCATTGCCAGACAAGTACAACCTTATTTCGATTCGTCGCAGCCGAATTAAATTTTCAATTAAAAATCGGCATAGTGCATTGAGAGAGAAATTCAGATGAGTGAGGAAGTTCAGTTTTCGATACAGTCCATTAATGGTCGCTATAATTTTGTCATTTCCGGCGACATGACATGTGGACGCGACGCAAACTGTGAAGCGATAATTCCGGATACTTCCCTGTCACGTCGTCACGCCCGTTTCTTTGTTAAGGACAAGGCGCTATTTGTGGAGGATCTCGGCTCCACAAATGGAACCTTCGTCAATGGAGAACAGCTAAAAACAGAACCTAGGCTAGTACGCTACAATGATATCGTCCGCTTTGATATTCTGGAGTTCAAAGTATTTGTAGAACTAGCTGCGCCAGAAGTCGCTAAAGCGCCACGGCACGTTGTTGCTTCCGCTGTTGAGAAGAGTGAGGCTCAGGCGCCACGCAGTTGGGCGGTGAACGATGGGCTCGGGCAGGGCACAGTGGTAATGGACCTGGGTGCAAACAAGCGAGCAGCACAGGAGCAGGGACAAGATGAACCCGTACTCGAAGCGTCTTTACTGCAAAGCCTTGACCAACCCTCGCTAGTTGGAATTCGAGGCGCCGATCGCGGCAAGACAATTACACTGGCAATTAATGACACTGCAATGACTGTTTGGCAGATTGGTAGAAACGCAGAAATGGATATCGTGATAGATGACCCTAGTGTTTCCGAGCATCAGGCACAGATTGTTTTCGAGCAGGGAACTTGGAAATTGGTTGATGTGATTTCAACCAACGCGACTTATGCAAACGGCGAGAAAATTCTTACCCACTATTTATCGAACGGTGACACATTCAGTCTAGGGGCAACAGAATATTTATTTCGGATAAGTAGTAAGACAAATTTTAGGCCCCGCAAGAAAGCAGCAAGGGTGAAATCCAAGCGTAAAATCTGGATAGGAGTAGCGGCTTCGCTATTAGGATCGCTTATAGCCATATATTTCTCGTTATTGTCATGACGTTTTCCTGGATATCCACAAGCCGCTCGCATCAAGGTAAAGTTAGAAAAGTAAACGAAGACAGCGCATTCGCACATCCTGATGGCATGCTATGGGCTATAGCGGATGGGATGGGTGGATATGAAGGTGGGAGCATGGCGAGTGATATCGTCGTCGAAGAGCTAGGTAAGATTAAGAAAAGCGACGTTTTAGATCAGCTAGTCCAAAATAGCCTGCAGCAGTTGCAAATAGCAAATACACGTATACAACGTTATTCAATAGAACAATGCTCTGGCCGTAGTGTTGGTAGCACCGTTGTTTGTTTCATAACGGGAGCCGATGGAGCCGCCTGTGTTTGGGCTGGTGATTCAAGGCTCTACAGGCTGCGTGACTCTGAGCTCCTCCAATTAACTACTGACCATAGTGAAGTTGCACAGTTGGTTGCCCTTGGTCATCTGACCGAAGTAGAGGCTCGTGCTCACCCTAAAGCGAATGTTATAACTCGTACTATTGGAGTTGGCAGAGATCAGGAGGCCGAAACTATTCTGGTTAATACAGAGAATTCGGATACTTTTCTTCTTTGTAGCGACGGGCTCTACAATGAACTGGACGAAAGTGCAATTCTGGAGAGTTTGCGAGAAGAAAACCTCGAATCGCTAGCGGATGATCTTATGTCTCGCTGCATGCTCACTCCTGCCAAGGATAATATATCAATTTTGTTACTTCGTTGCTTGCGCCAGTAGGCTTTCTTACGAGGACCTTTGCGGCATAGGTGCCGCGACATGAGGTTTGAATCACTGTACGCGAGAGAATTTTGCGTACAATTGCCGCCCTTAAGTTTTGGAACTACTTATCGACTTACTCTCTGCTCAAAAAACCAAGTACGGTGATAGTCTTAATAGATTTTGAGCATCTTGTTACAATAGCTTCACTCTTTAGAAAAAAAACTCAACAAAGGCCGGGGTAATTGAAGTGGCGGCACCAGATTCTTCATCGGGGCTTCTAGGTTCCAATCAAAGAGTATTAACGCGCGCGTGCTTTTCCTGCACTCTGCGTTTTCCTCTGCGCAGAAGCTACCTTCAATTGAGCAAGCCGTTGCCGGTGCAAGCGTTATGCAAGGTTACTTCAAATATCTAGTTGGAGTTGGGTATCCCCAGAGTCTCGCCTTGCCCAGCTAAATTTCGCGGCTAGACCAGCTGTTAGTAATCTGAAATGCCCGCTAGGACGTAGAGAAAGTTTTTGCTCTCCTTGATAGTCGTGAATCTGTTGATTTGCTAGAATACGTTTCTTTCACCAGCCTCTAGAATCACCTTGCAGAAAACTTGGACTAAAATTTGCGGTATAACGCGAGCGCAGGACGCCTTAGCAGCGGCCGACCTTGGGGCGGACGCTATAGGCCTCAATTTCTATCCCAAAAGTCCCCGTGCTATAGGTGTGGCCGATGTGGCTAATTTGGTAGAAGGACTGCCCCAGAAGGTGTCCGTAGTGGCTTTGTTCGTCAACCCCACGCCGCAATTGGTAAGACAGGTGCTAGAGACAGGAGGGGTCGACCTACTGCAATTCCACGGTAGTGAGTCCGCTGAATTCTGTGAACAGTTCGATACGCCGTATATGAAGGTCGTAGCGGTAAAGGCGGGTAGCGACCTAAATTCTGAATTTGCCAAATACGAATCCGCTCAATACATGCTGCTGGATAGTTTTGACCCAATAATGCTTGGTGGTACGGGTAAGGCATTTGATTGGGGCAGAGTGGTTGAGTTAACGCAGAAGCAGCGGTCGCGTCTAGTTCTTGCCGGTGGACTTGGACCTGCAAATGTCACAGAGGCAATCAAGATTGTTCAGCCCTTCGGCGTCGATGTAAGTAGTGGCGTCGAGGCGAGCAAAGGCATTAAAGATCTAAAAATGATGCAATTATTTATTCAAGGAGTAAGAGCAAGTGGCTAAGCCTAAAGAGTCTGCTGCTGCAGTTGACCCGGCTGTATTCGATGGTCCTGACGCATCAGGGCATTTTGGCCCCTATGGCGGTGTGTTCGTTGGGGAAACGTTGATCGCGGCTGTCGAAGAGTTGGCTGAAGTATATGAGGAATTATCGGCAGATAAGAATTTCTGGACCGAGTATGACTCTGAGTTAAAACACTATGTGGGAAGACCCTCGCCTCTCTATTTTGCAGAACGTTTAACTGACTCCGCGGGCGGTGCGAAGATCTATCTTAAGCGTGAAGACTTAAATCATACAGGTGCGCACAAGGTTAATAATACGATTGGGCAGGCGCTTCTAGCTAAGCACATGGGCAAGACGCGAATCATTGCGGAGACAGGAGCAGGACAGCATGGGGTGGCCAGTGCTACAGTTGCAGCTAAACTGGGCCTGGAATGTCATGTCTACATGGGTGCTGAAGATATTATCAGGCAGGCGCCGAACGTTTATCGCATGAAGCTGTTGGGTGCAAACGTAATATCCGTTGAGTCGGGTTCGCGAACTTTAAAAGACGCGATGAACGAAGCCCTGCGCGACTGGGCCACGAACGTTGATAACACTTATTATATTATTGGTACAGTCGCCGGCCCGCATCCGTATCCCAAATTAGTACGCGATTTTCAATGTGTTATCGGAAGAGAAGCGCGCGAACAATCACTGGATCAAATTGGCAAATTACCTGATGCCCTAGTTGCATGTGTCGGTGGTGGTTCCAATGCGATCGGCTTATTTCATCCATTTCTTAAAGATGAATCTGTCACGATGTACGGAGTCGAGGCGGGTGGTCATGGCTTGGCTACCGGTGAGCATGCCGCTCCTTTGAGTTCGGGATGTTCGCCGGGCGTATTGCATGGCAATAGAACGTATCTAATGTCGGATGAGGCAGGCCAGGTTCTAGAAACGCATTCGATCTCTGCCGGCTTGGACTATCCCGGTGTAGGGCCCGAGCATTCTTGGCTGAAAGATATGAAAAGGGTTAACTATGTGGATGCAACTGATGAGGAGGCCATGAAGGCGTTTCATCAACTCACGCGACTCGAAGGTATTATTCCAGCTTTGGAGTCTAGTCATGCGGTTGCCTATGCAATGAAGCTTGCTAAGACTCTACCTCGAGAAAAGAATATTGTTATTAATCTGTCGGGCCGTGGTGACAAGGATATCGAGACGGTAGCGAAGATCGAAGGTATCAAACTTTAGAGTTCATTCTGGATTCTTGCAGGGATAAGGTATTGATCAATACAACTAACATTATCTGTAGTTAGAGAATTCGTAGGAAAGGCATGAGTAGAATAAATAAAATCGCAGAGAAGGCGGCATTAGCGAACAGGAAGCTTCTAATTCCTTATCTGGTAGCGGGCGATCCGAATTTGGAAACAACGAGTGCGATAATGCATAAGCTGGTCGGGCAGGGCGCAGACATCATAGAGCTTGGCATACCCTTTAGCGATCCCTCATCGGACGGACCGATTATTCAGCGCGGCGTTGAACGTGCTCTCGCGAAGGGAACCACTCTGAAACAGGTGTTAGGGTTGGTGGCTGAGTTTAGAAAGACTGACACCAATACTGGCATCGTGTTAATGGGTTACCTGAACCCTATCGAGACCATGGGCTACAAAGCCTTTGCAGAGGCAGCCAGTTCCGCTGGCGTTGATGGTGTGTTGACAGTCGATCTGCCGCCTATGGAGGCGGATGAGCTGAATGCGATGATGCGCGCTGTTGAGGTGGACACGATATTTCTAGTGGCGCCAACGACACGAGAAGAGCGCGTGGCAAGTATTACCGAGCATTGTAGCGGTTATCTTTACTATGTGTCGTTGAAGGGCGTTACCGGTGCCGCATTGACCGACTTTGGCTCAGTGACTACGAATATAAATAAGTTGCGTGAACGGACCCAACTACCGATTGTTATAGGTTTTGGCATCAAGGACGCCGAGAGTGCTGCAGCCATGGGAAGGTTGGCAGATGGTGTAATTATAGGCAGCGCTCTGGTTGAAAAAATCGCTCTATTGGCCGATCAAGTAGAACATGAGTCAGAACTGCTGACTGACACCATAAGAGTGATATCTGAGGCTAGAGAAGCCTTAGATAAACTAGTGTAAACTCTTTGCCTGACTGCCTAGACGGACTGAAGAATGAGTTGGATAGATAAAATTTTACCATCGATATCAATCGCTCCAAAGGATGCGAAAAAATCGATTGTGCCTGAAGGTACCTGGAAGCAATGCCCACGCTGCGATGCGATGCTTTACAAGAAATCGCTCAGCGAAAACCTCGATGTTTGTCCCAAGTGCGACCACCATCTGCGTATCACAGCTAGGCGACGGGTTGAGCTATTTTTGGATACCGACGATCAGATCGAGTTGAATGCTGACATGGAGCCAGTTGATCTGTTGAAATTCAAGGATCGAAAGAAATACAAAGATAGGATCAGCGCGGCACAGAAAAGTACGGGCGAGAAAGATGCCCTTATCGTCGTAAGAGGCAAGGTCAATAATATTCCTGTTATCACCGCTGCTTTCGAGTTCAGTTTTATCGGTGGCTCAATGGGGGCAGTGGTCGGTGAAAAATTTACCCAGGCAGTCAATATTTGTATAGAAGAGAAGTTACCTCTCGTGTGTTTCTCCACCAGTGGTGGAGCGCGCATGCAGGAAGCACTTATCTCTCTCATGCAGATGCCGAAGACGTCAGCCGCTTTGGCGAAATTGAAGCGAAATTCCTTACCCTATATCTCGGTTCTCGTCGATCCAGTCTATGGCGGCGTATCGGCTAGCCTGGCGATGCTCGGCGATGTGAATATTGCCGAGCCTAACGCATTGGTTGGCTTTACGGGTCCCGATGTTATAAGGCAGACGGTGCGAGTAAAGCTACCTGAAGGATTTCAGCGCAGCGAATTCTTACTTGAGAATGGGGCTATTGACATGATCGTTCATCGTAAGAATCTGCGCGGCAAAATTTCGTCGATGCTCGAAAAATTTCTTTATTACAGAAACACCGCCTCTTAATCTATAGAGCTAAGCCAATGCCCGCGAAAGGTGGTTCTCTTGAGAGCTGGTTGCAATATATTTCTAGCGTACATCCGCGCGAGATAGAACTTGGTCTTGAACGAAGTCAGAGAGTTGCTGCTAATCTGAGCTTAGGCAGACCCGCTCCGCTAGTCGTCACTGTTGCCGGTACAAATGGCAAGGGCTCCTGTGTGGCGACAATGGAAGCTATCCTGCAGGAGGCGGGGTATAAAACCGGTTGTTATACCTCGCCGCATATTCATGTCTTCAACGAACGTATCCGCATTAATGCTACCAACGTCACCGATGAGCCTCTGATTTCTGCACTTGCGGCGGTCGACGAAGCCAGAGAAGGCGAAACCCTGAGTTACTTCGAATTCGCTACCTTAGCGGGTCTTTACCTGCTGCGGGATAACAATGTCGACGTAGCCGTGTTGGAGGTCGGCCTGGGTGGTCGTTTCGACGCGGTGAACATCGTCGATGCGGATGTTGCAGTGATTAGTAGCATAGGTATTGATCACACGGATTGGCTGGGTAACGACATCGAATCTATCGCTGTCGAGAAGGCGGGTATCATGAGACCCAAAATACCTACCATATTTGGTGGCGAACACCCACCTAACGCAATTATCAAGAGAGCGCAGGAACTCGGTTCACCGCTGATTATAAGTGGTCAAAATTTCCACGTTGAGCAGAACGTTGCTAATACCTCCTGGCGATGGAGAGGGCAAGATAGGCAGGCAGAGCCTATAAACTGGCCTGATCTACCCATTCCGGGCCTCATGCTAGACAATGTAGCTGCCAGCATACAAGCCTTGAAGTTATTACCGATAAGTATTGAGATTGAAGCGGTGGTTGCTGCGTTGGCTGGGCTAGCACTCGCTGGTCGCTTCGATAAGCGCAGGGATTTGGGCAATGGCCGCACAGTAATCTTCGATGTGGCTCATAATCCCGATGCCATGCGACAACTCGCTATTCGTTTGCACAGCTACAAGGCTCAGAATCAGGGGGCTGGCCGCATCGCGGCCGTTCTGGCGGTGATGGCCGATAAAGATGTGCCGGGAATGATCACAGCCTTAGAATACTGCGTAGACATCTGGTATATTGCGCAGGTCGATGAGGCGCGCAGTATGGCTGCATGCGAAGTGGCACAAAGCATGAAAAACGTGGGAATCGCGTCTGATCAGGGGCTTATTTTGCAATTCGACAGCGTCGAGTCAGCTTATCGCGCTGCGTGCGACCAAACCGAAGCCGAGGACGCTGTACTAGTGACGGGTTCGTTTCTTACCGTCGCAGCAGTTTATGGGCTTACTGAGCAGCCCTGAAAGGCTAGTTTTAGCAGGAAACAAGTGATCTTATTACTATAAGAGGTACATGACTTGAACCAGGGCGCCAAACAACGAATTGTCGGTACTGTCGTGCTACTCGCTCTAGCCTTAATATTTCTTCCCATCATTTTTGATGGTGAAGGCAGCTACCAAGCTCCCGTTAGCAGCCGTATCCCAGAATCTCCCATTATTTCTATCTTTCCTGAGCCTATCCAGTCGCGACCGGTGATCGTAGGCAATGTCGAGGCTGTTGAGGTCGTTGATCCGGAAATTGCCACGACCGTATCCCTTATAGAAGAAGTTATCGAGCTCGTCGAGGAGCCTGCCGTAGCCAGGGCTGCCGAGGAGCCCGTTAGCGATGTCGAAATCACCGAATCCGTAGCCATTTTTAGTCGCGAAGTGCCACAGCTTAGCAATGTAGGACTACCACAGGGATGGGTTGTTCGCCTCGGATCTTTTTCAGATAGCGAGAACGCCAGTAATCTAGTGACTAGATTGCAGAGCGCAGGCTATAAGGCTTATAGCCGCGCTATGCGCAGTGAACAAGGTGCCCTCACTGGCGTATTTGTCGGTCCTTGGTTGGATCGGGGGCAGGTAAACGAATATCAGCAAAAGTTGCAAGAGGAATTCAGTTTGGCAGGTTTGGTTGTTCGTTACGAACTCGAGCGTCTATAACGGGTTACTGATTAGCACATGGCATTCAATCAAGTCGATATAGTCATTCTGATAATCACGCTGCTATCGTCTATATTTGGTCTATGGCGGGGACTGATCAAGGAAGTACTTTCATTATTGACCTGGATTGCAGCTTTGCTGGTATCTAGAGTATACAGTGAACCTCTCGCGGGATTGATGACCGGCATGATAGAGAATGATGGTATTCGCTACGTAAGCGCGTTTGCCATACTTTTTGTTATTGTGATGATGTTAGGAACGTTTCTGAATTTCCTTATGTCAAAATTACTTAACTTCACCGGCTTGAAGTTGGCTGATCGCTTACTGGGTGCCGTTTTTGGTGTGGCCAGGGGTGTGATAATCGTGTTGGTAATTCTGTTTGTTACTAGCGTGTTCGTTTCAGAGACTGAGTTGTGGCAGAAATCGCAGTTGATCCCTTATGGGATGGACTTGATTGAGAAGTCCCAGGTTTTTATCGGGGATATGAATAGCGTCAGTCCGGCGCCTTAAACACTGTTAATCGCGGAGCGTACTATGTGTGGATTGGTAGGTGTAGTTGCTAGTAAAGATGCAAGTGTCTGTCTCTATGACACATTAACTGTGCTGCAACATCGAGGCCAGGATGCTGCGGGCATCATGACTAGCGATAACGGAAAGCTAAATCTCCGCAAAGACAACGGCCTGGTAAAAGACGTGTTTCGCACCCGACATATGCGCAGGCTGACCGGTAATATGGGTATAGGGCATGTGCGTTACCCTACCGCTGGCGGCTCCAGTCCAGCACTCGCACAACCATTCTATGTAAATTCACCCTATGGCCTCTGCCTCGCCCACAACGGCAACCTAACCAACAGTAAAGAACTCAGTCGCGACCTGTTTAAAGAAGACCTTCGTCATATTAATACCGATTCCGATTCAGAGGTATTACTAAATATATTCGCCCATGAATTGCAGCGCCGCAATAAAATGAAACCGCTGCCCGAAGATGTATTCGCTGCGGTTGCTGGTGTGCATAATCGCTGTCGTGGCGGTTTCGTCGCCATTGTAATGTTATCTGGCTATGGCATAGTCGGTTTTAGAGATAGAAATGGTATCCGCCCGCTAGTATTCGGTGTCCGTGAATCAGAGCAGGGTAAAAAAGAATACATGATTGCCTCTGAGAGTGTGGCCCTCGACTCGCAGGGATTTACACTAGTGCGCGATGTCTCTCCTGGCGAGGCGGTCTACATAGACATTAATGGCGAGATGCATACTCAGCTGTGCACCGATCCGGGCGTGCATACGCCTTGCATATTCGAACACGTCTATTTCGCACGTCCGGATTCATTAATGGATGGCATATCCGTTTATAAGGCTCGCATGCGCATGGGCGAGCGTCTTGCGGACAAGATCGAAAGAATCAGACCTGCGCATGATATCGACGTGATAATCCCGATCCCCGACACGAGTCGTACAGCGGCTCTGGAATTGGCAAACCGTCTTGGTCTGAAGTTCCGTGAAGGCTTCGTGAAGAATCGCTATATCGGTCGTACGTTTATCATGCCAGGGCAGAGTCAGCGCAAGAAAAGTGTCCGTCAGAAATTGAACGCCATCGGTCTTGAATTCAAGGGCAAGAACGTATTGCTAGTCGATGACTCGATCGTTCGCGGAACAACTTGCAAACAAATCATTCAGATGGCACGCGATGCGGGGGCCGCGAAAGTCTATATCGCCTCAGCAGCACCGGCGATTCGTTACCCTAATGTCTATGGCATCGATATGCCCGCGGCGGATGAACTCATCGCCTCAGGCAAAACAGAAAAAGAAATCGAAGAGGCTATCGGGGCCGACTGGCTCATCTATCAAGATCTGGAAGACCTGATCTCTACAGCCTCTGAAGGCAATTCTGATATTGAGCAATACGAGTGTTCGGTGTTCAATGGCAAATACGTTACCGGGGATGTAGATGAGATATACCTGAAACGCCTTGAAAATTCACGTAACGATACGGCCAAGGCAAAGAAGGCGAGCAAGAAGGCAGCCGCGCAAGCAAGAGACTAGTTCGGTTTTCAGTTAGGGCAACGCGGCGACGCTCGAAATAGAGTTGGAAAGAAAGCTGGAAAAAGCTTAGAAGTGAGGCGCTAATGTTATCTGCTAATGTTGAAAAAATTACCCCGAGTCAGGTCGAGTTGGTGGACACGAAACTGTCTCAGCAGGTTCAAACAACCGTAGCGGAAGTAGGCAAAGCTTTACTAGGTAAAGACCATCAGATTCGCTTGGCTTTGTGCTGCTTATTCTCCGGCGGGCATCTACTAATTGAAGATCTGCCCGGTATGGGCAAGACCACTTTGTCTTATGCGCTCGCGAAGGCGCTAGGACTTAGCTACAAGCGCATACAGGGTACCAGCGATCTCCTACCAGCAGATATCCTCGGCATTTCGATCTTTAATCAGACTACTAGTGAATTTTCTTTTCATCCAGGGCCTATCTTCAGCCAGCTTGTGCTCGCCGATGAGATAAATCGAACTACGCCAAAGACGCAGAGTGCTCTGTTGGAGGCAATGGAAGAGCGCCAGGTAACGATCGAGGGCGAGACGCGAATGCTGCCGGAACCCTTCTTTGTCATTGCGACACAAAACCCTGTGACACTAGCGGGCACCTATCCATTGCCGGAGTCTCAACTAGACCGTTTCCTCATGCGCCTGCGCCTGGGCTATCCGGATCAGCGTGCTGAGCGCGAATTGTTGGAAATGAACACCGAGCGAGACAAGGTAGAGGCGGTTAATCAGTGCCTGTCTCTGGAAGATGTTATCGCGTTTCGTCGTCAGTCGGCGGAGGTGACTACCAGCGACTCCTTGTTAGACTATGTTCAGCGACTGGTTGCCTTCACTCGCGGTAAAGACGAGTTCCACTTTGGTCTATCACCGCGTGGCAGTTTAGCTATCATGCGTTCCGCTAAGACCTGGGCATTGATGTGCGGGCGTAATCATGTGGTGCCGGAAGATGTGCAGGCGATATTGCCATCCGTGGTAGAACATCGTCTGCGTGCAACTTCGGACGATGAGGGTCACAGTGGGGCGTCGCTGGTACAGCGTCTGCTAAACGAAGTCGATATAATCGAATAAATCTTTCACGTCCTAGCAAGTAACTAAGTCACGATCACGTCCCGAGTAACCTCAATGGCATTTAGTCTCCGGGAAGCACTCAATAAAAACTACCAGCGCTGGATGGCGAAGAATGTTCCTCGACGCGACGAAGTTACCCTTAACCGAAAAAATATCTTCATCGTGCCCACGCGCAACGGCTTGTTGTTCATTTTTACATCTGGGCTGGTATTTATCGCGGCGATCAACTATGCGGTCAGTCTCGCGTTTGCTCTAGCTTTCCTAATGGTTAGTATTTTCATACTGTCCATATTTCACAGCTTTACTAATCTCAACCAATTAACTCTTTCTAGTCGTTCGACTCAAGATGTGTTCTGTGGCGAAGAAGCGTGTTTTCGTGTGCAGTTGTCGCGGTCACCGAAGCGACGTCACGAATCGCTGGAAATTAATTTTCCTAATTCGGCTGCACACCCTACAAGCAATTCTACCACCAGCTATACAGACTTGGCGGCCCGAGATACAGTTGAGGTGGGTGTCTTCACCATTGCAAGCAAGCGCGGAGAATTTGAAGCGCCTAGGCTGCGCGTTTTGACTCGTTTTCCACTTGGCTTGTGTCGCGCCTGGTCCGTGGTCGATCTGAGTCTGCACTGCCTAGTCTATCCCCGACCGGTACCGTTCTCAATGAATCAGCTCGACTCTGGCACCAGCGGAGGCATTGAATCTGCTATTAAAAGGGAGGGTAGCGAGGACTTCTATGGGCTGCGAGACTATGTGCCAGGCGATTCACTAAGGCAGGTCGCGTGGAAGAGTGTAGCCAGAGGGCAAAACATGCAAATCAAGCAGTTTGTCGACTATGTTGATAATAAGATCTGGTTGGACTGGGACATGTTCTATGGCTTCAATTTGGAGGAGCGGCTTTCGCGGCTCTGCTACTGTGTTATCCAACTTTCCAAGGCGGGCAATGTATTTGGTATGCGCATTCCGGGCAGCGAGTACCCACCCGCAATTGGGCCCGATCACAGAAAGAAATTACTCCGCGCTTTAGCGCGCTATGGAGCTGAATAGTGGAGTTGAACTATCAGATACCGCGGCCCGCGCTGATTTGGACTCTCGCCGCGGTGACGCTTGTTCTACTTCCACAGAGTATTCGTATGCCGATATGGATAAGCGTTGTCGCATTGCTCTGTGTTAGCTGGCGCGCACTCATCCACAATGGGAAATTGGATTATCCGAGCCGTAGGGTACGAGTTGTAGTGGTCTTGTTTACGTTGATTGTATCGCTTTCGCAGATTCGTAATATCGGTATCGGCCTAGATTCGGCAGCAAGC
Organism: uncultured Pseudomonadales bacterium; assembly: GCA_943789485.1. Classification (GTDB taxonomy): domain Bacteria; phylum Pseudomonadota; class Gammaproteobacteria; order Pseudomonadales; family Pseudohongiellaceae; genus UBA9145. The sequence goes on from CALSUH010000015.1 coordinate 68,449, forward strand.
TTATTAGCGCTGGGCTTTGTGTTCAAATTGATCGAAATGCGCAAGAAGCGCGACATTTATGTTGTAATTTCGCTGTGCTTTGTGATGTCTATGGTGGCGTTTTTATATTCGCAGAGCGTCTTAACCACGCTCTATGTCGTATTGGTTATAACAGTCACCATGGCTGCTATGATCGCGTTAAATCGATCCTCTTCCGCCGCCAACCATAGTGGTACGGCGAAGCTGGCGATGAAAATTTCTGTGCAGGCACTGCCGCTTGCTATTGTGTTGTTCATCGTATTTCCACGCATAGCGCCGCTCTGGGCCGTGCCTATGCAGACTGGAGTGAACTCAACCGGTGTTACCGATGAGATGTCGCCTGGCGATATTAGTCAACTCGCACGCTCCGCCGAATTAGCTTTTCGCGTACAGTTTGAAGACGCAGTAGAGTTGGCACACGAGCAGTTATACTGGCGCGGTCTGGTGCTGGACCAATTTGATGGCGTCACTTGGCGCCGCACTAGAAACTCTTCCTCCTATTCGCGAGCAGCATCGTTGGCTAATTCTAGGATCAGTTACGAAGATAGAGTGCGAACACTAGGCGAGTCGGTAAATTACAACGTTATTCTTGAGCCTACGCAGCAGCCCTGGTTATTTGGCCTGCATCTCGCTGAAGATATTAATGATGAATTCTTCAGTGGTCGCAACTTCGAGCTGTTTAATGATGGGCGGATAACGCAGCGGCTTAGCTATGACTTGCGCTCTCATCTACAGAGCCAGACAGATTTCCTGTTATTGAGTAGCTCGCGCAATCGAAACCTCGAACTGCCAGATGACGTTAACGCGCGTAGCCTAGAATTCGCGAGAGAGTTGCGTGCCTCGGTATCGACGGATAGAGAATACGTAAATTCGGTGCTCGCGCATTTTCGGATGAATCAATACTTCTACACATTGAATGCGCCATTGCTTGGCGCGAATAGGATAGATGAGTTTTTGTTCGACACCATGGCTGGTTTCTGCGAACACTATGCGAGCTCTTTTACCTATCTGATGCGCGCAGCTGGCATACCAGCGCGTGTTGTGGTCGGCTATCAAGGCGCGGAAATGAACCCTTATGAGAATTACCTCATGGTTTATCAATACAACGCCCATGCCTGGAGCGAAGTCTGGTTTGAGGGAGAGGGCTGGGTAAGATTCGACCCGACCGGCGCGGTATCGCCAACGCGAATCGAGTTGGGTGTACAAGAGGCGTTGCGCGACGATCCAGCCTTTATGGAGGATGACTTATTCTCTGCAGCGATATTCGGAGGCGTTGGCTGGCTGAATACGATGCGACTTCGCCTCGATGCCATCGAATATGAATGGAATCAGCTTGTAGTAAATTATGACGAAGAGGTGCAGCTTGAATTGTTCGAGGGACTGTTAGGGGAAGTGACAAAACAGAAAGTTATTATCCTCGTTGCAACGCTAGCATTGATCTTGATAGTTACAATTGGCTTTACAGTGATAAACATCGAGCGCCGGATTCAACGAACCCCCATTAACAGATTCTATCTAAGGGCTTGTAAGGAGCTGGCAAAAGTAAATTTGGTGAGGCGTAGAGGAGAGGGGCCAATCGCTTTCAGGGATAGAGTGTGTGCTGAGAGGCCTGAGTTCGCCGAGGTGCTGACTGAGCTTACGGGTCTGTATGTGGAGCTGACCTATGTAGAGAAATCTGTTAGTGAGACACAGAAGAAGGCTGAGTTACAGGCGTTGAAAGCTGTGTATGCGAAGCTAAAGACAGAGATGCCCGTGTTGGCTGGATTGAGGCGCGCTGGTTAGCTTTTACTCAGCATCCTTTTTGAATTGTTTAGCATGCGTTGGCTTTCCTTTCCCTTCACAGCTGCCAAATTTACTCAGCTAAGCGCGTTCGGGTTTGGTGGCTCAATTTGGGTCAGGCCGGTTCCATCTTTATTGTGTAGTCATACCAATCCACGATCTTTCCATCTCTGATGAAGAATACGCCAACGCCTTGCCAAGTCTTGATTGTGAAATCCGAAAAATAGTCAATCCGCTCATTAATAACCATCGGTCCTCGAGCAAAAGTATCTAGCACCTCGAATCTATCAACGTTGTTAATGATCGTCTGAATGCGTGCTGATACGGCATCACGACCGTCTGCCAATTCCGTCGTCTCTGTCATCCGGTAGGCCCCGTCGTCAGCAAAAAACCCCATAATAGTGTCGAGGTCATGGCTAGGCCAGGCTGCACAAAAGTCGTTGACGAGTTGAACATTAGACTGCTCTTCAAGTGTTAGCTCTGCCGCACTAGCCGCTTTGGCAATAGCAGTGAGCGCCATTGCCCCAGCTCCAGCTGTTATAAAACCTCGACGGTTCATTTCTGGTTTTTTCATTGGCGTGATTTCTCCTTCGGACTTTCTCTGTTTATCGGTTTTTTTACAAACGCTTTCTGCCAGTAACCGACGTTGCGACACGCTTAACGCCTTTGATGATAGTAACGTTTAGTGCGTCCTTTTTGATTGTCCTGAATAAAGAAATCCAGCATTACCGGCTGAGGTGTTCGGGTGAAAAAGCAGGTGGAACCGGCTTATGGTAATTTGAGGCTATTTCAATGCGCGCCTCGATTTCTTATTCTTGGTAGTGAGTAGCTATAAAAATATCAAGTATAGCTAGTAAGATCAATATCTTGGAAGTTTTCTTCTCAGTTTTATGTGGTGTTATTTGATTCTCGATGGAGATAAGCCTGGCCGAGGGTAATGACTACTTATACACTCTAAGCAAACATTATAGGGTCGGAGTAAACCCTCTATATTCGCACCAGCTGTAGTCAAGATATTACTGCGTATTAGCCGCCGGATAGCTTCACGTTCGTAAAATGTTTGTCCAATTCTTGCGTAATTTGGTCGCGATGATCACCTTGAATCTCGATGACGCCATTTTTGACAGTGCCGCCGGAGCCACACAGAGTCTTTAGTTTCTTAGCCAGAGTTTTGAGTTCAGCTTCTTTGAGTTCTAATCCGGAAACTAGAGTAACGCCTTTTCCCTTGCGTCCTTTAGATTCCCTGCTGACTCGAATCGGCGGGTCGACGATCTGCCTAGGGTTGCCATTGTCTTGGACTAAGCGGCATTTGCATTTGCGCAGCAGCTTGTGGCAGCCGGGGCAGGCGGAGGACTCGGTGCTAAAGACTAGGCGAGAGTTACTCATGATAAGTAGCGAGTCGCTTCTGCTATGTCTTGTAAAGCGGAGGTAGTGAATATTGCTCTTCTTGTTGCTGCTTCTTCTGCACGCGTAGTTTGCTCTTTCTTAGCTGTGAGATGAGCTGTAGCAGGTCTTTGGCATTGAATGTGCTGCCGCTCGCCTGGCCCTGGCCGCTATCAATTTGGAACAGCGTAGTTTGTATATTACGTGCGTGTTCGTGCAAGCCTGGTGATTCGTTCTGCTGCAGTATGTCTTCCATGCTGATTACAGAGCGGCTATCGATATGATGATCACACCATGTTATGAGTGTCTGTCGCATTGCCGTGAGGTCATTGCTGCTGCAGGCACGTACTAATTGTTTGTAGGCTACGCGCTCGTTGTTGTTGGGGCTGTAATTAGCTGCAATCCGCGTCTTTAGGCGTTGCAGGTAATCGCTGATCTCGCGTTTGTAATCAGCGATTACCAGTTTGTAGATGCTAAACATCACGATGATAAATGCCGCGGCGATCGTATAGCTAAGCCAGGCAGCCTCAACCTCGATAAACTCAGCCTCTGCCTGTTCATCTATCATTTCCTGGTCCACTATCGGTAGCTGAGATAATAGTTCCTCTAAGTTCTCGGTGCTGGCTACAGTCTGTTCGGCGGGTATTTCGCCGGTGATAGTCGCAACGACTAGACTTGTAGCGGGTATAACAGTTGCTTCTATCTGATCGGTCTCTATGTTCCACCAGGGTATGGAGATCTCTGGAATCACTATGTTGCCGCTGTCGATCGGCACTATTGAGGTGACTTCTATGCGAGTGCCAACAATCGCGCCTTCTACGAAGGTGCGCTCGATTTCAGCTGGATCCGGATATAGGTTTAAGCCTTCGATCTGTGTCGGACTAAATGGTGGCAGCACGGCGCCATCTAGGCCGTCTGCAGTCATAGTCACTGTCCGTACAATGCTATCGCCAACCTTCAGGTTGTTGAGGTCTGTGCTCCAGCTTTCCTCTAGCGTCAGGTTTGACACAGGCAACCAGAAGTCGTCGCCTTGCACGGCGCTAGGCCGCTCCAAAACATCGATCGTTATACCTTCGATGAAGGCAGTGACGCGACGGGTGTTGAGGTTTCTAAATACAAAGTTACTAGAGCCGTCTGTCACTTCGCCGCGAAATAGTATGTCAGGAACCTCTAAGGGCCCGCTGCGCTGGGGGAAAATGACGTAGCGTTTCTCATATACACCATAGCGTTCTCCATCGATGAGCTTCTCATATTGATTGGGCGAGCCGATCAGTTGGATGACTGAGTCTTCCATTTCGAGTTCGGTGAATTGGGGGTTTCGAATGCCGTTGATCGTGTAGTAGAGACGGACTGTGAATAGCAATTGCTCCTGCACATAGACAGACTCTTTGTTTGTCTCTATCTCTAGGTATAACTCTTCGTTTGATTGGTTGGAGCGAGGGCCTTCGTTAGTTACTGTGACTACCATCGGCGCTGTTGCCGTGCCGTTGATGTTTAGCTCAGGAATTATTAGATTGCCTTCCTCTAGAGGGAATAGCGTGACTATGTAGTCAGTCCATGCTTCAACTGCGCCATTGACGCTTCTTATTTGGCTGGAAGTTCTAGTCCCCAGTACATCGAATTGACTGGTTAACGGAGTCAGGTCTAATTGCATGCCCTGGCGCTGATCGTAGATTCGTATAGTAAGTGTTACGGTTTCGCCGCGCGCGATCTCGTTGCGATCGAGAGAGATCTCGACTTCCTGCGCCTGTGCTGTTGAAAATAGTGTTAGGCCGAAGTAGAGAAATATGAATGCCAGTCGTGACTTAATTCTCACCAGATCTGTCCTCCATTTTGTAGGCTATTTGCCGTGCCATTGAGCTGACGTTGCCGGTATTGGTACCTGAACTTGCGGCGCAGCAGTTCGCCCGGGTCGTCTTCGATTCGTCTTAACCATTGCTCAAGAGATTGCTGCTCTTCGAATTCTTCATTGGTGGTTTCACTAGGCGTATTCTGCTCGCTATTCGACTCGGAGCCTTCCTGCTCTTCCGGTGGTTGATTTTGCTGTTCTTGATCTTGCGGATCTTGATTGCCTTCTTGACTCTCCTGATCTTGCTGCTCACTGCTTTCGGAGTCCTGATCTGACTCGTTCTCGGAATTCTGTTCTGACTCGTTTTCCTGGTCTTCGCCTTCCTGGTTTTCGCCGCTTTGGGCTTCTTCTTGCTCTAACAATTGCTCGACAATTGCTTTGTTCTGAAGAGAATCGGCATGGCCAAGTTCTAAGCTAAGCGCCATGTCGTAGGCAGCTATAGACTCGGCGTAGTTGCCGGACAAGGCGAGGGCGTTACCTCGATTGTAGTGGCCATCGACAGTATCGATGGCGCTGAAGGAGGCTATTGCAGCCTCGTAATTAGCAGCCTTGTAATTAGCGGCTCCGGCCCAGTCAGTCGCCTCGAATAACAGCGCAGCAGTAGAGTGTTCTTCGCTCGCGAATGCTTCAGCGGCCTGCTGATCCTTTGTCATCCAAAGATCTTTCCATTCGAGTGCTTGCGCCTGCTGGCTCGGCAACATCATGCCAGATCCGGTAATTAGAACGAAGCAGAATAGCCAGCCGCGGCGAAAGCTCAAAGCGGCGATGGGTAAAACCAATAGCAATAACCAAGGGCCGAACTCATACCAGACATCGAACTCTTCTTCGACATCTGACATTTGATCGTCATCTAATAGCTCGAAGTCTGAAAGCAGGTAGGCAAGATCAGAATCAGCAAGCTGTATATCGTGATAGCGTCCGCTGACGCGATTGGTAAGTGACTGCAAAACGTTTTTATTCAGAGTAGGGATGATCAAAGCCCCGGCTTCATCTGTTAGGAAGTTGCCATCGTTAGTACGAATTGGGGCGCCTTCCTCGGTGCCAATACCCATGATCAAAAGTTCATAGTCGTTGTCAGCGAATTGTTCTGTGATTAGTAGTTCTTCATCGAAGCCGCTGATGCCGTCTGTCATTAGCAGAACCTTACCGCGACTAGCATCAGTTCCGTCAAGTAGTCCGATGGCAAGTTCGATTGCCTCAACTGGTTTACTACCAAAAAGGGGCATGATATTTGGGCTTAGCGAGGGCACTAGTGCTTCAATCGTGACCACGTCATCGGTCAGTGGTGTCACAGTATGCGCGTCGCCAGCATAGACGACGAGAGCGGTTTGACCTTCCTCGCGCAGAGCGAGGATGTCCCGTAGCTTACGCTTCGCGAGATCTAGCCTATTTGGCGAGTGATCGGGTGCGAACATAGATAACGAAAGGTCGAAAACGATAACAAGCGCATCTTCTTTTTTCTGTACTGGTTGCGGTAACTGCTCCCAGACCGGTCCGGCTAACGCGAGAATGGATAGCGACCAAGCGGCAAATAACAAAATTAGTGGAGTTCGCTGTGAAGCGTTCTTACTGCGGTCTAGAAGATAAGGCAGCAGGTTCTTGTCGATGGCCTTGTCCCAGGCTGTTACGACTGAATTCACGCGCCACATGGCGAAGAAGAATAGCAACACGGGAATTAATGCCAGTAGCCATAGCGGCCTAAGGAAATGAAAATTATCGATTACGCTGACAGGGATAAGTAGTTCCATCAGGTTTTACTTCCAATGGCTGTTTCAATTTCATCAACATCGTCGCTATCGCGGAGTCTCGCTTTGCCCGTGAGTGACATCCAGGGAATAGAGATTAGGGCAAGAAGGAAGCTAATTATCACAGCTGCACCAAGAGGCCAGTAGAATAGAACTCTAGTGGGCCTGTAAGTCTGCTCGTCTTGCTCGATGGTCTCGAGTAGATCTAGTTCTTCATAGATATCGACAAGATCATTCACGTCTCGAGCTCTAAAGTAACGTCCTCCAGTCGATTCCGCTATCTGAGTGAGCACAGCTTCGTCCAATTCTGCTGACGGGTTGATTGCTCTAGCGCCGAAGAAAGTGCGTTGTACAACCTGATCGGCGCCGATGCCGATCGTATAAATTTTGATGTTTTCTGTTTGTGCGAGCTGGCCTGCCTGTTCCGGTGAAACGGCGCCGGCATTGTTCACACCATCAGTTAGCAATACCAATACACGACTATTTTCGGGTCTGGTGCGCAAGTGGATGACACCTAGGCCGATGGCGTCGCCAATAGCAGTAGCAGATTCTTCGATGATGCCGATCTCAGCTTCAGCCAATAACGTGCCTACGGTTTCTCGGTCGAAGGTTAGAGGTGCTTGAACATAAGCATGAGCGGCGAATAGGATAAGACCGAGGCGGTCGCCTTCACGGCGTTCTACAAAGTCACCTACTACAGCTTTTACTACGTCGATACGCGAGGCCTGTCGGTTACCCACGACCATATCTTGCGCCTCCATGCTGCCGGAGATGTCGACGGATAGCATCAAATCGCGCCCAGTTGACGGTAACTGCACCGGCTCGCCTAGCCACTGTGGTCGGCTGGAGGCAATTATCACGAGCAACCAAATTGCCGTGCAGCAGATTAGATTTAATACTCTGCTGGAGGTCATGCTCTCGTTATCTGATTGCAAACGGCTGAGGGTGCTGAAGAAAGGCACATACAGCGCGGCATCCTGACGTGGAGCACGGGCGAACAGCCTATAAATGATTAGCGGCAACGGCAGGGCTAGGAACACATATGGCCAAGTAAATTCAAGCATCTGAGCTTAATCCTCGGGAAGCTGAGGCAGTTTCGTTACTGGAGTCGTCGTTCGACTTCTTGTCACCACGATAGAGGCTCTCGATCCACTGTTGACCGAAGCCCTGCATGGCGTCCACATCGACGTCGCACTTGGTCTGAAAACGTCCGAATTGCAAGGCTGTAGCAATATCATCGCTCATCAAAGAAGATTCACCTTTTTGACGGATAAAATCAACCCAGGAGGCCCCATCTAGGCTAGCGGCGTTGGCCTGCGGGTAGTGCACTAATGCTACGCGTCGAACTACGGTATTGAATTGATTCACATAGTTGAGTTTGTTTTGATCGCTGTTAGCAGCGTCGGCTTGAGAATAGCTGTCATAGCAGCGCTGCAGTTCGGCTAGAGCGTATCGGCAGATTTTCCGCTGGCGCTGTTTGTTAGCGAATTTTCGATACAAGATAACCAGCAGAACAAGAGCGATAGCAGCGAGAATCCACCAGCCAATAGCCGGCGGCCAGTAGCTTACCGGTTCTGGAAGATGAATGTCGGCTAGTTGAGCTAAGAGCTCTTCGCTATCCATTGCCGTATTTGCTCCACGACCAATTGATTGGTCCGCATTTTAATGAGTTGAATCCTCAGCTTTTCGAAGTCTGATTCTATGCCTTGCATCCGTTGCTGAAACTGTTCTTTATAGCGATTACGCGCCTTGTTGCTATGGGTATTAAGAGCGCCTTTGCTCGAGCCATCGGTGATGCTGTAGATGCCAGGCACTGGTAATGATTCCTCTAAGGCGTCATACACCATGCAGCAGACCACGTTATTGTGCTGGGATAGTTGGTTCAGATACTGCAATGCCTTCGCATCCAGCGTCATGAAATCGGAGATCACATACAGCGTACTGCCTGGTTTGGTGATGCGCCGTATCTGACCGAGAGCGTGAGCCAGACCAGGCTTAAAGCCTTCTTCTGGTTCCCGGTGGGTTTCAGGGTCCTTAACGTGTTGCAGGTCCTGATTATATTTATAGACCTGATTCAGCAAATGCAGCGCTGATCTGCGGCTTCGCTTGGGGCGCACCAAGGACGAGTCCCAGTCAGAAAACACCAGCCCGCCGACTCGATCGCCATTATCGATGGCAAGCCAACACAAAAGTGCGGCAGCCTGTGCTGCTAGAACCGACTTGAAGGCAACTTGGCTACCAAAAAACATGTTGTGAGTCTGATCAACCGCGATGATAACGGGTCGTTCCCGCTCTTCTCGGAAGACTTTGGTAAAGGGTTTGTTTGTTCGAGCGGTCACACGCCAATCAATTAGTCGTATATCGTCGCCTGCTTGGTAAGGCCTGAACTCTTCGAAGTCGAGTCCGCGGCCACGCATTTTGGATAGGTGCAGCCCCGAAATACCGGCGATGGAGCGGGAATGAGCTAAGTAATCGAGATTCTTTGCAGCATGGCGCTGAATCAACAACTCTTCCAAGGTGATGATCGCCCCAGTACTCTGGTAGCGGGCGAAATGTGGGTCGCTGTTAAGCTTCGCTGACATAATTAGCCTTGGCGCTTGCTAGGCTGAAGGCACGCGTTCGCGGATAGTCTCAAGCACTTTATCTGGGGGTGATACCACTGGCCTCCGCTTCAAAGCTCAATAAGATGCGATGACGTAGGCAATCGAAAAGGACTTCCTGCACATCGTCTGGGCTGACAAAGTCTCTGCCCTGAATCCAAGCGTGTGCGCGGGCGCAGCGATCTAGAGAAATCGTGCCGCGAGGGCTGGCGCCGTATTCCAGCCAAGAGGCAAGGTCATCACCGTAATTCTCGGGTGTTCGTGTCGCCATGATCAATTGGATTATGTACTCTTCAACTTCTGGCGCCATGTGCATGTTCAGAATTTCCAAGCGTGCAGCGAAAAGACACTCCTGAGTTACTTCACTAGGTGTCTCGGCCACGTGATTAGCTGCCTCATTGCGAACAAGGTGCAGGATTTTTCGTTCTGCGTCGATCTTCGGATAGTCAATCGTAACGTGCATGAGGAAGCGATCTAGCTGTGCCTCTGGAAGCGGATAGGTGCCTTCTTGCTCTATTGGGTTCTGGGTAGCCATAACGAGAAACAGGGGTGGCAACTGGAAGGATTCACGGCCAACACTGACCTGATGCTCACCCATCGCCTCTAAAAGTGCTGACTGCACCTTCGCCGGTGCGCGGTTGATTTCATCTGCCAGGACCAGATTGTGAAATATGGGGCCCTGTTGAAAGACGAATGTACCGTCTTCCGGCCGATATACTTCTGTACCGGTAATATCGCTCGGTAATAAGTCGGGTGTAAATTGGATACGGTGAAAGTCACCTTCTATGGCTCGCGAAAGATCCTTGATCGCTTTGGTCTTCGCTAAGCCAGGTGCGCCCTCTACCAGTAAGTGGCCATCAGCCAGTAATGCAATCAGCAAGCGATCTATTAGGCGCTCCTGGCCTATAATTTGAAGCGATAACCAATTTTTGAGTTCTGTTATTATTTCGTGATGGCTCATATTGATGATTCTCTACTGAGTGTGCGGCGCATAAAGCGAAGTGAGGGATTTTAAACGTTTTGATATGTATGTCTAGGTCGAGATTGTAGCTGAATGTAGCTTGCTCTTAAGAGGAGCGATGAATTCCATTGAAGTAACCGCTGTGATGGAGAAAGTTAAGGTTAAATTGAGGAACAGATGGGGTTGAATATGCAAATTTTTACGATGACTCAAGGAGCTTGCAGTCATAAACCGCGTACCGTGCGAGGAAAAATGCTATGAGCGGGAAATACCTATTGGGGCATAAGAAGCTGATGAAACTCAGCACGAGGCTGAGTAAAGACTATTCGCAGACGGATACCGTTGACCTGAATCTATTTGTTACCCATTATTTCGCTAGCACCTCGCGATCGGACCTGAGTGATCGCGGCAATGACGCGATGTATGACAATCTGAGGCAGGCTTGGGTCTTTTATCAGCAGCGCGATACTCATTCGCCCAAAATCGAATTCCTGCACTTCGATTCCCGTGCACAGGGGAATGGCGAGGAGAAGCGTAAGAGAGAGGGTCAGCGCCAGCGCAGCGGAACGCGTATTCTCGTGTTGCAGACCGACATGCCTTTCTTGGTTGATTCGATTCGGCAGGCACTGACGCGCTGTTCTGTAATCATTAAACACATCAACAACTCCGTTCTCTACAGCGAGCGAAATGCGCAAGGTTTTAAAGGGGCAGGTAAGTTATCAACAATTCCGCTCAGCGTGACAGAAGGCTCGACCAGAGAGGCGTTGATCTGTCTCGATTGTATTCGACTCACAGCTGCGCAGAGCAAGCTCGCCGAAAAGGAGATTCGCGAAACTTTAAAGCACGTTGCGCTAGCCGTTAAAGACTACCCGGCCATGTGCAAGCAACTGGCGGGTGTTAGAGACGCCCTCGAGAAGAATGCGGCAACGGTACCAGCCTCTAAGGCCAGTCATGCCGAATCGATTGAGTTTATCTCTTGGATGTTGGATGACCACTTCACCTTTCTGGGTTACGAGAAATATTGTATCAATCGCAAGGGGCGTACCCCGGCCATAGAGTTGCAGGAAAATTCTCCTCTAGGTGTTTCCAGGCTTAAGAAGGGCATTAAGCCGAAGATTAAGTTGTCTGATTTGTCCATGGGCGCGCGTGATCTAATTCTGAAGAAGAAGGTCTGTGATTTTGCGAAGTCAGGAATTCGTTCGAAGGTGCATCGGCCAGCTTACTGTGACTATGTGCTGATAAAGGAGTTCGATAGTGATGGCGAGGTTTTAGTCGAGCATCGATTCTCAGGGCTCTATACGTCGTCTGTGTATTTTCAAGAGGCATCAGATATCCCTTTACTGCGGCGTAAGGTGAACGCTGTGCTGGAGCAGTCTGGCTTTGCGAAAAATGGACATAACATCAAAGATTTACTGCAGCTAATTAATGTTTTTCCTCGCGATGAATTGTTTCAAATTAGCAAGAGTCAGCTGCTGCACACGACAACTGAGATTGCTCGAATTCAGGATTTGCGCACGAGTCGCTTGTTCATCCGACGCGATCTCTACGGCAATTTCTTTTCTTGTCTTGTGTATGTTCCCAAAGACACATTTGCGACAAAGGTGCGACTCACAATCCAAAACCTTCTGCAAGAGAGGCTGCAGGGAGAAGAGGTAGAGTTTACGACCCATTCCTCAGATTCGGTCTTTACCCGAATCCATCTCACCTACCGTGTGCCTCGTATAGAACAGGTGAGCTATGACGCGGGGGAAATCGAAGCGGAGATGATAAGCCTCATCAAGCCATGGGAAGAACACCTCTGGACGGCGCTAACAGACCAACATTCCGATGTTGTGGCTAGCAAACTCCATGCAGAATATGTTGACTGTTTTTCTCAGGCCTACAAAGAATCTTACGCTGCCACGACTGCAGTAGCCGATATTTTAGATATTGAACAAGTTGTCGCGACGAAACAGCTGGTGGTGAATCTATCGACCTGCCATTTGGAAGGGCAGGCCGAATTTAGTTTTAAGATATTCAGTTATGACGAGCAGCTGCACCTGTCTAATGTCGATCCTATCCTAGAAAATTTGGGACTCAATATTATTAGCGAGAAGACTTTTAAGTTGCAGCTGAACTGTGATGATCGAGTTTGGCTGCATGACTTTTCCGTATACCGTGCTAAGAAATTGGTGCGCTTCACGCCAAGCGCGAAGCAGGTCTTTGAGGAGGCGTTTCTTGCTATTTTCAATGGTCAGGTCGATGACGATAGCTTTAATGAGTTAGTTACCACAGCGGAAATTAACTGGCGTGATGCGGCCTTACTGCGTGCGTATGCGTCTTATTTAAAACAGATTCAGTTTGGTTATAGCGTGGCGCATATTGCTGAGACCTTGTCTAATAATCGAGCAATCTGCCGTCTGCTTATTGTCTATTTTGCTAAATTGTTTGATCCCTGCCTTAGCGAGAGCGAGCGAAGGAAAGCGAAAGCGGCTAGGGGAAAACTGATCGC
>CALSUH010000016.1 GCA_943789485.1 uncultured Pseudomonadales bacterium
GTGCCGTCTCGATCATCGTCCCACCAGAGTTTGATCGCATAGATACTTCCAGCACCGTCACAAGCGTTGGCGGCTGCCGTGCCATCAGTTGGAGTCGAGTCGAGACAAACCACTGAAGCGCCCAGAGGAAAACCTACAGCCACCGTTGCTGACCAATCTAGAATATCTTGAGCCGCCAACTGCAAATCCGAACAACCTACAGCTGCAAAACAACTAGCGGTTGCTGCGCCGGCGACATCGTCGTAGCCGCCCCCTTCCACGGCAGAAATATTGGCCCGCATCCTCTCTATGATATCGACGCTATAAGTAGTCGCCATGGTACGGAAATAAGCGGCTTGGTTTCCCCGCAGACTAACGACCTGCACACCAGCCATGCCGAGCATGCCAAAAGAGAGCACTAGCAGAGACACCAACACTTCTATCAGTGTGCTGCCTGACGCCCTAGACAGGCGAGAATTAGCTTTGACTTGCCTTAAGGGCATACTCATCCTCCCTCGATTCGCCGGCCTCTACCCGAAGCGCCAATCTCAACTGAGCGCGCATTAGCAGAAGTTCCCGTTGACGGAAAAAGCAGCATTGTTTGAGTTCCTGCTGTAGCACTGAACCCTAGGCTATTGTATTCCATGAAGTCTGTCGTGACGGTCAACACACTGTTTGCGCCCAATGCGTCAAATACGCGTATTATGATGTCGCCTACATCTATTGAGCCAGCAGCTCCGTCGGAATCGCCATTCACATCGACAAAAACTATCCACCCTGTGGACTAACTTGCCGCATCACAATCTATTCCGTCATTGCTGGGGCATATTCCCACGTTCGTGCCACGCTTGATTGATTCGCTGCGTGCTAGGTTAAGCGTAGTAATAAAAAGCTTAACTTGCGAATTAGTAACATTACTCTCAATTGTGTCCTGAAAATTAGGTAGCAACACAGCAATCAGAGTGCACAGAATACCCACCGTTACCAGCAGCTCAATAAGAGAATAGCCGCGGGTAGTCCAACCAACGCTAACCCTATAGAATTCAACGCACAAGTGGGTGAATTGGCTAAAAAAATAATAAATTCATACACTTAATTGATTAGATTGTGGCAGGGTTTACATCGCAGCGGGTTCATGGCAGGTCAAGTTCTTGACTAGGCCCGCAGGGCTCGGGCATTTGACTTAGGGTCTAGGTATCAGTTTACCTTTGTTTGCCGCTCAATCCCTGCCATCCTGTGGCATACAGCCCTGCTTTGGAATAGGAAAAACTCGTGGAAATTACACTTGGCTCAGTGCTTTTGCTTAGCATCACCGGCTTTGTGGCCGGTGGAATCAATACTGTAGCAGGTGGTGGCTCCAACCTAACTCTCCCAGTACTGATGATCTTAGGCTTGCCTGCGGATATCGCCAATGGCACTAACCGTGTCTCCATCGCATTGCAATGCGTTGTGGGGCTTGCAGGCTACGATAAGCATGAAACGCTAGACCGGCCAGCACTTGTTCCGATACTCGTCCCTTCCATGGCTGGAGGCCTCTGCGGGGCAATAGGGGCTGCCCTGATACCCAATCTATTCCTTAAACCGATTTTACTCGGCACAATATTGCTGATGGCTTTGGTGATATTGATCAAACCTGGAGTGATAGCACCCCCTCCGGGCACTAAGAATTTAAGCCCTAGCGAGAGTCGCGGCGCTTGGTGGGGTCTATTCGCAGCGGGGGTTTACGGAGGCTTCGTACAAGCTGGGGTGGGTTTCATCCTATTGGCCGCCTTAGCGGGCGGATTGCGCTATGACCTGCTGCGGGCTAATGCACTCAAGACAGCCTGTGCCCTAGCATTTACCAGTGTCGCTCTGATTGTCTTCATCGCTTTCGATCAAGTCTGGTGGATTCCCGGCCTGATCCTAGCCGCCGGATCAATGCTAGGCGCACACCTTGCCGTGAAGATCGCTGTTCGGGCCTCCCCAGAAAGCATCAAGTGGTTTCTATTCTCAATGACGCTCTGCGCCGTAGTGGCTGGACTTGTATTCTAGGGAGCCTTTAATCAAGCAGTCAGTCGAGGCGAGCCGAAGCGCATGGTGATCTTCGCACCACCCAAGTCGCTGGATCCGACCACTATCGTACCTTCATAACTGCTAACGATATCGGTTACCACAGCGAGACCAATTCCCTGCCCCTGAACCAAGGTATCCGCCCTAGCCCCGCGCTGCAGTACGAATTCCTGTTTCTCTATGCTGATGCCATAGCCATTGTCGTCAATGACCACCTCTAAGCCCTCAAAATCATCGATTCTAGACTCCGTACAGATTCTGACTTCTCCCCGACCGTACTTAAACGCATTATCCAGAACGTTGCCTAGAACTTCGAGCAGGTCGCGTTCGTCCCCAGTAAACAAAGCTTCGGCATCTAACTGCCTCGCCACTGAAACCGACTTATCTCGATATACTTTTGCCAGAGCATCGAGCACCTTCTCCACAACCGGCTTCACCAACACCTGTCGCGCCAATGCTGAGCTGTGGTTTGATTGAACTGCACGTTGCAGCTGATAGGAGACAATCTGGTTCATACGCCCCAGCTGCTCTTCGACCGCACCAAGTTGCTCGCCGCTCCCCTCCTGCTTCCTAGAAAGCGTTTGCATGATGCCAGCAATAACGGCAAGTGGGGTTTTTAGGCTATGAGCTAGATCGCCCAAGGTCGTTCGATATCTCTGCTGCTGCTTTCTCTCGGTCTCAATCAATACGTTGAGATTATTTGTGACCCCCTGTAACTCCTGAGGATAGTTTTCCGCAAGCTGATTTTTTTCTCCTGTCTCAATTCTCTTTAGATCGCGCGCCATCCTATGTAGTGGCGACAAACCCCAGCGCATAAGAAAAAACTGGATAAGTAGTAGCAGCAATGCCACACCACCCAGCCAAGACCAAAGGCTTGTGCGGAAGTTTGAAATCTCTGAATAGTACGGCGCAGAATTTTCCATCACCGTGAAATTATATTCACTAATGCCATCTTCCCAGAGAATGCCGTAGCTGAGCACGAAATACTCTTCATTGTCTGCATTCATTGTTTTAGAAAACTGCGTCTCACCGACTTGAACTGACTGGCGCAGGACTTGCGGATCAGCAAGAATGAAGACTCCCGCGGAGTCACTTCGCCATAACTCGCCAAGGCTCGACCGACTGATAAATCCATAGAGCCCAGAATTTAATTGATTGAACCTCGGCTCTCTCAGATCTTCCAGAAAATAAAACTCATCATCAGAGAATTCCGCCGCCGCCAACAACAGGTATATTTGCACCTGAAGGCGCTCGGACGCACCCGCCTCAATACTATTCCTGAATGCACGATCCAATACAACTCCAGTCAGTCCTAGAAAAAAAAACAACAAGATACTGAACGAGATAACAAGTCGCGTCTGTATGGAGTAATTGGAAGGATTTGCAGGTGTGGTCATTCGATGGCGACCGTTCTAGCTCGCTCGGCCAAGGCTACGATTCTTCAAGACTAAATCGATAACCCTGGCCGCGAACAGTTTCAATTGGCTTCAGCGTTTGATCGGGGTCCAGCTTCTGCCTTAGACGGCGCACAAAAACTTCCAAAACGTTGCTATCGCGATCGTAGTCCTGCGCATAAAGATGCTCCGTAAGCTCGGTCTTAGATATTACCTGCCCCGGGTGCAGCATTAGATACTCGAGCATCTTGTATTCGTAGGCGGTCAGGTCAACGCTAACCTCGTTCACCAATAGTCGCTTCGCAGCGATATCGAGACTCAGACTACCGAATTCAAGTTTAGGTTTAGAAAACCCAGCAGCACGCCGCAGCAAGGCATTTAATCGAGCGACTATTTCTTCCAGCTGAAAAGGCTTAACGACATAGTCATCAGCGCCTGCATCGAGACCTGCCACTTTATCCTGCCAGTCACCGCGCGCGGTTAGGATTAAGATTGGATACTCTTTACCCGCGGAGCGAATCTGCTGAATAAGAGAAATGCCATCTATTTCCGGCAGGCCCAAGTCGATGATAGCCGCATCGAAGTCATTCTCGGTGGCATGGTACAAACCTATTTTACCATCTTCGGCAACATCAACTACATAGCCTTGTTTGGTTAGCCCTTGCTCCAATTGCTGTCGCAACAAGCATTCATCTTCTACTACGAGTAGTCGCATAATGTTCTACCCACCACCGCTGATTCTGCCAGTAGCGACATTCACGAAGACGGTAAACACCTTGCCCTCGTTTTCCATGCGAATCTGGTAACGCTGGCCGTTGCCTTCACCCACGAGACTTATGCGAAGGATGCTACCCGCGAACCGTTGCCTGGCGATTTCTACTGCTTGCTGCTGCGTAACCCGCGGGTTAGCTTGTGTATTATTTCTTCCGTTATCGTTTCTATTGATATCGATCTGAGCTGGAGGAATAGGAACATTTTGGGCATGAGCGAGATTCCCCACGCCAAGCAGTAGTATCACCAAAAAACTAAACATCGAATTTTTGCTCAAAATATTCCTCTATTCCTAGGAACCGCATAGTATTATTCAAGGGTATCTAGTGTTTACAATACCGGCTGAACACTGACCCTAACTCGGATTTCATCACCTGGGTCAGTAGTGGTTCTTACAGAATACTCCTCTCCGTTATAAAGATAAGTGACCTGATAACCTACCAACCGCTCTTCTTCATGCTGCTGATAGACTGTCTCGCAGCGCTGCACCGTCTGATATTCACCGCTGCTAGCACTCTCGTTGCGACGCATAATATCACGTCCTATAGAGCGGCCCAACACAGCGCCGAGAACCGCACCAACACGCTGATTCGACTTATTATGACCCACGGCGTTGCCAATGGCGCCTCCGATGATCGTACTCACTACCACCGGTGTATTCGAGCTATTGCCATTGCCACGCCGATCGACCACCGTTTCCTCTTCCCAGCACTGTTCCTGCGGGGTTGAAATCTCGACAACCTCATAGACAGCGCGTGCTTCAACCACCGATGCAGTCTCATACGAAGTTTCCGCGAATGCCCCTGCGGATACCAAACCCAGTGCCGCTACTGCGCCTATCATCTTAGTATTCATGTAAAATCCTCTCTTATCAAACTCTCATTAGCAGTGGGGATAAGGCACTTTATTTTCTCGCCATTCCCAACCTAGGCCGCTAACCTAACAAGAACAACCTGAATTCAAGCTGAAGAGAATACGAGGGTTCTAGGATGATTCAAGATACGTGTAGACTATTTTATTTGTCGCAGCAGTAGTGTATTTTACTAGAGAACACGGCCTACTATGAACACAGAGCATGTATTCAATCACTAACTAACATCTCTACAACTAGCAGTGGGAGGACACGGCCGACTATGTACGCCACGTCATGCATTCAATCACAAATAAACTAGCGTCCCCATAACTAGGAGAAGGGGTCTTCAGAACCACCAGCAACATCCAAAAACAGAATATCAACTATAAAACCAATAAGAGTATGAACATGTTCAAGAAGCCCGTTTTTATTTCATTTGCCATTACTGTATTAGCCTGCATTCCGCTCTACTTGCTCAGCTCGCAGGAATTCTCACTAACCCTTTCCAATTTTCCAGTAATCGCACTTACCCTGTTCATCATAGTCTTAGTCAGCAGCTTCTGCGTTCAACACAGCTCCGCCCGACCGGGCGACGATCACTTTGATGATGAATATAACTCGGGCCGAGAAGAAGGCAACGTGAAATGGTTCAATGCCAATAAAGGGTTTGGCTTCATTACCCGCGATAGCGGCGATGATGTATTCGTTCACTTTCGCTCGATACGAGGAGAAGGACACCGCGTCTTACATGACGGTCAGCGAGTGGAGTTTGAAGTCAGCGAAGGGGATAAAGGGTTGCAAGCAGATGATGTGGCCGCCGTCGGCTAGGATTTAAGCGTTCTAGCCCACTTAAATTAGCTGGAGAGACGCCAGTTCGTTAGTGATTGAATACATGTGCTGGTGTTCATAGTGGGCTGTGTTCTCCTCAGTAATGAGGAGGTTTCTCAATCTGTTCCTCTACCCCCCCAGCTGGGCCCCTTTCAACAGCATTCTGCAACTGCTCTTTTATCTCAGACATCTCACTTATAAACTCATCTAGCTGACGCTGCTGCCTAGCCACTATCGCATTAAGATCTGACAGCAGATCCTCCTGATAGCTAAATTTAGTTTCCAGCTCTATTAGTTTTTCTTCCATTTCCCCTACCTCTAAACTCGAACGCTCTGTATTTATTCAGTCACTTCATCAACGATTGAGTTATCGGTGACTCTTCTGCATTATACTGTTAATACTAGCCCTTACGATGAGGGCCGTATAGATTGAATTTTTACATGTAATTCAATCGAGGAATTTTAGTGAGACTTCCTTTACTATACCCCAACGCCTAGTTTTTCATCTCAGCAACTCTAGCAGGAACAGAAATAATGGAAAAAGCCCCCATCAACTGGACGAATATGCTGCTGTTCAGCCTAACTCCAGCGCTTGCCGTTATACTCGTGCCTGCGTATGGCTATTTTTACGGCTACGACCTCTACGAGTGGGTGGTATTCTTACTTCTGATGGGCTTTTGTGGTATGTCCATAACCGCCGGCTACCACCGCCTTTGGTCGCACAAGGCCTATAAGGCGCACCCACTGATTCGCATCATATTTGCTCTCGGTGGCGCCTGCGCACTGCAGAACGACATCTTAAGTTGGGCATCGGGACATCGCCGCCATCATCAATTCGTCGACAACGACGATAGCGACCCTTACTCAGCCAGTCGTGGATTCTGGTTTTCTCATATCGGATGGATTCTACGCGACTACAAAAGCGGCGCAGAAGACTATTCGAATGTTAAAGATTTAATGAAAGACCCAATTGTAGTTTGGCAGAGGAAACACTATCTGAGCCTGCTGTTGATAATGAATATTGGCCTACCGGCATTTCTAGGTTTTGTTCACGGAGATATTATCGCAGGCATTTTATTAGGCGGTCTTCTGCGCTTAGTTCTGAGCCAACACGTAACCTATTTAATAAACTCCATAGCACATATGTGGGGTCACCAACCCTACAGCGAGAGCAGTTCGGCTAAAGACAATGCAATCCTGGCATTTTTTACCTACGGGGAGGGTTATCATAATTATCACCACACTTTCCAGTGGGACTATAGAAACGGTATTCACTGGTGGCACTTCGACCCAACGAAGTGGATGATAAGCTTGCTCTCTTTCGCCGGCCTAACTCGCGATCTTAAACGCTGCAACCCTGCACAGATTGAGAAAGCCCGACTCGAACTTCAGTACCTGAAAGCAACAGAGAAATGCGAGCGCTTCGATATTCCGGAGAGCTGGCGACTTCGACTGGAGACTGAATACGAGCAACTCCTACAGACCCTGCAGCTTTGGACCGAACACAGGCAAGCCTGGTACGAGGCCAGAGGCAAACAGTTGCAGGAAAGCCTCAATTCTCTCGATCAACTTCAGCTGAAGCATGGCTATAAAGAGGTTCAATATCGGCTGAAGGCGCAGAAACAGCGTTGGCAACACCTACTGCGTGATCTAGCGCAACCACACCCACAACTGAACTGATTACTCGATATTCTCGTAAACGGATTAATTAGTGCCGCGTTATAGCCTGCACAGCTATGCCACTTTGTCTAAGCGAAGTGAATTTGGGTCACTATTCATCGCAGCTATCACATGCAATCAGATTCTGGCAGAATTACTTACTCGTTAGGGTCCTAGGGCCCACAGACTAAAGACTCATACTACTCACAAGACAAAGGCTTACCGGAAGGAAACGACATGAATATCAAGCAGAAATCACAAATACTAGCCCTGTTGACGCTTACTGCATTTAGCACATCTGCCTGGGCTTTAGAGGAAGGCAATAGCGCACCTACTTTCGACCTACCCTCTATTTATGCTGACCATCCAGCAATTAGCACGGCGAGCCTCGAAGGGAAGACCATCTACGTCGACTTCTGGGCCTCCTGGTGCGCGCCCTGCCTCACTTCACTACCACTTTATAATGACATGTATCACAAATACAAAGATCAGGGCTTGGAAATAGTCGCTATCAACGTAGACAATCCAATCGAAGACGGATTGGACTTCCTACTCGATACGCCGCTGGATTTCTTGATACCGGCGGACCCCGACGGCGAAGCTGCGGAGCTATTCGAAGTAATCGGTATGCCAACGTCTTACCTTATTGAGCCAGACGGCACGGTTAAGCTAGTGCACATGGGTTTCCGGTCCGGCGACATTGAAATGATTGAAGAAGCTATACAAGATTCTCTAGGTGGTAACTAGCTAGCTCTAGTTACCTGAAGACTTAATGAGGAGGCAGTTCCAATGCGAGCGCTTCGAACCACCCTACTTCTGTTGATTTGCAGTCTTATGCTGATCTCCTGCGCCGATGTCCGGGCATGGGAGCGTGGCTATCTCGCCAGAGAAGAAATGGCATGGGATCCCGACGCATTGGAAAGCTCCCTCAATGATCATATCTTCTTTAGCAAAGAAGCCTCCTCAGGGGGCAATAGCGCGGCTGGTGGCGGCTGCGGCTGCAACTAGCACTGCGTCCTAACATGAAAAACAGCGCCTCTCGCAGCATCATCGCCCTTTCTAGTACCGCTCTAGCGCTGCCTGGCATAGCTCTAGCAGATGCACCTCCTACGCAGAGCACGATCTCCTACAAGTTATCGAACTATCAAGAGGACGATCTCGCGCGCGCAGAGGCGCCGTTCGGAGAACTGGAACGCTACGACATCGACGTTCATCAGTTTCAATTGGTCTCTCCATTGGGTCGTAATATGTCTGTGCACGTGGACGCGAACTACGAGTCGCTCAGCGGCGCGTCACCTTGGTTCACGAGTCTCGGTCTAGATGGCGAACCCAACGTTAACCTAAGTGGCCCGAGCGGCATCAGTGACCGCCGCACGGAGCTTAGTGTCGGCAGTCGCTACTACCTAGAGAACGGTAGCTTCGCCGCAAACATTGGCTATTCCGAAGAGAATGACTATCGCGCCACTTACTTCGGCCTAAACGGGGAGAAACACTACAACAACGACCTAACCACAGTCTCAGCGGGCCTGAGCTATTCATCGGATGAAATATTTCCAACTGATGCTGCGCTCTTCAATCGTTCCATTGATGAGGATAAGCAGAGCACTTCTGTTTTCGTTTCCGTCAGTCAAATTATTAATCAAGTATCCAGTTTTCAATCGGCGTTCAGCTTTACCGAGCAATCTGGTTTTCTAAGCGACCCGTATAAGCTTAGAGACATAAGGCCGGATGACAAAACGCAGCTAGCATGGAGCAATTCCTACAGAAAGTTCTTCGTTGCCGCGAATGCCGCACTCCATGTTAACTACCGTTATTACCATGACGATTTTGGTATCAGTTCGCACACGAGTGACCTGTCTTGGCACCAAAACCTCGGCCGCACATTTCAGTTAGTTCCGCAGCTGCGTTACTACAGTCAATCTGCCGCAGATTTTTTTACTAACGTCGATGATTTTCTTAACCCCACTAGCGAGTACCAATCTAGCGACTACCGCCTATCCGCATTCGGCGCTGTTAGCGGGGGCTTCTCCGTGATCGCCGACATGGGCTCTTGGAAGGCCACGCTAACGGCTGAGCGCTATCTGGCAAATGATAAGTATTCCGCCTTTGATGTGTCCCAGCCAAGCACAGCGCTGGTTAAATACAACCGCGTATCACTGGGCATCGATTTCCAGTTTTAGGCGATGCCTGCCTAACTTTTCATGCATTTCTATCAATCTCGAGCTCGACTATGAACCCGATGCCAAAGCACTTCGCATTCAAGGCCATGGGAAGTTTTTGCGAGATTCAACTATTCGATGAATCGCGTATCCGTGCCAAGAATGTCGTCAAGCAACTTACCGGCGAGGTTGCGCGCTTAGAGAAAAAATACTCCCGCTTTCGAGAAGATAGCTTTTTGAACGAGATGAATTCCTCGGCGGGCAATAAACTTGGCCTAGAAATCGATGACGAAACTCAATCACTGTTCGATCATGCGCTGAACTGCTTTGAACACAGCGATGGTTTGTTTGATATTAGCGCTGGTGCGCTAACTGAAATTTGGGACTTCAAGAAGGCGGTCGTTCCTAGTCAGTCACAGATAGACGCGGCTCGTGCGCATGTTGGCCTCAACAAGATATCCTGCCAAGATTGCCACATTCACCTACCGCGAAACATGCAGATAGACTTCGGTGGCATCGTAAAAGAGTATGCCGCGGATTCCGTCGCTAGGCTGGCGCGCAGCTTAGGCATCGAACACGGCCTGGTGAATTTAGGCGGCGATTTCAGTGTTATAGGGTCGCAGCCCGGGAATAAGCCCTGGGCTGTAGGCATCTCTAGCCCGGTTTCTGAAAGTGGCATCATGGCCAAGATTGACCTAATAGATGGCGGCCTCGCCAGCAGCGGAGACTATGAGCGTTTTTTCATGCATGAGGGGCATCGTTATAGTCACATCCTAAACCCGATGACAGGCTGGCCTTCGAACGGTTTACGCGCGGTAAGTATTGCTGCAAATTTATGCAGCGTCGCCGGTTCGGTAGCGACGATAGCGATGCTAAAGGCCGAGCTCGAGGCAAAAGCTTGGCTGAAGGATTCAGGGCTTGCGTACGTCTACATGGATAGTAAAGAAGAGATTAGCAGCGCTGGACTAAGCGCAGAAAATTAAACGAGACGCAAGGCCGGCTCATCTAGCAGAAAGAGTTGCTCACGCAGTTCCTGTATGTGCTCCGCCCAATAGCGCTCAGTATTGAACCAAGGAAAATTCTTCGGAAATGCAG
The DNA here is from genome assembly GCA_943789485.1 of uncultured Pseudomonadales bacterium. Classification (GTDB taxonomy): domain Bacteria; phylum Pseudomonadota; class Gammaproteobacteria; order Pseudomonadales; family Pseudohongiellaceae; genus UBA9145. Next base: position 10,788 of record CALSUH010000016.1, read on the forward strand.
GATCCTCCCAACGGCGCGCTAGCCAGGCGGCATAGTTCATCAAGCGCATCGTACGCATGGATTCAACTAACTCCAATTCCGACGCCCTGAAAGTATGAAACTCGTTATAGCCTTCTACCCAGCTCTAACAATTGCGCCTGTCGTTGATTACGATCGCCGGACAACATCATCCATAGATCTTGGATCGCAGGCCCGGTCATGGTGTCATCGAAATCGACAAAATTGGGAGTCTCGTTCTTTCCACAGCACATTTCCCGGATGACAGTCTCCATGGATACGTAATTTTTGCACTTCACCATGAGCGGCAAAGCGCTGCTGAATCTTATCGACCAAATCTTGAGAGACAGTTTCATAGGGCCGGGCGCATATCGCGAGAAAGGAAATCATTCTCCAGAAGATACTGTCTGCTTTGCACAGCGAAGCGCTCAGCAGTGAGCTCAATCCGATGCTTAAATTCATGAAGCGCGCCAACGGCATGGATGCGACCGACAAAGCGCCCCATGACTAACAGATTATCCAAGTTATCTAACTCAGGCGGACGCCCTAAAAACTGCTCGAATACCGAGAAGCGAAAATTATTGAATTGCTGAAGCGTCCCCACCCTCTGGGTAGTCAATCGGAGGCACGACCTGGAATTTCTAGGTCGACTAGCTCTTGAGTATAACTATGCTCTTCGAGTATTTGCTGTGTCGTCCAACGCTCAGGGCGATAAAACTTGACGATTATTGATGGCTTACCAGCGAGTCCAAACCTGATAGACCCGGTTCTCATAACTGTTGAGAGGAAACATACCGCGCATCAGTTTCATAGCCAAGGCTCTCTACAGCTTCCAAAACGGCAACTGGTGATAATTCAGCATAGGGATGGCTAGAGGATTCCATCTGCTCCGAGACTACTGTCTGAGTAGATAAGAAAGCGCTGCGGAAGTCGGCGAGCTAATTTCAAGAATCTTTTCGATCCACCTTACTTCCCACGATGGATACGGGGAATGGGGACACGTTATCACCATTTGAGATCTTGCTAACACCACTCTTTTCGACCTCATCGATTCGAATAATTGCCTGAATGGGAATAAAGCTTCTCTTCACTCCGCTGAACTCTGCTTTTAGCTTCTCTTCAGATGGGTCCACGACAACCTGGGAACGCTCATCAAAAACATAGTCTTCGATCTCGACAAACCCATACAGGTCGCTCTGATAGACCTGTTTTACGAATACTTCGTAGACCTTGCCCTTATTAAGGAAGGTTATCTTGTATATTTCCGAGGAATTTCCCATGTAGTTCAATCTCTTATACTGTCTCGTATACCGTGGCGGCCGACGGCGCCTTTAGGGACCATCTTCAGGCACCCACAGTGTTTGCATAGGGGCATGTTTGAGCAAGTACCCCTAATATCAGGCTAAAAGCCCGAATTTCAAGTCATTATGCGTCAATTCGTAGTTAAGTACTGCTGATTTTTGCTGTTATAATTCGCCCCCTTTTGAAAATAGCTTACTACACGGAAATACTGTGAAACCTGAACAGAGTGAAATCCAGCTGAAAATAACGGATAGCCCCACACTAGAGACGAAGAAAGTCTTCATTAAGACTCACGGCTGCCAGATGAACGAGTATGACTCGAATCGCATGCTGGACCTCTTAAAGGAAACGCAGGGTGCGGAACTCGTTGATGATCCCGCGGAAGCCGATTTACTGCTGCTGAATACCTGTTCTATTCGCGAAAAAGCACAAGAAAAGGTGTTCCATCAGCTAGGTCGATGGCGCAGCTTAAAGGAAGCGAAGCCTCATCTAAAAATTGCCGTCGGTGGCTGCGTAGCGAGCCAGGAAGGAGCCGCCATCGGTAAGCGGGCACCTTATGTTGATGTCGTATTCGGCCCCCAGACCCTGCACAAACTTCCCGCAATGCTGGATGCCAGTGGCAAAGGAAAGCCCGTAGTCGATATCAGCTTCCCTGAGATCGAGAAGTTCGACCACTTGCCACAACCTGATGCCGCCTCCTGCCAAGCCTTTCTCACCATCATGGAAGGCTGCAGCAAGTATTGCAGCTTCTGCGTCGTACCCTACACCCGCGGAGAAGAAGTCAGTCGACCGCTAGATGATGTGCTCGCCGAAGCGGTGCATCTAGCAGAGCAAGGCGTGCGAGAAATCAATCTTCTCGGCCAGAACGCAAATGCCTATCGCGGCCTGAGTCACGACGGCAACATGGTAGACCTGGCCACATTAATTCAGTACATTGCCAGCGTAGAAGGCATCGACCGAATTCGCTTTACTACGTCACATCCAATTGAATTTTCTAGCGCACTGATCGATGTCTACGGGCAGGTTCCCGAACTGGCAGATCATCTACATCTTCCCGTGCAGAGCGGCTCAGATAGAATCTTGGCTGCTATGAAACGGGGACACACGGCACTCGAATATAAGTCGATCATAAGAAAAATTCGCGCCATTCGGCCGAACATCAGTCTCTCCTCTGATTTTATCGTGGGGTTTCCTGGCGAGACTAACGCCGATTTCGAAGACACTATGAAGCTAATCATCGAAATGGGCTTCGATACCTCCTTCAGTTTTATCTATAGTGCTAGACCGGGAACGCCTGCAGCTGATCTAGTCGACCTAGTGCCTGCACAGGAAAAGAAACACCGACTAGCGACGCTGCAATCCCAGATCGTTCAACAGGCGGGTGCGATCAGTGCCGCCATGGTTGGCAGCGAGCAAAGAATCTTGGTCACCGGTCAGTCTAAAAAACACACTGGAGATCTACAGGGGCGAACCGAAAATAACAGAGTAGTAAACTTCAAGAGTGACGATGCTGCGCTCATTGGCAACTTTACTAACTGCAAAATTACCGATGCATTGCCAAACTCTCTGCTCGGCTACATTTAGCGTCTTGTGATCGATCAATTGCTTGTTATACTAAATTCATCACTCTTATTTCTTTGAGGTAAGCTTCAGCTGCATGACAACACACATCCTCAGTTTGACTCTGCTGCCAGACAACGCTCAGCGACTCTCCAACCTATGCGGGCGCCTGAATGAACACGTACACCAGATAGAGAGCCATCTTTCACTTAGCATTCAACAGCGTGGCAATATTTTTCAAATCTCGGGCAGTGAATCGGCGACCGCTGACGGCAGATATATACTTGAGACTCTGTATCAGGCAACGTCCCAGGGCAGTTTGCTGAGCCCAAATTTAGTGCATCTAGCTCTCCAAGAAAGACTGCCCTCTCAGCCCAGCGAAAGCGAAAACGAGTTCGAGCAGTTATTTATCAAGACACCAAAGTCTTCGGTAAAACCGCGCGGCCAGCATCAGTGTGACTACGTGCGCAGCATCCATCAGCATGATATCAATTTTGGCATCGGCCCGGCAGGTACTGGAAAGACATACCTCGCCGTCGCCTGCGCAGTCGAAGCGCTACTCAAAGAAGAAGTAAGTCGCATTCTTCTTGTTCGCCCTGCAGTGGAAGCCGGAGAGAAATTAGGCTTCCTACCCGGAGACCTAGCACAGAAGATCGATCCGTATCTGCGCCCCCTGTATGATGCACTCTACGAAATGCTTGGTTTCGAAAAGGTCTCGAGGGCTCATCGAGAAGAATGTCATTGAAGTCGCTCCGCTGGCCTATATGCGCGGTAGAACCCTGAATAACTCATTCATCATTTTGGATGAGAGCCAAAATACGACCTGCTCGCAGATGAAAATGTTTCTAACCCGCATCGGGTTTGGCTCCACTGCTGTCATCACCGGCGACGTTACGCAAATAGATCTCCCTAAGGGGACTCGCTCCGGCTTGATACACGTGAGCAAGGTGCTCGAAGGCATCAACGAAATTGGTTTCACTTATTTCGAGGCAACGGATGTGGTGCGCCATCGTCTCGTGCAAAAAATTGTCGAAGCTTACGATCTATTCGATCGAAGCTCTGTATCCACACTGAACAGCAAAGATTCCCAGCAGGCTAATGAACGCGACAGTTAACATTAGTAATAGCTGTGCGGATAAATGGGTGCCCACCATCGAGCAATGTGAAGGCTGGCTCAATTGCGCTTTGCAGGTAGCGGCACAGACCGGCCCTTGCAGCATTAGCTTAAGTTTCGTTGATGCGGCAAGTTCGCAATCTTTAAATAGCAACTATCGAGGCAAAGACAAGCCAACCAATGTCTTGTCCTTCCCTGCCGAATTCCCAAGTGAACTGGCAGAGCAAGTACAGTCCTATCCCTTAGGGGATATCGTGATCTGTGCCGCCGTCGTTGAGGAGGAAGCCCTTGATCAAGGTAAGGAGCTAACCGCACACTGGGCACATCTTACAATACATGGTCTTTTTCATCTCTTAGGGTATCTACACGACCAGCAAAGCAATGCTGAAGAGATGGAAAAGCTGGAAATAAATACACTGGAAAGACTTGGAATCCCCAACCCTTATTTGTTAGTGTGATAACCAAGAGCCAATCCCGTCTTCGATAGATCCAATAGATATTGAAGGTTCGCTCTACAGGATAAGAGAACGCAGAGAATGACTGACGACGAATCAAGCATCGATCCAAGACCTAAGTCCTGGATCGATAAATTAGCGCAAGTTTTTTCCGACGAGCCTACGGACACCAAAAGCCTTCTTGAACTCGTTCGGAATGCAGAGGCGGATCAAGTCCTCGATGCTGACGCGTTGAGCATCATCGAGGGAGCACTGCAGGTCTCCAACATGCAGGTGCGTGACATCATGATCCCCAGATCGCAGGTGATCACCGTTCCCGCAGACCTCGCCGCTATTGAGATAATCGAACTCATCATCAAGGCCTCCCACTCTCGATTTCCGGTTATAGGCGATAATGTAGACAATGTCTTAGGCATTCTTCTAGCCAAAGACCTGTTGCCACTGGCACTAAATAACGCCGCGAAGAAGTTTCGAATTAAGGATGTCATTCGGCCCGCCACCTTCGTCCCAGAGAGCAAACGCCTGAATGTCCTGCTACAAGAGTTTCGCGAGACGCGCCAGCACATGGCAATCGTCATCGATGAATACGGCAGTGTCTGCGGTGCGGTAACTATCGAGGATGTTCTAGAGCAGATCGTAGGCGAGATTGAAGACGAATACGATGTAGACGATGACAGCTATATTAAGAAATTCGACGAAGAGAATTATATCGTCAAGGCATTAACTCCGGTCGATGAATTCAATGACTACTTTGCCACCGCATTCAGCGACCAAGAATTTACCACCTTTGGCGGCCTCGTACTGCAGCAATTCGGGCACATCCCCGAGCGCGGAGAAACTATTGCAATCGGTAAATTCTTGATAACCGTCCTGAATGCCGACAGTCGGCAAATAAAGCTGATCAAGGTCAAATCTACTAACGCGCTTGATCAGTAGCGAGCAATTCTGACAAGTTTTTTAGCCCCGCCTCTACCTGTTGAGAGCGGTCTGCGGTATGCTTGCAGACCTCGCAAAGTCTTAAATAAAAGCAGTTAATTCACATAGTTAGAGATCAAATGAGCAGCATCGACCCGCAGTATCCTCCACAGGCAGTTGAAGCCGAAGCACAGGCCTATTGGCAAGAACACGAAAGTTTTAAAGTCAGCGAAGACACGTCCCTAGAAAAATTTTATTGCCTCTCTATGTTCCCCTATCCAAGCGGGCACCTGCACATGGGGCATGTGCGAAATTACTCCATTGGCGATGCGATATCTCGCTACCAGCGCATGCTTGGCAAGAATGTCTTACAGCCAATGGGATGGGATGCCTTCGGACTCCCTGCCGAAAATGCGGCTATTGCGAATGAAGTGCCACCGGCAAAGTGGACTTACAACAACATCGACTATATGCGTGAGCAGTTGCAACGACTTGGATATGCCTACGACTGGAGTCGAGAGATTGCGACCTGCCACCCTGACTATTACCGCTGGGAACAATGGTTCTTCACCCGCCTCTTCAAGAGGGGACTGGTTTACAAGAAATCATCTGAAGTAAATTGGGACCCAGTAGATCAGACCGTGCTCGCTAATGAGCAAGTAGTGGACGGCCGCGGCTGGCGCTCAGGCGCAGTTGTTGAACGTCGTGAGATTCCGCAGTGGTTTATCAAGATAACCGACTTCGCTCAGGAGCTTTTGGATGATCTCGGCGACTTGGATGGCTGGCCCGAAAAAGTTCGCACCATGCAGGCGAACTGGATCGGCCGCTCAGAAGGCGTCGAGCTGGATTTTACAGTTGCAAACGAAAACGATGAATCGCTAAAAATACTTAGTGTCTACACCACAAGGCCAGACACCTTAATGGGGGTTACGTATGTGGCGCTCGCCGTGCAACACCCGCTTGCGAGCAAAGCCGCTGAATCAAATTCAATCGTTGCCCAATACATCGAACAGCAGGGCAATACCAAAGTCGCCGAAGCAGAAATGGCGACCATGGAGAAGACTGGAATAGATACCGGCCTAAAGGCCATTCATCCTATTAGCGGCGAAGAACTACCGATCTTTTTAGCCAACTTCGTGCTGATGAGCTATGGATCTGGTGCCGTAATGGCGGTACCCGCACACGATCAGCGCGATTGGGAATTCGCAAAGAAATACCAACTTCCTATTCAACAAGTAATCCAGCCAAGCAGCAACGAGGAAATTTGTGATTTAGAGACCGAAGCCTTCACTGCGAAAGGAAAGCTTGTAAATTCTGGTGATTTTGATGGCCTAGATTTCGAGGCAGCGTTCGTCGCCATAGAGAGTCACCTAAGTGAACGCAAGCAAGGACATAAAAAGGTCAATTTCCGCCTACGTGACTGGGGTGTATCCCGTCAGCGCTATTGGGGCGCCCCAATCCCCATCATCAACTGTGAGAACTGCGGCTCTGTGGCGGTACCCGATGAAGATCTGCCAGTCATTCTGCCTACCGATGTGGAGATAGATGCGAGCGGCTCGCCTTTAGGCAAGCTAAAAGATTTCATAGATGTGGAGTGTCCGCTGTGTAAATCGAAGGCAAAGCGCGAGACTGATACCTTCGATACGTTCATGGAATCCTCTTGGTATTACGCGCGCTACGCTAGCCGCGATCAAGATCAAAGCATGCTAGATGAGCGGGCAGACTACTGGCTTCCGGTAGATCAGTACATCGGTGGCATCGAGCACGCCATCTTGCATCTGTTGTACGCACGTTTCTTTCATAAACTTATGCGTAACGAAGGACTGGTGGGTTCCGATGAGCCATTTAAGCATCTACTAACCCAAGGCATGGTACTCAAAGACGGCAGTAAGATGTCGAAGTCGAAGGGCAACACGGTTGACCCACTGCCACTGATCGAAAAATACGGAGCGGACACTGTACGCATGTTTACCATGTTTGCATCCCCTCCCACTCAGTCACTAGAATGGTCGGATAGCGGCGTAGAAGGCAGTTATCGCTTCCTGAAGAGACTTTGGAAGATTGTTGCGAATCATCAGCCAATACCGCTGGACGATTTTTCCAGCCGTAAACTCAACAACGAGCAAATCACGCTGCGCCGAAAAACCCATCAGACCTTACAGAAAGTAACTGACGACTACGGCAGACGGCACACTTTCAACACTGCCATCGCCGCTACAATGGAGTTATTAAATACAGTTGCCCGTTTTACCGATTCCCGCGATGGCGAGAACGATCAAAAGGTCATACAAGAATCGTTGGAGACAGCGATCCTAATGCTGGCGCCCATCGTGCCACATTTTTGCCATGCCTTATGGCAGCACCTTGGCCATGAAGGAACAGTAATGAATGCCTCCTGGCCCATCGTGGATGAATCAGCCTTAACCGAGAGTTCTATCACTGTCGTGCTGCAAGTGAATGGAAAATTGCGCGACAAAGTAGAAGCGCCGAAGGGTATTAGCAAGGATGAATTGGAGAATCTGGCGCTTGGCAATGAGGCTGTCAAGCGTTTTATCGCTGATGCCACGATTAGAAAAGTCATTGTTGTTCCCGGCCGTTTGGTCAATATCGTCGCTAACTGAATATCGGACAACTCATGACCCAAGGTTTTGCCTTCAAAACACTTGTCCTTTCGACACTTTTTCTAATTCTCAACAGCTGCGGATTTAGTCTTCGTGGAAGCGATGTACTCTCAACCAATTTTAGTGAACTACAATTTTACAGTGAGCTACCCAACAGCGAGCTGGCTCGGCTACTGCGGCGCAGCCTCGATAGTGCTGCGGTGAATGTCACTCTGGTAAGTCTAGATAAGGCAGATTCAACTGTAGCTCTGCTAGGAATTGCGAATGAACAGCTTGTCTCCAGGCCGGTAACTATAAACCCTCGTGCAAGAGCTGCGCAGATCGAGTTGCGTCTATCGGTGGACATGGGATTACTGCTCGGTCAGCAGACCCTGTTAGAATCCGAAACGCTATTTGTTGAGAGAACCTACTTTCAAGATGTAGAGAACATTAGCGGCAATCAAGAAGAGGCGCAGATCATTTCTGCCGAGATGCGCCGAGAATTGATCAACCAAATGATGCGGCGCTTAGCTGCCATCAATCCAATTTAGAGCACCTGGTTGCTATGAGAATAAAGCCAGAACAACTCCCCCGAACCCTCAGCAGCAATAATCTACCTTTGTACTGGCTGAGCGGCGATGAACCTCTGCTGATGATCGAGGCAGCAGATCTAATTCGAAGTCAGTACAGAGAAAAGGGGTATACAGAAAGAGAAATCCTCAATGTCGATAAGAGCTTCGATTGGGGCCAGTTTTTGCAGTTGACAGGCAACCTTTCGTTGTTCGCAGAGAAAAAAATCATAGAGCTGCGACTTTCGAGTGCAAAATGGGAAGACGCCGGCAAGAAAGCGATCCTACACTATCTGAGCGAACTAAATCCCGACTATCTCATCTTGCTAAGTGGACCCAAATTGGATGCTGCCACGCTTAAAACTAAGTGGTTCACTGAAATCGAGAATCACGGCGCCTTCATGCAGATTTGGCCAATCAATAGGGACGATCTCACTCCCTGGTTAGAGCAAAGACTTCTGCGCGAAGGAATTCAGGCAGACCGTGAGGCGGTCCATTTACTCGCCGATAAGGTTGAGGGTAACTTACTAGCGGCCATGCAGGAAATCGAGAAGCTAAAACTACTTGCTTCCGACGCGAGCGGAAACCCCATACGGCTGAACGCGAAAACGGTTATGCAACTGGTGGCTGATAGTTCACGCTACAATGTCTATCAATTAGTGGACGCTGCGCTGCTCGGTGATGTTAGCCGGGCGCAAAAAATGCTGGCTGGACTTAAAAATGAAGGCCTTTTCCCTCTTATTATTTTGTCTGCTATCTGCCGCGAATTGAGAGCGCTGCTGCCCATGCTAGAAAAGAAACGTCAGGGCCAAGGGGTCAACGCTATCATTCAATCCGCACGAGTTTGGTACAATCGCAAGCAGCCAGTAGCTGCTGCATTAGCCCGACTCGATACGGACAGTGTTTGGAAGTTCTTGGATCATAGTCGCCTAATCGATCAAAGTATCAAGGGAATGTCTACTGCAAACCCCTGGGACGAGCTCAGCTTGCTATTACTGCAGTTCAGCGGGGCTAAACCTGGCACTGCTCAGCACCAGGTCGTCTAGAATCTAGTCCAAGCCTCTGCGTTCTAACAGCGGTGCGATATTCGCATCCCTTCCCCGAAATGCACGGAAAAGAGACATAGCCTCCTCGCTTCCTCCTCGCGAAAGCAGCGTCTCCCTGAAATGATCACCGTTCTCTCTAAGCAGACCACCGTTTCTCCTTGAACCATTCGACGCTGTCAGCATCGAGCACCTCACTCCATATGTAAGAATAATACCCTGCAGAGTAGCCACCCATAATATGTGAGAAATACGTGCTTCGATAGCGTGGCGGCACCGTATCCAATGCTATGCCAGCGCTCATCAAGGCCTGATTTTCGAAATCTGTCATTTCGTCCGCTGAAGGAACCTGCTCAGGTGATAGTTGATGCAACGCTTGATCCAAAATCGACGCGGCCAGGTACTCGGTAGTCGCGAAGCCTTGATTGAATTTTTGCGTAGCCAAGACCTTGTCTAACAATTCACGGGGCATTTGTTCACCTGTCTGGTAGTGCACGGCATAATTCTCCAATACTTCCGGCCAGGTAGCCCACATCTCATTGACCTGTGAGGGATACTCTACAAAATCACGAGGTACACTCGTTCCAGAGAAGTAGGGATATTCGACGTTGGAAAACATCCCGTGCAAAGCATGCCCAAACTCGTGAAACATCGTAGTCACTTCATCAAATGTAAGAAGTGTCGGGTCGCCCGCCTGTGGCTCTGTAATATTAAGGTGATTCGCCACGATGGGTGTCGTGCCCTGCATGCCACTTTGAGATACATACGCGTTCATCCAGGCACCACCTCGCTTAGTGGATCTTGCATACGGGTCCATTAAAAATAGTGCCAGGGTTTCGCCGCTGCTATCAAAAACTTCGAACACTCGAACATCCTCCTGATAGACGGGCAGATCGAATCGCTCTTCGAATGTAATTCCGTACAGCTGTTCTGCCGCGAAAAACACGCCGCGCCGTAAAACATTATCGACTTCAAAATAAGGCTGTAATTGACTCTCATCGAATTGGTAACGAGCAGTGCGCAGTTTCTCTGTGTAGTAAGGCCAATCCCAAGCCTTAAGTTCGAAATCCAGGCCATCGTCTTCGATCATCTGTTGCAAATCGGCGGCCTCAATTCTGGTATTCGCCACCGCTGCTGGCGCGAGCTCCGCCAATCGATGATTTACCGACGTGACCAATCCCGCGGTAGTATCTTCCAGCGTGAAATCAGCATGACTGGCGTAACCGAGTAGCTGCGCGCGCTGCGCACGAAGGCGCAGAACGTCAGAGAGTACCTGCCGATTATCGTAGGTTCCACCACGGCTGCCTCTAGAGATCGATGTAGTGTGAATTCGCTCGCGAAGCGCTCTGTTCTGAAGGTTTGAAAGGCTTGGCTGTCCGCTGGTGTTTAGCAAAGGAATGACGAATTTTCCCTGCAGATCACGAGATTCGGCCTCGTTCTGGGCTGCCGTGATGAGCGCCTCACTCATGCCTGTCAATTCTTCTCGCGAGCCCACAACGATTGCTAGGTCATTCACTTCACTTTGAATATTTTGGCGGTACTGCGTCCGCAACACAGCAATCTCGCTGTTGAGCTCTCGCACCTGTTCCTGCTGCTGTCGAGTAAGTGCCGCGCCCGCTCTCACATAGTCCACATGATACTGCTCCAATAGACGCAAGGACTGCGCATCTAACCGCAATTGTTCACGCTGTTCCTGCAGGACACTAATTCGCTCAAACAACACCGGGTTTAACAGAATCTTGTCGCTGTGTGCCGCTAATTGAGGTGCCAATTCTTGCTCTAACTCGCGAATACCCTCATTCGTATGTGCGCCGGACATGCTGAAGAATACCGTAGCTACTCGGCTCAGCAGCTGCCCAGACAATTCCAATGGAATTATGGTGTTTTCAAATGTCGGCGCACCTGCTTGATTGATAATGTCATTAAGTTCGGCAAGTTGCTCCTCCATACCCCGTTCAAATGCAGGCATATAGTGGCTATTTTCAATACGGTCGAAGGGTGGATAGTTGAGATAAAGAGGGCTTTCTTGAAAAAATGGATTGATTGTCATTCCTCCGGCATCTGCCATAGATGGATCATCCTGACTCGCCTGAACCAATGCAGGAAAGGTCTCCTTAGATTCAGAGCATGAGGATAATAGTGTTGTGCTAAAAACCAGTAAGCAGCACATCTGTAGTGTCGATTGCAATGTCATGCAAATCCCTCCTATTCCTAGGGTAACTCAGTAAGTAGGGACAAAACTTCACACGGTTTTCAATATTAGTCAACAACCGCAGAAGTTTGCCCTATAATCCCCAGTTCTCACCCCTATACGGAACGCCTTGTCCTATAATATCTGGGGACTATGTGCATAGACGCTTGCCAAGACACCGGGTACTTTCTTGAACTACCAGCCTCGAAATATTGCAGTTATTCGTTCTTATCTGACTAACTTGTGTTTCCTATTAGCGCTGCTATTGCTGCCCGTCTCTGTTCCCCATGCGGCTGAACTCAATATTACTCAGAATCAGTTGCCGGTGAACCTAGGTCCCTATCTAGATTACTTTGAAGATCCCGAGCAGGCCTACACTATTGAACAGATGACCTCTGATTCGATCGAGTGGCAGCGCTCTACCCAAACTATTCCCACCATGGGCATGGGTAAGTCGGCACATTGGTTCAGCATAGTCCTTAGCGGCGAAAATATGCTGGACGAAGATTTAGTCCTTGCGTTGGATACGGTTATATTGGATCGAGTAGAGTTTTATTTTGTGGATGGCGGTACGGTGGTACGCACTTCTGTAGCCGGAGATACGATCCCGTTATCACAGCTCGATTATCCTTACAGATTTCCAATAGTCCCTCTCGAGATCCCCGGGGAAGGTCAACACAGTAAGGTTATTTTTAGAGCTGCATCGTCTGTCGGTGTAGAAATCCCCCTATCTCTTACCACTGTATCGCTGTTAGCAGAAAGCCAACAGAGCGTTCTTGTATTTGATGGCGCATTGTTAGTAATGTTTTTATTCTGCTTTGGAATCACGGTGATTGTTTTTAGCTATACACGAGACCCGCTTTTCTTAGGCGTCTCATTGTTCTTCGGAGCTGGCACCGTCTTTGTGCTAACGCAGACAGGACTCGGCAGAATCTGGTTCTGGCCTGAGAGTATAGGCTCAAATACCAGATTATCTCTAATCTCAGCGATAGGCATGATGACTAGCCTCTGCTTAATCGGACGAGTGCTACAATTTAAGAGCCGCTACCGAGACTTAATCAATGTAGTGCTTCGATTTGTTAGCTATTCGATGATTCCTCTTGTTCTGTACTATCTAATAATCCCCTTCGATCAGATTAGTAGTAACAACGTAATTCCTTTAATGGTGATCGGCCTATTAATCGTGCTCGCCGTGCTGATTATGGCATTGATCGCGGCGATTCAAGGCTCGAAGGCCGCCATTTATTTAGTTACATCATGGGTATTAATCATATTCGCCTACATCTCGCTGCTAGTTTACAAATTCGAGATCATTGAAAGAGCTGCGTCATCAGTGATAATTGCTGAGGCATTTTCGATTGCTGCTGTAGTTTTTTTATTGATGGCAATGGGGGAGTTCGTCCATTCTAAGAACGACGAACTTGAAAATGCCCGCATGGAGACAAAAGCCAAGGGAGAATTTTTGAAGAATGTTTCTAGAGAATTCCTAATTCCTGTTCACCTGATTCTCGCTAACTCAAAACGACTAATGGCCACTCATTCGGATGGCTTGGATGATCTAACAAAAAGGCATATTATAACTGTTATAGATCAGAGCGAACACCTGCACAAGCTGATAAACGATCTTCTGGAAATGGCGGAGCTTGAATCTGATAGTTTCGAACCCGAGTACGAGTTAATAGAGATGTCAAATTTTCTCGATGACATTAAAAAAACCATGTCCACCTCCATAATGGAAAAAGGGCTTCAGCTAGAAACTAAATTCGCTTTAACGAACTTATTAGTTCAAACCGACAGGTTACGGCTGCAACATATATTGATTAACATCATTACCAACGCGACTAAGTTCACAGAGAAAGGGAGCATCTTGCTAGCGTACAAGGCGATTTATTTTCAACGTAGACTAGGCATTGAAATATCAATTGAAGACACCGGTCGCGGCATGAGCGAAGAATTTCAGCAGGTATTGTTCCATGAATTCTCTCGTGAAGACGGAGATAACGTGAAAGACCCGCAGGGCACTGGGCTCGGATTGGTAATAGTCAAACGCATGGTAGAAAAGCTAGGTGGTGAGGTTACTTTCGAATCACGACAGAATGAAGGAAGTCGATTCCATATTCGACTACCACTTCGGGTGATTAAAGACTAAGGAGCTTTCTTAAACAGCTTTCTTAAACAGCTTTCTTAAACAGTTTCCTTCTCTAATTGGTAGATCAACTCGCCCACGTCCTCCATCTTGATCTCAAAGCTTTTGAGAGCATCAGCCAGCCCTTGATTGTAATAGTACCCACCCACTTCTTTAGAGAAAAAGTCCAACAGAAACTCAGCATCGAAGCTCCCTATTTCTTGCTGTAATTCAACCTCAAAATACTTTTGCAACTTCGCTACAACCGCTATTTTAATAGAGTCATCAAGTTTAATTTCTGCCAACATCATGCCCCTAGTTGCCGAGCTAAATCATTAAAATTTTCTGCTGTATAGTCGAATTCGCCATCTGGATTTCTGTTTACTGGTCGCCCTGGACCCCGCTCTAGAGGTCGAATTACATAGGCCGTCTTCAGGCCCGTGCGTGCTGCCGCTCGCAGGTCCGAAGGGTGAGCCGCAACCATCATCACTTGCTCTGGTTTAAGGCTCAGCAGATCGGCAGCTTTCAGGTAAGCCTCTGGGTCAGGTTTATAGTGCCCTGACAGCTCGGCTGAGAGAATCGCGTCCCATGGCAATCCTCCATTCTTCGCCATGTGTGTCAGCAAGGAGACATTCCCATTAGAAAGCGTCGTGATCACATATTTACTCTTTAATTTGTTCAATCCTGAAACTGTATCAGGCCAAGGGGAAAGCCGGTGCCATGCCTCGTTGAAATGAACAAGTTCCGCCTCGCTCATTCCAGTCAAACTGTATTCCTCGACTAGATCATCGAGAATCATGCGATGTAGATCGTCGATCTTTGTCCAGGGCAATTCACCACTACGAACTTTGTTCATAGCGGGGCCATAGCCCGAGCGCCAGTTATCCGCAAATCTTGCCCAATCGACATTGTAGCCCTTCTTGGCGGCTAGCAATTGACCCTCGCGAATAATAGATCCGCGCCAGTCGACAACCGTTCCGAAAACATCAAAGGTTAACGCTTTCACGCTATTCGCTACCGAGCTATCAGCCGCATAGGAGAGCACGGGCAATACGCCGACACCAAGCCCCACAGGTAGCAATGAAAGTTGCCGCAGAAATTGTCTTCTACTGGATTGATTTAAGGAAAGTAATTGGATCGAATGTGTAGGAATTTTTAGCATCGCTATTCTCCTAGGTCGATAGAGCTAACGACCCTCTTTAGCTTACGTTAGCATACTGCCTGTTCTAAAAGAACGCCTATTGAAAATAAACAGCGAGGATGGCGACAGGACAAATAAATTTGACATAGAAGGGCCAAATTTTCCAAAATATTCCCTGCTCCGCCCCCGGACTGCCCTGGCGAATCTCGTCGAGTATATTATTTCGACGCCATATCCAAGCGGCAAAAATACAGATGAAAAGACTTAGCAGTGGCTGACTTCGCTCAGTAGTGAAGCTCACAACCATCTCAAATAAGGGATCGAAATTGAACACGATAACTAAGGAAATTGAGGTAATGATAGCCCCTACAATCATTGCAGCCTTTGGTCGAGCCATGCCCTTATTCTCGACGATATAAGCAACCGGCACCTCCAGCATTGAAATAGAAGAAGTGAGTGAGGCAATTGTCATCAATGCAAAAAATGCCGTTGCTATTAGCAACCCTATAGAGCCCATATTATCGAATAACGCAGGCAGCACTGAAACGATAAGACCAGGACCCGCAATTAGCCCACCGGCTTCGTCATAGATTTGTATGCCACTCTCCAGAGCCACATACATAGCCGGCAATATTAGCAATCCGGCTAACACCGCAATACCAACATCTAACAATGCAACTAGGCCGCCCACTACCGGCAAATTTTCATCCTTGCTGATATATGAGCCATACACCAGCATAGTGCCGACACCAAGCGAGAGAGAGAAGAATGCTTGTCCCATTGCATTAATTAATAATTGCGGATCAGTGATGCGAGAGAAATCAGGTACTAGATAGGCGCGCAGGCCATCCACCGCTCCCGGTAAGGTAAAAACATACAGAATTAATAACAAGAGTATGCTGACTAAAGAAGGCATTAGCCTGGATGCCCATTTTTCAATGCCATCCTTCACACCAGCGGTAATAATAAGAACTGTCAACACCATGAAGATCATGACGAAAAGTGCATTACGGACTTCTGTATCGGTTGTCAGCCACTGAGAAAGGCTGGCCAAGCCTAACAGCCTTGAAAGAGGATCTAGAAAGAATGCCATCATCCATCCGCTAACGATGGCATAGAAACTGAGAATCAAGCTCACTGTCAGCATACCAACGAAACCAATAGCGAGCGCAAGGTACTGGCTCTTCTTGCCGCTTGATATGGATTTCAATGCAGCCACGGCGTTAGAGCGCGTATGTCGGCCAATAATTAGCTCAGCCATTAATGCTGGATAGCCAAGAGCAAAAGCTAGTACAAGGTAAGCGAAAAGAAATGCCGCACCGCCATTGCTCGCGGTGTTTGTAGGGAAGCCCCATATATTGCCGAGACCAACTGCCGAACCCGATGCGGCCATAAGAAAGCCAAATCTGGATGAAAATTCCCCGCGTGCTGCTGCCACTATACTGGGTGCCCCTTGAAATTATCTATTGATCGAATGATTCCAGTGTAAAGCTTGCAGTTGCCACATCGGTGAGAACAAAGACCACATTCGTCACCACCGTAATAGACCCATTTAAATTTACTTCCAACGCTGGAATTCGCAAACGGCCATCTACAGTAGAATACTCGGCGATTCCCTCAAAGCTATCTCTGCGCGGAATCACGCTCTCCACATTTGCACGGATAACCACGTCCGGAGAAGATGCTACAGCATTAAAATTCATGCTGATCAGATCACCTCCTGCATCGATGTTCACTGAAGTGATCAGTAAGCCAGTCCCGGACTCGAAAACATGTGGCGCCGAACTAAAA
This sequence comes from uncultured Pseudomonadales bacterium, assembly GCA_943789485.1. Lineage (GTDB taxonomy): Bacteria > Pseudomonadota > Gammaproteobacteria > Pseudomonadales > Pseudohongiellaceae > UBA9145. The sequence continues at coordinate 27,591 of CALSUH010000016.1, forward strand.
CGTTGTGTTACCTCAGCGTTGATATAGAGGAAATCTTCAGGGTTATTGTAGTTCTCGGTAATATGAGGCGCACTGATAGCCTTCGCTCCAAGGTTGACGACTGGCAGAGCATCGATCTCATCTACCGTAATCATCCCGTCGCCTAGGACGACTCCAAAAACTGTGAAGCCACCATTGTCCGTGTCCAGCGTCGCACTGTTGTCGGCGATATTGACGAACCACTGGTTTGTAGCGCTATCTGGATCTCCAGCTACCTTAGCCATTGCTACCGTGCCACGCGTATTTGAGGCCCCGAATTCATTCTGGATGGGCGGGTCACTGGGCACGTCTATGGGCCCTTCATACAGCAGGAAGCGATAGCCTCCACCTTGCACTACGAAGTTATCGACGGCACGATGAATATAGGTACCGTTGTAGTCATTGCGATTGACGTAATTCAAAAAATTCTGGACTGTGCCAGGAGCTGAATCATCGAATAACTCTATCGAGTAGTCACCAATACCCGTGCTGATGCGGACAATGGTCCCTGCAAAAGTGGATGGGCCATAGGCAAGGACGGAATAGAGAGCTATGCGGATTGAGGCGCTGGCAAATCTCTTCCCTAGGCTGCGCCGACTGGCTGCGGTCATGAATACTCCTAAAGTATGACTGTTATAGGTCTTTCTCAACCCAATCTGACCGAGGCAGCATAGGTTAAGTTCCCTCAATATTCAACTCTCATTCCTAAGTAGCAGACACCTTAAAGAAAGCTCTGAACCGACTGAGCAGAAACCGTTTCAGCCCCAGTATTCCGAGTCCTTGAGCCGCTTTACCAGCATTTTTAGCTGGTGAATCACAGCCCGTTTATGATATAACATTGCGCTTTTCAAGCCACTCCAGCTCGAAAATTCTTGTCTAATCGTTCAGTGAAATAGGTCCGCTTTACCAGTGCCAAATCATCAAAACTCACTCCCTGGTTTCGAAACACCAAATCAATATTCTCCAAGGGAAGAAAGTGGAGCTTCTCAATCAAAAAAGCGAGCTTTAATCGGCATCGGAATAGACTACGGCACAAGCAATAGTGCCGCAGCGATATTCGATGGCACTAGGGTCCACCTGGTCCAGCTTGAGCGGCATTCCGTAATAATGCCCTCCGCGACTTATATAAATAAAGAGTTCCAGATTAGTACTGGACAGAGCGCGATCAATCACTATATCGAGGGCAACACAGGAAGAACCGTTGAATTGAGCGCGGAAATCCTAGGCGAAAGCAGAACCACTACAGGCCAGATCGGTGAAAAGGGCCTGCCTGAAGAAGGCAGTACACAGACATTATATGGACAGTCTTTCGTAGATGGCGGTCAACAAGGCAGGCTTTTCAGAGGCATAAAAAGACTACTAGGCAGCAGCGACTCACCTCGATTGATGGTATTCGACCGAGCATTTCGGCTCGTCGCTCTTATCACTCCCTTACTGCTTAGAATAAGAAGAAGTATTGAGCAGCAAATACCGAACAGAGTATCAGCCTCGGCAGCTACCGATCATGCCTGTATTGGGCACCCAGTGAATTTCGAAGGCAGCGCTGAAAATCGAAACCGGGCTGCTCTGGATATGCTTTCTGAAGCCTATGGCTACGCCAAATTCGTTAATCAGTCCTATTATCCGGAGCCAATCGCCGCTGCCTTAAGTTATCTTCATGAAAATCAGGAGCAATCAGCCCATTCTCAGCTTCTTCTCGCTGTTGACTTTGGTGGGGGCACGCTCGACCTATGTGTAATTCGTCGAGAACAAGCAGATTTCGAAGTCATAGCTACCCACGGCATAGGCCTCGGTGGAGACCACATCGATCAGGTGATGTTCAAAAAACTATTGTTCCCACTTCTAGGCAAAGGCGAACGCTGGAAGCGTGCAGGAGAAGACCGAGAGATAGAGACGCTATTCCCATTTGAGGAGTATGAAGACCTGTTACTAAATTGGGCGATCAGCTACATGCTCAATCAGAATAAATTCACCACGCCACTAATGAAAAGAATTAGTGTCTGCGACGAGGCTTCTATCAAATTTCAGCGTCTCTACGATATGATTAAGAGCAACTACAGCTACTTGGTTTTTCAATGCATTAAGGAATTGAAGGCAGAGCTCTCTGAGGCTGATTCAGCAAAGCTAGACATACCAGAGCTCGATATCGAATTCGAGCTCAGCCGAGAAGAGTTTGAAGTCATGATTGGTGGTCTGCTCGATAAATTTAGCCAATCAATATCCGACCTACTACAGCGCGTCAAAATAGAAAGCGGCGACATCGATCTAGTGATTCGAACCGGCGGCTCTTCCCTCATACCCGCCGTGAAGCGCATCTTGGAAGCCCGCTTCCCAGGCAAAGTAATCGAACATGATCCTTTCACTAGCGTAGCTGCGGGGCTTGCCATAGCGGATTATGAGGGCTTGGGAGAGAAACTAGCGCAGGAGTGATTTGATGCAGCAAGTTGTCATAGCTCAACGCGGAGTGACTCCGCAGAGTCAACAAAGGACAAGGAGTAAATCTGTCCATCTTTCTCCACATTCACCAGATTGGCCTGATCAGGCCAGACATCTCTTAGAGCAACATGAACCACAGACAGCGCATTTAAATCCTGCAGTTGCTTTGCCTCCTGATAGACCCAAAGAAATTGGCCCTCGATCTCCTCACCTACATACTGCAGATTCAACTCAGCAGTCTCGCCTCGAGAATCTTCTGCAGCAATAGCGAATCGATTCATCACATAGTTACTGAAAAGTTTTCGCGAGTCAGCCGATTCCATTAAGTTCTGAGCCTTACCAAATACGACACCTGCAGCATGCTCGGCGTCATGTATGAAAAAGCGATGCATGACTTCGATATTACCAGTGCTATCGTTGAATAGAATACGTGTTACCGCCGTCTTCTGCTCATGGGCTATGACGAGACTGGGCACAAGGCAGCACAGGAGAACCAGTGGCATGAGGAGGGCCGTTCGTGGCCTATCTGGCATTGTTAAAATGCTTAGGCTAGTTGTCCTGCTTATCATCATCGGTCTTCAGCTCTGTCTTGATATCTTGCATGACATCCCGACCAATTAAACTACCACCGCCTTCAGATTTGAAACTCTCGATGCGCGAGGGAATGATTCGCCGTGGATAGTAATTATTCTCAATGTCCGCGTCGGCTGTTTCCTGCATCGGGTCGATCGCTACGCTACGCAATTCATTTTCACTCACAATAAGTTTCTTTATCTGCGTGGCGTTTCGGCGCCAAATCTCCGCAGGCAGGCGCATTTCTTCCTTGCTTCCATCGGCATATTCCATCTCCAGGAGTACTGGCATGACCAGACCGCCCTCATTGGAAAGCTCAAGGATATAGTAGTTCAGATCCTCCGAGACAGCTCTATCGAGAACCTCGCGCTCCCAATCTTCCAAACCTTCCAGGAAGCTGTTGTAGGCGTTACGTTCCTTGTTCGTGACAGTAAACTGATCATTATCATCATAGAAGTCGCGAATATCAGGGTTACTCTCGACCCAGGTCTGCCTTCCCTCTTCGCGATTTCGCTGAATATACAATGAAGGAGGCAATGCCTTCTCAGTCTCGCGCTGACGCGCATAGTCGATATCTGGGTTCTCGGTATCCATGCGCATTTTATAGACTCGGTCTAGAGAGATATCTACGTGATCGGTAGTATAGAACCAACCCCGCCAGAACCAATCCAGGTCGATACCCGATGCCTCTTCCATCGTACGGAAAAAGTCTGCCGGCGTAGGTCGTTTGAATTCCCATTGACGCGAATATTCTTTGAATGCGAAATCAAAAAGCTCGCGTCCCATAATAGTCTCGCGCAAAATATTGATCGCCGTCGCTGGCTTTGAATACGCATTAGGGCCCAGACGCAGCACGCTATCAGACTGAGTCATAATCGGAACCTGGGTCTGCGAAACCATGTAGTCAACGATATACCTTGGCTCAACACCCCACGGTATCTCCGCATCCCATTCGCGGCTGGCAATGGAATCGAGATAGCTATTGATACCTTCGTCCATCCAAGTCCATTGGCGTTCATCCGAATTCACGATCATCGGAAAATAGAAGTGCCCCACCTCGTGAATGACCACACCAATTAGGAAACGCTTCTCTGCCAAGGAATAGGTTCGAGACCCATCATCCTGCAGCGTAGTACGCGGACCGTTGAAGGTAATCATCGGGTATTCCATGCCGCCGACAAAGCCAGCGTTCAAAGAAATTGCCGTCGGATAAGGAAAATCGAAAGAGACGCGACTATAGACTTCGAGGGTATGAATAACGACTTCGGTGGATAAATCCGACCAGAGCGTTCCACCCTCCTTTGGATAAAAGGACATCGCCATAACCAGTTCCTGATCTGCGCCTTCTTGATGATGCCCTTTCGCGTCCCAGATAAATTTTCTTGAAGAGCCCCAAGCAAAGTCACGCACGTTCTCTGCCGCGAAGCGCCAAGTCTTTGTGTCATCCACCCCTTCGCTCTCATTTTCAAGGGCTTCTTCGGGGGTAACGATGAAAACGGGTCGATCAGCAGTCTCAGCCTCTTGTAAGCGATCACGCTGTTCTCGTGTCAGAACCTGGTTCGCATTCTGTAGCTCGCCTGTTGCAGCAACAATATGATCCGAAGGCACAGTAAGCGCAACTTCGTAGTCACCAAACTCCAATGTGAACTCGCCCGACCCCAGGAACTCTCTATTTGTCCAACCTTCGTAGTCAGTGTAGGCAACGAGACGCGGAAACCACTGAGAAATAGCGAACAGGTAATTGCCGCCTTCGTTCTCGTCGTCGGGAAAATATTCATACCCACCTCGAGGTCGGAGCACATCACCATTTACAACGTTATAGGCATAGTCTATTTCGAATTCCACATTCTGGCCCGAATTCAGTGAGCGCGCCAGATCGATGCGCATCAGTGTGCCGACTATTGTATGTGTCAGATCGTTGCCTGAGCTGTCACGGACTGAATTTATTTCGTAGCCAAGCTCGGCGTCTTCGCTGTATTGAAGAGCACGCAGCGCTGCTAAGCTAATGCGTGCAGGAGAGCCGGAATCAGGGCTGCTGCCAGTAAAGGTAGAACTCATATTTCCAATTGAATCGCTACGGAAACGGTTCTGGTCTAACTGCAGCCAAAGATAACCTAGCGTATCGGGAGAATTGTTTTGGTAGCGTATCGTCTCGGTGCCCGAAATTCGCTGCGCCTCTTCATCAAGAGCGACGTCTATCTCGTAGTCGACTTCTTGTTGCCAATATTGATGGCCCGGCTGGCCGGATGCGTTTCTGTAAACATTTGGAGTCGGCAAGACTTCATCCAGTTGACGAAACTTATCCTGATAGGATCCCTTCGTTTGTTGAATGCCTTGTGCGAATAGCACAGTGCTGCTTAGTAGTGTGCTAATAACAGCGATGAGCAAGACGATTCTCTTCATAACGACCGATCTCCAAAAAGTACACGTTACCTACATAGGCGGCTGCGAATAATACCGCGTTTTCCTCGATATGTGGCCATCCATTTAATATCTATCGATGTTCTGAGGTAGAATACGCTTTATGGAACTCATCCTTTTTGCGATACCGTTTTTCTTCTTGCTGATTTTTGTCGAATTAGCTTACGGCTTACTACGCGGAAACAATACTTACCGCTTCAATGACAGTATAAACAGCATTTCCATGGGCAGCCTAAGCCGCCTGCAAAGCCTTGTAATTCTCGGCTTTTCTGGCTCGATCTATGAGGCTGTAGTAGCTAAATACCAGTTCACGCAGCTGGCAGATGACGCATTATGGATCTGGGCTAGCTGCTTCATACTCTACGATTTTGCCTACTACTGGAAACATCGCTTCGGCCACGAAGTCGCTCTATTCTGGGGCTCTCACGTAGCCCATCACCAGAGTGAGGATTACAACCTAAGCACAGCGCTGCGCCAAACCAGCATAGATTTCTATGGCTTCTTATTCTATCTACCCTTTTTCTTCCTAGGCTTTCCGGCAGAAATTCTCTTTACCGTTGTGAGTCTTAACTTGATCTATCAGTTCTGGGTTCATACCGAGCATGTTCCCAAGCTCGGCCCGATAGAATGGTTATTCGTTACCCCCTCGAATCATCGAGTCCATCATGCCCGGAACAAGATTTATGTCGATAGGAACTACGGGGGCGTATTCATCCTGTGGGATAGAATATTCGGCAGCTTTCAGGAAGAGCTTGTAGAAGAGGCTGCTGTCTTCGGCCTTCGTAAACCGCTGAATAGCTGGAATCCAATCTGGGCTAACGTACACGTGTATTGGAGACTTAGCCAAGACTTCATTTCAATACCTGGAATAGCCAACAAACTAAAAGTCTTGTTCAAACCGCCAGGCTGGCGTGCTGACAACCAGCAGGGCAATTGTAAACTCGGCATCGAGCCTGCCGACCTTACGGCGCGATTCGACCCAGCAATATCCACATTCAGTCTAGTCTATACCTTCGTCCAATTCCTATTTGTCATCGTGCTTAGCCTAACCGTGCTTCTTGGTGCGGCATCGCTTAGCTATCCGCTGATAAGCTTTGCTGTGGTCTATCTGTTTTTCTCATTTTTTGTACAGGGAGCTTGGTTAGAGGGCCGGGAATTTGCACTTACCCTGGAGATACTCCGACTGGTATTTCTTGTGCCTTGTCTTTTATTACTCGAGCTGAACCCAATAGTGACAGCACTACTGACCGTCAACGCGACTATCGCTCTGCCTTTGCTACTAACTTTTGGATCTAAGCGGATTCGAGTTCTAGCGATAAACCAATAGCAGCTTAGCTGCGACTTTTCATACGACGTCGTCCCTCAGTACAGTATTCTTTTTGTGACCCTCCTGTTAGCAAAGATTGCTAAAAAGGCAAGACCCCGAGGATGAGGTCTTGGTCAACATGCGTCTTTGTTTACATTCGAACAGAATTCACAAAACTAATTTTTGAGGAATTAGAGCTCTTGCTGAAATGACAATGAAGTTACGATAGGTTAGCGGCTAATTGAAGCAGCTACACCTAGATCCTAGTGAGAGGAAAATCCAACAGCAGTCTGCCATTTTCTGGGTCGCGTAATTCGAATTGTGCTTGCGAAGCGCTATCTAGCGCATCGGAAAAAGAAGAACCACTTTCAACATTGCTTATGATAAATGCGACTCGTGTGGTGACACTACTAGCCGGGGGGATCTCTAAAGGAATAAATTCATAGCCTGCAGATTCACTTAACATGCCTTGCACTGTAGATTCGACACTAAGGCTTGAGCCGGGAATGCGTTTCCTTACCGCTCTAAACAACGCCACTTCGCCCATGCCATCAGTCATTCTTAGGAAAATATTAACCTGTTTCGTATATAGCTCGAGATTTCCCACCCGCAATGCCGGCGTATAAATCGGATAGCTGAAGCCCACCTCGATAATACCATTACTAGAGCTATCGGTAATAAGCTCGTTGCTAATCTGCTCCCCTGTTAGGCCCGTTCCCGCCTGATTAGGCAACAGGATAAAGTAATACGCAAGCACGGGAATAAGTGCAGGGATGCAAACAGTCGCGGCATATATACCCGGCCTTCGAGAAAAAAGCGGATTGAAAGGATAGACCGCAATTAACGCCGCCACTATAGCTAACGACAATAACGCGGCTCGAATAAACAATGGCTCGCTGCCAATCCGTGCGGGGTTCTCAGCGATAAAAACCACCATCGCTACTGCTACGAGAAGCGCTGAAATACAGACGATGAATTTTCTTAGTGTGGAGTTCATGACCGCCTTAACGAGCAATTCAGAAAAGATGCTTTATTCCGCGGATCTCAGACTTTTTCGCCCTGGGCCTGCTTATCAGCATGATAAGAAGATCTGACCAAGGGGCCACTAGCAACATGCCTAAATCCCAACTTCTCGCCGTAGACACGCAGCAAATCAAATTCATCCGGATGCACGAAACGTTCTACCTTAAGATGATCTTTCGAGGGTTGTAAATATTGACCCAGAGTCACCATGTCGACGTTGTGCGCAAACAGATCATCCATTACCTGTTTCACCTCATTCAGTGTCTCACCCAAACCGAGCATCAATCCTGACTTGGTTGTCACTGCAGGCTTAAGAGCCTTGTACCTCTTGAGTAACTCTAAGGACCAAACATAGTCGGCGCCGGGACGAGCTTTTTTATACAGCCTAGGCACAGTCTCCAGGTTATGGTTAAACACAGTCGGCGGTGTGTCCTTTAGGATATCTAAGGCAATATCCATTCTGCCGCGAAAATCTGGTACTAGCACTTCTACTTGAATGTCCGGATTGAATCTACGCGTTTCGCTTATGCAGTTCGCGAAATGTTGCGCGCCACTGTCTTTCAAATCATCGCGGTCTACTGACGTGATCACCACGTAGCTTAAGCCCATTTCACTGATGGCAGCAGCGAGCTCGGTTGGCTCATTTTCATTGAGGGGGTTTGGTTTTCCATGGGCCACATCGCAGAATGGGCAGCGACGCGTGCAAATTTCTCCCATAATCATGAATGTGGCAGTGCCGTTGCTAAAGCATTCCCCTAGGTTCGGACAGGATGCCTCCTCACAAACAGACGCTAACTTGTGCTCTCTTAGTTTTTGCTTAATGTGATTAATCTTCGGCGAGGCGGGTATTTTTACACGAATCCAACTAGGCTTGCTTAGGAGGTCCGTGGTAGGGATGACCTTCACCGGGATGCGACGAACTTTATCCGCACCTCTGAGCTTCTCCCCTTCTACTAAAGTATTTCTGCGCTTTCTTTCAGCCATTAGATCAGTATCTCAATCAGTCGGATTCGTTAGTTTCGGAATAACCCAGCTCACTCAGCAATTTGTTACTAAGCACCTTACTCACCTTCTGCATGAGCGTGTCGCTTGCAGGCACATGATCGGCGATCTGCGTGACAGCAAGGTTTTCAAAGCCACATGGGTTGATACGCGAGAATGGCTCCAGGTCCATCTGCACGTTTAGGCTCATGCCGTGATAGCTCCAGCCCTTGCGTATTCGTAAACCCAAGGCAGCTATTTTAGCATCATTCACGTACACACCGGGAGCCTTCACTTTATTGCTAGCCGCTATCTCAAATACCTCAAGGGTCTGAATGATTGCCTTCTCGATAAGGTCGACCAGATCGCGAACACCCACACTACGCCGACTCACATTCAGCAACAGATACACCACTAATTGACCGGGTCCATGGTAGGTAACCTGACCACCACGGTCTATCTGTACGACGGGAATTTCAGCTGGATTTAGGATGTGCTTCGCTTTGCCTGCCTGACCTTGAGTGAAGACCGGCTTGTGGCTCAGCAGCCAGATTTCGTCACTGCGGGCAGCGCCGGCTTGCTCAACCAAATAACGCATGGACTTCCAGATTGGCTCATATTCCTGCAAACCCAATCTACGGATGACTAGCGGGGGAAGGACCTGATTGCCGTTCTTCTTTGGTTCGGCATTGAAGTGTTTATAGCTACTGAGTATCACTCTATAAGACCATCTTCACGCTTTCGAGAGTCTTCAGTTCATCGAATAGGTTCTGTAATTGATCCACGCCGGTGGCAGCTATGGTAATTCGTACCGATACGTAAGTGTTTTTCTTACTTGCCTGCAATTCGATTAATTCCGAGGAGATTTTCCCGGCGTGTTTTTCTACGACCGCAACAACCTCGGCCTGAAATTCAATACTAGCCACGCCGATAATTTTGATCGGATAGAGGCAGGGGAATTCAATCTTGGGAGCTTCCAGCTCAGTGCTCGAGTCCAGCCTTGTTGACATCACCCTATCCCGAAAACATATTACTGAATAGAAGAGTTATCCAGTCGACGAAACGTTTAATAAAACTACCCTGCTCCACTGCCTGCATGGAGACCACATTGCCCTGATAAAGAATATTATTATCCAGCACTACCCTAACCTCACCCATGATCTGTCTATCGCTAAGTGGCGCATGAATTACCTCACCTACATCCACGGTGGCAGTCATTGCCTCTGCCTGACCTCTTGGAATAGTAATATAAACCTCATCTTCTATTCCCAGATCTACAGAGTTCAGCGCACCAGAAAAAATCGGCACATTAGTCAGCACTTGGTTCGAGTCATACAGTTTGTGCGTCTCGTAGTAGCGAAAACCGTAGGTAAGTAATTTCTGTGTCTCTATTGCACGGGCTTCTTCACTAGCTGTGCCCATTACCACAGAAATTAGTCGCATGCCGTCGCGCTCAGCTGAGGCAACGAGACAGTACCCCGCCGCATCGGTCCAGCCTGTTTTCATTCCATCGACATTACGGTCACGAAACAGCAGAGTATTTCGATTCGACTGACGAATACCGTTATAGGTAAATTCTCGCTCGGCATACAGAGGATAAAACTCGGCATGCCGATTAATCGTAGCCTGTGCAAGAAGGGCCAAGTCACGAGCCGACATCGTATTGTAGTAAAGCTCGGTGTCCAATCCGCTGACGTTCATGAAGAAGCTTTGCGTTAACCCAAGCACTTCTGCGTATTGATTCATCATGTCGGCGAAAGCCTCTTCGCTTCCTGCAATGTGTTCAGCGATAGCCACGCTGGAATCGTTTCCAGATTGAATAATGATGCCGCGGAGCAGGTCTTCCACTTCGACCATTGTGTCTACGCCGACGAACATTTTGGAGCCTTCCATACGCCAGGCTTTCTCGCTGATATGCACCTCATCTGTCAAAGCTAGATTGCCACTGAGAATTTCTTCTGTGGCAACATAAGCGGTCATTATTTTTGTGAGGCTCGCTGGCGGGAGCGCTTCATCGGCATTCTCTTCGATGAGTATCTGCCCAGTCTTTGCATCCATCAGAATGTAGCTGGTTCCGGCTATCCCCGGCGGCCTTGGAATAATTGCCGGCGCAGCAAAAGAAAAATTACTAGCGATAATAACCAACACCATGAGCAGAGAGAGTCCTCTTATTCGCGGTGTAGAGTTTTCAGAACGTGATGAAATAGAAAAAGATGACATAAAATCCGTCTCGTTTGAGTGTAATAAGTTATGAAATGACGAATCAATTGATGAAACTGGTCGCGGCTGTTACTCGGTGATAGCACGTGCTGCTGCGCTAGTCAGTAACAGTGTACGGGCTTCCCAAGTTAGCGGCAACCACACTTTCGCTAACTCGTTGAATTTGACCAGGATCAAAAATTGGGCCGACTCTAACCCGATGTAATATTCTGTTGTTCAATGTATTTACTGTGCGAATAAACACGGGCAAGCTAGTAATCTCTTCTACCTTGCTTGAGACTTCTTCCGCAGCACTTAATTCCGAGAATGCTCCTACTTGTAAATATTTGCTGTCGGGGGAACTGACACGCAATGTGTCGTTTCCTGCTGAACTAGCCGTACTGACACCCCGGTCACGAAAGGCACCGGTGGCGACTATCGATTCCAACTGCACGCGAGCGGTGCCTCTGTCCGCGTAACCGAGTTTTAATGCTGCCGCATAAGATAAGTCGATAACACGATCGCCATGGAAAGGCCCCCTGTCATTAACTCTGACGACAATGCTTCTATTGTTATCCAAATTCGTGACTCGCAGAAAACTAGGTATAGGCAGGGACTTGTGTGCTGCGGATACCTGATACATATCAAATACCTCGCCGTTGGAAGTCTTGTGCCCGTGAAATTTCTCACCGTACCAAGAAGCCACCCCACGCTCAAAGTAGCCCTCTTCGGTCGGCAACACTTGGTAACTCTTACCCAATACTGTATAGGGGCTACGATTTCCTGCCATCGTGCGATTTAGCGGCTGGGGAATAACTTCTGGGATTACAGAGAGATCCACGATTCGAGTCGGAGCTCGGTCCTGCGAGATGCTGTAGCGCCCCTTATTCGGTGACTCGGCGGCTTGCTCTGGCGCTGGGGCTGAGCTACAGGCCATCACAGCCAGAAAAACCGGTGAAACTATGGCGATTTTCAGCATATTTCTATTCATGTAAATATCCGTATTAACCTAGCTCTACACTTGGACTTTAAGATTTTTTACTCGACTCTCTGATGCTAAAAAACTCTCGCGTAATATCAGAAAACCAAGGGCACCTGAAGAATAGCGTCCGATCTGACAATAATTTTAACTGCTTCGTCGGATCTTAACGTAGCTAGGGCGCAAAAAGCGCGCCTAAATCGCATTTTGAAAAAATAAAAATAGATTAAATCATTTTAATTCAATGACTTAGGCTCAACGACTATACCCGTGGGTTTGAATCGACATTAACAGACCGAATCCTATAAAAAGCGTGACGACCGAAGTCCCCCCACGACTCATAAGCGGCAATGGCAGGCCGATCACAGGTAATAAACCCGACACCATGGCCATATTGACGAACACATAGAAGAAGAACGTTAAGATTATACTGCCGGCAAGCAGACGACTAAACATATCGTTCGCTACGTAGGCGATATAACAACCGCGCACAAGCACGAACAAATACATCGATATCAGGAACAACACGCCAAGCAAGCCAAATTCTTCTGCTAAAACGGCGAGAATGAAATCGGTATTACTCTCAGGAATAAAGTCGAGGTGAGATTGAGCGCCCTCGCCCCAGCCTTTGCCATAGATACCACCCGAACCAATCGCTATTTGCGATTGAATGATGTTGTAGCCGGCACCTGTAGGGTCTCGATAGGGGTTGAAGAACGTCAGTATCCTATTCTTCTGATGTTCCTGAGCGAGAAAGATAAACCACGCCGGTGACGCGAGTAGTAGCGCAATAAATCCAGCGATTACAATACGCCAACGTATACCCGCAAGTAATACGACAAAGATACCTGACATGGTAACCATAATCGCTGTACCGGTGTCATTCTGAATAATAATCAGCGCAGCCGGCACCAGAATCAGCACCGCAGACCAAAATAGATGCTTGAATCTTGGCGGGAGTGGGCGGCTTGCGAGATACCACGCCATCAACATTGGCACTACGAATTTCATCAACTCCGAGGGTTGAAAGCTAGGCAGGCCGGGTAAATCCAGCCAACTCTTTGCCCCGTTTGCCTCTACTCCAATCACCAGCACTAATCCGAGCAGCCCGACCCCTGCCGCATACAGTGTCGGCGCCCATTGTCTAAAAAAGTGCACGTTGAATTGCGCGACGATAATCATGACCACGAAACCAACGACCATAGTGAGCCCCTGTCTTCGCACTACGGAAACATCTCCTCCACTTGCACTGAATAGCACGAACAAACCAAACCCACAGAGCACGCTTATGCCAACTAGCAACGGAGGATCAGTATGTAGAGTTCGCCAGATCGATTGCGTGTATCTGGACTGAGAATCGAGACCGTCGGATTGGCGAATGAAGTCTTGATTATTCATCGACCAATGCTATTAATTCATCGCCAGCAGAATCCAGCGCAGCGAAATCGATTTGTAGAATATCTAAGAGATAGGCGTCTGTTATGCTCTTCGCAATGGGCCCGGCAACACTACTTCCGTGCTCACCGTTCTCTACAAAGACAGCGATGGCAATCTGTGGCTTTATGTTTGGGCTTTCAGCCGGCGCATAAGATATAAACAAAGCATGATCCTTGTTCGGGTCAGACACCTGAATATCTTCGCTCTGTAAAATCTCTTGGCTAATTCCCACCACCTGAGCCGAACCGGATTTTCCTGCCATTCTATAAGGCATCTCCCGGTCTTCCATAGCTATCGCCTCGTACGCCGTACCGTATTCGCGAAATACATCATTGTAAGCGCGATGCACTACCATCGTCATCGACTCTTCAATATAGCGCCAATAGTCAGGGTCATTTACTAAGACATCACTCACTGGATCTCGAATATCTGGCAGGTAAGGCTCGCCGTCAATAGCTTTCAACATCCGCGGCTGAACCACTTTACCTTTGTTTGCTATGATCGAGGCTGCCGTGGCTAGCTGCAGGGGAGTCGCCCACATATAACCCTGACCGATCGAAGAATTTATCGTGTCTCCCGGATACCAAGGCTCGCCTCTAGTCTCCCGCTTCCAATCACGAGATGGCAACACGCCAGTTCTAGCGTAATTGATATCGACCGCGAAATTTTCCCCGAACCCGAACTGCGACATAAAACTATGCATGGTATCGATGCCCATGCGATTGCCCAGATCATAGAAAAAGGTATCGCAGGACTGGTAGATGGCTTTTTGTAGATTTGTATGACCGTGACCACCGCCGATGGCTGTTCGCAGCGTATAGTCACCCCAACGATAACTCACCCCCGGCAATCGAAAATAACCTGGATCTTCGATCGTGAACTCATAGTCGACGAGCCCATGCTGCAGACCACCCAAGCCAAGAAACGGTTTAACCGTTGAGCCGGGTGGGTACGGGTTTGTTGATCTATCGAACAGAGGTGTATTGATCTCGTCAGTAACGAGTACGCTATAGTTCTTCGTGCTAATTCCGGTCACGAACAGGTTCGGATCAAATCCAGGCTTGCTCACCATAGCTAAGATACCGCCAGTATTAGGATCTATCGCAACAACCGCACCGCGAAAGCCTCCCAGTGCTTCTTCCGCCACAATTTGTAGCTGGCTATCGAGGTAAAGAGAAATATTCTTCCCCGCAATCGGGTCGGTGCGATCAAGTCTCCGCATGACCTGACCTCTATTGTTTTTTTCTACAATTTCATAGCCAACTCTGCCATGCAGCAGATCTTCATATGTTCGCTCTATCCCCGTCTTGCCTATATGGTTTGTACCACCATAATTTTCTCTCTCTTCCTCATCGAAAGATTCCAGCTCCGCACGATTAATTTCTGAAACGTAGCCCACTGAATGCGCGGTAAGATCAGCGAAGGGGTATTGCCGCACAAATTGAGGTTCGATTGCAATCCCAGGAAGCTTGAAGTTATTTACGGCGATCTTGGATTTATCCACCTCACTGAGAACATACCGTAGTGGCACAGAAGTAAACGGCACACGATTTCTACGCAGCCGGTTAGTGAACTGTTCTCTCTCATCATCAGACAAGTCTATTAGCGAGTCGAGATAGTCCAGAGTTTCTTCTAGGTCTGCAACCTGCTCCTGGACAATAGTTAAGTTAAAAATCGGTTGGTTGTCGGCGAGTAGCTGCCCTCTATTGTCGTAGATCAGACCGCGGGCAGGGGGAACATATTGGGAATGCAACCGGTTTCCATCAGAGCGCGCCGAAAAGTACTCGTACTGGGAAACCTGCAGATTGATGAGCTTTATGATCAGGGCTGCAAATAGCAGCAGAACAAATACACCCGCTACGGCGAGGCGGTGGCTGAATAATGCCCGCTCTGCCTCGTGATCTTTAAGCTGCCATTTTCCTGCCATAGTTAGAATTTCCTAGCTGCAGTTAGATTAGTCAGCTAAGGGGCTGCTCACTAAAGAATTGCTTGCTACTTGGTGTTCGACAACAAGTCCAATAAATAGTTTTACTGCAATTACGGTTTACTCGTGATTCTACAATTTACCGCGCTTAGAGTGCTTCCCCGTAAAACTGATTCAATGCTTACAGCATCTCCATGCTCGCCTAGCCGCGATGATAGGGATGTCCCTTAATAATGCTGATCGCACGGTAGAACTGTTCGGTAATCACCACCCTCACTAAAGGGTGTGGAAATGTCAGCGCAGACAACGACCAACGTTCCGACGCTTTGGCCAAGCATTCTGCGCCCAAACCATCTGGACCGCCTATAAGTAGACTCAGATTATCGCCGTTCTGACGAAAATCAGATATCTTCCCAGCTAGATCCCCAGTGCTGAATGACTTACCAGCAACATCCAGCGCTACCACATAGTCTCCCGATGGAATCGAAGCTAGCAGCGCATCGCTCTCTTTCTTTCTATATTGCTCACTATTGCTGTTCTTGGTGCGCTTGGCCATCGGTATTTCTATTAAAGAGAAGTCCAAATCAGACACCATGCGCTTCTGATACTCCGCGATACCTTCCTGAACCCAGGCTGGCATCTTAGTACCCACACTTAATACCCTTACCTTCACGCCTCAGGGTTTTCCGATTCAGCATCCAGCGCAGGCTTCTCTTCAAAAATCCAAAGCTCTTCCAAATTATAAAGAGCACGCACCGGTGCCAGCATCAAATGTAGAACGACACCACCCAGATCAACCAGGACCCATTCCGAGGCGAGCTTACCTTCCATGCCCACCATTTCCTGCCCCGCGTCCTTCACCGATTTGCTTACCGACTCCGCCAACGCCTTCAGATGCGTACTCGAAGTCCCTGTTACGATAACCATATAATCCGTAATTGAAGTCAATCTTTCGACATTAATACAGCGAATCGATTGACCCTTTAGGTCCTTCACTGCCTCAACAACTATTTCTGATAATTCTGTACTATTCAAACCGCAGTCTCACTCTAGTTAACTAATTCTGATAAAGAGAATTGTCTTTAATGTATTGAACGATTTCAGCATCAAGCTCCGCGGACACATCATCGCCTCTCGTTATTTTCTTCCTGATTTCACTCGATGCCATCGCATAATCAAAGTTCTCACAAAAGATGATCTTGCCATTGCGGCAAGCCAGCATCTGCTCACTTGTATCCACCCGCCTGTGTTTGATATCAACAGCACGCAGCGTTTCATTCGAGAGAGTCGCACCCTGTCTCGACAATACCAGCAGATGGCTCAATTCCAGAATCTTCTGCCAATCGTGCCATTCGGGCAGGCTATTAAACGAATCCACACCGAGCACGAACACCAACATACTGTGCCGTGTCTTAAGTTCGGTGAGTGTATCAACCGTATAAGACACTCGATCCCGTTGTAACTCGATAGGATCTACTTCTATTTGTGGATAGCAAGCAGTTGCCAGCGTAAGCATTGCCAATCGATGTCCAGCCTGCGTGTTAGGCACGGCCTTGTGGTTAGGCAAGTGACAGGGGATCATTTTGAGCCTCTGCAGGGATAAGAATTCTAGCGCGAACTGTGCGGCACTCACATGTCCCTTGTGCACTGGGTCAAATAAGCCGCCAAGCACGGCTAAGGGAGAGTTCATTGCCTGATATGCCCGTCCCCCAGCACGATATACTTCTGCGAAGTAAGGCCTTCAAGGCCTACCGGGCCACGCGCATGAAGCTTGTCTGTCGAGATGCCAATTTCAGCTCCAAGGCCGTATTCGAATCCATCGGCAAATCGGGTAGACGCGTTTATCATCACCGAACTCGAATCGACCTCTCTTAGGAACTGCTGCGCGCGCGTGTAGTCCTCGGTCACAATAGATTCCGTGTGCTGCGAGCTATAGGTATTGATATGACTAATCGCCGCATCCACATCAGCGACTATCTTTATCGACAATATGGGTGCTAGATATTCTGTTTCCCAATCCTCGATGGAAGCCGGGTTAACACCCTCTACTAGAGCACGCGTATTTTCACAACCGCGCAGTTCTACGCCCTTCTCTATTAATTGCTCACACAAAGCGGGTAGCACCTGTGCGGCTATTTTTTCGGCGACTAACAGCGACTCCAACGTGCAGCATGTTCCATAGCGCTGAGTCTTCGCGTTAATCACTACCGGTATCGCCTTCTCGATATCTGCCTTATCATCTATATAGACATGACAATTTCCATCCAGGTGCTTAATTACCGGCACTTTCGCATCGGCACTAATCCTCGCTATAAGGCCTTTCCCGCCTCGAGGAATGATCACGTCGACAAATTCGGGCATAGTAATCAAAAGCCCTACCGCATCCCGGTCGGGTCGATCCAGAACCTGAACTACATGCTCGCTCAAACCTGCCTGTTCCAATCCTGTCTTGATACAAGCCGCTATAGCTTGGTTCGAATTAATTGCCTCTGAACCACCTCGCAAGATTGTGGCGTTACCAGATTTCAGGCAGAGGCTAGCTGCCTCACAAGTCACATTGGGTCGCGATTCGTAGATTATGCCAATTACACCAAGAGGCACTCGCATCCTACCTACTTGTATGCCGCTAGGGCGATACTTGAGATCGGAGATGGCACCACGCAGGATCATCCAGAGCCGCTACCTGCCTAAGCCCCTCGATCATGTTGTCGATTCGCGCGGCATTCAGTTCCAGGCGGTCGAGCAACGCTGCATCTAAACCTTTCACTTTGCCTGCCTGCATATCTTGCTCATTGGCCTCAATAAGCTGGCCCCGATTAGCATCGATCGCTTCGGCTATAGCATTCAGTGCGGTATTTTTCTGCGCTGTGCTAGCCTTAGCGATCTGGCCCGATGCCTGTCTCGCCTGACGTCCCAGCTGCTGCATGTAGTTCTCGATATCAGTCATTTTTACTTTCTTTTTACTTACTCTGTATCGTACCTACTTGGCACGCTACGCAATTAATTTGATGGCCACTCACTGAAATCGGCAGCCTCTGACGAAAAAGTACCCGTGTAAACGGACGCACAGCTGCCCAAAGCAACGAATTATAACCCAAAACCCGCTGTTGCGGGCCCAATGCGCGGATATAGCGTAGACAGGCGGTAACCCCAGCCTTTATGCTCTATTCCATCCAAATTAGTTCAAAATAGGTGGTAGTAATGGAATCGATACCAGACTCATCGCTGCGTCCTGCGACAGTAATGCAGGCACTAGTACCGATTCTCGTGCTAATCAGCCTCCTCTCCTTCTCTGTATACCTGTTCGGCGAAGATGCGAGCTACGGTCCCAACCAAATAGCACTCATCATCGGCGCCGTGGTCGCCTCGACAATTGGCTGGAGCAACGGCCAGCAATGGCAGCAAATCGAGAACGCCATTATAAAAGGGGTAACTATAGCCCTGAAGCCTATTCTAATCCTCTTTTGTGTGGGGCTACTCATCGGCAGCTGGATTCTCTCCGGCACGGTGCCGACCATGATCTACTACAGCCTACTTATCTTGGACCCAGCAATCTTCTATGCGGCAAGCTGTTTAATTTGCGGCATAATCGCTCTAAGCATAGGTAGCTCTTGGACCGTAGCAGGTACCGTGGGTATCGCGCTCATCGGAGCTGCAGCTGGCCTTGGCCTCTCGGTAGAAATTACCGCTGGTGCGATTATTTCCGGCGCCTATTTCGGCGACAAGATGTCTCCCCTTTCTGAAACCACTAATCTAGCCCCAGCAGTAGCAGGGACTGACCTCTTTTCTCACATTTCTCATATGGTCTGGACCACTATCCCGAGCATCGTGATAGCTCTCGTGCTTTACGCCATAATTGGGCTAAACATTGATACTGACAATAGTGCCAACGACCTTGCTGTGACTATGCAGTTAATCCAAGACAACTTCACTATTAATCCATTCATGTTGATACCGGTGATTGCCCTGCTGATTATGGCCCAGAAAAAACTGCCGCCTATTCCGACAATTCTCGCGGGCGCCTTTGTCGGCGTGGTGCTGGCTCTATTGTTTCAGCAAAGCGCCGTACTGAGTTTGGCAGGCGATACACCGAATGTTTTCCTCGGTCTATTCAAGGGAACCTGGCAGACACTATTCGACGGCTTCTCTTTGTCGAGCGGCAATGAAACGCTGGATGATTTGATGACCCGTGGTGGCATGAGCTCAATGCTTAATACGGTATGGCTAATTCTCTGCGCCATGGTGTTCGGCGCGGTGATGGATCATACCGGGCTACTGCATTGCCTAGTTAACTACGCTCTGTCCTTCGTACACAGCACAGGAAGCCTGATTACCACAACGATACTCACCTGCATCGGCGCCAACATCATTACCTCCGATCAGTACATTTCAATTGTACTGCCGGGCCGCATGTACAAAATGGAATTCCAGAATAGAAATTTAGACGCGAAGAATCTGTCTCGCTGCCTAGAAGACGCCGGCACCATGACATCGCCGCTCATACCTTGGAATACCTGCGGCGCCTACATGGCAGGAACCTTAGGTGTAGCAACCTTCTCCTACCTACCCTATTGCTTCTTCAACCTGATCTGTCCCGTCATCGCAGTGATCTATGGCTACACGAACTTCAAAATTGCCCCTTTGGTTGCAGAACAGCCGGCCTAAAACCTTTCACCGAGCTGTCTTCTTTGCTGGCTAGATATGATTCTGTAGGCACATTTCTTCGGGATAGGGATTCATATACCAGGAGTTGGCGATGTAGGCATCTGGGTGCTTTCTAAAGAAATGATTGAGCAGAGTGATCGGCACAATCAGCGGCAATTGACCGAGGCGATATTTTTCTACAGTTTCAGTCAGTTCTAACTTATCATCCGCACCTAAAGGCTTCTTAAGATAGCCTTGAATATGCTGCAAGACGTTGACGTGATTTCCTCGCGTTGCCGGAATCTTCAGCACACGCATTAGCCCCAGCAAATACTCCTCTGCCACCTCTAGGACGTTCTCCTTACGCGCTGCAGCAAGTAACTGCCCAAGTTCCCGGTAACGGTTTTGATTGTGACTCATGATGATTAGTTTGTGCCGTGCATGAAACTTCAACAGATCATTGAGCGTCATTCCCTGCTCGTTGAGTTGCTTCCAGCGACTCATGATAAAAACTCGCTGTATGAAGTTTTCCCTTAATACGGCATCCCCAAGGCGACCCTCTTCTTCTACTGGGAGATAAGGGAAATTCTCCATCATCTTACCGGCGTAGATGCCGACACCCTCACGAATTGGCATAACGTCATCCCAGATTTTAACACGCTCCATACCGCAACTCGGAGAGTCCTTTTTCACTATATAGCCGCATAAATTGCTATGCCATTGCTTCTTTTCATTTGCAGATTTTGCTAGCGCATCGCTGAAGTCTGGCTCGGGGTTGTCGACCGGAATGCAGCGAATAACATCCGAGCCTTTTCGCGAAAGGCGGATCGGCTTGCGTGGTATACCTAGACCTATATCCAGCTCCGGGCAAAATGCTTGGAGATCAAAATACTGACCCAGAGTCTTCCCGACATAGGAGTTGTTCTTGTGCCCGCCGTCATAGCGAACTTTCTCGCCGAGCAGACAGCTACTAATACCTACAGGTATCTTGTTGTTTTGCTCTTCGATCTGTTCAGAAGTTTCTTCTGCGGTCATTTTTCCTGAAGCCACGTTTTCAATTCCTCTAGGTCGACAGTGCGGCTTATTAACCGCTCCTTATCTGTTCTGCTTAATTGCTTGACCTTATACTCCAGCTTGAGCGCATCAGATCTATTGCCTACAACTATTTTAAAATCAAGCGTCAATGGTCCTTTTCCACGCAACGCCTTTGCGCCCTTATTCTTCTTGTCTTTATTTTGATGCTCGGACAAACGCCGCTGAACATCTGTAGTCACTCCCGTGTAGAGACTGCCCTCAAAAGTACGTACAAGATAGAGCGACCATTTTGCCGCTTCTTCATTCTCTGCAGTCATAGCTTGTGCTTAGCGCAGTTCCCAGAGCTCGTTGTTGCATTGAATCCGTTCATCGCGCTGCAGCTTTAACAAGTGGGCCAGAAGCGTTCTCTTGGCCCAAGGGATAAGTTGTTTGGCCACGTCGTCATAGACGGTTAACACCAGTTCATCCAAACTGACCGCACCCAAGCTTTCCAGCCCAGCGACTACCTTGCGCTCTCTTTTTAAACGGTGTGCTATAAGCTTCTCAATTTCGTGATGAGGTTCCCTCATCACTGTGCCATGACCAGGCGCCAAAGCCTTGAGCGGGATCAGCAATAGCCTCTGTAAGGCATTGAGGTAGGCTGTCATATCTCCATCCGGCGGGAGGATTACCGAGGTCGTTCCCTGCAGGACATGATCCCCGGTAAAGAGCAACTGCTCTTCATTAAGCAAAAAGCAGATATGGTTCGAAACATGTCCTGGGGTCGCAATCAGCTGCACGCTGTACTCGCCACAGTCGATAATTTCTCCGTCGCGCCAGAGTTTGTCCGGCGCAAATGTCTTGTCGTGGCCAGCCACATCAGGAGCTTTCAAGCCAACCAACCTTGCTCCCGTTGCCTCCTGCAAAGCTAAAGCGCCAGGCGAGTGGTCAGCGTGTGTATGGGTGATTAGAATATTCTCCAGCGTCGCGTCGCCTATGGCTTGAAGAAAATTCTGCAACTGAGCCTCATCTGCCGGGCCAGGGTCCAAAAGCGACAGGCGTTCCTCACCGATCAGGTAGCTATTCGTTCCTGGGCCAGTCATCGGGCCCGGATTAAGCCCTAATAGGCGCCTTACCGGCACAGTTTCTGTTTCGATGGGGATCGCGACCCCTGCATCCAATTCATTCATCGGTTTTCCTTGTGATTAATTCCTTTCCAGGCCAATAAATTGGAGGCTTGAGAAGGTGATGCTACTCTGCAGAAATCCGGCTGGAGTTTCCGCTCGAATCACGACATAATTGCCCGCGTTATTTCTAGGATGGCGTGGCGTATAGACTGCCTTCAGCCCTCGAAAACCAGCTTTTAGAATACACCCTCAACATGGACACTCGCTATATTAGCTATCATTAGCGCTTATCGCTATAGCCATGTCATATAGCCAAATCACTAAAAGAAAGTAAAACAGCTCAGGAAATCAAATGCACAAAATCAAGACCTATAATGCTATCTCCAAGAAGGGATTAACGCGCTTTCGCCGTGACCAATTCCAAGTCGACCCAGAGTTAACTGACCCTGATGCCATTCTGCTGCGAAGCCACAAATTAGATGCATCCGCCATAGGCAAGAGCCTCAAAGCAGTCGCCCGAGCAGGTGCTGGTACGAACAACGTGCCTGTCGATGCCTGCACCCAGGCTGGGGTTGTCGTATTCAACACCCCTGGCGCAAATGCTAACGCCGTTAAGGAACTAGTCTTGTGTGGACTTCTCCTCGCCTCACGAGGAATTGTCCCAGGCATTGGATTTGCCAGCACGCAGACTGAAATCAAAGACGAAGCCGAATTATCCAAGTTAATGGAGCAAGAGAAAAAGCGCTTCAAGGGCCGTGAGATTTCTGGAAAAACGTTAGGAGTGATTGGCCTAGGCGCGATTGGTTCCCTAGTTGCCGAAATGGCGATCGATCTGGGCATGAATGTGCAAGGCTATGATCCTGCCCTCTCAGTAGACGCCGCATGGCGCCTGTCAAGTAAGGTACGACGCAAAGAGAACATAGCATCCTTGGTTGCTAGCTCCGATTTTATCTCACTGCATCTACCAGTATTAGATTCAACACGCGATTTGATCAACGCGGAAATCTTCGCATCCATGAAAGATGGCACCTGCCTTGTAAACTTTGCGCGCGATGAGATCGTCGATTCTCAGGCTCTTCTCGAAGCTCTAGAGTCGGGAAAGCTCGGCAAATACGTGAGTGATTTTCCTCGACCTGAGCTGATGGGCAGAGAGGATGTCATCTCTATGCCGCATATCGGCGCCAGCACCAACGAGGCTGAAGAAAATTGTGCGATTATGGGCGCAGACCAGCTGATGGACTTTCTTGAGAACGGGAATATCAAGAATTCGGTTAATTTCCCTACCTCGTTCCTAGATCGAACTGCCGATGCAGGAAGTTGTACTCGCCTAGCCATCTGCAATCGTAACGTACCCAAGATGCTGGGTCAGATATTATCGGTACTTGCGGATCAGAATATCAATGTACGAGACATGCTTAATAAGAGTCGCGCTGATATCGCTTACAACCTAATCGACTTGGAGGCGCGACCTTCCGAAGAAGCACTAACTGCGATTTCTGAAATCGAAGATGTAATCAAAGTTACTCTGCTTTAACACACCAAACACTAACAATTACTATTGGAATTAAGACAATGACTCGAGTATTTAATTTTGGCGCTGGACCGGCGATGCTCCCCATCGAAGTTATGCACAAAGCACAGGCGGAATTCCTTGATTACAACAACATGGGCGCATCGGTAATTGAAATAAGCCACCGCTCCAAGGAATTCGGTGAAATTATAGACCGCAGCGATGCCCTGCTTAGAGAGCTAGCAAATATACCAAGCAACTACAAAATTTTGTACGTGCATGGCGGTGCTCAAATGCAGTTCTCTGCAGTTCCTCTGAATCTTATTAATCGCAACCCTGCTCGCAAGGCTTCCTTTGTCCTCACTGGCACTTGGGCTGTAAAAGCTAGCAAGGAAGCAAACCGTTATGGTACTGCGCTCGATATTGCCAGCAGCAAAGATAGCAACTTCAATCACATTCCTGCGTTTGACGCGGCCATGCTAGACCCAGAAAGCTCCTATGTTCACATAGTCAGCAATAACACTTTGTATGGGACCCGCTGGCAATCCTTGCCCAATACTGGGGACATTCCTTTAGTCGCGGATATGACCTCCGAATTTATGTCTCGCAAGCTAGATATAAGCCAATTCGGTATTATTTTTGCAGGTCTTCAAAAGAATCTAGGCCCGGCAGGACTAGCCGTGGTCATAATTCGAGAAGATCTATTAGAATACGCAATTCCTGAAACGCCAGGGCTATTGAATTACAAGACCTACGCTGATCAGCATTCACTAGCCAACACCAACAACACCTTCGCCATCTATATGATGTCGCTAGTAATGGAATGGCTTAAAGACCAAGGCGGCATAGAGAAAATAGAGAAGCAAAATGAAGCCAAAGCCAAATTAATCTACGATTACATTGATAGCACCGATTTCTACTTCGGCACTGCCGAGCCGGCTCATCGGTCAATAATGAACGTAACATTTAAGATGCTCAATGAAGACTTACTGGGCAGCTTCTTGGAACAGGCAGAGGCTAACAACCTCTACGCGTTAAAAGGACACCGTGACGTCGGTGGAATTCGAGCCTCAATCTACAACGCCATGCCAATGGCTGGCTGTGAAGCCCTGGTAAAATTCATGCAAGAATTTGAAAAAAACAACGGCTAGACCAAGACGGTCATACAGTCGGCCCGATCACATTTACTTCTGTGAGGGCCTGCTGTAGTTTTGGCAGGCATTGCCAAACTAGAAATTGTCATGGACATTCCCCGAAAAATAATTCACTGTGATTGCGATTGCTTCTATGCATCAATAGAAACGCGCGATAATCCAGATTTAGCCAATTTACCCATTGCGGTAGGCGGCTCACCAAACCGGCGCGGAGTAGTCGCTACCTGCAATTATGAGGCGAGAAAATACGGCATTCATTCAGCGATGGCTTCGGCCATGGCACGCAAGCTCTGCCCAGACCTAATAATTATTCGCCCCGATATGGAAAAATATCGGAAAGCCTCTGAACTCATCCATCAGGTCTTTCAACGTTACACTGAGTTGATCGAACCGCTCTCGCTCGATGAGGCCTTTTTAGATGTTAGTGACTGCAGTCACTACCATGGCAGTGCCACGCGCATTGCCGAGGCAATTCGTCAGGAAGTACAGCGCAGCGTCGGAATAACCATCTCAGCGGGTATAGCCCCGAACAAATTTTTAGCTAAGATAGCCAGCGATTGGAAGAAACCTAACGGGCAGTTCGTGATTCGCCCAGAACACGTCGCCGCTTTTGTCGCCACTCTACCGGTCAAGAAGCTACACGGTGTAGGGAAAGTCACTGCAGCTAAAATGAAGCGCCTAGGCTTGGAGTGCTGCGAAGACCTGAGACAACTTGGCGAGGAAGAACTACGAGCACACTTCGGCTCATTCGGTGAGCGCTTGTACAACCTTAGCCAAGGGATCGATAACCGCGCCGTGCAAACTGACCGCATTCGTAAATCGCTGAGCGTAGAGAACACCTATGCCGAGGATTTACCCTCGCTCGAAAGCTGTCTCAAGGCGCTGCCTGCACTCGAGGCGCAGCTACTTAAGAGAATGCAAAATCTGAGAGACAGTTACCAAGTTCAGAAGCAATTTGTAAAAATTAAATTTCATGACTTCGTAAGCACTACGGTAGAAATGATATCCCCCACAACCGATAGCGATAATTATAGAGCGCTTTGCGAACTAGGCTTTGCGCGTGGCAACAAACCAGTCCGACTGCTTGGCATGGGAGTCAGATTGATTCCGCTGACAGAAAGTTCGACCACTGAAAATGAAAGAGACCAGTTAAGTCTCAGCCTGGACTCCTGAGCGTATGAGCAGATACCGCCCACCACGACCACCTAGTGCGAAATATATATCAGCTGAAGGCGAAAAAAAGCTGCAAGCGGAGTTACATCAGCTCTGGAAAGTCGAGCGCCCAGTGATCACACAGTCAGTCTCCGAGGCCGCCGCACAGGGCGATAGGTCGGAAAATGCTGAATACATCTATGGCAAGAAGCGCCTGCGCGAGATAGATAGCAGAGTCAGGTACTTAAGTAAGCGGCTGAAAGAGATGACGGTAGTTTCCCAACCTCCCACCAATCAAGACAAAATCTATTTTGGCGCAATCGTTACGCTCGAAGATGAAGAAGCGAACACACTCAAGTATAAAATTGTCGGCCCCGATGAATTAGACCCTCAAAAAGGCCATATAAGCATTGACGCCCCCTTGGGTCGCGCACTTTTAGCCAAGGAAGCCGGCAGTGAAATCGAAATAGAGTCACCGACGGGTCACAAGGTCTATTATGTCCTCGCTATCGAATACTCTGCGACTTAAAACTTGAAGAGCTGGTGATGAAACACGTAACTATCATTGCTGTCCCTAAAGCACTTGGATCATCCATTACCATCCCCTTGGAGATGCTGAGTGCCGCTAACGATATTGCCAAGGCTCGCCGGCAACTAGACAAGCTTGTCAGTATCGATTTAGCTTCAGCCACTGACTCTACCGAGCTGGCACTCAGCGGTGGGATGCGCATCAACTGTCAAACCACGCTGGACAGTATAAGCAACAGCGACCTTATCTTTGTACCAGGTATCTGGGGAAACCCGAGACCGGCGCTTCCTAAACTAAAACCGATGATGAGCTGGCTTGTACAGCAGTACGCACTGGGCAGCACACTCTGCTCTATCGTGACCGGTAGTTTTTTCTTGGCTGAGGCCGGTCTGCTCAAGGGCAAATCTGCTACTACTCACTGGCGCTTCTTCGATGAGTTCACACAGCGCTACCCCGACGTAAAGTTACAGCGCAAGCGCTTCATCACCAGCGATGAAAAACTCTATTGTACCGGCAGCATCAATGCAGTCCGTGACATCATGCTGCATTTTGTAGAGCAGCTGTATGGTGAATCGATTGCCAGCGAAATAGCGCGGCAATTTACCCATGAGTTGAAACGCTCCTACGAATCCCTGTTACTGAATGAAGATCAACAGCGTAGTCACCATGATGAGGAAATAATAAAAGTACAGGAGTGGCTAGATCAAAACTACCAAGCAGATGTAGTCATAAGCGCCCTAGCAAAAAAATTTAGGCTCAGCGTACGATCCTTGAATCGTCGATTTAAATCAGCAACCAATACATCACCATTGCAGTATCTGCAGAGCCTGAGAATCGAGCACGCCAAAGAATTATTAAAACAGAGCAACCTCGCAGTATCCGAAGTCGCCGATATGCTGGGTTATCAAGATGCCAGTTATTTCACCAGCCTGTTTAAGAAGATAACCGCTGTAACGCCTATAGAGTATCGAAGCTTGGTGCGGAACAAGCTATTCCTAGCTGAGAAAAAAACAGGAACGAAGTAGTCCGTATAAGGCTCATGGCGACAGTGTTTACAGATAATCGGGGCGAATCAACTGGCCCGGATGCAGACTCTCTAGCGTTGAGGGGATAGCTCCAATCTCTACTAGCGGGCAGATATGCCATGGGAGAGAGAACAGGCACCCAGGAGAAGCAACAGTCCCCAATGAGAACGGTTGACGTTTGTCCGTTCCAGCTTTCGGCAAATGAGGTAACCACAGGTCAATTCCAGCTTTTCGTTGATGACACATCCTATCGAACTGAAGCAGAAACAAACGCCGATCGTGAACAAGGAAGGCATAAAGCCGTTCATTTCGGTTAAAGGAGAATCAAAGCCCATTGGCTCTTTTACTTTTCGGGTATTAGATCGCCGTAGTCTCCACGTGATCCACATGCTCTGGTTTTTGCCATGCTGTTATTAGGCAGGCAATGACGATTAAGGTTGTTCCCAAGATTGTAGTTAAGGTCACAGTTTCGCCAAAAGCGAACCAGCCAAATAGAGCTGCCCAGCCGAATGCGGTGTACTCCACAGGAATTAGCATGTTGGCAGGGGCTCGCGCATAGGCCCATGACATCATCATTAATGAGACAAGGCCCAGCACAGCTGCTGCTGCCAGCATTGGCACGGCGTCAATCGCTGGTACCTGAGCGAAAAAAGGTGACAGACTTGCGAATAGGACGATGATGGTACTGTTCTGAAAGAATGCAATTTCCACAGGACCTGCAAGGAGCGCCTGCTGCCTTTGCAAAATAATATTGTAGGCATACAACACTGCTGATAATAATATCGCGGCAATACCTTTTCCGGTTTCCTCTTCGTAGTTGCCACCTAAACGACCGGACACGATGATGACTGCTCCAAACAAACCTATCACCGAAGCGGCAATTGCCTGCTTGCCGATGTTTTCTTTAAGAATAACAGCGGCCAAATAGAGGGCAAGCAGAGGGGCAATAAAAGACAAGCCTATTGCCTCTGCGACAGGCAGATATTTTAATCCCCAAAAAAATAAAAAAGCCATAATGGAAATGATAAAACCGCGCCATAGGTGTAAGCGGATGACATCGGCTGTCGGCCAAGCAGGACGCCACATCAGATAGAGCAAACCGGCAAGGGAAACAGATATAAGACTGCGCCAAAGCATAGCGTTGTACGCACCGAGACTCAGCGACAAACTCTTCATCACTACATCCATACCGGCAAAGGTGGAAATACCTGCCCCTGCAACAACAAAGGCGATAGCACTAAATTTAGTAGGTGATGGCATGGGATAAAATTGACTTCGAGATTAGCAGAACAAAGCTTACCTCAAACTCATCAGAAAATTCTAGCAAGAAATTCAAAGGGAAAATTCGAAGACACCACCTAAATCAAAGGACCCTGCCCCGTTGGCTGCCTTCACTTCCAAAGAGTCGCCTCTTTCCCCATGACCAAATTTTCTGTCTTTTCAACTTGATCCTATCTCTTACCGTATTTATCATCGCATTTATTGAGAATTGGTCTAGTACGAATGAAAAAGTAGAACTCATCATTACAACAAAACACAGACTTCCGAATTACATAGATCGACCTTCGGCATGGATTGGCTGCGACCTCAAAGCGGACACTGAACAATGGTTGAAAAAGTTGTCCAACGCTGAAATAGCTGACTTAGAATCAGCGGCTGCGCATTTCCTTTCACTAGGTAAAAACATTGGTGAAATTAGCCGCGGCGACTTCCCACTAAAGCGATTCGGTCAACATCTAGAAACTCTCAAAACCAAACTAATCAATGGCATTGGCGTGGAACTCATTCGGGGGTTACCCATAGAGGCCTACAGCAGGGAATTCTGCGCAACAATTTTCTGCGGCATTGGCACCTATCTAGGTAACGCAAGGTCTCAAAATGCACAGGGGCACATTCTAGGTCATGTGCGGGATATAGGGTTGGATCCCCAAAATACAAACACTAGAATCTACCAGACTTCAGCCAGACAAACTTTCCACACAGATTCAACCGATGTGGTTGGGTTAATGTGTTTGCACGCTGCGAAAAATGGCGGAGAGTCTTTATTAGTAAGCGCTGAAACCCTGTTTAATCGCATGCAGCAAAAGCGCCCCGATCTTGTGCCACATTTGTTTGAGGTAGTCGCCACAGACCGCAGGGGTGAAGTACCTCCAGGGGAAAAACCTTTCTTTGAAATTCCAGTGCTGTCTTGGTACGAAGAATTATTAACCGTTCAGTACCAAAGGCAGTATATAAACAGTGCACAGAGGTTCGCGAGGGCTCCCAAATTGAAAGAGAAACAGATCCAGGCTCTAGACTATTTTGATGCGCTGGCCAATGATTCCGAATTACACCTTTCCATGGAACTTCAACCGGGTGATATGCAGTTTGTTTACAACCATTCTCAGTTACACGACCGTACACGTTTCGACGATTGGGATGAGCCACAACATCGGCGTCATTTGCTTCGTTTATGGTTGTCTATAGCGGGAGATCGTCCGTTACCGCCTTGCTTTGAATCGCGCTATGGCTCTTTAGAGATTGGCAACAGAGGTGGTATCGTGACCAAGCATACACACTTACAAGCGCCCCTGGATTGACAAAAAATAGCCGGAACAGATTGAATATTTGAATGCCATTGGGCCCGTTTCTCACTAAATCCATAACACACTTCTTTGCACACTCTGATTTCGCGTTGTTAATTTATTGATATCAAAAGGAAATCGGTTGAGCAGTCTACTGAAAATACTCGTGTCGAAGCTACGATTAATAAGGCATCAAGGTATTGCAGGCGATCTTGAGGGGGGCAACCTTGGAAGCATAGAGAGGATATAAGGGGCACTAATAGCTTAAAGTCTGTTTGTGTGTGCCCCTCACTTCCTCGTTATTGAAAGAACCCCCTAATACCATCACTCATTGCCTGCCGTACATCGTTAGCGGAAACCACCATATCAACCGCGGTTAAAGACGTATGAATCTGCCCGGGAGCCTGAATATGTTGCACGGCAACACCGGCAGCATGCATTTTAGCGGCATAGGCATTGCCCTCATCGCGCAAGGGATCCAATTCTGCGGTAACCACCATGGCTGGAGGCAATCCGTCTAGACTCTCTGCTCGAAGAGGAGAGGCGCGTGGGTCGTTTCTTTCACTCGCATCGCAATATTGATCCCAAAACCAGGTCATTAAATTTCTTGTTAAAACGTAACCTTCTGCATTATCGCCATAAGATGCCGTGGAAAAATCTCTATCAGTTGCCGGACACACTAGAAGCTGGCCGCTAATATTTGGTCCATCCTGGCTTTTTGCTAACTGACATACAACGGTAGCCAAGTTGCCACCAGCGCTCCAGCCTGCAACGGCAATTTGCTTAGAGTCCCCACCGAGAGATTCTGCATTTTCGACTATCCAACTCAGTGCTCCATATGCATCATCGACAGCCGCCGGAAAGCGCGCTTCCGGTGCATGGCGATAGTCGACTGAAACGACAATGGAATTGGAACTGGTGCATAAGTGACGACAAAAAGGATCGTCAGAGCTGGCATGGCCCAATACCCAACCACCGCCATGGTAATAAACGACGATAGGGTGAGGACCGGCAGTTGCCGGTCGATAGAGCCGATAGTCTAGCTCCCCATCTGGGCCCGGCAGCTTGCTATCGATAATTTCCCCTACATCAGGGCCTGGTGCGCGATTAGCTGCATTTGCATCCATAGCCGCACGGGCTTGGTCGACAGGCAATGTTTCTAATGGGGGTTGCTCCAGGCTTGCTATAAGATCGAGCACCATCTGCACGTCAGGCTTAACATAACGAATTAAACCTTCATTGCAATGGAAACCTGCAGGGCCTGATTGTCCGAACCCAAGGTAGCCTCGTTCAACCACTTCATTGCAGACTTGTCGATAAGTATCGACGCCACCAATATAAGGAAGAAAAACTCGGGGTTTGCCCGGCACGTTTGCTCCCATATACCAACTGTTGGCAACTGGATAAAGAGTAAGGTTGGCAAAATCATTAACATGGGTTATCCAACCATCCTGGGCGGCAGCAGTTGCTTCGAGAGTTTTTAAGTCTTGGTTGCGTAAATGCTCAAACGCGGCAGTTATCCAATCCACATGCTGTTCTATGGAGACAACCATATTCGATAACACCGAAGGACTGCCAGGGCCTGTAATAGTAAAAAAATTAGGAAAGCCATGGACGTTCAATCCCAGGTAGGTCTTTGGACCTTCTTCCCAAACATCTTTTAGCTCAATGCCATCGCGACCACGAATGTCTACGGCAACGATAGCGCCGGTCATAGCATCAAAACCTGTAGCAAACACAATAGAGTCGAACTCCATTGATTCTTCAGTCGTATCGATGCCAGTTTCGGTGATTGACTCGATTGGCGTGTTACGCAGGTTGATGAGTTTGCTGTGCGGCAGATTAAACGTCTCGAAGTAGTTCGTTTCGAGGCACAAGCGTTTGGTGAACAGTGGAAAGTCTTTAGCGCAAAGATCTTCGGCAGTTTGTGGGTCGGTGACTTTGGCCCGCACTTTGTCTCGAAAAAATTCTGCTACTGAATCATTGGCAGCCTGATTAGATACCAGATCGGTGAATGAAGTGTTTATGGTTAATAAATCACCACGGGCAAAGCCTTTTTCCAATCTGCGTTGGCGTTCTTCTGGTTCAACTGTGAAGAAAGGCTCTTCGCTCCTAGGCAGGGGAACTCCCGCCCTCGACCATCGCGCCCCTTCGTGATAGGTATCACGATCGGCCCGTAATTTTTGTAGATGATCTTCACGAACTGGGCCGTTGTTTGCGGGCGCGGCGTAGTTCGCCGTTCTCTGAAACACCGTAATCTGGCTCGCTTCTTTAGCGATAAGCGGAATTGATTGAATGCCTGAGGACCCAGTGCCGATGACAGCTACGCGCTTGCCAGTAAAGTCGACGCCATCGTGGGGCCAGGCATTTGTGGAATAAGTTGTGCCACCGAAGCGATCGGCGCCAGGCACATCGGGTTCTTTGGGTAATGACAGGCAACCGGTAGCCATTACATAGAATTGGCTGGTTAAACAGTCGCCGTTGGCAGTTGTTACTTTCCACTGCGATGCGCCTTCGTCCCAATCGGCCCGTTCTACTCGCGTGGAGAATTGAATGTCGCGCCGCAAGTCATAGCGATCGGCGACGAATTGCAGATAACGCAGAATCTCCGGCTGTGTGGCATAACGTTCTGACCACTGCCATTGCTTCTCTAGTTCCGGATCGAAGCTATAGGAGTAGTCTAAGCTCTCAATGTCGCAGCGTGCACCCGGATAACGATTCCAGTACCAGGTCCCACCCACATCATCCCCGGTTTCTAGGGCAATCGCAGAAAATCCCGCTGCACGCAGTTTGTGAAGTAGATACAAGCCAGCCATGCCTGCCCCCACAACGATGACATCATACTGCTTATTACTCGATCCAAGTTTGTTCATTTTTGTTACTCAATTATTGTTAAATCTTTTTCGGTAATGCACCGCGGCCTGAAAGATTATAACGAAGCGCCACAAGGAAACAACATACACAGGCTATCAGCGCTACGATTCTCAAAGCGAACTGTGGCTATGGCTGACGCCGGCATCAGCAACAAGAACCCGATTGTTTGTAGAGCGTATTTTAAGATTTTTATTGTTCTGTCGCTCTGCCTGATTTAGTTGTTGGCTTAAATGCCAACAACACGTGGCCTGCAGTCCAGCCGACGCGACCGTATCTGGAGTTCACGAACAAGAAACCAACACCGACGGCAATACCATGAGCGTCGATCGATCCACCCAAACCTGGCACTAAGCTTCCAGAAAATTGACATCTCATATGACATGCCGCAGCATGACAAGGTCAGCGTAAGGACAACAGTATGGGTAAGCAATATAAGCACCTCTATTTGATTACTAAAAAATTCTTGTCGATGGCAGCACTACTCAGTGCTTCAACAGGGGCTTTGGCGCAGCCCTCCGATGAACCGACTTATTACGGAGAAGCCCTTGATGCATTAAGTCGTAACTGTGCCGAATGCCACCGACCAGAAGGTCCTAATCTGGGCGGGGTGCAAGCACCGTTTTCTGTCCTGAGTTTTGAGGAAGCAAAAATTTGGGCACCATTGATAGCCCTGCGACTTAAAGACGGATCTATGCCTCCTTGGGGCGCACACCAACAGCACCAAGGAACGTTCAAGAACGAACGTTACATCTCTGATGAAGACAAGCAACTTCTGATCAGCTGGGTTGAGGCGGGTGCGCTTGAAGGTGATGCCAAGAATCAGCCGACAGCAAATGAACTCGCTCTTAGCGCACCGGCGAATGAGCCTACGCTGGCACCGGACGGTTCCATCTGGTGGATGGGAGTGCCCGATGCGACAGTTGCCTTTGCTGACCCGGTGCAGGTATGCGAGGAAGCATCCGATTGGCAACCCACGATTCTTATGCACCGTACTGACGGTGATCTGAGCAAGCATCAATGGGCTCAAGCGTCAGAAATCCGGCCCGGCAGCTCCACAATGCACCACGGGACTTCCAACTATCTGGGAGTAGCCGTGCCAGGTCGAGGCCCTCAAGTCTACCCAGATGGATGGGGCTTTCTTGTGCCCGCGGATCCATTTATTACGCTTAATATGCACTATGCCAAGCAGTCAGGCCCTGGCACTGCGGTGGAAGATAACACCGTTGGTGGTTTCCTCTTCTATGAACCCGGCGAGATAATCGACTACGTGGTTCAAAACACGATTCCTATGAACACGGACATTGTGATTCCACCAGGCGATCCCAACTACATGGCTACACATGAGCACATGATCGAGGAAGACATTCTGCTGCTTGCGCTGGCCCCTCATTCTCACTATCGCGGCAAGGCTGTAAAGCTTGAACTGGAACTGCCTGGTGTAGATGGGCTAGAAACTCTGCTCTGGGTGCCCGACTATGACTTCAACTGGCAATTTCACTATGAGTACCATGAGCCGAGATTACTTCCAGCCGGAGCAAAAATGCATGTGACCTGGTGGTTTGACAATTCCGCTGAAAACATGGCGAATCCTGACCCTACAGCTGAAGTTCGTTATGGACCTAAATCATCAGATGAAATGATGAACGCCCGCTATTACTTCACCAAGCCAGAGCCGCAGGGAATCGTCGTGGGAGATGCGATCCCCGAATCCCTACTTGCCCAGGCTCGAAGCACGGAACAATATTACCGGGGCCAGCAGACTGGCTGGGATACGAAAAATATTAGCCAGCTGTGCGGACCACAATCAGGGCCCTAAAAAACGGAAAACCAAGAAAACGCTTTTTGCAGCATGTCATTTGACATCTCAAACAATGAAAAAACATGTCAAATGAAATAGAACAGCAACAATCAGGCACTGAGGAACAGTCAGCTGGTTACGATCGAAAGCAACAAATTCTCCAACAAGCGGTCGAGATCATAGCATCAGAAGGCTAGGCCAAGCTGTCAATGCGATCTCTGGCGCGTGCCAGCGGCATAACACTGGGTGCGCTGCAATACCATTTCAGCACTTGGGAAGACATGCTGCGTGCACTGAACGTCTATATACTTGATCAGTACGATAAAATTTGGGAGACGATGACTACCAAAGACAGGCCGCCGACTCTCCAAGGGAAAATCGGGAGAAAATCGGGGACAGACCACGTTTAAACGATTGGGTTTGCCGGAGCTCAGGCTTCTCAAAAAAACCGTGGTCTGTCCCCGTTTACACACCGCGAGCAGAAGTATTGGCAATTATGTTGATTCTCAGAGGGTCGAGGCTGTTACGAGGCGAAATCCATAAGTGGGGCGTTGAGGCTGATGAGGTTTATGACGCCATTATCGGAATGGCCGATGCAAAATATGGCAACCGGACAAACAATTCTAGTTGACGAACAGGATTGAATGCAGCAATTAATTAGAGCCGAGATAAATTATGCTGGAACAACGATCGAATCTCCTTACTGCCACTCTACTGCTCCTGATTTTCACTCCCCAGCTAGGGTGGGCACAAACTGTCGACAGTCGTGTGTTCACCGCAGGTAAAACTCCCTGGGGACATCCGGATATCCAAGGTGTCTGGGATCGACGCACTATTACACCCTTAGAAAGGCCTGAACGTTTCGCGGACAAAGCTTTTCTCACGGCTGAAGAAATAATTGCTTACGAAAAGGCAAGCGCTGCTCGAGAGGATGGCAAACCATTGGATGCCCGACGCACTGGAATAACAGTGCATGATCCGCAAGACTTGGACTATGGCTCAAGCGTTCTGGCAACCGGACAAACGTCTCTGGTGGTCGACCCTCCGAACGGACGCATTCCAGCCTACACACAAGCTGCCGTTGAGCGCGCTGCAGCCGAGCAAAAACTCCGTGAAAGCAGAGGTTCCGCCGACAGTTGGACTGATCGTAGTCTGAATGAGCGCTGCCTAACCTGGGGCATGCCGCAAGGAATGCTCCCACAAGCCTACAATAATAATATTCAAATAGTTCAGACTGCCAATGAAGTGATGATACTCACTGAGATGGTGCATGACGTTCGCATTGTTTCCCTCGATGGGCGCCCTCACATACCGGATAACATTACTCAATGGCATGGCGATGCTCGAGGGCACTGGATTGGGGAAACACTTGTTATTGAGACAACAAACTTCTCAGCAAAATCTAACTTTCGCCGCTCAGGTTCCAATTTACATTTGGAAGAACGTTACACAAGAATCGCCGACGATAGATTGCAATATGAATTTACCGTCACCGACGACACTACTTGGGAGCGCCCTTGGACAGTGTCTTTCCCAATGGTTAAAGGAGGCGAACCCCTGTATGAATTTGCCTGCCATGAAGGAAACTACGGCTTAGAAAATATATTGCGAGCAGCCCGGCATCTTGAGAAGCAACAACAATAGCTTTCCCTATTGAATCAGGAATCAAAGGGATCAAAGTGTTTTAATTTACGACTATAGAGAGATTTTTAGAACACTCATGTTTCGAGCTTATTACTCCTTGATTCAAATAGAGATTCGGTCACGCAATCTATTGAAAATCCTAGTGGCGGTGGTTCGACTAACTGCGCAAGCAGTTATTCCCGGTCGCGAAGCCAGCAGGGTATAAACAGTACGAAGGCTATTTAAATTATTGACTCACCCAGAAATAGTCTAAGACTGGCCATATCCTTTTCAAATCGTTCAACACGAATTCACGCCCCTCTGCAACCGAACACCAAATCGGGTAGTATCAGGTTTTAGCCGAAATCAGCTCGCTGTAGGTCAGGATAGCAACTCTTGCATTTTCAAAAGCTCAGTTTAAAATTTGTACTAATATTGACGTCTCTGGCTGCATACCTGGTGCCGGTTAGCGCGGCAAGCACGGGCGAAAATGCCCTTATCGTCGGCGCAAACATTGGCAATGTACCTTGGGAATTCCAAGATACTGCTGGCGAGTTGATAGGGTTTGAAATTGACCTAGTCAATGAAGTGGCCAAGCGGCTAGACAGAGCAATAGAGGTCATCAATATACCCTTCAACGGCCTATTCTCCGCCGTACAGTCTTCCAGAATCGATATTGCTATCTCCTCTATCACGATTACCGAACAAAGACTCGCCTCTGTCTCCTTCGCTCAGCCTTATTATGATAGTGATCAATCACTTACAATCAGAAGTGACAGCAGTATTCAGTCTATCAATGACCTGCAAGACGAGGTTGTCGCTGTGGATACGGGTTCCACTGGCGATATCTGGGCATCAGAAAATCAACAGCAATACGGTTTCAAAGAGATTAGGCGCTACGAGGGGCTTGCGCCTGCTGCGTTGGATCTACAAATAGGTAGAGTTGCAGGGTACATCAGTGACATCCCAGCCATGCAATATTACACAAAAGACAAACCCGAACTCAAAGTTGTAGAACGCATAGATACGGGTGGCAGTTACTCCATGATGTTCAGAAAAGATGACGAGCTGGCATTGAGCGTCAACGAAATCATTACAAATCTAAAACAAGAAGGGTTTGTCAACGAGCTACACAATAAATGGTTTGGTGTCTTAGCAGAAGAAACCACATCAACCGCAAAAGTGACCGCCATGCCCGGCGTAAAAGCAGGTCTACTGCTGAACTTTATGGACACGTTCCTAAATAAGGCAGTATTTGTCGAAACATTACCGATGCTGTTACTAGGTCTTACGACCACGCTTAAGCTTGGACTGGTGAGTATCGTTCTCGGCCTGTTTTTCGGTTTGCTGCTAGCACTGATCCGACTTTATGCGCCTGCCATTGCACGAGTGACCGCAAAAATTTACATCAATGTATTCCGGTCTATACCCTTACTCGTATTACTTATCGTGATTTTTTACGCACTACCTTTTGTTGGTATTAGCTTGTCCCCTTTCACAGCAGCGGCTACTGCATTGATCATTGTGTCCAGCGCTTACACAGCTGAAATTTTTCGCTCCGGTATTGAAGCAATACCAAAGGGACAATTCGAAGCATCACAAGCTTTGGGGCTTAGCTTTGTGCACATGATGAAAGACGTAATTCTGCCCCAGGCAACAAGAATAGTGATACCTTCACTTACTAACAATTCTATTAATGTTATCAAAGATACTGCACTAGCGTCAGTTGTTGCGATGCCTGACTTGCTCAAGCAGGCCACACAAGCACAGGCGATCGCTGCCAATCCAACACCTTTGATAGCTGCTGCTGGAATTTATCTGCTTGTATTATTGCCCATGGTCCTTGCCGTTTCCCACCTTGAAAAAAAATATAGCAAGAGGAACCAATAATGGATTCGCTAATCCAACTAAAGAATGTTTCCAAACATTACGGCAAATTTATGGCGCTACGATACGTCAATCTCGACGTTGCCGAAGGAGAAGTTGTTAGCGTTATTGGTCCTTCAGGTTCAGGCAAATCAACACTCATACGTTGCATAAATTTGTTAGAACACTATGACGACTCAGGAAAGATAACGGTCAACGGAACGGTTGTAAGAAAAGGGGCCGATCTTAAGAACGTTCGCGCAAATGTTGGCATGGTCTTTCAGAATTTTAATCTTTTCCCGCATATGACGATATTGGAAAATGTGAAGCTAGCACCTATGCGCGTCGGCGAGATATCTACTGAAGCCGCAACTAAAAGAGCGCTCAGATTACTGGATAACGTGGGCATTTCGGATCAAGCTGACAAGTATCCTGGGCAACTTTCTGGAGGTCAGCAACAGCGGGTTGCTATTGCTAGAGCACTAGCTATGAAGCCGAAAATTTTGCTATTTGACGAACCTACTTCAGCACTTGACCCGGAGATGGTGGGAGAGGTATTGAATGTTATCCGGAAACTTGCTGGCCAAGGCGTTACTATGATCATCGTGACACATGAAATGGGGTTTGCTAGGCAAGTATCTGATCGCATTGTTTTCATGGATGCAGGCCAGGTTGTCGAAAGTGGGACCCCTGCAGACATATTTGACGGGGCCAAGGAACCTCGTACGCTCACGTTTCTCAAAAACGTGTTAGAACAGTAAACTAAACTCATTTAAGGCAAATAATGTGGCTCTTGATATTGAATTTGTAAGAAAGCAGTTCCCCGGTCTAACTACAGACTGGACATTGATGGACAACGCCGGTGGCTCACAAATTCTAAAAGGTGTCGTCGACAAAATTACGCAATACTACTATTCAAATAATGTGCAAACAGGTGGCAGCTATGAACTTTCCCAAAAAGCTGCTAGCTCGCTAGCTGAGGGGCGTGAAAATATCGCCACTTTTTTTAATGCCTCAAGACCTGAAGAAATCGTATTCGGGCCATCTACTACCATCCTCATGCAGTTTTTAGCCAAGGCGATGGCGCATCAGTTTCAAGCCGGGGATGAAATTGTGGTCACTAATTCTGACCATGAATCCAATATTGGCCCCTGGGTTGCCTTGCAGGAAATTGGCGTCAAACTAAATTTTTGGAACATCAATCAACTGACCTTTGAACTCGAGCTAAATGAACTAGACAAACTCATGACAGACAAGACTAAACTCGTGTGCTGTACCCACGTCTCAAATGTTCTTGGCACTATTAATCCCATAAAAGATATCACTCGATTTGTACATGAGCGAGGCGCTAAAATTTGTGTCGATGGCGTTGCCTATGCGCCGCACAGAGCAGTTGACGTAAGCTCCTGGAATGTGGATTTCTATGCGCTGAGCCTTTACAAAACTTATGGTCCTCATCATGCTGCACTGTATTGTAAATATGATCACATGCCCGATCTCGCCAATTTGTATCACTATTTCTACGACGCAGATAAAATCCCCGCAAAACTTGAGCCAGGCAATGCCAATTACGAGCTTTCATATGCTTCCGGCGCAATTGTGGACTACTTAGCGGGCCTGGGCGCGCATACCTGCAAAAACGGGACTCGACGTGAGCAATTGGAAGCGGCATTTCAGCAAATTGAGGAACAGGAGGTAAAACTTTCCGAGCGATTACTCAGTTACCTGAGAAAACGAAATGATTGCCATGTGATTGGCAATCCCTCAGGCAAAGATCCTACCAGAGTCGCTACTGTAAGCTTCACCATCAAAAATCAGGATCCGCAACAAGTGTGTAAAAAAATGGACGAGCACGGAATCGCGATTCGCTTTGGAGACTTTCACGCCCGCCGTCTAATAGAAAGCATGGGGTTATTAGAGGCTAACGGTGCAGTAAGAGTTTCAATGACACACTACAATACTGTTGAGGAAGTGGACAAGTTAATTGCCGCTTTGGATACCGTATTACCTTAGTCAATAAAGCACACTTTTACGGCAACTTTTCTGCGTCATGGTCGTGTTCGCAGAACTAGCAACACCGAGATGCGCTCTTTGTGATGAACACTCTTTAGTGAGCCCCAAGAGTAGAAATCTGCGTAAATAGATCTCGAAAAAATTGTAGGAGCTGCTAGACAAAAGCGCGCGTGAGAACAAGCCGACGACAGGCGCTAATATCAGCCTTCTTGGGTTAAAATTCATCAATGAACAATTTGTCATTACCAATCGGCGCTCTACTTAAGAAAAAATTTCAGAGTGATCAAAAATACAGTTTTTCCTCTGACCTTACTTAATTAACGCCTATTACTACCTGGAAACCAATGAAAAAAATAGAAAGAACAGCATTATCTAAACAACAAGTTGAATTTTTTAGAAATTTAAGGTCTGTTGACGGGGAACTTCCCCCGGGGATTCGCAATTTAGGAATAAAGCCACATCTATGGTTAAAAGAGGTATCTTACGGACGTGTTATTTATGAATGGCCTAATGACGGTAGTCGGAATATTCAGGAAGAACGTGTTTTTGGTGGTTGGATAGCAGCATTAGCTGATCATATCGTATCGATGACAATGGCCAGTGCGCTGGAAGATGGTGAATGGTTCACCACCACTGAACTGACAACGCGTATGTTTCGTCCCATGCAAAGCGGTGTTATTCGCATAGAAGGACGCGTGATTAATCGTGGTCGTACAACCGGTTTTGTTGAGGCAGACTTTTTCCAAGAGAACGGAAAATTAGCAGCAAGAGCTAGTGCTGCTAAGGCGATTCGGGCTCATAGTGACTTTTCTTAATGCCCTGTACTATTAAAACGGGAGGGTAGAAATCACATTAGCTCTAAGAACGTGATTTCGATAGATCCATAGCACTGCTCTAGCACACTCTGATTTTTCGGTTTAAGGTGTTGATCTACATAAAAAGGTGGGCATCAACCTACTGAAAACACTCGACTCGATCGTTCCACTAACAGTGAAAGCAGTTTGCAACTCGCGCGCAGCCTGCAAGGGACAAACCACGCTTAACCGGTTAGGATTCTTCCGCCTCTAGCCGTCAGTTATCCTCCTGATTCCCGCGCTCACCTGCACAGTTTTTTTAGATCAAAGTACTTCGACCCCATTAAGTCCCTACCCTTTGATTCCCTCATAGTTTCCCTCGAATCCAGAAATACTGTATTTTTACTCTGACCCCATTTATAGAATGCCTTAATGAATGCTATCGTCACCTCTGTTCTTCTGATGCTTATTTTGAGCTTTTCTCGAGTGCCCGTAGTAATGTCATTGATCATTGCCTCCGTTCTTGGGGGGCTTCAAGCAGGGCTTTCAATTGAAGACATAATCACTGCTTTCAACAATGGTCTTGGAGGCGGTGCGCCAGTCGCGCTCGCGATGGCAACTCTCGGCGCTTTCGCTGTGATGATAGCTCGCACTGGCATTGCACAAAGACTGTCTGTCCGCGCCATACGCCACATAGATCAAGACAATAAAAGTCAGCACTTTTCTACAAAAATCACTGTTAGCCTCTACACGGCTTTTATCTTAGCGGGATTTGCTTCCGGGACAATCATTCCTGTGCATATAGCTTATATTCCAATACTCATTCCACCTTTATTAATTGTTATGAATCATCTTAAGTTAGACCGCAGGGCTGCAGCCTGTGTGATTACATTTAGCTTGAGCGTGATGTATGTAACGGCACCAATCGGATATGGCAACGTCTTCATCAACGACATCCTGCTGGCTAACATCAACGATGCTGGAGAATCTATTGGGTTCAGCGTAGACCGAAATTTACTGCCAGAGGC
Organism: uncultured Pseudomonadales bacterium; assembly: GCA_943789485.1. Classification (GTDB taxonomy): domain Bacteria; phylum Pseudomonadota; class Gammaproteobacteria; order Pseudomonadales; family Pseudohongiellaceae; genus UBA9145. The sequence continues at coordinate 69,603 of CALSUH010000016.1, forward strand.
TATGCTGATCCCTGTTGCTGGATTATGTATGGGACTGCTATTTGCACTCTTGGTGACTTACCGAAAGACAAGACTATATGAAGACCGCTCAATTCAAAGAGAAAATATTGAGCGGGATCAGGTGGGGCTGCAGACTTGGCAGTTAACTGGCATCAGCCTAGCACTTTTAGCTTCGATTGCTGTTCAGCTTTGGAGCGGCTCGATGATATTTGGTGGTCTGACTGGCTTTGCACTTCTTTCTATCTGCGGCATCGTTAAATGGAACGAACAAGATAGCGTTTTCACTGAAGGTGTTCGAATGATGGCGTTCGTTGGGTTCGTAATGATTGCTGCATCTGGATTCGCCGAAGTCATGAAAGCAACCGGCGAAATCCCGTCGCTTGTGCAGAACACCGCCGAAATAATTGGAGAGAGCAAGCCCCTGGCCGCTTTCATTATGTTAGCGGTTGGGCTCTTAGTCACAATGGGTATCGGATCGTCATTTTCAACTGTGCCTATAATTGCCGCAATCTATGTTCCATTGTGTGTGAGTTTTGGATTTTCAGCAATGGCTACTACCGCACTAATTGGCACTGCTGCCGCACTAGGAGATGCTGGCTCACCCGCATCGGACACGACTCTGGGAACTACTGCTGGCTTAAATGCAGATGGCCAGCATGACCACATACAGGATACCGTGATACCCACATTCCTTCACTTCAATATACCACTCCTCACTTTTGGCTGGTTAGCTTCGATGCTATTATGAACTCCTTTTAATTGGGATTCTCTCACTCTACATCTTCGAACCTTGAGGTGTTTCCAGATTTTACACACGGACCAAATAAATTGAACAGACAATTCGCCGACGTTGTTGACCTTGAAAAAAACCCTTTGGAGAACAAAGATTTTCGGGCGGAATGCAAGCAAACTCTAGAGAAGGACGGCGCCTTGGTTTTGCGAAATTTCCTAAAACCCGAATTGATCAGTTCAGTACGCAACGAGGGCCTTAAACAGCAACATCTTGCTTTCTACACTGACACGGATCACAACATTTTCCTAAGCGACACTGACCCCAACTACTCTCAAAATCACCCGCGTAACAGGCTGGTGTCTTCGTCAAAAGGGTGTATTACACATAATCAGATCCCCCCTGAATCAGCACTTCGCATAATATACAACGCCAAGGAGTTTCGTGATTTTTTGTGTTCTGTATTGAACGAATTAGCGTTACATGAATATGCAGATGCCCAGTCGTCAATTAACTTGCACTATGCCAGCGAAGGAGAGGAACTAGGCTGGCACTATGACAACTCTTCGTTCGCAATCACTTTAATGATTGATAGTGCCAAGGCTGGCGGTGAATTCGAGTTCGTAAAAGATGTACGTAATGCTGACGCGGGTGAGATGAATTATGAGATGTCCGAACAAATTCTTGATGGTGCTATCGATGCTGAAAAACTCGCAATACGTGCAGGTGACTTAATTTTATTCCGTGGAAGAAACTCTATGCATCGCGTCACCCCTACTATTGGCGATCGGACTCGGATACTGGTGGTACTTGCCTATAATTCTGAGCCAGGAATTTCGCTATCTGAATCCGCGCGAATGACATTTTTTGGAAGAATAGAATAGACTAGACAAATAGTGGCGCCGGTGTGTTAAAAAAATCTTCGACAATACGAAAGGGATCAAGAATCTCAGCGGTATTTTATTTAGAATTTTTATCACGCTCTGATTTTTTTTATAAGGATTGGTGTTTAGCGCGTATCGGACACGAAGATTTACATCATTTCTAGCAGATAGCATGCAGGCATGCCCTGCATATGTCGTTTCTATATCACTGCTGACTCTTTTTCTGTCTCCTTTATTATTGTTTAAGCACTACAGATCACCCAATTTACTCTCAATATCTATTAATTTTTATTCCAATTGCCAAGAAAAGCCGGGACACGTTACAATTTTCAAAGCAGAATCTATACGCTTTCGTTGCGAGGTAGCGGCGCGCATCAATGCCTGAGCCGAGAAAACCCCTAGTTTCACAAAGTCTACTAGTTCTTTTTTTGTAGATATGACAACTCTTTGGTATCCGTTGGCAGCGGCAGAAACCAGGTTGGCAATTGACGTATCGTGAATTATTGCTATGAATGGTGCGCGCTGTGTAGAGGAGAAATTTCCCCTGTTCAATAAAATGAGTGTACGACTGGCCAATAGCACTGTGGTGATAGTGGGCGTGAAATTCAATGAAAACCCCAGGTAGTTAACGCTTAATATTGCCGATCATTGAAGCGGTAGAGAATTCAGTGTATGTGACTTGGACTGACAATAGCTCTACTCTACTGGTTAAGGTCGCACGAGTTGACTACTAGCAGAACCAGTTTTTAAAATAGCTAAGAGGGTCAATGTAGGACAATGAAAAAAAGAAATCTCCAAGTACCATTCAGAGATTTCCCTCGATCTGCGTTACAACTACTTAGTCAACTGATTGACTGTCGAATTTCTGTAACTGCTCCGCACTGGCTTCCGATTGATATTTAGATTTCCAATCGGGGTAAGGCATGCCGTAGACAATCTCTCGAGCGGACTCGTAATCAATATCCGCGCCGCGAGACCCTGCCTCTGCAACATACCATTTCGACAAGCAATTTCTACAAAAGCTTGCAAGGTTCATCAGGTCAATATTTTGAACATCCTTGTTATCATCTAAGTGTTGCAGCAGCCTTCGAAAAGTTGCTGCCTCAATTTCCTTTCTTGTTGTGTCATCCATGTAAATTCTACCGCCCTTTTCCCTGCCGCCTAAGCTGCAGCCTCGCTATTAACCCCGTCTATCACTTCAGCTTCATCCATACTTTCTTTTTCCGCCGGATCAGTATGTAGCATCATTGCTTCGAATTTTTGATGCAATGGTGTTGCCCTATGCTTTTTGTCTATGGATTTGAACTGCCGCTCCGCCACATTGAAAGCATCCCGAATTGCCACATATAAATCTTCATGAGCGTGGTTGTCGTGTTGGTCCTGATTCACTCGAACCTCTAACTCTGGCGTGTGAATCTCTAATGTGACCGAATAAACCTTTCCCTTATAGTGATTGTTGTGCGGGGAATCCAGTACTACTCGGCCATTTATAATATGGTCACAATAGCGTTTCAGCTTACCTATCCGCTTTTGCACGGCTTCGCTGATCGCTTCGGATTGATCTATATTGTGATATACAACTTGGAATTCATTAGTCATAAATTACTATCTCCTGATTTAATTCAAATTAGCGAATTACAAACTCTCTTGGTTTAGATATTACCCTCCTATGTAGTAGTGAATTTGTTCTCGATCAATTTTCAGACGCCAAGAAACAACCACAGCTGTGTAGAAAACAACTGTCGCCGCTAGCGAATATGAATCAAAAATTGAACTAGGGATATGAGTAGAAAATTGAGTCTGAGTGAGGGAGCTAAATACAGAAGTATCTAGATAATGCGTTAGGAAGTGCACCCGGTGGTGATTCTCGAACATCCCCTCTCCTTAGTAGTTCGACTTCTAGATTACCCCTTTCATTTACGTTTGTCTAAGGAAGTTATTCTTCTTTGTAGCACCAGTGCCAAGGCTCGAAATCTATGCCGAAGGGATTATCGCGAGGATAGCTAAGGCTAAATCCGTAACCATCTGAATTATCTACAAGCCATTGATATGCATTAGTTTTACCAAAACTTTCACTCAAAGCATCGCAATCCATAGTTCCGATATCGACAGCGCGCCCACTGTGGTGTTCACTGTAACCGGGGGCGGCATTCACCCGCAAAATGCTCTCTATTGGCTGGCCCTTTTCTAGTTTTCGTGCAATAAGGTCATGCTGATACTGATAGCCGCGGAAGGCAGAAATTAGAAACAGTGAGATGCCCTGGCTGGTTGCTGCCTCGCGCATTCTTGACCACGCAGAGAACGCAGTGGGCGTTAATTTCTGCCGACGCTGATAGAAGTCAAGCTCTGTATCAACAAGTGCTGAGGGTTCGAGGCACAATGGGAGTGCGCAATTTGCAGCGTAGTCTGAAGGTATGCCTAAAGCCTGGTGCAGTTGCTTTAAACTTGATTGTGTTTGGTCACTATTGCTCATGAGGCGTGAGGCCTCACCGAAATATCCGGCGAGGCGAACTCCATAGTACTAGAGGATATCAGTTTGCTGCAGCCCAACTACCGGGGATAGCTTGCAAAAACAGTTTCAATCCAACGCTGCTCGTTAATGAATCCCTGTCCCCAGGATTCGTATTCATCGCTCAAACCTTCAGTCACCGCCTCTTCTGCGCTTACCCCTTGCGACTTCATAACGCGAATGGTGGTCGACGTGTCTTTTACTACGTTGTAGAACGCTAACAAATCCGCTTTGGAGCCTAGCGGCCCGTGACCTGGGATTACTGACGTGTCATCATCGATCCAAGACAGAGCCTTTTCTAAATTACTCAGATAGCCTTGCACTGTGCCGCCATTTGCGAGATCGACGAAGGGGAAGCTACCATTGAAAAAATGATCGCCCATATGGACAACGTTGCTGTCTTCAAACATCACGACACTATCAGTATCGGTGTGGCCTCTTGGCATATGAATCAGGGTAATGTTCTCGCCATTGAAGTGAACGGTAACATCGTCATCGAAAGTGATTACAGGCAAAGCCGGACTCGGCGAGTCTTCAGCTACTAACCTACCGCGCACGTTTTCATGAGCGATGATAATACTCGCCACACCGAAGTCTGCATTGCCACCGGTGTGGTCGCCATGAAAGTGCGTATTGAGGAGAAACTTCGGAGCATCGGGGTTTAGTTGCGACAGGGCTGCCCTAATTTTTGCCGCCAAAGGCGCGTACTGATCATCAATAATCAATAGCCCATCCTCACCTGTTGATACACCAATGTTGCCGCCTGATCCAATCAACATCGAGATATTGCCAGTAACCGGCACAGTCTCGATAGTTACATTGGCGAAACGATCGTCTTGAGCTAAAACAGTAGCTGCCGCGCTAATTCCACTCAGTAAGAGACATGTAGTGGCTAGCTTTTTAATATTCATGATTCCTCCAAGAAATTCTGATGTTTTGGATTTTATGCCTTCATGCTATGTGTGGCACGATCTTTATGCAAGCTGTTCAAAGCCGCAGCCCGCAAGCAGCATTTCTCTCCAGTCTTTAACTGTGCTTAAGCCATGAAACAAAATCTGGCTACTATGTCATATCTACTGTCTACTATGACTTAAAGTTTCCACGAAATATCCCACTATAGTCATATAGACGTATTTGCCACGATGTATTCAGCATAAGACCCGTTAACGGGCAACACAAGGGAAGAGACAATGGCGAGATTGCCTGTAATCACAGGATTCGGAGGAATAAATGCGGCAGGTCGCAGTTCTGGGCATCATAGCTACAGACGCCTGGTTATCGATGCCCTACCTTCCAGCCAGAAACAGGCCACTTACCATAGTCTTGCGGCACTTACCGGCCAGCTTAAAAAAAGCGAAGGCAGGTGGACAGACGGCGAGGGAGTCGAAGTCAATCTCGATGAATATCTTAGCCAGCTAGGCCCAACTCTCAAGCAAGGCACGCTAATTCGAGGACTAGAAAACAATCTATTCGATCCAGACCTATTACCCTATCTTCGAAACGCCGACTTGGGCAGCCCATCGGACCGACCTCTCGAGTTTACTTTACGCAAAAAAGATTTACCCACACCATTGCCTGCAGGATGGAGCGTTTCCGATGCCGGCCTTGGGGGTCGAGTTCGAGTAAGCGCCGCGGGTAACGTCGAGGTGTCGCTGAAATGTAGCCGCGAGACCGCCGTGCATAGCGCCGGGCAATTGCCCTCTGGCTTTGATCCTGCCGCCTTGTATCCAGCCAGAAATCACCCGCGTGGCTTGCAGCTGACAGTATTCGCCGCATCCGATGCGATTAATTCAATGGGTATCGGCTGGGAGACCGTGCAGCAGAATGTCGCTGCTGATCAGATAGCTGTTTACGCCGGCAGCGGAATGGGCCAACTCGATTACAACGGCTACGGCGGCATGATGCAGGCGCGCCTACTTGGCAAGAAGGTCACCTCAAAGCAACTCCCATTAGGTTATGCCGAGATGCCAGCCGACTTCATCAATGCCTACCTATTAGGAAATTTAGGGACAACAGGCACCAATGTGGCTGCCTGCGCAACATTCCTATACAACCTTCGCCAGGGAATTCGCGATATACAATCGGGAAGCCACAGAGTTGTTGTCGTCGGCACCAGCGAGGCGCCCTTAGTCCCGGAGATCTTCGACGGATTTGGCACGATGGGTGCGCTGGCCGATGACGCCAGTCTGCGGCAGCTCGATAAATTGTCTAAAGATGAGGTTCCTGACTTTCGGCGCGCTTGCAGGCCTTTTGGGTATAACGCCGGCTTTACTCTCGCGGAATCAGCCCAGTGTATCGTGCTTTTCGATGATGAATTAGCTATGGAACTTGGTGCCAATATTTATGGCGGCGTTAACGATGTATTTATCAACGCCGATGGCTTTAAGAAATCCATAGCTAGCCCAGGCTTAGGCAATTACATCTCGTTGGCCAAAGCTGCTGCCGCCACGAAGAACATCATTGGGCAAGAGGGCTTAGCAACTCGCAGCTACGTGCAAGCACACGGCACCGGAACCCTCCAGAACCGGCAGACCGAATCACATATCATTAATCAGATTGCCGAGACCTTTGGCATTAACGGCTGGCCAGTTGCCGCTGTGAAGTCCTATATTGGTCACTCACTCGCCTCCTCCTCGGGCGATCAGATCGCGGCAAGTCTTGGTGTTTGGGCGGAAGGAATTATTCCAGGCATTCTTACTGTAGATGAGATCGCCGACGATGTTACTCACCGCAGTATCGATTTTCTTCTTAAGCACAAAGACGTAGGTAAGTTGGGTATGGATGCTGTGATAATTAATTCGAAGGGATTCGGTGGCAACAATGCGAGCGCTTCGGTACTTGCGCCACATGTCGTAGAAAAGATGCTAACAAAGCGGCATGGAAAGAAATCGATCAGCAAGTATAAGTCTCTCAACGAAACGGTGGCGCAGGCCTCACAACAGTATGATGCCGCAGCGATGGCGGGTGAGAACCGTACGATCTATAAGTTCGACCACAATGTGTTGGGCAGTGAGTCAATTGAACTTAGCAACGGCAATCTTTCAGTAACAGGACTGACTCGAGAGATATCCTTGAAACTCGATAACCCCTACGAAGACATGTGCGACTGATTAGGAGCAGGCTGCCAAAAAAACGCCAGTTTTATTAGATCAATCTATTCATGCGCGGGAGATATAGCCTTCGCTAACCTCGCAGCCGGAAGGAAGGAAACTAAATATGCAAATAGAACCTTTTGGTGTCGAAATATGGATGAACGAATGGGAGACCAAGTGCGAATGGAATTTGGCAGAAACTTGTGTTGAAAGTCTAACTATAGCTGAACTGTTAGCTCTTGCTGGTAAAAATGAAGCCAGCCTTTCTGAACTAATGACCATGAAGATGACCTATGGCGCGATTGAAGGGTCTGATCGTTTACGTACAGCGATTGCGACACTTTACGTGCGCCAAGAAGCGGGAAATGTTGTCGTAACCCACGGCGCAATTGGTGCGAATATGCTTGTCCACAAGACGTTGGTTGAGGCTGGGGATCGAGTGATTTCTGTCGTACCTACTTACCAGCAGCATTACTCGATTCCCGCCAGTATTGGTGCCGATGTACATCATTTACAGCTGCGTGAAGAAAATAATTTTCTACCTGATCTTGAAGAGTTACGCGCGCTGGCCTTGCCGGGCACACGCTTGATTGCGATCAATAACCCGAATAATCCAACCGGTGCGTTGATGGATGAAGCAATGTTGCAAGAGATTGTAGGCATTGCCCGTTCCGTAGGGGCATGGATACTCTGTGATGAAGTCTATCGTGGCACAAACCAGGAAGGCTGCGGAATGACGGCTTCAATAGCCGACATTTACGAAAAGGGCATCAGTACCGCGAGCGTTTCCAAGGCATTTTCCCTCGCGGGTTTACGTCTGGGCTGGATCGCTGCAACAGAAGAACTGCTTCAAAAAGTATCAAGGCATCGCGATTATGACACGATCTCAATCGGCATGATCGATGACCATTTTGCTACGATTGCATTGGAAAATAAACAACGCGTGTTAGAACGCAGCAAATCAATAACACGCAGTAACCTAGGAATATTAGAAACTTGGGTAGATGCAGAGCCGAGAATTTCATGGGTAAAACCGCGTTCTGGCACTACCGCTTTGTTAAAATATGATTTGCTAATGAGTTCCCGTGATTTCTGTATTTCATTGCTTGAAGAGACTGGGGTGATGTACACACCGGGCTCATCTTTAGGTATGGAGGGGTATATTCGAATTGGGTATGCCAACACAACCTCGATACTGGAAGAAGGATTGACACGCACATCGCAATTTTTATCTCAACAATAAGCCGGGGCAGAATTGTTTTTAGGCAAGAGTGAGTGTGATTGAATTAACAAAAATAGTCTCATTCAAGATATGCCCCTGCGAACGAGCGGACAGGAATTAAGAAAATATTACGCTCGACGCGATAGAGACTGACTAGCAACTTCATTTCACTTCAATAGCATGCTCCTCCGCAATTTTCTTTTTCCAGATTGCTGGACCGGTTTGGTGAACCGAAGTGCCATTCACGTCTACGGCTACAGTTACCGGCATATCCTCAACTGTGAACTCATGGATAGCCTCCATCCCTAGGTCTTCGAAAGCAACAATTCTTGCCTTACGAATTGCTTTGGAAACCAAATAAGCAGCGCCACCCACGGCCATTAAGTACACCGCTTTATGTTTCTTAATGGCTTCGACGCCCTGTTTTCCTCGCTCGGCTTTACCGATCATTCCAATCAAGCCAGTCTTCTCTAGCAGCTCATCGGTAAATTTATCCATGCGGGTCGCAGTAGTGGGCCCAGCTGGCCCTATCACTTCATCTCTGACAGGATCAACGGGACCTACGTAGTAAATAAATTTATTGGTAAAGTCGACGTCATCTGGCAAGCCCTCGCCCTTCTCCAGCATCCCGAGCAGCCGCTTGTGTGCAGCATCACGACCGGTCAACATAGTGCCTGAGAGCAGCAGAGTTTCGCCAGGCTCCCAGCTTGCTATCGCGTCGGGAGTGAGCATGTCCAGATTTACCTTGCGTGCGCGAGGGCCTACATCCCAATCAATCTCCGGCCATAAATCCAAGCTTGGCGGTTCGAACTCTGCAATACCGCTGCCATCTAGTGTGAAGTGCGCGTGACGGGTGGCCGCACAGTTAGGAATCATAGCTACGGGGAGCGATGCTGCATGCGTTGGGTAGTCTAGGATCTTTACATCCAGCACCGTGGTTAAGCCGCCCAGACCCTGAGCGCCGATACCGAGAGAATTAGCCCTGTCCATAATCTCCAGACGCAGTTCTTCGACACGATTGCTAGGTCCTCTAGCGCGTAGCTCATGAATGTCGATGGGATCCATCAGCGATTCTTTGGCGAGTATTACGGCCTTCTCCGCCGTGCCGCCGATACCAATACCTAGCATGCCCGGCGGACACCAACCAGCACCCATAGTAGGCAGCGTCTTCTCTACCCAATCCACGATGCTATCACTCGGATTCAACATCACCAATTTCGCTTTGTTCTCCGAGCCACCACCTTTGGCCGCAACTTTTACTTCAATCTCACTACCTGGAACAATCTGTGTGTGGATGACAGCGGGCGTATTGTCTTTCGTGTTTTTTCTCGCACCAGCCGGATCGCTTAAAATCGAAGCTCGAAGCACATTGTCTGGATTCGAATACGCACGGCGCACGCCCTCGTTGACCATGTCTTCTAGAGCCATATTACCCTCCCACTGCACGCTCATCCCAACTTTTAGAAACACCGTTACGATACCGGTATCCTGACATATGGGCCGTTTTCCTTCCGCACATAAACGAGAATTAATGAGTATTTGTGCCATCGCGTCTTTAGCTGCTGAGGACTCTTCTCTTTCATAAGCCTTATTGACCGCGGTGATAAAGTCGATTGGGTGGTAATAGGAAATATACTGCAGCGCATCTGCAACACTTTGAATAACATCATCGTTGCGAATTAGTGTCATGCCAGATCAACCTCAAATTATGGAATATCTGCCCATTCTAACACTGAATGCTGCAAGTATTATTGCTGCACTTGGAGTCGGTAAAGATGCCTCCAGCAGAGTTTTGAACACATTAGCACTCTACTTCGGATGCTATATCCACTAAAATGGGTCTCGTATCAAGATATTGAGCAAAAGGAAACAAAATGAACGAGTCGGCAGATAAGCATATTAAATACAGTATTGATGGCAAGGTTTTTGTCATCGAAATTAATAGGCCGGAGAAAAAGAACGCTCTGCTACCCGGTATGTATGCCGCACTCGCAGCGGGGCTGCATCAGGCAAATGAAGATGCTAGCGTCAATGTGGCTCTGATACGCGGCGCTGATGATTGTTTCACCAGCGGCAACGATGTGAGCAGTTTCCTTGCCAGTAATACCCCCACAGCCGACCGTCCCTCGGTCACTTTAATGAATGCACTGAATGAATCGAAGAAACCTATCGTCGCCGCCATAAGCGGGCTCGCCATTGGCATAGGAACCACACTTTTGTTCCACTGCGACCTCATCTACGCCTCTGAAAACTGCTTCTTGCAGCTGCCCTTCACTCGCCTGGGCCTATGCCCAGAAGCCGGGTCTAGCTATTTGCTACCTAAACAGATCGGCCACGTGCGTGCTTCGGAGTTATTGCTGCTAGGCGGTAGGTTTTCTGCTGCCAAGGCGAAGGAATACGGAATCATCAACGAGGTGCTGCCACAGGATCAATATTTAGTGCATGCGATGGAAAAGGCTAGAGAACTTGCCGCCCTGCCCGCCGACTCCGTTCAGTCGAGCAAAGAACTTATCAAACGCGGTCAACAAGGCATTGTAGCTGACACAATCGGCGTTGAATTAGAGGAGTTCTCCAGACTGCTGCAGACACCCGATGCACAAGCGGTGGTTGAAGCATTCCTCAATAAGAAGAAAAGCGCGTAATAGTTAAGACAAAGATAGAAGTAGCAATTCGAGAGCTGCGGCTAGAGCTTCTGCATTAAGAAGTCTTTTGCCGCATTAATTTTCTGTGCAAGGTAATCACTGCCACCCCGATCGGGGTGCATTTTTTGCATTAGGCTCCTGTGGGCCTTAGATACCTGCTCCTTATCCGCGGCCGCATCCAACCCCAGTATTTCTAATGCCAGCGTTTCTGTCATCAATGACTCGCCAGCAATCGCCGCAGCTCCCTCGTACCCAGCCTGAGCGTGCTCTCTCCAATCGGGAAATGCTCGGTCAATGTAAGCCTCTAAGACTTGTGCCGAGTCAGCATCTTGTTGGCACAGCTGATATAGCTCCAGCAAGTCCGGCAACTTCAGTGTGGAAAGCCTCCTCTTGGAAAAATCCCCTCTGAGAACCACTCCATCCATGCTGCCATCGTCGTGCCGCATTTCCATATCAAAGAATTCGGTGCGGATGGTTGATGTCTGATCTCTATTCGGTGGCTTTGCTGCCGCGACTCGCCCTTTGAAGAGATGCCACATAGGAAGCAAGCGCAAGAGTGTAGGCAACATCCTAAGCAAAAATGTCGCAGCAACACCTATAGGAGCCAGGATGAATTGGAAGGGCAATCTGCCTATCGCAATCATCACACCAACCACTAAGAGACTTCCGACCAAGAAAAATAAGTACGTTCTCTGCCGAGAAGTAAGTGAGAAGCGCTGACTTATAGACCTAACAAAGAAATAAGCCATCAAGGGAAGTAGTATTAGCAGAAGCAACCGAAAGATCATACGAGCCTATCTACCTTATTTCTCGAAACACGACTATTTCCTGAGCTGTTGCTCTATTAACTTTACACCACTGGATGAGCCAGTACTAAAATTTTGCAGCGCCTTTAGCCCACCCGCAGCATAAATCGCGACTGCTTTTAGTAAATCCTTTAACTGCTCAGCACTCGCACTATCAAACTGGGAATAGGCCCCTCCAGACAAACGACTCAGCTCTTTGAAAGCTGCCTTTGCAACAGCATCACGCCGCTCTTGAAACATGAACAGCGGCACGTTTAATAAACCTAGCTTTCCAGCAAGCTGTGCCAACAAGTCGATGTTCTCCTCCATAGCGTCGCCAATATAAATAAGGCATTTTATTTTCTTAGTTTGATTCTCATCGATAGCATGCTGCAGCACGCGATGCAGCTGCGTGGCACCTGCTTGGCATTGAATTGATGACATGATGCGCAGGATATCATCGGGGTTACTCTGCCAATCGCTACTAAAAAATTCGCCAAAACCACGAAAGTAACAAAGCTGAACATTAAGCCCGCCCAGTGACTGAGAACTGAGAAACATCTCATTCTGAATCTGGCTTGCTACATCCCAAGTTCCCTGCCGACTCGCAGTGGCGTCCAGAGAAAAAATTAGTCTCGCGTCGCCGGTAGTCTTTGGCAGTGACGCCACCTTAGACAAAAATTCCCGAACATCGTTCTTGCTAGAAACCGATTTCTTGTCGCTAGAATCGCGAACCATTTTAGATTTTGATTGTTTGAATAGATCTTTCATTGCAAGCACTACTGTTCCAACTAATTAGGCGAAGCTATTACATGGTTATCGAGCGGCATTGCAACAGATAGAGTTGCCCATCATGAAATGCCCATTCGATATCAATATCCTTCCCGTAGATAGCTTCACAGTTTAACGCAAGACTGTGCAATCTATCGAGCTGATCCTCACTTAGACAGAAAGAATTTTGTCTAGCCTGGTCAACCTCCTGCTCCCTCGTTTGGCCTTGTGCTACTGCAATGAGCTCTACATCTTTATCGCCCAGCACCTTGGCGAGTATGCTCCCTTGGCTAGATATTCGAAAGCTGTCGGGTACAACCATGCCCGCAACCACAGCCTCACCAAGGCCCCAACTGGCTTCAATATACCGTTCATTTGCGCGTGTAATAGGGTTCTTGGTAAACATAACACCGGCGACTTCGCTCAGAATTTGCTGCTGAATGACAACGCCTATTGCCGGCTCACCTTCAACGCCCATCTTAGCGCGATAGGCTATCGCTTCTGCAGTAAAAGCGGAGGCATGCACTTGTTGTATCGCCGTTACCATAGACTCGGCATCCATGACATTCAGTACAGTTAGATGCTGCCCGGCAAAACTAGCGCCCACTGAGTCTTCACCCACCGCGCTGGAGCGAACGGCCGCGGCTGGAGCCAGCTCTGCGAACAGCCCAAGAACAGTCGCTATAGCTGACTTATCTGCATGGGCGAGTGCATTCACCAGATCGACAGCTAGCGCGTAACCTCGCGGAGCTGGCAAATCGGCCCGTAGCGCAACTCCTAGACTGACACATTTTCCACCGAATCGAGACTCTTCGATAGCATCCTTAAGAAGCACGGGTTTGTCAAAAAGAGTAGTCAAAGAATTTCAACTTCCCCCGTGTCACCGTTTACCCGTATTTTGTCGCCATTATTTATCAACTGACTCGCGCTCTTTGTACCTACGACTCCCGGTATACCAAATTCCCGACTAACGATAGCGGCATGGCTAAGAATTCCGCCCCTATCTGTGACCAAAGCTCCAATGATAGGAAGCACGACATTGAATCCCGCCGAGGTATTCTTTGTAACAAGTATGTCGCCCTTCTCGAGCCTGTCAAAATCTCGTGTGCTAAGAATCACCTTGGCAGTTCCTTCATAGATTCCCGGACTCACCGCTAGGCCGCTGATCTTCTCAGTAGCCTCTTTTGGCTCGTCGAATACATTCCCCATAACTAAGCCGAATGCTCTTATAGTTGGTTGAATTTTAAGGGGTAGCAATTCTACCGGTGGCGGATCAGACGGCGGATCACCGAGAAACTCAGGCACCTCATCGATACTCTTTGTTAACCGCCATTCTCGTCGTTGGGATAGCTGCTCATCGGTTGCGGAAAACTCACCATTCAACAAACCGATTAACTCATCGTGAGAGGCGTCTAACGATAGCTCTGCATTGGAAAGAAGTCCCTCCCCAAACAGACGTCGGCCAGCTTCTAAAATCGCACACCGTGAGATGCCAGAGCCCCATATATCGTTATAAATGCCTCGCTCATCTCTCATTCTATTCGCCGATCTTGCATCCGCGAGACAAAGGTCAAACTCGGCACGATTTTGCTCAGGGACTTTCGCTCTGATTGTATGCTCCAGCGCAACATCAAAGCCAGATTCGTTAGCTGGCTTCATAGCTTCCAAAATTCTAGCCATGATGATGTTCGGAGATTCGCGTAGGGTTTTCTCAGCTATGCAATAACCGCCAATCAGCATATGTCCGGTAATAAAGAGATAGCTTTCTAGGGCAGCGTTGACTTGTGAGTTTTCACGCAATCCATTCAACGCAGTTTCTGGCTTCTGCTCCCCTAGGTCATTCTTAACAATGCCTGCCGCGGTTATTGCTTTTACTACTGCTATTAATTGCTCTCCTCCAATTCCTTTCGATACTGCCGTTGAGCCTTTTAGTAACGGAGCGACATCAACTGCAGAGAGTCCCGTTGAAAGCGTTGCAACATCCAAGAAGCGACCAACCGGCATCAATGAGCCAACCGAATACTTGTGGTGACGATAGACCATTTCCTCTGCATTTTTGAAACAAGAATCCAAATGTGTGATCAATCCCGGCCTGTCTAATTTAACTAACTCAATGGATTGCAGCGCAGTATTTCGCGCGATCGAGTCTTTCTTGAGCTCATCCCATTCCGCTAAGTCTTGCAACCAGCGACGTGACTGCACCGCTTCGTGGGCAGCATTCACTCGCGACCTAAGTTTAGGGTGAATTTTGAACATGAGTTGCAGCAACCACTTCGGGGGCGAACTGTCCCCCGGCTTTCCCATCAACCCAACCTGCTGGGTGAAGAAGAATCCGTGAATGAAGGCAGGCTGCACTCGATCTAATAGAATCCCATACTTATCTAAACTTTCATGGAATCCCCTCGGCAAACCTTCGAAACAATGGCTTGTATACAGTGTCATCGCGCCGCTGCTATGCGTAGTATCCAAAATCCATGTGCCGGGACCTGGCGCTTCAAATTTTCGCTCCATTTCCTTCTCCTTATCTATAGTGCACCCTCTATAGGATCAGCTTTTTTAGTAGAGACCGGCAACAGGAAAGCCGACATGAATACGACGAATAGCGCACCTGCATAGTAAGGAATTACAGATAAATGCTGTTCCAGCGTAGTTGTCGATTCAGACCCAAGACGCAAAGAGAGAATGGAAATTCCCAACGCACCACCAAGGTAGCGCATAGTACTCAGCCCGCCAGCTGCCATGCCTGCTTTTTCTTTCTCGATAGCTAACATGCCCGCCGCCTGAACAACAGGCCCCGCCATTCCGCCAGCAAACCCCATTAAGGCCATAGGAACGATGATATCTAGCGGTACCAGCGCCGATTCAAGATCAGAATATAAATACAAACCGAAGATATTGGCACAGGCCGCCAATGCAGCGGTATAACGAACTCCAATTAGTCTTCCAGCTACTGCAGACATAGGCCCGCCGAGCATCATACAGAGTGTCATTGCCGTTAAAGCACCGGCAATTTCTATTTCTGCAACTTGGCGAACATCTACGAAGAAAATAGGTAGCTGGAATAACAGCGCATACATGGTGAAATTACCAAGCGCCGTAGTGCAGCCTGCAGCCAGATAGGCGGGGCGCTTAAAAAAGCGCGGATCGAAAACAGGGTCATCAACTCTCAGCTGCACCCAAACAAACAAACTTAAAAGCAACACAGCCAATAAAACCAGACGAAGGTCGACAGCATCACCAATAAAGCCAAGCTGCAGCGCTCCGATAGCGAAGGCAAGCAGCACCGTACTGCGCAAGTCGAGTCGACCTTTCCTTTTTTCTATCTGCGGCTTGGATGTCATCACAATCAGGCCTAGTGCAAGCAATGCCCAAGGCACGTTCACGAGGAAGATTGCTGGCCAATCGAAGAATTGAGTTAGTGCGCCACCCAAGAGTGGGCCCACGGCTGCGGCTGCTCCCATGGTGGCCCCAAATATTCCATACGCGAAAGGGAGCATAGATTCGGGAAGCTGCGCTCTTAACATAGCTGACGCATTCGGCACGATCATCGCGCTCGCAGCGGCCCATCATCATTCTCGAAATCAATAATACCTCGATGCTACGGACCAAATACGCCAGCAACGAGCCAAGCATGAACACCGCCAAACCGATGTAAAGAGCCTTCTGATAGCCAATGATATCGCCCAACTTCCCCGCCGGCGCCTGACCGATAACCGAAATGAGGAGGTAGCCCCCCACTAAAAGCTGCGTTGCTGTACCTGAGTCAATTTCCATGAATGTGGCAATCTGGGGCATAGCTACCGCAATCGAGGTGGAACCTAGAGGAGCCAGAGCAGAAGCTAACAAGACACCGGTTAGTAGGAGAAATGTGCGTTTTTCAGGCAATGGTGGGCATCCAGATGAGGGTTCAATCAGAATAGATAGAAGATTCTAAAGCTTCCGGCGCCTAAGTAATAGTAGCTAAAAAAATGACTCCGTGTCTGGCGGTCTAGAAAACTAAAATTGTGGATTCATTCCTGACTTTAGTACCTCCATCGAATGAAGGATTCGATGAAGCGGAATCGGTAGAGAGTTAATTTAAGAGCATAAGCAGTTGAAATACTTACAAGTAGCCCAGCTTCATTCTCATCAACATCAGAACCGATGTTACAAAAATTTCCTACTGGAAAAATGCCTGAACCGCCGTCCAAAAAGGCTTTTACAGTTCGAAATTGAACATTTAAAGACGGCTATTTTTCAGACCAACAGGTAGCGCTCAAAATAGTGAAAGCATGTGGCTCTTACTTGATTCAATTGCTGCCGGATCTGATCCGCTAGCTAAAGCAGTTTATTGACTCTGTATTGATAAGAGGAAATGCTTGTGTGATCGTGAAGGTTCTTAGCACGAGGTTTTTGGGCAGTGCTTTTTGGACGTGTGCTGGAGCTAACTTGGCGCCAATAAAGCTGAATGTGTTAAATATTTTTGTGT
>CALSUH010000017.1 GCA_943789485.1 uncultured Pseudomonadales bacterium
CGTTAGATTGAAACGGAATCAGAATGCAATGGAAGAAGATAGACTCATCTCGCCTGAGGCGGCACCTGTAGAAGATTCGGGAGACCGTGCGATACGCCCTCTAGTGCTGACAGATTATATCGGACAGAGCGGAGTCAAAGAGCAAATGGGTATTTTTATCAGCGCCGCTCGAGGCCGAGAAGAGCACTCGATCACACCTTGATATTCGGTCCTCCGGGTCTGGGAAAGACTACGCTGGCGAACATCATCGCGAATGAGCTTCAGGTTTCAATAAAGACGACTCGGGGCCGGTGCTGGAAAAGGCTGGTGACCTTGCGGCAATGTTAACCAACCTAGACGAGGGCGATGTGTTATTTATCGATGAAATTCATCGATTGAGCCCAGTGATCGAAGAGATACTCTATCCGGCGATGGAAGACTATCAGTTAGATATCATGATCGGCGAAGGCCCTGCAGCGCGCTCGATCAAGTTAGACCTTCCACCGTTTACACTGGTTGGTGCAACCACGCGAGCCGGCTTACTCACTTCACCACTGCGAGATCGTTTTGGCATCATTCAGCGCCTGGAGTTCTATTCGGTAGAAGAATTGACCCATATCGTGAGTCGCTCTGCAAAAATCCTAGGTACAAAGACCGACGAATCCGGTGCAGCAGAGATCGCCAAGCGGTCGCGCGGCACGCCGCGCATCGCGAATCGATTGCTGCGCAGGGTGCGAGACTATTCGGAAGTGAAGATGAACGGCGAAGTGAATTTGGAAACGGCGGGTTTAGCCTTGGATATGCTCAGCATCGATAAGAATGGCTTTGACCACATGGACCGGCGCCTGTTGATGACCATGATCGAGAAGTTTGAAGGTGGTCCTGTTGGCATAGACAGTCTCGCGGCGGCGATCAGCGAAGAACGGGACACGATTGAGGATGTCCTGGAGCCCTATTTGATACAGCAGGGCTTCATCATGCGCACACCGCGCGGGCGCGTAGTCACTCAGTTCGCGTACCGCCATTTCGGCATTAAACCCTCGCAGCAGATGGCTGACATTTATAATCAGGGTCTGGCTCAACCGGAGAATGACTGACTAGGGTTCATTTACTAGTGCGCCTGTTGGGGCAGTTTCTTGCACTACCCTGTATTGCCACGTTTTTGTCATGATTCATCCCCGTAATGACTCGATTTACCTCCCCGCGGTTACATTTAGTCAGTTAAATGCCTTTTCACAAAACTATTTTTCGTTTTGGCCGAATAATCCCTTGATATCGCGGATTTCCTGCGGGTTTTAATTGTCATAGTAATAGTAATAGGTTCTGAGAATTCAATCCGCGAGGATTAACTGCATCAATCTGCGGCGTAGCCGAGGTCGATTGTGGGTTATCTAAAACAGATACCCAACTTGGAGAAAGATAGTGAACGAAGGGATTACACCTACTGTGTTAATTTTGGAAGCGAGCCTGCCGGTGCAGTTAGTCCTGCTTACGTTGCTTGGGCTTTCGATAGTTTCCTGGGTGATGATATTTCAGCGCGCGATGGTGCTGTCGGCTGCCGCTAAGGGAGTACTTAGTTTCGAGAACCGTTTTTGGTCAGGCATGGACCTGAGTCAGCTTTATAAAGAAGGGAGTCAGATGCAGAAGGAGGATATTCCGCTCGTGGGCATGGAGAGTATCTTTCGCGCTGGCTTCAAGGAGTTTATGCGTCTGCGTCAGCAGCCTAACATGGACAAGGAAGCGATAATGGAGGGCGCGCAGCGAGCGATGCGTGTGGCCTATTCCAGAGAAGAGGAGAAGCTCGAGAAGCATCTGCCGTTTCTGGCAACTGTCGCATCAGTCTCAGTTTACATCGGCCTATTTGGTACCGTAATAGGCATCATGAATTCGTTTATTGGGCTTGCCAGTCAGGCTCAGTAACGATGCAGGTAATAGCACCTGACATTGCTGAGGCGCTTATCGCTACTGCCATGGGCCTGTTCGTAGCGATTCCAGCGGTGGTCGTATACAACCGGTATACGGCGAATGTTGATAGCATCACCGGCAGTTACGTTACCTTCACCGACGAATTCTCGAGTATTCTGCATCGGCAGATACATGTTGAATAAGCGCGGCTACTGAATAGGTTTGCTTGATGGAAACAATTGTCCGTAAGAAACGCAAACCTATGGGTGAGATTAACGTCGTGCCTTTTATCGACGTTATGTTGGTATTGCTAGTCGTGTTCATGGTGACCGCTCCCTTGCTTAATCAGGGCATCGAGGTGGAGCTGCCGGAGGCGAATAATGAGCCCTTGGCCATCGATGAAAACCTAGAAACGTTGGTCGTTTCGCTTACCGCCGAGGGAGATTACTTCATTAGCGTTGGGGCAACCGGTGAAGATCGTCAGCCGGTGACTTTGGAAACGTTGGGACAGCAAGTAGGCATAATCACCGCCGCGAATCCGACTATACAGGTTCTGGTGGAGGGTGATACACAAGCGGGTTGGGGGGCGATGGTAAGTCTGATCACAACGCTGCAGGCGGCCGGGGTCGCGAACCCTAATTTTATTACACAGCCCTTGGGTGTTCAGTAGTGAGTCTTCCAAACGACAAATGAAAGGTACGTTCAACAATGTTGTAATCTACAACGGCTACCCGCTCTCGGTAGTGGTAGCTGTGACCTTTCACAGTGTAATATTGGCATTGCTGTTATATCTGCAAAGCAGTAGGAGTTCCGAGGCTTTGCAATTAGTCCAGCCTACAGTGGTGAAGGCATTGCTGATTCAAGAGAATCCTCAGGTTGCGAACGAGCGCAAGCGTTTGGAGCGGCGGCAGCAACAACAGAGAGTTCAAGAACGGGAAGTCGCGCAGCAAGCTGTTGACGCAGAACAACTAAGGAAAGAACAAGCAGACGCGAGGGCGGAAGAACAAAGAGTGGCGCGAGATCTGGCATCCTTGCGGCAACGTCAGGAACAGGAAAGGCTGGATACAGAGCAACTTGTGCGCGAGCGCAAAGAGCAAGAAGAGATTGAGGAAGAGCGGCGCAGGCAGAGGGAGCTCGCCGAGGAGCAACGCAAGATAGAGGTTCGTGATAGGCAGAGACAGCAAGAGAGGGCGGACGCTGCTGCTGCTGAACTGGCCACCTCAGAATTCGAAATGGTACAAAGTGGGACGGCGATAATTCAACAAGCTGTGCAGAGTGTTTGGTCAAGACCGCCTAGTGCCAGGAATGGTATGCGGGCGATCTTGCAGATTAGGATGTTGCCTACAGGTGAGTTGATTGATGCGCTCATCTCTGAGTCCAGTGGTGATCCAGCCTTCGACAGATCCGCAGAGAATGCGGTTTACAGTGCCGCACCGTTCAGAGAATTACAGGCATTGCCTATTAATGTGTTTAATGCGAATTTCAGGTCTCTTTCACTGATATTCCAACCCGAGGATTTACTGAATTGAATCTACGCAAATCGCTAACAATCATCCTGGTGGGCAGTCTATATTTGATGTCTTTTTCTGCATACGCGGAACTAAGCATTCAGATCACACAGGGCTCAGACAACCCAATTCCTATAGCCGTTGTGCCTTTTTCTTGGCAGGGCAATGGTGTGTTAAGTGAAGATATTTCACAGATAGTTATGAATGACTTAGAACAGGTTGGCGAATTTAGTCCTCTGTCTCGCTCGAACATGCTCAGTATGCCGAGTGAAGAACAGGAGGTGTTTTACCGCGATTGGCGGATTTTGGCTCAGGATTATTTATTGGTTGGCAAGATCGATAGAACTTCCGGTAGTCAATTAGTTCAAGTGCAATACGAATTCTTCGATATCAACCGCGAGATAAAACTTGCAGGCGAAGTTCTCACAGGAAGTGTGACCCAGCTTCGTGATATAGCACACGAGATTAGTAATGTGGTCTTTGAGCAAGTAACCGGTACACGTGGCGCCTTCACCAGCGAAATATTGTACGTGGTTGCCGATTACGTGAACCCTGAAAGAACAAATTTTCGTCTAGAGAAAGCAGACTACGACGGGCAGCGTGCACAGATTTTGTTGGAGTCTGTCGAGCCTATTATGTCGCCTAGTTGGTCGCCGACCGGAAGAGACGTCGCCTACGTTTCGTTCGAGACTGACCTGCCGCGAATCTATATTCAGAATATTGCCACCGGCGAAAGGCGTCAAATAACGAACTATCCGAACCTAAACAGTTCGCCCGAATTTTCGCCCGATGGCACCAAGCTGGCAATGGTGCTATCCAAGGACGGTAGTCCAGATATCTATGTGCAAGACCTCACGACTAACCAGTTAACTCGGATTACAGATCATCCATTAATTGATACAGAGCCAAGCTGGACTGCCGATAGCAAATCTATCGTTTTCATGTCAGAGCGCACTGGGCAGCCGCAAATTTACCAGATCGATCTGGGAGCCAGTTCTTTTGAAGTAGAGCGGCTAACTTATGACTGTTTTCAATGCCTTAATGGCATGTTTCTTCCCGATGGTGTGAATCTTGTGCATGTGCGCCGCGAGACGCGTCAGGACCCGGATTATCAGATAGCAGTGCTCAATATCGAAACTTTGAGAGTCATATCCTTGACGAGCACCTCTTTAGATGAATCACCCAGTATAGCGCCGAATGGCAGTATGATAATGTATGCCACGAAATTCAATGGAAGAGGGGTGCTAGACGCCGTATCCATTGACGGAATGGTGAGATTCCGTTTACCATCCACGCAGGGCGATGTGCGGGAACCAGCTTGGTCTCCGTTCCTAAATTAAGCAGGAAAGTGCAGTGAGCGGCAGGTTTTTTAGATAACGATTTAAGTCTTTGGAGGACTCAAAGAGTGACCAAGAAAAGCATACAAACAATTAAAATGGGCCTAATGGCTATCTCACTATTTGCCTTAGTGGCATGTAGTTCAACCAGTGACACTGAAGAAGGTGCAATGGGCGAGGAAGGTTCTTCGGGCAGCGGTTCGTCGACAGCTAGCTCTGCGCGCACAAACGCAGGTTCTACCTCGGGTCAACTGACACAGGAAGAAATTCGAGCTGAGAATGCTCTGCGCCAGACTGTATTCTATTTTGATTTCGATATTGCCGAATTCAAACCTGCGGATCGTGAGACCCTCACTTTTCACGCCCGACATCTTGCTGCAAATTCAGGCGAGAGAATTCGTCTTGAAGGACACGCTGATGAGCGCGGCACGCGCGAATATAACCTAGCCTTGGGCGAGCGTCGTGCCAATAGCATCCTTAACTACTTAATCGTAAATGGCGCTTCGCGTTCGCAGATTGAAGTGGTTAGTTATGGTGAAGAACAACCTGCGCAAGCTGGCCAAAGCGACAATGCTTATAGCCGTAACCGTCGCGTGGAAGTTGTTGCCCGATAAGCACTTAACTACGTGGTAGTAGCAAACTATGAATCACACCCTGAAGGCTGCAACGCGTAAGCTGCATATTTTCTTTTGTGCAAACTTGCTATGTTCATCCGTTGTAGCCCAAGGGGTTGGTTCAGTAGTCGAATCACAGCCCTTCATTCCAGGGCAATCTCGCTCAGTCAATTCAGCTGCCGTCTCCAGCAATAACAATGATGCCATGTCGCTCTTGCTGGATCAGATTGGTGATCTACAGACCGAGGTGCAGTCTTTAAGAGCGATGGTTGAGGAGCAGAGTTTTGAGCTGCGCAAAATGCAACGCGATTCTCTTAGTCGTTATACCAATGTCGATGACAGATTGAGTGGCCTCGAATCGAGTGCTACTTCCGCAGGGCCAGTTGCAGCTAGCGCAGTGCCACTAACGCAAAGATCAAATTCTACTACTCGTCCAGATTCTGTTTCTCAACCACAGGCGCAGCCAGCTCCACTGTCATCAGCAACAACTCCCAGCAGAGTACCGGCAACGCGGAATATAGGCAGGGGCACGTTAGAGCCGGCAGTACTCAGTGAACAGCAGCTTTATCAGATGGCCTATGATTCGGTAATCAAGAGCAATTTCGATCTTTCAATCGCTGAATTCGATCAGTACCTGAGCATCTATCCTGAGGGTCGTTTTGTTGCCAACGCGCACTATTGGAAAGGGCAGGCCTATCTCTACCTGAATCGATACGACGAGGCAGTAGAATCTTATGAGGTGATCAGTAATCAACATCAAGATTCGGCGAAGCTCCCAGATGCGCTTTATGGGTTGGCGCTCGCTCACGAAGGCATGGGAAACATCTCTGAAGCTAAACGTCTATTAAGTGACATAAGAAGAAGATTTCCTAATACCGGTGTCGCTAATCTAGCTGATACCCGGCTATTATCCCTCGACTAATTAATCAATCAAATTTCAGAAAAACGCGGAGGCAAGCTGTGCGACGTGCATTATGCAGGGCGAGATAGCCGCCGTTACTATTCCGAAGAGATAGCGCAATGAACCCGACAACCACACTACGTATTACTGAGATATTTCATTCGTTGCAGGGCGAATCCAGAACAGTGGGCATTCCAACCGTATTCGTGCGCCTGACTGGCTGCCCACTTCGTTGCCAATACTGCGATACAGCTTATGCGTTTGACGGTGGTGAACTCATGGAGTTGGACGCCATAAAAGCGCTGTTAGAAGAAATTGCTTGCGATTACGTGACGGTCACAGGGGGCGAACCATTGGCGCAGCCAAATTGTCTGCCGCTGCTTGAGCAGTTGTGTGATTCTGGCTATAACGTGTCGCTGGAAACGAGTGGCGCGATGCCTATAGAGGGGGTTGATAAAAGAGTTTCGATTGTTATGGACCTTAAGACACCTGCCTCGACAGAGGTTGATAAAAACCGTTACGAGAACATCGCATTCCTGAAGCCTAGCGATCAAGTTAAGTTCGTGATCTGCGATGAGAAAGATTACCTTTGGTCTAAAGCGAAACTTGATCAATTCGACCTGCGAGCGAAGGTGGACGAAATACTTTTTTCGCCTTCGTTTGATGAGATAGAGCCTGCGCAGTTAGCTGAGTGGATCCTGAGGGACAAACTAAAAATTCGTATGCAAATGCAACTACATAAACAGATATGGGGTTCGGTCGCAGGCAAGTGACCCGCGACCAGTAAAAAGTATGACCGCAGTAAAGAAAAACAGAGCAGTAGTCTTGGTTTCGGGAGGCTTGGATTCGGCAACCTGTCTGGCGATAGCCGTCGATCGTGGTTTCGATTGTTATGCGCTAAGTTTTGACTACGGGCAAAGAGCGAGCAGTGAACTCCATGCGGCACGGCGCCTAGCTGAAACTGCAGGCGTGTTAGAGCACAAGGTTATTGAGCTAAATATGGGCGCTATCGGCGGCTCTGCGCTCACCGATACGGACATATCCATACCGGAGCATGAGTCAGAGGGAATTCCTGTCACCTATGTGCCGGCTAGAAACACGGTGTTCTTGTCCTACGCTTTAGCCTGGGCCGAGGTATTAAATGCCAATGCTATTTTTATCGGGGTGAACGCGCTGGACTATTCGGGATACCCGGACTGTCGGCCAGAGTATATTGAGGCGTTTCAGAAACTCATTAACTTGGCGACGAAAGTGGGAGTTGAGGGTTCAGTAATCAGCCTAGAAACGCCATTGATCGATCTGACTAAAGCGGAAATCATTAAGATAGGGGTAGGCCTGTCTGTGGACTATAGCCTAACGGTATCTTGCTATCAGGCGGACCCTCAAGGCAGAGCTTGTGGTCAGTGTGATAGTTGTCGATTTCGAGTTAGCGGCTTTAAAAAAGCAGAAGTAGGGGACCCGACTCGCTATCAATAGTGAGAATCGTCTGTTTGAGAGCAAAAAGTGCCCGTCATGACTTGTCTTTTTTTATTATGATAGTACTATGACGCCCTCTCATTGGGGCGTTAGCTCAGTCGGTAGAGCAGTTGGCTTTTAACCAATTGGTCGTGCGTTCAAGTCGCACACGCCCCACCAATTTCCCTAGTACATGATTTGGCAAGTTAACCGCCTCGTAGCCCCTGCCTATTAGCAACTATCGACTGCTAATAGCGCTGGGATATCTAACTCTTCAAACGGCTCAAAATCAACAACCTTGCCTCGTATGGCTAAAGTACACATCCTGTCTGCAAGTTCATTTCCTTCAATACCGATGTGTGCTTTCACGTGGACTAAGTTGATGTGCGCCGCTATATCGCTGTAAACCTCTAACATCTGGGCTATGAGTTCTCGATTTGCTAAAGCCTTGCCTTTGCCAAATAGCCTGCCAGAGCGCTTCCAGCCTTCCCCCCAGAGTGTCATTGAATTCACCGAGTAGGTGGAGTCAGAAAGTATCTGAACTTTCCTGCCTTGTTTAAGCTCTTTCTGTGCAATTAGCATCGCTTGATGCAGTGCATTAAGCTCTGCTGTGTTGTTAGTACCATTAGGCTCATAAAGACCGTGATACAGGCTTTTAAGGCTGCCGGATTCATATACCGCAACTCCAGATGCCGCCTCGCCGGGGTTAGGGTCGCAACCGCCATCAGAAAATATATGGACGTCGAAAAAGGGGCTCATTGCAGCGGCAAACTCTGTAGAGCTAGTAGAGGTCTTCGGTCCCTTGGTGGAGCTTGATGAGGCCTTGGTTTGCTCGAGGGGGTTACGCAAAGCGGCTTCTGCTTCAACTAGAGTAGGGAAGCTCTTGTGTTTAGCCCCTTTATACCCGATAACGGATTTTTGAACTTCAGGCCAGTTATTGAATATACCCGTGTTTTTACCCGCCCAGACTACATAGAACTTTTGCTTCGCCATTATTTTGTCCACATCCGTTATAGGGTATTGATAGGAAATCTGCTAATGCCACAAAACATCAGGAAAACTTTGCGTGGTTGCGGGCATCGTACCATCAGCAATAGCGTCATATAAGGGGGCTCGGGGTTGACGGGTCTGGGCTGTATTTTCTCTACTCTAATTGTTTAGCTGGCAGGTGGATTAATCTCGTTCTGATGCTGGAGATTGTAGAGGTAATGGCTTGCGTTTAAATCGCAGATATAGCCAGTCATTTAGCCATATTACTACAAACTGTCTATCCTCTGGCGATTGCAGCTGTTAATTAAAAATAACTGGCATAACGCAATGCAAGGATTGAAGATGAAAGGCCTCTCTTTCTTTAAAAAACTAGTTTTTTCCCTGGCGGCTGCAGTATTAGCTGTACTGCTTGTGCAGAGTAATGTCTTGGCACAGGATCATCCCGCAGTAGGAGACGAGCATGAAGATCATGGGGTAGGAGCCAATCCTCACTAGGTAGAACCTAAACAGGCGTGGTTCATTTGCTTCCCCGCGATAAAGCTATTACCGCTATACCCCGAGCGCAGACTCCAGCATTTTTCTTCTGTTAAAAACCACAGGCTTCAGCACGGGAATAGAAGCCTGTGATAAACTGGCCCTTGTTATTATTCGTAGTTGGCGACAATGAATCAGATCATTTCAAGTGAATCCTCCACGGCGCTATCCGCCGACACTGTGCTGGTGCGTAAGTATCTAGACCGTGCCGTTCGTCCCGCTGTTCTGGATGAAGAAACTCAAAAAACCTATAAAGCCAATATCACGCAACTGATGCGGCAGAAGAATGCGCGCTTGGTTGCTCACTACTATACCGATGCGGTACTGCAAGACCTGGCAGAGGAAAGTGGCGGTTTTGTAGGCGATAGCTTAGAAATGGCACGTTTTGGTAGAGACTGCGATGCCGAAATCCTTATTGTTGCCGGTGTGAAATTCATGGGCGAATCGGCGAAGATTCTTAGCCCTGAAAAAACTGTACTGATGCCTACTCTAGAGGCGACGTGCTCTTTGGACATCGCCTGCCCAATCGACAAATTCTCTGCCTTTTGCGATCAGCATTCAGAGCGAACGGTAGTCGTTTATGCGAATACGTCGGCTGCCGTGAAGGCACGAGCCGACTGGGTGGTTACCTCCAGCATCGCCTTAGATGTAGTCGAGCACTTGATGGAGCAGGGTAAGAAGGTGCTGTGGGCTCCCGATAAGCACCTTGGTTCTTATATTCAGAAGACTACTGGCGCCGATATGTTGCTGTGGGATGCCGCCTGTATAGTCCATGAGGAGTTTAAGGTGCGAGGCCTTGCGGATATGCGCAAGCTTTATCCTAATGCAGCAATACTCGCGCATCCAGAATCGCCTAGTGCGGTATTAGAAATGGCCGATGTAGTCGGCTCCACTACTCAGATTATCAATGCGGCGAAGCAGTCTGAGAAATCAGAGATTATTGTGGCCACCGATCAGGGTATTTTTCACAAATTGCAGCAGGTAGCGCCTGAGAAAAAATTTATAATCGCGCCAACAGCGGGCGTTGAAGCAAGTTGCCGCAGTTGTGCGCAATGTCCATGGATGGGAATGAACTCATTGGAAAGCCTGTACGGCTCTCTGCAAGAGTCTAGCAATGAGGTATGTGTCGATTCAGCGCTGGCTACTCAGGCAATGATCCCGCTGCAGAGGATGTTAGATTTTGCCGTGAACAATCAACTTAAGGTGCGTGGAAAAGCCTAGGTGGATACCTGACTAGCACTGGTATTTTGCTAGCTTAGACATTTTGCTGCAATCTTTCGATCTCTTGAATTTTCTGTCTTAGGCGCGCCTCTTCAGCAGGTGCGATGCCATTGTCACTCTCTATTTTCAAGGCCGAGCGCAATTGCTGCCGTGCTCTTTGATAGTCTCCTAGAAGGCGAAAATACTCCGCTCTTGCCTGGTGTACCTGGCTGATATTACCAGCCTGGCCGTGAGTCTCGGCGAGCTTGAACCAGAGTTGAAAGTCGTTGGGTCGGGAAAGGCTGTGTCGCTCCATGACCTGGGAGGCAGTGGTGTATGAGCGTGCTGCTATCAGGGCGTCAACATAGGCTATCGTAAGCGGATTATTGCCCGGGTTTATAGCAAGATGACGCTGCAGAAATTCAATTGCCTGACCTGGCTCATTCTGTTCAGTAAGAATTTCAGCCAGAGTTACCGCATAGCTTATACGATTCGGGTCCTTCTCCAGGAGTGGTTCAAGAGTAGCACTGGCTTGTGCAAACTGTTGATTCTCGTAATAGGCGATTGCGAGAGAATAGCGGTTCGCATCGCGTGTAAATTCACTTGTGCTGTATTCAAAAAGGCGCTCATGTTCAAGCACGAGGTCTGCCTTGTTGGCCGCGTAGTGGCCGACCACGCGGGCACGGACGATCTGGTATTCGAGGCTGGCGTTGTATTGCTTCTGTGGGTAGCGGCTCGCTCTGCCACGGCTACCTGAGACACGAGATTCCGTTAGAGGGTGCGAGAGAAGAAACTCCGGTGGTTGGCGCCCAAACCGATTGATCGCCAGTAGCCTCTCGAATAGTGTTGACATGCCATCGGGGTCGAAGCCGGCGCGGTACATCACATCTTGGCCGACTCGATCAGCCTCGGTTTCATTGCTTCTGCTGAAGCGAAGTTGATTCTCGAGTGCGCGGCCCTGAACCGCCGACACAGCGGCGGTGCCGTGGCTGACATCTGAGGTCGCCATAATGATTACGCTAGCTAACAACGCCGCCATGCCGGGTATTCTTGCAGCCTGGGCCTCATCGATTCCACGTGCAAAATGACGTTGGCTCACGTGAGCGATTTCGTGAGCCATGACTGAGGCAAATTCCGCCTCTGACTGCGCGTTGAGGAATAGGCCGGTATTCACGCCAATAATGCCACCGGGTGCGGCAAAGGCATTTAGTGCCTCGCTGTCGATGATTATAAAGGAGAGGCGATGGTCCTGCAGTTGGCTTCTGGAAGCTAGCTTATAGGTTACGTTCTCAAGGTAGGCATTGAGCAGTGGGTCGGAAATTGTTGGCGCACCACGGCGAATATTGCTGAGAAACTGTTGTCCCATAGCATATTCCTGCTCAATCGAGACGGTCCCAGAGATACGATCTCCGAGGCTGGGTAGGGCAGGCTGGGCTGACAGCAAACTAGGGACAATCGCTGAGAGTAACAGCACTAGGAATTTTTTGAGGCAACTGGTGTGCATAATTTCCACTAATAATACGCTAAATTCGAGATTAACATAATTAACTCGTCGTTTTGAGTAACTTTCGATCAATATTTAGACGATATCTTTCATGGTGTTTAGCCCGCATAGCTTGATAAAATGCAGGGATGGAGATAAGCGCCGATATAGAGATAGATCTGAGTGGCTTGCAGTGCCCAATGCCGCTGCTGAAGGCTAAACTGGCTCTGAATAGCATGGATTCCGCTCAGGTTTTGAAGGTGGTTGCCACAGATCCGAGTTCGGAGAAAGATTTTTATATGTTTGTTAATCAAACTGATCACCAAATTCTGGATTTCCAGAAAGATGATAGCGCCTATTTTTACTGGATTAAGAAGGGTTAGGGAGTCTCTGATCAAGTCTCCGACCACTCGGGACTCTGGCCGCACCCTTTTGGGGCGCTCTAGCGCGCGGCCCGTCTTTACTAAGATCCGCACAGAGCGGCCATGGACTTAATCAGAGGCTTCTGCAGCCTACTGGAGACATCTCGAAATGAAGAGGTTGGTTAACGATTTCTTCGATCGTTATTTTCACGACGAAGAATCTATCATTCTTATGCTGCTGCTGAGCGTGGGCCTAGTGGCACTGCTGTTGTTCGGTGGTGTTTTGGCGCCGCTGATTACGGCAATCATCATTGCCTACCTGATGCAGGGTCTAGTCGAAATTCTGCTGCGCCAGGGCCTTTCATCGCGGATTTCTTTTGTTCTCGTCTACGCTGTATTTATTGGTGTATTCCTGTCGATGCTGTTGTTTCTTCTTCCTTCGGCCTGGAATCAGCTGCGCCGATTGATGAATGAGTTACCCAATCTGATTAGTCAGTGGCAAGCATCCCTGTTATTGCTGCCCGAGAATTATCCGAATCTCGTTTCCGAGCAGCAAATTCGTGAGTTTATCAATGGCGTGCAGGGTGAGCTGGGAGGGTATGGCCAATCAGTGCTGGAATATTCTTTGGCGAGTATCCCGAGCATCATTTCCTGGATCGTGTTTATAGTCTTAGTTCCTATACTTGTCTATTTCGTCATGAAAGATAAGTCAGATTTAATCAACTGGGCAGGTAATTTTCTGCCGCGTAATCGCCCCTTGATGAATCGAATCTGGTTAGAGATGGATCAGCAGATTTCAAATTATATTCGTGGCAAGGTGCTTGAAATTTTCATCGTCGGCTGCGTGAGTTATCTCATGTTTGTTATATTGGGCATTAATTATGCCTTGCTACTTTCGGTGTTAGTGGGACTTTCGGTGATCGTTCCCTATATCGGCGCGACAGTAGTAACTATCCCGGTGGGCCGCAGTAGCCTATGTACAGTGGGGAATTGGCAGTGAATTCTATACGGCTCTCGTGGCCTATGGCGTGCTGCAGTTGGTAGATGGCAATGTGTTGGTACCGGTCATCTTCTCCGAGGCGGTTAACTTGCATCCGGTCGCGATTATTGCTGCCGTTCTTGTTTTTGGAGGAATTTGGGGGCTAGCAGGGGTGTTCTTTGCCATACCGCTGGCGACTCTAGTTAAAGCTATCATTAATGCTTGGCCGAATACGATTCAGCCGGGCGCAGAGTCCCCGGAGCAAGAAGGCGGTGCTGCCTAGCGGCGTCGTGACTCCTTTGGTCGATGTCCTTTTGCTGTGCTAAAATTCGCAGCTTCAATTTTGTACTGGTATTACCATGCTTGATCAAATACGCGGCAGTATTGTTGCTATAGTTACGCCGATGCAGCCTGACGGATCGCTAGATATGTTCGGTCTGGATACGCTACTCGAATGGCATATCGCATCGGGTACGAACGCCGTAGTTATCGTTGGTACTACTGGTGAGTCTGCCACCCTCAGCACCGATGAACATTGCGATCTGGTCGCTCATTGTGTAACTCAGGTTAATGGAAGAATCCCGGTAATAGCCGGCACCGGCTCAAATAATACGGCAGAAGCACTCTATTTCACCGAGTCTGCAAAGAAGAATGGCGCAGATGCTGCGCTATTGGTTACGCCTTATTATAATAGGCCTTCACAGGAAGGCCTGTATCAACATTTTAAGCTCATAGCGCAGGGCGTGGATATTCCGCAAATCCTCTACAATGTGCCGGGCCGCACCGCATGTGATTTGCAGCTGGCCACAGTTAAGCGGCTTGCCGAACTCGATAACATCAGAGCAATTAAAGATGCCAGTGGTGATTTGGCGCGGGGATTGGAATTAATTGAACACTGCGGTGAGAAACTTTCTATTTATAGTGGGGAAGATGCGCTTAGTCTGCCCTTGATATTGGCCGGAGCCGATGGGACCATTTCCGTTACCGCGAATGTGGCGCCGGAATTGATGTCACAGATGTGTGCTCATGCCCTGGCAGGCAATGCGATGGAGGCGAGCGCGGTAGATAAAAAGTTAGAGCTACTGCACCAGGCTCTATTTTTGGAGGCGAACCCAGTCCCAGTGAAGTGGGCTTTGCAAGCGATGGGCAAGATAGACAGCGGAATAAGATTGCCACTTGTGGAACTTGATGCGCAATATCACGTCAAAGTTCGGAAAGCCCTCGCGCAAGCGGACATAGATGCCTGATGTTTGGGATTGGTTATAGTGATGAAGAAGGTAATACAGGAATCCAGTTGCATGTCTAAACCCCTAACAATCCTCAGCCTAGCGATGTTGCTGAGCGGCTGTAACTATCTTGCCGGCGACAATGGACCATTTCGTGATCGCGGGGATGATTACATGGAGGCTCCGGTATTGCCTCTGATGGCTATTCCTGATGAGCTGGATAGCTACACGCTAGATGAACTGTATGTCATTCCAGCGTTGATCTCTTTTTCTGCGTTGCCCTTCAATGAAATTCCTCTGCCTAAGCCTATTGAAACCAATGGCAGAGAAGGCGTAATCATACAAAACCTAAACGAAATAAGCTGGATAGTCTTGGATGCTACACCGGGGCAGGTATGGCCGTTGGTGCGAGATTACTGGACACAGCTGGAGGTGATTTTAGAACACGAAGAGCCAGGCGCAGGCATCATGGAAACCTCTTGGCTGGAGGTTGATAGCAATTTAGAGACCCGACATAAATACCGCATCACGATAGAGCCAGGTCTACATTCCGGTTATTCAGAGATCTACGTGATTCATATGGAAAGCTCAAGGAGTGAGCCGGCGCCACTGGTGACAACCTGGCCGGAGACGTCTGTATCGGAAGACCGCGAGCGCCAAATTCTTGATAGCCTTTCACAATACCTAGCCGATAGAAACGATGTTTATCAGGCCTCGTCAGCCAGTCTTCTTGCGGGTAGCATCGAAGCTGAGAGAAAAGCAAATATAGTTGATGACGGGCAGGGCCAGCAAGTATTGCAGCTTCGCCTCAGTTACAGGCGTGCGTGGGTGTTGGTCCGCTCAGCACTAGACGAAGCGGGAGTAACTATTCTGGAGAATGACCGAGACTTAGCTTTTCTGAATGTACGCTTCTCTGGTGCTAGCGTAGATGAAGATGAGCCCGGATTCATCGGCAGGCTGTTCACTCGCAACGATGAGGAAAGCGCAGCTATAGAGCAGGACTTCAGCGTCCGACTTGTTGACGAGGACGGTGTCGTCACAGTAACTGCTGAACCATTGGAGTCGGCCGATGATCTGTCTGATCTTACTGCCGAGTTACTGCTCGTTATCAATAATAATTTGTCCTAAAGCGGCGCAGCCGATGTATTGCTGTGTGACAACGTTCGTTTCGCCGCAGCAAAGCGGTATAGGCCGCTCACTTTAATGCGAGAATTATGAATTCCCCAGTTGTTATCGCCCTCGCTGCTTTAGCTGTCACGTTGATAGTCATCCTTGTTTGGGCCTTGCGTCAGTCACAGCGGCTTAAACTGGCGGAACTGTCGTTGCGAGAAAAGCTGCTCGCTAGGGAAAATGAGTTAAGCAGCGCGATACAATCTTGGAATAATTCAGATAATCAAAATGCATCATTTAGACAAGAGCTACAAGCACTGCGAGAAACTAAAGCCAGGCTAGAGACTAGTTTGGAATTAGAGCGGAAACAGCACGGCGAAAAGCTGACCCTGCTTAACGAATCTAAAGAACAGCTAACTGTGGCGTTTAAGAATATTGCGAACGAAATATTCGACGATAAGAGCAAGAAACTAGTCGACAACAACAAGGAAAGTCTGGCTACTGTTTTAAGCCCTCTGCAAGATAAAATTCGTCAGTTTGAGAAGCGAGTAGAGGACACCTACGATAAAGAATCCCAACAGCGATTCTCACTGGCGCGAGAAATTAAGCAGTTGCAACAGATGAATACCCAGATCAGTGAGGACGCGGTGAATCTCACCAACGCCTTGAAGGGTGATAACAAGGCGCAGGGGAACTGGGGAGAAATGATTCTCGAGACTCTGTTGGAAAACTCCGGTCTAGTTAAGGGTAGGGAATACGAAGTGCAGGTGAGCCTGCAGTCGACAGAGGGAGGCAAGTTCCAACCTGACGTTGTTGTTCACCTGCCTGAGTCGCGGGATATCATTATCGACTCTAAAGTATCGCTTAAGGCTTGGGATGCTTACTGCTCAACAGACGATGTAGATGAGAAGGCAGGTTTTCTGAAGCAGCATGTTCAGTCTGTGCGTAGCCATGTTAAAGGGTTGTCGGGCAAGGACTATCAGAATCTTGCGGGTATCAGTACTCTAGATTATGTATTCTTGTTCATGCCAATAGATGCCGCCTACTCAGTCGCGATTCAGAGCGATCCGGGCTTGTCTCAGTATGCGTTTGAGAAGAACATCGTCTTCGTTAGTCCGACAATGTTACTAACCACATTGAAGCTGGCGCAGAACCTTTGGCGCCTGGATCAGCAAAATCGCAATGCCGTAGAAATCGCTGAAAAGGCAGGCGCTTTGTATGACAAGTTCGTAAACTTTGTCGGGGACCTAGAAGATGTCGGTGCGAGAATCGACTCGAGCAAGAAGAGCTATGAAAATGCGCACAAAAAGCTTCGATCCGGTACGGGAAATTTAATACGCCGTGTAGAGGATCTCAAAACCTTAGGAGCGAAGACCTCCAAGAAGCTTGAGCGCGAAGCGCTAGCCGAAGAAGAACCTTCTAGCAAAGAATTGAAGGGTGTAACAGCTGATGCCAAGAAAGAGTTGCCTGACAAGGCTCGGCACTAATACCCGGTAAGCCTCTGCGTCAATTCGTTAACGTTCTCTCAAGCCAACTTAGTTTTTCAATACCTATGCTCACTGAAATAACACATTTTCTTGCTTGCCCTACACCGGATGCCTGGCTGCAAGAAGCGCTTTTACATCAGGATCTATTGCTCATCGATCACGCTAACTGTGAAAAGAAAGCGGCGGCCACAGCGATGAACCTTATGTACCGGCATACAAATAAGCCGGATTTGTTAAAGAAGATGTCGCAGTTGGCTCGTGAGGAGTTGCTGCACTTTCAGCAGGTCGTCGAAATAATGCAGCTCACAGGTGTCGAGTACGTGCGGTTAAGTCCTTCACGCTACGCGGCAGGCTTACGTGAGTTAATAGCCAAGGAAGAAAGGCAGCAGCTGATTGATACCTTGATCGTAGGCGCCTTTATTGAGGCGCGTTCTGCTGAAAGATTCGCGAAATTAGCGCCGCTTCTAGGTAGTGATCTACAGAAGTTCTACCGTAGCTTGCTTAAATCTGAGGCACGGCATTTCGAGGATTATCTTGCGCTAGCCAGGCAATATTCCGATAAAGATATAGGGCTAAAACTTGAGGAGGTTGCTGCCGAAGAAGGCCGCCTCGTCTTAGAGCCTGACGAGGAATTTCGTTTCCACAGTGGCCCGCCGGCTCTGCATCGTTAGTCCTGGCAGTTTGCCGGCTTGCTCAAGTTACTTCCCAGTCTCTGTTCCAAAGAAAGAAGTTGCTGGCAGGGTATGTTGTCGTTACCGACTAGATTGACTGAGGTGAGGTTAGTCATGCTCAGAAGAGGGCTGATGTCGAGAACCGCGTTGTTCGTAAGGTTCAGGCCGCCGAGCAACCTTAGCCCCACTAGGGGTGACACGTCTCTTATGAGGTTGTTATTCAGATCCAAAAAGCGCAATTGAGTCAGCTGTTCAATGTTTCCCAGCGTCTCTACCTGTGAATTGCCACACGACAGTACACGCAACAACCCTGCATTCTGCGTGCTTTGCTGCTGCATCGCGATATTGACGCAACCCTGAAGGTCAGGGTCGGCTAGTTCACCGCTAAATAGCCGTCCTGTAGGGTCGAACACTGCCTGATTATTCACCGACACCGTATAGTTCGAAGAACAGGCGGATAGCAAAAGCAGTAGAGTCGCAGCTAGCAGTTTTGCTGCGCAAAATGCGCTATTTACTATCAGTTTGAGACGATTTTTCATGTTTGGCGTGGCGTCGGAAATATTGCGAAAATGTGCTTGAATACACACTGTTTGCGATTCGTTTTACCCGCCATAGGCTGGTATTTTCTGGGCATCCCAGTTAGTATGCGAAAGTTTTGTCGCTGACAGGATTGAACCCCTTATCCTGGCAATTGTCCAATGAATCTAAGGAATTTAGCATGAACATAAGCACACGCAAGAGTCGGGTCCTGGTAACTATTTTCTCTACCTTACTGAGCGCTCAGTTATTTGCCCAAGACGATACCCCTCTGGAAAGTGAAGGTGCACAGATCGCTTACTCGATCGGCGTCAACATCGGTCAGAACCTCCAGTCTCAGGGAATCTTGGAAGGCTTAGAACTTGATACTTTTATGGTAGGCATGTTCGATGCGATCAACGAAGAAGTGAAAATGAGTGATGAAGATATGCTCGCTGCGATTCAACTGTTTCAGCAGCGTATGGCTGAGCAGCAGCAGGCAATCCTGACAGAAAGCACGGCCGCTAGCGTAGAATTTCTAGCGAACAATTCGACTCAGGAGGGTGTTGTAACGCTTGCCTCGGGCTTGCAATACATGATCCTAGAGTCCGGCCCTGAAGGCAGTGCTTCGCCTGCGGCTACAGATTCGGTTCTTGCCCACTACCACGGCACGCTAATTGATGGCACGGTGTTTGATAGCTCCGTTGATCGTGGCGAACCTGCACAGTTCGGTTTGTCCCAAGTAATAAGTGGATGGACCGAAGGGTTGCAGTTGATGTCAGTAGGAGATAAATGGCGCCTATTTATTCCTGCGGCTATGGCTTACGGCGAGGCTTCACCTACGCCGGCTATTCCGCCAAATTCTGCGTTGATCTTCGACGTAGAGATTTTGGAAATTCGCTAATTTAAGTCGCTGTTAACAACTAGGTAGGGCACTATTTTGACTAGTACTGATCGTCAAAAAGGATTGCTGCAGTTCCTGCAGCAATCCCCCTCACCTTTTCACGCAGTTGCCAACATGGCGACGCTGCTGGATGCAGCTGGCTTCCAGCGTCTGGACTCATCGAACAGCTGGAGTCTAGATAAAAACTCTCGTTACTATGTGTCTCGCAATGATTCTGCACTGATCGCATTCAAGACGGGTGTCGGCGACCTTCCCGATAGCGGCTTTAGAATAGCCGGCGCACACACTGATAGTCCCTGCCTAAAGATAAAGCCGCATGCGGATGTTTTTAGCCAAGGCTATGCCCAGTTAGGTGTCGAAGTCTATGGGGGTGCATTGCTCCATCCTTGGTTCGATAGAGACCTGTCAATCGCTGGCAGGGTGAATTATCAAAACGCCGATGGCAGCTTGGCCTCGATTCTTGTGGACCTTAAAGACCCGGTCGGATTCATTCCTAGTCTCGCAATTCATCTCGATCGCACAGCGAATGAAGGACGAGCGATCAATAAACAAAAAGAACTGCCGCCTATTTTGTTGCAGTTAGATGAAGATGAAAAATTTAACTTCGAAGATTATTTGCTCGAGTATCTGCAGACGGAACTAGGTTGCTTTGATGCCGACGCGATTCTTTCTCATGAATTGCTACTCTACGATACCCAGGCGCCAGCATTAGTTGGTCTGCGTAAACAATTTATCAGTAGTGCTCGCCTCGATAATTTACTGAGCTGTTTTGTCGCGCTTCATGCCCTGATTGAGGGTAAGGATGAAACGGCTAGCGTCTTAGTTTGCAATGACCACGAAGAAGTGGGCTCGGTCTCCGCCTCTGGAGCAGAAGGGCCATTCTTAAAATCCGTATTGCAGAGGATGCTTGAGTCTGAGGATAAAGCCGGCGGAAGTAGTGCTGCTAGTTTTGATAGGGCGATACAAAATTCGGTTCTTCTTTCTGTGGACAACGCACACGGTGTTCATCCTAATTTTTCAGATAAGCACGATAGTGCGCACTCGCCAAAGCTCAATGCGGGGCCGGTCATCAAGATAAATGCTAATCAGCGCTACGCGAGTAATAGCGAATCTATCGCGCTGCTAAAATCAATCTGTAATCGTCTGGACATAGGCCATCAATCGTTCGTCATGCGTTCCGATATGGGATGCGGTAGCACCATTGGGCCTATCACGTCTGCGCTACTCGGCATTTCAACAGTTGATATAGGGATTGCGAGTTTCGCCATGCATTCCATTCGAGAGAGTGCTGGGGCGGAGGATGTTGAATCTATGGGTACGCTAATTCAGGCATTCTTTGAGCGCTAGCTATCGCTGTTTCTTTAAGTCTTTAATTAGAAAGCGTGTTGGGTTGAGGGATCCTATAATGTCGCGACTCAGCGGCAAATTTTCGTTAGCTATTAGGCTCGCTAGAAACTCGGCACTAAGTGGGCAGCTGGCAAGCCCATTCGACCCGTGTGCCACATTCAGATAGAGGCCCGTATAATATTCCCCAGTTGAATTAAACTTCGCTCTCGCGTTCCTTGAAAGCTCCGCATAGCGTGTGCGCATTTTCTCTAGATCCGGCGCCGTACCAACCAAAGGCAAGCGGTCGGGCGAGTTGCAACGCAGTGATACACGCTCAACAGCAGCGTCCTCAGTTAAGATGCCAGCGCCAGCAAAGTTAGCGGCAGCCACTATTATGTTCTCATGCGTATCGGCAGCACGTGTTCGCAACTCGCTGCTGTTAGCGTAGCTGGCAGAAAGAAGGTGCCGGTCTTCGCTAGCAGGGAATACCGTGCGACCACCGCTGACTACACATTCGAGTCTGTTACTGATTTGATTGGCGGGTATTTCTGAGGTTTGTCCGCGCAAAGTTTGCAGAGGCAGGCCCGCAAACTGATCAAGCTGCTCTGCACTATGGCTGTTGGCGACAACGACAACGTCCGCATCAGCCACCAGGGTCTGACCTGCACTAAGCTGCCATTTCTCGTCCGTTCTACTCAACGCAGTAATTCGAGTATTAAAAACGCAGCTTATGTTGCTGTGAGCGAGATAGGCCTCGCACAAAGAAGCGGGTTTCATTGCTCCGCCGGATGGGAACAGCCAAGCTTCTTCGCGCAGTGCTATTCCAGCTTTACTCGATGCCTGGTCTTTGGATAGTTGTTGCACAATCTGTGCTGAGTAGAGTTGCTGCAATTTTTCCAATTGAAGCGGGTTTCGCTTGTTCATGGCATTCGACAATTGCAGTACGCCGCAGGGATTCCAGGCGATGCTGTGGTGCCGGTTGATCTGCTTGAACTGCCGCAATGCGAACAGATAGGCGTGTAAGAAGAATTGCGCTTCAGGGGAGGCCGCGTTAAATAACCGACAGCGCAGGGCCATTTGGGTACTTCCCGAAGCGCCGCTTGCGGGCGTTTGACCGGCGTCGACTACTGTTACCTGCCATCCGCGCTGCGCGAGGCTGTGGGCAGTGCTGCAGCCGGCCAGACCGGCGCCAATGACGACGGCAGTTCTACCTTTGAAGTGCGGCTTTGGCAAGGTGAGCCACGGAGAATCTCGTCTGTGCAGTGTTTCTGTCTGTTTTGGATTGCCCGGTGGCGGTGGAATCTTGATAGCCGGCATTCTTGCGAACAAGCTATGGCGTTTTCTCCCGAAGCCTTCGATTTTGCTCACTTCAAAACCGGCATTTTTGAGAGCTGTGCGTACCTTCCCGGCGACGCTGTAGCTACTGAGTGTAGTGGTCTCGTCGCTGCAGCTAGCGAGTAGACGCATGAGGGGTTCTTCCCAAAGCCCGGTATTGGTAGCCGGTGAGAACCCATCAAGAAACCAGCACTGTATAGCAGGGCAGGCGTCGGTCATGCGGCGATTTAACTGCTCATGGGCATCACCATAGTAAACATCGAGGGTGATTTCGTTCGCAGGTGATAGGCGGTGACAGCCCTCACTGTGGTCTGTGTATTGCTCTAGCAGTTCAGCACTTTGGGCAGCAAGGTTCGGCCAGCGCTGATGTATCCTCTGCATTTCCTCAATCGTTAGAGGGTGTTTCTCGAAAGCGATGTAGTGTAGGCGGCCTGGTCGCTTTTCCAGCTTCTGCCAGAGTTTCATCACTTGTAGGAAGTTGAGCCCACTACCGAATCCCAGTTCGCCGATATGGAATGTCTCAATGCAGCTGTCATGGTTCCAGCGCTGCTTGAGTTTGTTTGCTTCCAAGAAGACGTGCTGGCTCTCCGCGGCTGCGTCATCCCGCGAATAATAGATATCCTGGAACTGCGTAGAGTAGGGTAGGCCGGATTCGAGCCAGCTAATTTTGGCGTTCTCGATTTTCATCTAGGGAAACGGTTTTCCTGTAGTGCACTGACTATTGGGCGCTTGCGAATGCTATTAGAATCACGGCAGAGCTTACACGCTTTCAAGATTAGCCAACAGCGTCGAGCATGGCTGCCAAGCCAAAGGATTGTGAGCTGACATATTGGGCTGTTAATGAGGTAAAATGCTGCTTTTGGCCTTGGCCGCACACAGGATTTTGTAAAATGTTGGAAATTAACAGTCAGCTTGGGGTGTTAAAGGAGTTAGGTAACAGAACCGATAGTCTCAGGGGGTATCTTTGACTACGAGACCAAGAAGGAAAGGTTGGCCGAGGTTGAGCTAGAGCTGGGGGAGTCTTCGGTTTGGGATAAGCCTGAGTATGCACAGGGTCTTGGCAAGGAACGTTCGAGCCTAGAGGCCGTCGTTGCGACTATCGAGAAGATGGAATCTGGTATTGTCGATGTTGCAGAGCTATTAGGGCTGGCGCAAGAAGAGTCTGATGAAGAGCTCTTTGATGCGGCGAACAAAGACCTGGAATCATTAAAGACGAGTTTAGAGACGCTTGAATTTCGCCGCATGTTTTCTGGCGAGATGGATGAGGCTAGCGCCTATCTCGATATCCAGGCAGGTTCTGGTGGCACAGAGGCTCAGGATTGGGCGGAGATGCTGCTGCGAATGTATCTGCGCTGGGGCGAGAGCAAGGGCTTTAAGGCTGAACTTGTGGAGGTGTCCGGTGGTGATGTTGCTGGCATTAAGAGTGCGACGATTCTGATCAGCGGCGACTATGCCTTCGGTTGGCTGCGCACCGAAACGGGCGTGCACCGACTAGTTCGTAAATCACCATTCGACTCAGGTAGTAGGCGCCATACTTCATTTGCCTCGGTGTTTGTATCGCCAGAGATAAACGATGATATCGAAGTAAATCTCGATATGTCGCAGGTGCGAATTGATACCTACAGAGCAAGTGGTGCAGGCGGTCAGCACGTCAATAAAACCGACTCCGCTATTCGCCTGACGCATGAGCCTAGCGGCATAGTGGTCCAGTGCCAGAGTCAGCGATCGCAGCACAAGAACAAAGATGCGGCGATAAAGCAGCTGAAGGCAAAGTTGTATGAGTTGGAAGAACTGAAGCGCAAAGAAGAGATGCAAAGTGTTGAAGAATCCAAGGCGGATATCGGCTGGGGCAGTCAAATCCGCTCCTATGTTTTAGATCAGTCGCGCATCAAGGATTTACGTACGAATGTTGAGGCGACCAATACCGGCGCCGTACTCGACGGTGATTTAGATAAATTTATCGAGGCGAGTTTAAAGATGGGGCTGTAACTGAGCCTTGGAAAGAGAAAATCGAAAATCGAACGCATAGAATTGATAGCAGGGTTACAGGAACCATAAGCAAATGATTGAAGAAAATCAGGACGAAAACAAGCTAATCGCTCAGCGCAGAGAAAAACTAACAGCCATCCGTGCGAAGCGAGTGGCGTTCCCTAATGGCTTTATCAAAGAAGACACATCGACTGACTTGATTGAAAAATACGAGACTAAGACAAAGGAAGAGTTAGAAGGCCTGGCCGTTACTGCCGCTATAGCAGGAAGAATAATTCGCATGCGCGGCCCATTCGTCGTACTACAAGACGGAAGCGGTCAAATGCAGATCTATCTTAATAACAAGTCATACTCTGATGAGCAGGCGGAGGAGATCAAGGCATTCGATCTGGGCGATATAATCGGTGTTCATGGTGAGATATTTAAAACTGGGAAGGGAGAGCTGACGCTGCGCGCTGGCACGTTTGAGTTACTGACTAAGTCGCTGCGCCCGCTACCGGACAAGCACAAGGGATTGACCGACACCGAAATGCGCTATCGTCAGCGCTATGTTGATTTAATCGTTAATGAGGAGTCTCGGAAGATCTTCCAGACTCGTTCTCGCATAATGCGACTTATCCGCCAATATTTTGAGTCGCTGGATTTCATGGAGGTGGAGACACCAATGATGCAGGTGATTCCCGGCGGAGCAACAGCCAGACCTTTTATCACACATCACAATGCATTGGATCAGGAGATGTATCTGCGGGTGGCGCCGGAATTGTTTCTTAAGCGTCTGGTCGTAGGCGGTTTCGAGCGCGTCTTCGAGTTGAATCGAAATTTTAGGAATGAGGGTTTGTCTACGCGGCATAACCCCGAGTTTACGATGTTGGAGTTCTATCAGGCCTATGCGCGTTATCAAGACCTCATGGACTTAACAGAAGATCTATTTCGTAAGATAGCAATTGAAATTGGCGGTAGCAGCAAAGTTAGTTTTCAAGGCTCGGAATACGATTTCGCAGAACCTTTTGCCCGGCTTTCTGTAACTGATTCGATAAAAAAATATTGTTCAGTGGTGGATGACGCCGCCTTCGCCTCCACAGAATCTGTGGTGGCCCTTGCCAACAGTCTCGATGTTCATTTCGATGAGAACTGGTCGAAGGGGAAAGTGCTGATGGAGATATTCGACCAGAAGGTAGAGGCGCAGATAGACCAGCCAACGTTTATTACTGAATATCCTATTGAGGTTTCACCACTTGCCAGGCGCAATGAGCAGAACCCTGAGATCACAGATCGATTCGAGCTGATCATCGGTGGTAGAGAGTTAGCCAATGGCTTTTCGGAGCTCAACGATCCCGAGGATCAAGCGGAACGCTTTAAGGAACAGGTGGCACAGAAAGATTCGGGCGATAGTGAGGCGATGCATTTCGATCATGACTACGTGACGGCCTTGGAATATGGAATGCCACCGACCGCCGGTGAGGGCATAGGCATCGATCGCTTGGTTATGTTGTTTACCGATTCTGCTTCCATTAAGGATGTGCTGCTGTTTCCACACATGCGTGTACAACAAGATCCTACGTAGCAGAAATGCTGCTAGACAAAGAGTAAAGACGCGTGGGACAGACCGAGTCAGAGCTAAGCGAGATAGAACTAGAAAGCTCTTGGAGAAAGAGGTTGCAGGGTGACCTAGATTCGCAGTATATGCTTGAGCTGCGCAATTTTTTGCGTGAACAGAAGACGCTTGGTAAGACGATCTATCCTGCAACCGATAAAATTTTCGCTGCACTTAATACAACGTCATTCGATGCCGTGAAGGTGGTCATACTCGGGCAAGACCCCTATCACGGGCCAGGGCAAGCGCACGGCCTCTGCTTCTCCGTTAGGCCGGATGTGCCAGTACCTCCTTCGCTGCGAAACATCTACAAAGAGCTGGCTGCCGATGTTAAATTTCTGCCGCCCAAGCATGGCTGCCTTAATGAGTGGGCGCAGCAGGGAGTGCTGCTTCTCAACTCTGTGTTAACAGTTGAACAGAGCCTGGCTTCTTCACATAAGGGAAAAGGGTGGGAGAAGTTTACTGATAGCGTAGTGAATCAACTGAACGCTGAAACGAAGAATATCGTTTTTGTGCTGTGGGGGAACTATGCCCAGAAGAAGGGTGAATTGATCGATAGGCAGAGACATCTCGTGCTGCAGTCAGCGCATCCCTCGCCGCTATCTGCGAGCCGAGGATTTTATGGAAATCACCACTTCACTAAGATTAACGAGTATTTACGCACACATGACAAGGCGGTAATCGACTGGCAGCTATCAGGCTAGTGCTTACTGCGAATTTAACGTTGGGACAAAATTATGAGTGATAGCTGCATCATCGTCGGCGCTAGCCATGCAGGGGTTTCTCTTGCGCTACAACTTCGCAAGGAAGGGTGGACCGCTCCAATCAAATTAATCGGCGAGGAGTCTGAGTTGCCGTATCATCGGCCGCCGTTGTCTAAGGAGCATCTCGCGGGGAAAAAAGACCTGGATGTCATGCGTCTGCGTCCCGCCAAGGTATATGCAGATAACGGTATCGACCTTCTGCTGTCTACACGAGTAAGTAGCATCGATACTCAATCAAGAGAAGTTAAGTTAAGCAGTGGCGAGAGCTTAGGGTATCAAAAGCTAGCATTGTGTACCGGTGCGAGCGCCCGTGAATTCATCCCCGCCAGAGGGTTGGAGAATGTATTTTATATTCGCACTGCTGCAGATATTGCCCGGCTTGCACCGCATATCCAAAAGGGGCGCCGGGTTCTTGTAATTGGCGGTGGTTACATCGGGCTGGAGGCGGCTGCGGTATTAGCAGAGCTGGAAGTTAGTGTTTCGGTGCTTGAGATGTCCGAGCGCATCTTGCAACGAGTTACGAGCCCAAAGATGTCGAGTTATATGCAGCAGCTGCAAGAGTCGCACGGTGTAGAGGTTTATACCGGAGTCGAAGTTGAATCGATTCGAGAAGAAGGGCAGGAAAAGCTAGTTGGTTGTGCCGACGGCACCGAGTTTCGAGCAGACTTCTTACTAATCGGTATAGGGGTGGAGGCGAATGTATCCCTTGCGCTTGAGGCTGGAATTCAATGCGAGGCTGGCATACAGGTGAACGAGTATTGTCGTACCAGTGACGCACATGTTTATGCTGCCGGTGATTGCACTGTGCACCCCAGTCTAATTTACCAGCGGCAGATTAGATTGGAATCGGTTCAGAACGCCAATGATCAGGCGCGTGTCGCGGCAGCCAATATTTGCGGGAAAGAGCAGGTGTACGATGCCGTGCCCTGGTTTTGGTCGGATCAATACTCTATAAAATTGCAAATGGTAGGCCTGAATACTGATTACGACCAAGTTGTAATGAGGGGCTCGGCTGAGGGCGGGGTCGAGGCAAGTTTCGCCCTATTTTATTTAAAGGAGGGTGTGTTGATCGCAGCGGACTGTGTAGGGCGACCCAAGGAATTTATGATCAGCAAGAAATTGATAAAAGCGAGAGACAAGGTTCCTGCAGAACATTTGCAGAACGAGGCGATAGAACCGATAAGTTTTTCTACAGTCTAAATCTGTTCAGCTACCGTTGTATATACAGCCACTGGTGCAGGTTTCGCGAATTTCGATGATTGATAATTCAGCGAGCTGGGGATATAGTTTATTCCAAATCCAGCGTGCCAGCACTTCGCTGGTTGGATTCTCGAGCCCTGGGATCTCATTCAAATAGTAATGATCCAGTTGTGCCAAGATCGGGTTAAATGCATCCGCAATCTTTGAAAAATCCATGACCCAGCCGCTGTCGTTTCCAACAGGGCCTTCGACTTCTATTCTAATGAGAAAGGAGTGGCCATGAAGACGAGCACATTTGTGACCTTCTGGAACGTTGGGGAGTCTGTGAGCCGCTTCGAAGCGAAATTCTTTGAATATTTTCATAGCGTAGTGCCCGTGCGCAGCCGTAGCCCGGCCGGAAGCGGTTTAGGATTGGCGCAACATACTATCTTGTCCGTTTTATGTATAGGCCCTTTGGAATATAATCATTCCATCGAGTAGGTAACTCTATAGGATCAGGCGTTATATGAACCTCTCCATCAGGCT
The DNA here is from genome assembly GCA_943789485.1 of uncultured Pseudomonadales bacterium. GTDB lineage: Bacteria > Pseudomonadota > Gammaproteobacteria > Pseudomonadales > Pseudohongiellaceae > UBA9145. The sequence continues at coordinate 27,895 of CALSUH010000017.1, forward strand.
AAAGGCCCTACGTCGCTTCGTTACTAATGGCAAGAGACTGCCTATCTATCTGGGTATCTTTAGTACTTGCTTGATACTGCTATTACAGCTCAATCCACCCATTGTCATCGCTAGTATTCTCGAACGACTCGAATTTCTGGTCTACGATCAGCGACTCAAAATCATGCCAAAACACGTCAAGTCGCCTGACAACAAGATCGTTATCGTCGATATTGACGAGCGCTCACTGCAGGCTGAAGGACAGTATCCCTGGAATCGAATCAAAGTTGGTCAGCTAACGGAAAAGCTGCGCGAGAATGGTGTGCTTGTGGCTGGTTTCGATATTACCTTTCCAGAGCCCGACCGAGATATTCGAGATCTACTGGAGAGTGTTGATCTTTCCCAGTTTGGTCCTGGCTTTAATGAGACTTTGGCGGAGATCGAGCCACAGATTAATGCCGATCAATATTTTGCGAGAGCGATGCAGAGCGGCATTGATGTGATTTTGGCAATTAATTTTACTACACAGTCCTCTGCCACCTACAACGAACTACCGGAATCTATCGTCGATATCGGGGCTGAGTTGGCAAGGAATGTTACCGTTTCAAATATGACGGGTTACACGGGAAATATCGACGTCTTACAGGCGGCTGCCTTTGGCAGCGGCAGCATGAATCAGGTGCCCGATTCGGACGGTGTAGTCCGTCGCGTTCCTCTAATGTTCCGTTACGGTTCAAATCTCTATCCTACGCTTTCATTAGAGATGGTTCGAGTTTACAACTTTGCCGAAAGCTATGAGCTAATCACGGTAGATTATGATGGCTTAGAGGTCATGCGTGGAGTTAGCGTCGGCGTCGGTGCTGGTAGATTCGAAATTCCAACCGATGGCTTTGGCAAGGTCACCGTGCCGTATATTGGTCCCTCATCGGAATTCGATGACAGTTCATTTCCTTATATCTCGGCCACCGATGTACTGAGAGATAATCTGAGCGAAGAAGAGAAGAGTCAGCTGCAGAATAGTCTTGTACTTGTTGGCACCAGTGCTCCAGGCCTCGGTGATATTCGGGTCATGCCACTGGATCGTGTGTATCCTGGAGTAGAGGTGCACGCGAATATGCTAAATGCCCTTTTGGATTCCGTCGCTACAGTGGAAGTAGAATCTGGCGGTGTGTCGACTGAGTCGGCTTTCTCAGACTTTACTTCACCTAGTACTATTTATTTTCCTTATAGGCCAGATTGGACAAGCGGGGCGCTGTTTGTAGGTATAACAGCCTTAGGTTTGCTTATGTCGATGATTTTCCCGGTCATGGGTGCGGCGAGTATGGTGGCAACGGGAGCTGTGCTACTCGCTGCGGTCGTGTGGGGGAATTTTCAGTTGTGGGATATTTACAAATTAGATTTTCCGCTTGTCTTGCTCTTGCTCTTGCTCATTCTCGTAACAGCAATAAACTTGATCTATGGCTTTTTGAGCGAGAGTCAGACGCGCAAGACCATTAAAGGTATGTTTGATCAATATGTGCCACCGGCCCATATTGATTCGATGTTAGACGACCCGGATAATTATAGCTTCGATGGTGAAAGTAAAGACCTTACTGTCCTGTTCGCTGATATTCGAAATTTCACAACCATCTCCGAAAAATTGAGTGCGACAGAGTTGAAGAATTTGATGAATGATTTCTTCACTCCGCTTACGAAAATTATTTTCGAGAACAACGGCACGATCGATAAATATGTTGGTGACATGGTGATGGCTTTCTGGGGAGCACCTTTGGAAGACCTCAACCACCGGGAGAATTCGATCAAGGCGGCTCTGTTAATGCTAGAGAAGGTCGAGGAACTGCGTCCGATTTTTTTAAAGAGAGGCTATCCCGAAATCGCGATCGGCATTGGTGTCAACTCGGGCATGATGAATGTGGGTGACATGGGGTCGATCTATCGCCGTTCCTATACGGTGCTGGGCGATGCGGTAAATTTGAGCTCAAGGCTCGAGGCGCTCACGAAGTTCTACGGCATCAAGTTATTGGTAGGTGAGGCCGCGATAAAAGACCTTGATGGCTTCCTGTTCCGGCACATCGATAGGGTAAAGGTGAAGGGCAAGATCAAGGCCGTGGATTGCTTCGAGCCTATCTGTAGCTTAGATAAGGCTGATACTGAGCTACACCTAAGGGTGTCCGATTATCACAAGGCGCTCGATTACTACTACGCTCAAGACTGGGACCGCGCTGAAAAAATTCTCAAGGCCCTGCAGCAGAGCGAGCCAGATGCTCTTTTATATAAGTTGTATGTAGAGCGAATTGAGATTCTGAAGGAGCAAGTGCTTGCTGAGGATTGGGATGGCTCTTTCACCCATACCAGCAAGTAAACGCATAGTGCCATTTTTCGTCCTTGTTTGCCTCTAAGAGCGCCGTCGTTGTTGACATGTCGACCTAAATCGGTAAAATGCGCCTCTCTCTGTGCTATGGGTGATTAGCTCAGTTGGGAGAGCGTCGCCCTTACAAGGCGAATGTCGGGGGTTCAAATCCCTCATCACCCACCACATAGTTAGAAGATTGCTGCGGACCGGTAGTTCAGCTGGTTAGAATGCCGGCCTGTCACGCCGGAGGTCGCGAGTTCGAGTCTCGTCCGGTCCGCCATTTTTCTTGTAAGACCTCTTCGGATTTTTCCTTCGATTTCTATACTAGTTATTTCACGGCTTATGCCAGTAGATATTTCTATTAGCAAACCTTCTATCGAACCACTGCACTGTGAATTACTGCGGCGGACAGGCGTGGCAGTGAATATTCTGCGCCTGGATAAGTGCCACCCACTGCTATCAGGCAATAAATGGTACAAGCTGAAATATAACCTGCTCGAATTCCAGCAGCGTCGAGAACTTCCAATTCTTAGCTTCGGCGGGGCCTATTCTAATCACCTTCACGCGCTAGCGGCTGCTGGAATGCTATTTGGCATGCGAACTATTGGCGTCGTGCGAGGGGAAATGCCCGAACCATTGAACCCGGTACTCACGTTTGCTAAAGAGCAGGGGATGACTTTGCTGCCGGTAAGCCGTGGCGACTATCGGCGCAAGGATGAGGCAAATTTCCTAGAAGGTTTGCGTGGCAAGTTCGGAAACTTCCATCTACTGCCAGAGGGAGGCAGTAATTCCCTGGCGATCAAGGGCTGCGAAGAGATTGCACCGTTACTTAAGTGGCAGAATGCCGATTCGAAGCAGTTAGTCGCTCTATGTTGCGGTACAGGCACCACCATGGCAGGGCTGATAAGCGGGTTATCGAAAATCCACGGTGATAATGCTCCCCAGGTGCTGGGAATCAGTGTTTTGAAAGGAGATGGTTATCTGCAGTCTGAAATTTTGAGTCAATTAGCAGCATGTGGCTGCGCCGACCCCGCTGATTGGCAGGTCGATGACACGCACCACTGTGGCGGTTATGCGCGCTCCAATGCGGCCTTGCAGTCATTTCTGCGTGAATTCGCGGGATTCTCCGATGTGCCCCTCGAGCCGGTCTACACCGGCAAGCTGTTCTACGCTCTATTTGATTTGATTGAGAAAGGTATGATCTGTGAGGGGACTGAAATAGTGGCTATACATAGTGGCGGAATACACAACTAAAGCTAATAAAAACAACTAGATAATGCCGCTGTTCAATGTATAGTGAAAATATTGAGTGGCCGCTACAGCCGCGTTGCAGATAGCAATGTGCAGGACTAGTCGCTAAAATGATAGGCACTCGGGCCACTTTGTAAGGTCTCGCGCCCAATCTGACTGAGGAGAGAATTAGTTGAGAAGCACTAGCTGCTGCTAACTATTCATCGCCATGCCCCTATCACTTTTTACTAAGCAGATTTCAATGTCGAGAGGTTTAAGTCGCGCCTGCGTTATGCTTGTCCTGCTTTGGCTGGCTCCGTTGTATGGGCAGCAAGCTTTCATCTACCCCATACAGCAGCTCGATAGTCAACAGGAGCCGCCAACCTATGCTGAAATCTCGCAGGCGATAGCGCTGGATAGCGCTCAATTGAACAACCTCTACTTGGGTGCTTACCTGAGCTTGCAAATTTCTGATAGCAGGCAGATACAGTTGCAGGTTGTGACGTTGGACCGCTATGTGAATGGTGACCGGGTAATCGGGGCAGAAGGACGCGACGACGATAGATTCTTCTCGCTCACTATCACCCAAGGGCAGCGGAGCCTGTTCGGACACCTGAGCAGCGACGACGAGACCTTTCAGCTATACGCGATCGCGAACGCAGATAATGCGCACTATCAGGGTTGGATCTATAAGCCCGGCAGTCTGCTCGGCTTCGAGCAGGATTTTCAGAAAGATTACATCATTATTGATAAAGCCAGTAGTGATGCGCTATTAAAGCCGCAACCAGAAATACTCTCTATTCTCCCGATGCAGGCCAGTAACGCGAATTCGCCATCATTGACTGCAGACGCAGGGGCCGATTCGGCAGCGGTGAGCACGCCTGAAATTGACCGCAATAACTTTCGCATCACTCAACGCTTTGCCAGCGATAGCGTATTGGTTGGTAACACGATAGATGTCAGTCTCGAGTTTGAAAACATCAGTGATCAATCACATAACGATCTATATGTGGAGTTTTTTTTCGTTCTCGAGAACAGCGAATTGCTTACAGCTCCAAATGAGTGTCGAGAGCAACTGAGCCTTTCTCTGCAGAAAACCCTCTATTGCGAGCTTGGAAATTTTCTGTCTGGAGAGAAAAAATTCTTTAGCTATAGTGTCGCAACGAATGATCAGTCAAAACCCCGTGTGATCAGTTCGGTGATCATGGGTAATCTGCGAGTCGATGGCATTGTAAATGTAGTCGAAGATATTCGAGTAGATAGCGATGGCGATGGCATTAGTGACTTCAATGAGATGTTGCTGTCTACCGATGCCACAAACCCTAGCTCGGTGGACCACAGTAACACGGTCATCGATGTGCTAACTCTCTATACGCCAAGTGCTGCAGCCATCTATCCCCATGGTGTCCAGACTCGTATCAATCAATTGATTAGCGTAGCCAATCAGATCTATGCCGATAGCGGTGTCAAGATCACGCTGCGCCCGGTCTATTACGGTCTGGTTAACTATAACGACAGCGATGACATGGATGCGGCTCTGAATCATCTCATCGAGAAAACTGATAGTGCATTTAGCAGCGTCGATAGTCTGCGAGAAACTTATGGGGCTGACCTGGTTGTGCTGTTTCGGCCAACGCAAGCCGGCGAAGGGCGTTGTGGCTTGGCAGCAGTAGGTGGGTTTAGTACCAATGGCGACTTTAGTCGTGTGGCTGAGCGAAACACTGCCTATTCGCAGATCGCGGTGGATTGTCCTGTCGATCTGGTTGTCGCTCATGAGCTAGGGCACAACATGGGGCTAAGCCATTCGCATTTAGAAGACGGCAGTGGTGGCACCTTTAATTTTTCAACTGGCTACGGAGTCGAAGGCCAGTTCGTAACAGTGATGGCCTATCCCGGGGCATTCAATTCCGAGGCGCGGGTATCACTCTTCTCCAATCCGCTCCTTGACTGTCTAGGGTTTGCTTGTGGTGTCGATGCCGAGCATGAGTTTGGCGCGGACGCCGTACAGTCTCTAAATCTTGTTCGGCACCAGATTGCGAATTATTTTCCCACGCAGGTGCCCGATTTACCCAGTGCTGCTATCTCCACGCTTTCTGGAGATGGAAGTGAAGCTAATATATCTATCGCAGCGAGTCGTGATGGTGGCTTATCCTTCACGAAGAAGGTCAATACAACTGATTCGGTGAACATACAGGCGAATATATTAATAGACGAGCGGCACATTGGTTTACACGGCGGTATCTTTGTGCTTTTCGGGCTCGAGGGCCAGAGTCTTTATCAGTTGAACGAATTGGGAGAGCTGGAAAAGTGGGATAAAACCTTAGCAGGGTTGATCGCTTTCAGCGGCAAGCGTGCGCTGCGCAAGCTTGAACATATTACGCTAGTAAATGGTTTTCGATTCGATCAGATATTCTCGAATCAGAAGCTGCTGGTGTACGTCGCCTATTGGGTTGAGAGTAGTGGCGAGCTGGTGTACACCCGCGAGCCTTTTCTGCTTAGCATTGAGTAGTTCCTAATCTTTCTGAGTTTTTTAATCGCTGCCCTGGCCAGGCTGCAGCTTAGACTTTGTAATAGTGGCGATACCAATCGACGAATCGTGCGATACCCGTCTCGATCTTGGTTTCCGGCTTGTAGCCTACATAATCCGCCAGTGCTGTTACATCTGCGCTAGTCTCTGCCACATCACCAGCCTGCATAGGCAAGAAATTTTTAAGCGCGCTCTTGCCTAGGCAGCTCTCTATGGTTTCGATGTAGTGCATAAGCTCGACGGGATTACCGCCGCCAATGTTGAAAACGCGGTAGGGAGCTTTGCTAGTAGCCGGGTCTGGATTATGGGAATCGAAGACATCGCTAGGCGTCGCGACCTTGTCGATTGTGCGCAATACGCCTTCGACAATGTCGTCAATATAGGTAAAGTCCCGCCTGTGATTTCCGTTATTGAATATGTCTATCGGTTCGCCGGACAGTATCGCCTTGGTGAATAGGTACAGGGCCATGTCTGGACGGCCCCAAGGGCCATAGACGGTAAAAAATCGCAGGCCGGTAGTGGGCAAAGAAAATAGATGGCTGTAGGTATGCGCGAATAGTTCGTTCGCCTTTTTGCTCGCTGCATAGAGGCTGACAGGGTGATCTACGTTGGTATGTACCGAGAAAGGAAGCGCGGTGTTGCTGCCGTAGACTGAGCTGCTTGAAGCATAGATGAGATGCTCTACCTCGTTATGCCGGCAACCTTCGAGAATATTCACGAAACCCTCAAGATTTGCGCTCACATAGGCTTGCGGGTTCTTAAGTGAATAGCGCACTCCAGCCTGAGCCGCCAGGTTCACTACTCGCCGCGGTTGATGCTCTTTGAAGATAGTGGCAATGGCTTCGGCATTCTCGAGGTTTGCTTTGAAGTTTACGAAGTTCTCATGACTTTCGAGTCGAGCAAGCCGCGCCTTTTTTAATCCGACATCGTAGTAGTCATTCAGATTGTCTATGCCGATGACTTTATCGCCACGTTGCAGAAGACGCTGCGAGAGAGCGTGTCCGATAAAGCCTGCGCTACCAGTTACGAGTATTTTCAATTTTCATAATCCATCGTGATCGTGATTAACTGCTAGAGAGCGCCGTCGACGTCATCGGAAGCGAAGACGTGCTTGACATCGAATATTACCGATTTTTCTTTCGCGAATTTGCGTATTCCAGCTATGCCGAGATCCCTGAATTGATCGTGTGCCACGGCGATAATAACCGCGTCATAACAGTTTTCTTCAGGGATACCGATAAGCAGTTCGGATGATTCAGGATCTACCCAGGGATCATACAAATCGATGCTGCTGTGGTAGGACTGCAAGGTCTCGATAATATCCACTACTTTACTATTCCGGGTGTCTGGGCAGTTCTCTTTGAAGGCGAGTCCGAGTACCAGAACCTTAGATTCAATGATATGAATTCGCTTAGATAGCATTAGCTTGACGACACGCTCTGCGACATAGGCACCCATTGCATCATTAATGCGTCGTCCCGCGAGAATAACCTCGGGATGATAGCCTACTTGCTGTGCTTTGTAGGTAAGGTAATAAGGGTCTACACCGATGCAATGTCCACCCACGAGTCCAGGAGAGAAGGGCAGGAAGTTCCATTTGCTGCCGGCGGCTTTCAATACTTCCTGAGTATTTATATCTAGTTTGTCGAACAGAATGGCTAACTCATTGACTAGCGCAATATTCAAGTCTCTCTGAGTGTTTTCGATCACCTTAGCCGCCTCGGCTACCCTGATACTGCTTGCCAGATGCGTACCTGCCGCGATGATACTTTTGTAAAGTTGATCTACAGTTTGCGCAGCTTCGGGTGTCGAGCCAGAGGTTACTTTGACGATACTAGTTAGAGAGTGTTGGTTGTCCCCCGGGTTGATGCGTTCCGGGCTGTATCCGACAAAGAAATCTGCGTTGAAAGATAATCCGGAAATCTCACTGAGCAGGGGCACGCATTCTTCTTCGGTCGCACCCGGATAGACAGTAGATTCGAAGACAACTATATTGCCCTTTTTGAGTCGGGAGGCAACCATCCGTGTAGCCTGTTTGACCGGCTCCAAGTTTGGATGGTTCTGCTCGTCGACAGGTGTTGGAGCGGTGATGATATAGATGTCACAGTCCGCCAGACAGTTTTCATCATCACTGTATGCGATATTAAGTGTTTCCTTGAACTGCTCGTTTGTCAGTTCACTATTGCTATCGATGCCCTTATTAATCTCCGTGATTCGCTGGGAGTTGATGTCGAAGCCTACGGTAGGGTAGATTTTACTAAAGGCATGCGCTAGCGGCAGGCCAACATAGCCAAGGCCAAGAATGGCAATGCGTGAATCCTTGCTGAGTGGCTTTATGTTTGTGCTAGAAGTCATCAATGTTCAAATACCGTGTAATAATTAAGAAGAGCTTTATTTTACTCTAAGTGAGGGTAACTTTGCGAAAAAGATGAATGTAGGCCGAGTTGAGTATGTGGTGAATTGAGAGCGATTCGCTGTGATATACTGGCGCGCTCGTGGGATGGGGTAAGCAGCCTAGCTGCATTGGAAATTCTTGAACCAAATAGCTAAGGGTTTGGCGATGTCAGAATTCAACAACATAGGGCTCGTGGGCCGTCCTGGTCATGCTGGAGTGGTCGATACGCTGCGGCGTCTGTTGGATGTTTTAAGTGGGAAAGAGCTGACAGTTTTCGTAGACGATCTGACGGCTGAGCTGGTGAGCGGTCACGGGCAGAGGCAATGTAAGCGTACTGAACTCTCGAAGTTCTGTGACCTGGTGATAGTGGTCGGTGGTGATGGAAGCATGCTAAACGTAGCCAAGTTTGTGGCGTCCGATCAGGTGCCGGTTATTGGTATCAATCGCGGACGGCTGGGCTTTCTTACCGATATTCACCCCGACGAGTTAGAAGAAGGTATTACCGCAGTCTTAGATGGCCGCTATAGTGTTGATTCTAGGTTCTTGCTAGACGTGGTAGCGCGGCCTCACTGTGCTAAAAACTCTGAAGATCGCCATCTTGGATCCGCCTTGAATGATGTCGTATTGCATCCGGGAAAGGCTGCACAGATGATAAAGTTCGAGCTATACGTTGACGGTAACTTTGTCTACAGCCTCGACTCGGACGGACTTATCGTTGCGACACCCACAGGCTCTACCGCCTATGCATTATCTGCCGGTGGTCCGATCATGCATCCGGGCCTGAACGCAGTTGTGTTGGTGCCTATGTATCCTCACTCACTCGGCAATCGGCCCATCGTAGTAGATGGCGACAGTGAAATTCGTATAGTAGTTTCTCCTCAAGGAATTCTCGAGCCACAGGTTAGCTGTGATGGTCAGGTGTTGTATACCGCGGCAGCGGGGGATGAGATCATTGTTCGGAAGAAAGACGTGCCGCTGAAGCTGATTCATCCGCCAGAGCACACTTTCTATCAGGCTTGTCGCAGTAAATTAGGCTGGGGTAATCGTTTGGTTAGGGATGATGATTAGAGCGGCGAGCCTGCCCATAGAAGTCAACTTGTTGCGCTTTAGTCGGTTCTTGCAGAGTCAGGGCATTGCTCATCGCATCAATGAGGAGTCTGGCCAGCAAGTGATCTGGGTTGACGGTGATCAGCAGGCGAGCGCTGGTTCGTGAAGCTCTTGCTAATTGGCCCTTTGATGAAGACTCTTCTCTGGGGAGTTCTGCTGCTTATAATTTAACGTCTCTATTCAATCCTTTTGCTTTTTCTACGTAAGCTCATTCATGCCTTTATGCGCGCTCCGGTCAGCTTTGCTCTCATTCTGGCGTGCTTATCGGTTGCCTTGCTCAGTTTACTGGGTACGCAGCCGCAGCGTGTGGCGATCCTGTTTTATCCTGTACTAGATTCTTCTGGGCTACTTCCTCTGCTCGCGAGCATCAATAGCCCTGTCGCAATACTGCGTAGTTTGAGTCCTATGCTGCTTCATTTTGGGGAACTGCATCTCGTCTTTAACATGATGTGGCTGTGGTATTTTGGACGTCAATTAGAAAGCGCGCAGCCACGCTGGCTATTCATCGTATTGATACTATTCTGTTCGTTCGTCGGGAATACCGCGCAATACCTAACTAGTGGCTACAATAATTTCGGGGGCATGTCGGGAGTGGTCTATGGTTTGGTTGGTTATACATGGATAGTGCATAGCTTCATGCCGCGCAGCAATCTACTTATTAATAACAAGATGTTTGTGGTTTTTGTCATTGCGCTGGTTGCAATGGAATTTGTTGCCTCATCGTTGATAGCAAGTGCGGCGCACCTTGGCGGGCTAGTGGCAGGCCTGGTGGCAGGCGTGGTGGTCGTAGGTCTCTATCGATTCGCTCTGGGTCGTGCGGCGATCGGCAGCTAAAGTCTGAAGAAGTTTGATTCTACGAAATTTGATTAGAGGTTCGATAAGAGGTTTGAAGAGATGTCTGATAGTAAGCAACAAGGTTTCGAAGAGTTTTTTAGGCAGAAACCCGCGTCTATAGAGCAGCTGATAGATGAAATGAATTCGGATGTCTACGACTCTCTTAAGCTTGCCATAGAACTCGGCAAATGGGCTGATGGGGCGCGCTTGGGTGCACCGCAGATCGATTTCTGTATGCAGGCAATAATACTCTATGAAGCGAAGCATCTCCGGGAACAGGACAGAGTTGGGTTTGATCTTTCGGCTAGCTGCAAGAGTAAGGCGGCCCCAGTGCAGGCGCAGACTATTTCTATTGTTACTAATACCAACGAGTAATAGCCCTATGAATCAGAAAGGAAACAATGAAGGAAGATTGACATGAAAAATAGGGGGCAGGGTACGCTGAGGAAAATGCGGAGTCGCCTTTCGCAGCCCGTAGAATATCAGCTACGTTTAGGTGAAGAAGAAATTTTACTTAATCCGCTGTTAGAAAAGAAGATCAGCTTGCAATACAGCGGTCTTATAAATTGTACAAACTGCGGGCGAAAAACAAACAAAAGTTTTAACTCAGGTTATTGTTATCCTTGTTTTCAGAGACTAGCCGAGTGCGACTCTTGCATCATTCATCCCGAAAAGTGTCACTTCGATCAGGGGACCTGCCGCGACCCTGCCTGGGGTGAACGTTTCTGTTTACAGGATCACATCGTCTATCTGGCGAATTCTTCTGGGCTGAAGGTTGGAATAACAAGGGGCACACAAGTTCCCACGCGTTGGATTGATCAGGGAGCGACGCAGGCTCTGGCGATTATTCGAGTGCGCAGCAGACTCCAGTCCGGTGCGGTGGAGGTAATGTTTAAGCAATTTGTCGCTGACAAGACGAATTGGAGGGATATGCTCAAGGGCGTGGCCACACCTTTAGATATGCACGCTGAGGCGAAGAGGTTGATTGAAAAATGTCAGTCTGATTTGAAAGAGCTAGAGGACAAATTTGGATTCTTCGCAATTAGCGTTCTAAATGGAGTCGACGCTGTATCGATCGACTATCCGGTTGTGAGCTACCCAGAAAAGGTAACGTCTCTCAATTTCGATAAGACTCCGATCGTGGAGGGGACGTTGTTAGGCATAAAGGGCCAATATTTAATTCTCGATTCGGGGGTTATAAATATGCGCCGCTTTGCAGGTTATGAAGTCGCGCTTCATAGTGAGTAGTTAGTTAAGCCTAAGCAGTGCCTTGCGATTTTCGCAGGGCGTATTTTGAATTTTAATACCCAATTAGACAGAGTTGTAGACTATGAAAAACGCATCGGCCAGAACCACCTATTTGAAAGATTATAGTCCGCCACCATTTACTATCGAAACCACAGATCTTCATTTTGACCTGTATGAAGATCATGCAAGTGTTGTCGCCAAGCTGCTGTTTAAGTGTAACGGTGGCTCTGACGTGACCACCCTACGGCTCCATGGGCAGGTCTTAACCTTAGAGAAGGTCTTTATAAACGGACAGCAATTAAATTCTGATCAATACAGTCAAGACGATGAAAGTTTAACCGTCCCGGCACTGGACAGTCTTTTGGGTGAAACATTCGAAGAATTTCAATTTGAGTGTCACACAAGAATCGAGCCGCAAAATAACACGGCGCTTGAGGGCTTATATAAGTCGAAGAAGATGTTCTGTACGCAGTGTGAGGCAGAAGGCTTTCGCCGCATCACCTATTATCTAGATCGCCCCGATGTCATGTCGGTATTTACAACTACGGTAGCGGCAGACAAAGCCAAGTACCCGGTACTGCTTTCCAACGGCAATAATATCGCAAGTGGTGATGTAGATGGCGCGCCCGACAGACACTGGGTAACTTGGGAGGATCCGTTTAAAAAGCCGAGCTACTTATTTGCTCTGGTGGCAGGTGATCTGCTCAGCCTTGATGATACCTTTGTAACCTGCAGCGATCGAGAGATCGAGCTGCGTATATTCGTCGAAGAAAAGGATATCGATAAGTGCGACCATGCGATGCTATCGCTGAAAAATTCGATGCGCTGGGACGAGGAGGTCTATGGTCGCGAATACGACCTCGATATATTCATGATCGTTGCTGTCGATGACTTCAACATGGGAGCGATGGAGAACAAAGGCCTGAATGTATTTAACACTTCTTGTGTGCTCGCCAGCCCACAGACCACGACCGACTTCTCCTTTCAGCGTGTCGAGGCGGTTGTAGCTCATGAATATTTTCACAATTGGTCGGGCAACCGAGTCACCTGCAGAGATTGGTTTCAGCTTAGCTTGAAGGAAGGGTTTACCGTATACCGTGATTCTGAATTTTCCGCGGATATGGGCTCGCGGACAGTCAAGCGAGTTGAGGATGTCTCCTTCCTGCAAACCGTACAGTTCGCTGAAGATGGTGGCCCGATGGCACATTCAGTGCGACCTGACTCGTACATGGAAATCTCAAATTTTTACACGGTTACCATCTACGAAAAGGGGGCTGAGGTTGTTCGTATGATCGCCTTGTTGCTGGGGCCGGAAAAATTTAGGGCCGGCAGTGACCTGTACTTTGAACGGCACGATGGACAGGCCGTCACTACTGAGGATTTTGTGAAGGCCATGGAGGATGCTAGCAACATCGACTTAGGTCAGTTTCGTAACTGGTACTATCAGGCTGGTACTCCAGTGGTCTCTATCCAGAGCGAGTATGATGCCGATACCAAGCGCTACACCCTGTATGTCAGTCAGTCCTGCCCGGACACTCCGGGGCAGTCGAACAAGAAGCCATTAACTGTCCCGCTGCGGCTGGGTCTGCTGGGAAGCGATGGTAAAGACCTGCCGCTAAGGTTGCTAGTCGATGATGCATCTCCGAGCAAAACCGATAGAGTGTTGTCCGTAACACAGCAAGAGCAGCAGTTCGTCTTCGAGGGACTGGAGTCTGAACCAATACCCTCATTGCTGCGCGGCTTTAGCGCACCGGTGAGGCTGCAGTATGACTATTCCCGTGCCGAGCTGTTATTTCTCATGGTCAACGACAGCGATGGCTTCAACCGTTGGAACGCTTCTCAGTTACTTACTATAGGGCTGATTGACGAGCTTCAGTCTGATTTGGCTGCGGGCAGAGATTTAGCTCTTCCGCAGAGCTTGGTTGATGCCTATGCCGGCGTGCTCGATTCGACCCTGTCAGATCCTAGCGTGGATAAGGCGATGGTCGCACAGTTGCTTAGTCTTCCTACGGTTGGTTTTCTGATCGAGAGAGCTGCGGTGGCCGATGTTGAGAGCATTTACCGTGTGCGCGAATTTCTATTGAATGGTGTTGCTGCCAAGTTCTATTCATTGTTCCTCGATGTGTATACCGCTAACACTAGCGATGCTGAATACGCGGCGAACGCTGAATCAATAGCAAGGCGATCGCTGAAGAACCTAGCGTTATCCTACTTGATGAGAAGTGACAAGGATGAAGCGGTTACGCTGGCGCAGACGCAGTTTGTTCATGCTAGCAATATGACCGATCAATTATCCGGCTTACGCTGCCTCGTGAATAGTGGTGCAGGGGCCGCTGTCGACTTAAAGCGCGATGCGCTAGATAGCTTTTATAAGCAATGGAGTCATGAGCCTCTCGTGGTTGATCAATGGTTCGTTGCGCAGGCTGTGTGTCAGCTACCAGGTAGTTTGGCTCAAGTTAAGCAATTGCTTGAGCATGCGGACTTTGATATCCGCAATCCCAACAAAGTGCGTTCGTTAATTGGTGCATTCTGTGCGCAGAATCATCTTGGATTTCATGATGCCAGTGGCGAAGGCTATGAATTCTTGGCTGATCAGGTCCTGGTTCTCGATAAACTGAATCCGCAGATAGCCTCTAGGTTACTCACACCATTAACACGCTGGAGGAAGTTCAGCGCTAAGCGACAGGGGTTAATGCAGGCGCAACTTCGGCGCATCAAGGCGCAAAAGGAATTGTCGAAGGACTTATTCGAAATCGTGGAGAAGAGCACGATTTAATTAGCGCCTATTGCGTCGGCCGAAAATGAGGCAATAAAAAGGTGGCCTAGGCCACCTTTTTTATCGAAGCGAGTTTTACGTTTTACTAGGCGACTTCTTGCACGTCAGTCACGGGAATATTCTTCGCTCGGTCTGCCGCTTCCATAAAGTCCGCAATCTCATGGAAGTTCAGGTAACGATAAATGCTATCGGCCATGGTGTTGATGTTGCCCATATAAGCCATGTACTCATCCATAGTTGGAATTTTACCGAGAGCCGCGCAGACCGCTGCCAGCTCTGAGGATGAGAGGTAAACATTTGCCCCCTGACCAAGCCGGTTAGGAAAGTTTCGGGTAGAGGTCGATACCACCGTTGAGTTTGGGGCGACTCTTGCCTGGTTTCCCATGCAGAGCGAGCAGCCTGGCATCTCGGTTCTGGCGCCAGATACTCCGAATACATTGTAAATGCCTTCTTCGCTTAGTTGGTGCTCATCCATCTTCGTTGGAGGTGCGATCCAAAGTTTGGTAGGTAGGCCGCCATCGACCTGCTTTAAAACCTCGGCAGCCGCTCGGAAGTGACCGATGTTGGTCATGCAGGATCCGATGAAGACTTCGTCTATCTGCGTACCTTGTACCTCGGAAAGCGTCTTCACGTCGTCTGGGTCATTCGGGCAGGCCAGCAATGGCTCGGTAATCTCATTCAAGTCGATCTCGATGACCTTGTAGTATTCAGCATCTGCATCCGGCGCTAGCAGTTCTGGGTTTTCTAGCCATGCTTCCATAGCTTGTGCGCGTCTCTCAAGAGTGCGCGCATCCTGATAGCCATTGTCGATCATCCAGCGTAGCAGTGTGATGTTTGATTGGAAGTATTCGATGATTGGCTCTTTGGCAAGGCGAACGCTACATCCACCTGCCGAGCGTTCTGCGGAGGCATCGGAAATTTCAAAAGCCTGCTCGACCTTGAGATCAGGTAGGCCTTCGATTTCGAGAATACGCCCAGAGAAGATGTTCTTTTTTCCTTTCTTTTCTAGAGTGAGATCGCCGCTTTGTAGCGCGGCGTAAGGAATTGAGTTGACGAGATCGCGCAGCGTAATGCCAGGCTGCATTTCTCCCTTGAAACGTACCAATACTGATTCAGGCATATCCAGAGGCATAACACCTGTCGCTGCTGCGAAGGCAACAAGGCCAGAACCGGCAGGAAATGAAATGCCGATAGGGAAGCGTGTATGAGAATCGCCTCCGGTGCCTACCGTATCCGGCAGTAACATTCGGTTTAGCCAAGAGTGGATGATGCCATCGCCTGCGCGCAGTGAGACACCGCCGCGTGTCTGGATGAAATCAGGAAGTGTGTGCTGTGTTTCGATGTCCACCGGCTTGGGGTAAGCCGCGGTATGACAGAAGGACTGCATAACAAGATCGGCTGAGAAGCCGAGGCAGGCGAGGTCTTTTAACTCGTCGCGTGTCATGGGGCCAGTTGTATCTTGACTGCCTACTGTAGTCATCTTTGGTTCGCAGTAGCTGCCTGGTCGAACGCCTTTGACGCCACAGGCCTTGCCCACCATCTTTTGAGCGAGCGTAAAGCCCTTGCCAGAAGCCTCGGCGGTAACGGGAATGCGGAAAATACCAGAAGGCTCTAGGTTTAACTCTTCGCGAGCGCGCTGCGTCAGCCCGCGTCCGATAATCAATGGAATACGGCCACCGGCTCGAACTTCGTCGAGTAGAACGTCAGTCTTTAGTTCAAATTCTGAAATCAGCTCGCCGCTTTCATGATTAGTAATACGGCCGGTGTAGACATCTATATCGATGATGTCGCCAGTCTTTAGCTTGTCGACTACTGTCTCAATTGGCAGGGCGCCGGCGTCTTCCATTGTATTGTAGAAAATTGGAGCAATGTTGCCGCCTATGCAGATCCCGCCATCTCTTTTGTTGGGGATATAGGGCATGTCGTCACCGATGTGCCATAACACCGAGTTCGTGGCTGATTTACGTGACGAGCCAGTACCCATAACATCGCCTACCAGTGCAACTGGATGACCAGTCAGTTCTAGCTCCTTGATCTGTTCTTCGGCATTGGTCACGCCATCTCTTGGGTTTTTATACATCGCCTGCGCATGCAGGGGAATGTCTGGGCGGGACCAAGCATCCTGAGCAGGTGAAAGGTCGTCCGTATTTGTTTCCCCGGGAATTTTATATACCGCTGCAGTAATCCTGTTTGAGAGCTCAGGCTTGCTGGTAAACCAATCTGCATCGGCCCAAGACTGCAGTACACGTTGCGCCTGTACATTACCGGATTTCGCTTTCCCCGCCACGTCATGGAAGGCATCGAACATTAGCAGGGTGTGACACAGTTCATCGCCTGCGGCGGCGGCCAGTGTGTCTGAATCGAGTAGCTCAACAAGGGTCGAGATGTTGTAGCCGCCAAGCATTGTGCCAAGTAATTTAACTGCTAGCAGTTGATCGATCAGCGGTGAATTTGTTTCGCCTTTCGCGAGCGCAGATAGGAAGCCTGCCTTAACATAGGCAGCTTCATCGACGCCGGCTGGCACGCGGTTGGACAGCAGATCGAGGATGAATTCTTCTTCGCCGGCGGGTGGCGATTTCAATAACTCTACAAGGTCTGCAACTTGTTCTGCAGATAAGGGCTTTGGGACTATGCCTTGCTCGGCGCGCTCGGCAACGTGTTTTCTGTAAGCTTCTAACAAAGTTTTATCCTCTTCGGTTCAGCACTGTCAGTGAGATCAATCGATCGGCGTTGTAGTGCGATCGAAGTGATTATAAAGAATCACTTAACAGGGGTGTCATCTAGCAAATGGATTGGACCGGTCTGCCTATTGCCTGAGATTCATGCATCGAGAGGGTACCAGTACGTGTTGTAAATCATCTCGATTCAGAGCAGGGCAGGGCCTAAAATATGCGTGCAGTGTACTGTAAAACCAGTTAAAAATCCAGTTGGTGACTCGTCCTAGCGGTGACTTTTTAGGCCCTTTCACTAATTATGAATTCTTTTAACCGGGCACAGTTTGTGCGCGAAGTAATCTTGTAGAGGGTTTATAATTGAGCAACATTTGTTAAAGTCGCTGTCTTCAGCGCTGACTACTTTATCTTAATTGCGTTAACACCATGGCCTCCATCAAAACTCCTTGCCTAGGTATCTGCTCTACGACTTCCGTAGGGGATGTGGTGTGCCGTGGCTGCAAGCGTTACGCTTTCGAGGTCATCGATTGGAATGGCTATGACGTCGAAGCGAAGTCAGCGGTTTTGAGCAGGATAGAAAGGCTCAGCACGCAAATTCTGGAGAATAAGCTGCGAATATTTTCAGAGCCGAATCTCAGGGCAGGCCTGAATCGCTTTCAAATTCCCTACGACGAATTGCTTTCGCCCTATTGTTGGCTGCACAATCTGCTGAAGAAGGGGCACGGCCGTATGGAGAGTTTGGAGGAATATGGCGTCTATGCGTTGGGCAACTATGCAGGCATGCCCTTATCTCAGTTGTGCGAAATCATAGAGAGTGACCTGCTGTTACTTAGTGAGGCGCATCACGCACGCTATTTTTCGGCAACGAAATTCGATAACAAAAGCCGTCCATAAAGCAGGCGTCAAAGAGGAAACTTCTCTAGTCGCAAGCCGTGCTCGTCTATCTCGACAAACCAGCCATGACTGTCCCAATCCCCTAGCACAACCCTGCGTGCCTTCTTCTGGCCGAGTTTCAGTTCATGAACCTGTGGGCGGTGTGTATGGCCGTGTATCATTAATTTCTGTCCAGTCTCGTGTAGGCGCTGCTCAACTGAGGCGGCATTCACGTCCATAATCGCGTTTTGCTTGGTCGCGGTTGCCTGTTGGCTCTGCTGCCTAGCCTGAGCGGCGAATGCGCGGCGTTCAGTGAGCGTTTTACTGAGAAAGTCCTGCTGCCAGGATTCTTGGCGCACAGTATTACGGAATTTTATGTACTCAACATCATCCAAGCACAGATCATCCCCGTGCAGGACCAAGGCGGTACCAATGGGCGTATCGATAACAGTCGAATCATCGATTAGCACGGCGCCGCAGTTCGCTGCATAGCTAGCTCCCAGCAAGAAATCACGATTGCCGTGCCCTATAAAGATGCTTGCTCCAGCCTCATGAAAGCGGCTCAATGCAGTCGCTACCGCCGTGCTCAGCGCTGTCGCATCGTCATCGCCTATCCAGACTTCGAACAAGTCACCAAGGATATACAGAGCGCCGCAGCTCGCTGCGTTTCTCTGAAGAAAAGCAAACAGCGCTGCGGTGATATCTGCTCTACTAGGTTGCAGATGCAGATCGGAGATGAGCAGGATTCTGCTAGACAAAGTTACTCTTCTTCGGTGACTTCGACAGATTCGATGATTATCTCATTGACCGGCACATCTTGATGCCCATCCTGAGATGCCGTCTCACATTCTTTGAGCTTGTTGACTACGTCCATGCCGTCAGTCACTTTGCCGAAAACTGCATAGCCCCAACCTTGGTCGGTCTTGCTAGTGTGATTCAGGAAGTGATTGTCGCCCACGTTGATAAAAAACTGTGATGTAGCGGAGTGAGGAACTGCCGTTCTTGCCATCGCCAAGGTACCGGTTAGGTTTTTTACACCGTTGTCTGCTTCGTTTTCGATGGGTATGCCGCTGTCTTTCTGCTTAAGACCGGGCTCGAAACCACCACCCTGAATCATGAAGTCATTGATAACTCGATGAAAGATGGTGCCATCGTAGTATCCGGATTTGGCATACTGCACGAAATTAGCAGCCGAAATTGGCGCCTTGTCGAAATCGAGTTCTACGGTAATTGCGCCGTAGTTGGTCTTTATTGTGATCATGTCTACTACCTGTTGAGTGAAGCGTAAATCTTACTGTAAATGTTGCTCACAAATGAGCAAGATTGAGTAAGGGAGATTCCGAAAACCGGGTGATTAAACCGGTTGTTTATACTAGGTGCATAAACCCAGTCTGCTACTTGCCGATGAAACTTTTTGTTATGGCAATGCAGAAGCCGTTATAATAAGCGTTTTACGCGCGCCACGACAGTCTCAGTTGCAGATTGAAGGGCAATACCAGTAGAGATAGAAGAACCCTCGCGATGACAGATCAAAAATCCGCTAGCACCACTGTTGATGGGGCTGTCGATAGTAGCACTTCGTCCAATTTCATTCGCAACAAGATTGCTGATGATATCAAGCAGAATAAGCATGGCGGGCGCGTGCACACCCGATTCCCTCCTGAGCCGAATGGTTATCTGCATATCGGCCATGCGAAGTCTATTTGCCTCAACTTTGGCGTAGCGGCAGAAAATTCGGGACTGTGTAATCTCCGCTTCGATGACACAAATCCGGAGAAGGAGAGCCAGGAGTATGTCGATGCTATTAAGGACAATATTTCTTGGTTAGGCTTTCAGTGGAATGGGGATGTGCGTTACTCCTCGAATTATTTCGAGCAATTGTACGCATTCGCGGTGCAGCTTATTGAATCGGGTAAGGCATACGTCTGTGACCTAAGTGCAATTGAGGCACGGGAGTATCGCGGCTCATTGACAGAGCCGGGTCGAAATAGCCCGTATCGGGATCGGTCGATAGAAGAAAACAGGGGCCTTTTTGAGCGCATGCGAACTGGCGAGTTTGCTGATGGAAGCTGCAGCTTGCGTGCGAAAATCGATATGGCCGCGCCGAACATCAATATGCGCGACCCTGTTTTGTACCGCATCAGGCATATAGAGCACCATCAGACTGGCACTCAATGGTGTATCTACCCGACTTACGATTATACGCACTGTCTATCCGATGCGATCGAGGGCATTACTCATTCGCTGTGTACGCTCGAATTCGAGGACCATCGGCCATTGTATGACTGGATATTACACGCTCTAGAGATTGCATCGATAGCTGGCGCTAGCGATCTGGAAGACACTGATAGTAAATATGTGCTGCCGGAACAGACCGAATTCGCGAAGCTGAAACTAAATTACACCATCGTGGGCAAGCGTAAGCTGAAGGAGATGGTAGAGACCAATGTCGTGACAGGTTGGGATGACCCGCGCATGCCAACTTTAGCTGGAATGCGTAGGCGGGGCTTTACGGCTGCCGCCCTGCGAAATTTTTGTGAGAGCGTTGGCGTGGCGCGTAGCGATAGTATTGTCGATCTGGGTATGTTGGAGCACGCGATTCGGGATGATCTGGACAAGAATAGCCCGCGAGCGATGTGCGTGCTGAATCCAGTTACCGTCGTGTTGACGAATCTGCCGGATGAGCACCTCCAGATCCTTAGCATGGCGAATCACCCGAAGGTTGATGAAATGGGTCGGCGCTCAGTTCCCCTAACCAAGCGAGTCGTGATAGACAGGTCTGATTTCGAAGAGCTGCCTGTGCAGGGTTTCAAGCGACTGATTGCGGGCGGCGAAGTGCGCTTGCGCGGTGCCTATGTAATCAAATGTATCGATGTGATTAAGGATGGCGCTGGAGAACTCATTGAGCTGCATTGCAGTGTCGATCTGGACACGCTAGGCAAGAAGCCAGAAGGGCGCAAAGTGAAAGGCGTAATCCACTGGGTGTCCGAGGCTAAGGGAATACCATTGACCGTGCGGTTATACGATCGGCTGTTCAGCGTTGAAAACCCGGAAAGCAAAGACATCGAAGACATTCGTGAATGCCTGAACGAAGATTCATTGATCGAGATAACATCGTGTATAGCCGAGCCATCGATAATGGAAGAGGGCGCATCATCGAGTTATCAATTCGAGAGAGAGGGTTATTATTGTCTCGACGAGAAGGAGTCGTCGGAGAATAAGCTTGTTTTCAATCGAACCATAACTCTGCGCGATTCTTGGTAGGCGATAAACCCTTTAAAAAGAACAATAGACAATTAATAAAGAGTAATCCGTGTTAAATATTTACAACAGCCTTACGCAAACGAAAGAAGAATTTAAGCCAATAAATGAAGGCAAGATTGGCATCTATGTTTGTGGAATAACGACCTACGATTATCTGCATCTTGGTCATGCGCGCATGATGGTGGCATTTGATGTCGTGACTCGCTACCTGCGAGCACGCGGGTATGAAGTGAGCTACGTGCGAAACATTACGGACATCGACGACAAGATTCTAAACCGTGCCAAACACAACGGTGAATTGTTTTCAGATCTTACCGATCGGTTTATCGATGCCATGCACGAAGATGAGGCGGCGTTAGCTGTACTTCCTCCGGACGTTGAGCCGCGTGCGACAGGGCATATTAACGAAATCGTTGATATGATTAAGTTGCTGATTGAGAAAGACATGGCTTATAGGGCCGACAACGGCGATGTTTATTTCTCGGTTATGAATTTTCCAAATTATGGGAAACTATCCAAAAAGAAAATGGATGAATTGTTGGATGGTGCGCGCATAGAAGTAGGCGAGCTAAAGAAAGATCCCAGAGACTTTGTGTTATGGAAGTCATCTCCGGATGATGGCGTTGGTTGGGATTCTCCCTGGGGCTATGTGTAGGCCTGGCTGGCATATTGAATGTTCGGCCATGTCGACCTGCTGCCTCGGTGACAATTTCGATATTCACGGTGGCGGTTCGGATTTGCTGTTTCCTCACCATGAGAACGAAATCGCGCAATCAGAGGCGGCAACTCAGACGCGGTTCGCGAATGTGTGGATGCACAATGGGCCACTGCGTGTCGACAACGAAAAAATGTCAAAGTCGCTGAATAATTTCTTCACCGTAAGGGAAATATTGGAAGACTACGATGCCGAAGTCGTTCGTCATCTGTTGATAGCAAGTCACTACCGTAGTCCGATTAATTATTCTGAGCGGAGCCTGCAGCAATCGACCAGTGTGTTGGAGCGCTTTTATAATTGCCTGAAGGGCTTGGATACCGCGACTGCAAAGTCACTTACCAATAGTCGCTTCGAGAAGGCATTCTTCGCAGCGATGGACGATGACTTCAACACGCCGGAAGCATTCAGTGTTCTTTTCGAGATGGTGAAGGAGATTAATAAAAATAAGGAGGCGGACCCTGGGCTTGCCAATCAACTTGGTGCCTTGCTTGTGCGACTCGCCGAATTTACTAGGTATTTTGCAGAGCACCTCCAGAGGCATTCCTGCGCAGTAATGTCGCTATTGAGTTGGATGTGGCAAGCGATAGATGAGCTGATTGCAGCTCGAAAACAGGCTCGTGCAGAGAAGAATTGGGCGCGAGCAGATGAAATACGTGACCAATTAACGGCGATGAAAGTTGTCGTGGAAGACGGCGCCGGTGGCAGTGGATGGAGAATTGAACGCTAGTCCGCTTGCTTTTGCTTTGTCTAAGATGCCCGAGGCATAGTGTCTTTAGCTCAAAACCAATGGAATCAGGCATTGACTGGTACCATCGACGTGAGTATTAATTCCGTCCTCCTCGAAAACGAAGCCGTTTTCCGAGGATTCAAGGCCCATTATCGGGGTATAGCGCAGTCTGGTAGCGCGCCTGCTTTGGGAGCAGGATGTCGGGAGTTCAAATCTCTCTACCCCGACCAATTTCGTTGCCTCACTCAATGTGGGTCAATAGTGCGGATTCACGCGATTCCCCTGAATCACCGCAGTGTTAGCGATCAATGGTGACTGTAGCTCAGCTGGTAGAGCCCTGGACTGTGACTCCGGTGGTCGCGGGTTCGAACCCCCGTCAGTCACCCCATTTTCTGGAGATCTATACCAGGCACAGAAATGATGCCTTTTATTCCGCTTCCTCCAGACTTCAAGCCGTTCTCATCCTCGTTGGAAAACCTACAATTAAAGTGTATAAAGCTAATTAAGCCTGCTGCCTATTTGTTAAGCAGGCGGTTGGTAACATTTTGTCCATAGCGGAAATAGCTTAGGTTAATTCTCCTTAGGCCCCTTCGATCTAAGCAACTACTACGCTTATTTTGATTATTTTCCTGATTTAGTTGATGTTTGTGACTCAGCGCAAACTTTAAGCTAGACCTGAGTCACATTAATATTGGAAGGTCTTGTTATAACTTTCCCGCGATAAGGGGGGCACTCGGGGCGTAATTTCAAATATCTCGATTCCCGCAGGTAGGTAAGCAAAGGTGATGGATGTGAAAACAAGAAGACAAACAGGGCTGACGATGGTGGAGATCCTCGTCACCCTTAGCATTACGGCCGTGTTGGCGTCTGTGTCATTACCGCCACTAACCAACCTTATTGAACAGCAGTCAGGCGGACAGCGAAGCCGCTGATTTTTTTACATCGCTGTTGTTGGCAAGAAGCGACTCGGCGAACGCGTAATAATATGGTGACCCTCTGTAAGATTAATCCAGCTGTGCCAATGAGTTGCGATAATACCGAAAGCTGGCAATCTGGCTGGATCTCCTTCGAAGATACTGATGCCGACGGTGTCAAGGATGCAGGTGAAGAGGTAATTAATACATTCACAGGTATGAGCAGAAATGCGTCGGTCACAACAGTAAATTATACCAATGTGATAAGTTTTCTCCCCTCTGGTGGCATAACCACGAATGGTTCCATCAACATATGTGTTAACGGGAAACTTTGCTAACACGATCTTCATAAATGCAACCGGTCGAACCTCGTGTGGCAAGTTCAACATGCCCGTAAGCGATACCAACCGGCAAGAATAGATCGTGTCCTTTACTTTAAGGAAGTTTACATCACAGCGCATACAGCGTGGAGCCGGAATGATTGAAGTGCTGATAGCTATGCTCGTTCTCAGTATTGGAATTCTCAATATTGCCGGTCTGCAAACTATGGCTAAAAAGTCTAATTTCAATGCCATACAGCGAACCTCGGCAACTGTTTTAGCTAAGGATGTTGTGGAAAGAATGCGGGCGAACCCTGTTTCTTTGAGTCAATACCGCACTTTAGGTGTTGGCGGTGGAACACTTACTCAGCCGGTAACGACTTGTACGGAAGCGGTTCAGTGTAATACGTTGCAACTCGCCGCCTATGACCTATGGCAAGTGGGAAGATTTAATGGATGGCTCTTCAGAAAATCGAGATATAGATGGCACCAATACAGAGACAGGCGGTATGGCGAGCCCCACCGGATGTATCTCCGGGCCTGTCGCCGGTGGTGCCGGTGTTTATACCATAAGCATAGTGTGGCGTGGCCATTACTGAACTGAGCAATGTGTCTGCAAATATGTGTGGTGTTGCTAGCGGTAAGTATGGCGCCAATGAAGAGTTTCGCCGGTTATTAACTTTTGACACATACATTGCTCCCTGAATCGACATGGATATTTACAAGTAAACAACAAGGTTTCTCACTTATCGAACTGATGGTCGCATTAGGGTTAGGACTAGTGTTATCGAGCAGTGTGGTAATCGTGTTTATTCAGAATAGTCGTAGCGCTACGCAGGATGAAGAAATCGCACGTACGATGGAAAATGGCCGCTATGTAGTACGCACCATTAGCCGGGAGATAGCAATGTCGGGGTTTTGGGGAAAGTTTTTGGATATTAGTAGTGCGACCGAAGATGTTTCGGTTAGTGTTGGCGTCGATTGTGGGGACGGGGTTAACCCATGGGCGATGGATCTGATTGCCATGCAGTTTCTAAACAATGCTACAGCTAGCACTGCTGCAGCGGCATTTGATTGCTTGCCTAGTGGGAATGTAGTGGTGGGCACCGATATTCTCGCGGCAAAACGAGTGGCCGACAGCGATACAATAGACGCTGATATACGTGTCAATCAGATGTATATGCGTACCAATGGTGTCGCTGGAATCATGTTTTTAGGCAGTGCAGGCGCGCCTCCGGCTATGACTGGCACGGTTACTAATTGGGCCTATCTACCGCGCATGTACTTTTTACGCGATTATTCTTTTACTCTTGGAGATGGTATCCCGTCCCTGTGCAGGGGCTTTCTGCAGAATAGCTCGCCACCTGATATGACCACGGAATGCCTTGTGGAAGGGGTTGAAAACTTGCAGATTGAATATGGCGTAGACAACGACGACGATTCGATTGCGGATTATTATACAGCTACCCCAGCGGCGAGTGAAATTTTCGACAGTGTTGCTGCCAGGATTTACGTGCTGGTAAGAAGTTTGAACCAGATACCAAATTACACAAATGACAAAGCCTATAACCTAGGGTCTGTAAACATAGCGGCGGCAAATGATGGTTTTTTCAGGCGGGTATTCAGTACAACTGTGATATTGCGGAATCCCGCGAACCTAGGAGGGATAGGTACATGAGACCTGCGAATCAAACAAAAACCGCTATCGCTGGGCGTAATGAGCAAGGAGCTTTGCTTATTATTTCTTTGATTTTCATGTTGCTGCTTATTCTTAGCGCTACCACCACGATGCGCACGAGTACTCTGGGCCTGCGCATGGCCGGTAATGAAGAAACCCGGGTGAGTACGGCGGAGATGACTCAATCGATAGTCGATGAAGTAATAGGAAATCCCAATAATCTCATCGTATCCGGTAACGTGGGATTCGTAAATTGCACTGCTAACGTACTGGGCTGTACGGAAAATAGCATCGCAATTAGTGAAAACTTGTTGCCTTTGGTAGAAACCAATAAAGCCGAAGTTATTGTGGAGAGGCTTGCGCCTGCGCTCATGCCGGCTCCACGGGGTATAAACTCGAGTGCCGATGCTTTTTTTGCAGCGCGGTTTGAGGTTGATGCAACATATGACGGCTCCGTTGACAATGAAGGAAAGGTGGGAATATCGCAGGGCGTAATGGTATTAGTGCCACGTGGCACTCAAACTAACTAAGTATATATGCAAAAGGTCAGCCTATGATTACTACACGAAAAATGCTGCTGAGTTTAGGAATTATTCTCAGCATGCAGGCAAACTCAATTGCAGATGATACAGACATATATGTAAATGCGCGTCCCACAGCTGGCGCTGAGCCGATGATCATTTTGACCTTAGATTATAGGTCAAATTTGGGCTCGAACCTCTGCACCGAAGTGTCACCTAAGGATATAAATAGTGCTTGTGGTGTTTTGTTAGGAGAGGCCTACCCGAGTTTAAATACCGGAGCTGGGCGTGTAACTCTGTTCGACGGCATTAGGGCGGTGTTCAGAGCACTATTTGACGAGCTAGACGGAGTCAAGGTCGCCTTCATGATTAATCATGACGACAGTTGTTCTGGGCGCGATGCCGATGGCGGTCCATCGGTGACCGGTTGCAGTAATGGCGCTTACTTCATCAAAGGACTCCAAAGCTTCGATAGCACTGATTCCAATGGCGCGAAAGCAGACATGTTAGCCGCACTGGATGCGATACCGGTCCCGGGGGGTCGCCTTTCCCACCCCTATCAAGGTAAGGAAATGTATTTTGAAATCTTTCGCTATCTCACAGGGCAGGCATGGCACAACGCTCACCTAGGGTGGGAAGATTATGCATCAAACGACACTGACAACCTTGATACAGACTTTCCACTTTTAGCCTGGGATATAGGGATTGAAAGTGGGTCAACTTATATCACTCCGTTTGTTAATACCGCCGCATTTGCCTGTTCTCAAGCTTATGCTGTCAATATTATGTTTCAAGTTACCAACCAAGACGGTGATGCGGATGATCAACTTAAAGCTTCAATCGCCAGCGGCGGCATGGCGGTAGGCGGAAATAATCCCTCCTTTAACGATGTAGTAAGCAATATGTTCAGCACTGATCTGGCGCCAAGCCCTAGCAATGGATTTTGGCCTGAGATCGTTGGAAATCAGAACCTACAGTCTTATTTTATTGCAGCACAGGTGAATAATACGACCAATGGCTATGCTGCAAGCGGCGGCACCGTATCGGCTATTGCGTTGACTGATCCTGCTGTCTTGTTAGAGGATTTACGAGCTATTGTCAGCGAAATACTATCGGTAAGCACCACGCTGGTGGCAGCTTCGGTACCGGTAAACGTGTTTAACCGCTCAGATATCTCAGATAACATTTTTTTGGCGCAGTTCGAAGTCGATGAGAATGCAAGGCCTTCTTGGAACGGTAACCTTAAAAAACTAAAGATTGAAGAAACAGTCGATTCATTAGGGTCGAAAACCCTCGCATTGGTTGATGTATACAGTGCCAATGCTATTGGAGCCGATGGCAGGATAGCCTTCGATGCTTTAACTTATTGGACCGACGAACTCAGCCTGCCGGCAGCAGTGGACCTTGAAGTAGAGGGAAGAGACGGAAGAGCGGTAGCTCGTGGTGGAGCGGGCCAGCTGATACCTGGCTTCCTCGGCGGTGCTAACAGCATTGGTGATGGTAATTCCGCAACTACAAGAACAGTTTTTACAGAATCAGCTGCTGGTACAACACTGATAGATTTGTCGGTTACCAATGCCGCTATTGTGCAAGCAGACCTTAGCGCAGCTACACTAGCCGAAGCAGAAGACTTGGTTAGATGGTTACGAGGGCAGGATGTAGACGATCAAGACGTAGACAGCGATGTTACTGAGGCGAGAGACTGGATCATGGGCCCACCGTTGCATTCTCGTCCACTGCCAATTAATTTTGGCGCCCGGGCACCCGGTTATACCGTCAATAACCCAGACATTCGTATTTATATGGGAAGCGATGATGGTTTTATGCATTCCTTTCGAAATACAGACGCTTTAGGAGGAGAGTCGGGTGAAGAAGATTGGGCCTATATGCCCAGAGAGGTTATGGATGCGGTTTCTGTCTTGAGAAGCAACTCTCCAGCGAGTGATCACCCCTATACCGTAGATGGGGCTCCCTCAGCGTATATAGTCGATACAGATGGAGATGGGAATATCGGTCTAGACGGGTTTGGAAACCCAGACCCATCGGACAAGGTTCTGTTGTTTTTCGGTTTGCGCCGAGGCGGCAACTCCTACTACGCACTTGACGTGACGGATCCGGATTCTCCGGCAATGCTATGGAAACTGACAAACACAGGTGATTTTTCCGAGTTGGGCATGTCATTTTCTACGCCCCGTGTAAGCACGGTAAAATTTGGCCCAACTTCCACCCCCGTTATAATTTTCGGCGGCGGTTACGATCCTGATAAGGACAGCGGTACAGCTAATGATAATGAAGGTAATGCAATTTTTATTGTCAATGCACTTACCGGCGCGTTAGTGTGGAAAGCGACCCTCGGTGGCATTACTGGTAATCAGTCATCGACGCTCTATCATCACAGCGCAATGGTAGACAGTATCCCTTCCGATTTAGCAATCCTGGATACTAATGCAGACGGTAATATTGATAGACTGTATGTGGGTGATACTGGAGGTACTGTATGGCGAGTCGACTTACCTGAAGGTGCAGCCGATAATCGAGTAGATTGGTTCGTTAGTGCAGTAGCCAATCTTGGGCTTGACGATATATCGCCCGTAGCCGGCAGTAATGACCGGCGCTTCTTTCATCGCCCGGACTTCGTTCCCAGCAGCGATGACTTTGGACCCTTCGATGCAGTCATCATCGGCTCGGGAGACCGTGCTGACCCCCGTGATACTGCTAGTTCGAACTGGCTCTATATGCTAAAGGACCGAAATACTGTTACTGGCGCTGTGGCTACTCCTGCATTCAATCATGGAGACTATCATTCCAGTCTCAATGCCTTGGGGTTGGGAGATATCACTGATACCTGTATTACAGATGACGTTTGCTTTGCGCAAGAAAATCTTACGAATGGATGGAAGCTAGAGCTGGAAGGGACTGGTGAGAAGGTTTTAGCACCCGCTCTGACTGCGTTTGGTACCATATTTTTTACATCATTTTTACCGGAAGGATCTGGAGCAGAAGCCGGGACGATTTGTGCGCCTAGTGAAGGTGGCGGTAGGCTCTACGCGGTTAATATCAACAATGGCGCGCCTGCAAATAACTATAATGATACAGGAGTTAGTGCTGATGCAATTACTAAGATTGACCGCTTTAGCACTCTCGCTTCCGGCGGCATTCCCGCCGAAGTCGTGCCTATCGGTGACTATATATTGCCGCCAGACCTGACCCCTGAGTCAACTGGGGGTCGATCGTTCTGGAAGACGTTTTGGCTTGAAAAAAATATCGATAGTTTATAAAAACATACATAGTAATAAACAAGGTGATGATAGTGAATGCAGGGTATTCTTCTAAATTTAACGCGGTGAAAAACAAGGCGGGTTTTACTCTTATTGAGCTACTTTTAGTTGTTGCAATCATTGGTATATTAGCTTCTTTTGCAATTTCAGCTTATCAAGGCAGTATACTGAAGAGCAGGCGAAGCGTAGCTGTTTCGGGGCTCTTGGATTTAGCTAATCGTGAGGAACAGTTTTACTTAAACAACAAAGTCTATACATCCGATTTGACTAATTTAGGCTATACCGCTGCCTTGGTTTTTGATCTGGGGGGGGACAGCGCAGTAACTCTAAACGAGAGTCAATCCCTGGTAGGGTCGACATCGACAGAGAGTGTCTATGCCATCAAAATTGACAGCGCATCGGCTTCGAGTTTTTCAATTTCGGCAGTACCGCAGCTTGGTCAGGTTGCTGACGCGGAGTGTGGAACGTTTACACTGACCAATACGAGCGCTAGAACTGAATCAGGCACCAGTAATCCGTCTGATTGCTGGTGATAAAAATTAGTGGTTAATGTACAAATGCATCCTGATTTTATCTGCTATAGCCTTGCTCGAGACCTTTGTTCTCAGGCATCTTGATGTTTACTTATTCAGTTCCTGCCTGGAACAAAAACGTTCAGTACTGCGAACACAACAGATAGTTAATTCATTTCTTATTGATAGAATATAAGCATGTCAAAGAAGCCAACGAAAACAGCGAATGGCAGTCCGACGTCACAATCATCTTTGAATCTCGAGCTACCCCTCTCTTTGAAGAAGGTGAGTTCCGGCTCGCTAGCTTATGTCGCGCAATTCTATAGTCGACTTAATGATGTAATGTCTGGTATGTATATCGGAGTCGGCTGCGCAGGAACTGCACAAAGTCATCACCGCTATGAAAAAAGTGAGAAGCCAAAAAGCACCTCTGATTAAATCAATTTCAGTTAGATACACTCTACCAATGGTCAGCCAGTTGAATTCGTGTAAAATACACGCCGATTCGCTAGAGCCTCTGGCTCAGCGATCCATTCCGCGCCCGTAGCTCAACCGGATAGAGCACCGGCCTTCTAAGCCGGGGGTTCCAGGTTCGAGTCCTGGCGGGCGCACCAATACCAAAGAACCCGCCACGGCGGGTTCTTTGGTATTGGTTCACCCCGCCAGCAGGCGCAGAACCTGCGGTTCGAAAGCTGCGAAAGCAGCGCACACGGCCAACGGCCGCCCGCAGGGTCAGGAATTTGGCTTAGCCAAATATCTGATGAGTCCTAGCAGGCGCAGAACCTGCGGTTCGACAAGCTGCGGAAGCAGCGCACACGGCCAACGGCCGCCCGCAGGGTCAGGAATTTGGCTTAGCCAAATATCTGATGAGTCCTAGCAGGCGCAGAACCTGCGGGCCGACAAGCTGCGGAAGCAGCGCACACGGCCAACGGCCGCCCGCAGGGTCAGGAATTTGGCTTAGCCAAATATCTGGTGAGTCCTAGCAGGCGCAGAACCTGCGGGCCGACAAGCTGCGGAAGCAGCGCACACGGCCAACGGCCGCCCGCAGGGTCAGGAATTTGGCTTAGCCAAATATCTGATGAGTCCTAGCAGGCGCAGAACCCGCGGGCCGACAAGCTGCGAAAGCAGCGCACACGGCTGCAAGCCGCCCCGTAAGGAGTGTAATTTGGCTAAGCCAGATTGCGAATGAGTCCTGGCTTCCAGCTTTCTCTATGCATCAACGAAGCGGTGCCTAGTCAAATCACTAGCTGCAGCCCCTAGCAAAACCTAAAAAGAAGGAGTAGCTTCTCTTCTTCAAGTGACAAACTTTCAGTAGGGGAAAGCAAAATGAAAAACAAGCAACCAAGACGATCCATTGCCGGAGCTCGCGTAGCCCAAAACGACCCTCTACCGCGCATACGCGTTATCTTTTTCATCCTCGCCTGCCTCCTGCTTCTAGTGTTGTCCCTAAGCCCAGCCTCAAAGCTATTCGCCGCCGAAGACAACGAGTTCGCCGGTGAACGCATCGTGCATTTACTCCAAGAACCGAGGCACAGAACAGTCCACAACGAGGGCGATCTCTACTTACTAGATGTACAGGTCAACCCAGGCGATACCTCTCTGCCTCATGTTCATGATCAGGCCATCATGCTTACCTATATCAGCATGGCCGATGGTCCACGCGATGGTCAGATCGGCAATAATACCGACTACGCCAGCGAGGCAATAACGCACAAGGTGTCTAACGCCGGCCCAGGTCTATTTCGCATCATCGCTCTGGTAAATGGCAGCGCGGGAAATATCGACTTGCAGTCCGATAGACCATCTGGCTTAAGCGGTGAGCCGGAGCTTGAAAATGCATGGTTTAGATCCTATCGAGTTGAACTGGCTCCGGGTGAGGAAACCAACATTCAACATCATCAGTTGCCTAGCGTGGTTGTTCAGGTAGTCGATGGCTTGCTACAAGTCACTAGAGATGACCAAGTGATCGATGAGCTCGACCATCCTGGTAATTGGTCTTGGCGCAAGGCTGGGCAGTCTTATTCAGTTAAAAATGTCGGAGGTATTGCCACTGCCGTCGTGATCAACGAGGGCAGGTTCTAGCTAGAATTTATTCGTCTGATTGCTGTACGTGATCTTCTCTGTGCAGCTTCGTCGTAGGCCCTAATTTTATTTCAATGACTGAAACCGTTTCTCTCAGTGATGCACGCCGGCTCGTTCTAGCTCGCCAAGGTTTGGCCAGTCGGGGAACGTTCGGCAGTGGGCTAGGTGCGGCGCAAAAAGCTATCGAGCATCTAGGCTATGTACAGATCGATACGCTCTCGGTTGTCGCTAGGGCGCATATTCACACCCTCTGGAATAGGGTGTCTGCCTTTAGCGCTAACGACATCGATCTACTACAAGAGCAAGGTGCCGTATTCGAACATTGGGCTCATGCTCTAGCCATCTTGCCGATAAGGGACTACCGCTATTCATTGCCGATGATGCAGCGCATCGCCTCCGGCGATACCCATTGGTATCCGAAAGATGCTAAGCAGGTGAGGAAGGTTCTAAAGCGTATTCGTGAGGAAGGGCCCTTATCTGCAAAGGATTTCAAAGATAAGAAGAGCAGTGATGCGATGTGGGCGCGCTCACCCTCAAAGATAGCGTTGGAGCAACTCTTCATGGAGGGTGAGCTGATGGTTCCCCGGCGCCACAATTTCCACAAAGTCTACGATTTGCGCGAGCGCGTGTTGCCTAGTGATATCGATGTCAGCACGCCAACCATTGAGGAGTTGTGTGGCCATTTGATCGGCAGCTATCTCCGTGCGCAGGGCCTGGCTCAGATTACAGAGCTGGTTTATCTGCGCAAGGGGCTGAAAAAACAAATGTCCCAAACTGTGGCCGATTTTGTCGAAGAGGGCGTGCTTCTAGAGCTAGAAGTTAATGGGCAGATTTATTACGCAACACCGCAAACCCTAAACGTTATCGATCAAGGCTTGCCTAGCCCTAAGTTGCGAATCCTGTCGCCATTCGACAATGCAGTCATTCAGCGCAAACGCCTCGCATCACTCTTCGATTTCGACTATCAGATCGAATGCTATGTGCCGAAGGCGAAACGCAAGTACGGGTATTTCTGTCTGCCGATATTACGTGGGAATCGATTCGTCGCTCGGCTCGATGCGAAGGCGGACAGGAAGAGCGGTGTGTTTCATGTAATGAACTTGTACTTAGAGAGAAGTGTTAGAAACTCAGAAGCTTTTCTGTCAGCTTTGCGAGCAGAACTCAAGCGCTTCGCCAAATTTGACAGTTGCAATTCGGTTGAGATTCATGCCATTACGCAATTGGAGTAAATGGACGCTGTTACAAGTATGTCTGAAGTACTTCATTAAAACCGCGATTAGCGGTATTCGGCGGTTTCAGTCAAACGTGCAGCATAGCGCGCAAAAAGTAGAGGACAACGCTAGGCGTTTCAGCCTGTCCTTTGCTACCTGTTTCTTGGAGGAGCTAGTAAGGGACGAGTTCTCTAGCATCTTGAAGATACGCAGCGGGTAACTGGCAAATACCGCAATGTTTGGATTTCAGCTCGGTTGGCTTCAAATAAAAGTTAATATAAAACAATAATTTACTAAAGATACCTGCGGCAAAACCGATAGCTTATACAACAACGTTCTGGAATGGCTTAGGTTAGGATTGAATTCTTAGCGCTAGGCCTTTTTTTGCCCAAAATTCGCGTTCAGATCATTGGGCGTTAGACTGAACCCTTGCTAGGAAGCTGCCCTAGCTTCTCTTTCGGGCAGGCAATTACATCGTCCTGCCCAGAAATGCGCCACTCATCGAAGGGAATAAGTTGGTAGTCGCCGCTACGCTTCGCTTTAGCTCCACGGCGTCTCGCCTTGCTGCCGTCGGCTTTACGGTTATTGAACCGGAACAATGCATAGTCTGCGGGCAGTGAGGCTTTCAGCTCATCTAGGGTGGCAAAGGAAAGTGAATTGCCGTAGGTGACTTCAACAACGGCGATCGGGCGAGACCTTTCTAGCGTGTTTCTTAAGCCTTCGAGCACATTCTTCTCGAAACCCTCGACATCAATCTTTAACAAACAGATATTTTGCAGTGCATTTTTTTCGAGATACTCATCGCCGCGCACCAGCGCTAACTTGCCTAGGTTCCGATTTCCCTTGCTAACGGTTCCGGCGTCGAAAGAGCCTATGCCCTGATTGCGTCCGGTTGGCGCATAGAAATCTAATTCTTCTTGCTGGTTGCTGAGGCCGATTTTATGTAGCTGTATATTGCTAATTCCATTCAGTTCGATATGGCGCTCAAGTTTCTGGCTGACAACGCAGTAGGGCTCGAATGAATGTACCTGATCCGCGTGCAGAGACATGAACAACGAGTGCTGGCCTATATTTGCACCTATGTCGAAAAAATTCTGTTTAGAGCCGCCGACTGACTGCTTCAGATTTAACACCGTATCGCGCAGGAACAGCAGCAGAGGCTTTTCGAATGCGCCCATATAAAAAAGTGTGAATTCAACACTATTGTTGAGATTACCCTGGTACTGAAGACCATAAAAATCGGCGGAAAAAGGGGCGTCCGGCACGTCTCCGTAACTGCACAGCTTCTTGTAGATAGCTTTTTTGTAGCGTAAATCGATCCATTTTTGATTCCAAGCGAATCGAAATATCCTGTGCAGTAAATCCATTGTTTTGCTGTGGCCTCGTGTGCTTTCGCGAAGGGTCCTATTATACAGCTTATACGCGGTCCGCGAGCGGCGTTTGTGCGGCCTTAATGTAACGTGGGTGCGTGGGCGCTGCCTGCCGGAAACGCCACTCCAAGACCTGTTGAGGCTAACGGTTACGTTTTCCCTAGAGAAGCGGGCATTTCGTGATGTGTATAGCCTTTCTACTGGTAACTGGCCTTTGTGGTTTGCAAATTTCCTAATGGTTTGTGAATAATAGGGGTGTTACTCGCTAAACTAAGCCGTCGCTAAGTCTTAGTTGGTTCGCTTAGATATCGACTAGCGAGCCGGTGTAGGCAGACCCGGCAGTAGGTTTCCTCCAGCTAGGTAGCTTTCTTGTTGTATTTTCACATTCCTAATTCGTCAATCCTTGCTATCTTTCTTTCTCTGTAAAGAGACCTAAAACTATCTAAAGCTGTATTTGCCTTAGTTAGGCAGGTGTCGTATGTTCACAGCCCAGATTTAATCGAGATGTCTGATGTTAGCAATAATAGGTGGAACCGGTTTGTCCCAGCTGCAGGGCTTTGAGCAGCTAGAAAAAGTAGCTCTAAAGACGCCCTATGCTAGGAAGCTGGTGCGACTCACGCGAGTCGGCAGTGGCGATAAAGAGTTTATTTTCCTGCCGCGTCATGGCGCTGGCCACAAAATACCCCCTCACCAGATCAACTATCGCGCGAATATAGCGGCACTTTTGGAGCTGGGTGTTACTGAGATCGTCGCCGTTAATGCGGTGGGTGCTATTCACGGCGATTTGCTTCCAGGATCCATCGCTGTGCCGGATCAGTTAATCGACTACAGCTATTCACGCGACGTCTCTTTCTACGACGGCAAGTTAAAGAAGGTGCATCACATTGACTTCACCAATCCTTATAGCGAGGCTATTCGCGAGCGCATTTTACAAGCCGCAAGGAGGGTCAACTCGCGTTCGCAAACCCGCTGCGAAGTTATGCCCAGCGGTGTCTATGCCTGCACGCAAGGGCCGAGGTTGGAGACCGCCGCAGAGATTCGGCGCTTAGCGAAGGATGGGTGCGATATGGTAGGAATGACAGGCATGCCGGAAGCCTCGCTAGCTCGCGAGCTGGAAATAGACTATGCAAGTCTAGCGCTCTGCGTAAATTGGGCGGCAGGCCTATCGGAGGAGGCTATTACCCTCGAAGGCATACACTCGGTGTTAGAGGGCGGCATGCAGTATGTCTGTGCGGTGATTGCCGAAATCGTGCAGCACAGTTGAGATTAGAAAACTGAGTCGAGGCAGTGGCGCTAGTTCGCTTCTTCAAAATCGAATTCGGGTAAGGGAAGAGGCGGTGGTTCGTAGGGTTCCACGAGTATAACGATGCCCATCGCCGGGTGATCGATATAGTGGAATTCTGCACTGCGCATTTCCCTGCTCTGCTGCATATGAAAAACACGATTGATACCGTATTGTAAGTTCTGCTGGTCTTTTTCAATCGTATCTAAATCGCTCTTCATCGCCCTAGGAATCGCTGGTAGTTGCCATTCGCTTTCACGGTCGAGTGAAGCACTGTATTCGGTCAGCCATAGGTTGCTATCAATGACGATGCGGTCCCTGTTCTCATTGAAGCGCAAGGTGATTGCTCCCTGCAGTTCGTGTTGATCATCAAAGCGCAGCCCGCCCTGGACATATAAAGGTATCGCATCTCTTGGATCGGCAATCGATTCGCGCCACAGCCCGTGAAACAGGAGACGGTGTTCCGCCGAGCGCTCAAGTGCACGGTTAGTCTGTTGAAAATCGCTTTGCTCGGGAGTCAGCTGCAAGTGAGAGGCTCTTAAGAAGTCGAAGAACTTGAATTCACCTTCGGGGCGAGCAGGCTGCGGTCCGGTGGCTAAAATCTGCGCTAGGCGTTCGCTAGCAGCCAACGCTTCTTCGTCACGTTCGATAGGTGTTTCTTCGATTACAGCAAGAGAATGCTGCTCTGATTTGGCAGTCGCTGCAGCAATCATTTGATCGGTGATTAGTAAATCGCTTAGCTGGTCGAGTCTACGCAGTGGGTTTGGGTAGCTCAGTTCATTGCGTTCAGCTTGCCAAAACTCTTTGTCTCTATCGGCTAATGAATCGTTGCTGAAGATGGAGACTTCGATCTGAAACCAACGTTGCGATGTCTGGGCCTGCGCCGTGCTGGAAATTGAAAGGAGTAGGGCAGACCACAATGCACAGGACAGCACCGGTTTTATCGAGAGCACAGGGGCAATTGCAAGAGGGGAGTGATTGTTTGGCAAGTGCTGCATGAAGAGTCTGGTTTAGGCCGCCTTTGGTTCCACAAGTTTGAAGTTATCCAGTAATTCACTGATGAAGTCCAGTTTATCAGCGCCCTCATCGCAATTGTGCGTGAATTGCAGGCTGTTGGCACCGCCCAATTTGTAAGTCTGCGGATCGTTCTGAATCATCTCCACAAGAGACATTGGGTCTATTGGTGTCTGCGCCTTGAATTCGATGCGGCCGCTTTTCACATTCGCATCGATTTTCTTAATACCGTATTTTTCTGCTTTTAACTTCAATTGTGTAACGCGAAATAATAATTTCAATGGCTCTGGTAATAGGCCAAAGCGATCGATCATCTCCACCTGAAGATCCCACAGGTCGTCGTTATCCAGCGAGGAGGAAATTCGTTTGTACATAATGAGACGAAGGTGCACGTCAGGGAGATAATTTTCTGGTATCAGCGCAGGTATGCGCAAATTAACATCAGCAGATTTGTCGAGATCTAGATCTAGGTCCGGGCGGCGGCCAGATTTGATTGCGGCGACTGCCTGCTCCAGCATCTGTGTGTATAACGAGAAGCCAATTTTTTGCATATGGCCACTCTGTTCATCGCCTAGCAGTTCTCCGGCGCCGCGAATTTCGAGATCATGACTGGCGAGTGTAAAGCCAGCGCCGAGGGTTGATGCAGCTTGAATAGCCTCGATGCGCTTGTTGGCATCTGCGCTGAGTTTGCCGTCATTTGGTAACAGCAGATAGGCATAGGCCTGATGATGTGAGCGGCCAACCCTGCCGCGCAGTTGATGTAACTGTGCTAGACCGAACTTATCGGCGCGGTGGATAAGA
Source organism: uncultured Pseudomonadales bacterium (assembly GCA_943789485.1). Lineage (GTDB taxonomy): Bacteria > Pseudomonadota > Gammaproteobacteria > Pseudomonadales > Pseudohongiellaceae > UBA9145. The sequence goes on from CALSUH010000017.1 coordinate 65,578, forward strand.
ATAGTGTTCGCACTAGGAATGTCGATACCCGTCTCGATGATGGTCGAGCATACCAAAATGTTATAGCGCTTGTGGTAGAAGTCAGCCATGACCTTTTCTAGATCGCGCTCCGGCATCTGTCCATGGGCGACGCAGATGCGAGCCTGCGGGATGAGGCGGCGTAGGTGCTCGGCGGTATTCTCTATGGACTTTACTTCGTTGTGTAGATAGAAGACTTGCCCCCCTCTGAGCAGCTCTCGAGAAACTGCTTCTAGGATTAGGCTGTCTTGTTCCTGGCGAACGAATGTCTTCACCGACAATCGGCGTGCTGGTGGTGTGACGATTAGAGAGAGATCGCGTATACCGGAAAGCGCCATGTTGAGCGTCCTTGGTATGGGTGTGGCGGTAAGAGTTAGAACGTCCACATTGGCGCGTATTGATTTGAGCTTTTCTTTTTGGCGCACGCCGAAGCGATGCTCCTCGTCAATAATCAGCATGCCTAAATTGCTGTAGTCGATATCGCCGTGCAGTAGCTTATGGGTACCGATTAGGACATCGACCTTGCCAGCCGCTACTTTCTTTAAGGTTTCACTCTGCTCGCTCGCTGACTTAAAGCGCGAGATAACCTCTACCACAATCGGCCAGTCTGCGAACCTATCTTTAAAGCTTTCATAGTGTTGCTGCGCAAGCAGGGTAGTGGGAACTAGCATGGCAACTTGCTTGTTATTTTGTACAGCGACGAAGGTGGCTCTGACGGCTACTTCGGTCTTGCCGAATCCTACATCGCCGCATACGAGCCGGTCCATAGATCGACCGTTTTTCATGTCGTCTAGAACAGCCTCAATCGCGCTCTCTTGATCAGCGGTCTCTTCGAAGGGGAAGCTGGAGGCAAACTTGTCATATTCAGCACTGCTCCAGCTGTACTTATAGCCTTTTTTTGCTTCGCGCTGCGCATAGATGTCCAGCAACTCGGTGGCGACATCACGAATTTTTTCTGCTGCTTTACGCTTCGTCTTCTGCCACTGGTCACTGCCAAGATGATTTAGCGGGGCGGTTTCCTGGTCGGAACCGCCGTAGCGACTAATCAGGTGTAGCGATAAGACGGGCACATACAGTTTTGCTGCATTGGCGTATTCCAGAGTAAGGAATTCAGTATCCTGACCATCGGTATTAATAGTCTGCAGTCCGCGATAACGGCCCACTCCGTGGTCAAGATGCACGACTGCATCGCCGACGCTCAATTCGGTTAGGCTCTTTACGATAAAATCGGTATTGCTCTGATTTTTGTTGCGCCTGCGTCTCTGTGCGATTCGATTGCCGAACAGCTGGGCTTCTGTGATAAGCAGTAGCTTCTTATCTTCCAGCCAGAGCCCTTGATCCAGCGGAGCTACTATAATGCCGCAGGAGGAAGTGGAGTCTACAAAATCCTGCAGGTGCTCGAACTGCTCCGGTCTAAGTTGTATCTGTTTGAGCACATCAAGCAGTGTTTCTCTTCTTCCGGCAGATTCTGCGCAGAATACGATGCGCTGCTCTGGATTTTGTTGTATGAATTGTTCGACTGCAGCAAAGGGTGTCTTCAGTTTCGCGTCACTGCTAAGCTCAGGAAGGCGCAGACTCTGCAACGAGACGGCACTGCGTCCAGAGGCGAAGCTTATCTGCTTAAACTGTTTTAGATCCGCTAAGACGGTGTCGATTGCTAGGAAGATGTCTGCAGGTGGCAAGATTGGCCGATAGCGATCAATTTGCCTGTCTTCATAGCGCTGCTTGATGTCCTGCCAGAAATTTTGTCCTGCGCCGGCGAGGTCGCCAACCTTGCAGTAGGTGGTAGTAGGTGGCAAAAAATCAAATAGCGAGTCCAAGCGCTCGTAAAACAAGGCAAGGTAATACTCGAGGCCGGGTGAGCTGATGCCGTCACTCACGTCTTGGTAGATTGGGCACTGCCGCAGGTCAATATCGAACTTCTCCCGGAAATTACTACGAAACGCCGTAATGCCCCTAGCATCGAGTGGGTATTCGCGACCAGGTAATAGCCGTATCTGCTCGATTCTCTGCTCTGAACGCTGGGTCTCAGGATTAAAGGTGCGTAGTGTTTCTATTTCGTCGTCTAGTAAGTCGATGCGATAGGGGAAGCGGCTGCCCATAGGGTAGATGTCTAGTATTGAGCCTCGGACCGCGAACTCACCGTGTTCGAAGACTGAGTCGACGGACTGATAACCGGCATCGACAAGCCGCGAACGCATATCTTGAATAGATAGCTGTTGGCCCACGGCTAGATCCAGACTATTGCCACGAATGTATTTCTTGGGTGGCAGTTTGTGCATCAAGCTGCCGATCGATGTGACTAGAATGCCTTGCTGAAGATCAGGCAGGTGATACAGAGCACTTAGGCGATCAGAAACGATATCCTGGTGTGGAGAGAAGTTGTCATACGGCAATGTCTCCCAGTCAGGAAGGCTAAAAACCTGCACTGGATTCGCTTTGTTCGGTAATTTACTGCAGAAATAGCGCAGCTCGCGCTTAAATTGCTCCACCGATTCGTTGTCTTGGCAGATCAGCAGCAGCGGCCCTTGACTATTTGCAGCGGCATTGGCCAGCGCGAGACTAGTTGCGCAGCCGAAAGTTTGCTGCCATTGACTGGCTAACTGCGTATCTTGTGGCAGCGGAGGATTAAAAGTAGTGGTCATGGATGGCGCAGTTCGGCTTCGCGGAATTGAAATTGTAGGGGGTTATCGGGGCGTAAGTGCAGCCTCGAGAACAGCCAGTAATTATATAACAATTCATGCGACTAAGCAGGCTCGAATATATTCTGCCTTATAGGCCTGAGATAGTGTCACTTCGGTTGCACTGCCTAGGCATTAACAAGATAATAGCCGCCTCTTAAAATCCATCAATTTTACAGACGAAAAAGGGGTATTTGTGGTCCGTCCAAACGTAGATGATTACTTCGGTGACTGGAAACAGCGCGAAGCACTAGTGCAGGAAATGATTCCTGCTATCGGTCGACTATTCAGTCAGCGAAATGTAGGTATGTTTATCTACGGTAGGCCGCTGCATAACCGATCTGTGACTTTCATCATGAAGGCGCATCGCTTTGTTCGTCAGATAGAGCGCAACGAGATGTCGGAATTCGAATCCCATCCGGTGCTGATGGCGTTAGCGAAGTTGGATCTTTGGCACGTGCAAATAGATTTGGGCAAGTTGACCGTTCGCTTCATGGAGCACCAAGAAGAGAAAGGGGACGCCGCTCAGGGGGTAGACGAATTTGTTCAGGGCGAGTTGGCTTACTTGGATGGAGTGAACGAGAAGCCCATCAAAAAATGCCAGCATGTCGTGCTCTACGGCTTTGGGCGAATCGGCAGGTTGATGGCGCGCTTGCTTATAGAGCGGACAAGTACTCGCAGAAATCATGCAGCTTAAGGCGATAGTAGTAAGGCCTGGCGACGAAGGAGATCTGCAGAAACGGGCAAGCTTATTCATGAATGATTCTGTGCACGGTGCCTTTCAAGGAACGCTGCGCGTCGATGAGCAGAGCAACAGCCTGGTCGCTAACGGTAACGAAATTAAGGTTATCTATGCGAATTCTCCTGAGGAGATTGACTATACCCAATACGGTATCGAAGACGCGATGATCATCGATAACACGGGCATGTGGCGCGACCGAACAGGTCTTTCCCGGCACTTAGAGGCCAAGGGTGCGGCGAAGGTGCTGCTAACTGCTCCAGGCAAGGGCGATATGAAGAATATCGTCTACGGTATTAACGACGATCAAATCGCTGCTGAGGATACGATTATCACTGCCGCTTCGTGCACCACGAATGCTATCGCGCCTGTACTGAAAGTAGTGAATGATCGATTTGGCATCGTGAAGGGGCACGTAGAGACAGTTCACGCTTATACAAATGATCAGAATCTAATCGACAACTACCACAAGGGCAGTCGCCGCGGTCGCTCTGCTGCATTGAATATGGTGTTGACCGAGACTGGTGCGGCGAAAGCAGTGGTCAAGGCGATTCCCGAGTTGGAAGGAAAACTGACCGGTAATGCGATTCGCGTGCCGATTCCCAACGTATCCATGGCGATCATGAATTTGACCCTGGATAAGGAAACCACGCGCGAAGAACTGAATGAGTTTCTGCGTGATATCGCTCTTCACTCCAAGCTGCAGAATCAGATCAGCTACACCGAGTCCCCAGATGCGGTATCGAGTGATTTCGTGGGTAGCAGAGAGGCGGGAATTGTGGATAGCAATGCCACCATCGTTAACGACAACCATGTAGTTCTTTACCTGTGGTACGACAATGAATTTGGCTACTGTTGTCAGGTAGGAAGAATGGTCTACAAAATGGCAGGCATCATTTATCAGCAATATCCTTTAGAGGAATAGTACTGGCAGATATTTTGTCGAAGTAGCTGGCTGAAGCTGGCTATTTTAGAGGCTTAGGCCTATAATTCGCCCCGCTTGAAACGCAGCCGACAAATTCCAAAACACACAGTATTCTTCGCCGCGACCATGTTGCAGTCATGATCGCGGTCGTATTGTATTTTCAACCACTGCGAATACGCTTAGCAGCACCTAGATTGACTCAATGATCAGAACAAAACGTGGACTGAATCTACCGATTTCCGGAGCCCCCGAACAGGCGCTAGGAAAGGCTTGGTCGACGCGCTCTGTTGCGCTGCTTGGCTGCGACTACGTAGGCTTGAAACCGACCATGCTTGTTGCCGAAGGCGATAAGGTGTTGCTAGGTCAAGCGCTGTTTCGCGACAAAAAAAACCCCTCGGTAACTTTCACGTCCCCTGGTTGCGGGCGAATCAGTGCCATCAATCGTGGTCCGCAAAGAAAGCTCCTCTCGGTAGTCGTTGAATTGGAAGAAAATGGGAAACCCGGCGAGCAAGTCCCGCTGAATAGCTATTCCGATGCTGAGCTAGCCGGCTTGTCGCGAAAAACTATTGTAGAAGGCCTCATAACTTCCGGCCTATGGACTAGCCTGCGAACGCGCCCCTTTAGCAAGGTAGCTGATCCGTCCGGAC
>CALSUH010000018.1 GCA_943789485.1 uncultured Pseudomonadales bacterium
TCGCAATAATAGGCTCAATAGGTGTGTTGGTTCAGTTGCCAAACTTTCATCGTGTGCTAAAGAAGAACGAAATCGATTATGAGATCATTAGCGCCGGTGAATTTAAGAGAACGTTAACCCAGTTTGGGGAAATCACCCAGAAAGGCCGAGACAAGGTGCAGGAAGAAGTGGAAACAATGCACGACATTTTTAAGGCTTGGATCAAAGAGCACCGGCCAAGCGTTGAGATCGACAAGATCGCCACTGGCGAAACATGGGTCGGTACTCAGGCTAAGGAGCGTTATATGGTCGATGAAATAAAGACCAGCGACGACTGCATAGTAAGTGCCTGTGAGGAAGCTGATGTCTACGAAGTAGAGTACGAACTACCTAAATCCCTGCAAGATAAGATCGGCGGGGCCTTTCAGGGTACCGTTGAAAAACTGTTTTCGAATTGGGTCGGTAAATCGACGACTAATACGTTTCAGTAGCAATAACTCAAGATAAGCTGACAGGGCATCATGCCTTGCCGTATGAATTACTAACTAGGGCGGATAGATAATTGCATCAATTCAAAGCACTGCAGGTTTCGGAAAATAGCGAAGGGAAATACAGCGCGCTCGTGGTAGATCGCAGCGTTGATGAACTGCCTCAGGGCGACACCCTCATTCAGGTTAATTATTCCTCGTTAAACTTTAAAGACGCCATGTCTTTTAGTGGTAATAAGGCTGTTACACGGCAATACCCACATACGCCTGGCATAGACGCGGCAGGAACAGTCGTTAGCAGCGCAGATGCAGGTCTGAACGAAGGCGACGAGGTTCTGGTCATCGGTTACGACTTGGGTATGAATACTAGTGGTGGCTTTGGGCAAATGATTCGCGTGCCATCCGAATGGGTCGTCAAACTACCATCCGGATTAAGCCAAAAAGAAAGTATGATTATAGGTACGGCGGGTTTTACCGCGGCGTTGTGTGTTGAGAAACTCCTACTGAATGGAGCCGAGCCGAGTCAGGGTAGAGTGCTGGTAACTGGCGCGAGTGGTGGTGTTGGCATGCTAGCCGTTGCTCTATTGAGCAAGCTTGGCTTTGATGTTGCTGCGAGTACTGGCAAGCAAGAGGCTCATGCAAGGCTGACAGAATTAGGCGCGTCGGAAGTTGTAGATCGAAACGTGCTTGGAGAAGAAAACACTCGCCCTATGCTCAAAGAAGATTGGGCCGCCGCTGTTGATGTGGTTGGTGGAGATACACTCAGCAACGTAATCAAATCGTTGCGCTATGGTGGAAGTGTAGCCGCCTGTGGCTTGGTGCAGTCTCCAAGTTTTTCTACTACGGTTCTCCCTTTTATCTTACGCGGTGTGAATCTTTTAGGCGTGGATTCGGTGCAACTTCCAATCGAAACTAAACGGCGGCTGTGGAATAAGCTTGGTGCAGAATGGAAGCTAGATCAGCTAGAAAATATTTGCACAGATATTGGATTTGCTGAACTTGATGCAAGCTTAGCTCAGGTATTAAAAGGCGGGGCGAACGGGCGCTTCGTGCTCGATCTCAATAACTAAATATCAGCGTATGCCTGTCTAGTCTCTGCGCAATTTAGGGTTGATCGCAATAGGAGTAGGGCAGAACAGCACAACAATATAAGAAGACACTAGGAAAGTCAGGATCGCCGCACCTTGTATGGTAAGGGAGGCGATCTCTCCTATTACTCCAGACTGCGTCGCTACGAAGGCGATGAGTAGGGAAAACTCACTAATCTGTCCCAACCTCAATCCAGCATCCCAAGCTAAGCTGTTTCTCTCGCTGAACCTCTTCAACAAGTATCGAAATACGATAGGCTTTATTGTCAGGACAGTTATTGCCAATACGACGCAGGTGATAAAAATATCGGGAAGTAACATAAGATTAAACTGCGCACCCAGTGTAAAGAAGAACAGTATCAAGAAAAAATCTCGAAGGGGTTTTAGTCTGTCCGCGATATAGAGGGAGATTGGACTAGTCGCTAATGCCACGCCTGCAACAAACGCGCCGATCTCTGCCGAGAGTCCTAAGGCTACTCCAAGTTCCGATAAGCCCAGGCACCAGCCAATGGCGAGCAGGAAAATATATTCCTTAAAATGATCGAACCTAGCAATCAACCGTATCAGAACATACAGCGTCGTAAAATAGGCGAACACCAATAACAGTGGAAAGGCGATTAAGACTCTTAGTGCCGTGGACTGCTGGAGATTTCCAGCGTCTAAGAAGGTGATTAGGAAAATGGCAATGAAATCTTGCAGCAGCAAGATGCCCACCATTAATTCTCCTATGTGCTTCTGATGCAGAACTGTTGTGGGCAATAGTTTGATGCCAATAATAGTGCTCGAAAAGATCAGGCTAAATCCGATCACGAGGCTTTCGCTCTGGCTAAACCCAAATAGCAGTCCAGTAGAATAGCCCAGAAGGACGAAGACGATAGAACTTGCCAGCGTTACCAAGAAGGTCTTGCGCAAGGTAGATAAAAGCTTCTTCGGCTGCATATCTAAGCCGAGTAAAAACAGTAAGAAGATAATGCCGATTTCAGCGATATCTGCCAGCAAGCTCGCATCGGAAATATAGGCTAGACCATAAGGGCCTAGCAGAGCGCCAACGCAGATATAAGCCACCAGCAGAGGTTGACGAAAAAATAGGGCAATCGTTGAGAGTACAGCTGCACCGGTGAAAATGAGAAAGAAAGAAAAGAGTAGGGAATCAGATTCCATAGCGCAGCTGTCTTGCTGATTGTTCTCAACTATAGCGAGTTAGCGTCGCCTGAACAAGGGAGTGGGTTCGGTGATAGTGGACTGATAGCCAGTCTTAAAATCTTTAAATGCATTTAGGCATAGCTCTGCTTCTTGATCGTGACGAATTTCGAAAGTTTCAAAGCCGCACTGAGCCATATAGTAAAGCTGATCGCGCAGTACGTCGCCAATAGCTCGAATTTCGCCCTTGAAGGCATACTTCTGCCGCAGTTCTCGAGCGTTCGTGTAGGAACGTCCGTCTGAGAAGACAGGGAAATTAAGTGCAATCAGGGAAAGAGAGTTAATCTCACCAGAAATCTGTTCAGGGTTTTCATTAGAATCTAACCATACCGTAATGTTGCCGTCGTATTCATTCAGCTCTTCTTGGTAAAGCCTCCAGAATTGTAGCGGTACGATGAAATTCTTGCCGGGAACCACCTTTAAAATCTCCGGCCCAGTAGATACTTTCATTACCGTCCAGGGATTGTCTATGACAGCGCTTCTATTAATCAGCTTTGGCATAGACTTTCTCCTTAAATGGATTTATTCCGATTCGGTTGTAGGTGTCGATGAATTTTTCATCGTCATTGCGCTTGTCTTTGTATACGCCCACGATAGTTTCGACGACATCGGAAATTTCTTCCTGGGCGAAAGAGGGGCCTATAATCTTGCCGAGACTAGCGTTGTTCTTCGATGAACCCCCGAGCGAGACTTGATAATACTCTTCTCCCTTTTTATCGACACCGAGAATGCCGATATTGCCAACGTGATGATGTCCGCAGGCATTCATGCATCCAGAAATATTGAGGTTCATCTCGCCGATATTGGTGAGTTCTTCGTGGTCATCAAACTTTCGTTGAATTGATTCAGCTATGGGAATGGATTTCGCATTGGCTAGTGCGCAGAAATCTCCGCCTGGGCAGCAGATAACATCGGTTAGTAGGCCAAGGTTATGGCTCACCATTGCTCCGGATTCCAACGCTTTCCAGAGTTCAAAAAGTTGATCCTGACGGACATCCGCCATGACAATATTCTGCTTGTGGCTAATTCGTATTTCACCGAAGCTATATTGCTCTGATAAGTCGGCTAATTGTTCAAGCTGGCGGTCAGTGACATCGCCAGGCGCGACACCTGTCTGTTTAAAACAAACAGTCACTATAGAGTAGCCTGGGATCTTGTGTGGGTTTACATTTTGAGAGTGCCAAGCCGCGAACAATACATTGCTCTGTAATTTATCAGTCAGTTGTGCCGGACTGTTGCTGAGTTTTTGGTAGTTTGGAGCATCGAAAAATTTCTGGCAGCGATCAATTTCTTCGTCTGTAAGGGTAAGTGAAGAATCTTTAATGAGCGCCCATTGCTCTATTACTTTTTTCTTGAACTCTTCGACGCCAGTTTCCTTTACTAGTATTTTGATTCTGGCTTTGTACTTATTGTCACGACGCCCCTCGCGGTTATAGACACGAAGTATCGCTTCTAGTGCTGTTAGAAGGTGTTTTTTCTCAACGAAATCGAATATTTCTTTGCCTATAACTGGCGTGCGACCGAGGCCGCCACCCACGAGAATACGAAAGCCAATCTTGTCATTGTCTCCTTTGACAATATAGATGCCGATGTCATGAACTTGTGTAGCAGCCTGATCGTTAGCAGTGCCGCAGACGGCAATCTTAAATTTTCGTGGTAGATAGGCAAATTCAGGGTGAAAGCTCGACCACTGTCGGATGATCTCGCAATACGCTCTACTATCTTCTAGTTCATCGGGCGCTGCACCTGCAAATTGATCTGTTGTGGTGTTGCGAATACAGTTGCCGCTGGTTTGTATGGCGTGCATTTCTACTTCTGCGAGATCGGCTAGCAAATCTGGCACATCGACTAATGCGGGCCAGTTATATTGAATATTCTGCCGAGTAGTGAAATGTGCATAACCCTTATCGTAGTGATTGGCTATGTAGGCAAGCTTGCGCAATTGTACGGAAGACAACATGCCGTAGGGCACAGCAATGCGAAGCATCGGTGCTAGGCGCTGTACATAGAGCCCGTTTTGGAGGCGCAGCGGCAAAAACTCAGTTTCACTTAGTTTGCCATCGATATAGCGATTGGTCTGGTCGCGAAACTGGGCGACTCGATCCGCTAACATCTGATGGTCATATCCGTCGTATCTATACATGAAGCTCAATGCTCTCTTTTAACTGCCATCTAATTGCTGTCAGAATGACTTCTAACTGTAAGTCTTATGCAGGTCTCATTCCAAATTAGGCGTTAGCAATTTTGTCATTTCTACCGCCGATTTGCCATTTCTATTGGACAGATCATCAACCTGTTCTTGTGTAATCTTTCCTACAGAGAAATATTTTGACTCTGGATTTCCAAAGTAGAAGCCACTGACGCTGGCAGCTGGACTCATGGCAAAACTTTCCGTCAGTTCGATTTGTGTTTCTTCGGCTGCATTGAGAAGAGAAAAGAGGGTCTGCTTCTCGGAGTGATCGGGACAAGCAGGGTAACCGGGTGCAGGACGAATTCCCTGGTATTTTTCGCCGATCAACTCTGTCGTCGAGAATTTTTCAGTAGGATCAAAACCCCAGAACTCTTTGCGTACACGTTCATGCATGCGCTCAGCAAAGGCTTCAGCTAGGCGATCGGCGAGTGCCTTCACCATAATCGCTGTGTAGTCGTCGTTCTTCGCTGAGTACGTGGCGGCTAGCTCATCGGCACCAATGCCAGTAGTAACGGCGAAGCCGCCTAGGTAATCCGTACCATTTTCTGCTGATTGAGGAGCAATGAAATCAGCCAGGCAGAGATTTGGCAACTCGGCTTCTTTGGGTATCTGCTGCCTGAGGAAATGCAATTTACTAAGCGGCGCGCCAGACTCATCTGCAACATAGAGTTGAACGTCATTGTCAGCTATCTTATTGGCCGGCCAGAAACCTATTACAGCCTTAGCTGTCAGTAGTTTCTCATCGACGATCTTTTTCAAAAGCGCCTGAGCATCGCCGAATAGATCGGTGGCAGCCGCGCCTACTTTTTCGTCGTTTAGGATAGCTGGATATTTCCCTGCGAGACTCCAGGTGATAAAGAATGGTGTCCAGTCTATATAGTCAATGAGCTCCTCAAGGGAATAATCTGTAAACACTTTTGTGCCTAAAAAGGCTGGCTTCGCAGCTGTAAAGTTGCTCCAGTCAGCTGTAAACGGATTTGCATTCGCCTTCTTATAGGGTAGCAATTTGAGTTTGGTTGATCGATTTGCCACTCGCTCTCGAATGGCTTCATATTCGCTGCGAATCTTACTCGCATACTCAGTCTTGTTTTTGTCATTGAGTAGCGTGCTAACAACGGACACGCTTCTAGAGGCGTCAGGCACATAGATAGTGCTGTCGTTGATATAATTTTTCTCGATCTTGACAGCGGTGTGCGCTTTGGACGTTGTAGCGCCTCCTATTAGTAGAGGAATATTGAAATTGAGCCTCTGCATCTCGCCGGCGACATGAACCATCTCGTCGAGTGATGGAGTGATCAGGCCGCTAAGTCCAATCACATCGACATTCTCTTCTTTTGCCACCTGGAGAATCTTCTCGCAGGGGACCATGACTCCTAGGTCGATTACATCGTAGTTGTTACAGCCGAGCACAACCCCGACAATATTTTTGCCGATGTCATGTACATCTCCCTTTACAGTGGCCATCAAAATCTTGCCCTTGCTCTGTATTACGCCGCCTTTTTCAGCCTCGATATAGGGAAGAAGATAAGCGACTGCCTGCTTCATGACTCGCGCACTTTTAACGACCTGCGGTAGAAACATCTTACCGCTACCGAAAAGATCCCCGACCTCATCCATGCCCTTCATTAGAGGCCCTTCAATAACCTCTATAGGCTTGTCGGCTTTCTGCCTGGCTTCTTCGGTGTCCTCGGTGATGAATTTTGTAAGGCCTTTTACGAGGGAATAGGCGAGTCGTTTTTCGACATCGGCTTCGCGCCACGCAATATCTGCAGCGGTTTTCTTTTGAGATTCTCCGGAGTAGTTTGCTGCCACTTCCATTAGATTTTCTGTGCCGTTGTCATGCTTGTTAAGGATGACGTCTTCTACTGCTTTCTTTAGGTCAGCCGGAATATCATCATAGACAGTTAATTGCCCAGCATTAACGATGCCCATTGTTAGGCCGGCCTGTATCGCGTGATAAAGAAAAACAGAATGAATAGCTTCGCGAACGGTGTTGTTGCCGCGGAATGAAAACGAGACATTACTCACACCGCCAGATATCAATGCGCCAGGTAAGTTTTCCTTGATAAAACGACAAGCTTCGATGAAGTCCACGGCATAATTGTTATGCTCTTCGATGCCGGTCGCCACAGCGAAGATATTGGGGTCAAATATGATGTCTTCAGCGGGAAAGCCGATTGTCTGTGTTAGCAGATCGTAGCTGCGCTTGCAGATTGCGTTCTTCTTCTCCAGCGAATCTGCCTGACCTTTTTCGTCGAACGCCATAACGATAACCGCCGCACCATATTTCAGGCAGAGCTTAGCTTTCGCGAGAAAATCTTCCTCGCCTTCTTTCAGGCTGATCGAATTTACGATGGACTTGCCCTGCACGCACTTGAGCCCTGTCTCGATTATCGCCCACTTGGATGAGTCGATCATAATCGGCACGCGGCAGATGTCTGGTTCAGAGGCAATGAGCTTCAGAAATTTTTGCATCGCCATCTCGGAATCGAGCATGCCCTCGTCCATGTTAATATCGATTATCTGTGCACCAGACTCGACCTGCTGCAAGGCGACCTCGAGTGCTTCCTCGTAGTTCTCATCGATAATCAGTCGGGAGAACTTTGCAGAACCGGTTATGTTGGTACGCTCACCTACGTTAACGAACAAGGACGCCGCATCGATATTGAAGGCTTCTAAGCCGGCTAGGCGGCACGCAGGCTTAAGCTGAGGAATCGCGCGGGGAGTGACTCCCTCAACTGCCGCACATATAGCAGTGATGTGATCCGGAGTAGTACCGCAGCAGCCACCGACTACATTGACGAAACCTCTTTTGGCAAAGTCGGCAATGATTGCTGCCATTTCGTTTGGAGACTGGTCGTATTCGCCAAATTCATTTGGTAGGCCAGCGTTCGGGTGAGTCGCGACGTAGCAATTCACTATCGCTGCTGTCTCCTCGATGTGAGGGCGCAGTTGCTCAGCCCCCAGTGCACAATTAAAGCCAATCGAGAGGGGCTGTGCATGGGCAACCGAATTACAGAAGGCGGCGACGGTCTGGCCTGAAAGAGTGCGGCCACTGGCGTCGGTGATCGTGCCCGATATCATGATAGGAAGAGTCCGGCCCGTGGCCTCAAAGCATTCACTAATAGCAAAGATTGCAGCTTTCGCATTCAGCGTATCGAACGCCGTTTCGATCATGATGATATCGACGCCACCTGCGATGAGCGCATTGGTGGAGTTACTGTAGTCAGCGACTAATTCATCGAAGCTGATATTTCTGAAACCTGGATCACTGACCTTGGGCGAGAGCGAGGCTGTTTTGCTCGTTGGTCCCAGCACGCCGGCAACGAATCTAGGTTTATCCGGTGTCGTCGCTGTTATCTCATCAACTGCGGCTCTGGCGAGCTTGGCTGCTTCGAGATTGAGTTCATAGGCTAGATCTTCTAGGTGATAGTCGGATTGAGAGCTGCGGGTCGAATTGAAGGTGTTGGTTTCGACTATATCTGCGCCCGCGAGTAAGTAGTCGAGGTGAATCTGCTTAATTATAGCGGGCTGGGTCAACGAGAGCAGGTCGTTGTTGCCTGCCAGTTCATGGGGAAAGTCTGCAAAGCGGTCACTGCGAAAATCTGCATCTGACAGTTTATGTGACTGAATTATGGTCCCCATAGCGCCATCGAGCACCAAAATGCGCTGTTGGAGTAGTCTGCGGAGGCGTGCTTCTGATTCGCTGGTTTTCATGTTGGCGTGCTCAATTTGCTGTTTGCTGCTGGAGACAAGATAGCTGTTCGAAAAAGCTGCTAAGTCTAACAAATATGAAGGCTCACGGCATCGTGAAAATAACCCAGTAATGCACTGGGTTATTCTAATTTCTGATCGATTGGAGTATAATTTTCACAGTCCTAAAAATTAGCGCGAGAAAGACATATGGTAACCATCACCGAATCGGCACAAGAATACCTTACAGAATTGCTCGAGAAGCAAGATTGCGAGGGTATATCAGTGCGGATTTTTATTCTGGATGCAGGAACGCCAAAAGCTGAAACCTGTATCTCATTTTGTCGGCCCGGAGAAGAAAAAGACGACGACGAAGTGAAGCAATATGAAAACTTCAAGACCTTCATCGAGCTGTCTAGTATACCTTTCCTGGAAGAGGCCGTAGTGGACTTCGCGAAGGATTCCATGGGCGGCCAGCTAACGATTAAGGCGCCAAACTCCCGCCTGCCAATGATTTCCGACGATAGCCCAATCGAAGATCGAGTCAATTATATCCTCTACAACGAGGTCAACCCTGGATTGGCTGCTCATGGCGGAAATGTGTCTCTCGAAGAAATATTTGAAGAGAATGTCGCTGTTCTTCGTTTTGGTGGAGGTTGCCAGGGTTGCGGAATGGTCGATGTCACACTTAAAAACGGCGTGGAGAAGACCTTGCTAGAACAAATTCCTCAGCTGAAGGAAGTGCGTGACGTTACAGATCACACTGTTAAGGAGAACGCTTACTACTAGCAGTCTGAATTCTTGGGCAAATTGAGAACTACTTTGAGAGCTAATTTGGGTAGTGATTACTGAGAGCCGAGTAGAGCTTGTCTTTGTACTTAGCATCACCTGGATCGAGCTCGGCCATAGCCTCTACTAAGTATGCATTGTCCTCGCGACCGTTCCATATTTTCTGATAGCTGCCATCCTGATAGCCATGGTCTTGGCGGAAGAAGTTAAGGACATTCTTACCGACGTATTGACAGTACAACTCAGTCCAATCCATCTCGCAATTGCCCATTATCGCGGCAAATACAGAAAGCTCGACCTTTCGCGCAGCAGACAGCGCTATCAGTAGCTCAAGCTGGTCGAGTAGTTCAATCGAGTTTAGGTTGTACAGCTTACCGTCGAAATCGACCTGCTGCGAACCAGGGATACTCTCGAGCTGCTCGGTCAGCTTCAGTAAGGCCGCTGCCTCACTTCCTTCCTCGTTAAGCAAGATTTCCGAGAGGAGGAAATGCCAGATATCGATCAATTCCATCTGTAGTTGAGGAAGGTCCTTCTCCTGCTTCTTCCACCACTTCCAGCCATGATGTTCGATGGCTTCAGCGGCCTCAATAACTACGGCGCGCATATAAGGGTAGCGAGCGGCTACCCAATTCGGGTCTACCTTCGCATTCATAGCTGACTGAAGTGACAGCATTGTTCTAGCCTGGAGATCTGACAGCATGGGAGTGGGTTCTTCGGTTAATGGGGGCGGTTGGGTTTGTTCGGAAGTATTAGTGCTTGGTACTTTCTAGCTATGCCTTCAGCTATCTTCGCTTTTTTGGTTAGTTCTGGCCAACTGACTCAAGTTTTGCCTGTTTTGCGAGTGTGCTAAGCATTTCCTTGCGGCTGCTTAACATATCCTTATAGGATTTTCTGGCGGCTAGCACCTCCGAATTCTCCTTATCTGAAGAATCGAGTTCGGTAAGCCAAGCTTCTAATACCTGAATCTCACTATTGAGTTGAGCGGTGCCTTCTTCGATCAGTTTTTGATCAATGCTTACACCAGCATCATCAATTTGCTTCTGACGCTTATCGTTCATGGCTGGTTTCCTAGTATCCCCAACGGCCTCTGTTAGAGAGGCTTTTCCTTATCGGCACTCTGATTGCATCGGCCGATTTAATCAGGTCTGTACATCCGCGCTGTTTTTACAGTTCTTTGGAGAGAACAGAGCCTCGTGCGAGGATGGCATAGTCCAATTTTAGGGTCAAGATACTGAGGGTAGTGGAGCAGATGTTCACCCTGTGTTCCATACTTGCGCTAAATGCTAGGGTGCTCACAAAGGCTCAGTTTTTTGTCGAATCGAGGTGTTAGCTGCGAGTAAACAGAGAAAGCTGCTAATTTCGTGCGAAGTTAGCATAAATAATCCGAATATTGAGGCTTTGCTCTTGACTGATCCGGCCAAGCTTCTTAGAATCCCCCGCTGCTTGAGAGAGCTGTTAAGTAAAGTCACTGTCCCCTTCGTCTAGTGGCCTAGGACACCGGGTTTTCATCCCGGCAACAGGGGTTCGAAACCCCTAGGGGACGCCATATAAAAGAGCCCGGCTAACGCCGGGCTTTTCTATTTCTAGAGAACCTGTTCTTACGCCTGTTATTCCTGCTTATAGCACGGCCACTTGGTTGCCAATCGTATTAACAATCGACATAATCCTGCTGGCATACGTGCATGCCGAAAACACAACACTTAAAGACTACTTTTAATGACCTTAGCAATTTCTATTCAAAACCTGGCAAAAACCTACGCAAACGGTTTCGAGGCGCTCAAGGGTATTTCTCTTGAAGTACAGGAAGGTGATTTTTTCGCATTGCTGGGACCCAACGGGGCGGGTAAATCAACCACTATTGGCGTGATATCAACGCTGGTTAACAAGACATCGGGCTCGGTAGAGGTGTTTGGCAAGAATGTTGACACGCATGTCTACGAGACGAAGCTAGATTTCGGCGTGGTACCCCAGGAAGTGAATTTTAGCCTATTCGAGAAAGTCCGTGACATCGTCATGACGCAAGCCGGTTACTACGGTTTGCCGCGGAAACTCGCTGAACAGCGCTGCGAGAAGTATCTACGCAAGTTAGGCTTATGGGAGAAGCGCGATGAGCGCTCTAGAACCCTCTCCGGTGGTATGAAGAGACGCTTGATGATTGCGAGAGCCCTCGTTCACGAGCCAAAATTACTGATACTTGATGAGCCTACAGCAGGTGTCGACATAGAATTGCGTCGATCGATGTGGGAATTTCTAACGGAGATAAACAACAACGGCATAACGATTATATTGACCACACATTATTTGGAAGAAGCTGAACAGCTCTGTCGCAATATCGCGATTATTGACGCTGGGAAAATAGTTGAGAACACCAGTATGCGTAAGCTGCTAAATGAACTCGATTCTCAAGTCTATATTTTGGAAACAACTTCGCGGATACCGTCAGGCTTTGACTTGGGACTGGATAATGCGAGTCTCGAAATCGTTGATGAGAATTGCATCGAGGTAACGGTCTCCGGTGGTTTGAGTATTAACGAGGTGTTCGGCTTATTCACTAAAGCTGAAATTAAAATAGATAGCATGAGAAACAAGACGAATAGACTTGAGCAATTGTTCTTGTCCAAGCTCGAAAGTAACGACTAGGAAAATTACTGTGTTCTTGAATCATAAATACATAGCTTTTGAAACAATAGTCAGGAGAGAGATCCGCCGATTTACTCGAATTTGGCTGCAGACTCTAGTGCCACCTGCGATTACGATAGGGCTCTATTTTGTGATTTTTGGCAATTTGGTAGGTAGCCGCATTGGTGAGATGGGCGGCTTCCAGTACATGGAGTTTATCGTACCTGGTCTGATCATGATGGCGGTAATACAGAACTCGTATTCTAACGTCGTGTCTTCCTTTTTTAGCCACAAATTCCAACATAGCATAGAAGAATTATTAGTATCCCCGGTACCAAATTACATTATCCTCTCTGGCTTTATCGTTGGAGGGATGGCGCGAGGCTTGGCCGTAGGAACAATTGTAACCGTTATCTCTCTGTTTTTTGCTGACCTCGAAATTCAAAATTTATTTATCACTATTACCGTCGTGCTCTTAACGTCCATTGTGTTCTCGCTGGCCGGATTCATCAACGCGTTATTTGCGAATAGCTTCGATGATATTTCCATTATTCCTACTTTTGTCCTAACGCCACTTATCTATTTGGGCGGCGTGTTTTATTCGGTGGAATTACTACCTCCTTTTTGGAAGTTTATCTCGGGTCTTAATCCAATATTCTATATGGTCAACACATTTAGGTATGGTATTTTGGGAACCTCGGATGTTGATGTCACTTGGGCGTTCTTTATGCTTTGTGTTTTTATTGTCATATTATTTGGCTCCTGTATTTTTTTACTGCGCAAGGGAACTGGCCTAAGAACCTAGTAGCTCCAAAATATTATGACGGATAATCCTCTCGGCAGTCAGGCTGAACACCCCAAAAAATACCAGCCTGATGTGTTGTATCCAATACCGCGCTGGGCTAGTCGCTCGCTGCTAGATATCGACAAAAAAAATCGTATGTTTGGTCTCGATCATTGGCAGGCCTATGAGCTTTCCTGGCTAAATAATTCAGGTAAGCCACAGGTCGCGATAGCTGAGTTCTATTTTAACTCGGAATCAGAAAACATCGTCGAATCGAAGTCGCTCAAGCTCTATCTCAATTCCTTGAATCAAGAGCGCTATAAAAACAGGGAGACTGTTAGATCCCTCATCGAGAAAGACCTTTCCTTGGTAAGTCTCTCTGAAGTAAAGGTAGTAATCCATCCGTTAGACGAAATAGGGAATGAGGGGTTTAGTGCAAGGCCAGGTAGGTGTATAGACCATATCGATGTCGAACTAGGCGCACGGCAACCGGATGCCGAGTTACTCAATATTACCGATTTAGACGCCGACGACGAAGTTCTCTACTCGGACCTATTTAGATCAAACTGTCCCGTGACCGGTCAGCCAGACTGGGCTAGCATCGAGCTACGTTACACCGGCAAGAAAATTAGCGAATTAAGTTTGCTGCAGTACCTGATTTCCTTCCGCGAGCATCAGGGCTATCACGAGGAGTGTGCAGAGCGCATCTTTCGCGACATCATGCTCACCTGCCAGCCTAGCGAACTCAGAGTAGGGATGAATTTTCTGCGACGCGGAGGCCTAGATATCAATGTCTACCGAAGCACCGAGCCAGTAACATCTGACTCTGTGAACGCTCGACTCACCCGGCAGTAAAGGACGAACTTGAATTCCCCCAAGCGGTAAGCTAAGGTTACGCCGCTTTTGCAGCACGTTAAATGCGAAAGAACACTGTGAGGTGTCTGCCTGGTCGACTAAATTGTCTGGAATAATTTAGTGTGGCGTCAGCCGACTCCCAGGGTTGAGGGCAGAAAGCCCGGAATAACGAACACGACTGATTAGCTACGTACACCTGTACGTAGGTTACACAAAGTAGTTTGCCTACTTGAAAGTGTGTAAGTCGTAAGGCTTCGATACCGACAAGCACAGTGCCCGTTGAATAGAGCTGGGAATATTTACAAAGATAGAATTCGCAGGATTGCGTCGAAAGCTAAAATTACGCGTGCAAAGTGCGAACAAGTTTATGGTGAGGTGTCCGAGTGGCCGAAGGAGCACGCCTGGAAAGTGTGTAAGGCGCAAGGCTTCGAGGGTTCGAATCCCTCCCTCACCGCCACTAAATAAAAACCCCGACGTCAGTCGGGGTTTTATCAAGCGCTGTTGGGTCAAGTGAGTACCCCCAGCTCGACAAGCGACAGCTCCACAGACGGCAAAGCCGCCCCGCAGGTGCGATACAATTAGCTAAGCCAATTGCCGAGTTAATTCCTCCCGGTGTCCCACCGAATTCCAAAACAATTACCTACCCGACCAATTACCTACCCGACCAATCACCCCAGGCACATCACCAAAAACCCCTTCCACAGTACCCATCGAACACCCCCTAAGGTAGTATCTAGCAAGTACATCAACTAGATCACCCGGGGGCAGCATGCTTATAACAACACCTCAAAAAATTCTCATCTCATCACTTTTTGCCTTGGCCACGGTGGCTACGCAAGCAGCCGACTGGCCCAGTTACGGCGGTGACAACGGCTCTCAAAAATATTCTTCCCTCGACCAGATTGATGCTGGCAATGTTAGCAGCCTAACAACCGCGTGGAGCTGGGATAGCGTAGATAATGCAACCGTCGCTAACAACGTTGCCAATGACAATGCTCGCGCCACGCCGGCAGGATATAAAGCAACACCCATAGTAGTGGGCGACACGATGTATGTGCCCACGTCGTTTGGCCGAATCGTCGCTTTGGATGCTGTCAGTGGTGCTGAAAAATGGATTTTTGACACCAGAGCGTGGGAAGCAGGGCAGCCGACTAATTTAGGCTATAACACTCGCGGTGTTGCTTATTGGGAGGAAGATGGCGAAGAGCGAATATTTTTCGCGACCAATGACTCCACACTCTGGTCGATCGATGTTGAGTCAGGTGAGCCAGATACTAATTTTGGCGTCGATGGCCGAATCGATCTGTCTTTGGGCTTGGGTAGAGAGATTGATAAGTCGCAGTATGGTGTGGTTTCGCCGCCCTTGGTGACTAATAACACAGTTGTGGTCAATTCCATTGTTTTGGATGGTGGGCGCACTAAGGAGATGCCTCCCGGGCATGTTAGAGCTTTTAATCCTATTACCGGTGACTTGGAGTGGATGTTCAAGACGATTCCTCAGGCTGGAGAATTTGGCAATGACACTTGGGAGGATGGCTCCGCGGAATATTCGGGTAACACTAATTCATGGACCATTATGAGCGCCGATGATGAGCTAGGTATCGTTTACATACCCATCGGTACCCCGACTAATGATTGGTACGGTGGATTGCGTAAAGGCGACAATTTATTCGCTGAAAGTTTGGTTGCGGTTCGTGCTGAGACCGGCGAATTACTCTGGCATTTTCAGATGGTACACCATGGTGTTTGGGACTATGACTTACCCGCGGCACCAACACTTGTCGATATCACTGTTGATGGTCGGCCAATCAAGGCTGTAGCGGCAATATCTAAGCAAGGCTTTACCTACGTGTTCGATCGTATTACCGGCGAACCAGTGTGGCCTATCGAAGAAAGAGCTGTACCTCAGAGCACAGTGCCAGGAGAGGTACTCTCCGCAACTCAGCCGTTTCCCACGAAGCCAGCTGCCTTCGAGCCTCAGGGGATTTCTGACGAGACCTTGATCGACTTTAGCGCGGAATTACGCAGAGAAGCGCTACAAAATATCGAAAAATATGATTACGGGCCGTTGTTTACCCCGCCTTCACTGCGTGGAGCGATTCAGTTTCCCGGTTGGGGCGGTGGTGGCGAATGGCATGGAGCGGCATTTGATCCAGATACTGGCCTGTACTACATACCTTCTGCATCGGTTCCTATCGTGGTGCAATTACGAGAATCTCCTCCCGAGCGTTCAGATTTAGAGTTTGTGCGAGGGGGACCGAGATCAGTAGCAGGTCCTCAGGGATTGCCGCTGACGAAACCTCCCTACGGGCGTATCACGGCCATTAATTTGAACACGGGTGAGCATGAATGGATGGTTCCCCACGGTGAAGGGATGCGCCAGAAGATAATTGATATGGGTATATTAGATCCCGGTCCAGTAGGTAGCGCGAGCAGGGTAGGCCCGTTATTGACTAAAACTTTATTGTTTATGGCTCAATCGGATGGGGGTCGCAACCTTATTAGGGCGTATAACAAGGCCAACGGAGAAATTATCCATGAAGAAGAGCTGCCACTGCCTCCACAAGGCACGCCGATGACATATTCAGTGGCAGGTAAACAGTATATTTCGATCGCTGTTGGTGGTGGTGGAGATTCCAGATTGGTGACTTTGTCTTTGCCATAAGTAGAGTCAAAGACAGAGACGGGTCGTACCTGAAAACCTTAGCCAAAATGAAATTTTGCGCGGGGTTTCAGGTCCACAGAATCCTTGATTTAAGCTGCTGATTTTTCTGCTTTTCCGGGCTGCATCCGCCGCCGTCTATGGTATTATGCGCTCTGGTAACTCTTGTCGGTCCCCACGCAATGATAAGTTATAAACCCCGCCAGGCCCGGAAGGGAGCAACGGTAGTAGCTGACTCATGTGCCGCGGTGTGGCTGGCAAGGGCTGCCTCTAATTACATTTTCACGAGAGTCGATAAATCTGCCCTAGGTATGTACCCCTGTCGGCATATTGACGAAGAAACCTGATGAGCTATCAAGTCCTAGCCCGTAAATGGCGACCTAGTAACTTCTCCCAAGTCGCTGGACAGGCTCATGTTCTCAAGTCCCTTACTAATGCGCTGGATAATGAGCGGCTGCACCATGCCTATCTCTTTACCGGTACCCGGGGTGTAGGTAAGACCACGCTCGCGCGCATACTCGCGAAATGTCTAAACTGTGAGGAGGGTATTCGCTCTGTCCCCTGCGAGAAATGTGATTCTTGTAAGGAGATAAACGAAGGACGATTCATAGATCTGATCGAAATCGACGCGGCGTCACGCACGAAAGTTGAGGAAATGCGCGAGCTGCTCGAAAATGTGCAGTACCTGCCTAGTAGAGGTCGATTCAAGGTATACCTCATCGATGAGGTACATATGCTCTCTAATCATAGCTTTAACGCTTTGCTCAAGACTCTCGAAGAGCCTCCGTCGCATGTGAAATTCCTATTCGCGACCACGGATCCACAGAAGTTGCCGATTACGGTCCTCTCGAGATGCCTACAGTTTAATCTGAAGAACCTAAGCCCGCAGTTGATTGCTGAATACCTTGGCTCTGTGTTGGAGAAAGAGAAGATAGAATTCGAGGAGGAAGCGCTGTGGCAGATTTCCTCTGCCGCGTCCGGAAGCATGCGCGATGCACTTACGCTTGTTGATCAGGCTATTTCCTACTGCGAGGGCAAAGTCGCCGCTGGTGGCGTTATCGAGATGCTGGGTGTGCCGCCGCAGAAACAAGTCTATGCACTATTAAAAGGTATGGCATCACGGTCAGTCTCTACAATCCTTGAGCTCATTCGCGATATCTCAGAACAGACTCCAGATTATAGTCATACTCTAGATAGCCTGTTATCCACGTTGCACCGTGTAGCTATTGCGCAGATCGAGCCGAAGGCCGCGGACAACAGTTATGGAGACATGCAGCAAATACTAGAGTTGGCGTCTTTGATCAGCGCTGAGGATGTGCAGCTGTATTATCAAATGGGAATCAAGGGTAGGGAAGATTTGCGACTCTCGGCGGAGGTACGAACAGCCTTCGAGATGCTGCTGATTCGCATGCTGGTATTTTCTCCGAGTTATGTAGAACCGACTGATTTAGAGCCTGTTAGTTTAGGGGCTAAGGAAAACACCGATCCCTCGACGGCTAATGAGTCCAACAACGCCGCGGGCAGCGCTACAGAAGTCGAAAAAAAAAAGAGTGAACTAACAGACGAATCAGTATTGCCCCAGCCGCTTCAGGAGCCTGAGCGGTTCAGCGAGGAACTCATAGAGGTATCTGTCGAAGCGCCCGCTGATCTTCAAATAGAACAATCGAGTGGTAGCGGGCAGAATTATGTTGAGACAGCGAACGAAGAGGCTATTGATGCTCATCAAGGACATCGAGAAGATTCTAAAGAGGGTGGCGAAAGCGACGAACCAGCCAGCGTAGCCTCGATAGGAAAGATAACGCTAGATTCATTAAGTCCCCAGAGTTGGTTACGCCTCTATCCACGGCTCGAAATAACTGGCATAGCAGCGAATGTTCTTGCCAATTCGGACTTTCAGCGAGCAGGCTCAAGCAGTATACACTTCATATTGGACCATTCTCAGAGCGCCGTTTTCAGCGAAGAGTTATTGCCAAAAATTTCCCAAGCATTGAGCAGCTATTTTGCTGTCGAGGTAGCGGTGCAAATTGAGATAGGCGATGCGAAGAATGAAACACCGGCGATGTTGAGTCAAAGATTAAAACAAGAGAAGCATGTTGCGATGGTCAACGATTTCGAGAGTGATGAAAATGTGCAGGGATTACTGAAGCATTTTTCGGGCACTCTAGCAAAAGAAACTATAGCACCCAATAAGGATTAATAACGAGTATGACCGATTTGAACGAAATCATGAAGCAAGCGAAACTGATGCAAGAGAAGTTTCAAAAGGCTCAGACAGAGCAGCTAAAAACGAAAACAGAAGGTGAATCCGGTGCCGGCTTGGTCAGGGTCACAATGAACGGGAAGCATGACGTCATCAGCGTCAGACTCGATGATGCGTTGATGAGCGAGGACAAAGTTGTGATCGAAGACTTGCTTGCTGCAGCTGTAAATGATGCTGTTAGGAAGGTCGAAGAGACTAATAAAGAATCGCTAAGCGGTATGACTGGCGGAATGAAAATGCCAGATGGCTTTAAGTTTCCTTTCTAGGAGTAGTTGTGAATTCCAGCCCCCTAATTGATCAGCTCATTGAAGCTTTTCGCTGCCTTCCAGGTGTCGGGCCCAAATCGGCTCAGCGCATGACCCTGCATTTGTTGGAAAGAAACCGGGCGGGCGGACAGAAGCTTAGCGAATCACTGAGCGTTGCTTTAAATGAGGTTGGAAACTGCGTTCACTGCCGCACATTAACAGAAGAAGAGACCTGCCGTATCTGTGCAAGCAGGTCGCGTAATCACACAATATGCTGTGTAGTAGAATCGCCCGCAGATATTTTCGCAATAGAACAATCGGGTTCATTTAGGGGTATCTATTTCGTACTTATGGGGCACTTGTCGCCTATTGATGGCATTGGTCCGGAGCAGCTAGGCATAAGCCAATTGCTCGACAAGGTGAAAAACACTGATATCGAAGAAGTCATAATTGCCTGCAACCCAAACGTTGAAGGAGATGCTACCGCCTACTACATTGCGGAGCAGTTGAAAAACTCCAGCGTACAGGTTTCCAGGATCGCACACGGCGTACCAGTTGGAGGGGAATTGGAATTTGTTGATGGCAGCACACTTATTCATGCCTTTGCAGGACGTAGATCCATGGAGCAAACATGAACGAAACTCTATTATGTGACGGTATGCCGATCGAATATGTTCGCGATACGGCCAGACTAAACACCCTTTGCGTGGAATGGGGAGCTGAGCAATTCCTCGCTGTGGACACGGAGTTCGAGCGAACTAGTACTTTCTATGCGCGTATAGGCTTGCTGCAAATTGCCGATACTAGGTGCTGCTATCTGGTCGACCCGCTCGCCATTGATGACTGGTCTGGGTTCAAGCAATTGCTTAGCACGCCATCATGCACCTTAGTAATGCATTCCTGTAGCGAAGACTTGAGTTTGTTACAAACCTTCTTAGGTTGTTTGCCAATTTCCCTATTTGATACGCAACTCGCCGCCGCCTTCCTTGGTATTGGGTTTAGTATTAGCTATCAAGGTTTGATCGAGCAGTTGCTTAGCGTGGTGGTGGCAAAAGACGAAACACGCTCGGATTGGATTAAGCGCCCGTTGTCAGATAAGCAAATTCATTATGCGGCTGCTGATGTCCGGTACTTACTGCAGGTTCGTGAAATTCTCAGCAAGCAGATCGAAAGTAAAGACATGGCAAATTGGTTGCGCGCAGAATGTAAGCAACAGCTTGTCATCGCTGCTCGACTTGAGCAGAAATCCCAGTGGGAGTCTTATTATACAGATGTTAGTAATGCTTGGCGCCTCGATATCCACGGGCTACAAGCTCTGCAGCAGCTATGTGTTTGGCGGGAGCAGAAGGCACGACAGAGAAATAAACCGCGCAGCTGGATCGTTAAGGACAACGACCTCTTGAGTCTATGCGCGGCTGCGTCCGGCCCTCTCAAGTCAGGCAATTTTACCTTAGGCGTGGTTAGCAATGCGGAAGGTGTAGATGGCCGCTTCCTGTCGCGTAACGCACCAGAGCTGTATCAATTGCTTAAGGATTCATCGAATAGAAGTGCAGTAGACCCAACTCTGCTAAACAAGCCCCTGAGCGCATCTCTTAGAAATAAACTGAAGCTAAGTAGGCTGGTGGCTAACGCGAAGGCGGAGGAGCTAGGCATGTCTCCTGAGTTACTAGCTCGCAAGAAATTCCTCGTGGAATTGCTCAGAAGCTTTGAAAGAGATGGAGAATTACAATGGTCAGGCGATTTCGTAGGGTGGCGGCGCGATCTGTTAGAGCCTGAACTCACCGCGATAATTACTAAGGACGATTGATGACTGCTGCTAACGCTGGATTGCGACCAAAATTCTGGGAGCTGCCGTTAGATGAGCTAAACTCCGAGGAATGGGAGGGGCTTTGTGATGGATGTGGGCGTTGTTGTCTTAAGAAATTCACCGACGAGGATAGCAATGAGGTCCGCTATACACGGATTGTATGCCGTTATTTCGATGAAAAAACCAGCCTCTGTGGCTGCTATGAGGCTCGTACAGAATTGGTTCCCGATTGCCTCGACGTGCGGGAAATGAATCTTCAGACGAGTACTTGGATGCCCGATACCTGTGCCTATAAACTTCGTTTCAGTGGTGAGGAGCTGTTTGACTGGCATCCGTTGCTGGCTGGCTCGGATAAGAAAATGGCAGCTGCAGGTATATTGCTCGAAGATAGGGTGATTTCTGAGGAGTATGTACACCCTGACGGTTTCGAAGAACACCTTATTCGATGGGTCAAGGCGTAATGGATTCGATCGGCAATTACTGGTTCTTCTGGACCCTGTATTTAGGTGCGGCGGTACTTTTTACTGGCATTTTTTGGAGAGTAACTCGATTCAAGCGAGCGATTTGGGCTTCTTATAGTCTCCGTGCGGTTGCGATAGCTGTTATTTTTACCCCTTGGTACAGCAATTCTCAGGAAAGCGTGATGGCCCCCGCGCTTATGGTAGTGGCTCTTGACGCTATTACCGGAGGTTTTGGAGCTGCTTTCAGGAGTTTCGTGCCTCTTATTTTAGCAGTGCTCTTTGCCCTGCTGCTGGCTGGAGTGATGTCTTTTTTCAAAAAGAGGAAAGACCGAAAAAATCTAAATAACGAGAAGACAAAGAGTAAACCTAAAGTAACAAAGTGATTATCTGAAACAGATAATTTCCGTGTGCGCGAATTTATTGCAGGGATTTTCCTCTCTTTGGCAATAATTGAAAATTTACTAATTTAACACCACAGTTTAGCAAGCAGAGGTTTGTCTTGGCCTGTGGTTTTATCAGGCTAGTCGTCGGTGGTCTTATCAATTACTGTTCCTGGACGGCGGATTGCTCTGGCACTGTATCATGCTAGCTGTGCTGATGACTTTCTAGTGTCTTGGATGCTCCCCTTATTAGGCGCATGTTGATCGTAGGCTGCAAAGGTAATCAGCCAAACCTCCTAAGCTACGCCGCTGTCTGCCTCAGCGTTGCCATCGCTCTCAGATTCCTTCTCGTCAGCGCAGCTTTCGCGAATGAACCGCACCAGCATAAATTAGATGCAATATCTTCCAATGTGTTCAAGGGCTTATGGCGCGGCTGGACGCTTCAGGATAGACGCTCTAGATAGGGAAATGAGACCTAGGGTTTGGAACTGAAGGGTTTACCAGTAAAACCCATTCAAAAAGTAGGGTTTAGCGCCGCTTGCTCTCAGCCAGGCTAGGTCGCACTAAGCGGCGCAAAATCTGGTTTTTCCTGTATTAATAGGGGGCTGGTGTTTACAATACGCGCACGCAAATTAAGCAGTGGAAAAGATTGATGAATTTTACCGGTACCGACGAGTATGTAGCGACAAACGAATTGCAGTTGGCCGTCAACGCGGCAATTGCACTGCAAAAACCCTTGTTAATTAAAGGCGAGCCCGGCACGGGTAAGACGATGCTGGCAGAGCAGATTGCCAAATCCCTGAATTTGCCTCTGATTCAATGGCACATCAAATCAACTACGAAGGCACAGCAAGGTCTGTATGAATACGATGCGGTCTCACGATTGCGCGATTCGCAGTTAGGCGACGATAAAGTTCACGATATCGGCAACTATATCGTGCCAGGCAAACTCTGGGAGTCTTTTGAATCCGGCGATCAGTCAATATTGCTGATCGATGAAATAGACAAAGCCGATATCGAATTTCCAAATGACTTGCTCTTGGAGCTCGATAAGATGGAATTTTTCGTCTATGAGACGAAGGAGTTGATCAAGGCGAAAACGCGGCCTATCGTTATTATTACGAGTAATAACGAGAAAGAACTCCCCGATGCTTTTCTTCGTCGCTGCTTCTTTCACTACATCGAGTTTCCAGATTCTCAGACTATGGAAAAAATAGTCGATGTGCATTACCCAAATCTTAAGAAGGAATTACTCTCTCAAGCGATGGATGTGTTTTTCGATGTGAGGAAAATACCTGGTTTAAAGAAGAAGCCTTCAACGTCTGAGCTGATCGACTGGCTGAAGCTGCTAATGGCCGATGACATACCAGAAGATGTGCTGAAGAATCGCAGCGCAAAGAATGCTATCCCACCTCTATATGGCGCGCTGTTAAAGAACGAACAAGATGTGCACCTATTAGAGAAGTTGGCCTTTATGCACAGAGCGAAGAGCTAGTCTCGGGCAGTCCGATGCTTGACTTGGTAGAGACTCAGTTATGCTGATTAATTTTTTTATGACCCTCAAGCAGGAGCGGCTTCCCGTCTCCTTCACCGAACTGTTCTCCCTGCTTGAATGTCTGAAGCAAAATGTGATCTTCGCGAATGTCGAGGATTTCTACTATCTGTCACGACTGTGCTTTGTCAAAGATGAAAAGAACTTCGATAAGTTCGACATAGCCTTTGGTAAGTATTTCGAGAACGTCGATGCTATTAACGATCTTGCGATGTACCAGATACCCGATGACTGGCTGCGTAAGCAAATGGAGTCTATGCTAAGCGATGAAGAGAAAGCATCGATCGACGCGCTGGGCGGCTTAGACAAGCTCATGGAAGAATTCCGAAAGCGAATGGAAGAGCAGAAGAAGAGACACGAAGGCGGCAATAAGTGGGTCGGTACTGGAGGTACATCACCGTTTGGGGCCTATGGATACAATCCCGAAGGAATTCGCATTGGGCAACAAGAGGGCCGCAACGGGAGTGCCGTCAAGGTATGGGACAAACGCAACTACCGCGATCTGGACGATTCGGTGGAAATCGGAACGAGAAATATCAAGATGGCACTGCGTCGGCTACGTAAATTCGCGAGAACCGGCGCGGAGGAAGAGCTGGATATTAGCGACACCATCTCATCGACAGCCAAAAATGCGGGGCTACTCGACATTAAAATGGTGCCAGAACGTCACAACTCCGTGAAGGTCTTGTTGTTTTTCGATGTAGGTGGGTCGATGGATCCGCACGTTAAGTTATGCGAAGAATTGTTTTCCGCCGCGCGAACAGAATTTAAGCATCTTAAGTATTTCTATTTCCATAACTTCATCTACGAATCTGTGTGGTCAAAGAGTATCCGGCGCCACGCGGAGACGACATCTACGTTTGACATACTTCATAAGTATTCCAAAGACTACAAAGTTATATTCGTAGGGGACGCTACTATGGCACCCTATGAGGTGACCCATGTCGGAGGCAGTATCGAGCATTACAACGACGAGGCGGGCGCAGTTTGGATAAAGCGACTTACAGATGTGTTCGATAATGTAGTCTGGATCAACCCAACACCGAAAGACTTTTGGGAGCACAGCTACTCAATCGAAGTGGTTAGAGAACTCGTAGAAAATCGAATGTTTCCTCTTTCTGTTAAGGGTCTAGAAGAAGCCATGACTCTGTTGACTAAGTAATGACTATGATTGAGAAACTTAGCGACGAACTGCGTCCTGAAAGGTTTTCAAAGCTATCGCAGGTAGTTGGTGAATTCTGTAGCGAGCATGCAGAATTACCTGCGTTCACCTGTTTCGGAAGAACTTTAGATTACAGTGAGGTCGACGAGTTAAGCGACCGCTTTGCACATTACCTAATTACCCAAACTAGTCTAAAGCCTGGCGATAGGATAGCAATCCAACTGCCGAATATTCTTCAATTTCCTATAGCTTTCTATGGAGCGACTCGGGCTGGATTAGTAGTAGTTAATACGAACCCGCTGTACACAGATAAAGAGATGGCGCACCAGTTCAAGGACTCGCGTGTTAAAGGCATCGTGATCCTGTCTAACTTCTGTAGCAAGTTAGAAGGCATATTACCCGAAACCGAAATAGAAACAGTCATCGTGACTCAGTTGGGTGATGTTCAGAATCCTTTCAAACGTCTTTTACTGAATTTCACCATCAAAACACTACGCAAACTAGTGCCGGCATACTCTTTGTGTGGCGCGAAAGACTTCCAGACAATAATTGATACGCAGGTACCTAAATTTGATTATCCCGAATCGGGTCAAGGCGATGACATAGCCTTGATTTTATACACCGGAGGCACCACTGGTGTAGCAAAGGGTGCCATGCTGAGCCATAATAATCTGATTATGAATATGATGCAGCTGCGCTCTCGCTGCGTTGGTCTTATAGAAGATAAGATTGAAAACATACTGGCACCGCTGCCGCTGTACCACAGTTATGCATTTTTGCTGCACTGTCTCACCATGCCCTTTGCGGGCAATCACAATATCTTGGTAACAAACCCTGGAGACACAGCCGGGCTAATTAAGCTGTTCAAGAAGTGGCCAATTAGTGGGTTTGTGGGTATCAATACTTTGTATCTTGCTTTACTGAGGCAAGAGGGATTTTCTAGCCTCGATTTTAGCGCCATGAAATTTTGTGGCGCAGGTGGCATGGCCATGTCGACGTCCGTTAGTGAAGAATGGGTTAAGGTGACGGGTAACTCAGTTTATGAGGGTTACGGATTGACGGAGTGCTCCCCCGTTGTAGCTGTTAATTTTCCAGGCAAGGAGCGCGCTGGTAGCGTAGGCGCTGTTGTGCCAGAGACCGAAACAATGGTCATGAGCGATGATGGCGTTGAGGTTGCTGCAGGCGAGCGTGGGGAGCTTTGGATTCGCGGCCCGCAAGTAATGAAGGGCTACTGGCAAGCCGAGAAAGAGACTGCTGAGGCGCTAACTTGTGACGGTTGGTTCAAGACGGGCGACTATGTGGAAATTAGCGAAGATGGCTATATCTGTGTCGTCGATCGCAAGAAGGACATGATCCTCGTTTCTGGCTTCAATGTCTTTCCTAACGAAATCGAAGACTGGGTCAATCGGCACCCAGATGTTTTAGAAAGTGCTGCAATTGGAGTGCCATCAGAAAAGACGGGTGAGTCGATCAAGCTTTTTATTGTGCCGAGTCAGAAAGATGTCGATATCGAATCTGTTCGGGCACATTGTAAAGAGGGATTGACCGCTTACAAGTTGCCACGAGAATTCGTTTTAATCGAAGACATTCCTAAATCAATAATTGGGAAAATTTTACATAGAGAATTGCGCCAGAAGGGCTAGCAGAAGTGCCTTTGTGAGAGAGTAACCCCCAGTCTACATCCGAAAACGGTAAACCGTGTTAGATTCATTGAAGCAGAAGCTCGATACTTGCCAACTCGCAGATATTATTCGTTTGCAGAAGGCACTAAGTAAAATCGAGCTAGGCCATTTGTCAGAGAAAGATGTGGCATCATCGATAGCCGCTGCTACAGCTGCAATCGCAAAATCTCAGCGAGCCTGTGAATTGAGACGCGCAGCGATTCCAGCGGAAATTGCCTATCCAGAGAATCTACCAGTGAGCGGCCGTGCCGGAGAAATAGCAAAATTACTCGGCGAGCACCAAGTGCTCATCGTCGCTGGTGACACTGGTTCAGGAAAGACCACGCAACTACCGAAGATCTGTCTTGATGCTGGATTTGGTGTGCGGGGCCTTATTGGCCACACCCAGCCACGGCGTTTGGCTGCATTATCGGTAGCAAATCGAATCGCCGATGAGCTCGGTGCACAGATTGGTGCTGGAGTCGGTTCACAAATACGTTTCAAGGATAATACTAGCGAGCAGACCTTCCTAAAATTAATGACGGATGGTATTTTGCTCGCCGAGATTCAGCAAGACAAGCTTCTAGATAAATATGAAGTGCTGATTATCGATGAGGCACACGAGCGCTCACTCAATATCGATTTCCTGCTTGGCTATCTTAAGCAACTCTTACAGAAGCGTAAAAATCTCAAGCTAATTGTCACTTCAGCTACTATCGATGTTGAGAAATTTTCTAAGCATTTTAACAATGCACCGATCGTAGCGGTTTCCGGTAGGACCTATCCAGTAGAGACACGTTATGCACCTCTTGCGGAGATGTCCGCAGAGCTGATCGACGACGATCTGCAGATTGATGGCATTATTAAAGCCGTTGAAGAAATTGCTAATAGCGACAAGAAAAAGCGGGCGTCCAGTGGCGATATTCTGGTGTTTCTCAGCAGCGAACGAGAGATACGTGCTACAGCTACTGCGCTGCGTAAGCAAAAGTATCGAGACGTAGAAATTCTGCCTCTGTATGGAAGGTTGCGTTATTCGGAGCAGATAAAAATATTCAAACCAGGCAGGGGCAGAAAAATTGTCTTGGCCACGAATGTTGCGGAAACATCGATTACAGTCCCTGGAATTAATTATGTTATCGATACGGGGCTTGCGCGAATAAGTCGTTACAGCTTGCAGAGTAAAGTGCAGCGTTTGCCTATTGAGGCTATCTCACAAGCGAGCGCTAATCAGCGGCAGGGGCGTTGCGGTCGCATGGCCGATGGTGTCTGTATCCGTCTGTATGCACAAAGTGATTTTGAATCGAGACCGGAATTTACCGATCCAGAAATCATGCGAACGAACCTCGCCTCTGTAATATTACGTATGAAATACCTGCGCCTCGGAGAAATTGAACAATTTCCTTTCCTAGATGCACCAGAACCAAGAGCTATTAATGAAGGCGTAAAGCTGCTCATAGAGCTAGATGCTCTAAGCCATTCCAGGCACCTGACCGACAGTGGCCGCAAGATGGCTGTACTACCTGTAGATCCTAGATACGCGCGCATGTTGATTACTGCGAGCACGCAAAATTGCCTGCGCGAACTGCAAATCGTAGTCAGTGCGTTGGGCATTCAAGACCCGAGAGAAATATCTACAGATAATAGGCAGCAAGCTAAGCTGCAATTAGCCGAATTCGATCATGAAGATTCTGACTTTTTAAGCTTAGTAAAGTTATGGGAAGACTACGAGAAGAAAAGGCAAGATCTGAATCAGGGTCAACTGCGAAAGCACTGCAAGAAATATTTTCTCTCTTATATGCGCATGCGTGAATGGCGCGAGGTTCATCATCAATTACTTCTCTCCTGCCAGAAACTTGGTCTTCGTATGAACAAAGAGGTTGGTGACTATGAGGCGATTCATAAAAGCTTGATCAGTGGCTCCTTAAACCAGATAGCCAAACGACTAGATGGGCGGAGCTTTCGGGGTAATAGGAATAAGACTTTCTCCTTGTTCTCGACCTCAGTTTTGGCTAACAAAGGTGCGAAGTGGATAGTTAGCGGTGAGCAGATTGAGACGATGCAAACTTTCGCAACAACCGCTGCCAAGATTCAACCTGAGTGGATCGAAGAGATGGCCTTGCACTTAGTGAAAAGAGAGTATTTTGAGCCGCATTGGAGCAAGAAACGCCAGCAGGTAATGGCCTATGAGAAGGTGCAACTCTATGGTTTAGTGATCATTGAGAAGGCTCTACTAATTTACAGCAAGATTGATCCTAAAATATCCAGAACGCTCTTTATTCAAGAGGGGTTGATTACTGGCGATGTTTCTACTGACCTAAAGGTTTATCACCGGAATCGCGAATTTCTGGCGTCCCTTGCCAAGCAAGAAGAAAAAATGCGAAGACCGGACCTACTAGTAGCCGAACGCGATATCGCCGCATTCTATGAGCAACGCCTGCCAGAGACTGTGTGCTCAACTCGAGACTTAGCTGCATGGGTTCGCAAGAAAGGCGAGTCCGCCGAAAAATCCCTATTGATGACTGTTGATAATTTGATCGATTCGGATACCGCAATGGATGCGTTACATTCTTTCCCGGATGCGGCTGCGGTACACAAAAATAATCTGCGGCTCGAGTACGTTTTTGAGCCAGGCAGCAAAGTTGATGGAGCGACCTTAGAAGTGCCGGTAGAGATAGTTAGCCAACTACAACAGGCCGATCTCGACTGGGCCGTGCCGGGAAACCTAGCTGAAAAATGTACAGCGCTTATTAAGGGTTTGCCAAAATCTCGTCGTAAGAACTTCATACCGGTAAATGCGTTTGTCGCCCAGGCTTGTGAGCAGATGTCGAATAAGGACGGGGATCTAATTGCCTCCCTGCTAGCTCAGATTCGCAATCTAAAGGGCCTTGAATTAGATAGGGCAGAGTTCGAGCAGATACAACTGCCTGCACACCTGAACACCAAGATTCGCGTATTGAAAGGCTCAGATAAGGAGATCGCGTTTGCGGGCAGTATTCGTGAGGTTCGGGAGCAACTCCAACATCAGGGTATGCTGGAAAACAGTGAAAATGGCCCTATCCTTAGTGATGTAAGTCACAAGGCCAAAGAAGGTTCTGGTTATAACCATCCCTTAGAAGCAACAGCTGCCAAAGATTGGGACTTTGAGAATCTGCCAGAGCAATTAGAAATCGGTGAACCCTTAAAGCTAATACGGTTTCCGGCTCTGGTTGACGAGGGTGAAACTGTGGGAGTTTGTCTTTTTGCCGACAAATTTCTCGCACAACACAAGCACAAGGAAGGCCTAGTAAAGCTATACCAGTTGAGGAGCATTCAGCAGCATAATCAGCTGAAGAAAAAGTTCGTTAGACTAGCCGATACCTTGGTGCTGAAAGCGCCTTTTCCGTTGGCTCAGCTAGCACTGGATGCAACATGGATAAGTTATATAGCGGCCTTCGACCTTGATGATTCAATGCCGCGTAGCAAACTAGAATTCGAGCAGCGCTTAAGCGAGGGCAAGTCTAAAGTGCTTAGTTTCGCGGAAAAAATAGAATCGACCTTTATTCAAGTAATGAACGAACACTACCAGATTCGTCGTGTCGTATCGGGTCTTAAGAAGGGGGCTCTGGCGTATGTCGCCGAAGATGTTGAAAACCAGCTTGATGGCCTCCTTCATGAAGGTTTTCTCTTTGAAACCGGCCTGGTGTGGTTTGCGCAGTATCCTCGGTACTTAAAAGCACTATCGATGCGCTTGAATAAGGTTCCTCATATGGGGGATAAAGATAGGCCTAATACGGTACTGCTATCCCAGTATCAGGACAGATATAGGACTCTAAAATCAAAGTCCGCGTCTCGTCATAAAGAGGGATTGTTTATTCTCCGCTGGATGCTGGAAGAGTTTCGAGTGTCATTATTCGCGCAAACATTAGGGACGCACATCCCAATTTCAGGGAAGCGGTTAGATAAGCAGTTTGAAAAAATACTTTAATTACATCGAGAGATTAGTTATTAATACATACCGTGAAAATTTCTAGCCAAATACAGTTTCCAAGGACTATAGGGCAGTCTGCTGTCCTATTGCTGCTGTTTTGTGTTTTTGTAACGAGTCCGGCAGCGGGCCAGGCCGATGATCCTTGGAGAGAAGCAAACGAGCGGCTATTTAGGCTGAATGACTATTTTGACCAGCTCATCGTTAGGCCTGTTGCCACCAGTTATACCCTATTCATACCTCGAGTAGCGCGGCAGGGAATTGGTAATTTCTTTAGCAATATTGATGATATCAATGTTTTAGTAAATGACTTGCTGCAGCTAAAGCTGGGGGCCGCCATGAATGACTCGGGTAGGCTTCTGGTCAACTCTACTCTGGGCGTAGGTGGCATTCTTGATGTTGCCAGCGGTTTTGGTCTTTACAAAAATGAAGAAGACTTTGGACAGACTTTGGGTCGCTGGGGTGTTGCAACTGGCCCCTACATCATGCTCCCTGTGTTCGGTGCGAGTAACGTTAGAGACTCCTTCGGCTTGGTTTTGGACACTCTATTCAACCCGATCCAGTATCACTCTGATGAATCGTTACGTCTCACCATGTTTTTGGTAAGGGAGATGGAAGCACGCTCAGGTTTGCTCGCACTAGACGAATTGATAACCGGTGACCGCTATCTATTTTTACGAGAAGCCTATAGTCAGCGAAGAGAATACTTGGTGACTGACGGTCAGCTTGAAGATGAATTTGGCGATTTCGGGAGTTTCTAACTGTACGCTTTTTTGTCTAATCTATTCGCTCCTGACTATGCGACCCTAACTTTGAGCTTCGTCTTAATGAAGTCACTGTGAGAAACGTAGATCAGCTCTGACACCTTTCGTATTAGGTGATCCTCGTATTTGTCTAGACGCTTGTCGGAGAAGGCTATGCGCCACATATTTTCGATCAGCTCTACTTTCTGCTGGTAATCGTAGCTGTCGTTTATTAATTTGGTGAATTCGTAAAGAGAGGTGGCCTCAAAGGCCTCGTCCTTCGCTAACTGAGTTAGTTCTTCAAGGTCAGACTCCGCGATATTGTAACTTTGCTGAAGCACCGACATGAATTCTTGATGCTCGCGCTCATCCAACTCGTGGTCAGAATTCATAACTTCGACTAGTAGCGCAGCGCAGGTGAGGTCGACCCTGCTCATCACCGTGTTAGGGGCTTCTTCTTCGTGTTTTTTTGTTAGTTTGTTCTCAAAAAAACTCTTAATCGATTCGATCACGTAATGCTTCCTTTACAAAGTTTGAATTTAACTGGTACTAGGCTAGTCTACGTAGGAAATAGCATCGAGTAAAACGCCTATATCGGCGGTCTTTGCATAGCTGTTTTCACTTAGATGACGGCGAAATTGCTTGCCGCCTTTCTGGCCCTTGTAGAGACCTAAAATATGCCGCGTCATGTGGTGCAGTGGCGTGCCGAGCTCTAATTCTTGTTCAATATAGGGTATGAATTTCTGTAATCGCTCGGTGCGTGTTTGGGCTTTGGCTGTTGCGTCAAAGAAAACAGCGTCTACCTCGTTCAATATAAATGGATTTTGGTAGGCTTCTCTGCCCAACATAACGCCATCTGTCTTTTTGAGAAGTGACTCTGCATCTTGCAGTGTTTTAATTCCGCCGTTAATAATGATCGAAAGATAAGGGAATGCTTGCTTCACGGCAAAGACACTAGCGTATTTCAGTGGTGGTATCTCGCGATTTTCTTTCGGGCTAAGGCCCGACAGGATCGCCTTGCGCGCATGAACTATAAACGTGTCACATCCAGCTTCAGCTACCGTGCCGATAAAGTCCTCTAATTCTCCCTGCGAGTCTCGATCGTCAATGCCTATACGGCACTTTACGGTAACCGGTAGGTTAACACTTTCCCTCATGCTGTTTATGCACCTAGCGACGAGGTTGGGTTCCGCCATGAGGCAGGCACCAAAGGCGCCAGACTGCACTCTATCGCTTGGACAGCCGACATTCAGGTTTATTTCATCATATCCTGCCTGTTCTGCAAGAGCAGCTGCCTCGGCTAGCTCGGCAGGATTGCTGCCACCTAATTGTAAGGCGACAGGCTGTTCGTCTGGACTGTGCTGCAACAGATACTGCGCATCACCGTGCTTGAGTGCCGCACTCGTCACCATCTCGGTATACAGTAGTGTGTGCGCGGAGAGTTGGCGAAGGAATACACGGTCGTGGCGGTCGGTCCAGTCCATCATCGGCGCAACGCAGAAGCGATGACTGGCTGTGCCTGCGGCCTCTCTATTTGAGGTCTGTTTGTTCACGCTGTTCAATGAATGCACCTAATCGTTTAACGAAGTCGCTTTGTTGCTCGCTCGCAGAGCAGGGAGCAGGTTGTAGCGAATGCCTCGGTCCATGTCAAGAAGTAGGCGGACAAACTGTCTATGATGGGAATTAAAGGCGAATCGCGTATAATCTCGCCTTTCGTGAGAGGGGCGTTATATTCCTTAAACACACTGTTATCCCTGTGCTGTCCCGAGTAGAGAAATATGAACAAAGTACGCACGCGCATTGCGCCATCTCCGACTGGCGATCCTCACGTTGGTACAGCCTATATTGCCCTGTTCAATCGCTGTTTTGCCCATCAGCATGGCGGTGAATTTGTGCTACGCATAGAAGATACGGACCAACAGCGTAGCACCGACAAGTCAGAGCAGGATATTTTAAGCTCACTTAAGTGGCTGGGATTGTCTTGGGATGAAGGTCCGGGCTGTGAAGGTGATGCGGGGCCCTATCGACAGAGCGAACGCTCTGAAATCTATTCCAATCATATACAGCAGCTTCTCGATAACGGCTCAGCTTTCCGCTGTTTCTGTACGTCCGAAAGACTCGATGAATTACGCAAACAGCAAATGCAAGACAAAGCGCAACCTGGTTACGATGGTCACTGTCTGAAGCTCAGCCAGCAGCAATGCGAGAGCAAATATGCAGCTGCACAGTCACATGTTATTCGTATGAAGATACCGGATTCGGGTGAGTGTGAATTTACAGACATGCTTCGCGGTAAAGTGAGCATCGCGTGGTCACAGGTCGATATGCAGGTATTGATTAAATCCGATGGTATGCCGACCTATCATTTTGCGAATGTAGTCGATGATCACTTGATGGAAATATCCCATGTCATTCGCGGTGAAGAGTGGATCAATTCGACGCCAAAGCATATTTTGCTGTATCAGTATTTTGGCTGGCAGGCGCCTGAATTCTGCCATATGCCCCTACTGCGTAACCCGGACAAGAGCAAACTGAGTAAGCGCAAGAACCCCACAAGCATCGGCTATTACGAGGCGATGGGCTATTTGCCGGAAGCGTTGTTGAATTATTTAGGGATGATGGGCTGGACCATGCCTTCCGGAGAAGAAAAATTCTTTCTTAGTGAGATGGAAGCAAATTTCGATATAAGCAGAGTCTCGCTAGGAGGCCCAATCTTCGATATTGAAAAGCTCGATTGGCTCAACGGTAAATACATACGTGAGGAGCTTACTGATGCAGAGTTTACGAAACGCTTCGCTGCCTGGGCGTTTGCCCCTGAGAAAGTCGCACAGATAGTGCCACTACTAAAACAACGCGTGGAGCGATTTAGCGACGTTGCCTCATTGGGCAGTTTCTTTATCGATGGTTCACTTGAGATATCTGAGACGAGTTTCGCGCACAAGGCTATCGATTCGTCTCAAGCGGCGAAGATTCTGCAGTTCACACTGTGGAAGTTAGAAGCATTGGAAGAGCTGGGTAGAGACGCTGTAGAGGAAGAGCTCCAGGCGCTTGCGGCCAAGTTCGAGTTGAAGATAAAGGATTTCTTATTTCCCTTGTTCGTAGCCCTCAGTGGTAAGGCGGTATCCACCTCAGTGATTGAGTCCATAGTGATATTAGGTATCGATATCACGCGCGCGCGAATTCGTCAGGCCATTTTAGTATTAGGTGGGATCTCTAAAAAACAAGCGAAAGCACTGGAAAAAGAATTCCGCAATTTCTAGAGTTTTGGATCTCCGGCTTGGACTGCGTTGACAGGCTCTACGACTGTGCTTAGAATGCGCCTTCCCTCGAAATGGTCATGGGGCCTTAGCTCAGCTGGGAGAGCGCAACACTGGCAGTGTTGAGGTCAGCGGTTCGATCCCGCTAGGCTCCACCAATTTTTTTTATGATTTCTTTTACGGCACTGCTTAACCGCCTTAACGGGGTTTTGCTGCGCCTGAAAAAACAGGACGATAAGGGGTTTCTTTTCTGCAGGGCGGAGGAAATAATTGCAGCTATCGCCATTGGCAGCGATAGCCACGCAATCTAGCTCTTAGATGTCGCGTTTCGTGTGACCCTTGTAAAGCTGTCTAGGTCTGCCGATGCGGAAAGAATTGCTAAGCATCTCATCCCAATGTGCTATCCAGCCGGGCGTTCTGCCAGTAGCAAAGATTACCGTGAACATGCTAGTGGGAATACCAATGGCCTTAAGAATAATGCCTGAATAGAAGTCGACGTTCGGATACAGCTTACGCTGAATGAAGTAATCATCTTCTAAGGCAATTTTCTCTAGTTTACGCGC
>CALSUH010000019.1 GCA_943789485.1 uncultured Pseudomonadales bacterium
TATCCAACATTTGAATTTGTTGTGTGCTATCGGGCCGGGCTTCAACCGCTAGGCCAACTGTTGAGAATGCCAACAGGACAGCGACCATCGCTAGTCTAGGAATGGCTAGTCTATTCATAGTAATTTCCTCATCGCTAAAATTAACAAACAAAAGTTAAGTGAAAACAGCCTTGACTGTTTCCTATAGCTTAGTAAAGAAATTAGCTAACGCTAGCTATGACAGAATTAAATTCCAATAGAGCCTCAAGGGGTGAATCAGCTTCAGTA
The DNA here is from genome assembly GCA_943789485.1 of uncultured Pseudomonadales bacterium. Taxonomy (GTDB): domain Bacteria; phylum Pseudomonadota; class Gammaproteobacteria; order Pseudomonadales; family Pseudohongiellaceae; genus UBA9145. The sequence goes on from CALSUH010000019.1 coordinate 268, forward strand.
ATGGGTCGGCCAACAACGAGATAGTTACTTCCGCTGCGCATCGCTTCTGCAGGACCGAGAACACGCTTCTGATCACCTGTAGCATCGCTTGCGCGACGTATCCCGGGCGTAACTAGGCAGAATTCCTCAGGCAATTGCGCCCTCAGTAGGCGCGTCTCTGCAGCAGAACAGACAACACCGTCTAAACCAGAATCGCGGGTAAGGAATGCCAACTTACTCACCTGTTCTTCTGGGCTACAGTCGATACCTACCTGTTTCAGGTCAATCTGCGCCAAGCTAGTCAATACGGTAACCGCTATTAGCTTTGGTCGCTGACTTCCAAATTCGAGCAAAGCCTCTCGCGCCGCTTCCATCATAGCCCGACCGCCAAAAGCATGAACATTCAGCATCCAGACCCCCATGTTTCCGGCCACGTTCACAGCCTTAGCCACGGTATTCGGGATATCGTGGAACTTTAAATCGAGAAATACTTCGAAACCGCGGTCCTGTATTTGTTTAAGCAATTCGGGGCCACAGGCCGTATACAATTCCTTGCCAATCTTAAGGCGGCAAAGCTTGGGATCTAAGCCATCAATTAGATTGAGGGCAGCCTTGGCCGAATTAAAGTCTAAAGCCACTATTATTCTTTTTTTCACAGGTACTCCGCTACTACTCACTGTTTTTAACATTGTAGTTTGAAACTACTGCTTAGAAGCACTACTTACTTGCCGATTCGACAACTCACCAATAGGCTGACAATTGTCCCATTGTTTACAACTGGGGCACATCCAAAAGAGATTCTTGGTCTCAAAGCCGCAGTGATGACAGCAGTACTCCAAGCTTCCCTTAGCCTGTTGTTTCACGCGATTTAACAATGATTCTAGGCTACTAGCAACGTTCTCATCCACTGCCTGTAATTGCAATCCTAAGAGTTCAAGCAAGGCTTTCTGCGATGGCGAGTGCTCAAGATGCTCTCTGAGCAGAGCAATCGCCTCGACGCTATCTGACGCCTTGACCAGCATCAGCGCTGCTTCGGTGCTTGAGTCTTCTAGCACCATTTCCCTGAGTAGTATTTCAAACTCAGCTCTAGATCCGAGGCGCACATGACAGAACTCCAATGGCTCAAGTAATTGGGAGATAAATACCGGCTTTGCCGCTCGAACACGCAGCAATTCTTTTATGGCCGCCTTATAATTCCCTTCACGCTGCTCGATATCCGCTAGCAGGAGCATTGCCCGAATGCTCTTGCGCTGGAATGTAAACGCGCGCTTTATTTTCGCCCGGGCTTGAGTCGATTGATTATTATGGTGATATTGTTCTGCCATTTCGCAGCAATAGTGCGCCGCTGCACCTAACAATATTGGGTCTTTTGTAAAGCGCACATTTTTTAACAATTGCGATGAGCAAGCTATGGCGTTTTCCCATTCCTTTTCTGTCTGGTAGATGGTGATCAGCTGTCGAAGCGCATCCCATTTGGCGTCCCCTCCTTCGTTCAAAACCTCTTTTAACAGACGCTCCGCTCTATCGAGCATTCCGGCTGCAATATAGTTGAGTGCTAGTTGCAAGCGAATCAAGTTAGAAAGGTCGCGCTCTAGATTCGGTCTGGCGAGCAACGCTTGGTGAACATTGATGGCCTTATCGACCTTGCCTCGCCTTCTCAGAAGAGCCCCAAGCGCCAGATGTGATTCGATTGTTTGGCTATTTATTTCCAGGGCTGTGATGAATGCATCTATTGCCTCATCGGGCTCGTCGTTAAGCAGATAATTTAGCCCTACGAAGTAATCTTGAGACGAGCCTGAGTTTGAAGCTTTGACCCGAGCAGGTTTCGACGAGCCGAGTCTAGCTAACAGCCACCCTGCTATAGTGGCTATTAGTAACTGTAAGTAGAACATCAAGCTTTCCATAGCAATCTACTAGCTACTTCTTCGTATCCTGCAGCGACGGTGAGTGAAGATTCGAGACTTTCTCTTCTGCCTCGATGAGCGCTTTCGTTAACCTACGAATCTCAACTCGCGACTTTACATTCCTAAACAGTCCTAAACCGAGGAGCAATCCCAATAAGCCGCCTGATACAAACGCACCAATTATCCACACGGACACCGGCTGTGGCTGGAACTGCCATGAGCCGACACCGATGGTCACGGGGACTGAATTATAATAGGTAAAAGTAACGCTAACTGCGAACACGAGTAACAGGAAAAAGCCAGAAAGCAATTGAGTAAGCTGGCGCATCGAAAATACCATTCAGGCTTGAAACGTTGTATTAAGTTCGAAAACGTATCGAACTCGTAGTAATGACTGAATTTCGCCTCGTACAACCAAAAACGGCATAACCTCAATGGCCATGCCGCGTGATTTACAAAAGCCGAAAGTTTCTATCTAACTGTGTGATTCTACCAGCATGCTGGTATTAACACGATCGCGCAGCTCCTTACCCGGTTTGAAGTGGGGAACGTACTTTCCGCTCAACGCTACTGGCGTTCCAGTTTTTGGGTTTCGCCCAATACGTGGAACACGGTAGTGCAATGAGAAACTACCAAAACCTCTGATTTCTATTCTTTCGCCTTCAGATAAGACCTGAGACATGTATTCAATAACTGCCTTTACCGCGAGCTCTACGTCTTTCGAAGAAAGTTGCGTTTGCTTTGCAGTGATGCGATCTATCAGTTCAGATTTAGTCATGGTTGTCCCCTGTCCTAGTACGACCGACGGTTCGTATTGCCGTTTTGCCTTCGGGTATCCTAGCCTAACACAAATATCTAGCCAGTTTGAATCAGGAAGTAACGCAAAGTACTGATAAATCTAGCATGTTCTCCTGCATCGTAATCAAACGCTGCTGATCGCGACGCAGGATAAAACAACTGTTGCTAGTTCTTATCCATCTCAGCCTTGATCAGATCGCCAATAGTACCAGGAGAAACATCAGCGACTTCGGTCTTATGGTCTTTAATCGCGCTCTTCTCATCATCGATCTCAATCGCCTTAACCGAGAGGCTAAGCATGCGATTCTTGCGATCAACACTAACGAGCTTAACTTCGATCTCAGAACCTTCTGTCAATACAGTACGCGCATCTTCCACTTTATCGCGGCTGATTTCTGAGGAGCGCAACATACCTTCAACACCCTCTTTCAACGTGATAATCGCCGATTTCGCTTCTACTGATGTAACGGTGCCCTTCACGATGCTGCCTTTCTCAAACTCGCCAGCGTAGTTCATAAAAGGATCGTCTTCTAATTGCTTCACACCCAAGGAGATACGCTCTCGCTCTGGATCGATAGACAGGATAACAGTCTCTATCTCGTCGCCTTTCTTGAATGCACGCACAGCTTCTTCGCCAGGTTCATCCCAAGATATATCTGAAAGGTGCACCAGACCATCGATGTTTCCATCTAAGCCGATGAATATTCCAAAATCGGTAATCGATTTAATGCTGCCGGATATCTTGTCGCCTTTCTTACAGTTCTCAGCAAATCCGTCCCAAGGGTTCTGGAAGCATTGCTTGATACCAAGAGAGATACGACGACGTTCTTCGTCAATATCCAAGACCATAACATCGACTTCATCCCCAAGATTAACAACCTTAGAAGGATGAATATTCTTGTTCGTCCAATCCATTTCAGACACGTGCACCAGACCTTCAACACCCTCTTCCAGCTCGGCGAAACAACCGTAGTCTGTAAGATTAGTAACAATGGCCTTAACCTGAGTCTTCTCTGGGTAACGCGCCTTTATAGCAACCCATGGATCTTCACCCAGCTGCTTAAGTCCTAGAGAAACACGATTACGGTCTCTATCGTACTTCAATACCTTAACGTCGATCTCATCACCAACATTCACGATCTCATTTGGATGCTTGATGCGCTTCCAAGACATGTCAGTAATGTGTAGCAGGCCATCAACACCGCCCAGGTCAACAAAGGCACCGTAGTCAGTAAGGTTCTTAACGATACCCTTGACGGACATACCTTCTTGTAGCTTCTCAAGAAGAGCATCTCTTTCTTCTGTGCTCACAGACTCAAGAACTGCGCGCCTAGATACCACGACGTTGTTGCGCTTACGGTCAAGCTTAATTAGTCTAAATTCAAGTAACTGTCCTTCTAGATGCAGCGTATCTCTTACTGGTCGAACATCGACCAAGGACCCTGGTAGGAAGGCTCTGATATTGTTCAAATCGACTGTGAAACCACCTTTCACCTTACCGTTGATGATACCGGTTACGATATCATTCTTCTCGTGCGCCGCCTCAAGCTCCATCCAGGATTCAGCACGCTTGGCTTTTTCACGGGATAGTTTAGTGGCACCGGTACCGTCTTCTACAGTTTCAAGCGCAACTTTAACTTCGTTGCCAACTTCTATAGAGAAGTTACCTTGCTCGTCGAGGAATTCAATGCGGGGAATAACGCCTTCGGATTTGAGGCCGGCGTGGACAGTTACCCAGTCCGAATCTATTTCTATAACGGTGCCGGTTACGATGGCACCTGGGTTCATGTCTATTTCAGTTAGGGATTGTTCGAATAGCTCTGCAAAATTTTCGCTCATTATTAATTCCAATATTTTCAGTAAGTTACAATTCACACTTAGTGTGCATAGCAACTTGCCGTGTACCAGTTTCACGGGGTGATTGCATTAAGTTCCAAGACTGCCGATTCTGGGGATGCAGTCTTAAAACGATTTTCCTACTACGTTCCTCCGCTATGCCAAGGGGTAGTGTTCCAGGACTTGCTTAACTACCTGATCGATAGTCAAATCCGTTGTATCTATTACGATGGCGTCTTCAGCAGGTTTGAGCGGAGAGATGACGCGCTCAGTGTCGCGCCGGTCCCGCTCTTTTAGGTCTCGCAAAAGGGCGGGCAGAATAGCATCAATACCCTTACCTATCAACTGCTTATATCGCCTCTGTGCCCTCGCATCCAGGCTGGCTGTTAAGAAAATTTTAAGCGTCGCATCAGGGAATACAGTAGTCCCCATATCCCTGCCGTCTGCGATCAGACCCGGGCCTATCCGAAAGGCCAGTTGACGCTGGAACAGAGCCTCTCTTGCCGCCTCAATGGCGCCAACCTTTGATGCCAGGTCACTGCCTAGATCGGTGCGAATGGCGAGACTTACATCCTCACCATCTAGCCAGACGCTGCCCTCACCGCTGATTCCAAACTGTATATCTAACTCCCTAGCAAGATTTGCCACCGCTGATGGGACCGAGAGGTCAACACCATAACGATCACAGGCTATGCCTAAAACACGATACAGCGCACCACTATCGAGCAAGGAAAAGCCCAAAGATTCGGCTACACGGGAGGCTATGGTTCCCTTTCCGGAGCCCGAGGGTCCATCTATTGTTATGACGGGAGGTTTATTCATCAAAGACACTTTAGCAATGTTCTTGCTCTCACTTAATGGCGGAAACCCGCATACCTACTCTTGTGGCAAGTTCCACGAAATTCGGAAATGAGGTGGCAACGTTCGCGCAGTTCGCTATATCGATGGACGACTCGGCGCGCAGACCTGCTACGGTAAAGGCCATGGCGATTCTATGGTCTCCAAAGCTGTCTACAGTTGCGCCTGCCATTGGTCCCCCGGTAATCTTGATGCCATCGTCGAAAGTTTCCACGGTAACTCCAAGTTTCTCCAATCCCTGCGCCATCGCATCGAGTCGATCGCTCTCTTTCACACGCAGCTCCGCAGCACCATGCAGCAGCGTATCTCCTTCGGCACAGGCGGCAGCAATAAATAGAACTGGGAATTCGTCTATAGCTAGAGGTATTTGAGCTTCGCTAATAACAATACCCTTCAGCGGCTTGTAGCGCACACGCAAGTCGGCAACCGGTTCGCCGCCAACAAGCCTCTCATTGCTACGTTCGATGTTCGCACCCATATCACGCAATATATTTAGGACACCAATCCGCGTCGGATTCACCCCGACGTGGTGCAGCGTAAGATCTGAACCTGGGGTTATTGCCGCAGCGACCACAAAGAATGCGGCAGAAGATATATCTGCCGGCACGTCGATCTCCGTTGCCTGTAAATCTGCACCGCCGACGACTGCCGAGACGCCCTCTTTTGCATCTACAGAAACATTGTAGCCGAAACCTTGCAACATCCGCTCCGTATGATCACGACAAGGCGCCGGCTCAAAAATTGTCGTATCGCCGGTCGCGTACAATCCTGCGAGCAACAGACAGGACTTTATCTGAGCGCTGGCAATCGGCATTTCGTAAGTGATGCCCTTTAATTTCGACCCGCGAATCTTTAGAGGTGGAGTGCCAGAATCACCCGTATCGATATTTGCCCCCATAGACCGAAGTGGCACAGCAACACGGTTCATCGGTCGCTGAATGAGCGACTCATCACCGGTTAACTCGCTATCGAAAGATTGCGCTGCTAAAAGGCCAGCCAATAGACGCATCGCCGTACCTGAGTTACCCATGTACAAAGTCTTACGCGGCGCCCTCAACCCGTTCTTTCCTACGCCGTATATAGTAAGCTCTCCATTTTCTGGCCCAACTATGGTTACCCCCATCTCGCGAAATGCTGCCACAGTATTTAGCGCGTCTTCGCCTTCAAGAAAACCGGTGACACGTGTTACGCCGTTTGCAATCGAAGCCAAAATAATGGAACGATGCGAAATTGATTTGTCCCCAGCGACGCGAATTGATCCTGCCACTTGCCCACCAGGTTGAACACTAAAACTGAGCTGATTGCTTATCATTTCTTCTTGCTTCTTTGGTTTAAAATGCTGACTAATAAAATTTTCGCGCGCCTGTTTCGCGGCCCCAAATGATTCTTCTAGTTTTTCATGCTCCTGTTTTTGTATTGCCTTTTTAAAAGTCAAAAGGCTCTGTATGTAGTCATCGAGTACTTTCTCGACCGCCGCCGAGTTAGCAACGAATATATCGGCCCACATTTTTGCGTCGCTGGAAGCAAGTCGACTAAAATCGGCGAACCCACCAGCGGCGTAGCGAAAAATATCCTCACTCTGTTCTTGCTTGAGGAGCACATCAACGATGGCATAGGCAAGTAAATGCGGGAGATGACTAGTCGCCGCGAGCACTTCGTCATGCCTTACACGCGTCATTCCTAGCACGTTTGCACCAAGCTCTCTCCACAATGAATTAATAGTGGCAACAGAGTCTGCCGAGTTTCCTGCGTGCGGTGTTAGAATTACGTTTCTTTGCTCAAATAGGTCATCTACCGACGCGGAATAGCCACTCTGCTCAGAACCTGCGATAGGATGGGCGGGCACAAAGTTCGCGAGAGCTTCCTCTGAAAATTGCTGGCTGGAGGTAAAAATATGCGACTTAACGCTTGCCACATCCGTTATTAGAGCGGATGGGGCGATAAACTTAAGTAGTTCTGGCAAAAGTTCACACACTGTCAGTGGTGGCACGGCAAGGATAATAATGTCTGCCTGGGGGCACAGAGTTTCCAAATCGCCACTGTGAGATACGACACCGTCGTCCACAGCTAGCTGTAATGCCTGCGCATCTGTATCACATGCAATTATTAGTCGTTTTGGATTTGCTTTCTTTAGCCCGCGCGCGATAGAGCCGCCAATCATTCCTAGGCCGACAATTAATACTACATTGTTCTTACTATCATTCATTGCTGTGGTTGATTAAATCGTTACGAACAATTGATTGGATTCTATTTGGAAAGTGGATACGAGCCTAATACCTTCACTTCCACTCCGCCCTGAACTAGAGTGGCAAACAACTTTTTGGTGGCCTCATCAAGCACATGGCCCACGAAATCGATGAAGAAAACATACTCCCAAGCTTCTTTCTTCGAAGGTCGTGTTTCTATTTTTGTGAGACTTAACTGAAAGTTCTCGAAAGGTTCTAACACGCGAAACAAAGCACCTGGCTTATTCTCTGTGTAGACCAAAATACTCGTCTTGTCCGAACCGGTAACATCAGTATCGGCCAATGCCAACACTAGGAATCGCGTGCGATTATTGGCCATATCTTGTATTCGGCGATCTAAGCTTTGCAAGTTATACAATTGACCCGCCAATTCACTCGCTATAGCAGCAGTGCCAAAGTCTGCTAGGGCACGAATAGCGGCCTCTGCGTTGCTCGGGCATTCAACCTGCTCTGCTTCTGGAAAATTCTTCGTCAGATAACCACGACACTGCGCAAGAGACTGCTTGTGCGCCACAATTTTTTTTATAGCCGACTTTGATGTGTTCTCTCGCACTAGCAAGCTATGTTCGATAGATACGATTTGCTCACCGACTATCTTGGCTGAACTGTCTACAAGACAATCTTGCGTGTTATTTATCGCGCCCTCGGTGGAGTTTTCTACCGGCACAACGCCATAGGCTACTTGCTTGCTCTCAACCGCAGCGAAGACGTCGTCAATGGACGTACAATTCACGAGCTCAGCTTCGCCGCCAAAAAACGCCAATGCCGCTAACTGCGAATAGGTTCCTTCCGGTCCTAGATAGGCAATCTTGCCAATCGAACTTATGTCGCTAGTATGACTCATAGGTCTGGAACAAATTGTTTTGTTGAAAAGGGTGTCTTTTTTAGCACGAACTGCCCACGATTTCTTGATGGGCAGGGTGACTGGTCGTTAACTAGTTCTATTCGGACTCGTTGCTATCTGCATCGACGGCAGGCGCAGAACTTACAACAGACTCTGCTTGGCCTTCAAGTACAGCTTCCAACTCATCTACTCCTTCAGGCTCATCGACCTGTTCGAGACCGACGAGATTTTCACCCTCTTTAAGTCGGATTAAGCGAACTCCTTGTGTATTCCTGCCCTGAATAGATACCTCGGTGACGCGCGTTCTAACCAGAGTGCCTTTATCTGATATCAGCATGATCTCATCAGACTCAGACACTTGCGCCGCTCCGACTACAGGCCCGTTGCGATCGCTAGTCTGGATGCCGATAACTCCCTGGCCCCCGCGACCATAGACAGGAAAATCGTCTACTAGAGTGCGTTTCCCGTAACCTTGCTCGCAAACCGTCAAAATCTGTTTGGCAGCATCAGGAATGATAAGGGCAATCATCTGATACCCGTCATTCATCTTAATGCCTCTGACTCCCCTTGCCGTTCTTCCCATCGCCCGCACATCACCTTCATTGAAGCGAATCGTCTTACCGCTACTACTAATCAACATCACATCTTTCGAGCCATCTGTTATAGCTGTACCAACGAGTTCGTCGCCCTCGTCCAATTCAATAGCCCTAAGGCCCACGCTACGTTGTCTAGAGAAATTGGTCAGTGCTGTCTTCTTAACCGTGCCATTCGATGTAGCCATAAACACGAATTCGTCTTCGGGATAGTCCTTAACTGGAAGCATGCTGGTAATACGTTCACCCTCTTCCAGAGGAAGAATATTGACGAGAGGCTTACCACGAGCAGTGCGGCTTGCCACTGGAATCATGAACACTTTTAACCAGTAGACCTTGCCCTGACTGCTAAAACAAAGCAGCGTATCGTGGGTATTCGCGATCAGCAGGTGCTCAACAATATCTTCGTCTTTAACCGATGCTGCCGCCTTGCCCGTGCCGCCGCGCTTCTGCGCGCTATAGTCAGCAAGCGGCTGAGACTTCGCGTAACCAGTTTTAGATATAGTAACGACCCGGTCTTCCTCGGAAATCAGGTCTTCCATAGTTAGATCGAGTTGCGAGCTTACAATTTCGGTGCGGCGATCATCGCCATACTCTTTCTTAACCTGCTCTAGCTCACCGTGAACCACACCTAAAAGTCGGGACTCGTTCCCCAAAATATCTAAATAGTCTGCAATCTGCTTAAGCAGCTCAGTGTAGTCAGCAATTAATTTCTCATGCTCTAAACCAGTCAGACGATGCAGTCGTAAATCCAAAATTGCCTGTGCCTGTTCCGGGCTAATGAAATACTCATCATCTTTCAATCCGTATTGTGGATCTAGGCCTTCAGGCCTACAAGCATCAGCTCCTACTTCGCCTAGCATCTCCAACACGCTGTCGGATTTCCAAGATCTAGCTAGTAGTTTTACCTTCGCCTCTGCAGAAGTCGGCGAGGCCTTAATCAGCGCGATGACAGCGTCGATATTAGCTAGCGCTACGGCAAGCCCTTCTAGGATATGTCCACGATCTCTGGCCTTGCGCAGCAAATAGCTAGTCCGCCTAGAAACCACCTCGCGGCGATGACGGATGAAAGAATCGAGCATCTCCTTCAGGTTCAGTAATCGTGGCTGGCCGTCGACCAGGGCTACCATGTTAATGCCGAACACCGACTGCATCTGTGTCTGCGCGTACAAATTGTTGAGCACGACATCACCCATCTCGCCTTTGCGCAGTTCGATAACGATTCGCAGACCATCCTTGTCAGACTCGTCACGTAACTCTGTAATACCTTCGATCTTCTTCTCTTTAACGAGCTCGGCTATCTTTTCGATGAGCTTGGACTTGTTCAACTGATAAGGAATTTCGTGGACAATGATTGTCTGCTTTCCAGATTTTTCGCTGTCAATTATTTCTGCCTTCGCACGCATGTAAATACGCCCGCGACCGGTTTTATAGGCCTGGACGATACCGGCCTTGCCGTTAATGATTGCCGCTGTCGGGAAGTCCGGGCCCTCGATATGTTCCATCAACCCATCGATATCAATGTCGGGGTTCTCCATTAACGCCATGGCTCCGGCGACAATTTCGTTTAAGTTATGCGGAGGTATATTTGTCGCCATGCCTACCGCGATTCCGGAAGAGCCATTCACCAATAGATTGGGGATCCGCGTAGGCATGACATCGGGAATATGCTCTGTGCCGTCATAGTTAGGCGAGAAGTCGACCGTTTCTTTGTCCAGATCTGCAAGCAAATCATGGGCAATTTTCTCCATACGAATTTCTGTATAACGCATCGCTGCTGCAGAATCGCCGTCTATCGACCCGAAGTTGCCTTGACCATCTACCAAGGGGTAGCGTAGCGAAAAATCTTGCGCCATACGCACGATAGTGTCGTAGACAGCGGTATCGCCATGAGGGTGATACTTACCTATAACATCGCCCACAATACGAGCCGATTTTTTGTAAGGCTTGTTGTAGTCGTTTGAAAGCACGTTCATTGCGAATAACACTCGACGATGAACAGGCTTCAATCCATCCCTAACATCAGGCAAAGCGCGACCTACAATTACGCTCATTGCATAGGCGAGGTAAGATTCCCTCATTTCACTTTCTAAGGCGACAGGCAAGACCTGTTTAGCAAACTCGGTCATAGATTAACTACATCCTAAATAATGGAATAACTAGCGATTAGTGCAGTATGCTTTCTTGCATGAAACCACGACTATTTTTTTTGTTTTTGCTTGACTTTTTAACGGCCGATTTCGAGCTTTTTTGATCGCTAATTTACAGTTTAAATTTGAAGCGAAATCCAGCCCTAAAAAGGTTCCGAATTGTACCACTATTCGGGGCTTTTGTGACAGCCGAAATAGCTATTAATTGTGCTAAAAAACCCTGTTTTTTCAATAATTTCCAGAAGCAACGTTGATGAATTTTGTAACGCGCTATTTGGAATTTTTCTAGGTATAATCTCAGCCCTGATTTTTTACTTAAATCACGATTTATTTGCACAGCAAACAGAGGCAATTTTGAGCGAAACAACGAGTATTCAAGCCGATCTATTAGTTTCGGCAAAATGGGTCATTCCTGTACAGCCTCAAGGCGCGGCTTTAGAAGACTATTGCGTCGCTATAAAGGGAACTAAAATTGTTGCTATCTGCAGCCAAATCGATGCTGAGAGTGCAATCAATGCAACCGAATTCTTGTGCTTACCCAATCATGCGCTAATACCGGGCCTGATAAACGCTCACGGCCATTGTGCCATGGCCTTAATGCGAGGCATTGCCGATGACGTGCCGCTTACCCAGTGGCTAGAAGAATCAATATGGCCCCTTGAGGAAAAGTACGTTTCAGAGGGTTTCGTGCATGCGGGCGCCAACCTGGCCATCGCTGAGATGATACGTTCTGGCACTACCTGCTTCGCCGATATGTACTTCTATCCAGATCAAGTAGCGAAAGCTGCTCTCGCTGCCAATATTCGAGTGCAACTAGCGAGCCCAGTTCTAGATTTTCCAACGGCGTGGGCCCAAGATGCTGATGAATACATTTCAAAGGCAACAAAACTGCACGATGATTATCGGCACAGCGAGCTGATTCACACAGCATTTGGGCCACATGCGCCCTATACGGTGTCAGACGCTCCACTTACGAAGCTATCGACACTCGCCGAGGAGATGGACTTACCAATCCATATGCACGTGCATGAGACAGCCAAGGAAGTCTCGGACGCACTATTAGCCGATGGCCGAACGCCGATCGAGCGGCTTAAACAGCTAGGCCTGCTCAGCCCCCGCCTTGTCTGTGTACACGCCACTAAACTTTGCGACGAAGACATAGCCTCCCTGACCAAGGCCGGGTCCCATATTGTGCACTGCCCTGAATCTAACTTAAAATTAGCCAGCGGCTTCTGCGAGGTCGCCAAGCTAAGCAAGGCCGGCATTAACATCGCTCTCGGAACCGATGGCTGTGCCAGCAACAACGACCTCGATATGATCTCTGAGATGCGCACCGCCGCACTGCTCGCCAAAGGTGTCGCCGAAGATGCTAGCGCATTACCTGCCCACCAGGCTCTTGAAATGGCAACGATAAACGGCGCCAAGGCTCTGGGTCTAGGTGCAATGATCGGCAGCCTCGAAGTAGGCAAGTATGCCGATATGACCGCGATCAATCTCGATTCATTGAATAGCACACCTATATACGATCCGATCTCACAGATAGTATACGCAACACAGGCGTCCCAAGTTTCACATGTTTGGTGCTCAGGACAACAGCTATTGAAGGATGGCGAATTCACCGGCTTAGATATTCAGACAATAAAGTCCGATAGCGCAAAGTGGCAAGCCAAACTTTCAACCGCTCGCGATTAATAATTAAGTAGGCAGCAAAAGAATGGAAAATGTAGACGAACTAGAAATTCGAAAATTCGAAGCCCTCGCCGCTCGCTGGTGGGACCCTGATAGCGAATTTAAACCGCTGCATCAGATTAACCCACTGCGCATGAGCTATATCAGCCGCAAGGTAAATCCAGCAGGCAAGAATGTACTAGATATAGGCTGCGGCGGCGGCATCCTAGCCGAGGCTATGGCTCACCATGGCGCCAGTGTAACTGCGATCGACATGGCTGATGCCTCGCTCTCAGTCGCCAGGCTTCACCAGCTAGAAAGCAAACTGGAGATCGACTATCAGAAGTCTTCTGCCGAGCAGTACGCCCAAGATCATAGCGAGCAGTTCGACATCGTTACCTGTCTGGAGATGCTTGAACACGTTCCTAAGCCCGCCAAGGTGATTCAAGCCTGTCATGACTTGGTGAAGCCCGGAGGAACTGTATTTTTCTCGACGATCAATCGAAACCCCAAATCGTATCTATTCGCCATCATCGGCGCCGAATATGTTTTGAATTTACTGCCTCGTGGCACCCATGACTACGCTAGGTTTATCAAACCTTCCGAACTCGCCGCATGGAGCAGGGACAGCAAACTAGACCTGCAAGATCAAATCGGTATGGCCTACAATCCATTTACCCGCAAATACAGCTTAGAGGCGAACGTCGATGTAAACTATATCGCCTGCTATACCCGAGCTAAGACACAAACATGACCCACAAGCTGAATATAAAACTAGAAACCTCCATCGAATGTGTTCTATTCGATCTCGATGGCACGCTTATCGATACGGCGCCGGATTTTACCCTCACCGTAAACAAACTCTTGGCGGAACACGGCAGGGATGCACTACCGCACGAGATCATCCATCTGAACGTTTCGAATGGCGCACGCGCGCTCGTCAAAAACGCTTTTGAAATAGATGAAACACATGACGATTTTGCTGATCTATTGCTACGCCTTCTGGACCTCTACTTTGAACAGCTAAATGCCACCGTCGCCACTGTCTATCCAGGATTAGACGACCTCCTAACACAACTGGAAGCTCAGAATATTCCTTGGGGGATCGTAACCAATAAGCCCGAGAAATATAGCGTTCGCCTACTGGAAAAATTACACCTCAATTCGCGTTGCAGCGTGCTAGTCTGTCCGGATCATGTGAGTGAAACTAAGCCACATCCTGAGCCCATCTTTCTCGCACTTGAGAAACTAGGCCAAAATAGTGAGCGATGCGTATATATTGGTGATCACATTCGCGACATCCAGGCCGCTAAGAATGCCGATGTTATTGCGATCGCTGCCGCCTACGGCTATCTGGCAACGGACGCCAAAGTCGAAGAATGGTACGCGGACTTCATCCTGCAATCCCCCGAACAAACAACCTCACTTTTGAATCTACTTAAATTTGCCTGAACATGACCTTTACCTACAACGCAGAAAAGAATTTCTTAGACAATAAAACTATACTGATTACCGGCGCCAGCGATGGCATAGGTAAAGCCTGCGCGAAGGCTTACGCCACTTACGGGGCTACTGTCATCTTGCTAGGCAGGGATCAGCAAAAGCTCGAAACTGTATTTGATGAAATCGAAGAGATGCATCCGGGAAAAGTGATTATCCATCCACTGGATTTTAAGACGGCATCCAGGGCTGACTTTAAAATTCTAGCCGAGTCATTGAACGAACAATTCGAGTGCCTCGATGGCCTACTACATAACGCCGCTCTCCTAGGCGCGCGCACCCCTATCGAGTTCTATCCTGAGCAGGATTGGAAGGACCTAATGCAAGTAAACGTTAACGCCGTATTTCAGCTGACTCAGTCGCTCATGCCAGCCTTGACTAGATCGAAAAGCGCGCGAGTGCTCTTCATCTCTTCGAGTGTGGGACGGGTAGGTCGAGCATTTTGGGGAGCTTACGCTGTATCGAAATTTGCCCTAGAAGGCTTGATGCAGACACTAGCCGAGGAATTGGAGAACACGACCTCGATACGTGTTAATAGTTTAAACCCTGGCGGGACGCGCACAAATATGCGGCGCGATGCTTATCCTGCGGAGAATCCAGAGACACTGCCGACGGCGGAATCACTTATGCCAGTCTATCTCTATTTAATGAGTGTAGAAGCCCAGAACATTCACGGTCAAGCGTTGAATGCGAGGGATTTTGAGGAAACCTAGTCCGGTTTATTGCGAGCCGGTCGCTCAGTCTCTTTATTAACCAATTTAAGCAGTTTCT
Source organism: uncultured Pseudomonadales bacterium (assembly GCA_943789485.1). Lineage (GTDB taxonomy): Bacteria > Pseudomonadota > Gammaproteobacteria > Pseudomonadales > Pseudohongiellaceae > UBA9145. Next base: position 15,415 of record CALSUH010000019.1, read on the forward strand.
CGATCTCGGTCTTACCGAGTTCATTGAATCTGCCCTTCACTACCGAGCTTGGGATAAATAACGGCCCGAAACGAACACGCTTCAAGCGACTCACCTTCACGCCTTGTGATTCCCACAGCTTTCGCACTTCGCGATTGCGGCCTTCCAGCAACACGACGTGGTACCACTGATTAACACCTTCACCTCCGTAGTGCTGGATGTCGGTGAAGCGACAGAGATGATCTTCAATAATCACGCCCTTGTGCATCTCCTGCACCATTTCAGGCGTAACATCCCCCAAGATTCGGACTGCATACTCGCGCTCAATTTCGGAACTTGGATGCATCAATTTATTAGCGAGTTCGCCATCAGTCGTAAACAACATTAGACCACTAGTATTTAAATCGAGACGGCCAACCGATACCCAGCGACCATGCTTCAAGGGAGGAAGTTTATCGAAGACAGTTCGCCGTCCCTCAGGATCACTTCGAGTTGACACTTCGTTCTCAGGTTTGTTGTAAAGAATTACGCGGCGATCTTCTCGAATTTTCTTCTGCGGCGCCAACTTCTTACCATCGACAATAATTTTATCGTCGTCAGTCACGCGGTCGCCGATAACGGCTACTTTACCATTGACCTTAATGCGGCCCTTTGTAATCCAGGTTTCGATTTCTCGGCGTGAACCAAAGCCGGCACGTGCCAATACTTTTTGAAGCTTCTCAGTCATGATTTATTCGTTTTATGTTAATGGCGTTCTTGTGACTAGCTCTAGCGTACCGGCAAATCGATCAGTGCTGAACCCTAGTGCCGGCGTCATCATCCTGCACACTAAACTCAACCCCTGTCGATTCTTCTTCCGAGGCGTCTCCCTCACCTTCAGCTGATTCGAATCGGAATCGGAATCGGTGACTTTACTGTCTATTGCCTCTATCGAGTCTAGCGTCTCATCTAACTCCTTGATACCAAACTCTTCTTCGAATTCGACATCCTCAGCGTCTGGCTCTTCGTCTTCTTCATCGATCTCAGTAGGGTATTGCAACTCTGGTGGCAGTTGCAGAATATCATCGAGCGGCTTCTTAGAGAGTGCGATTGCTTCTTCTTCAGCGATTAAATCAGCCTTATCCGATTCAGTTAACTCGACACTGTTCTCGTCTATGACTTCCTCTGGAAGTTCGAGGATACGTTGCGCCGCCAGATCATCTTCAAGATCGAACTCAGGATCGGCCCCGGCTAGATCCCTTATCTCAGAAAGCGGCGGCAAGTCCTGCAGGCTCTTTAGATTAAAATAGTCTAGAAACTGCTTCGTGGTCGCAAACATTGCTGGGCGACCGGGCACATCTCGATGACCGACCACCCGAATCCATTCTCTGTCCAACAATGTGCGGACAATGTTTGAGCTCACTCCCACGCCACGTATCTCTTCGATATCGCCGCGTGTTATTGGCTGTCTATACGCGACTAGCGCCAAGGTCTCCAGCAGCGCTCTGGTGTAGCGTGGCGGACGTTCTTCCCAGAGTTTCGCAACCCATTCGCTAAGTTCCTGCTTCACCTGAAATCTAAAGCCGGAAGCCACTTCCTTGAGCTCAAAACCACGGTCAGCGCAATCGTCGGCAATGCTATCCATTACCAGCTTCAGTTCTTTGCGATCCGGCTGCTCTTCCTTACTAAACACTTGAATAATATTATCCAAGGTAAGTGGCCGGCCAGCAGCAAGCAGCAAGCCCTCTACGATCATTTTTACTTTGTTATCAACGTCACTCATGCTAAATACTTACCACTATTAGCTTCTAGATTTCAAATGAATCGGCCCGAAGGATTCCGACTGTACTATTTCGATCATGGAGTCTTTGATCAACTCCATTATGGCTAAAAATGTCACGACCACCCCTAACCTGCCTTCTTCGCGCAGTAATAGCGATACCATCGGCACAAACTTTTGATTCGATATGCGGACTAATATTTCCGACATTTTCTCGCGGGTCGAAAGCGTCTCCATTTGCACATGATGGTGACCGAAATTGTTCTCGCGCTTGAGAACGCTAGAGAGCGCAATTAACACTTCTTTTAGGTCCACTGTTGGATCAGCGGTTAGTCGCTCAATCTCAGGCAATGCAGCGCCGGCACGATGGATGTCCCTATCCATGCGGGGTAACTCATCGACGTCTTGAGCGGCCTGTTTGAAACGCTCATATTCTTGCAGCCGGCGGATAAGCTCCATACGAGGATCACCCTCTTCTGCCTCTTCAACCGCCTGTCTGGGCAGCAATAACCTCGATTTGATTTCGGCCAGCATCGCCGCCATAACCAAATACTCCGCAGCCAACTCGAACTGCCAAGACTCCATAAGATCCACATAATTCATGTATTGATCGGTAATGTCAGCAACATTGATATCAAGAATATCAATGTTCTGTCGCTTGATAAGATAAAGCAATAAATCGAGCGGGCCTTCGAAGGCTTCGAGGAATATTTCTAATGCATCGGGGGGAATATAGAGGTCTTTCGGGACCTCCGTCATTACCTCCCCAGCAACTATAGCGAAGGGCAGTTCATGCTGTTCCGGAGCGTTGGGGTCAACCACTTCTGGGGTAGAGGGAAGCCCCTGTAGCTCAGTATTTTCCGGGTCTGCTTCGGTGCCGATAATGGTCAATCTGCTAGTCTACTTTGAGTTCTTAAAGTGGAAGGGATTTTACCTCAACTAGGTGGCAAATGCTCACCTGAAGGGCCTGGAGGCACAAATCAATTACCACTTCCCCAGGCCCATTGCTTCACGAACATCCTGCAGCGTTTCCTTTGCCGCCTCTCTCGCCGTCTCACAACCCTCGGCAATGATAGACCTCACAATATCGGGGTCCTTTTCATATTGGGCAGCCTCTTTTTGAATCGGCTCTAGCTCGGCTATGATCGCGTCGCTGACTGGTTTCTTGCATTCAAGGCAGCCGATTCCAGCAGTAGTGCAGCCATCAACAACCCACTCCTTTGTGTCCGCCGTCGAATAGGTTTGGTGCAATTGCCATACTGGGCATTTCTCCGGGTCGCCGGGGTCTGTCAGGCGAACACGAGCAGGATCAGTCGGCATCCTAGATATCTTTCTCTCCACCTGATCCAATGGCTCCCGCAAAGTAATGGTGTTCTCATAGGACTTGGACATCTTCTGTCCATCGAGCCCAGGCATTTTCGCGGACTTGGTTAGCAGCACTTGCGGTTCGGCCAATATCATCTTGCCACCGCCCTCGAGATAGCCAAATAGCCGCTCCGAATCGCCGATCGAAATATTCTGCTGCTCCTTGAGCAGAGCTTTCGCCTTTTCGAGCGCCTCATGATCACCCTGCTCCTGATAGGCAGTGCGCAGATAGCTGTATTGCTTTGCCGCCTTCTTACCCATCTTCTTGATTGCCGCCATAGCATTTTCTTCAAAACCAGGCTCGCGCCCATAAATATGATTGAATCTTCTAGCAGTTTCACGAGTAAGCTCAACATGAGCAACCTGGTCGGCACCCACAGGCACGTAACCTGCTCGGTAAATGAGAATGTCGGCGGCCTGCAATAAGGGGTAACCGAGGAAGCCATAGGTGGCCAAATCTTTCTCTTGCAGTTTGTCTTGCTGATCTTTGTAGCTCGGGACACGCTCCAACCAACCAAGAGGTGTGATCATTGAGAGCAACAAATGCAATTCCGCATGCTCGGGCACACGGGATTGAACAAACAGAGCCGCCGACCCAGGGTTCACCCCCACTGCCAACCAGTCAATTACCATATCGATGATATGCTGTTGGAGCGACATCGAATCATCGTAGTGGGTGGTCAGCGCGTGCCAGTCAGCGACGAAGAAGAAACACTCATACTCGTGCTGCAGCTTTACCCAGTTATTGAGTACCCCGTGCATATGGCCAAGATGCAGACGACCCGTGGGTCGCATGCCTGATAATACTCGCTGCTGTGAATCCACCTTGGACAATTCGCTCTCCTGAGTGTGTAAACTGATTGTGTTAATTAGTTGCTGATTATAACCTGCAATGCGATCGCTATCGAAAAGGTTCTGAGTCGCCTTTTCCTTCGCGAATGACCTCGGGGATGCCATCCACCAGATCAATCATAGTGGTAGCCTCGACACCACAGACGCCGCCATCTACGATTAAGTCTACAAGTTTACCTACCTTCAACTTCATATCATAAGGATCTATTAGGCGCTCGCTCTCATCCGGGAGGATCAAACTCGTGCTCATGATTGGCTCTCCCATTTTTTCTAGAATAGCCTGAGCGATCGCATTACCCGGCACCCGCAAACCGATGGTTTTCTTTTTCGGGTGCAGCAGCCTTCTTGGCACCTCAGGCGTTGCCTTGAGGATAAAGGTATAAGGCCCAGGTGTGTAGGCCTTCAATATTCTATAGGCACTATTATGTACCTGGGCGTAGCTGGCCAAGGACGACAGACCCTTACAAACAAGGGTGAAATTATGCTTATCACCGAGCTGTCGAATGCGGCGGATACGATCCAGCGCACCCTTATCACCTATATGACAACCAAGCGCATAGGTCGAATCTGTAGGATAGACAATAACGCCACCGGCAAGCAGAACGCTCGCAACCTGCTTAATATTTCGGTCTTCCGGGTGGGAAGGATGTACCTGCAAGAAATCACTCATGTACCCACTTGCCTAGTAGCCAACATGCTGAGGATGCAAAAAACAGCTGATTCTATTACATTGGCCTACAAAAGCAGACACCTTTCTGCAAATCGATTACCATGTGCCGATTGGGCTTTTAGAGATTTTTGTGAATGAAACAGCTTATTGACTACATTCCCCTACTGGTATTTTTCAGCGTATGGGCAATGGATGAACGGGCAATCAGTATTGCCGGCTTTGATCACAGCATTGGAGGTGTATTCAGTGCCGCCGAATTTTTGCTCGCTGCCTCCTTATTGGTATACGGCTCGTTATTCGTCCGCCAGAAAAGATTGGACAAATTTCAGTGGATAACCCTAGTTGCTGTCGTCCTCTTCTGTATTCCAACAATCATTTTTAGAAACACCGACTTCCTGAAGTGGAAAGCACCCATAGTAAACTGGATATTCGCCACGGTATTTATAGTTTCTCGTTTCTTCGGTGAAAAACCAGCCATAGAACATATGATGGGGCATGCGGTCAGTGCGCCTAAAGAAGTTTGGTACAAGCTGAATACTATGTGGACCTTCTATTTCATTGTACTAGGGGCAATCAACTTGATTGTTGCGTTTACTCTAAGCGAAGAGCTTTGGATAAAATTTAAGGTGTTCGGTAATTTAATACTCACCTTCGGTTTCGTCCTCGCGCAGATGCCAATTCTAGCGAAATATATCGAAGTGGACGATGAAGGCGAACACGAAGCCGCCAATGAAGAATCCGCTTAGGAAGGGAAACGCACTACGCGATAATGAGTGAAGACGTTCCCCAGAGCCTTGAAAAAAGATAGTCGGTACGCCCAGCGCACCTTGATCAATTGATCTATCTCCCATCACAAAATCGCTTATTAGTAGCTGGACCACAACCGGCTATAAATTCTTCCGAGCCCGGGGAGGCTGGATTTAGCGGCAGCCTCGTCAGTGCAGAGTTTGATAATTTTGAGCAGGCTCAAACTTGGACCGATGCCGACCCCTACCAGACAGCAGGCGTCTGTCAACGCGTCGTTGTTAAGCCATGTAAACGCGCTCTTTGAACGCGATCAAATTTTTCAGCAGTTAGGCTATTGCGCAGGCCGAAGGTCTGGAAATTCGATATCCAGTATTGCATTCCATTCGCCCAGGAGCACTCTTCTGCGCTCGAACAATGAACTGGTATCACCCTCAATCACGATACTGTTTATCGTATCCCGGCGCCTTAGCTGATTAACAATCGGCATGCCACTTAACACTTTGCCAAAAACCGAATGCTTACCGTTAAGATAAGGGGTGGCTAAGTGTGTAAGAAAAAATTGGCTGCCGTCTGTTCCGGGCCCCGAATTTGCCATTGAAATAATGCCTGGTTGATTGTGATGCAGCACGATCTCTCCAGAAAATTTGTAACCCGCATCACCAGTGCCATTGCCTAGGGGGTCGCCACCTTGCACCATGAAATTTCTTTCCATGCGATGGAACGTCAATCCATCGTAGAAGCCACGCATAGCTAAGTTCGCAAAATTAGCTACTGTCGTTGGCGCCGCCCTGTCGTTTAACTGCACTACGATCTCCCCTTTTGAGGTATCTATAATCGCTCGCAAGGGTTGTCCAATAGCGCTAACACTTATAAGCGAAAGCATGAGCGCAAGCATCACATTTAGAGTGTGTTTGAAGCCTTTTGTATAAGAAGTATTTTGCATCATCCCTCTATCCGTTTTTCACTACATCTCAATGTTGTAACCCGCCCCCGATTCTGCTCAATCTAATCGGCGTAATCAAGAATAACCGGCGCATGATCAGAGAAGTTTTGTGCAGTATAGATTTCCGCCGACCTGGTCTTCTTCGCAATTCCTTCAGTAACAACTTGATAATCGAGTCGCCACCCTACATTGTTGGCGCGCGCCTGACCGCGGTTGGACCACCAGGAATATTGATCGGCCTCCTCGTTCACGCACCGGAAAGCATCCACGTAACCCACTTCGTCGTACAGAACATCCAACCACTCTCGTTCTTCGGGTAAGAACCCAGAGTTTTTCCTATTCGCACGCCAATTCTTTAAGTCTATTTCCTTGTGACAAATATTCCAATCTGCACACACAATAATTTCGCGCTTACTCTTGCGTAGCTTTTTCATATGCCTCATAAAGTCACCCATGAAGCTAACTTTTCTAGCTTGCCGCTCATCCCCACTGGACCCTGATGGTAAGTAGAGTGACGCTACGCTTAGTCCGTCGTAATCGGCCTGAATATAGCGCCCTTCTGTATCAGCCAATTCAAACCCTAAGCCCTTTTTTACTTTCTTCGGCTTTTCGCGCGAATACAATGCCGTACCTGAATACCCCTTTTTCACGGCATCGAAATAGTGGCAGTGATAGCCTTCTGGATGAAACACGGGGTCGCTCAGTTGATCCACTTGCGCCTTGGTTTCTTGCAGGCAAACCACATCAACATCTGCTTCGGGCAACCAATCGAAGAACCCCTTTCTCGCAGCAGCGCGAATGCCGTTGCAGTTAAATGTCATTATGCGCATGAACAATTCCTTTTTTATTCGTCATCCAATACAGATGTGGGCCCAGTGTAAGGGATGCAGCACCCTCCCCCTATTCCCATCAGACTATGCCGCTACATCGGCCTAACCTTCGGCTGCGCAGAGACTCTTAATAAGTGTTACGTATAGTTACTTGTATTTTTATTTATATATTTCAATTATTTATGAGTATTTTGTAACTCAAAATAACAATGTTATTGCCAATATTACTGGAAATTCCGGAATAATTAGGCATAAGTTATTGAATTAAAGGAATTATCAATATTTGTTACATTTAGTTACATAAATGAACAAGTGATACAAAGACCTCATTAATGTTACCTATTATCTCAATATGTGTTACTATACGTCCCGTAATTCAGGGAAACCCGGATCGACCTAAACCCATCCCATTAAACCGAGGAGATAATAATGAGCAAAGCACTCAGCAGAGCACGGCCCGTTATCGAAGCGACAGTTATCAGCGTTCTACTGGTAGTAGCTGCATTAGCAGTTCCAGTCGCAATCGTATACACAACCGTCTAAGCCAATTCGAATAGGAGGCTTTATGCAAAGCCCTTTAATTGATTTACGCACTGACTAGACACCAGCTTAAATAGACTAATTAAGCTGGTGTTTTTTTATTTGTTACGAAAAAAATACCCACAGAACACCACAACTGCAGCGCATTATCACTGATGACGACTTAATTCTGTCTAAGCTTATCTGTAAAATTACAAGGCTTGTGAGTACTGTCTAGCTGCTCTGAAATAATCTTATCCCAGGCCGTCGCGCAAGCACCTGGCGAACCAGGCACACAGAACAATATCGCTCCATTAACCAACCCGGCAAAAGCACGGGATTGAATAGTAGAGCTGCCTATTTCCTGATAAGAGAGTTGCCGAAACAATTCGCCGAACCCTTCAATGGGAGTATCCAATAGAGGCTGAATAGCGGTGACTGTATTATCTCTCGCGGTAAAGCCAGTGCCGCCTGTTAGCAGGATCGCCTGCACGCTTGAGTCCGCGATTAATGAAGAAACTTCCGCTCGCAACTGACAAACATCATCTTTGACAATCGTCTTCCCGTGCAACTTGTGCCCTGCGCTTTGTAACCTCTCGACAAGTACCACACCGGATTTATCCGTTTGGGGTGTGCGTGTATCGGAGACTGTAACTACTGCAATATTCAACGGAATAAGGGAAGGCATTTTGCGCTCTCTGTGTGTTATCGATTGTTTCTAATGCGGCCAAGGTAACTGGCACGCAGGTCGGAGCTAGCCGCCAGTCATGTTCATTAGACGAATCGGCTGAGCGTGATCTTTATCATAGAAGAAATGACGCTCTGGCTTTATCTGCATAGAGTCGATTAGAGCCTGTTTTAAAACATCATCACCATTGTCTGGGTTACGCAAAATGGACCGTAAGTCCACTGAGTGCTCATTACCGAGACAAAGCAGCAACCGCCCTTCTACCGTAACGCGGACTCGATTACAGTCTTCGCAAAAATTGTGCGTGACTGGCGATATAAAGCCTATACGGGTTTTGTGATTCGCAATTTTTGTGTAACGAGAAGGTCCAGCCGTTTTTTCGGCGCTATCAACGAGCTGATATTTCTCGGCAATCTTTTCTCTCACCCAAGTATTACTGCAGGTAGTATCTGCCCTAGCATGGTCTGAGGCTTCGCCAAGTGGCATTTCTTCAATGAACGAGATATCAATTTCGCGCTCAACAGCATAGTTCGCTAAATCTAGCACCTCATCCTCGTTATAGCCTTTCATGACTACAGAGTTCAGTCGTATTCGCTCGAATCCTGCTGCATTTGCCGCATCTATTCCTGCCAGTACCTTGTCGAGTTTTCCAACACGCGAGATACGTTTGAAGCGTTCCGCATCAAGGCTATCAATGCTGATGTTAATTCTATTTACACCCGCGGCCTTTAGCGGGAGCGCATATTTTTCCAACTGTGCTCCATTGGTAGTCAGGAGAAGTTCTTCGAGCCCTTCAAGTGCACCCAATTTTTCGATTAGTGACATTACATCAGACCGCACCAATGGCTCGCCACCGGTTAGCCGAATCTTCTTAACACCCAATTCAGTAAACACTTTCGCAACACGGTACAGCTCTTCAAGGGAAAGAATCTGGTCGCGCGGTAGAAACGTCATGTCTTCGGTCATGCAATAGACGCAGCGAAAATCACAGCGATCAGTAACGGACAGGCGGATATAGTCCACCCGTCTCCCAAATTTGTCGATTAGTTCTGTCACTTGACTATTATCTGACATATGAATTTTCTCCGAGCGCAACTATACCGCAAATTCTGGCCCAAATGCACGGCCCTAGGTACCGTTTTGGCCTAGTTACCTTCCACATCTAAACACCATTTAGCGCTATCTGTAGAGAGACAAATATCAGAATAGCCCCCATAGCGCGCTCCAACCATACCCCCATTCTTACGATGAGAACTCTTACCCTTGGGATTCCTAAGATTAAGGATAAAAGCGCGAACCAAAGAAATGTCGCCGCAGCAAGGTATAGGCCATACATGACCTTAATAGTGGTCGGTGTAGTAGGGTCAATGACGACAGTGAATAGAGCGAGGAAAAAAAATGTGGCCTTCGGGTTTAAACCGTTTGTCAAGAAGCCTAGAGAAAATGACCGGGCTGCCGAAAGTGCGGGCTCCAGCGGCGCTTTTTCCTCTGCCGCCGACTTAAGGTGAGAAGCGCGGATAGATTGCACGCCTAGATAGAACAGGTAGCCTGCCGCTAGGATTTTCATCACATTAAATAGCTCAGGTGACTGCGAAAGAAGGAGCGCCACACCTAAAAGACAATAGCTCACATGCAACAATATGGCACAGCCTACTCCTAGGCTCGTCCAAACCCCCGATCGCGTGCCGCCCCGCACACTCTGCCTTATAACCACAGCAAAGTCGGGCCCGGGAGAAGCAACAGCGAACAAATGCGCTATTGCAATAGTGAGAAACTCAGCCCAATACATTCAGCCCTCGCTCTGACAGTGCCTATTTGTTATTCAGTCAGGGAACTCGATCTACTATTTCCAGACTGATAACCGCTCTCTGGCCATTGTGTGAAAAGTTATCTGACTGCGAGCGATAGTCACCACTACTCGGTGTAGCTGAGCCCGAGAACGAGATGGAGGCAGAGACGAAGACAGTATCGGCGGAAGAAATATTGAACGGGCCTACTGCATATGAATTGTCGAGCTGAATGTTCGCGGGTAGATCCGCAACAGTGATATCAATAGCGGCGAGCGGAGGCAGGCCCTCTTGAGCCGCATTACGTACCGCTACAAAGACACGGAGGCTCCCATCTAGAAGCTCCAAGCCCTCTGCTAGCGAGAGATCAATTTCGATGGTTGGCCCAGCTGCAACATCTTGACCATCGCCAGCTAAGCGCTGCTGTGCGATCGCTATACTGCGCCGCAGAATTTGCGCCTGCTCGCTATTTGGATTGCTCTGAATAATAAGACGCCAATACTCGATAGCTGCCTCAAAATCTTCCCGCTCTTCTGCATCAGCGGCTATCAATTGCAGCACCGAAACCTCGTTAGGGTTAATCGCGCGTGCCTCGTCAATTACCTCGAGGATATCGGCGGTAAAAGTAAACTCGGCAAGGATATACCTGGCCATCGCAACTCGACCAAGCACAAGGGCCTTCTCAGGAGACTCTTCCATTCGCCCCGCCGATTGGGTATAGGCGATTTCTGCTTCAGTGAACATGCCGATACTGGCGAAATTTTCTGCTAAAAAGTACCATGCCCAAGGCCGGTCATCGTCTGCCTGAACCACCTCGCCCAAACTAACAATCAAATTCTGAGACTCTTGCGGATTGTCTCGATTGTTCACCGTCCGCTGAAACAGTCCCATCAATTCTACATCTTTCTTAAAACCCCACTCGCTATACAGGCCATAGGCTACGAGCGGCATTAATAGGCAAATTAGTAGAGGAATCGCTATGCTATACGCCGCCGACTTAGCAACGGAAGATTTTTTCTGCTTTGTTTTTCCCTTTGTTGCTAGCTCTTCATCCGAGACGTCTACTAGCAGGCTCTGCTGCATCTCTTGAATCAGCACATCGAACTCAGCCAGCTCAAGATTGCCAGAAGCCAATTCGTTTTCGAGTTCGTCACTGCGCTCTTGAAATAACGCTATGTTTTCATTTTTCCGAGACGCATCTTCAACAAATGACCCGGCTCTATTGCGAATCCGTAAGGGAAACAAAACAAAGCCTACGGCACTTACAAAAAGTATTGCAGTAAATATCCAGAACAAGAGGTTATTCCAATATAAAGTAAATTTGACTTACGTTTTTTCGCCTAACAGAGCTTGCAGACGATCCTGCTGAGACTTATTTAACTGGGTGTCACTGTCAGAAATTTGCCTAGCCCGTCGCCAAATTCGAAAGGCAAATAAGCCGCCGATTAATAGGAACAACAAGGGCCCAAACCATAACAACACTGTTGCGCCGGTTAGTCTCGGACGAAATAGAATAAAGTCCCCATAGCGCTCAAACATAAATTGAATAATTTCACCATCGCTCATGTCTTCCATGATCATGCGATGTATTTCTCTACGAAGATCCTCAGCTACCCCGCCGGTTGAACCCGAAAGACTTGAGTTTTGGCACATAGGACAGCGCAGTTCATCCGATAAGGTACGAAACCTATCCTGTTGTTCATTGGTATCGAAATCAAAAGTATCGACCTGCGAGTGCGCTGTAGTGGGCAATAACACACTAGCTAACAATACGACAATAGCTGCTATCAGTAACAGCACCTTGCGATTTACGAAGGTTCCCGAAGAACTCATTTTCACGTGCCTTCTGCGCGCAATTCGGCTATCGCCGGCAGAAACTGTTCCTGCCAAACTGTTTCATCGAGTACGCTTACGTGACGAAAGCGAATGACACCGTCCGCGTCGACTAGGTAGGTCTCTGGAGCGCCGTAAACGCCCAAATCGATGCCGAAGCGCCCGCTTTCATCCAAGATGCTAAAGGAGAATGGGTTGCCATTTTCTTGCAGCCAATCGATGGCTAAGTCCTGCCGGTCACGGTAATTCACTCCTACCACAGGAATATTCCCTTCTTCTGACAAGCGCATGAGCGTCGGATGTTCGATTAAACAAGGTAGGCAATAAGACCCCCACACATTCAGCAAGAATATTTGACCAGGTAGGTCAGAGTTGCTGACTCCGCTGCCATCTACCGACGTTAATTCGAAGCTAGGCAGTGGCTTGTCGATTAACATTGAAGGTAGAGTCTTTGTATCCAAATACAGGCCACGCCAAAGCGCTATCGCTACAACAACGAAACCGAGTACTGGGAGATAGAATTTCAATTTACTCATCGATTCGTACTAGGAGCTAGCCTGCAGCTCGCCTCCAAGTGTGTTCGATTTTCCCTGCGAGCGATTCGACTCAGTCTGCTTTCTGCGCAGGCGTCGATAGCGTTTATCGGCCGCCGCTAAGATGCCCCCAAACGTCATAAAAATAGCACCCAGCCATATCCATCGGACGAAAGGTTTCACATACAGCGTCATCGACCAGGCATCCCCTTCTTTGCGTTCCCCAAGAGTGATGAAAAGGTCGCGTAAGAAGCCAGCGTCGATCGCCATCTCTGTCGAAGGAGTATTGGTAGCCAAATAAATTCTGCGTTCTGGGTGCAGGATAGCTATCTCCTCACCCTCCTCAAACACAGTGAACGACGCCTCTTCGCCGATATAATTCGGACCGTTAACCGAAGCCACACCGTCAAACCGAAAAACATAGTTGCCCAGCCCTACATCCTGACCGGGTGATAACAAGACACTGCGCTCTGAACTAAAGCTAGACGTCAACGCTACACCAAGCAGCATGACCGCCATGCCCGTGTGCGCCATCTGCATCCCATAGTAACTAAACGACAACGCACGCAGCCCTTTTAAACGCGTAGCCTTGTTCGCCGTTTTATTAACAATATCCTGCAGCATCGCCAGTAGAATCCACAAACCAATTGCGACAGCCATAGTCGCGGGCAGTGAAATCTGACGGGTTACTAATAATGGAAGCACAACACCTAACACGAGAGCTGCCAATGCGACTTTACCGAGTTGCTGCACTAGATAAGTCTTGGAGGTCCGCTTCCAGCGAGTGTATGGACCTATTGACAGAAGCAATGCAAGCAGCGCCATCAGCGGGATAAAGATTGCATTGAAGTAAGGAGGCCCAATCGAAATCAGATCGTCTGTGATCGCCTGGTACACCATCGGAAAGAGAGTGCCCAAGAATACAGATGCCGCCGCCACCACTAAAATAACGTTGTTTGAGAGTAATAGGATTTCGCGCGAAATCAGATCGAATCCAAACTCGCTCTTCATTAGAGGCGCTCTAAATGCAAACAACAATAAGGCGCCGCCTACGGTTATGCCAAGAATAGCCAGTATGAAGAAACCCCTGCTTGGGTCGGCTGCGAACGCATGCACCGAAGTTAACAAACCCGAGCGTGTAATAAAAGTACCCAGCAAGCTGCCAGCGAAGGCCAGTATCGCTAACAACACGGTCCATGCCTTGAACACCCCGCGCTTCTCGGTTGCCGCCAAGGAATGAATCAAAGCTGTGCCGAATAGCCACGTTATTAGGGGAGGATTCTCCACAGGATCCCAAGCCCACCAACCGCCCCAACCTAATTCGTAATAGGCCCACCAGCTACCCAGCGCAATACCCAGCGTAAGAATTGCCCAAGCAACGTTAGCCCAGGGGCGACACCAGCGAGCCCAGGCCGCATCCATTTTCCCGCTCAACAACGCCGCCATAGCAAAAGCAAACACCACCGAAAAGCCCACGTAGCCCATATAGAGAGTTGGAGGATGAATAATGAAACCAAAGTCCTGCAGCGCAGAATTTAAATCCGCACCATCAACTGGCGGCAGTGGCACGATGCGATCGAAGGGATTTGATGTCGCCAACATAAACAAAATATAACCGGTAATGAGGAATCCTAGTACGCCCAAAACTCTGGCGACGAATTCCAACGGCATACTCTTACTAAAAATGGCAACGGCGAGCATCCAACCCGCAAGCATGAATGTCCAAAGCAGGAACGATCCCTCGTGCCCACCCCATACTGCCGTTAATTTATAGCGATCAGGTAGCAAGGAATTGGAGTGTTGAGCAACGAACTGAACAGAAAAATCGTCGGTAACAAATGCGTAAGCAAGAATTGCTATACTGATGCCTAGGAACACAAACACGCCAGCCGACAGTGGGCGCGCCATGCTCATCCATAGGAAATTATTCTGATAAGCCCCGATAATAGGCAAAGTCGCGAGTATCATGCTCAAGCATAGCGCCAATATCAGCGAGAACTGGCCTACCTCAGGAATCATCTAGTTTGTCCCCGCAGGCATATGGTTATCGGCAGAAGCGCCCGCTGCATCTAATGCCGCCTTCACTTCAGGTGACATGAAATTCTCATCGTGCTTCGCTAGGACTCGCGACGCCTGAAAGACGCCGGCGGCATCCATCTCGCCTTCAGCTACGATACCCTGGCCCTCGCGAAATAGATCAGGCAATATTCCCTCATATTGAATAGGCACATCGCTTACGAAATCCGTTGTCACGAAATTTACTTTTAGACTGTCCGGCGCATCAAGAACAGTGCCCGTCTTTACCATACCACCAATTCTGAAATGCTGGCCAGCCCCAACCTCACCTTCGGCAACTTGAGTTGGTGTATAAAACATATTGATATTTTGCTTCAATGCGTAGGCAGTAAAGCCAACGGCAACGCTAAGACCAGCAGTTATAAACAAAATAATTCCGAGCTTCTTACGTCTATGGGGTTTCATCTACTACTCCGAAACAATAAATACTCTACTGGGCCTGATCGCTATTACTGTCATCTTCACTTTGAATCTCAGCATCTAAAGTCAGGCGCCGCTTTAGCTGACGAATAATCTTTTGCTTCTTGCGTAAAGGCAGTATTAAGTTAACAGCGACAAATATTGCAAACAGTGCATATACCGACCATACGTTAAACCCGTAACCACCCATGTCAACAAATTCGGCGAAGCTTGAAAACTGTATTGCATCTAACATTTACTTTCCTACGATACTCGTTCTTAACGTTCTAACGCGCTTAGCTTTTTAAAACCAAGTCCTGTACCCACTGGGATTTGCGTTCTCTCTCTAATATTTCATTGCGCGTCGACAAAATCAAACTAACCGATAAAAACAGATAGACCGCTACGATCATTATTAAAGTAGCTATCCAAAATTCTGGCCCGTTAGGGCTACTCGCATCCATATTCACAGGGCTGGACACTTGATGGAGAGTATTCCACCACTCGACGGAATATTTAATTATCACGACGTTGATACAACCCACTATAGAGAGCAAGGCGCAAGCCTTTGCTGCCGTATCTGAATCTTCCAGCGCAGAGCGCAGTGAGATAACGCCAAGTAACAGGAATAATTGGAACAGCATCGAGACTAACCTACTATCAGTCCATTCCCACCAGGTTCCCCACATCACGCTTCCCCAGAGAGAGCCGGTCGCCAGGGTAATAAACGAGAACCAGGCACCGAGGATCGCGGCATTCTTCGCCACCATGTCGGCAAGTTTCATACGCCAGACCAAGGTAATAGTGCCCGCCACAAACATTAAAGGAAAAAAGGCTAAAGAGGTTCCTGCTACAGCAACGTGCACAATCAATATTCTCGAGGTAAAGCCTTGTTGGTAGTCCGGGGGGAGGAATAACAGGCCCCAGACCAAGCCTATCGTCATGAAAATGACCATTGCAGTGATCAACCAAGGCAACCATTTTCCGCTGAGCTCATAAAACCACTTCGGAGAACCTAGTTTAGAAAACCATACCCACATGACGAACGCCTACCCTCTTCTTATTAGCTGTTCAAATATATCACGTAGCCCTAAGAGCGCCGTGTTACGTATTGTAACTCATTGTAATTACGTGGTTAACCCGTTAGTGGATCTATCTGCACCAGTTCAAGCTAATTAACGCTGATTTTAAGCGCCGCACCCGAGGCCAGAGGGGCAAGACTGACGGAAACCGAGAGCATGACTAGCATCAAGCTTAGATAACCAAGCGGTGACTGGCTATTCAATGTGGATTGTACGGCCAACGTTCCAAAGATTAGGATGGGGACGCTCATAGGCAGAGTAATTACGGCCAGTATCAGACCGCGACTGCCAAGCCCTACTGTCAACGCCACGGCGATCGAACCGATAAGGCTCATAATGGGAGTGCCCAGTAGCAGGGACAACACCAATGTCCCGTATGCCTCACTAGGAAGCGCCAGCATATACGCCAATAACGGCGACACCAATACGACCGGCAAGCCGCTTACCAGCCAGTGACTTATATTTTTAGCCAACACGAGGAAAAAAAGCGGATGAGGACTAAGTAATAGCTGCTCCAGTGAACCATCCTCAAAGTCAGATCTGTAGAGGCTGTCCATCGACAGCATCGAAGCTAGCAGGACAGAGATCCAAATTACGCCGGCCGCTATCTCAGTCAATCGATCACTCTCCGGGCTAATTCCGATTGGGAAAAGAGAGACGACAATGATAAAGAACATGAACGGGTTAACTATGTCATTCTTCTTCTTGAAGGCGATAAGCAAGTCACGCTTCAGCGTTGCCAAGAACGCAGCCGAGGTTGTTGTCTGTTTTTCAGTCATCGACGCCACCTCAACCCAAGCTCAGTAGGGTTAGCTCAGCGATACTCAAGCTGTGGTGCGTAGTCACCATGACCGAGCCGCCCGTTTGGGCCTGTCGTTGCAGTATTTTTTCGAGCATCGCCACACCCTTTGAATCCAAAGTAGTGAATGGCTCATCAAGCACCCACAATGAGGCAGGGCTGATGATAAGCCTGGCTAGCGAGGCTCTTTGCTGCTGGCCAGCCGATAGCGTGTAGCAGGGAGACTCTTCGAATCCACGCAGGCCTACTTCTTTGAGCGCAGCCATAATTTGCTCGTCGCTAACCGCTTGTTTGAGGCTGCAACTCCAGCGTAGATTCTCTACTGGCGATAGCACCTTACTTACTCCAACTCTATGCCCTATATAAAGTAGCGAAGAAAAAAAACTAGCAGCCTGCTCTTCGATTTCCTGCCCATACCACTTAATTGACCCTTCATAGCTATCGTTCAAGCCACAGAGAATACGCATCAGCGTAGTTTGGCCGCTGCCATTGCTGCCCTGCACCTGAAGCACTTGCCCTTCGGGCAGGTCGAAATCCAGATTTTTAAACAACACACGGTCATCGCGCTCACAGAAAAGGTCGCGCACAGCTAACATGGTCTTGTCAGCTTGAGAATTTGAGAAGGTTTGAGGCGCTGCAGATGACATGAACTTTAGTGTTCCCGCTAACTAGGCTGGGGATTATAACGGAGAAGGTAAGCTATTGCTGCCCAAAAACAGCAGCGAAGCCAAGACACTATAACGCCGATCGACTAGCGGGCCCAGTCGGCGAGTCGCGATCGCAAACGCATAGCCGCCTGGCTGTGTATCTGGCTTACCCGAGACTCGCTAACACCAATCACCTCGCCTATCTCTTTCAGGTTCAGCTCCTCGTCATAGTAAAGCGCGAGCACAAGTTTTTCCCGGTCAGGCAGGCCATCGATGGCTTTCGCCAAATGTGCTTTTGAATGTAGAGCGCTGCAATCCATCACAAGGACCGGGGAGTTCACCGGCTGCTAATTCGATAGCCGAATCATCTCCTTCCATGATGTCATCGAAGCTAAAGAGCCGGCTGCCGCTCGCGTCCTGCAAGATCGCATAATACGCATTGAGGTCGATTTCCAGTTCTTTAGCAATATCCGGGTCCTTGGCGTCTTTACCGGTACGAGCTTCGATTGCCTTTATTGCTTCTGCAACTTTTCGAGATTTTCGGTGTACCGATCTAGGTGCCCAGTCTCCCTTTCTGACTTCGTCCAACATAGATCCGCGAATTCGTATTCCGGCATAGGTCTCAAAGCTCGCTCCTTTGGAGACATCATATTTCTTCGCCGCCTCTAACAGCCCCATCATTCCCGATTGAATCGAATCGTCAACCTGAACGCTGGCAGGCATTCTCAGCAATAGGTGATGGGCGTTGCGCTTTACCAGTGGCGCATAACGCACCACTACCGCCGTTAGATTTTCATCTGACGCTTCACCATTCGGTAAGACTGGTTCGTAAAACTTTAGCTTCAATTGCCGAAGTCATTTATATCATCCTATGTTTTATAACTGCGATTCATGCCAGAAAAAGTCGGTATGAGCCCACAGAGTATTTCAGTAGGTGGTTGAATCTCGGCAACAAGGCAATATCCATAACTTTGACAAAATGCAGACTATTTAGAGCCAGCAGTAATTCCCCAGCACCTTTAAGGCAATGGCGAAATTTTGTGTACTGCACCCGTCCGTCTACTGCGATAAAGCTATTGGCTGTCATGCCTTAGCATGCTCCGTTTTTTTGTTTTACTTCTGCAATTCCATTTAAATTTTACTTTCTAAACTAAATTTCGCTTCTGACGATTTACTCATTAGGTTTACTAGCGCTACTAATTTACAAAATGACACCGTCAGTAGTACTGCCTTGCCGTGCTAGCCAACTACACAAAATCCCCAAATTTATTTCATTTGTACAAGCCGCACTGATTAAAGACGGACCACTGCATCTATACAGAGCAATAATTGTTCCAAGCTGTTGTAATTCTAATTGTTTTTTGGCTAGGCTAGATGGTACGAGGGCTGTAGAGGTAGTACTGCTTTTTAAAGGATTTAACCGACGCCTCAAAAGCGCCAGAAATTTGGCGAATACAAGCTGCAAGATTGTATTGCGCCAGAAAAACATCGTTGCAGGGTAAGAATCACAGCAAAGCAGCGGTCACGCTTTTGGAGGAGTAACCCCGATCTGACCCCATGTATTTTCCACCGCGCTGTTTATAGGTAACTTCACACTGCTCGTCGGATTGATAGAACAACATCTGTGCCACACCTTCATTTGCGTAAATCTTTGCAGGGTAAGGGAGTGGTATTCGAAAATTCGAGTGTGACATGGCCTTCCCACTCAGGCTCCAACGGCGTCACGTTGACGATAATGCCGCAGCGCGCATAGGTCGACTTACCGAGGCAGATAGTCAGCACGTCTTTCGGGATACGAAAGTACTCTATAGTCCTTGCCAGGGCGAAGGAATTGGGTGGAATAACGCAGAACGGCTCCTCGATTGAGACGAAGCTAGATTCATCAAAATTCTTTGGGTCCACGACACTCGTCGTGTGTACATTAGTAAAAATTTTGAATTCAGTGGCGCAGCGCACATCGTAGCCGTAACTGGACGTGCCGTAAGAGATTACTTTCTCACCGTCCACGTACCGAACCTGACTAGGCTCGAATGGCTCTATCATTCCTTGCGTGGTTGACATTTCCTTTATCCAGCGGTCTGATTTAATACTCATAACTGACGATCCAAGATTACATGTGCTTCGGGCCACACTGATCATAGCCTCGTGATTCTCTGCTAATTCGCGCAGCAAAGGGAGCGCGAATGATAGAGCCAATCCATCATGGAATCATCCCTTATTTACCTTTTGATCCTACACCGCTTCTTTAAAGCGGCTGCGCCTGAAGACCGGGTCAGCACAAAAACAGGCTGAAAATACTCAGCCTTTGCAGTATGATGCGGCGCCTACCGTGATGACTACCGTTGTCCGAATTTTGTACGCAGAATCAACCAATAGAAAGGGTTTTGCAGAATTATAACCAGCTGACAGGTTTTTTGGCTTAGCAGCTGAACCAGTATCAACATTTGGAGGAAGTCGTGAGGAAATGGCAATGTTTAGTATGTAGTTTTATCTATGAGGAAGCTCTAGGTCTGCCGGACGACGGCGTTCCTGCCGGTACTAGCTGGGACGACATACCCGACGATTGGGCATGCCCAGAATGCGGCGTCGGTAAAGAAGATTTCGAAATGATCGAAATCTAACAGTAACAATACTAAATGCGCGAGGCGCCGGGCCGGGCTATCGTGTTAAATAACAGTGAAAATCGGCAGGTAGTGAACGTGAGTCAGCGAAAAATATTGGTTACTAGTGCTTTGCCTTATGCAAATGGGGGCATCCACCTTGGGCACCTCATGGAAGCCATTCAAACAGATATTTGGGTTCGCCTACAGAAACTTCGAGGTAACGATTGCGTCTATGTTTGTGCTGATGATGCACATGGCACAGCAATCATGCTCAGCGCTGAACAACAGGGTATTACCCCCGAACAGCTAATCGAAAATGTCAGCAATCAACATCAGGAAGATTATTCAGGCTTTCTGATTCAATTCGATAACTTTCATTCTACTCATTCCGAAGAGAACCGAGAGTTCTCCGAACACATCTACAAAACCCTAGATAAGAACGGACACATAAATAGAAGAAGCATCACACAGCTATTCGATCCAGAGAAGAGACTTTTTCTCGCAGACAGATACATCACCGGTACTTGCCCGAAGTGCAAGGCCGAAGATCAGTATGGAGACAACTGTGAGGCTTGCGGCTCTACTTATAGCCCGGCTGAGCTAATCGATCCGCGCTCTTCGATCTCTGGCGCGACACCTATCGAAAAAGAATCCGAACACTTCTTCTTTGCCCTGCCCGAATTCCGAGACATGCTCTCCCAATGGACTCGCAGCGGAACACTGCAAGATGCGGTCGCTAATAAACTGAGAGAATGGCTAGACACAGAATTACAGGAATGGGATATCAGTCGTGATGCACCCTATTTCGGATTCGAAATCCCCGGCTCTCCTGGCAAATATTTCTATGTGTGGCTTGATGCACCGATCGGCTATATGGCTAGCTTCAAAAACCTATGCGATCGCACAAATTACAACTTCGATGATTACTGGCAGAAAGGTCAGAATACAGAGTTGTACCATTTTATCGGCAAAGACATTATCAACTTCCACACGTTATTCTGGCCGGCAATGCTAACTAGCGCCGGCTACCGCACACCTACAGCCGTTCACGTGCATGGCTTTCTAACCGTCGATGGTACAAAGATGTCTAAGTCACGCGGGACTTTTATCAATGCGCGAACCTATCTTGATCACCTCAATCCTGAATATTTGCGTTACTTCCTCGCTGCGAAACTATCTAGCGGCATCGACGACCTCGATCTAAATCTTGAAGATTTTGCACTCAGAGTCAATTCAGACCTGGTCGGCAAGGTAGTAAACATAGCAAGCCGCTGTGCTGGCTTTATCGGTAAAGGCTTCGATGGTTACCTTGCGGAAAACCCAGATAATCCCGACTTACTCGCCAAAATTCAAGCAGCAAAAAACGAAATTGGAGATTATTTCGAAGCACGCGAGTACAGCAAGGCGATTCGTCTGATTATGGCCCTCGCCGACAAGGCGAACCAGTATATCAATGACAAAGAACCCTGGGTTATCGCAAAAACTGACAAGCAATCACCGGAGCTTCAGGCCATCTGCAGTAGTGGCATCAATGCCTTTCGTCTGCTCATGTGCTATCTAAAACCCGTGTTGCCAAAAATGGCAGCAGATGCAGAACAGTTCCTTGCTATAGAACCTCTGCTTTGGGATCACGCCGATAGCCTTTTGGTCGGACACAAGATCAATAAATTTAAGCCACTGATGACTCGCGTGGAATCTGACAAGGTACAAGCCATGGTAGACGCAACTCAAAAAGAGTTTGAGATACAGGCTCGCTCTAAAGCGACGTCCGACACAAAGAAGCAGCCTCTAGAAAATACTACAGGTTTCGAAAGCGAGATCGATTTCAATGATTTTGCAAAAGTCGATCTGCGCGTTGCCCAGATCACTAGCGCCGAACACGTCGAAGGGGCAGACAAATTATTGAAGCTGGTGCTGAATCTGGGTAAAGATAAAAATGAGCAAGACATTATGCGAACCGTTTTTTCTGGCATTAAGTCAGCCTACGACCCAGACAAACTAGTCGGCATGCTCACTGTCGTCGTGGCAAACCTCAAGCCCCGCAAAATGAAGTTTGGCATGTCTGAAGGCATGATTCTCGCCGCTGGCCCTGGTGGAAAAGAAATTTGGTTGTTTGAACCCCATGTTGGAGCCCAGCCTGGTATGCGCATCACCTAATTTCTGAAACGCAAGAGCTAAGTCTCAAGCTCTCGGATTGCAGCAATCACCGGCAAGATTACTCTCCCCTTACGGCGCTGTGGACAACAGATCTTTTTGCCCGAGCTATTCTACCCGCTCATGTAACGCGACTGGCGCTGTCGGCACTAACATACTAAGCTTCACCACTCGATCGTGTGTTGGCAGGTACTACCTTGCCAATGCGAGTATAAACTACAGGACTAGAGGTCCCCTGCTATGCGTTTTCCTAACAGCCTTTTGGGCAAACCGTCCCGCATGTTCTTGTTAGCGCTGTCTTTGCTCTCCTTCTTAGCTAGTAACGTCACAGCAGCACAGAACAGCGAAATAAGAGCAATCGAAGACTCGGTAATAAAGATTTACACCACGCAATCTGCACCAGACTACTTCACTCCGTGGCGCCTGCTTACACCCAGGCAAAGCAGCGGCTCAGGCTCGGTAATCTCCGGTAATCAAATTTTGACGAATGCACATGTCGTAGCGAACGCGAGCTATGTACAAGCGCAGAAGCACAACGATCCACAACGCTACCTGGCAAGAGTCACTTTCATCTCTCATGAAGCCGATCTCGCACTAATAACCGTTGACGAGCCCGGGTTTTTCAGTGACCTGAAGGCGCTAAGCATTGGCGATCTACCAGAGCCACTACAAGAAGTCTCCGTGTATGGATACCCAATGGGCGGCAAATCCCTAAGCATTACCAAAGGCATCCTATCCCGAGTTGAGCAGCAGATTTATTCGCATGCTGGCGCCTACCTATTAGCCGGTCAAATAGATGCAGCCATCAACCCTGGCAATAGCGGTGGGCCTGTCATAGTCGACCAAGAGATCGTCGGGGTTGTCATGCAGGCCAACAGCGGCGGTCGCGCGGAGAATCTCGGCTACTTCGTTCCGCCCAGCATGATCCGGCACGTACTAACCGACAGTGAAGATGGCGTTCACGATGGCTTCCCCGATTTAGGTTTTCGTACACAAACCCTTGACAGCCCCTCCGCAAAGAAAGCCTATGGCCTAAGCGATGAGCAAAACGGCGTAATGGTGATAAAAGTTTTTGACGATTCTCCGGCACAGGGCGTGTTGCAGAAAAATGATGTTATTCTTCAAATTGATGATTTCAACATCGCTGAGGATGGCAGTATCCGCCTTTCTGAGGATGTACTCACCGACTACAGACACGCCATAAACTTACACCACGTAGGTGATCCTGTTGATATCACTTATGTCCGGCAAGGCGAAGTGCAAACGACCAGTCTCGAGGCGCGCGAGGCTCTCGACAGTTACAGCCTAGTTACCGGTGAACAGTTCGATAAAATTCCTGAATACTGTATCTATGGAGGAATCCTATTCGTTCCTCTCAATATGAATCTCATCAAACGCTGGGGCAATGATTGGAGTCGCACCGCACCGGTAAGCCTCTTACAAGCTCGTAACGAGTGGAGTTCTCCAGACCGACGGCAATTAGTCGTGGCACTTCAAGTCATGGCTGCCGATGTAAATCTCGGTTATCACGACTGGCGCAACTGGATCGTGGAGGTCGTGAATGGTGAGTTAGTGAGAGACTTCGCTCACTTTTCCGACCTGATTAAGAACAACGAATTTGATAACGTAGTGATGGAAAACAAGAATGGTTATCAGTTAGTCATCAATCACCAGCAAGCTATCGAGAGCGAAGCGGACATCCTTGCGCGCTACCAGATACCTGCGGGCCAATCTGTCAACCTTTTCAAGGACTAGGAAGCACTGAGTGGGCTCACCAACGGTGTCGAACGCCCAAATCGACACCGCTGGTGCCGCCTACTGGCATGATCGTATTCGCCCGCTTGCTATCACTGCGCTTTAGCGGCCCATTCAAGTAGCCGCCTAGCTAAACGTTGGAGAAGCATCGCTTCGTGACAAACTACCTCAGTATCATTGCTGCCGCTGCTCTCGTAAATAACCTGATATTGATTCAGCTTTTCGGCGTCTCCTCACTCTTGAATTCGACTAAGAGATTACCCCAGGCAATCGAGTTTGCTCTGTTTAATTTTGTGGTCCTTTTTTTGGCCTCTGTGATTAACCTGTCAGCCTACCGCTTCATATTGATACCGTTTCACTTAGAATTCTTTCGCTTAGTTGTCTTTGTAGCGACAAGCGCCCTATTGACCACGCTTTTCCTGCAGGTGATCACGAGGCATTTTCCCTTCTCGACAAGGCAGCAGGGTATGCTGCTATTTCTAACAGGTGGCAATAGCGCCGTACTCGCAACGGCATTGTTAAGTAGCATTAGCGTGCTAACTCTCGGCGAAAGTATCGCTTACAGCTTCGGTGCGGCACTAGGCTATTCCCTGATAATTGTAGGCTTTGCCGCCCTGCGCACCCGCCTCGAATTCGCGGATGTCCCTGCGCCGTTTCGAGGCAACGCTATCCAGCTCATTACCGCAGGCCTCGTAACAATCAGCCTACTTGGCTTCGCAGGGCTGACATAGAACGATGCTACCCCTGATCTCACATTGGCTCACACAGCTCGTCATTGGAGCTAGCCTTTTACTGCTCACCGCATCCGTACTTGGGAAGATTACTAGATACTTAACCCAGCAGTTAACGGCGCAGAAATCTCTCGTGAATCGGATTAACCGCGCATTGCCACAGACGCAATGCGGGCAGTGTGGGCACCCAGGCTGCCTCCCTTATGCCCGTTCCATAAGCTTGGGCGAGGCGAGCAATAAATGTCCGCCCGGCGGGCAAGAGACAATTTTGGCGCTCGCCGAATTGCTCAATGAACCGGTGCGAGGCCTCGATCCAGCCCACGGCCAATTTAGAGACTTCAGTGTTGCCGTAATTAGAGAGGGAGAATGCATCGGATGCACGAAATGCATTCAAGCCTGCCCTGTGGATGCGATTCTGGGCGGACCAAAATTAATGCACACGGTAATTACTTCAGAATGCACAGGCTGCGATCTGTGCGTCGAGCCCTGTCCCGTAGATTGCATTGATATGATCAACCACTTAGCACCCGCTATTTCACACACGACACCCCCCTATTCCGATCTGCGTAGCTCACTCGGTGCGAACACATGAGTACTCTAAAGCAGCTAGCATCGAAATTTCTCGGTCACGACTCAGTATTTGCCAGACGAACTGCTGGCGGCATCCAGCCCCCGCCGTTTAAAGAACACTCTTTGCGTTCGCGAATAATGTCGACACCGATTCCGCCGCAGCTAACGATCCCAATTGGTCCGGAAAGTAGCGGCGAGATTACCCGACTAGTCGACATCGCAGACCAAGTGCTCAAATATCAGAAATTGGCTGTTATAAGCTTTTCTGCCAAAGGCCGTTCTGACGTGCCTGTGCATGCCCCTACTTCAGGCGTGATTACTTCGATCGAAAATTCAATTGTTGCGGACCACTCGCAGCAGCAGCAACTTTGTATAAACCTCACAGTCGATGGGCACGATGAGGCGCTGCTACTTAAACCTCACACAAATCATTCGCAGCTCTCTAGCGCCGACTTAGTGGCTCTAATTCGTGACGCGGGCGTCATTGGCATGGGAGGCGCTGGTTTCCCTACTGCTGACAAACTCAGTGCCTATAGCGTGCTTCCGATCGAATTTCTCATCATCAACGCGGCGGAGTGCGAGCCCTACATCAGCGCTGATGAAGCACTCCTCAGAGAGCGTGCAAATAGAGTTGTGTTGGGTGCTGAAATATTAAAGCGGGCCTGTGCAGCACAGCGCTGCATAATCGCTATCGAAGACACGAAGCCAGATGCAATAGCCGCAATCAAGCAAGCCCTGCTGAATGAGGCCAGTAATCAGCAATGCTGCGAGCTGGTAATTGTACCCAGCAAATACCCCGCAGGTTCGGAAAAACAACTCATTCAATGTGCCACGGGCATTGAGATAGCTACAGGCCAGCACCCGACTGAACATGGCATAATTATGCACAATGTCGGCACCGCATACGCGGCCTATGAAGCAATAATCGAAGGCAAACCCTGCATCAGCCGATTCACAACACTGTGCGGTCAGGCGCTGAAGACACCGAAAAATTTTGAAGTGCTCATCGGCACCGCAGTAGGCTTCCTGTTCGAACTCTGTGGCATCGAGGCTAACAAAAAGCAAAAGAGCATCGTTGGTGGATCACTTATGGGGAGCGAGCTTGGCAATGATAAAGCCGCTACTTGTAAAACGACAAACTGCCTCATCGCGGCGAGCTCAAATGAATTACAAGCTCCTAAAGCAGAGAGAGCCTGCATACGCTGTGGATACTGTGCGGACGCCTGTCCTTCCAAGCTCCTGCCCCAACAACTCTTTGCATTCAGCAAGACATTAGATACCACACAACTGCTAGAGCACGGCATACTTGACTGCATTGAGTGCGGCGCTTGCGACTACGTCTGTCCTAGCCAACTGCCTTTAGTGAGCACCTACAAAGAGAGCAAAAAACTCATAGAGACTCGCAGACAGAGTTTAGAGTACAGCGATTACTGGCAGCAAAGATTTCAATTTCGTCAATACCGAGTAAAGAAAGAGAAAGACCAGGCGTTGTCGAGAAAACTGGATGCGCCCCTACAATCTATGCAAGCTGCCGAGCGAGCACCTAAAAACAAGAATAACGAAGCTGACTTTATCTCCAAGGAGCAAGCGAGCAGAGATATCGCTGCGGCAGTGGCTCGAGTCAAAGCTCGCAGAAACGAGAAGAACAAATGAGCGCTTTACAGGCCGGTGCGCCCTTTCAACACAGCGGCAGAAATATTACCCAGCTCATGCAAACACTCATGTATGCGCTACTTCCTGGGATCTTCGCCTCACTGTGGTTTTTTGGTTTTGGGATTTTAATTAACATAGCTATCGCCATTACATTCGCAGTGCTCGCCGAAGCAGCGATGCTGCGACTGCGTAACCGAGATATACGTTCCCACCTAGGTGACAGAAGCGCACTAGTTACCGCGCTCCTCTTCGCCATCGCCATTCCACCTGGATCACCATGGTGGCTGGTAGCACTTGGAATCGTGTTCGCAATAGTAATTGTCAAGCATCTTTATGGGGGACTTGGGCAGAACCCCTTCAACCCGGCGATGTGCGGCTATGCAATGTTGTTACTGGCCTTCCCTTTAGAGATGACTGGCTGGCATATCCCGTTTGAGGTCATCACTGAGCCACAGTCCACCGATAATTTAGGCATACTTATCTTAACTGCTGAGCGGGAATTTCTAAGCCCATTGAGTTGGGGTGGCTTCAAGCAGGCATTACTACTTGCCTTCCCGTTCGTCGCATCAGGTGTCATCGACATCAGTGAATTTGTAGATGGGCTAGCGATGGCGACTCCACTTATCGAGTTCAAGATGGCCGGCAAAAGTGCGATATTGGCGGCTAGGGAATCAGGAGCCTCGCTGTTTGCTCGAGAATCAGAGACGGCATGGGAAATAATTAACATCAGCTACTTGTTCGGCGGACTATTTTTACTCTACAAGAAAATAATCAGCTGGCACATACCCTTGGCGATTATTGCAACCGTATTCGTCCTAGCCGCTCTATTTTATGCCCCCGGAAGTGTTGCGATTTACGGTACGCCTTACCTGCATCTTTTTGGAAGCGCGACCATGATTGGTGCTTTCTTTATTGCCACGGATCCGGTCAGCGCCGCCACCACGCGGCCAGGCAAGCTTGTTTACGGTATCGTTATCGGCGTGTCCATCTACGCCATACGGGTATGGGGCAGCTATCTCGATTCGATCGCTTTCGCGGTTTTGTTCGGCAATTTCTGCGCTCCGGTTCTAGATCAGTATTGCAGACCACGAATCTTTGGGCATGGACTGCGCAGCAAGTCCCGCCCTAATGAGGCGCCAGTAAACCGTGAATGATTTAGAGATTCAAGCACAAAGAAAAGGCATGGTTTGGGAGAATAACCCTGTGCTGGTGCAACTACTCGGCCTGAGCCCTGTGCTGGCAGTGTCTAGCACTCTAGCCTACGGCATCGGACTCGGTGTCGCGACATTTTTTATCTGCATCCTTTCCTGCCTTACAGCCTCTGTATTAAGGGGGATTATCTCGCAGAAATGGCGGCTTGTTTGGTATATGTTGATACTCGCTAGTTACACCACCCTAGTAGAAACAATAGGCCAACTTTACTTCTATCCTCTGTTTCTAAGACTTGGCATCTATCTTCCCCTTATCTGCTGTAACGTTGCTATCTTAATTCGCATAGAGACGGTCGCCGGACAGTCCCCCTGGCCAGTCGCTACCTTGGATGCCGCAAAAACCGGATTCGGGTTTCTAATAGCCCTTTGTCTACTCGCTTTTTGCAGGGAACTACTGATTAGCGGAACGATCTTCGCTAACTGGCAACTATTGTTTCCTGCGAGCAGCGAACTCTCCACCGTCGCAAGCGATCTAGACGACGTCCACTTCTTTCGATTCGCCAATACACAGGCAGGCGTTCTCCTATTATTAGGCTTGCTAATTGCATTACTAAATTCACTTACACTGTTAACGAATAACACGCCATTTGATGAATCAGAAAAAATTATTCCAGCTACAAGAGCGCGAGTTACTGGAAGGCTAAGCAAAGAATGAACAAAGAAAAAAGAATAGAAATTTTTTCTCGCCTTAGACGCGAAAACCCAGAGCCCAAAACCGAACTAAAATACAGCAGCACCTTCGAGTTATTGATATCGGTTATTCTTTCGGCACAGGCGACCGATGTCAGCGTCAACAAGGCCACAGAGAAACTCTACGCGGTTGCAAACACGCCTGAGGGAATAGCTGAGCTCGGTGTTACCGGCCTCAAAACGTACATTAAAACGATAGGGCTGTTCAATACTAAAGCCGTCAACGTAATCAAGACCTGCGAAATTTTAGCTCGAGAACACGATTCGGTAGTCCCTAATAAAAGAGAGTTACTAGAAGCACTTCCTGGTGTTGGGAGGAAAACGGCGAATGTGGTGCTAAACACAGCCTTTCGCCAGATTGCTATGGCCGTAGATACACATATATTTAGGATATCAAACCGCACTGGAATAGCGCCGGGAAAGAACGTCCTGGAAGTGGAGCGCCGGCTAATAAAGTTAGTGCCAGAGGAATTTTTGCTCGATGCTCATCACTGGCTAATACTGCATGGACGCTACGTCTGTCTGGCACGCAAGCCCCGCTGCGGAGCTTGCGTTATAGAAGACCTCTGCGAGTTTCGCAAAAAAGTCTACGCCGAATAACCCAGTCGGCAAGTGAAGTTGTAGCCGCTACAATCGACCCTTTTGTGCAGCGATTCTTAGTCGCAGAGCATTGAGCTTGATGAAGCCTTCTGCATCGCCTTGATTGTAGGCGCCAGCGTCATCTTCGAATGTTGCGATTTCTTCATCGAACAACGAGTGCTGAGACTCTCTGCCAACCACAACCACGTTGCCCTTGTAGAGCTTGAGCCTTACCTTGCCATTCACGAATTTCTGCGATTCATCGATAAGAGTCTGCAATGCAATTCGCTCCGGAGAGAACCAATAACCGTTATAAACCAAGGTCGCATAGCGAGGCATCAAATCATCCTTCAGGTGCGCTAGCTCACGATCGAGGGTCAACGATTCAATCGCGCGATGCCCTTTCAACATAATAGTGCCGCCCGGAGTCTCATAGCAGCCGCGCGACTTCATGCCTACATAGCGATTCTCAACTATGTCTGCTCTGCCGATTCCGTTTGCCCCACCGACGCGGTTAAGCTCTGCCAAAACTGTAGCAGGAGACATCTTCTCGCCATTTATTGCCATGATATCCCCACGCTCGTATTCCAGCTCGATATAAGTTGCAACATCCGGCGCCGCTTCAGGCGATACAGACCAGAGCCACATTTCTTCCTCAGGCTCGGCGCCAGGGTCTTCCAACACGTCACCTTCGTAGGAAATATGGAGTAAATTGGCATCCATGGAATAAGGCGATTTCGTTCCGAGTTTCTTCTCTACGGAGATGTTGTTCTGTGCGCAATAGGTCAGTAATTTGTCTCTCGAGTTCAGATCCCAGGTTCGCCATGGCGCGATTACTTCGATGCCAGGACTCAATGCGTAGGCGCCGAGTTCGAATCGTACCTGATCGTTTCCTTTTCCCGTCGCTCCGTGGGAAATAGCATCTGCATTTGTCTCAGCCGCGATCTCTATGAGTCGCTTAGCAATTAATGGCCTAGCGATGGAAGTGCCTAGCAAATATTCGCCTTCATATACTGCATTCGCACGAAACATCGGATTTACAAAGTCGCGCACGAACTCTTCACGCAGGTCTTCTATATAGATTTCCTTTATGCCCATGGCTTCGGCTTTCAACCGCGCTGGCTCCACCTCTTCTCCCTGGCCGATGTCGGCAGTGAAAGTCACCACTTCGCAGTCATAGGTCTGCTGCAACCATTTCGCGATTACCGAGGTATCAAGCCCCCCCGAATACGCTAAAACCACTTTGTTTATATCTGACATAACGAAACTCCAAATTCTTAGTCACTCTGGCTAAAATCAGAACAAATCAACTTTAGGCGCGGCAATTGTCGCCCCTAAAATCAAAGAGTGCTTGCAAATGCACCAAAGGAAGAAATTGCTGGCCTTGGCACGAAAAAGGATGCGTATTCTAGCACCAACCACCACTGCTGATCACTATTAGCGCGCTAATTCGAATATATTAAAGGCAACGGGGACAAATCGGCTTGAATAGTCAAACCTGAAAAACGCACCTCGATAGCGATTTCAATCACTTAGCTCCAGATATCGCTAAAATTCCGATCAGAAAACGGCGGCTGCATGCATTTTTCTGGTCAATGCGCGTTGCACATCGGATGTGCAACCATTGCCCACTCAGGGCAATGCGAGTGCGCCAAAAGCAAGTGAAATGACACTTTCGCGACAGCCTTTGGAGCACGACATGCTGGAAAGTCAGGGATGACTTTTCAGCATCGACTAAATAGACAATTCAGCTGCCTGCCTAATTCCGTTACAATGGGTTAGCAATCTTGCCTTTGAAGACACAGAAGCACGCATTAATGAGCCTCACAACTCTCAGTATTACCCAGCCCGATGACTGGCACTTACATCTGCGCGACGGTGGGGCACTCAAGACTACCGTAGCCCATAGCGCGCGAGTTTTTGGCAGGGCAATCGTCATGCCAAATCTTAAGCCGCCGGTAACCACCGTGGCACAGGCACTTTCCTACAGGCAACGAATTGTTTCCTGTGTGCCCCAAGGAAGCGCTTTTGAACCCCTTATGACCCTCTATCTTACTGATCAACTTTGTTCGCAGGAAATACAGCTAGCATATGAAGAAGACTGCCTAGCGGGCATCAAGTTCTATCCTGCAGGGGCAACGACCAATTCGGAGAGCGGCGTGGCCGAGCTCGAATGTGTCTATCCCGCTCTGGAAAAAATGGCAGAAATTGGCTTGCCACTTCTTATCCATGGGGAAGTTACTGATACCGCGGTAGACATCTTCGATAGAGAGCGCATCTTTATAGAGACGGTCCTCGCACCGCTGACACAAAGGTTTCCAGACTTAAAGATTGTTCTCGAGCACATCACCACTAAAGATGCCGTAGAATTTGTAACAGGTCAAAGCGAAAACATAGCTGCCACGATTACAGCGCATCATTTGCTACTCAACCGCAATGATTTGTTAGTCGGTGGGGTCAGGCCTCACTTTTATTGCTTGCCAATACTGAAAAGAAACACCCATCAGCGCGCTCTCATTAAAGCTGCCACTGGCGGAAACCCCAAATTTTTCCTCGGCACTGATTCTGCGCCACACTCAATAGACACCAAAGAGTCTTCCTGTGGCTGTGCAGGAATATATTCTGCCCATGCAGCTCTTGAGCTTTATACAGAGGTCTTCGAGGCGGAGGATGCTCTAGATAAGCTGGAAGGCTTCGCGAGTTTCTTCGGTGCCGATTTTTACAATCTGCCCCGCAACCAGGCTCAAATAACACTTAGCAAAACCCCCAGCACTGTGCCAGCAGAATACTTATTCGACGACGGCAGTGTCATTCCCATGCGTGCAAACGAGTCCATCTCCTGGTCCGTAGAAAAGGTAACACAATGAACGACTCGGACTCAGAAGAGGAAGAAAATCACCTACTCGCGAATAGATTTCGTACATTCCTTCCAGTTGTAGTCGATATAGAAACTGGCGGATTTAATGCACAGACAGATGCGATCCTAGAAATATCCGCCGTAATATTGGGCATGGATGAGAAGGGAGTTATTGACATCGAACAAACTTTCTTCCAACGCGTCATTCCCTTTGAAGGTTTAAAGCTCGATGAAGCTGCACTAAAATTTACCGGCATAGATCCTTTTCATCCGCTTCGCATCGCGCGACCAGAGAGAGAGGTTATACAAACGATGTTTGACATGATTCGCGACGCGGTAAAAGCCAAGCATTGTAAGCGTGCCATATTGGTCGGACACAACGCTCACTTCGACCTAGGGTTCGTGAATGCTGCCAGCAAAAGACACAACTTCAAGAGAAACCCGTTTCATCCTTTCTCTTGTTTCGACACCGCCACACTTAGCGGCTTGGCATTTGGGCAGACGGTTCTGGCAAGGGCCTGTGAGGTGGCGGGAATTGACTTCGACAATGACGAGGCGCACTCCGCGCGCTACGATGCACATAAGACAGCCGAACTGTATTGTCAGATCGTTAATACTTACCAGGAACTCGGAGGCTGGCCTCTTGGCCAAAAAAGAAGTAGCTAGGCTAGCACGCGGAATTTTGAAATACGCGTCTTCTAAATCCAAAGCACTGAGTCAATAGTGCTTCGGCTCAGCTTAAGAGTCGTCTTCGACCGTATCAACTAAGGTCTGTAGCTCTCCCTTTTCATGCATCTCAGTGATGATGTCGCAACCACCAACCAACTCGCCCTTGACGAACAGCTGTGGAAAAGTCGGCCAGTTAGAGATAGAAGGCAGCGTAGAGCGCACATCTGGATTCGCCAAAATATCAACATAGGCAAAGCGTTTTCCGCACGACATCAATAACTGTGTAACCTGCGATGAAAAGCCACACTGCGGTTGTTCAGGATTGCCCTTCATATAAAGCAGAATGCTATTGGAATCGATTTGCTCTTTAATAGTTTCTTCAATGCTCATTAGTACTGCCTCGTTTATCTTTTGATAACATTTTGATGGTAATTGCTCGGCGTCTCTTCTGAAGACCGCATTCGATCGCGGAAGTCTACAACGGCTGTCCCGTTTTGTCAGTATTGCTGATTACTTGACAGCTGAATTCGTTATGAACAGCGCGCCAGACTAAGAAGGTGGAGACTAGTCAGAGGAATTCAAGGCACTTGGTTTCCCCCAAGCTCCGCCACCCGGCGTTTCTATAAGTAATCTATCACCCGTCTCCACTGTGATAGAGCACTTCCCCGGAAGCGTCTTGCCATTCAAGGAATTCCTTCCCCTCATGCCCTCGCCCCCTTCGTTAAGACCCCATGGGGCAATTTCCCGACGCTCGCTAAGCAGACTCAGCTGGGCTTGCTCAAGAAACTCATACTCGCGCACAACGCCCGCTCCGCCATCATGTTTCCCCTTCCCACCACTGTCCCGGCGAACTGCATAGCGGTGCACGCGCAGTGGATAGTGCATTTCTAAACTCTCGATTGGAGTGTTCAAGGTATTCGTCATGTGGCTGTGCACCGCATCACGACCCGCCGTAGTTGGTCCGCCGCCAATCCCGCCGGCTAGCGTCTCGTAATAATCCCAACGTCTGCCAGTCTCATCATCTATCTGGCCCATGGCTACGTTGTTCATCGTGCCCTGACTCGCTGCTGGAATCCGATCTGGCAATGCCTTCGCCAACGCGCCGAAGACAAGGTCAACGAGGCGGCTGGATGTTTCCACGTTACCGGCGGCTACTGCCGCTGGTCGATTGGCATTTACGATTGAGCCCTGCCTAGTCTGCAGGTGAATTCGCCGAAATAATCCCTCACAGGCGGGGGGGTCTTCTGGTAAAAGGCAGCGGACGCAATAGAAAGCTGCGGCTGCGACAACGGATTCGGGGCAATTCAAATTTCCAGCGACCTGCTCTGAGCTATCGCGAAAGTCCAGCTCCAAGCTATCGGGTTTAATTCGCAGCGTAAGTGCCAGTTTTATAGTCGACTGACCGCAGCCATCATTATCCAGATAATCCGTGAAGCTATATTCTCCTACTTGCAATCCAGCAATAGCATTGGCAGTGATACGGTCAGCATAGTCATTCAATTGCCCCATGCCCTGCGCGTAGTTAATGACACTCATCGCCAGTAACAAGGATTGCAATCGCTGCACCCCCAGCCTATTGGCGCCAGCCTGTGCAGCGAAGTCTCCACTTAGCGCCCCCCCCTGGATCTGTAAAAGCGCTAGCGCCTCCTGCTGTAATACCCCAGATTTGAATAACAGTGTTGGCGGAATAATCAGCCCTTCCTCTTCTAAGCTCGAAGACATTGGCATCGATCCCGGCGTGTCACAGCCGATATTGGCGTGATGCGCTCGGTTAGCAACGAAGCCTATTAAACGCCGGCCCTGTTCGACAAAGACCGGTGCAATCAAGGTTACGTCAGGCAGATGAGTTCCCCCTAAATAAGGATCGTTGAGCACCAGCATATCGCCGCCGCTCCATTGTTTATTCTCGATGATAGATTCCATCGCGAACGCCATGCTACCCAGATGCACCGGTATATGAGCCGCCTGCGCAAAGAGCTTGCCGTTAGTCGAGAACAAGGCACAAGAAAAATCTAAACGATCCTTAATATTGGGCGAGAACGCCGTACGCCGAAGCACTGTACCCATCTCATCGCAAATCGCTGAGACTCGGCTGGAGAAGAGCTTTAGTTCTATTGCGTTCATACTTTGGTATCCAATTAGCTATTCAATTACTCACTCAAATCCACCGGGGCAATTGCCTCGACTAGCAGTTCTAGTTAAGATGCGATTATTCAACAGGTGGCGCGAGCTGCCTTTTTTAGTTTTTGGCTTTGCGAATTCACCACTACCAGCAAACTTAGTTAATGAATCTGAGCGCGGAAACTACCAATACTCCATAAGCAGATACAATCGATGAGTGTAAAACATTTTCTTACCCTGCAGGACTTCAGCAGCGATGAATTGAATCATATTATCCAACGTGCTGGCGAACTGAAGAAAAATCCAGAATTAGCGGTCACGCAACCGAGGAAGACACTAGGATTGATTTTCGAAAAATCGTCGACAAGAACCAGGCTCGCGTTCGAAGTAGCTATGAACCAACTCGACGGTTCTGCTGTGTTTCTAGCAAATGCAGACTCACAACTTGGTAGAGGCGAACCTATCGAAGATAGCGCCCGCGTCCTTGCTGGTATGGTGGATTGCGTTGCCATACGCACCTTTGAGCATGAGAAGCTCATGCGCTTTGCTGAATATTCCTCCGTGCCTGTCATCAACGCTCTTACCGATGACTTTCACCCCTGCCAGTTGCTCGCCGACGTGCAGACCTTTGTCGAAAACCGCGGGAGCATCGCCGGCAAGACAGTAGCGTGGATAGGTGATGGCAATAACATGTGCCACTCCTATATCAATGCCGCCGACAAGTTCGATTTTCAACTTAACATAGCCAGCCCTGAAGGCTTCGAGCCGAACGCCGAATTGCTCAACACGCACAAAAACCGTATCCAGCTTAGTCCAGACCCAAAGGCGGCGGTGCTTGGTGCCGATTTAGTTGTCACCGATGTCTGGGCCTCCATGGGCCAAGAAGAAGAACAAAATCATAGACTTACTAGCTTCAATGGCTTTCAAGTAAATGCCCAGCTTATGGCTTTAGCGAATTCGGACGCTCTATTTATGCACTGCCTTCCCGCGCATCGCGGCGAAGAAGTGAGCGCCTCACTTCTCGATGCGAAACACAGCATAGTGTGGGATGAGGCGGCGAACCGCATGCATTCACAGAAAGCACTTATCGAGTTCCTTCTTTCTCAGTAATCTAGCCGATTGCCATCGAATTACGCACTACCATATGTAGTGGTGCAAAATATCCAGACAATCGCCTGATTTAGCACGAGTTTTAATTTATTTTTGCACTTTTTTGAGCCGCTAGATCAGCCTGCGATTGCTTTCTAGCTCATCCCTATTTTTCCCAATAACAACAACAGCCTACTCACAATTTACCCACATATTACCCACATATTACCCACACAGAAAATACTTGCATTAGCATGCCAAGCGCATTATCTTGTGTATTAGATTTATTGATTGTCTACATATTGTATTAGTTGAGCGAAAATCAAGGACTAGCATCTCTTAGAGATACTTCTAAAAATTATTGCAATACTGGGTGGTTAGCGATGTTTTACCTCCTAATAAGAATAGAAGCACTTGATCGCAAAGGACTTTTTAGTTCTGTTTTCGGGCTTACCTTTTGAGTTCTCATAAAAATTCAAAATATAATTAAAGTCCTGCCGCAAAAACACAATATATAGTGTATGGCTTACCGATTTTCGGTCACGAAATCTGTTTGTAGCGATTTCGCTGCCAAATCTGGCCAGACGAGTTCTATTTCGCCGCACTATTTAAAGTGGCGGGATCTGAGCAGAAGGTTTTAACCCCTACCTGGGTTTTAACCAAAGGCGCATAGCTAGTTTGAGCCAACAACAAGACAGTTACTTAAGACTATTTAGCAGTAGATAGCAAATTCGGAGCCAACAATGCAGACAGATGTACAAACAGCAGTTAACCCTGCCTCCCCCGCCACCTCAGCAAGCAACGAAACAGCAACTCTTTCAGCAACAGCCCCCGGACAGCTGCGCGTTATTAAACGTAACGGCGCCGTGGTTAGCTACTCTGAATCCAAAATCTCGGTTGCTATTACCAAGGCCTATTTGGCTGTTGAGGGTGGGAACGCTGCCGCCTCTTCGCGCATCCACGAATCGGTCCAACAGTTAGGTCTGCAGATTACTGGGATTTTTCGTCGCCGCATGCCTTCCGGTGGCACGATTCATATTGAAGACATTCAGGATCAGGTTGAGCTAGCTCTAATGCGCACTGGTGAGCATAAGATC
Organism: uncultured Pseudomonadales bacterium; assembly: GCA_943789485.1. GTDB lineage: Bacteria > Pseudomonadota > Gammaproteobacteria > Pseudomonadales > Pseudohongiellaceae > UBA9145. Next base: position 52,702 of record CALSUH010000019.1, read on the forward strand.
GCACGAAGTTATGTTATCTATCGCGCTGAACATGCGCGCATTCGCGATCAGAAGACCGCAGAAGAGAAACCTAGCCCGGGCGCAATAATCATCACTCTAGACAACGGCGAAAAAGGCCCGTTAGACACACAGCGTCTGCGGACTGTCATTAACGAAGCCTGCGAAGGACTCGACGATGTCTCTGCCAATGCAATTTACGAAGAGACTCTCAAAAATTTATACCCTGGCGTGAAAATGGAAGACGTCCGCACTTCACTCGTAATGACTGCTCGCACCATGGTTGAAAAGGACCCGAACTACTCTTTTGTTACCGCCAGACTGCTAATGGACACGATCCGTGCCGAGGCTCTTGGCTTTCTAGGTATCGCAGAATCAGCCACTCAATCAGAGATGCACTATCGCTACGCTGCAACCCTGAAGCCCTATATAGAGAAAGGCGTCGAACTTGGCCTAGTCTCACCTCATCTCTTGGAGTATGACTTGGGCATCCTTGGTGAGGCTCTACAGGCAGATCGCGATATGCAATTCACCTATCTCGGCTTACAGACGCTTTACGACCGCTACTTCATTCACAGCAATGACACGCGCTTCGAGCTACCACAGGTATTCTTTATGCGCGTAGCGATGGGCCTGGCGAGCAATGAAGAGAATCGCGAAGAGCGCGCGATAGAGTTTTACAACCTACTTTCCAGCTTTGATTATATGGTCTCGACTCCACAGCTATTTAATTCAGGCACGTTGCGCCCGCAGCTCTCTTCGTGCTTCCTAACTACGGTGCCAGATGATCTACACGGCATTTACTCGGCGATCAGAGACAATGCCATGCTATCCAAATGGGCTGGCGGGCTAGGTAACGATTGGACACCTGTGCGCGCGCTAGGTGCCCACATCAAGGGCACTAACGGTAAGTCACAGGGCATCGTTCCTTTTCTAAAGGTCGTTAACGACACTGCCGTAGCGGTAAATCAGGGCGGCAAGCGCAAGGGTGCCGTATGCGCATACCTAGAGACTTGGCACCTTGATATCGAGGAATTTCTTGAGCTCCGCAAGAACACCGGTGATGAAAGACGCCGCTCTCATGACATGAACACAGCAAACTGGATACCTGATTTATTCATGAAGCGGGTATTCAACGATCAGGATTGGACACTTTTCTCACCGAATAATGTTCCCGATTTGCACGACCTTCACGGCAGGGCATTTGAAGAGGCCTACGTTGAATATGAGCGCAAGGCGATGGTTGGTGAAGTTGAAGTCTACAAAACAATTAAGGCTAGCGACTTATGGCGCAAGATGATTTCAATGTTATTCGAGACTGGACATCCTTGGATCACTTTTAAAGATACCTGTAACGTGCGCTCTCCGCAGCAGCACATCGGCGCGATTCACTCCTCGAATCTTTGCACAGAGATTACCCTGAATACGAACAAGGAAGAGATCGCCGTTTGTAATCTCGGTTCAGTGAATTTAATGAATCATGTCAGTGAAACTGGGTTAGATCAGGAGAAGTTGAAGTCGACAATTAAGACAGCGGTACGCATGCTGGATAACGTCATCGACATCAATTATTACTCCGTACCGCAGGCGAAGAACTCGAACCTGAAGCACAGACCAATCGGCATGGGCATCATGGGCTTTCAAGATGCCTTGTACCTGCAACGCATCCCCTACTCCTCCGATCAAGCTGTAGAGTTTGCAGATATATCTATGGAGATAATCAGCTATCACGCTATTCAGGCGTCTACCGACCTAGCCGAAGAACGCGGCCGTTATGAATCTTATGAGGGCTCTCTTTGGGATCAGGGCAAACTACCAATCGACTCTCTCAAGATTCTTCAAGAAGAACGTGGCGAAGAATATCTAGACGTCAACATGGAGCAACGTCTCGACTGGGATAGCCTACGAGCACGCATCCAACAGACAGGGATGCGTAATTCGAATGTATTGGCAATTGCACCGACCGCCACGATAGCAAACATCATCGGCGTTTCACAATCCATCGAACCCACATATCAAAACTTATATGTGAAATCGAATCTGTCCGGTGAATTCACCGTGGTAAACCCATTTCTCGTTCGCGATTTGAAACAGGCAAACCTTTGGGACAGCGTCATGGTAAACGACCTTAAATACTACGAAGGTAGCGTGCAGAAGATCGATAGAGTTCCTGCTGACATCAAGCACATCTATGCTACGGCCTTCGAGGTAGAACCTCGCTGGCTCGTCGATGCTGCAAGTCGTCGGCAGAAGTGGATCGACCAGGCGCAATCTCTCAATCTCTACGTAGCTGGTGCAAGCGGCAAGAAACTAGATGTCACCTACCGCATGGCATGGTTAAGAGGCTTAAAGACTACCTATTATTTACGCGCTCTTGCAGCAACCACGACTGAGAAGTCTACAGTATCTGATAACAGTCTTAATAAGGTATCTAGCGGGGCGGCGGCGGTGCCTCTGGCATGTTCTCTAGATGATCCAGAATGCGAAGCCTGTCAGTAACAACATTAATAGCAAGCGCAGGCCTAGCCTGCGCAAAGCACTGTGCTAGCGATTTTCCTAGCATAAAATAATAGAAGCAAAAAAGAGGTTAAGGAAAATTATGCTGTCATGGGATGAATTCGAGCAGGAGGACGGAGCCGCACAGCTAGTCAAAGCTACCGCGTTAGAGCCTGTCAAAACCGAAACGGTTAACCAAGAGCCAATCGCACCTGTTGCCGAAACGCTATCTGCTCCAGTTGTTAGCCCACGAGAACAGGTCGCAGACTTCCAATCGAACCTTGATGCTTCAGAAGAGAAGAAAAACGCTGACGCCCTACAGAAGGCTATCGTCGATTTAGAGGAGCTCAATATCGAAGTTGGGCTGGAGGAGCTTGAAGGTTCCGCTACTCGAGTCGCGGTCGATGACAAGCGCATGATTAATTGTCGCGCCGATTTAAATCAGCTCGTTCCTTTCAAATATGACTGGGCTTGGCAGAAATATCTGGACGGTTGTGCGAACCACTGGATGCCGCAGGAAGTTAATATGACGGCTGATATTGGATTGTGGAAAACGCCGAACGGGCTAACCGATGACGAACGCCTCATAGTGAAGCGCAATCTCGGGTTTTTCTCTACAGCTGATTCATTAGTTGCCAACAACTTGGTGCTAGCGGTCTATCGTTTAATCACAAACCCTGAATGTCGGCAGTACATTTTACGCCAAGCTTTCGAGGAAGCAATTCACACTCACGCCTATCAATATTGCATTGAGTCTCTTTCCATGGACGAGGGCGAAATTTTTAATATGTACCACGAGGTACCCTCGGTAGCGAAGAAGGCATCTTGGGGTCTTAAATACACGCAAGAATTGAGCGACCCTAAATTCAACACAGGAACTATTGAAAACGATCAGGCTCTACTCAAAAACCTGATCGCGTTTTACTGCTGCCTGGAGGGTATATTCTTCTACTGCGGCTTCACCCAGATCCTATCCATGGGTAGACGCAATAAGATGACGGGCACCTCAGAGCAGTTTCAATACATTCTTCGCGACGAATCTATGCACCTAAATTTCGGCATCGACATGATCAATCAGATCAAGTTGGAAAATCCACAACTGTGGACTGACGAGATGAAGGAGCAAGCAACGCAGATGATATTGCAAGCTACAGCTCTGGAGATCGAATACGCGCGAGACACTATGCCACGCGGCGTACTCGGTATGAACGCCGCGATGATGGAAGAGTATCTACAATTCATCGCGAATCGAAGGCTCATTCAAATAGGTCTGCCCGAGCAATTCGCTGGAGTTGAAAATCCGTTTCCTTGGATGTCTGAAATCATGGATCTACGCAAGGAAAAGAACTTCTTCGAAACTCGAGTCATCGAATATCAAACTGGCGGTGCTTTGACCTGGGATTAAGGTAAAGCATTAAGATTTAGTACCGGCCCGCAAGAGTCGCTACCAAATGGAGTACACATGAGCGAAAAAAAGTACGCTGACGACGATTCAGAACGCACCCTGGTTACGCTAGATCAACTTAGTCAAACCATTGAGGTAATGACTAGCGTAGTGAATAGATTGCGCCGTCATTTAAGCGATCAAATCAAGTCCCAGATACAGGCGCAGGAAAAATTAGAAGCGCTTGCCGCTGTGCAGATCGAACCTCCGGTACAGACGGCCACAAGTAAGTCTGATGCCGAGGCGGCAACTACTGAGTCACAGCAAGTTAGTAGCGAGCAAGACCGCGCACGAAAACGGCAAAGAGAGAGTTTCGTAGTAGAAATAAGCCAGCAAGAAGTGGAGCCCACCCGCAAGCCCTCAAAGACCCTCCATTAAACTTCCTGTCTTGCGAAAATTAAAACGGCCACGCACCACCACACATGACTAAACCCGTAGGTGCCATCGTATTAGCAGCAGGTTTCAGCAGCCGCTTTGGCAGTAGCAAATTACTCGCCCATCTATCAAATGGAAAATCGGTTTTTCAACAGACTGTCGAGCGAATTGCTGAGGTATTCCCAGACCGGCTCGTCGTTACACGCCCTGAGATGGCTGCACAACTACAAGTACTAGCGCAGGGAACATCAATCCTCAGTTTCGAACATGCCGAGCAAGGAATGGGGGCAACGCTCGCTTTTGCCGCACGGCAAATTGGCGATTGGGATGGCTGCATGGTTTGCCTCGGCGATATGCCATTTATCGAGGTCTCAACCTATAGGCGTATTGCCGAGAAAATCACCGCAGATTCCATTGTTACTCCCACGTTTAATTCTAAAATGGGAAATCCCGCAGCCTTTGGCAAAACCTTTTTTACCGACCTAGGAGCACTAACGGGCGATAGCGGAGGCCGAAAGCTCACTAGCATTTATCCGCAGGCTGTTCGAGAACTGCAAGTCTCTGACCCTGGAATACTGCAAGATATCGATACTCAAGAAGAACTGGCCCTTTATCAAGATTCCTAGCGGATTTTCCTGCTGCACTGCTTATACGATAAATCCAGCGGCTTAAGTAGAGCCGCATTGCATGCGGAGTCGCTTTCGCCCTACAATCTTTACGTCAATAGGAGAAGTACGCCATGAAGAAAATCAAAAACGAGAGCGAGCTCCTAAAAGAAGCGATCCGAGTTGGCACACGCTATTTCGAGGCCCGTGGCGCTGGCAAATTCGAGACCACCGATCATGTCGATATCAAGGTACGTGCGATCTACTTGCTACTGGTTAAAGATGCCGTCATACAGCCCCTAGCGACGCCCAATGAGACCATCCTCAATATGCGTCACAAGCTAGCTATTTGGATTTCCAAAAATCTTCCCGCCGATCATCACCTGCTTCAGTAGACTGCCATGCGTCAATCCACTATTCCCAGCCTTCTCTTGCTAATATTTAGCCTACTTGCAGCACTGAACACGGCTATCGCCGACACTTCTTCGGCATTACTTGCCATGGAGGATCCTCAGAACCCTTTGATACGAATAAGCACATCGCAGGGTGAAATATACCTTGAACTCTTCCCCTTGGAAGCGCCTAGTAATGTCGAGAATTTTATTGCGCTGGCCGAGGCAGAGAAAGAATTTACAAACCCGGACACTGGCGAGCTAATCCAGGCTAGGTACTACAACGGCATGCGCTTTCATCGTGTCGTGCCGGGCTTCGTCATTCAAGCAGGTAGCCCGGTATATAATCCATTAGGAGTCCAGGTTACGCTCTTGAACGACGAGATAAACGCCGATGCGCTAGGCTTGGATCAGATATCGGCACTGAATCCGGATGGTAGCTTCGCAGATGTCCTCAACATTGAGTCGAGATCGGATTTCCATGAAGATATCCTCACGCCTCTCTATTCACAGCGAAATATCACAGATATCGAGGCGGCATTGAACAGGCAATATCAGGTACTCGAAGCGCTTCAGAATTTAAGTATAAAAGCGGTCTACGAGAATCAAGGCTATCGTTACGATGACTCTCGAAAGAGTCGACCTATTGAGCGCGGCACGGTAGCTCTGGCGAATTCCGGCCCGGATAGTAATGGACCCGAATTTTTCATCAGCCTTACAGCCGCCGCATCGCTTTCCGGTAAATACACCGTTATAGGGGAGGTCGTCGAGGGCCAAGAAGTGATGGATAGAATCGGCAACACCGCTATCGAGCCAGATCAATTCTCAAGCCTTAGCACTTTGATATACTCAGTGCGAAAGGCAAACTAATAAGAAAACCCGCTAATGTTGGAGCTGTTATGTCGAAGAAGAAAGCCAAAAAGAACTCCGAACAAGGAACCTATGCCCTGTGTATCACGACCGGGCTCATCGTAGTCGGCCTGGGGCTTGCCCCGTTTCTCGGCAACGTGCTGGTATCCTGCGCAATCGGGGTGTTAACGGGCGGCGGCGTCGGCTATTTAATCAATAACCGTAAGTCGGGCCGCAAAGGCTAATATTTCAACACCATTAGCTCATTCGCTACTCTGCGGTGGCTTGGTCTGCCTTTTCAATGAATATCTCTCGCTTATAGGGCGGCATAGATTCTAGGATCGTCTTTCCATAACGCTTGCTAACTATGCGTTCGTCGAAGAGCGTTATGGTTCCTGTGTCCGATTCACTGCGTAGCAATCGCCCACTTGCTTGAACTAGCCGAAAAGCCGCATCGGGTACTGCCAATGTCATAAAAGAATTCAGCCCCTGCTGCTCGATCCACGCCGACAGAGTCATTTCAATCGGATCATTCGGTACAGAAAATGGAATCTTAGCTATCAATACATGGGTACAATATTTCCCAGGCAAATCAACTCCCTCTGCAAAGCTTGACAAGCCAAAGATCAGGCTGCCCTCGCCCTTGTCTATTCGCTGCCGATGATATTTTAGTAGTTGCGACTTCTGATAATCATCTTGGCATAACACCAGATCGCGCCACACTGGCGGTAGTAACTGCATAACATCCTGCATCTGTCGCCGACTAGAAAAAAGCATAAGCGAAGCACCGACCTTATCCACTATTCTAGGAATTGCTTTCACGATGAAATCAGTGTGTTTTTCTGAGTTCGACGGCTCGCAATGCATTTTAGGAATAACAAGGTTTGCAGAATTCGCAAAATCGAATGGACTTAGGATGCTTAAGTAATGCGTGTGCTCTGGCAAACCTGCTCGCATCTGCAACATATCGAAATTTCCCAAGGATGAGAGTGTAGCGGAAGTAAGCACAGCGCCGGCACAATTTTCCCAGAGTCGTTGCTGTAAATTATCTGCGGCCAAGACAGGGCTAGAGGACAAGCTGATATCCGCGAAATTCTCATTCGTATTATAACTAAGCCACCTTGCTATCGGCGCCTTACCCTCAGGATCTACAGATGCATAACTTAACCAAAGCCCCAGATTCGACTCTGCCCGTTTCTGCTGCGACCCCAACAGCGGAAACCACTGTTCAGCGAGCTGTCTGCGCTTTACATCGCCTGAATCTTCCATCGCGTCTTTCAGGTCATCACTTATGCTTTGAAACGCAGCCCCTAGTCGCGCAAAAAAATTGGCTAAATTAGCCGCCAAATTTTTCACCTCCTCTGGCACAACTCCTAACGCGAATGCGTGCTGGATTCGATTATCATAGCTATCGGCTTGTTCTATCGACTCAAGGATCTGCTCCAATATCAACCACGCATGGTCGAGCTGTCCCCTAGTGTCGACGAGAAATTTCTGCAGTGATTTCTGAGTTGTTTCATCGATGAAGTCATCCTTGTGCAGTCGCAGCAACAGAGTATCAGTACGCTCTAACCAAGTGATGGTCGCTTTGATTCGTGTATAAGCAGAGAAATGGTTATTACTCTTAAGTGGTAGATGGTGCGCCTCATCGAATATGTAAATGCATTTCTCTGGCTCAGGAAGAATAATTCCTCCACCCAACGCCAGATCCGACAAGACTAAATCATGATTACTCACGATGCAGTCTGCCTTGTCCATGGAATCGCGAGCTTGATAAAAACAACAGTTTCTGAAATGACTGCACTTGGGCCCCATGCATTGTGCATTGTCTACGGTTACCGGCTTCCAGTTAGTATCGCTAAGCGAGGTTTCCCAGTCGTCCCTGTCCCCCTTCCAGTTACCTGTACTCAACTGCTCCAACATCTTCTCGTAGAGCACATGGTCTCCGCCGGCTGGATCATCTAATTCTTCCCCATACAAGTCCATCATCGCCTGCATGCTGTCATTACCTTTAAGCAGCATATCCAGTTTGGCTAGGCACAAATACCGCCCTCGGCCCTTCGCGAGGGAATAACTAAAACTAAGGTCAGAGCCTTCCAGTATTTCTGGAAGGTCCTTGAGCACTACCTGTTCTTGAAGCGCGACGGTTGCTGTAGCGATCACCACCTTGTAATTCAGCGCCTTAGCCAGCGGCAACACCGCAAGCACGTAGGCCATCGTTTTACCCGTGCCAGTACCTGCTTCGACCACGCAGATCGGTGGCTCGGATTCGTCGTCGGTAAGGGTGGACAAGGTCTTTGCGATCTCAGCGATCATCAAACGCTGACCGTAACGGGGAGTAAGGTCCCGAGATTCGAGCAACTGGCGATAGGTGGACTGAATATCCTTCTTTACGTCGTCCGCCAACATCGAGCTGTGTCCCTGAATTTCTTTCTGATATGGCTAATTGATAAGCGAATTATAGCATTTGTAAGCCAGTTTCCTGTGAATTTATCGGAATTCGCCGTCAACAGAGTTCTTTTCTGTTTTGATTGAAACAACATCTGCTACACTTGGGGCACAGCTGGTTTGCGCGCTCATTAGACTTACAGAAGAGTAAAGAAATCATAATAATTCAGTTAAATCCTTCGGTTCGTAGTACATGAAAACTGCCTCAAGTCCTGCATTTCCCCTGCTAGACAACACTTGGTTGAATCAGGACTCTACACAGCGTCTGGTTACTATTGAGAAACTAGACCTTAAAGAGCCTGGCACTGCTGAGTTTTTTCTTAAAGTAGCCCAAGAAGATGAGAATGAAGCTGTTCGTTGCTCTGCCATTGCACGCATCATTGAATTAGATGCGCTGGAACTTCTACAGAATGTAGCCGGCAAGGTACAAAAAAGTGCTCAGCAGCAAATCTACCGAATTGTTGCTGGCACACTGGAAAGCAATCACAGCGAAATCGAGCGCATCGAAAAGTTAGGGCAACTACCCAGTAACGGAGCTAAGCAAGTAGCTTTGATAACAAAGCTGAAGACTTTTGGGAGCCTAGCCGTCGGTGCAGTAGCAGAGAACGAAGATCTCGCTGATATTTGCCTATTCGCTGGCAGTGTTCATGCACGAAAATCTGCTGCAACCAAAATCACTGACACTCAACTCCTCAAAGAGATTCTAGTCAAGGTCACAGGGAAAGATAAAACCGTCAGTAAAACAATCGCCAGCCGGCTAGCTAAAGGCTCTAGCGACGCGAGTGAAAAAAACAGTGCCGATACTACGGTTACACCTGAACCGAAGAAAGATAAAACCGCTTCGAAAACAACTGAAAAATTTGCAGACAACAAGGCAGTAAAAACTGAAAAGCTTACTAAAGTTGAGATCCCACTCGTAGAGCCCAGCATTGAATTCGAGGCCGCTGAAAAAGAGGCCCTAAAACTTAGCTATAAGAACACAGCCCGACTCTTTGAAATTCGCTCACAACTAAGAAAATTACAAGCCAGACTAGCGGATACTGAAACGGAGCTTATTGCAAAAATTGAAGGTCTGCAGGCGAACATCGCGGAAAAAATCACCAAGAACAATCAATATCAGGAACAACTGAAGGCAAAAACCGAGGATCTACTCAGCTCTCTCGCCGAGGCTCTTAAGGCAGGAAACTCAGAGAGCGCGACGCAATGCTGGGACAAGATTCAGGGGAACATAAGCAATACAGCTAATCAAGTGCGGGCCGAGCTTCTAAAACAATCAAACGTGCACAAAGAGAAGCTCATAGAGCTTCGCGATTGGAAGATATTTGCGTCAACTGAGAAGAAAAAAGAACTGATAGTGCAGATGCAGCACCTAATCGAATCAAAGATGCATGCTTCAGATCGCTCAAAAAATATCAGCAAAATGCATAAAGAATGGAAGGCCCTCGGTCGCTCGAGCCAAAATGAGCAGCTCTGGAAGGAGTTTAAAAAGCTATCAGATCAAGCATACGAGCCTTGTAAGGAATATTTCAAACAACGAAAACAGCAAATGGTTGAAAATTTGCTAAAGCGTCGCGAGATATGCGAATCCCTTGAAGCTGAACATAAGCTGCTGCATGAGTCTGAGGACGATCCAGATATTTCTAAGTTAAACAAACTTCTTAGCGATTCCGAGAAGAATTGGAAAACATACGCCCCTATAGAACAGAGCAAAATTAAGAGCCTGCAGAAACGTTTCTATGAGACTGTTAATCAGTTACGCAAGTTACGTAAAAGCAAACTATCAGTCAGCGCCAAACAAAAACAGGAACTAGTAAGCCAAGCGGTTGAGCTGAGCAAGATTGAAGACAACAAACACGCCATGAACGAAGCGAAGCGCTTGCAGCAAGAATGGAAAAAAATAGGGCCTACTTCTTACCGTGAAGATCAGAAGTATTGGCAAGACTTTCGCGCTGCCTGCGACACCATTTTCAATAAACGTAATGGGGCTTCGAACGAATTACGTGAAGACCTCCAAAAGATCGAGGCTCGACTTAACGAGATACTCGCTAATCTAGATGCCATAGCAAAGAAGGATGATACTGCTTTCCGCGAATCCCGAGCGCCTTATCAGGATTTAGCTCAAGAATTCTCAAACTCACTAGACCCGCGAATCAAGTCACAGCGCAAACGTTTACTTGACCGTTTTAACTCCGTAAAGCGCCTGATCGACTCCAGGTTTCGAGCTTTGCCCGATAAACGGCAGCAGCAATTGATGCAGAATATTCTCGAGAAAGCAGCCACGCTGCGAGATATAGAGAAGGCCCTGCTAGGCGAGAGCGATGCCGGGAAATTTGCCTCACTGCAACAGGCTTTTGACGCTGACGCCTGGAAAAATACGGATAACAGTGGGAATGCTGAAGTAGATGACCTTCTCAGTGCGAGACAGGGTACAGTTCTCTCCGCGAAGTCTAATTCTGATTTGGTAAAGCAATGCAAGCTGTGCGCAGACACGTTTAGGCAACTCTGCATACAAGCAGAGGTTCGAGCGAACGTCGATTCTCCTGCAGAAGACAAAGCACTTAGAATGAAGTTTCAACTGGAACAACTGCAAAGTGGTTTCGGTCAGGCTAAGCCAGAACCAAAACAGAACTTGAAATATGCTATGAACACCGAGATGTACTCGATTGCACTGGGCCCACTTGACGAATCTACACGAGAAATTTTTACTGCTCGCTTAAGTGAGGTATTACAAAAATTACGCTAAAGATTGATCGCGGATTCGGCTTATTACCGGGTTTGCATAATTCAACAAGTAGTGGCGATGCAACTTCGGATCAACTTGCCTCAATCTATTAAAGAAGAAGTCTCGCGACTCTCTCTGTATTTCAGGACTACCAATTTTCAAACCTACCGCAATCTCCGGCAGCAAGCCTTTTTCCTGCAATAATTCGAAAGCGATATAATTACTATCCCGTAGTTTATAGTTCTCCAGTATCTGCGAATCAATACTAGCTGCAATAACATCAGCATTATCGCTTTCATATTGCATTTCTCTACCGAAGGCAACATGAACCGCCCCTTTAAAACCGATCATTCCTGCTACTATGCTCTGAATGTCACTCTTGTCATTCTTGGCAAACGAGCCCGTGGTTTCAATTGCATGTAGCTCTTCGGCCTTAAGAACATCACAAGCGTCATACTCGTAGGAGATTGACACCGGCACGATGTGTAGCTTCTTCAGACTTTCACTGAGTGGCTGTTTACGCTGATACATGGCTAACATTTTTAATAGCGCAGCCTCTGTCTTGTCGACGCCATCTTTCGCTCGCCCTTCTCTCTGCGCTATCCATACATGGCTGCCTTGTTCTATGCACTGATGCATGTACTCGGAAAGCAAGGTTAAACCTTGCAGCAACTCTCTACCTTTAAGCGATCGCTGCACGATGAAACTCTTATTTAGACGCATAAGATCTGATACAAACGGCTTTTTTAGCAGGTTATCGCCTGTAGCTATTTGCACCGTCCTGTTCCCTGCTTTATACAACATGTAATTCACAAAGGCGGGATCCATCGTGATGTCACGGTGGTTACTCAAAAAAAGATAGCTCCTCTCACTGTCGTGCTGCTCTAGCCCAGAGTGCGTCAGGCTCGTTGTCGTACCCTCTATCATCTTGTACATGTAGCCAGCAATAACATCCTGCATGCTTGCCACATCGTGAACAGAGCTAACTTGGCCCTTCAGCTTTTTACGAGCAATTAACCGCATCACACTTGGAAGAAAGTGCGACACCCTCGGAGCATAGAAACTAGCGATACTGGAGAGAAATTCTGGGTCGGTGATTAGACGATCTAAGACAGGTCGAACCTCATGATCGTAATAAGGCCGTATCTCTTTGAATTTATCCATTTATTCTCTAATTATCAATTAGTTAAGAATTATCAGGAATTGTTATTAACTGCCCTACTTGAGGGTGTAGGATTCTATCTGCTTTACTCACACATGTGTAGCACAAGCTATTCAGCGGCAGCGTCGACAGCTGTAATGGCAGCCACATAGTCATCCAAGCTCTTAAACAGATCTTGCTTTGAATCCCCCGCTTTTTCTTTCGCCTCGGCATAGCTCTGCTCATATGACGCAAGCGCCTCACTTGAAAACAATCTATCACGCCTGAACTGATTCCATTTGGTAAGCTCTTGATTATTTAGGGTATCTCTAAAATTACGTGCCCTATAGCGCTGCAACATTGCGTCTAATCTAGCGTCGCGAAATGGCAAGTCTAGGCGGGCCAAATCTTGCGCTGAGCTCGAGCGAATCATCGACATCAAATTCTTATCAGAATCCGAAAAGAACCCACCGCTGTAGATCATATAATCAGGATCCGTTTCTTTCTGCCACGGCTCCTCGGAAAACACCTCAGCCACCTTACTCACGATGTCCTTGTTGGCTTGTAGATAATTCCAATGACTCTTACATTTATCGAGATCGACGCCAAACTGCTTAGCACTCTGTGCCGACAACACCGCTGGCGAGGCAACGACTGGGCATTTATTAGTATGAATGGTCTTCAGCCCGATTCGTTCCACACCTTCTTCCATACAATCACGTGCCGTAAAGATCCTCTGCCTAATCTCTTCCACACTGAGCTTTGCCCAACTTTCTGGGTCTTCACGCAAATCGTAAACGATGATTCCATTGTTATTCGTGGGGTGCGGACACAGTGGCATTACCAAAGCTAGAGCACCTTGTGTGGCAGGATACATCATGGAAACATGCAGCACCGGCTTTCGCGTCACCATGTCTATCTCGGACTGCACTGCACGCTTATTACGCAGCTTATATACATAGTCGTATAACTTCGGCTGCTTCTGCCTGATTAGTTTTGCAAACTCTATAGTCGCGATCACATCAGAAAGCGCGTCATGAGCATCAGCGTGTTCGATACCGTTTGCTGCCGTTAGCTGCTCCAACCTAAAGCTAGTACTGCCATCTTCACGCCGTGGCCACACGATGCCTTCCGCGCGAGTCGCCGCGCAGAGCCTAGCCATGTCGATTATGTCCCAGCGGGAGTTGCCGTTCTTCCACTCCCGCTCATAGGGGTCATAGAAATTTCTATAAAGAAGCTGCCTGGTAAGTTCATCATCAAAACGAATGCTGTTATAGCCCGCAACGCAGGTACCTGGCTGTGAGAATTCATCATGGATACGCTTAATGAACTCCATTTCGCAGACACCATCGGCTAACGCCTTCTGCGGAGAAATCCCAGTTATAAGACAGGCCATTGGGTCAGGCAAGAAATCGTCAGCCGGCGTGCAGTAGAACACCAAGGGCTCGGAAATGATATTCAGGTCTTCATCAGTGCGAATACCAGCAAATTGGGAGGCTCTATTTCGACGAGGATCCTTGCCAAAGGTTTCGAAGTCGTACCAGTAAATTGATTTATCTGACATCTGCTTACTCTATGCTGGCGACTACTCCCCCCCGCCGAGGCAGGCCCATTAGGCCCTAGAAGAAACAATTATAGCGACTTCTGTCGCCTGCGTACGGCAAGAATTTCTTGGCTTAGCGCCCCATCAATATCCACTTAGCAATTCCTTCTATTCGCCCATTTGTAGTAGTATCCATCAGGTTTAGTAGCATCTAGCAGAAACAAGCTGTAAGGATGAAATAGCTGACTCTGGCTAAAACACTGACTCTCGATCAAATAGAATAGATAGGCCCTAATAACCTACACCGAGCTTAACAAACCATGGAATTTTGCGGCACCCACATACTTAGCGTGAAGCAGTTTGAAAGATCAGATGTTGATCGGGTCTTCGAAGTCGCTGATAACATGGCCCCTTATGCACGTAGAGAGCGTATCACCAAAGTCCTCGAAGGGGCGATTCTGGGCAATATGTTCTTCGAACCGAGCACCCGGACAAGGGTCAGCTTCGGATGCGCATTCAATCTTTTGGGTGGTCAAGTCCGTGAAACATCCGACGTAAAGACCTCCTCTATTTCAAAAGGCGAGTCACTCTACGACACCGCCAGGGTCATCAGCGGATATAGCGATATAATAGTCATGCGCCATCCTCAGATGGGCTCAGTTAGCGAGTTTGCCAAGGCCAGCCGCGTGCCAGTCATTAACGGCGGTGACGGCCCAAACGAACACCCCTCTCAAGCCCTCCTCGATCTCTATACCATCAAGAAGGAATTGCTCTCTAACGATCGGCAGATAGATGGCATGAACATAGCGATGATAGGCGACCTCAAGCATGGCCGAACTGTGCACTCGCTCTCACAATTATTGCTGTTGTATGACAACATTACATTCACCCTGATATCACCCAAAGAACTTAGAATGCCTGCAGAAATTGTCTCCGAGCTAACGCTTGGGGGACACAAAGTAATAGAAACTGAGGACATGGAAGCCGGCCTGAATGACAACGATACGGTATACCTAACACGCATACAGGAAGAGCGTTTTACGACAAAACTGGAGGCAGACATCTACCGCGGACGCTTCAGGCTTAATCAATCTATCTATACGCGCTACTGTCAGCCGAATACCGTTATTATGCATCCGCTGCCGCGAGACTCGCGCAAAGAAGCCAACGAACTCGACAATGATCTCAATCAGCACCCAAGTCTTGCTATTTTTCGACAAACAGACAATGGTGTAGTAGTCCGCATGGCCTTATTCGCACTGGTTCTTAATGTGGCAGATAAGATCGATGATTCCGCAACTGATGTTGGCTGGTACACACAAGGTAGGTTCTAGCAGTTGAGCTTATTCAAATCAGCATCGCCATCGACAAGAAAAATCAGCATCTACAATATACAGGAATAAAACTATGGGTTTTAACGATTTACTAAAAATGTTGATCGAAAACGAAGGCTCGGATTTATTTCTAACAACCGGCGCACCTCCGAGCATGAAGGCATTTGGAAGACTCTCTACCTTAGTCGAAAAAAAAATGCCCGAGGGCATGGTCAAAAAGATCGCCTATCAGATAATGAATGAAGATCAGATTAAAGACTTTGAAAAGAGCCCCGAAATGAACCTTGCCATCGCGGACCCAGACATCGGCCGCTTTCGTGTAAACATCTTTAAACAGCGCGGTGAGGTGGCAATTGTAGCGCGTAACATCAAGACGGAAATTCCCAGCGCCGCGTCGCTAGGTCTACCTCCTATCTTGAATGATCTAATCATGAAGAAGAACGGGATCATTTTACTTGTTGGCGGCACCGGTTCAGGCAAATCCACCTCGCTGGCGGCTCTTATTGATCACCGCAATAAAAACAGCGACGGTCACATCATCACTATCGAAGACCCAGTAGAATTCATCCATCCTCACCAGAAGTCGATCGTCAATCAACGCGAAATTGGCGTTGATACGAACAGCTACGAGGAAGCGCTTCAGAATACTTTACGACAAGCGCCAGACGTAATTCTTATCGGAGAGATTCGGAGCCAAGAAACGATGGAACATGCTCTCGCATTCGCAGAAACAGGCCATCTATGCTTATCAACACTGCACGCGAACAATGCGAATCAGGCCTTGGATCGCATCATTAACTTCTTCCCTGAGGAGCGCCACAAGCAACTATTCCTAGATCTATCCTTAAATTTGCAGGGCTTTGTATCACAGCGATTGATTCCGACCGTCGATGGTAAACGAGCCGCTGCCATAGAAATTTTACTCGGTACTCCCCGCGTCTGTGATCTAATCAAGCAAGGCAAGATTATGGAAATCAAGGAGGTCATGGAAAAGGGCGAAGAACAGGGAATGAAAACATTTGACTCTGCACTTTTCGATCTCTTCAAGAGTGGTAAGATTAGCTACGAAGAAGCACTTAAGAATGCCGATTCGAAAAACAATCTACGTCTAAAAGTTCAGCTATCTGAAGGAAAAGGCGCGGGGTGACATGGATATCGATGGGCAAGAGGATTCGGGCGGCCTATCACTGGTTCAGACCGACGATCGAGACCAAGACAATGTATTCTAAACTGAGCCTTATCAATAATTATGCTTAAATACTCTGATTATATAAAACTAGACGGAATCGCCGCTGCTGAAGGAATTCGCAACAAGGAATTCACCAGCGCAGAACTAACTGCCTGCGCAATCGATCGCGCTAAGCAAATTAATCCCAGCATAAATGCCATCGTGCATGAGAGCTTTGATCTCGCCCACGAACAGGCGAAGTACGTCGACAAACAGCCTGAACTCCTAAAGCAAAGCAGAGTGGCCGGCCTACCTTTTCTAGTTAAAGATCTCGCCGAAGTAAAAGGACTTACTACGGCATACGGCAGCACCCTTTATGAGAACCATGTTTCGCCTCAACACGCCAACATCGTAACGAGGTATATTCAGGCAGGCCTGACGATACTGGGTAAAACGAACACACCAGAATTTGGGCTCACGCTCACCACCGAGCCTCGCGCCAACGGTCCCTGCCGCAACCCTTGGAACCTAGATTACTCTACAGGAGGTTCCAGTGGCGGTGCAGCCGCCGCCGTTGCCGCCGGCATAGTACCAGTCGCTCACGCTAGCGATGGCGGCGGATCTATTCGCATACCGGCCTCCTGCTGCGGCCTATTTGGAATGAAGCCCAGTCGCGGACTAACAACAACCGGGGATACATTAAATGAGTCCTGGGGAGGCATGAGTGTGGGCCATGTGTTGAGCCGCAGCGTCCGTGACAGCGCCGCATTCTTAGACGTCATTAGACTTGATCACTCTCATCTCTATCCATTACCTCCTAGCCCCGATTCTTTTTACGACTCGATTCATCAATCGAGCATTACTCACAAAAAAACTACGCATAGCCGTTCAGTTTGACCACCCCCTCGGCGCTACTATTGATCAGGATTGTCTCCAAGCGGTGCGCAGGGCAGTCGAGGTCTGCGAATCCCTTGGTCATCAAGTGGACGAGGTGGCGCATCCAATCGACCACGGCCTCGCTGGCAGGGCCATGTCGCGCATGATTAATACCTATATATATCAGTCAGTAGGAAAAAAGAGCCGAAGAGCTTAATCTCCCGCTAGAGGATTGCCCTATCGAGGCATCAACCCTGGCTATGGCCAAACGGGGACAAACTGTGAGCGCCACCAAACTATGTGGATGCTAGGAACTGCCTAATAATGGCAGAGCAGAAATTGCAGAACTTTTATCAACAATATGACGTAATTATTCAGCCAGTACTGAGCAAGGTCCCGGCCAAACTTGGTTGGCTAGATATGAACAGCGAGGACCTAAAAGAGTATGGCAGCCGGTTCACTGCCTACAGCGGTTTTACTTCCCTTGCTAATGGGACAGGCCAGCCCTCTATGTCAGTCCCTATGCACCTCGCAGAATCGAATTTGCCGGTAGGTGCGCTGTTCACTGCCGCCTGGGGAGACGACGCGACACTATTACAGCTCGCCGCACAATTAGAAAACGCTGCGCCCTGGCAGCTATTGGCAGATGGCATTTAGCGAGCAGTTGACTCGAATTCGCCTTCAAGAGAAAACGAATGCACAGCGGGGATGCTTGTCACAATTCATGACTTAAGCTTCTTACTAGCTGTTTTATACTCAAGCATCTCGATAGAATGAATGAAATGTAATTAAAGCTTAAATAACAATAATTTACAGAAATTAGTTACTAAATAACTTAAATTTGGAGACCTGGCATGAAGCTGCGACTTTCGATATTATCAACCGCCATTACACTCACCCTCTCGAGCGCGAGCCTTGGGCAAGATTACCAAACTACTTACACTGAATGGGGTGTGCCAGATCTACAGGGAAACTGGAAGAACGCCACGGTGATGCCCTTCGAACGACCTCGAGAACTAGGCACTAAGCAGGCCTATACAGAAAAAGAAGCAATGCAACTCGAGCGGAACGCGCAGCAAGCGGTTGAGCAAGACAATGAGCCGCTAGATCCAAACCGCCCCGCACCCAAGCTCGAAGCCCTGCCTCCGGTTGGAAATTATGACCTTTTTTGGACTGATCGCGGCATGTTCCTACCAACTATCGACGGCGAATTTCGCACTTCAGCGATCATCGACCCGCCTAACGGCCGAATCCCAGAAAGAGTAGCCGGTTTCCGAGAGAGCATGCAGGAAATGCGCGCTAATCAGCCAGATAGAAATTCAGGCCCAGAAGGCAGAGGCTTAGGTGAGCGTTGCCTAGTAGCTTTCGGCTATTCCTCCGGCCCTGTTATGACTCCAGTGATGTACAACAGCCACATGCAAATCGTGCAATCGCCCGGCTATGTGAACATTATTGTTGAGATGGCACACGACTCCAGGATCATCAAGATTGCCAATGAGAGAAACCCTGCGAGTGAAGTGCATCAAAAGTGGATGGGTGATTCCATTGGCCGCTGGGAAGGCGACACACTCGTTGTAGAGACCAAAAACTACAACCCCTGGATCAGCTACCGCGGCGCGCCAACGGAAAACCTAACAGTAATTGAAACGTTTAAACGCGACGCTAACAACAAAATCGTTTACGGTTTCACCGTGGATGACCCTACTGTCTATAGCGCGCAGTGGTCAGGAGCTTATCCTTTATCGCGCATGGATGAGCCTGTCTACGAATACGCCTGTCACGAAGGCAATTACGGCATCATCGGCATCCTCGCTGGAGCCAGAAGACTGGAAGCGATGGCCAGAGAAGGAATTGAGCTCGATATCGCGCAGTAACTCCCCACCAACAAAAAAGGTAGCCTCTGCTACCTTTTTAATACTTACAAAGTACTAGCTACAGACTTCTCACTACTGCTGATACCGAACGGACGTTATCTCCGCCATTACAGCGATAGCGATCTCCGCTGGTGTTTTACTATTAATCTGAAACCCGATTGGAGCATGCAAGCGATCGATCTCGTCGCTACTTAGCCCTAGTTCCGGCAATCTCTCGCGCCTTGCCGCTGAAGTTCTAACCGAGCCCATTGCTCCAATATAGAATGCATTAGTCTTTAAAGCTTCCATCAGAGCCATATCATCTACTCTAGGATCGTGAGCAAGCGCAATGATGCCGCTGTAGGGATTACTGAAATGCTCTCGCACAACATCATCAGGTAGTTGCGCCGTCGTCTCCACCCCAGGCACTGTCCAATTATCTAGGTAATTCGGCCGCGGGTCACACAGCATAACGTCATATTCCAAAGCAATCGCCATTTCGGCAACAAATTTCGCCACATCTCCGGCCCCAAGTATTAACAATCGATACATGGGGCTGAGGCTGTGAGTCATCAGAGCGCCATCAATGACTACGGCATCTTCACTACTTTGAGCTTTAGCTGAAATCATCCCATTGTTTAGGTCTACTAGGCGACTAACTTTAGTGTGGTTTTCCAAATCTCCTGCCAGGCGTTGAAACACCTCACAAGTCTGCTCGCTACTCTCTATGTATTCCAGCAGGACATGGAGCTGACCACCGCAGGGAAGTTTTAATCTCGCCTGCTCTTCCACGGTCACTCCGTACTTAACGATAAAGGGCTTCGACTCCTCGTCAAACTGTGTCTTGAGGCTTCCATCGCGAAGTTGTTCCAAGAAGTCTTCTTCGATACAACCGCCAGAAATTGAACCTACCAGTTCACCATCCATGGTACAGGCCATCATTGCGCCGATGGGCCTTGGCGAAGAGCCCCAAGTCTTCAAAATTGTACACAGCCAGACCGCTCGGTGACTGCTAAGCCAAGAATTGACATGAGAAATTATTTGTTGCTGGCTACTTTGCATAGTCTCTATTCAGTAACGACGGAGGATGGGGCCGGAGATTACGTGCGCTCCTAAGATTTGAGCTCATTACACAACTCTCTCTTTCCATTTCCCGCGTCGGAAAACAAGGAAGCCTACTATACCAGTGAGGATATCCGACGCAAATACTGCCCAAAAGACCCCAACCGGCCCTAAATCCAAACCAAGAGCCAGAAAATAGGCGAGAGGCATTTGAACAACCCAGAAGCAAAACACATTGATCCAGGTAGGCGTCATTGTATCGCCAGCACCATTGAAGGCCTGACTGAGAGCCATGCCGGCCCCCCAGGCGACAAACGCAAAAGCGAATATCGTCAGGCACTGAACTGCGTATTCGACTACTGCGGGCTCATCTGTAAACAATCCAACGATAGAACGAGTAAACAGCAATATCATTAGCGACGCGAAGCCCATATAGATCGCGTTGTATTTCACAATATACCATACCGAAGCCTCTGCCCGATCCGGCTGTCCCGCCCCTAAGTTCTGCCCCACCAAAGTTGCTACAGCATTGCTCAATCCCCAAGCTGGGAGGATGCTAAACATCACAATACGAACCGCAATGGTGTAGCCAGCTACTGCCGCGCTCCCAAAACCAGAAACTATTTGCATTAAAAAGACCCAGCTAGCGGTAGACACTAAAAATTGAGATACGCCGCCTATAGAGATGCGTAGCAATGCAACAATTACAGCCATCTGCAAAACAAGGTTCGCAATATGCAGGCGAATTTTCCCTCCGCCACCGCACAGATAGTACAGCCCATAAAGAACGCCAACGCCGCGCCCGATATTCGTAGCAATAGCCGCACCTTCTATACCCAGCTCCGGGAACGGTCCGTAGCCATAAATTAGACAGGGGTCGAGCACGATGTTGATACAGTTCGCAAGTGTAAGCGCACGCATAGCTAAACTCGCATCGCCCGCTCCTCGAAATATTGCATTAATCAGGAATAGAAACACGATAGTAAAGCAACTACCGAACATGATTCGCGTATAGGATTCACCGGTTTCCAGCACCGCTTCATCCGCGCCCATCAAAATAAGAATATCCTTCGCATAAAAAAAGCCGATAAGACCTACTACCACAGACACTAACACCCCAATCCAAATAGCCTGCCCGGCAGTGAGTGAAGCCGCATCGGGGTCTTTCTCTCCAATGCGCCGCGCGATCAGCGCTGTTGTACCCATGCTTAAACCAATAGATATAGCGTAGAGCAATGTGATCATCGCCTCTGTTAGGCCGACAGTCGCCACAGCGGCGGTTCCAAGGCCGGCAACGAAAAAGATATCAACTACAGCAAAGACGGACTCCATTGCCATCTCTAGGATCATAGGAATCGCAAGCATTATTGTGACCCGGCCTATGGAACCCTGGGTGTAGTCTATTTCAGCATCGCCCGCGACGGCTCCCTTAAAGAAAGCCCAACCGTTTTTAATTTTCTGTAATGTCATTACTATTCCACGAACCTAATTGTTCGGTACAGCAAAAATAATTATTGCGAAGAAGGTAGGAGACTCAAACGATTGAATTGAACTTTGCTAACTGCAGAAACCCGTTGCTCGAACATCGGCTACCCCAAAGATAGTCTAGCCAAGATAAAAGACCGAACTGATGAATTGGGTGAATACTATGTTACTAAAATATACTCTCAAATGAAGGGTACACAGCTACAGTAGCGGACACGCAAAATGAGGATAAGGCCTTAGCTGGGGGAGGGTTGAAAGTGTCATTGGATGAATTCCCAAAAAATCGAGCTGGTATTATATAGCGCTCTAGAGAATTATTCCTAGCTTTTCCGCCATAGCATAGTGCTCAGCAAATTCAGCTATGCTGGCATTCCAAATCAGAACTCGATAGTAAAGCCAAATGGACTTTCACCAATTGCAAGACACCGAGCAAATTCCGCGGGTGCCATAATAAACTTCTCATAACTTCTGCATCTTTCTCTAAACTAACGATCGCTGCGATTCTCAACTCTCCTGCTTTTTAGCAGCGCCGATTGTTGTTGTACCCAAGGGTTGAATAGTCTTCGCGCCATAACGCCAGCTGCACTCTTGTCGACCATCGTGTTCATGTGGCTCAAAGCGCGGTTCGAGTTATTGGAATAAGTTTCAATATTCTGCTCTAACTCCTCCAACACGTAGTCCGAAAATCCCGGCGGCAAATCACTCAAGGCGAGCCCTTCGGATACGCGAGCACTCTGTCTAGCGAGCGTGGTGACAGTTTCTCTTGAACGACTAATTTCTATCCCGGGGTTATGAAAGTCGTAGACTGGATTTCTAGTTAGGGCCGAGTAGTCTCTAGCATCATTCGGGACGCAGTCGCTAAACTCGTTTTCTTCTTCTAATTTATTGCAATCATTGGGATAGAACCGCGAAGCGTCACTACGCTGCAGATTATTCAACACACGCTGCACCGACTCCCGAGATGGCAATGACACCGTCTCCACCGGCCGCAATGAATTAGTATCTGGGTTTTCAACTGGCGAAGCTTCGGCTATTTCAGATTCGCGGATATCGGGGGCCTCTTTCTGATTTCTCTCTGGCTGAGACTCGGCCACTGGCAATGCCGATGAAGGTTCTGCTGCGGGTATTGGATCAGCACTCTCAGAAGGAGTCTCGGAGATGATTTCTTCAGTCTGACTTAGCAAAGGATTAGTCGAAACGAATTCCACTTTAATCAAACCGGGAACAAGCTCTTCGATACTTTCAATATCACTCGCTACAAAATAAAACAATGTAGATGCGAGCGCAAAGTGAAAGGCTGCTGAGATCGCGAAACTCAGCTGAAAGCCAGAAAATCTACTCGCTGTTCGTTGATCTGGCGCGAAATAATCGTCCTCATCGATTAGATCGTCGAAATCGGTCGAGGTGTAATCGCCCAAGGCTATGTCATCGGCAAATTTCATCTATTCGCTCTTAGTTGGTCCTTATTTACACACCTTTGCCCCTCGCTAAATAGCTGATTAACCAGACACAGCGAGTCGCTTGCTACCTGAATAATCTAGACAAAGTTTGACGCTTAAAGTTCCTCTTCAAACACGCTACTTGATGCCTCAGCGAAGTTGAGGCGCGGGGCAATCTGCCCTGATTCTAGCTCAAGCAAGAACTGCTTCGTCTCTACCCCTCCGCCGAAGCCAGTGAGCTTTCCAGAGGCGCCTATAACTCTATGGCAGGGAATGATGACAGGAATGGGGTTCACTCCATTCGCGGCACCTACCGCCCGCGAAGCCTTCGGTTTTCCAATGCTTGTGGCGAGCTGGCCATAGCTCCATGTTTCACCGTAAGGGATTTCGCTCAGGGCCCGCCACACCGATTCTTGAAAGGCCGTGCCCCTAAGCATTAGCGGCAGATCGAAACCTTTCAACTCCCCTGCGAAATAGCCATCCAATTGAGCACAGACATCGACAAATGGGACCCGATCTTTCGTCCAATCGGAATCGTGTCGCCGCTGCATTTTCCCGCTAGGAAAACCTAACAAAGATAGATGGCTCCCATCGCCAGCTAACAGCAACTCACCAATGGATGTAGTGTGATAGTGATAATATATAGTCATGTTAGCTTCCTCAACACGTTGTTAGAATGAAGTGGCTAGCAAGCTCACTTTTTACGAGCAGTTTGTTGATAGTGCTTCCACAAAAGAATTACGGCGTACGCGCGCCAGGGTCGCCATACTTCTGCTAACTGTAGTAGTGCTTTCGGGGTCAGTGTTTCCTGATTATTTACTGCCGCGCGCCTTAAAATCAGATCCGAGTAAGGAAAGGCATCTGGGTCGTTTAACACGCGCAGCGCTACGTAATGCGCGGTCCAATCTCCGATTCCTTTTATTTCGCACAGCCGACGAACAAATTCTTCTGTTTCTAATACGCCATCAAAGACTATCTCACCCGTCGCTATCTTCGCGGCGACAGCCTTAATTGCTGAAATACGCTGTCCCACTATTCCCATTCCACTCAAGTCTGCATTGGCGAGTTTTTCTGCGCTAGGAAAAACGCGTGTTAAATGAGCAGAGGAGACTTTGTAGTTTTCGCCAAAGCGCTCTGCAACTCTTCCTGCAAGAGTCGTCGCCGCCTTCACCGTAACTTGTTGACCGAGGATCGCACGCACCGTAACCTCCAAGCCATCCCAGCAACCAGTGACGCGCGTGCCGGGGTTTTTCTTCACAATTTTCTTTAATAGTGGGTCATCCCTCAAAAACCTCTCAATATCCTCGCTGTCCGCCTTTAGGTCGAATAGCAGACGAACTTTCTCAACAATCTGGTACAAGTAGCGCGTATCAGGAAAATTTATCTGCAGCATCAAACTGTGCTCAGTCTCAGAAAATTGTGCACAGATATCGCCAACACATTCATCGATCGCAATTGTTCTATAATAGGCATTCTGATCAAGATCAATGTATTCGACCCCAGGGATTTTTCTATACTCAAGATAGGCAAGCATAGATTTCCAGTCCAAGGGCGGACGATAGGAAAGCCGAACACATATACCCTCACCCTTCGCTTGCTTCGCGCCTCGCACACCTTTGCGTAACTCCTTTGGCGATCTAGCATAGGTGGACTGGAAAACGGCGTTGAAGCGACGCACACTTCCAAACCCGGCTGCAAAACAGACCTCCGAGAGAGGCAAATTTGTTTCGTCGATGAGCTTCTTCGCAAAATGTAGCCGTTGGGTCTGCGCAACCGCTATCGGTGAAGCACCCACATATTGCTGAAATAGCCTGCTCAGCTGACGCGGGCCTATACTGAGCTGCTCTGCAAGCACATCCACTGAAAACCGATCGAGGTTCCCTCTCGCAATTAGGTGAAGGGCTTTGGAGACCTTGTAAGGAGAGCCTATCCAAGCGGACGTACCCGGCGAAGATTCTGGGCGACAACGCAGGCAGGGACGAAAGCCAGCTTCAAACGCACTGGCAGCGCTCCGATAGAGCCGTACATTCTGTTTTTTAGGCATTCGAACAGGGCAAATTGGACGGCAGTAGATACCCGTCGTTAGTACGCCAATGAAAAAGCGTCCATCAAAGCGAGGGTCTCTGCAGCGACGCGCATTCTCAAATTCATCAGTATTGATTAAAGCTGTCATTTCGGTGCGGTTCAGCGTTCCAAGTAAAACACTAAAAAAGTTAAACAATGACTGCAGCATACTCCTTTTCCCTGCGAATACTGGCCGTTTTCGGACATCATTATTTATAAAAATAGCACAACACATAAATGTTGATTTTATGAAAATCTGTAAATTTTTTGTTTTTTAAGTAAATCTAAGCATTTTATGAAATAACCACTCACCATTCCTCAACCCTGCACTCCGAGTTAAAAGGCCGACTA
>CALSUH010000020.1 GCA_943789485.1 uncultured Pseudomonadales bacterium
AGCCGGGTGTTTGTCTGGGCCGTTGTGCTCGCAGCTATCGCCACATTCATATTTGGCACCTTATCAAGCATTATTGCTTTTTTTGCGCTGTATTTTCTCACGGTATTTGCCAAGTCTGCCGGCTGGCCATCGATGGCGAACATAATTCGCGTTGGCTTCGTTCCGGCTAAGCATGGTCGAGTGTGGGGCTTTATCGCAACAAGCTCGCGAATAAGCTCGGTTGCTACCACTGTGCTGGTCAGCAGCTTACTCCTGATAATGTCCTGGCGAGGTCTGTTCTATATCGCTGGGGCGCTTGCGCTTGTGAGTGCCGTCATTTTGCCCCGGTACTTGAAGAGCTCTTGGCAGGACTCGGAAAGATTTGACGCAGCAGTGGAAGGCTCAACAGAGCCCATCGCTACTTTTCCAAAAGATCACCCGCTGAGTAAAATCGAGACACGCGCCGCGGTACGCGTTTTCATAAGCAATCCCCGGTTCTGGCTAATCAGTCTTGGTGTTTCTTCACTGGCAGTTCTTTTCGAGTTCCAGGTCTTTTTACCCATTTATCTTAGTGAGACATTTTCCTTGCCGCCGGCTCAAGCAGGGTTGGCTTCTTCAGCATTTCCACTAGGCTGCCTCGTTGCGGTTTTCGGTGGCGGCTTCATCTACGATAAACTGTCCAAAAAGAATATTGTCTATACGATGAGTGCTACTTTGATTGTCGCTGTTCTATGCCTTCTGAGTTTGAGGCTTCTGGGTGCCTACGATTTCGGCTCCGGGTTAGAATTGTCACTTACTATCGCTGCGATATTTCTTTTTGGTTTCGCGATCTCTCCTGCGTACTACATTCCAATGAGCGTCTTTTCGATCGGCTTTGGTGGCAAGCACTGTGGTTTACTTGTTGGCTTAATCGATGCATTTGCCTACTTTGGCGCAATGATGTTTGATTTCATTGGCGGAGCAGTAGCGAACAAAGAAGGAGGCTGGGAAGACTTCATTCTCATACTGATAGTGACCTGCGTGTTGGCGACAATCATTATGACTACCTTCCTCTATCTAGACTATCGAGACTCGGAGCGCGATCTTGATATAGCCCTACCTTCCTAGATGCTCTAGTGGCCTTTGTGCGCGTGACGGCTTTGGTGTTGTTGTGGGATAAGGGTGATTTCAAAGGAAGCACCATCCTTGTACGAAGTCATAATAGAGAACGTACAAGGCTTTTCAGGGGCGCCCCTGCAGACAAGTAAATGTTAGGTACCGCCGCCGCATTCTTTTCAGCCGAATTTGACCAGGCCTCTCCCGTCGAACGAGATAGAATGGTCTGGACGGCAGAAGAGCCCCATCTTAATAAACTACCGAAGGCGCCATCGCAAAGCAATTATGCAAACTGCTACCTAACGAGGGAACGGGCTGTTAACACCCTAGTGCTGAAATTAACCGCTTAGTGCCTCAAGCGCTCTTGGGCTTACCAAGTTAAATCATCGGGGATTTGAAAGTCCGCATAGGGATCATCCTCCTCGCCAATAGTATTTTGCTCAGCCTTAAACACCACGACCTTAGCATCGCGCTGTTCAATTTTCTTTGCTACACCCATGGGTACTAATACAGGGTTCTGTTTCTGTCCTTGCTTTTGGATAACTATTGTTAGTGTGCCGCGGCTCAGTTGATCAATCTGAGTTTGGCCGACGTAAATATGCCTAATTATATTGTCATCAGTAAAGCTGAACTTCTGATCGCCGTTTTTGGCGACAATGTTCATCTCAATGAGCTGTTTTATTTGAGCAGTCAATGCATGTTTTTCGGCTTGCTTATTTTTCTCTAAGTTCAGCTGTCGATCTTTGGCTATGGTCTCCGACTTTGCCCGATCCAGTTCTAACTGATACTGATCCACCTCAGGATTTTTGGTCTTACGGGCAAGTTTTTCCTGTTTATGTTTGGCGCGCTTGAGTTGCTTGGCTTTTTTGTCGTCTATCAAGCCAGATTTTTTGAGTTGATCTTGTAGGGAAGCAGACATAAGTAAATAGCTAATTGGCCGGTTAGTTGGGTGAGCGGATGTTAGAAAATTAGGGTGCAAGCCAAGATTTGCATTAGCTTAACATGGGCAATTCGAAAAACGAGAGTTAAAACTTTGAAATGTCCACGTGTTGATTTTCAGCGAAAACTGACACAGTACTGTAATGATGTTGATTGCTGCCCCTAGTGGTGATGGAAAGGATGCAGGCACGGGAAACGCGTGTCTTCAGCTTAGCTACCACCTATATTCAAAATCCTCTGATTCGGATGATTATTGAGTTAGAATAGTTGACATGAAATATTTACTACTAATGAGCTTAGTCATTGTTTCTGCCTGCAGCAGCAACGGTCCTTCCTTCAGCCGTATGAATGAGGTGGATCTGGCCGCCTACAATCGTGAGCAACCTCCTGAAAAAACTATTTATTGCGTTAATGAGGGCGATACGTCGACATTTATTCGTAAACGCATTTGCCGAAGTTACGAAGATTGGATGGAACATAACGAGAGGGCTGCAATGACTCTTGAAGTGCTGAATTCGCGACCCAATTACAGCCTGCCTAACTCAATCCAAGAATGACCTTTTCGTGATTGATTCAAAGGAGATAGAAAGGGGATCAGTGTAAAAATACAGCAGGCCGATCAACGCCCCCATTCATTGGAGTGCCTACTTAAGCCTTACTAGAACTGCGCCCGCATTAAAGGGCTCGGTTTCAAAATCAATGACATCACCGCGAAATTTCAGATCGCGCAGCACTAGCACTACTTCGTCACGAATCAGTCCCGAGCCAACGACAAGACGAATAGACTTGGCGACACCTTTGTTGGCCAAATCAATCTCAGTTTGCATCTTTTGTAGCGCTTCACTAACGCGCTCACCCTGGTGCGCAATATCGACAGTGATAGTCGAGCCATCATGCTGAAGGTTCAGCGGGTTGTCACACTTAGGGCAATTACGCATAGTCTCACTAACGCTCATGCCACAATCTAGGCAAATCTGCTGTATCACTTTGTTATCATGCCTATTTTTTTTTGCTCGGCTGATGATCTTGCCCAGATGCTGCGCGTTTGTATTTTGATCTCTATCGACATTTAATTTATCTACAGAAATATTTGGGCATCTATTATCGCCAACATACAGTGTCTGTGCATCGCTTATGTCGCGACAGAAATCCTAGTTAGATTTAAGACCTAAATCATAATCTGCGAAGTACAAGTCGAAAGCAATCGATTAGCAAGAATTTTTGTATTTAATGCCGCTTTTTTATAGGTAGCGACGCAACCATATAGAAGAGACTGGTCATTTTTTAACGATAAAAGCCCTAAAACAAAGCGCGCAAAAAATTTTTAGAATGATCGATAGAGCCGAGTTTCCCTGTAAGCGCGTGATGTAAAGCCTATGAAAGGGTATTTATTACAGCCTATGTTTAGAGATTTTGATGTGCAATAGTCAAATTAGGCAAATTAATCGTTATTTTGACAATTCCTTGTAGTATATTGATTTGGAGTACTAATAGTTAATTTTTTAGCCCCCAACTGAGGATAAAAAAAGATGCTGTTTACGAAAACTATCCGTTTGATAATTCCATTATTGCTATTGCTGCCGGCGAAAGCGATGCCTCAGACCAATCCATCAGAATTGGTGGGATTGACCCTTGAGGAATTGCTTAGCATTAACGTTTATGGCGGAAATGCTCTAAATGGGGGTAAGCCATGGTTCTTACAGTATGCCTACAGGAGTCTAGAGATAGGAGGTTACCAACATGGGACAAATCGTCTTAATCTTGAAGAGGTTTCTTTTTCGCCTGGGTCTGCACGAACAGCTTCTAACTATCCAGTAGTGCCGACATTAATAACACAAAATATACATGCCTTTAGCACCGGCTATCGTGTTTCTGAATCATTCTCGGTGAGTGTTTCAGTGCCGCTGATTGAGCAAGATACCGACCACTATAGCATTGTGCCCGGCTTCTCTGAATTTAATATTGCCACAGATGGCATTGGTGACATTGCCCTGAATGGGAGCTTTATACTCCCATCTAGTGGTTCACACATTTACACTGTAAATGTTGGTGTTAGTTTGCCCACAGGTTCGATCGATGAAACCGGGGATACACCTCGAAATGGGCCTGGAACTTTTGAGCGCCTGCCCTACACGATGCAATTAGGGTCGGGGACTTACGATTTGCTGTTGTCGACGAGCTTTTCAAACTCTGGACAGGTGATTGACTACGGAGGCAGCCTCAATTCAATCATTCGACAGGGCACCAACGACAATGATTACCGCCTGGGTAATAATTATGCTCTTAGGGGTTGGGCAACTTACCGCTGGAATCAGCGGTTTCAGCCTGGGGTTGCGGTTAGCTTTCGTCATACCGATGACATCCAGGGTATGGACTTGGGCTTAACGGTTCCCGGTCCGTTCCCCTTCCCGGCAAGCATAACGGATCCAGACAATTTTGGGGGTAAAAAGGCCAAGGTGGGTTTTAATGCGAGAATATGCGTTCAAGAATCCTGCGATCTTTCTTTCCTGTTTGAAATAAATAAGCCTTTTTATCAAGATCTCAACGGGATTCAAGTAAGAGAAAAAACTGAAATAGCATTATCAGCAAAATTCTCTTTTTGATGAAATTCTTAAGACTTAGTAATCGTAGTAAGCCTTAACTGAACCACTGAGCCTAGTTATAGACGTAAGTTGAAAAAAATGCGCTATGTAACTATTCTGCTATTAGTATTTTCTCAAGGCCTTGCCGCGGCAGCCGTTGACGATGCTGAATCCTTGGTCAAAGCGAGCGTCGTCTACAATATAGCGCGATTTGTGACCTGGCCAGAAAAATCTAACGAGGAAAATGCGGCTGATCTTATTATATGCATTCAAAATGACAACCACCTCGTCACAGCCTTATCAGATCTTGCGGCTGCTCAGGCTAGAGGTGACACTTTCTCTTTGAGGCTGGTTGAAAGGTTTGGGGGCCAGAACGTAGATTGCCATGTAGCCGTTTTGTCGGAAGATGATCTGGATCAAGTGGATTTAAGCGCTATGGCACGCGACGCAATACTTACGATCAGTGATACCGCAGAATTTGTAAATGCTGGAGGTAGCATCGAAATAAGCAGAGTTGGTAGGAATATGGGCTTTTCTATCAACCGGAGGATTGAGGAGTTATCGGGTGTCTTGCTCAGCTCCCAAATACTGCAATTGGCTCAAAAGGTAATATGATGTTGAATGGAAAAGCAAGTGGGGTAGGCCTACCCTTTAAAAGCCGGCTGGTTTTTATCGTGATGTTGTCAACTGCCGCAGCAATCTTGTTTGTCAGTGTTAGCTTTATGCTATACGAGGCCAGTACCTCTCGGTCCGAACTGGCAGAGCAACATATCAACATGTTAAATATTCTCAGCAACAACATGTCAGCGGCTGTGGTTTTTTCAGATGAAGTTGCTGTGCAGGAGAACCTTAACTCCCTTTCAGCGATGCCAGAAGTAATATCCTCCACGGCTTTTTTGCCGGATGGCACTTCCCTGAACTCTTACAACCGGTCGTCAACCCAGACAACCGCTACCTCCACAGTTTTAGGTGACGCTTTGGAGCCATTTTCCGCCTATATAGACGATATCCTGATCACTCAGGTTCCCGTAATGGTTGGTAATTCGCTTGTGGGCGTTGTGCAATCTCATGCCGGCACTGAAAGACGAACTGCGCGCATTTTCGATTTCTTGCGTATCGGCTTCGTAGTGGCTGGCTTTGCTTTTATGTTTGCATGGATAATCGGTCGCAAGCTGGCCGAGCAGATGTCTCGCCCTGTTACTGAACTCATAACTGTTATGGAGCGTGTGATTAGAACTAAGAACTACAATGACGTTGCCGAGAGTTCATCCGCTGATGAATTCGGTCAGCTTGCAAGCAGTTTTAACGAAATGCTGCAGCAAGTACTGATCCGAGATAAAAATCTTGAAAGCACTGTCGCCACGCGCACAAGTGAATTGCTATTAGCAAAGGAGCAGGCCGAGAGATCCGGGCAGGTGAAGACTGATTTCCTAGCGACGATGTCACATGAAATCCGCACGCCGATGAACGGAGTAGTGGGAATGGTTGCCCTGCTAATCGAGACCAAGCTTGACACTGAACAGCGCGAGATGTTGAGCACAGTGCGAGACTCCGGTCATTCGCTGCTCACTATCATCGACGATATTCTGGATTTCTCAAAAATAGAGGCAGGCAAACTTAACATAGAGATTGTCGATATGTCTCTAGCGGACTGCATCGAAGCAGCGGCGCAGACATTGGCTCTCAATGCGAGCAAAGTAGGAATTGACCTCCTGACCTACATTGACCCTGATATAGCCCCGCTGATACAAGGTGACCCCACCCGAGTCCGGCAGATTCTTATCAACTTAGGCGGCAACGCCATCAAGTTTTCTGGGCCTGACAATAAAGTGCTAATCCGAGCCGATAAAGTTGTCTCTGATGCTGGCTATTCTCGAATACGCTTCAGCGTTATCGATCATGGCATTGGGATTTCCAAAGCAGCCCAGTCAGGCTTGTTTGACGAATTTACCCAGGCAGACACGTCGACGACGCGGCAGTTTGGGGGAACGGGCTTAGGTCTTGCCATCTCCAAGAAAATGACTCAACTGATGGGTGGTGAAATTGGCGTGATCAGCGAGACGGGTAAAGGGTCAACCTTCTGGTTTGAATTATCCTTAGCTGATTCTAACAAAGGGCTTGAAAAAGATAAGGCTGATGACCTTTCAGGCCTGCATGTTCTCGTGGTGAGCCTTAGCGAGCATTACCAGGAGATTTGCCGTAGCTACCTTCTCCATTGGCATGCTGATGTTGAGATCAGCACAGATATAGACGAATGCCTTCAGCTTTTCAGAATGCGCGAAAAAGCGGGCAAACCGCCATCAATAATTGTCATCCCAGATCTGCGCGATAACACAAAGGTGGCTGCTACCCGCAGAGCTTTTATAGACGCTGGTCTGATGCCTTATCCCCGATTTGTCATTGGTAACAATCGGCAGCATAAAGATCAAGACCACATCCTTGAGGGCATTGAGGAAGTGACGATGATGGACACCAGTCCTATGAGGCGCAGTGCCCTAATAAATGCCGTCGCCATTGCGGCCGGTCGGGCCAGCCCTGAAATTCATCACGATGACGACGACTTAATGGAAAGGGTGCAGGCCCCGACCGTCGAAGAAGCTCTGAATCAAGGCAAGCTAATCCTTTTGGCTGAAGACAACCTGACTAATCAGCTGGTTATCCATAAGCAACTTAACGCTTTAGGGTATCAGTGCGAGATTGCCAACAATGGCAAGGAAGGGTTCGATATGTGGAAAGCCAAGCCTTACTGCATGCTTCTCTCGGATTGCCACATGCCTATATGGGACGGCTTTCAACTGACCGACGCGATCCGCAAGGACGAAAAAAGCACAGGAAAACGTGCGCCTATCGTCGCCATTACGGCCAATGCTCTTCACGGTGAGGCGGAGCGCTGTCTGGCTGCGGGGATGGATGACTATATGGCAAAGCCTGTTGCGATGAAGGTTCTTAAGCAGACCCTGGTTAAGTGGATGGGAAAAGGCAGTACGCTCGGCCAAACTGAAGTTGACTCATCGCTTGAAGTGGCTGTACAGGTTGAGGCGCCAAGCCAAGCAAATGGTGATGACGATGAAGACAGCACATGTCCTATCGATGAGCGTATGTTGAAGGATATGTTTGGCGATGATGAAGACACCTTCAAAGAGATTTTGCAGTCTTTTATTGGGCCGTCTGAAGCCATTATTGCTGATTTAATGGCGGCTCATGGGGTTCTCTCAGCTACAGAGATTAAAGCGCATGCGCACAAATTAAAGTCTTCATCTCGCAGTATTGGTTCTAATAGGATGGCAGATATATGTGCAGCGCTAGAGGCGGCGGGTGGCCAATCAAACTGGGGCCTAATTGATGAGGAGTTACCTAAATTGGAGCCTGAATATCAAAAAGTGAAAAGCTATATTGATTCACTCTAGGCCTGATGCGTGAAATTAGGAAATTAGTAGGCTTACGCTTTAATTTTCCGATAGCATGAATGATAGCGATTTGGATAAAATATTTACGTATTAAATTCCAATTAGTTAAAAAATAATCCTAGCCCCAACATCGGATAGTTACAAAGAGAGATATATGAAAGGAATAGTCTTTACAACTTTTAATGACATGGTTGAGCAGGAGATAGGTATCGAAACTTGGGATGCCATCCTCGACTCAGTAAACCCCGAATCAAAGGGAGTCTATACAGCTGTAGAAGATTTTCCTGATGAAGAGTTATTTGCTATGATCTCAGATCTTTCTGAAAAAACTGGCACACCAATAGTTGAGCTAGTAACGGCCTTTGGTCAGTACTTATTTCATACCTTCGCTATAAAACATGGTGTTTTTGTCGACGATAAATCCAATTTTTTGGATTTCCTAAAAAGCATCGACGAAGTGATTCACAAGGAAGTGGAGAAGCTCTACCCGAATCCAAATCTCCCTAGTCTACATTGGGAGCAGCACGACGAGAACTCGCTTGAACTCTATTACAGTTCTCCACGCAAGCTCTGCCACCTTGCAGATGGTTTAATTAAGGGAGCTGCCCAAAAATATAAAACGAAATACACCATGGAACATTCCCCCTGCATGCATGATGGTAGCGATCATTGCTGTTTTAGTATCAAGCAATATGACTGAAGAATCGGCGTACAAACGTGCTTACGAACGACAGAAGGTGGCCCGAGAGAAGGCGGAACAGCTTCTAGAAACTCGGTCGCGCGAATTATACGAATCAAACACCGTTCTCTCCAAATACAATAAAGAGCTAATTACCCAAAAAGCAATTGCCGAAAGCGCAGTTAAAGCCAAGTCCGAGTTCTTAGCGACTATGTCTCATGAACTTCGTACGCCGATGAACGGAGTTGTCGGCATGGTCGATCTGCTAAGCGTGACTGAGCTCGATGTCGATCAACAGAAAATGTTGGAAGTAGTGAATGCATCTGCTCAGTCATTGCTCGCTATTATTAACGATATATTGGATTTTTCGAAGATAGATGCAGGCATGCTCAACATAGAAATTGTGGATATGGGGCTGAGGGAGGTCTTGGACGAAGCTGTCCAAATAATCGAAGCAAATGCACTATTAAAGGGAGTCAAGCTCCTGTCTTATGTTGATCCGGGCATCGTTTATTATCAACAAGGCGACCCCACCCGAGTCCGACAGATTCTTATCAACTTAGGCGGCAACGCTATCAAATTTTCTGAGCCTGGCAAGGAAGTGCTAATCCGAGCCGATAAAGTTGTCTCTGATGCTGGCTATTCTCGAATACGCTTCAGCGTTATCGATCATGGCATTGGGATTTCCAAAGCAGCCCAGTCAGGCTTGTTTGACGAATTTACCCAGGCAGACACGTCGACGACACGGCAGTTTGGGGGAACGGGCTTAGGTCTTGCCATCTCCAAGAAAATGACTCAACTGATGGGTGGTGAAATTGGCGTGATCAGCGAGACGGGTAAAGGGTCAACCTTCTGGTTTGAATTACCCTTAGCTGATTCTAACAAAGGGCTTGAAAAAGATAAGGCTGATGACCTTTCAGGCCTGCATGTTCTCGTGGCTAGCTCAAGCGAGAGTTATCGGGAAGTTTGTCAGAGCTACCTTCGCCACGAGAATGCTGAGGTAGAGGTTACGATGGGTATTGATGAATGCCTTCAATTCTTCAAAAATGCCGAAGACACTTTTGGCTCTGAATCAATTATCGTCATCCCAGACTTAGATGATTATGCGAAAGTAACCAGTCTGCGCAAAAATTTTATAGACGCTGGTCTGATGCCTTATCCCCGATTTGTCGTCGGTAACAATCGGCAGCATAAAGATCAAGACCACATCCTTGAGGGAATTGAGGAAGTGACGATGATGGACACCAGTCCTATGAGGCGCAGTGCCCTAATAAATGCCGTCGCCATTGCGGCCGGTCGGGCCAGCCCTGAAATTCATCACGATGACGACGACTTAATGGAAAGGGTGCAGGCCCCGACCGCCGAAGAAGCTCTGAATCAAGGCAAGCTAATCCTTTTGGCTGAAGACAACCTGACTAATCAGCTGGTTATCCATAAGCAACTTAACGCTTTAGGGTATCAGTGCGAGATTGCCAACAATGGCAAGGAAGGGTTCGATATGTGGAAAGCCAAGCCTTACTGCATGCTTCTCTCGGATTGCCACATGCCTATATGGGACGGCTTTCAACTGACCGACGCGATCCGCAAGGACGAAAAAAGCACAGGAAAACGTGCGCCTATCGTCGCCATTACGGCCAATGCTCTTCACGGTGAGGCGGAGCGCTGTCTGGCTGCGGGGATGGATGACTATATGGCAAAGCCTGTTGCGATGAAGGTTCTTAAGCAGACCCTGGTTAAGTGGATGGGAAAAGGCAGTACGCTCGGCCAAACTGAAGTTGACTCATCGCTTGAAGTGGCTGTACAGGTTGAGGCGCCAAGCCAAGCAAATGGTGATGACGATGAAGACAGCACATGTCCTATCGATGAGCGTATGTTGAAGGATATGTTTGGCGATGATGAAGACACCTTCAAAGAGATTTTGCAGTCTTTTATTGGGCCGTCTGAAGCCATTATTGCTGATTTAATGGCGGCTCATGGGGTTCTCTCAGCTACAGAGATTAAAGCGCATGCGCACAAATTAAAGTCTTCATCTCGCAGTATTGGTTCTAATAGGATGGCAGATATATGTGCAGCGCTAGAGGCGGCGGGTGGCCAATCAAACTGGGGCCTAATTGATGAGGAGTTACCTAAATTGGAGCCTGAATATCAAAAAGTGAAAAGCTATATTGATTCACTCTAGGCCTGAAAAATTGGGGTCAGAGTAAATATCCAGTAGTTTTGGTTCTCTGAGCATTAGGCTTAAACTGTTGATACCACGTTCTTTATAATTGGCGTTGGGAGATATTATGACGAGTAATCCGTCCAAATATCGTGAGTCATTGGGTTTTGCAATTGATATGGAATTATTGAAAGATATTCTCTATTCATTCAACAAAAGCTACGTGCTGGGGACAAAGCGTTTTAAGACGAGGTAAAAGCATTCAGCAGCGCCGAGTAAGGTCAGTTAAGAGAGGCGGGGAAAGTCCATAAACTACTGGATATTTACTCTGCCCCCATTGATTGTCCCTGCGATTCTTAGGGCAACTTAAA
This sequence comes from uncultured Pseudomonadales bacterium, assembly GCA_943789485.1. Classification (GTDB taxonomy): domain Bacteria; phylum Pseudomonadota; class Gammaproteobacteria; order Pseudomonadales; family Pseudohongiellaceae; genus UBA9145. Next base: position 11,211 of record CALSUH010000020.1, read on the forward strand.
GACATAAAGCGCGTTATGTCCGTTGGGGCTGACCATTTCTGGAGCCAGAAAGCTACCTATGCGCCACGGACTGCCACCGTCACGCCCAGCTGGAATGGCTATGTACTGCTCGCCATCAATCGCGTAAGTCGCTGGAAACCCCTGGGCTGATGTAGCGAGTCGAGTGCGCCATAACTCTTCGCCACTGCTAATATCATAGGCATGCACATAGCGGTCATAGTCTCCGATGAACAGTAAATCACCGCCAGTTGCGAGCCCGGCAGTGAGGTAGGGTGCGCGTTGCTCAACACTCCAGCTCTCTTCCATGGACACTACATCATAGGCCGCGAGCTTACCAAACTGGCCATTTGTTCCCGGCATCTCCATCCACATGCGATCGCCCTGATTACCACCTGAGCCGATCTCGAGCGTCGTCTCCCGTGGCGACATTTCCATACAGGATTGGCTCAGTGGTATTACTAGCTGGCGGGAAGGAGAATGGTAGGCGCTCGATTGCCAGTTGTGGCCGCCGGCTGTTGACGGGCAGACGGACAACCATTCACCGATCTGCATATCACGAATGTCGTCTCTGTATCTGACCTGCCCGGTTTCAAGGTTTACTTCCGGGAAAACATTTTGATAAACGGTTTCGCGCAAGCCGCGAAATTCTCCAGTGCGGCGATCCAATTTCCAGAGTATGCCGCTCTTTCCAATAGTCATCAGATAAGGTTCATCAAAGACGTCTATCAATACTTGTTCGAATGCTTCATCCATGTCGAGAGACTCGCCCGGCACGTGTTGGCGATACCAGACTATACGGCCGTCTTGTGGGTCGATAGCCAGCGTGCTGTTGGAATATAAAGCAGCATCGTCGGTGGAGAGGCCGCGACTCGCCGCCATCCAAGGCTTGGCTTGTGCGGTGCCAAAAAACACTAGCCCCAATTCGGGGTCCCAACTACCAGTCATCCATACATCGACGCCGCCGCGAAGTTCCAGTGGTAAACCTGCCCAGCTATCATCCCCAGGCTGGCCGGGCTGTGCTACCGTAAAGGTTCGCCATAATTCCTCGCCTGTACCGGCATCGTGCCCGGTAATAAAACAACTCTCTTTGTAGAAGCGGCCGCAACCAGAGATGCCGTTAATTACAATGCCATCGGCTACTATAGGACCGGTGGTGTTGGAATAGCCTAGTGCCTCGTCGGCTACCTCGATATCCCAGCGCACGGCGCCGGTGCGAGCATCTAGTGCCACTAGGTGAGCATCGGTCGTGGCAACATAGATTAGGTCCTGCCACATAGCCAGAGTGCGAAGCAAACCGCCGTTGCGCCCGCCTTCGGGGAAGGTTCTCTGATACTCCCACAGTAAAGTGCCATCGCGTCCGTCCAGTGCCTGAACAACATTGCCAAAATTGGGAATGTAGACGATGCCGTTTCTAATCAATGGTCCAGGTTGACTGCGCCCGGGCGCCATGCCCCATACCCAAGCAAGGGTCAGGTTGCCCACATTATCCTTGTTAATCTGATCTAGCGGACTAAAGCCATGACTGTTGGGACTTCGACGCCAATAAGTCCAGTCTTCGGCAGCTGGGTCTGCCAGTTCGGCATCACTAACATTAACGAAACCATTAACAGGCAGCCAGGAACGGGTAATGGCGCGTTCGGACCGATATACTGTAGCGATCTCAGGCACTGCATTGAGAGAGTCAGGGGAAGGTATCGTTCCCGCCTGTCCTGGGCGGGGGATGCGCTGCACGATCGCCGTGCCACTCGCAGACTCGCTATTCAAAAAGGCTACTCCGGGGCTGGTGAGGCTAAGAGTTCTGTCACTGCCTGGCACTGCATTCTCGGCTAGAAGAAAGGCGACAAGTGCACTGTATTCTTCCTCACTCAATGAGCCGGGCGCCTGTGGTGGCATGGTTCGATCCAGTAAGTCTTGAAGCTCGGTTACGTTTCGATTGCTCCAGTTAGCACGAAAATTACCGTCATTGAGTGCGGGTGCCTCGAATGCTCCTTGGAGATCTGTAAGGTGACATGTGGAACAGTTTTGTTGGTAAAGTATCGCTCCAGCTTGAGCTTGAGACTCCGTGTACGAGGCCTGTTCTAATTGCTGCGCGACAGCGCCACTATAGCAAACCAGCGCTGCCAGGAAGAGAGCAGGTTTAATTGCCCGGCAATCTGGTAGTCGTGGTTTCATTAGGCTGTCCTTATTTACTCACCGTGAGAATTTCCTGTCTAGCGCGGCGTTCTGTAACGGCCTCGGCAAACTGCTCTTCATTCATATAGGTGATTCCCACCCAGGCGTGACTCATCTCGTCGACACCGCGGCGGCCAAATACTACCCACTGCTCGGGGTCAGGATTTAGCGGGTTATTGACAGTGTTATCAAACACCGATGTGAATTGTAAGACGGTGCCTTTGGGAAGCAATGGCTTGGCATCGTCGGCATAGAGATAGGAAATCTGCCAGTTGTGATTGTACTTGTTCACCTGACTGAGCACTTCCTTGCGGCCATCCGGGAAGATGGCTTCCATGGTCATCACTTTGCCACGCATATGCAGGTGAGGCCTATAGCTGTGGATGACGGCCGGCGCATCGAGTACGTGTGTACCTTGTAATACTTGATAGCCATGGGGAGGGATAACAATATCCTGCCCTCTCGCCATGCCATTCAGCCCATCTACCCTGAACATGGCTTCGCCGGCGGTTTCTAGTTCGGGAGTGAAACCTTCATCGTAGAACCACAAGCCTACCTCAACCACGTCATCTTCCCCTTCTGCACCGACAGGGAAATAATGTAAATTCCAAGCTATATGGCCATTGGCGGGAACCTTCATGCCTGTGCCATCGGGATAGACCTCCCAAGACTTTCCAACACCATAGCGAGCAAGTGCGACCTGACGTGTTTCGCCCTCTGGCACCAGCACGGCGTGACCGTGATGCACCACCTTTTTACCTAGTGGGTAAGAAGGCTTGAATTCTGCGGCACGCAACCAGCGATCTTTCTCCATGCCTTCGAAGGGCACGTCGGGTGTCCACCATTGATCCTGGCCGTTGGCAATTACATCGAAGGGTGTTGATTTGATTATCAAATCCGGTGGGCCAAGCTGTTCGGTTAGTTGCCAAGCCGAGCCGCTAGGAATTTCGATGGGAGTGGGAAGATGCGCAGGGTTTCCTTCCGGTGCGCCGCTGTCCACCCAGGAAGAGATTGTCGCGATCTGTTCATCACTTAAGGAGGCGTCGTTCTTGAATTCCTGAATGCCTGTGGTGGTATCGATGTGCCAAGGTGGCATGATGCGTTTGCTGGTGCGGTCTTTAATCAGGGCGGCAAACGGGTTCACCTGTTGATAGCTCTGTAATGGCATCGGGGCGATGCCTTCGGGGTTATGGCAGGTTACGCACTTTTCTTGAAGTATTGGAGCGATATCACGTGAATAGGTAATGTCCTGAGCTTGCGCGTTTCCGATCAGGGATGCTACGAAAACGGCGGCTAGAATACATGCTGTTTTACTTTGCTCTATCTTGCTCATGGTTAGTTAGCTCCGTGTTAGTTGCTCACGCTGATGTTGTAGTAGGCATTGCTGTGACAACAATAAAATTCAAAAGCAGCAACACTGTCGATGGTTTGTAGACGGATAGTGTATTCACCGGGTTCGGAGAACGTCGCATTCACGCTGGCGTGGCCCGAATCCGTGGTAATCATGGCTTCCTGGGTGTCGAACTCGACCTCGCCGGGTCCGGCATGATGTGACCACCCCGTCCATATCTGCGGATCGGGATGCTCGATCCAGGCTTCGATAGTAAGTGGCTGTCCCACAGTCGCGCTAAGGGTAGCGCGATTATGGATGCCCTTACGTCCGCGTACACCAGTCTCATTAGCCCCGAGCCTTATCAGTGGGGCCAGATCGCCGCGCCCCTTGGACCTAGGTTCATCGAGTACATAAGCCGGCTTCAGGTGTCCGGGGACGCTGAGGTTTTCGCCTGCGCTGGATAGATGCCACACAATCTTTTCTTCGCGGCCAAAGTCTTTCGGCACGGTGATGCTAAAGGCGCAAAAAATGTGACGATAGCGCGGTGGCAGCGGATCAAATGAGTGGGAAGCTGAGTGGGAAAGCGTGTGTCGCTTAGATAATTTGCTTCGCCTATAGGGATATCCAGTGCCTGTTCGGAATTCAAATTGAAATAACCGAAGCACATGGTGTTGCTGCCGTCATCATTCTGGAACCAGCCATCAAATAGTGGAATCACCGGCTGGCCATGTGAGCGAATGAGTTCGGCAGACCAGTATTGCTGAGAAAGTTCGATTTGTTGCCCATGGATGCTTGCAGGCAGCAGGGAAAGCACAAGTGCGATTGTTAGCTGAGGTGTAACGAATCGGGGCATAATCGATCGTCCGGGCGCAGGCCCTTGTTAGAGTTTTTTGTTGTTATTTTGTTCGATACTACGGTAAAAACCACATTATGTCTTGTTTTCTGAACAGTTGGGTCGCTCTCAAAAATCCTGCTAGACTGCACCCAATGCTGCCGAAATAAAAACAATACGTTGAGGTGTCACCCGATGATTAAACACCCCTTTCTTTTTGTAGTCTTGTGGCTATGCTCTGCGGCCGCTTTTGCTCAGCAGGGTGCGCCTGACGGGGAATGGCCTACCTACGGGGGAGATCTGGGGCATACTCGTTATTCGCCACTGGAGCAGATTAACGCAGAGAATTTCTCTGATCTTGAGGTCGCTTGGCGCTTCAAAACCGACAACCTGGGGCCGAGTCCGGAATATCGTTTTCAGGCCACGCCACTGGTTGTGAATGGGGTAATGTATACCACGGGCGGGTCGCGCCGCGCCGTAGTTGCTCTCGATGCGCGTACCGGCGAATTGCTGTGGAAATACGCGCTTAATGAAGGCGCAAGAGCGGCGAATGCGCCGCGACAATTGTCCGGACGTGGCCTTGCACTGTGGCAAGACGGCGAAGACACTAGGATTATATATGTGACACCTGGTTACCAAATGATTGCGCTCGATGGATCGACCGGCAGGCCGGTGCAGTCATTCGGAGTCGAGGGCATAGTCGACCTGAAGCAGCACGCCGATCAGATGATTGATCTAGAGACCGGTGAGATAGGGCTTCATTCGACGCCGATAGTCGCCAAGGATGTAGTAATAATAGGAGCAGCACATCGCACCGGTGGTAACCCCCGTAGCCGTGAGAACGTGAAAGGCTATGTAAGGGGTTTCGATGTGCGTACCGGAGAGCGGCTATGGATATTCCATACTGTTCCAATGCCCGGCGAATATGGTTATGAATCGTGGCAGGATGGCTCCGCCTCCTATACAGGAAACACCGGCGTGTGGGCGCAGATATCGGTAGACCTAGAACTCGAAACAGTCTATTTGCCAGTTGAGGCAGCCACCGGCGACTACTTTGGTGCCAATCGACCTGGCGATAATCTATTCGCCGAATCCCTTCTGGCCGTTGATCTTTATACAGGGGAACGCAAATGGCATTACCAATTTGTCCACCACGGCATTTGGGATCACGATATTCCCTGTGCGCCTATTCTGCTTGATATCATCGTTGATGGTCAGTTGCGTAAAGCTGTGGCGCAGCCAACAAAGCAGGCATTTCTCTATGTATTCGACAGAATAACCGGCGTGCCAATCTGGCCCATTGTTGAAAGATCGGTTGGGGTGGGCGATGTGCCAGGTGAATGGTATTCACCAACCCAGCCTATGCCGACCCGTCCACCGGCTTATGATCGCCAAGGGGTAACACCAGATGATCTTTTGGATTTCACGCCGCAGTTGCATAGTGCGGCAGAAGAGGTTGCCAGCTGGTACAAGATGGGCCCGTTGTTTACGCCTGCGGTAGTCAGCAACATTGATGGTCCTCTTGGTGTTTTGATGGCACCTGCCACTGGCGGAGGCACTAACTGGCCTGGAGGTTCATTCGATCCGCAGACCAACATACTCTATGTTTCTTCTAATAGTTCGGTTGCTAGTCTTGCCGTGGTGCCACCTTATCCGGGTCAATCGGATATGGCTTACATTCAAGGCAATGCAGCCACCGGTCCGCGCACCTCCGGTGGCGCCGGATCTTCCGCAGGTGGCGGGCGAACAGAGTTCAATGCCGCGGTGGGGGAGCGGCCGGTTTCTTCCCGCGGGCGTCCTCCCATCGGCTTGCGCGTTGATGGTCTGCCGTTATTGAAACCACCCTATGGGAAAGTTACGGCAATCGATATGAACGAGGGCTCAATACTTTGGCAGATTGCACACGGGCAGACGCCCGACAATATTGCTAATCATCCTGCTCTGGTCGACATCGACCTACCGCGCACCGGTCAGAACGCGTCGGTGGGCACGCTCGTGACGAAAACCTTGCTGATCGCAGGCGAAGCACAGCTAACAACAGATCCCGATACCGGAGAACGCAGGGCGATGTTGCGTGCTTATGACAAGGCAACTGGCTTTGAAGTTGGAGCAGTCACCTTGCCGGCCCCGCAGACAGGTTCTCCTATGACTTACCAGATAGAAGGGGAGCAGTATCTGGCCATTGCAATAAGCGGGAGCGGTTACTCTGGTGAGATGCGCGTATTACGTTTACCCTAAAAATAGTTAATTGAATCGAGGAAGCATTGTGAAAAACCTATTCTCTGCAATCTTGTATTGCTCGCTTTGCAGCATCGCCGCTGTGCATGCTCAGTCCAATGTCGTGCCTGGTGCTAACGGGCCTATTACGATCACGCCATTAATTCATTCTTCGGTTCAGCTGGAGTATGGTAATACCGTTGTGCAGATTGACCCCTGGAACAGAGTCGGTCTGCCGGGGGCGAAACAAGCCGACCTAATTCTTATAACAGATGATGTAGGCCATCATCAGGACGTAGAGGCTATAGAGAAATTGTCAGGCCCACAAACTGTGCTGGTAATGCTAGAGAGCGGCAGAGCGAAATGGCCGGATGGGATTGTGATCGCTAACGGCCAGATGATTCGTGTCAACGGCATGACAGTTGAGGCAGTGGCAGCCTATGACATTATTCTCGGAGAACCGTCTCATCCCAAAGGGCAGGCCAATGGCTATGTGTTAACTCTCGGTGGTACGCGTTTCTATTTCGCCGGCGTCACGGAATGTGTGGATGAGGTAAAAGTGTTGCAGGACATAAACGTGGCATTCATGCCTTTGAACGTGCCGCTTGGCCGAATGACTCCGGCTGCGTCTGCTGAATGTACAAAAATTCTCGAACCTGATGTGGTTTATCTTTATCACTACGATCAGGACTACGCTCGACGCGCACTGAATCCTGCTTACGAAGGCACGGCCTTGCCCGGTGGTATTTCGGTTGCTGAAAGCCTGGATCTGTTCGAGGAGGAGCTAGAAGAGTCGGGCATTGACGTGCGGCGAGGAGATTTTTATCCGCCGTTGCAGTGAATTGGTACTGACAAGTTTGTCCTATGCAGGCGACAACTATCCTGCGAGTCCTTAGTCATTGAACCGGCACTGCTAGCCAGTGAAAGCGATTAGCCAAGAGCAGAAGCCCATAGGCTGGACATAACGAGCAGTATGAGCTTCAGGAAAACGGCATTAGAAATGGCAGTGATTTGGCTCAACAAGTAAATCTTGTAGACTAGATGATTGGTTCCTCAGTGCAAGCCATCGTTATTGCTTCGGTTTCTTGATAACAATCAAGAGCCGTCAGGAATTTGAGGCGGGGAAGGGTGTATAGTAAGAAGAGGAAGTACGCTAGCAGAAGTTAGCGTGCTTTCTCCCCTTAAATTTTATCTTATCCCATAATTCGAGAACGAAGATCCATAATCAAAGTGGCTACGGCATATCCGTGAATAGCACTTGTAAATGCTACCAAGAAATCTTCCCCATACCCACCAACAACAGGGATAGCATTTCCTAAGGTAGCGCCCATAAGTGGAACTGCTATAGCGGCCCCGTATATCATTGCTTGGGCTGCTCGGTCATCTACAGGGCTCATTACACCATGGACTAAGCCAATAGCGACTAATAACAATCCCCAGTACTCAAAAGGTACAAATATGCCTATAAGACTTATTGCAATGGCTGCGATAGGGGCGATTTTATCTATATTCATGCTAATTCCTCTTTTTATTAATTTATACCTTCAGTGAATTCTACAAATTGAATGCTCAATTTATAATTGGGACTAATTACTAATAGCAAGACTATTAACTACTCCCTTTGAGCATAACTGTCCATAAAAATTTGAACTTATCAGGAATGGGGAATTAAATGATTGATCGTTCAGATAAGGTCAGGATTAGGGGAGGCTCATACTTTTACAATTGATTTTTCTAATTCCTGATCTATGAGCGCCTATTACTTTAGTCTTTAGCGCTAGAATAAATGGCCTGGAACGTGCTACTTATCTAGATGCTAAAGTCCAAGCTGGTGGTAGTGGATTGACCCTCGATCTCTTCTAGAACATTGTCTGAAATACGCCTAACGAAACGAGTACGCCGCCGACACCTGGCATTGTTGTTGAAGTTCTAAAAATCGGTGCGATAAGCAAGGCGGATTAGGATAGACCACAAAGCCCATAAACTATTGAATAGTTACGCTGACCCTGTTTCCTGGCGACCCCTTCTGGCAGAGCTTTGTCCAGTGGCGCGGGCCGTTTAGCATGACCTGCCGTCTGAATGCGAGCCGATTGGTTAATGATGGTGAATTTTGCCGCGAACGACAACGCTTCGTTGGCCGTGTTTCCAGCGGCATCCTCGAGGAAATAGAAGACCAGTGAGCTCTTCAGGTCGAACTATTTCTCTCAGCGTGAACGGCACTTTATAGTCTGGCATCTAGCGCTTTTAGTTTTCTCACTTGGTAAATTTAACTTCTGGCGACAGTGTACGTCTACGAGTTAGAGGTTATTCCAATGGGAAGACCCTACTCTATTCGTAGTTAGTTGCTTAGTTTTTTAGGGTTGTTAGACTGAATCTTGTAGAACCTTCGATGCTGACCCACTTTACTACAAATCATCAACAGGCGCGCTGTCTCTGCGTAGTGCAACGCGTGGAAAGGAACAGGTATGTTAACAATTAAAGACTTAACCAAGACTTACAGTAACGGTGTCCAGGCACTCGCCGGCGTCAGTCTGGAAATTTCCGAGGGCATGTTCGGTTTGCTTGGTCCAAATGGAGCCGGCAAGTCCTCTCTTATGCGCACGCTGGCGACGTTGCAGGAAGCAGATTCGGGAAGCGCCTTCCTCAATGATATTGATATTCTCATTGACAAAGAGAAGCTGCGCCAAGTACTTGGTTACCTGCCACAGGAATTTGGGACGTATCCCCGAATTTCGGCAATTCGAATGCTGGATCACTTTGCCGTGTTGAAAGGCATTGTAGATAAGGGTGAGCGAAAGGAGTTGGTTGAACACTTGCTGAACGAGGTGAATCTGTGGGATGTACGCAAGACGGCGGTAAGTACCTATTCCGGCGGCATGAAACAACGTTTCGGAATAGCCCAAGCATTGATCGGTGATCCGCTGCTGGTCATAGTGGATGAGCCAACGGCTGGGCTCGATCCACAGGAACGTCGCCGTTTCCATAATTTGCTGGCTGATATCGGTTCGGACACGGTAGTGATTCTCTCGACACACATTGTCGATGATGTCAGTGACCTTTGTTCGAACATGGCCATCATGGGCGCCGGTAAAATTCTCATGAAGGGCCAGCCGAATGAAGTGGTTGCGCAACTTGAGGGCTCCATCTATAGCAAACTTATTGATCGATCTGCCTTGATCGAGCATGAGTCAAATTACCGAGTTCTGTTTTCGACTCTGGTAGGGGGCAGAACAAAAATTCATATCGTAAGTGATTCCAATCCTGGCGATGGCTTTGAGGCCAGTGGCGCCAGCTTGGAAGATGTTTATTTCTCCACACTTCACGATAACAAAATTAGTGTAGCCGCCTAGCAATTAGTCAGTCTGCAAGGAGTTTTCACTCTTATGTTTGCCCCTATTTTTCGCTTTGAGATGAATTTTCATGCCCGGCAACCACTGGTCTACGTGGTATCGCTGGTATTGTTTTTCCTCAGTTTCCTCGCCACCGTGTCTGACAATATTGGCATCGGAGGTACTGTATCTAATATCAATATTAACTCCCCGTTTAACGTGATTGTGGTGCTAGCTAGCATCAGCTTCCTTGCCTCATTGATCGCCGGTGTTGCCTACGCTTCCAGCCCGATATTAAGAGACTTCGATCACAATGTGGCGGAGCTGTTCTTCACCACCAGAGTCACCAAATTTGACTATTTGATGGGGCGATTCTGCGGGGCAACGATTTTCAGTTTTGTCGTTTATTTTGCTGCCGCACTAGGTGTTCTTCTAGGAGAGTTAATGCCCTGGCTGGACCCTGAGCGGATGGGGACTATGCGGCTCGATGCTTACTGGTTTGCCACCTGGGCCATAGCCATTCCCAATATATTAATGGTTTCTACACTAGCATTCCTAGTAGCGACACTTACCCGCAGTCTTATGGCGAGCTACGTAGTGCTGGTGTTTGTGTTGATAATCAGCTCGGTGATCTCGTCACTTGTGGACCCCGAAGATTTGCAGCTTCTTAGCCTGTTAGATCCCTTCGGGCAGGTAGCTATTACTGAGATAACGCGGTACTGGACTCCATTCGAAATGAATGAACTGGTGATTCCCGTGGAAGGTAACCTGTTCTACAACCGCCTGTTGGCGGGCGTGTTATCACTTGTATTCATAGCGCTGGCGTACCGTTATTTCCCCTTCTCGCTGGATTTTGTGAATGCAAAAAGTAGGTGGTTGCAGCGATTTGGACGTTCATCAAAGCTGCGCGCTGACAAGCAGGCGCCCGCAAGAATGGCTACTGCTCAGCGCAGTAGCGCGAACACGAATTTTGGTTTTCGCGCTCAGCTTACACAGTTTGCATCACTTGTTCGTATTGAATTTCACAATATTATTATCGGCAAGGCGTTTCTTGTGATGGCGTTGCTGGGGATGTTCCAGGTAGGTGCGAATGCCTTATTCGGACTTGCCGGTATTTTTGGTACTGAAGTTTATCCGACGACTTCGGCTATGCTGCTGATAATAAACAGCGGTTACTCCATTCCTCTACTAGTTGTGTTGATCTTCTATTCGTCTGAATTATTGGTGCGAGACCGAAATGTCGGCGTAGCTGAGATGATGGATTCAATGCCTTATCCGAATTGGGTCATTATCGGGGCCAAGTTGCTTGGTCTGATGTCGGTGGTGCTTGTGATGTTATTGGCGGCAATGCTAGCGGCCGTGCTCGTGCAAATCTTCAAGGGATACTACGACTTCAATTTTGTGCAGTACTTCTTCGGCCTATTCTCGTTCTTTCAGTTTCCGATCTGGTTTACCTGCGTGCTGGCCGTATTCGCTCAGGTTATAACCGGAAACCGTTACCTGGGGATGTTTGTTGTAGTGATGTACTTTGCCGGAACCTTGTTTTTGCCGCAGCAAGGTTTCAACCATAACCTGTATCTGTTTAGCACTCCGGGAGTTCCCTATTCGGTATTCACGGGGTTTGGTCCTAACTTAAGCGCCTTCGTCTGGTTTTCCGTTTATTGGTCTTTGTTCTGTGCTTTATTGCTCATCGCGATGCACCTGGTATGGCAGCGGGGGACCGAAATTAGGGGCCGCTTTCGTTGGAAGAACATCAGGTCAAGGTTTAGTACACCGGTGGCTATCGCTGCGGCCATTTGCTTGCTGGCATTTGCAGGTACAGGATGCTTTATTTTCTACAACACGAATGTGCTTAACAGCAAGCTCAGCATCCTCGATGTTGAGGAGGGATTTGCTGACTACGAAAAAGCCTACAAGCAGTACGAAGACCTCAATTCTCCAGACATTATGTCGATTTACACCGAAGTGGAACTATTTCCTGAGGACAGGGAAGCCCACATTGAAGGAACCTATACGGTATCGAATAATTATGATGAGGCGATACCTGAGGTGCACTTCACGGTAGCAACTTACCTTTCCATCAATGAGCTCAATGTGCCGAATTCCACGCTCTCTCATTCCGATACCGATTTGGGTTACTACATCTATCAACTTGATAGACCTATGCAGCCTGGCGAATCTTTCGATGTGAATTTCGATATCGATTGGCTGACGCCGGGCTTTGTTAACAACTCTGCGACTACAAGCCTGTTGAGTAGTGGCACCTTCTTCAACAACACCGAGGCTTTCCCGTTGCCGGGATATAACAATAGCGCAGAACTGCTAGACAATAATCGGCGCCGCCGATATGACCTGCCCCCTGTAGAGCGAGCGGCCAAAATCGATGATGAAAGCCAGTGGGATGTGGGGCTGGTAACTCGAATGCGCGCCAGCTACGAGGCCATCGTCAGTACAAGCAATGATCAAATTGCAGTGACGCCGGGTTATCTCGAGCGGGAGTGGGAAGAAGGCGGCCGTCGCTATTTTCATTACAAGATGGATGAACCGATATGGCCATTTGTTTCCTTTCTCTCGGCAGACTATGAGATGAAGAGCGACAAGTGGAATGATGTCGATCTTGAGGTTTACTACAAGCATGAGCAAAACGTAGATAGGATGTTAGAGGCATCGAAGAAGTCGCTGGATTATTTTACGGCCAATTTCAGCCCTTACCAGTATCGCCAGTATCGTATCTTTGAATTTCCGCGACAGCGGGGCGCCTTCGCGCAGTCGTTCCCCAATACCATCCCGTTTTCCGAAGCCATTGGCTTCGTAGCCGATATCCGTGATCCTGAAGCAATCGACTATGTGTTTTATGTCACGGCTCATGAATTTGCTCACCAGTGGTGGGGTCATCAGGTTGTTGGTGCAAACGTGCAGGGTGCAGCCGTACTAACTGAAACACTCGCGCAGTACTCGGCGTTAATGGTGATGGAGAAAGAGTATGGCGCAGCTCACATGCAACGTTTCCTCAAGTATGAGCTTGATAATTATCTGAATAGCCGTGGCGCAGAGGTGTTGGAAGAACTGCCGCTGATGCTGGTGGAGAATCAAGGTTACATTCACTACCGCAAAGGTAGCTTAGTGCTCTACGCGCTGAAGGACTACCTGGGCGAGGACACCGTCAATCTTATACTGCGTGAATTCATTGCCGATTGGGGATTCAAGGGCCCGCCGTATCCAACAACTAGACATCTGTTGGCGAAAATTCGGGAAAACGCACCGCAGGAATACCAGGGCATCATCACCGACCTGTTTGAAAAGATTGTCCTCTACGATCTGCGGGCAGAAGACAGCCACTACACAGAATTGCCTGATGGCCGCTTTGAAGTGACCATAAATACAGCCGCCAGCAAGTTCGAAGCAGATGGGCAGGGGGAAGAAACTGAGGTGGCAATGAATGCCCTAATCGACATCGCCGTGCTTGGCGAGGAAGATGAGGAAACCAAGGTGCCTGAAATTCTTCATATCGAAAAGCGGCAGGTCGATTCTGAGAATCAAACGTTTGTCTTTGTCGTGGACAGCAGGCCGGTGTCTGTTGGTATCGATCCGCTGAACAAGTTGATAGACAGAAATCCAGACGACAACACGGCAAGAGTTGAAGTGCTTAATTAGAAAATTTCTGCGCGTCTAATTGGATAAAAAATAAACGACAAATTAGTAGTGACACTAAAAACTTAAGATTAATCTTGGTATTGCATTATGTAATCAAGAAACTCGCCTTGTGTCCTATAAGTTTTTAGTACTGCCCTAGAGTCACCCTTGATAGATTGGCAGTTAACTTATCAGCACACTAGGCTGAGCTTAGTATTGCTAGAAAAATTTCTTGCTCGTCGTGTCATAGGATCAATAAAATACAGCTGTTGTGCTAATAGTTGCATGGGCTGACTGTAATCGGCTGATTTAATCGGCTGACGTAATTGGGGATAGTAAGTATCGTGCAGTAATGGCCAGCCAAGGCTTTGCATATGCAGGCGTAGCTGGTGGGTCTTACCTGTTATTGGGTTTAGCTCAAATAGGGCTTTGTCGGCTGAGCATTGCACACAACGGATATGGGAATGGCTGTTGGCTGGTCCTTCGACAGAATGCATCAAAAATCTCGTTCCGGTTTTCTCCAAGCGATTCTTAACTTCCCATTGTTGGTTAATCATCGGAGGGTTGCCATTCGTTCTGGCGATGGCCTGATAGATTTTTTTGACTTGATGTGTCTCAAATAGACGGTGGTAATGCTGACGTGAATTAGGGTTAACTGAAAACAATACCAAGCCCGCAGTCGCTTTATCGATGCGATGCACGGCTTGCAGTTGTTGGTTTCCGGTTTTATTGCGTAAGCGATTTTGCAGGCATTCTTCAACATATTGCCCCCCCGGAGTGACGGGTAGAAAATGCGGTTTGTACGCCACTAAGATAAATTCGTCCTGGAAAATAATTTTTTCTGCAAAAGGAATGACAGGTTCACTGTCAACTTCGCGATAATAATAAACGCGTTGCTGAGCAGCAAAAGGGGATGTCGCGCTAATTAGACTCCCATCATGCCAATGAACCTTGCCCTCAGTCATACGTTTTTGCCACTCTTCACTTGTTATGGCAGGGAATTTGAATACAAGATATTCTAGAACAGTCGTTATTCCTAGGCTGTGCTGAGGCAGGCTGAGCTTTGATGGGGACGTTGCTATAGCCATAATTGCCTTTGTAATTGAGCCTATATAAATTTTTTGAAATCGGGTCAGAGTAAATATCCAGTAGTTTTTGGATTTAGGTGTCTCCTATTAGCTTCTGATTCACTGGATATTTACTCTGACCCCTTCGCTTTCTCTCAATCTGATTCTCGATCCCAAAGCTTTTGCGTCATTACGCCTGTAGCACGCTCGATGACCTCCATGGCATCTAAAATTAGATCTTCTCGCCATTTCTGACCAATCAGCTGTATTCCCGATGGCAGGCCGTCCACCAAATCAACCGGCACTACGCCCGCAGGCATGCCCAGATAATTCACACCATAACTATAGATGGAGGAATCAAAAAGGTCTTTAACCCCTTCGAAGGTTTCATCAAAGTTGCTGGGATAGCCTGGGCGCATTAAGAAAGGCGTCAATACCAGTGGATAGTCCGCCAATAAAAGACTCCATTCGCGCACCATGCGAGTACGCTCTGCAAGACCGAATAGATAACCTTCGGCATCCACCATGTCTTCCAGTTTGTAATAACAACCGAATATCTGATTGATGATATCGCTACCATGTTCTTTGTACACAGGCTCGAGGGTCTTCTTCATTTCGAAGTTGGTTACCTGAAGCCAGGCTTTGGCAGGTTCAGCGATGGGAGGAATTTCAATCTCCTGGATCTGGTACCCCGCGTCTTCAAGAATGGACGCAGCCCGGTCCAAGTTGGCAAGAATGCCCTCATGAATGGGATAGCCATGGGCTTCACGGCAATAACCGACTTTCGATAAACTGGAGCCTGGCTGACTAAAAGGCATTGGCACATGCCAGGGGTCGCGGGGATCATGCCCGATCAGCACCTGTGTCGCGAGCCTCACGTCTTTTACCTCGCGGCAAATTGCACCTTGCACCGACATGAGTTGTGCCAGAATGCCACGCTCAGCTTTAGCAGAGGGAAGATAGGCTGGCACTCGCCCCAGCCCTGGCTTAACAGTGCTTAAGCCACAGGCCGTCGCAGGGTAACGTAGCGAACCTGCAATATCATTGCCGTGGTGAATGGCGCCAAAACCCGCAGCCGCAGCCGCAGCCGCTCCACCGGATGAGCCGCCGGGCGACATTTCCAAATTCCAGGGATTACGTGTGAGGCCATACAGCGGATTATCCGTGGTTAAGCGCATGGACAATTCTGGCGTATTGGTGCGACCAATGATGATGGCGCCCGCGTTCAACAGATTTTGTACAAGGGGTGAATTGTCTGGCGCGATGACATCTTTGAAGGCCTCCATGCCATTGGTAGTTGGCCTCCCTTTAGTATCGACATTCACCTTGATGGTTACGGGCACTCCGTGCAAGGGCCCTAGTTTTTCACCACTTGCTACCGCGTTATCGGCTTTTCCCGATGCCAATAGCGCCTGTTCTTCCATAGGATCGACGATGGCATTTAATTCGGGGTTTTTTTGCGCCACTCTCCCCAGCACAGATTCAACAAGAGCGGTTGCAGTAAAATTTCCGTCACGAACCCCTGCTGCCTGATCGGTGGCGCTGAGTTGCCAAAGTGGTGTCATGCGTTACTCCATATTTGAATACGACTACTGGGAAGAAAGGAACATAATAAAAAGGGTCACAGTAAAATACAGCAGATGATAGAAACTGTGAAGTCCACCTTGGTAATCCATAACGGTAATCAAGAGGCCCACCTTGCGCTATTTAGTTGCTAAACTGTTAGTGTCAGCGTTACCTTCTCTGACCGTCTAGCTGC
This sequence comes from uncultured Pseudomonadales bacterium, assembly GCA_943789485.1. Classification (GTDB taxonomy): domain Bacteria; phylum Pseudomonadota; class Gammaproteobacteria; order Pseudomonadales; family Pseudohongiellaceae; genus UBA9145. The sequence continues at coordinate 27,553 of CALSUH010000020.1, forward strand.
CTGATAGACAGCACCTGTAGTATCTCGCGTGTACAGTTCAGGAAAATATTTAAGAATTTAGAGGATTAGTAAAAATGAACAAGCTACTAACAACGATTACTCTGCTCTGTTTTGTCGTAGCTGCAAGTGGATGCGCAGTAGGTCAGCAAATTCAGACGATTAGATCAGGCGTACTTACCGTCGCGGTAACAGCGGGCGCCCCCACGAATCAGTATGACTCACAGCTTTGGATCAGGCAGTATGTGGAGCAGTTTGCTGTCGAGCAGGAGCTGGAAATTTCTTGGGTCGTCGTTCCTTTTAACGAATCGTGGCTACTAGCCAGCGCAGATGAAGTCGATTTAGTCGCAACCAATGTCGCGAATTTTCCAGACCGTGCCCACCCAGGCGCGACATTTTCTGCGCCGTTTCTTTATGAGCGAAGGGCGTTGCGCATTAATCCCGAAGACCAGGAACGCTATGAGCACATTAGTGACTTCATTGGAAAGACCGTTGGGGTCGTTGTAGGGATGGCGGCTGAGCGGGATGTTAATCGTCGTGCACCGGATGGAGTTATCGTCAGAACCACCGACACGTTCGCTCAGCTATACGCAGAGTTCGATATTGGGGAGCTCGATGCAATCGCTGAGGCTGAATATTATGCGCTCGATGGTCAAATTATTCCGTCACACGGCGAAGAAATAATTCTGATCGATCACCATGACCTTACGCCAGGACAGCGCGAAGAGTCAGTTTTCGTCGTTTCCGATAATAGTAAAAATTTGCTATCCGCAGTGAATGCCTTTATTGCCCAAACTAAATTTCCACTCTAGTAAATCGGGGATAATCGGGGACAGACCACGTTTTTAGCCCATTAACTTACAGCGACTTCAATCCAAACCCAGTTCGCGAATAAAATCGGGGACAGACCACGTTTTCGATAAATCGGGGACGATAAATCGGGGACAGACCACGTTTTTAATCCCATGGGATCGGGATTAATCGGGGACAAACCAGATTAATCGGGGACAGACCACGTTTTTAATCCCATGGGATCGGGATTAATCGGATTAATCGGGGACAGACCACGTTTTTAGACCATTAACTTACAGCGACTTCAATCCAAACCCAGTTCGCGAATAAAATGCAGCCAGTAACAACGAAAACATCCAGCCAGTCATACAAAACACCGCCCAGGGCATGTACTCCACTGTGGGCACGCCCAGGGTTGTTGCCATGAAGATAGCTGATACGGTCCAGGGCATCAGCGGTTCGAGAATCGTCACCGAGTCTTCTAGCGAGCGCGACAGGTTCTCGGGGGCTAGGCCGCGTTCGCGGTAACCATCCTGGAATAAACCGCCAACGATCAGTGCGGTGACACCGCCGTGGCTTGTCAGCGCGATCATCGTTGCACCCGAAGCCAGCGTTGCTGCGATTAGCCCGAATACAGACTTCGCCCGCTCGATCATTGTCTGCAGCAGCTTGTCCAGCGCGCCGGAGACGTCCATACCCGCAGCAAGCAGAAACGCCGCAACAATGATAATAAGAGTGAGTCGACATCGAGTTGACGCCGCCGCGGTTTAACAAGCTAAGCAGCATAGCACTCGGTGTATTGGCGAGGGTCTCGATCATGCCGGCATTGAATCCAGAGATGGCGCTGAGAATTGCGTTGTAGGCGCTGAAGCCGTGCACGCCAATTCCAATCACCATGGCGGAAACTGATGACACAACCATTACCAGCGCTGCTGGTTTGCGCTTGAAGGTGCCCAGAATGACAATGAGCGCGGGTATGAATACGAGCCAGCTTACTGTGTAGGCCTGTTCAATCTCGCGAAGAATCGGATGATCGAAGTCTGACCCTGCCACAGAGCTGCCGTCGGTCATAACGCCCGCAACATAGTACACCAGCAGCGCGACTACAAAGGATGGTCCTGCTGTATAGACCATATTACGAATGTGATCATAGAGATTGGCATTGGCGCCGATGGCGCAGATATTGGTCTGGTCAGACAGGGGCGACAGTTTGTCGCCGAAATAGGCGCCGGACACTACCGCACCGGCGGTTGCGGCCAGCGGCGAATCGATTGCAGCAGCCACTCCCATTAGTGCGACGCCGATAGTGCCTGCCGCCGCCCAAGATGAACCTGTCATTGACATCATCGCCGTCACCAGAAATGCGGTGATTATCATGAACTGTGGGTCGATCAACTGCACACCGTAATAGACCAGCAGTGGTATGGTGCCACTAAACATCCATGTCCCGATCAACATGCCGATGGATAACAGGATCAGGATGACCGGCAGCACGGTTGCAATTTTTTCGCCTGTCGTGCGCTGAATGGCATCCCAGTCATGGCCGTGACGGGCAGCGATAATGCCGGCGACAGTGGCAGCGACGAGCATAACCAGCACTAGCAACTCTGTGCCCATTGGCACGAAGAAGCCGCCAAGTACAAGACACAGCAGCATGGTGAGCAGGGGCAGTGCCGCTTCAAAGAAGGGAGATTGGCTTAGGCATTGATCGGTCTCGGCTGGGCTAGCCAAAGCAAGCGCGGTATCAAGGTCGCGCCAAAGATCCTCGGGGTCTTCAAGGCCTACGAATAATCGAATGAGTCTCGCTGGAACGCCAAAGTCAATCGCCGCGCTTGGTGCGCCTGCCTGATTGATGGAAACTTCCGCTGGCATAATCAGGCTTTCGTAGCCGCCCCAACTAACGCCGAGTCGAAATAACCCTAGAGAGTTGCAAAAAGTCGGGATGTCGATCGAATCATCGGCTTCAAAGCTGAACAGACCACCATAGCCTGTCAATGCAGAATAAGGTGCCGGACTGAGGCCGGGATGATGCACAGCGGTTACGGCAGGGTGTTCCTGAGGCGCTTCGCAATCACTAGCGCGCTCGTCTGGTGACGTTGCAGGCGCAGCGGCAGCGTTCGCAATCCGCGTAACAACAGTGCCGCTTCCTGTGCCGATAACTTGGCACCGAGATACGGTGTTGTCTCGCTGGTCAGTTTGTCGATAAGCGCGCCGGTACCGACTAACAAGCCCGCGACGGTATCGCTGTGTCCAGAGATGTACTTCGATGCAGAGTGCACGACCAGATCAATTCCGGATTCGATGGGCTTCTGAAAAATCGGGGTTGCCCAGCTGTTATCGATGACCGTGATGACATCAGCCGCTCTTGCCAGCGTCGCGATTCTGTTGAGGTCTTGCTCTTCAAACAGCTGGGTTGTCGGGCTCTCTAGATAAAGTAACTTGGCACCGGGCAGGGCGTGCTCTATTTCTTTCAGATCGGTGCCGTCAACAAACTGAGTCGTCACTCCGAAACGGGCGCAGATTAACTGCAGTAGCCGATAGGTGTCAGGGTAACAGTGTCTGACACAGACAATCCGATCGCCAGCCTTGACTAGCCCAAGTATTGCGTTACTGATTGCCGCAATGCCACTTGAGAATGCGAGGGCTTTCTCACCCCCTTCCAGCTGGCACATCTTCTCCAGCAAAACTGACACCGTCGGGTTATCAATGCGGGAGTAGACCGCCTGTTCGGTGTCACCTCTAAAGCGATCGACCATCGCCTGATAAGAATCGAAGGTAAAAAGCGATGTCTGGTAAATCGGTGGAGCCACAGCGCCCTTGGAGTGGCGCTGGTCATGCACGAGTAAGGTATCAACTGAGAGCCGCGTGTCTTTGTTCGCCATGTATCTACTTCTGTCTGACCGAGGGTGTTTGTTTGATAGTCAGGTTAAAACTACAGTAGTTTTTCGTTAGAGGGAATTTTTCAATTACTCTGCGTCTTTGTCAATTGCGCTGACTACTCAAGTAGGTGCACCGCGCTAAATTTAAAAATGGGCTCGCAGTAAAACTACAGATTTTTATGGCTCTTAGAGGTTTGCTAACAACAAGAAAGTCGATCACCCAAAAAACAGAAAGGGACTGATTTATTCTGCAAGAATAAATCAGTCCCTTTCTCTAGAGGCGCAGTAACTAGACCGATTAGCAGGCCTAGTAAGGATAACCTTCAAGCCGTGGTTGGCCAGGTAGCCAATCGGGAACCTGCTCCCAATTCGTGCGATTTGGCATTTGAATCTGCGGCAGAGTTATTTCGTTGAGTTCAGTGCCATCTTCAACCACGTCGTTTAGAAAAAACAGGTAGGCGGTCAACGAGTACACTTCATCCGCGGTTAAGGTGCCTTCAGCGCCAAGGGGCATGGCACGATTGATAAAGTCCCATACCGTCGTTGCATAGGGTGAGCGAATCGGTAGCACGCGGCCGTAATCCCAAGGGTCCGCATTCGGTCCTGCATCGCGCTTGATTAAGCGCGGCGCGATCCCGCCATTACCGAGTGTACCGTGACAACCCGCACAGCCTTTTGAGAGATACAGCTCCGAACCCATATCTACTGAACCATTACCTACCGGCAGTTCCTCGCCTTTAGGGCCGATGGCAATATCCCATAGACGAATTTCGTTGTCAGTAGGGGTTCTGCCAACGCCGTAGGTTGGTGATTGCGCTTGTACAGAAACCACGCCTGCTACAAGTATTGGGACGAGTAGTGCAGTTCGAAGAGCTTTAAGAACAGTTCCTCGCTTGTAGATCGAAGGCCTAGCTAATCGCATTGTGAACGCCCCCATCGCTAGCAACTCGCCAAGGTTGAATGGAATTGTCTTGTCCTTTCACAAAAGTGGCGCGCTCGCCATCTGTGCTCCAGAAATCCAGTGCTTGCTGACGCGAAGGCTGTATCTGACCGATCTCATCGATGCAGCGCGATTGCAGCTCGCACTCAGAGCCATCCCAATCCCACTCAAAGCTAAAGCGCGTATGTGCCATTGGCTCAGCAGTGCCGCGAATGTCAGCATCCGTCCAGCTGCGACCGCCGTCGGTAGAAATTTCAACGCGGCTTACGCGTCCACCGCCAGACCAGGCTAAACCACCGATCTCGTAAAAACCAGCGCCTGGCAATTGCTGCCCTCCGGAGGGATAAGTGATAACCGATTTAGGGCCAATCTGATAACCGAGCGCAGCATTAACCGGATCACGGCTCAGGTGCCCGAAGTCGTTGTAGGTCATGTAATACTCATCCACCACTTTGATGCGTCGTAGCCACTTCACATTAAAGATGCCTTCGAAGCCGGGTGCCAAGAGTCGTAGAGGGAAACCCTGCTGAGGACGAACTGGTTCACCATTCATGCCGTAACACAATAGGCAATCGTCCATGGCCTTTGCCATAGGAATGCTAGACGCGCCTTTCACCTCTTCAACGCCTTCTGCAACAACCCAATCTGCATCGGCGTGTACACCAGCTTCTTTCAATACCGTAGACAGCAGCACGCCAGTCCATTCGGCATTGCTTGTCATACCATGGGTTTCTTGGACAGTCGTGTGACTGCTGCGTGAACGATTACCCGCGCATTCGATGAAATGCTTGCGAGTTACAGAGGGCATGCGCTTCAAATCCTCCATACTGAACACGATCGGATTATCCACCATGCCGTGAATCATCAGCCGATGCTCATCCGGATCGATGTCCGGCACAAAAGAGCCACGCGTTGTGCCCATATAGTGGAGCGAGGAGGGGGTGATTTCACCCACCGAATCCTGCAGCGGGGTAGCAATATGAAAGTCCAGGCCAAAGGCATCAGGAGACTCCCGCCCACCATGGGGAATGCGCACCGAATCCACAAAGCGGGAGCGCGAGCCATAGGCGGTCATTTCGTCAGAACCCCGAATAAAAGCCCCTGGCTCAGGCGCTACCGGTGTATGTTCATGATCCTGACCAAGAGCTGGCTTCGCCGCTCCTAGGCCCACAGCGCCCGCTACAGCGGCGCTACGCTTAAGAAACTCTCGTCGATCAGTCTTTTTTTGACTCATTGTTCTCTCCTTATTATTACCTTCTATGTTCGTTTCATAGGAGGATGGTTGAGTGTCTCTCTAAGTTTGGAAAAAGTAAATAGGAATGGGGTCAGGAATGGGGTCAGAGTAAATATCCAGTAGTTTTTAATTCTCTCGGTATTAGGCTCAAGGTATTGATGCCACACCCTTGGTACTTGAAGTTGGGAGATGCTATGGCAAGTAAGCCGCCCAAATGCCGCGCGTTATTGGGTTTTGCTATTGAAATGAAATTGTTGAAGGGGTAAAGCTTTCGTCAGCATCGAGTAAGGTCAGTTAAGTGAGGCTAAAAAACCCATAAACTACTGGATATTTACTCTGACCCAATTCCCTTTACACGCAGCCTAAAGCTCTTTCTTATGATGTAAGAGTAGAATGGAACGGCAACTAGGCTTATTCTACTCTAACTCATAAATAACGAGATGGAGTCGTGTTTTGAAAAATTTCTTGCTGTCTTTTCTCTTACTGATCGTGCTACTGCCTGCAAGTAACTTAAGCGCGCAAGGCGCTGAAAATGTAGTTTTGATCACTTTCGATGGATTGCGTTGGCAAGAAGTTTTTGGCGGGATCGATCAGAATTTGGCTACTCATAAGAACTATTCTCCACAGACCGAACTACTGATGCAGCGCTTCTGGCACAGCAATTCAAATGATCGCGCGCAGGCATTATTGCCATTTATTCATAATACGGTTTTCTCTCAAGGGATTTACGCCGGCAATCGGCATGAAAATTCTTGCGCAGCGGTTAGTAATGATTGGTATTTTTCTTATCCGGGCTACTCCGAAATTCTGACGGGTGTGATTAATCCGAATATCAACTCTAACAGTAAGGTTCCGAACACAGAAATCACATTTCTTGAATTACTGGAAAGCAATTCTTTGTATAAGGCACAGACAGCTGCCTTTGCTTCCTGGGATGTGTTTCCGTTCATCTTTAATGTGCAAAGAAGTGGTGTGCACGTCAATGCCTTTTCAGTTGAGGCTAATCCGGCGGATGCTCACGAAACTTTTTTGAATAAAATGCAAAGTGATATTCCGCCGCCCTGGACTACCGTGCGCAATGATGCGTTCACTCATCAGTTCGCGCTGTCCTATTTGCGCCGGGAGCAACCGAAGGTTCTCTTTATCAGCTACGGTGAAACCGACGATTTCGCCCACGATGGTAAATATGATGAATACGTTTTCGCTGCCAATAGGACAGACCGTTTTATAGAGGAGATATGGAGCACCCTGCAATCTATCGACCAATATCGTGACAACACGGTGCTGTTCATTACAGTTGATCACGGTCGCGGGGAATCGCCTGTCGAATCATGGATGCATCATTCGAGCCGGCAGGCAACGACAGGTCCTAATAGTGGATTGACGCAGTATGCCGATGGCATTGTCGGTTCTGAGGCAACCTGGTTCGCGGCGATGGGTCCTGGCGTTTCCAATCGCGGACTGATTCAGACTGAAACGGGCTGCATAACTTCTAATAGAATTGCCGCGACTTTGATGCAGTTTTTGGGGGAGGACTATCGAGATTACAATCCTGCTATGGGAGCGCCAATTCAAGCCTTGTTTGATTGAATAAAAAAATTGGCCCCCAAATTAAAAGACAGTAATTCTTAGAGAATTTTTAGTTTTTAGGGACACTAACAATTTGACAACTTAAGACTGTATCCTAGCACCGTAATTAAGTATCCCGTCCTAAGCTATTAAGTTGTTAAACTTTAGTGTCTCCTAGTGTAAGAATTTTCACTTTCCACCCCAGGAATAGTTAAACAACTTTATTAAGGAACAATAAATTTGATTGCGCATGCAGTTATCGATTTCGAGACTACTGGCTTAGCTCCTGCTCATGGTGCCCGGCCCACGGAAGTTGGCGTATGTCTGCTCGAAGGAGGGCGTATTGTTGATCGCTACCAGAGCTTGATGAACCCTGGGGTACCAATTCCATATGATATTCAAGGGCTGACCGGTATTACCGACGCGATGGTTGCGGCTGCGCCAACGGTCTCAACAGTGATGAAGGAGGCTGCCAGCTTTGTGGGAGACCGCCCCTTGTTAGCGCACAATGCCGCCTTTGATAGAAAATTCTGGGAAGTTGAACTCAATCGTATTGAACGAAAGCCCCGTATAGACATGGCTTGCTCTCTCCTGCTCTCCAGGCGTTTGTTTCCAACGCTTCCTAATCACCGCTTAGCAACATTGGTTAAGGCGCTGCAATTGCCGATGGAGGGCACCTTCCATCGTGCGCTGGCGGACGCTGAATGTACGGCTCATCTGTTGATACATATTCAAGAAGAGCTGCAGGCGCGTTTTAAAGTGGTGTCGGTTGACCATGCTCTTTTAATGGCGATTCAAAAGGCCAGAAAGTACGACTTGAATCAGTGTATTTGCAAGCACGGTGGGGTTATTTAATATAGTCCTAGGCAGCCTAGATTGTTAAATCAAAGCGCTCTAACCCTATTGACCAGCTACCCCCACCTTAATATTTATTGATTCACAATCTCCGGGTTAGGAATGTGCCGTGTCAACATGCTTGTAAATGCTGAGCGCCCAACACCGAGTTTGATCAAATCTTCTTTGGCAAAACGGGCTGATTCTGCGGAGATTGATTTTGGATTGCGCGCTTTCATGTGAACTTCTGCAACGCGTTCCATATAAACGAAGCCACCTACCGCTTCGGCAACACTATCACCGCCTGTTAACAAGCCGTGGTTTCGCAGAATAATCGCTCTGTTTCGGCCCATCGCGGCAGCAATTCGGCGCCCAGCTTCAACACTTTGAACCTGTACTTCTTCGTCTTCCCAAAGTGCATGGTCTTCGAAAAAAATACAGGATTCCTGAGAGATCGGTTCTATCATTCTTGCCTCAGCTGAGAACGGAGTTCCCCAGCCAGTGTGAACGTGAACAGCGCTGACTAAATCGGGTCGTGCTTCAAGAATAGGTTGATGGATATAGTAGCCAGCAATATTGATGAAACCTTCACCTTCAACAAGCTGACCATTCGGCCCAACTAATACCAGGTCAGATACCATGGCCGCATGATAAGAAACGCCATAGCGCAACATCCAGAAACAATCTGTTCTTAAGGGGTCTCGTGCACTGATGTGGCCATCACCCAAGTCGCCCCATTTTTGTGCTGCAAACAATCGATAGCCTAGGGCGCAATCACGTTTCCGTCGAGCGCGTATTTGTTCAATTGAAAATTGTGGTTTACCACTGTCTTGTTGTGTTGCTTCTGGCACGATGACTCCTAGGTTTAAGGTTGCTTTTAGGGTTTTTAGGGTCACTAACAACTTAAGTTTAATCCTTGATATTTCCGTGTCACGGCCAGGAAACCCGCCGCCATGCCATTAAGTTGTTAAACTGTTAGTGTCCCCTAGTGCCCGCTATTCATTCAACAACCGTTTAGTGCTGGGCACGAAGCGGTTTAAGACGAGATAAAAGCATCCGCCAGCGTCGAGTAAGGCCAGTAAAGAGAGGCCACAAAGCCCATAAACTACTGGATATTTACTCTGACCCCATTTCTTATTCTGAGCTAACGATGCGCTCAGTATCAGCACAAACAAAGTGTGTAGGGAAAAATATCCCTTACTGCTGGTTTGGAAAAGCCGGATTTCATGTCTTTATCTCTAGCCCGGCCTCCGCCTTTACCTCGACTGTTCACAACTCCTCAGTAACTATCGGCAAGATGATTGCTGATGGGTGTTGAGCATCATAGTAAATAGTATTATTCGCTACCTTTGCTGGAGTTTCTAGATCATTCAGAGCCGCACCATTGTTTGGGTTAACCGCAAATCTGGGATAATTGCTCGACGTCACGTGAATCCCGATTCGGTGTCCCACTTCAAACGTCTGCGCCGTGCTCCACATATTGACTAGCAATTTTTCAATCTTACCCGGGCTCATCATTTCAACATCATCTGCTTCCTGGCCGTTGCGAAAACGACCGCGAATCGGATAGTCGAGAATAAGTGCTTCATAGCCATCCGGATAAATATCAACCAGCTTGACTACATAATCTGTATCCAAGGCATCAGTAGACACAAATAGCTCCATATCTATATGACCGGCAACTACGACGTCTTCTTGTAGTACCGGTGTTTGAAAGCGCAGGTAGTCTTGTCGCTCACCGACTTCTCGCTGGTCTCTTGGGCCAACGTCGCGGCCTAAGTTCTGGCCACCCACTGTACCTACTGGGTTAGCAGGATCGAAACGGTAGTTAGAGGAGGCTGAATCCGCGGTAGGAACAGAAGTGGAAATTGTCATTCCTGGCTGTAAATAGAAGCGCGTTTTTTCGTGCTGCGGCGGCCAGGTATCGATTTGAATAGTCCGGTTCTTAGGGGATTGTTCGCCTTTTCGCGCTGACGCCATCATGTAAAAACTCACGGCAGGCTCATCCATAATGCCGTTGTCTTCGTCTTTCAACCAATAAGCCCACCAACGCAGTTGCTGCTCGATATCGCCAGTAATGGCGCCGCCCCCAGGATAGGATAAGTCTCCCTGTATCGCGCCATGGCCAAAGGCTCCCATGAAGAGTTTCTGCTTTCCGCGGGCCTTGTCATTCCCTTCATTCTGCAGATATTGGTAGTTATACACAGAGCCTTCCGCGAAGATGTCATGCCATCCGCCTACGTTGTAGATAGGGATTTCTACGTTCTGTCGATGAAACAGAAAATCTGTATCTATCCAACCCTGATCCAGAACTGCGCGGGACTTGTAAGCGGCAATGCGTTCTTCGCTAATGCCTTGCCCGCGCAGCCAGCCGCCAGAATGGCTTTCCTTGAATACGCCACCGACAAATCGTGATCGGTTAGAACAGGCTGTCAGGAGCAACGGTGACATAGGCGGCGGTCAAATGGGGTGGAGCCGACGCGGCAGCCAGGTTCGAGGTAATTCCTGGGGCAGAAGTACCGAAGATGCCTACTTTTCCATTGCTAAAACTTTGAGCGGCTATCCATTCGACTGTGTCGTAACCATCAGGCATGTCGACTTCAAAGGGCTGATCCTCACCTTCGGACTCATAGCGACCCCTGACGTCCTGTGACACCAATACATAGCCGTGTTCGTTGTAGCGGGCGGCACTGCTATCTGCGCTATTTTTGTTATAGGGGGTTCGGGTTAGCACAGTTGGCCAGGGGCCATCACCTTTAGGTAAGTAGATATTTGTAGCGAGTTTTACCCCATCTCGCATGCTCACCATGTCGACTCGTCTTTCAACGTCCTGAGCATACAGCGGAGCAACAAGCGCTACTGCGATTAATAACGCCAGAAAATTTCGAATTAGTTTAGCTTGGGTAAAGCTCAATGAAGGAAACATAGCGACTAACCTTTTAATTATTATTTATGATTCTGTAGGGAGCATATACCAAATGATTTTCATTTCACAAGGATACAGCGGATCCGTCGGACTGGTTTCTAGAAAGGAGGGGGACAGGGTAAATACCCCGTAGTTTCTGCTGTTTGGGGTATTTCGACTCCATTTAGCCAGTGAACTAATAAGCAATTATGGTCATTAAGCTTATCAGCAAGATCGCTCCTGGTGCCAGGTAGCGCATCACGAAGCGCCAGCTACGATAGGCGAGGTTATTACCCATTCCCAGTTCATCCCGAGTCGCCTCTTCGGACATCACCCAGCCAACGAAGATGGTGATCAGGAAGGCACTGAAAAGGATTAGATTGTTTACTACGAAAAAATCGATGAGGCGGAAGATGGTTGCTCCCTCAAGAATTTCGATGAAGCCAAGGGGAGTAAAGTCTGACCATATGTTGTGTGAAAAAACCGACCCCAGACCGATGAGCCAGACCAGTCCTCCGGCTAACAAGGTCATGTGTAAGCGCTTGCTGTTCTCGCGTTCTATCAGCCGGGAGACCACTGATTCCAGCATAGAGATGGATGTGCTGAGTGCGGCGAATAGCACCAGCAAGAGGAAGAGAGTACCGACGATAATGCCGCCGGGCATTTGTCCGAAGGCGACCGGTAGAGTGACAAACAATAAGCCGGGCCCGGAAGCAGGTTCCAATGAATAGGCGAAGACGATGGGGAAGATAGCCATTCCCGCCAGCATGTCTACCGAGACATTGGCTCCGGCAATAGACAAAGCCACACGGGGTATGGAGGCCTGTTTATCCAGATAAGCGCCATAGGCGATGATTCCGCCACCACCGACACTGAGCGAGAAGAAAGCTTGGCCAAGCGCTAACAGGACTGTGTCGGAGTTAACTTTGGAAAAGTCTGGCTTGAACATGAAGGTAAAGGCTTCGCTAAAATTACCGGTCACGGCGGCATAAATGACCAGTATCAGCAGTGCAATAAAGAGGGCTGGCATCATAACTTTCACCGTCTTTTCCACACCTTGTTGAATGCCTCGGGCGACAATGAACATGGTTATTAGCATGAAGACGCCGTGCCAGAAAGTCATGCCAAATACACTAGCTTGTACGTCGGCAAAAAGCTGGTTGGATTGCTCGCCACTGATATTATCGAAGGCGCCGACCAGCGACCTGGGGATGTAGGCCAGCACCCAACCTGCCACCACACTGAAGAAAGTCAGCGCGAGAAAGGCCACGGAAATCGCTATCCAGCCGAGAAATTTCCAGTTCGGACTTTTGCCCTCTGCTACTGCTAGAGCTTGCGTACTGCCTGCGGGGCTTCTGCCACCGCGGCGGCCGATCACGATCATGGCCATCAGGCAAGGTATGCCAAAGAAGACGATAAACAGGAAGTAGAAGAATATGAAGGCGCCACCCCCATTTTCTCCAGCCATGAAGGTTAAAGCGCCAGATATTACCGAGACCCACGGCACTGCCCATAGCCGCTAGGATAAACCCCCAGCGTGAAGCAAACTCAACCTTATTGGTATTCACACAAATGCTCTCTCTTATCCGGTATGGCTGATGGACAGCTTGCCCATACCTGTTTTGACCGGTTGCGCCGTAGTGGGGCTAGAGTCCGAATACGTCTTCCGCATTACGGTGGCGAATAGCAGCGCATTGGTCATCAGGAAGCAGGCCTGTGTTGGTCTTGGCACCCACGGTGTCGAAAACCTGGTGGGGCCAGTCGGTTCCGAACATGACTCGGTCGCTGCCTACGATGGAAATGAGATACTGCAGGGCTCTCGCATCATAAGTGATGCAGTCATAGTAGATATGACGGAGATAATCAGTAGGTTTCTGTTGCATCTTACGCCGTTGGGGGAGTTCTACTTCGTCACCTTTCTCGAAGCGTCCTACCAGGTAGGGTAGGGCGGCTCCACCATGGGAGGCGATGAGTTTGAGGTTAGGATATTTGTCGAAGAAGCCGTCGAAGATCATGCGAGTTATCGCCAGCGTGGTATCGAACATGAATCCGACTGACCAACTGAGATCGAAATCTCCCATGGCCATCTGATCGGCACCGGGCGGGTCGGTGGGGTGAAGCAAAACCGGCAGGCCCCGCTTATCGATTTCTTCCCAGATTGGCGCGAAGAATTCCTCGGTGAGACTTCGGCCTGTTACATTGGCAAGTACCATCACACCGCTGGCACCATTATCGCAGGATCGCTTGAGCTCTTCTACTGCTCGTTCTGGATACTCCCAAGGCAGGGAAGTATACCAACGAATTCTGTCAGGGTAGGTGCTTTGCGCCTCGGCCATTGTGTCATTGGATTCTCGCGCCGCCATGCAGCTGACTTCCACGCCACCGAAGTAAACGTTTGGGCAAGTGAGGGAAACTATAGATACATCGATACCCGTGGCGTCCATTTGCTTGATTCGCAGATCATAGTCAAAGTGCCCAGGTTGCGGAAATGCCACTGGTGTCTCGCCACGGTAGATTTCTTCATGCCCATCGGGGCGCAGCTTCATTCCATACTCGCCTCCCTGTTCGCGCAGGATCTCTAGCCAGCGGCGAGTGTAAGCATGGGTGTGAACATCGATGATAGTCATTGGCGCAGCTCCTGAACAAACACTCGTCAGACTATACGAGTGTTTGTTGGAAATGTAAAAAGTAACAACAATAACCTGTGTTAGAGAGTTGGAATAATTGGGGTTAAACTAAAAGCCGGTAGTTTTGGTGTTGTGAGCTGGCGCGACTACGCGTAAGTGCTTGCTCATTAAACAGCTCATTAAACAGCTCATTAAACAGCTTATTCATAAATGAAGTTGATGCCTAGAAGGTTAAGATAGGTTCCTGCAGAAATTCTTCAGCACACGGTAAAGCGTGGCAATAACCATTAATTTTTTTTGCCTGCTCCAGTGACTTAGATGAAAAAGAAAGCGGCATACACTATAGAAGGTGAGATAAGGATAAGAGTAAAAGCCAGAGCGTGCGCGTGACTTTTGTCCGCGCACGGCTGACTAGTTTTTACTCTTCTTTGTGTGAGCGAAGCTCTTTACGCTGAAGAGCTTACTACTTGGTGACGAGTTTCTGTACGCGCCAGTTAATCAACTCGGCGACCCAGATCTCATCTTCGGACGGACAGGCTATGCCGTGGATCCAGCCGAATTCACCTAGATTGCGCCCGGGTTGACCGTAGACACCAAGTACCTCTCCTTGCAGAGACACTTTATAGATACGACTTGGGTACAGATCACCAATAAACAACACGGGGTTCGGTCCTGGTGTCATGCACAAAGCATCAGGTGCGCCAGGAGACTGTGAACCCGTGGTACCGTTAGGGTTTTCTCGGCCGTAGGTAATCTTGCCGCGGGAGGTGTCTACCGGTACATCCACAGTAAACTCTCGGATGTAGTTGCCATCCTTATCGAACACCTGAATGCGGCGGTTGCCACGGTCGGCAACATAGATCTCATCGGCGGGAGACACGGCAATACCATGAGGGGTATCAAACTGGCCAGGACCAGTGCCTAGGGAACCCCAGCTTGCTATCCACTCGCCTCGAGCATTCACCTTGCCGACACGCGAGTTGATGTAACCATCACTAAAATAGGAACTCCCTTCGGAATCCCAGGCCACATCGGTGGGCTGATTGAACACATTGTCCCTATGTACTGGCAACGGATTCCGTGGATTTATGCCCTCAGGCACCTCGATTGCCACGCCCATGCGCTCGAATTTACGCGCCATCTGGGTTTCCCAGTCTGGCGGAACCTGTATATGAGAGGCCTCGGCCTTACGACCAAATACTCTGTCCACGTGTCCCTCAGGTGTGAAGCGTAGAATCATATTTGATCCCTTGTCCACCACCCAGATATTGTCTTCGGGATCGATACGAACCGCATGGGCATAGGACCAAGCATTCAGGTTCTTGCCGATCTCGCGAACGTAGTTGCCGTCGGCGTCGAATTCCAGAAGTTGTGCGGCCGTTGCCATATAGGCCGGCCCGTGCGAGCTGCCACCACGCGAAAATACGAACACATGGCCGTGAGAATTCACCGCGACACCAGCGATCTCACCGAAGTGGATATCGGCTGGCAATTTCAAGGGATTGGGAACGGATTCAAAGGGAAGTTCAGGTACATTCTGTGCGAATGCTGGGCTGATCATCAGGCCCAGCAGTGCGGCTGTAATTAATGCATGTTTCATAATCACTACCTCTTTGGGAGCTCTTTATAGAAGCCTAAATAGGCTGCTTAGTTGTAATAGGAGGTTGGACTCTAAGCGATAATTTGCTAAATACATAGAGAAATTCATTCAGCACCAGCTCTGGGGTTCTCTAACTCTTTCTATGCCAAAGATTGTTCGTGTAGAGCCAAAATCTGTGGGGTCAAAACGTAAAATATTCATCGCCTTCTACCCCCCTATTTTTATCACCTTTATTTAAGGACAGAGGAAGAAGTATCTGGCAGACTGTTCCAGAACCTAAATTTGATCTTCGTCACTTTTTTAGTACATTGGAGAATTGCATGAACAATGGCAAAGGCTGTTTCTCACTTTCGTTTCTATTGTTACTTGCTACGATGTCTCCAGCAATTGCACAGATAACATCTGTTGACCGATTCGTGCCTCATGTCTCCACTGTGCCTGCCAATGAAGGAGCACGGGTTGGACTCTACCTGCATGAGAAAATTGATGCCGCACTGCAAACACAAATTGCTGCGGGTGCTTCGCCTCAGGGCAAAGTAGTGCTATTCATCCACGGCGTCTCTGTTACGTCGGCACCAGCATTTGATTTACCCTACAAGGACTACAGCTGGATGGAATTTCTCGCAAGCCAGGGATTCGATACCTTCAGCATGGACCACCAGGGTTATGGTTACTCACCTCAGCCGTACATGGACAATCCCTGTAATTTGAGTGCCGAAGATCAAGCGTCGATCGATGCAGCGGCTACAGCCAATTGCCGTGCCGACTATCAGCGACAGCTGACCAGCAGCCAGACCGACTGGGACGAGATTGATTCCGTTGTCGACTATTTGCGTGAGCTGAGAGGTGTCGACAAGGTAAGCATTATCGGATGGTCGCTGGGGGGAATACGTACCGGAGGTTATGCCGCCAACCATGGAGAGAAACTGGATAAATTGGTTTTGTTCGCCCCCGTGTACAGACAGGGAAGTGCAGCCATTGCTCTCAGCAATTTTCCCGTCGAAGCTGCACCGCTCTCGTTACAAACCAAAGACACCCTGCTCAACAATCGCTGGGGATCGAATGTCGCTTGCGAGAATCAAGTTGAAGAGGGCATAGCCGAGGTAGCCTGGCAAGCGATCATGAGCTACGACCGATTTGGCTCATCCTGGAATAAACCCGATGGTGTTATGCGCGTGCGCTCAGCAAGTTATTGGGGGTGGAATGAAGAAGCTGCTGCGAAAATTTCCAACCCAACGCTTATCCTCATCGGCGAGCAAGATGGCTTATTACCCGGGGCGGTTTCTCTGTATGGCGATCTAAGCGGCATACGCAACAAAGCTGTTGTCAGAATGGAATGCGCGACTCACTTCGCCGTGTGGGAAGCCTCGCAGTACAAATTTATGCAAATGGCTTCGCTGGAGTGGTTGAACGAGGGCACTTATCGTGGAAATTCCATAGGTGAATTTAAAGTTGCCTATGGCGGCATGGACCTCGATTGACGCGAAAGATGAAATCGAAGGGCTTTGATCTGTCCGCACTTTTTTATTGGATGCCTGCTTCAGCTCGCGCGTCTTCGGCTCTTGCTCCACGTAGGATGTTGAGCAAGCCATAGTTGCCTTCGTGGCAGGCATATTCATAGAGCAGCCCGTCTACTTTAGTCAGTGGAATTATCCCCGTTATCTTATCCGTGTAGGCTTGAGGGTCATCAACAGTAAATTCGTAGGCAATTGAGTCATTGCCAAGCCGTGTAAATCGCTCAATGAGAAACTTGTCGTCGGACTTTCCGCCCGCACCAAATGACTGCGTCAAGCCGTTAAAATTTCGCGATTCAACTACAAGGGTGTCTCCGTCCCAGTAGCCGCGAGAATCACCAGACCATAAGCCGATGCTGTCATCGAGAGGGTCACGTCCATCCAATGGCACGATGCGAGCATCATGAACCATTTCTATCATGATCACTACATGATCCCGGCTCTGAACGATTTGTAGATTATTGTTGTAAAGACTGGGTTGGATAGGTGGGCCGGCATTGAACCCTACGATACAACGCTCCCCAAGCCCTCTGTCTTCCGGGCCATCACTGCCAATACCTCCGCCGGTAAATCTCACCGGACGTTCGCCATCAATATCGGGGTCGAGCCGCCCCTGAACAACGATTGCTCCTTCAGCATAGGGGGGCAGTCGCCCATTTGTCGGGTAGACGATGATTGAGGTGCGCGCGACGTCTCCGATTCCACCTGTTTCAACCCAGAAATCGTTGTAGGCCTCGTTGACTCCTCCATTGGGTATCGCGGCGTCTGATCCCTCATCGCGAGCAGTTCTACGCGAGCGAATTTCGGCAATCTCTTCTTCGGTCATATACTCACGCTCACCATATTGTGAAGGTCTTTGCATGGGTATGTCTGAGGAGAAATTCCATACGCCTTGTAGGTCCGGTTGACCCCATTCGGTTTTTGGTACTTGATAATCTTCTGCTGACCATGCGTTACTCCACAACAGGAAACTCGCAATTATGAGTAATAGAGGCCGTAAGTTCATAGCTTGATTCCCGAGAGTGTCTTTCGTGGTTATTGGAATTTACTGTCAAAAACTACTCCTTCTATGAAGCATTTGCCAGCGCATTTTTGCAACAGTTAATGGGGTCAGAGTAAATATCCAGTAGTTTCCGCTAATTGGGGAAAATTCGACTAGACTTTAAACTCGATAGCTATTTTGATTCTAAGTTCAAGGATGAACTTTATGCCGCGTCGATTAAGATTATGTCCTGCAGGGATTTCTCAACACATTGTTCAGCGCGGCAATAACCGCCAAGTCTGCTTTATTTGTGATGAAGATGTGGCGGCTTATGCCAACTGGTTGCACGAAGGTGCACGTAAGTATGAAGTCTTGATACATGCATGGGTGTTCATGACTAATCATGTCCACTTGCTGGTGACACCTCAGGTAGATTTGGCTTCTTCACTGATGATGCAATACATAGGTCGTCACTATGTTCGCTACTTTAACCGCAAATATCATCGAACTGGCACACTTTGGGAAGGTCGTTATCACTCCAACCTAGTACAACAAGAGTGCTACTTACTCGCTTGCCAACGTTATATCGAAATGAATCCCGTAAGAGCTAAGATGGTAATTGATCCAGCAGACTACAAATGGTCAAGCTATCGGTGTAATGGTCTTGGTGTAAGAACCAAGCTGTTGACTCCGCATCCCGTCTACCTAAACCTGGGGAGCACTAAGGCGAGCCGGCTGCTCAATTACCGCGGATTATTTTGTTGAACTATAGATAAAGAACTATTGCCAGACATTCGCTATTCGTTGAACAAAGCTCTGGTGCTGGGTACGGAGCTGTTTAAGACAGATATAGAGGCGTTGACTGGACGTCGGGTAAGGCCAGCCAGAAGGAAACGCAAAAGCGCGTAAACTACTGGATATTTACTCTGACCCCATTTACGCTGTTCCATTCATTCTGCATCGCATATCACCTAATAATAAATTTAACGTAGAATATCGCTAATGAAAAAAATCGACACTTTGCAGGTTTTAACCCCAACCCCCTCTGAAGCCGCCAACAATGAATTGATCATTGCCGATGGAGGAGCCGCAGATATCCGCGAACTGCTTCACGGTTCGCCGCTGCCCACCTTGCTACTTCATGGCGCTAGCGAGCCTTTGCTCGCCATAACCAACGCCTTGCAAGATAGTCCAAGAGATACTCTCCATCTCGTTGCTCATGGCCGTTCCGACGGCTTCATGTTGGGGGGCTATTGGATAGATGCAAATTGTTTGCGCGAGTCCGCCAGCCTCCTAGCGCAGTGGAGACTTGACTCCATTGCACTTTGGATCTGTCAAGCTGGCGCCAATAGGGAGTTAGTAGAGCTATTTGCCCGCCTTACCGGTGCCGAAGTCCATGCAACCCCGGATTTTCTTGGCTGGGTGAACAATATCGCTTCTTGGCAATTGCCGCTGGTACAAACAGGCTCAACTTCTTTATCACTGCCGTCGGCAGAAAACAATTTCCACTTTCCATTCCAGGCGGAGCGAGCACAATCCTGGCGCTCACAATTGGCGGGACTTACATTTGACAATGCTTATGCTGTCAACACGGCGACAAGCCCAGCGGGTAAAGAGCAGAATAGTATTGACTTCGGCAGCACCGCATTGGGTAGCGTTACCATAACCGACGGTACCAATGGCTTGAAATTTTCTGGCAATGACGTGGTCGTAAAGCTGACGATTAACGGTATCGATCATTACGGCTGGATAAGCCGCCCGATCAAATCCGGTGGGAAAATTAAAGGATTCTATTTTTGGGAAGACAGCAGTTTTACAGACCTGACCACAGCCACCGCAGACGGTAATAGCGATGCCGATGGTGATGCTAACAACATCGGCTTTGTACTAGTTGTCGATCAGGCATTTTTTGATGGTCTCAACGTTTCCGGTGGTCTGAAATCGGTAGGATCATCTTCGGATCGCGTTGACTCCTCACTGAACAAGGTGTTGCCAGTTAATAGCCCGCCCGCAGCTGTCAATGACAGCGCCATTTTCCTTGAAGACAGCATCGCGCAAACAGGAAATATCCTTAGCAACGACACAGATACCAACGGCAATACGCTGACTGTCAGCAGCTTCAGTATCGACGGCAGCCCCGGCACCCTCGGTTCTGCATTCACTATTGCCGGCGTGGGCTCTTTCACTCTCAGCTCCACCGGCGCCTATTCCTTTACAGCAGTCGCTCATTATTCCGGTGCAGTGCCGGCCATCACCTATATCGTCAGTGATGGCACTCTGACCAGTACGGGTAATCTGGCCATCGCGTTAACTGAGGTTAACGATGCACCTAGCGGCGCCGACAAAACCATCACCTCACAGGAAAACCAAAGCTACACTTTCTCTGCTGCCGATTTTGGTTTTTCCGATACCACCGACACCCCCGCCAATGCTTTGCAGTCCGTGGTCATTACGACGCTGCCAGGCGCTGGCACACTGAAGTTAAACGGTAGCGACGTAATCGCTGGTAATGAAGTCTCCCTCAGCGACATTAGCAAACTGATTTTCACGCCCGCCAGCAATGAAATCGGCACAGGCTATGCTAGCTTCACCTTCCAGGTCAGGGATAATGGGGGAACAAGCAATAGCGGCATCAATCTCGACGCCAGTGCCAATACGCTGACCTTCAACATCAGTAACCTCAACAGTGCGCCGACTGCAGTCGCGGACATTGAAACAGCTGTCGAGGCAGGTGGTGCGAGCAATGCCACGACTGGCACCAACCCTACCGGTAATGTGCTGACTAATGATACTGACCCGGATTCCGGTGACACCAAGACTGTTCTAAGCGCCAAGAGTGCTGCTGCATCTGACACCACAGTTGCCACTGACACGTCTATTACCGGTGTCTACGGCACGCTAGTTATCAGCACTGATGGCAGCTATACCTATACCGTCAATAATTCCAATGTTGAAGTTGAGGCGCTTAGAGTAAATGCCAATACCCTCACCGATACCTTCAATTACACCATGGAAGATACTGCCGGACTAAAGTCCAGCAGCACGCTTACGGTCACTGTCCAGGGTGCCAACGATAATCCTAATGGTGTCAATGACAATGCCATCGCCAAGGAATCGATTGTAGGTTCCGGTAACTATGACGTCAGTGATGTAACCGGCTACCAGGCGACCGGCAATGTTCTGAACAATGACACGGATGTAGATTCTGCTGCGAATGGCGAAACAAGCAAAACGGTTGCCGGGCTGAGTGGGACGGCCACTGCCAATGTGGTTGGTAGTGCCAATGTATCGTCCAAGATTGTCTTCACTGCTGCGTCGACGCTGAATCCAGTAAGCGGGGGAGACTACCTGTACATCGTTATAGGTGGAATAGAACGCGCGCTATACAACGCTGGTGGGGACCATATCACTGTCGTCAGCAAAACTGAGGTCAGCACCGATAATTATGAATTTGTACTTAGTAGCACACCGGCGGCGTATTACGATGTTGATGCGACTGACACTAAAATCGCCTATACGATAGCAAGCGGTGCGGTCATCGCTTTCAATGCTAACACGGTGAACGCTGATCCCAACGGAGCTACGAAAACCGCAACCGTGTCCTCGTCCAGCGAGACTGGAAACTCCACGTCCACACTGACATCCATTTCAGGAGCCCCGGCCGCTGGCATGACTGTCACTGGCACCGGCGTACCCGCTGGCACCACCATTGAGTCCATTGCCTATGATGGCAGCAATAATCCAACGCTGACCTTCAGCAGTATTGTTACCACCACAACCGGTCAGGCTTTCACCTTCAGCGCCGATGCTGGCGCCACCCTGACTGGCCGCTATGGCTCCCTGGTGCTGAATTCCGATGGTTCTTACACCTACACCCCGACGGCAAACAATGCTGTGCTTTCTGAAGGAGGAAGCGGGACGGAGAGTTTTACTTACCGGGTGAAAGATACCCTTAATACCGAGGACACAGCGGTACTGACAATCAAGGTGTTGGGTTCCGGTAGCAATGATCCCGATGCCAATGCTGACACGGTAACTGCAGTGGAGGCAGGAACAGCAGCAGGGACCAATCCTACCGACAATGTCATCACCAATGACACAACCCCTAGCGGTACAGGCACCTTGAGCGTCAATAATGCTGCTAAAAGCGGCGCTGCCGAAACGGCGGTAACAGCGGCAACCGATATCACGGGTTTGTACGGTACGCTCAATATCGATACCGATGGTGCCTATACCTATACCGTTGACAACAGCAATGGCACTGTCAATGCCCTGCGTACCAGCAGCAATACGCTGACGGATACCTTCAACTATAAAGTCATAAACAGTTCTTCAAAGGTATCGGAAGGCACTCTGACAGTAACAGTTCAGGGTGCGAACGATGCGCCTGTTGCAGTCGCAGATACCTCCAGCGCCTATGAAGCGGGCGGCGTTGGCAATGGCACGACGGGATCTAATCCCAGCGGTAATCTGCTTAGCAATGACACCGATGTCGACACCGGTGATGGCAAGAGTGTTACAGCCTTCAGCACCAGTGGCAGCAGTGCTGGCACCCTCGGGGCGGCGCTTACCGGCACTTATGGATCACTGACCGTATCTTCCAATGGCAGTTATACCTATACCGTTGATAACAGCAACAGTACCGTGCAGGCGCTGGGTCTGGGACAGACAGTCTCAGAAAGCTTCAATTACACTGACGCGGATACTGCTGGTGCGACCTCTTCCTCAACACTGACAGTTACCGTTAATGGTGCTAACGATGCGCCGGTCAATACCGTGCCGGGTACCAATCCTAGTGTTAGTGAAGCCGGTACCGTCAGTATCAGTGGTGTCAGCGTTGCCGATGTTGATAGCGCTTCCCTGACAGTGACACTGACAGTGCTTAACGGCACGGTGTCCGTTACCGCTGGTACTTCCACCGTCACCAACAGCGGTACTGCAACCGTAACAATTACCGGAACACTGGCCGCTATTAATACAGCGCTGGACACGCTCAGCTATACCGGCGCCAGTGATTTCAATGGCACCGACACCCTGAAAATTGTTGCATCGGACGGTTCGCTTACCGACACCGACACACTCGACATCACCGTTACTGCCGATAACCGCAGCCTGAGTGTTAGCGGTACAACAGTCAACGAAGCCTCTCCCTATGCCATGTTCCAGGTCACCGGGGTGGCCAGCCAGAAAGTCAGTCTGACTTTGGGCAGCACTGCCAGCACCGGCGATACCGATGCCAGTAGCTCAACCGACTTCCTGCCTAATATGCAGTACTACAATGGCAGTGCTTGGACTACTTATAGCGGCGGCCTGGTAAGCATTCCTTCTGGCGGCTCCACCATGCTGGTGCGCGTGCCGGTACTCAATGACAATAGCGATGAACTGGATGAAACCTTTACGCTGACTGCTAGCAACAAGGCGGGCACTGGCAGCACACCTGCTATCAGCACCATTGTCGACGATGGTAATGGCAGCGTTTTTCTAGGCAGCAATAACAGCTTCTCCGCCAACGGCATTAGCGATGCCGGTTATCCAGCAACGCTCGACGATGATCGCGCGCTGACCGTTAACAATATTTCAGTCAACGAAAATTCCACCTATGCGGTGTTTCAGGTTGGCGGCGCCGCCGGCCAAGTCATCACGCTTGCCCAGGCTGCCGGCTCGGCGACGGCTGACACCGATTACGGCTCGACGCTGGAGGTTTGGAACGGTACTACCTCTACCTGGGGCAATTACGGCAGCTCTGCAACAATTCCAGCTGGCGGTGTGCTTTTGGTGCGCTCAACGGTTACCGATGATGCTACCTATGAAGGCGCGGAGACCTTTGGTTTGCGTGCCACCAATGGCGGTGGTGTTGGTTATACCGGCACAGCGACCATTCTGGATGACGGCACCGGGCTCATTTACGACGGCACTGTCACCGGTAATACGGCAACCACGACTTCCAGTGGCCTCGATAACGATCTCTCAATTTCGGTTTCTGCCTCGACACCGGTGAGCGAGAATTCGACCTATGCCATGTTCTCGGTTACTGCAACTGCAGGTTCAGCACTGACTCTGGCAGTAGCGGGCAGCGGCACCACCCAGGCCACCACGTCCAGCTTTGTAATTGAATTCTCGACCGATGCTGGCGGCACTTGGACAACGTACAGCGCCAGTTCAACGCCATTGGTGGCAGGCACGCTTGGCAGTGGCACCGGTACTGTCGCCGTGCGCGTCCAAATTAGTAGCGAACAAGACACTACGTTTGAAGGCGCGGAAACCTTTTCCTTGACCGCGACGATGGCGGCTGGCGGCAATACGCCTTTGTCGGGTGCAGCCGAAGCTACTATTATCGATAATGGCACCGGTGCCAGTTACGACGGCACGCTATCCGGTGGTACTCCGGTGTCCAGTAGCACCGGCCTCGACGACGATACTCCTACTCTCAGCGTTAGCAGCGTAACGGTCAGTGAAGCTTCCGCCTTTGCAAACTTCACCGTGAGCCTGTCCAATGCCAGCACGACAGCAATCAGTTTCACGCCGAGTTTAAGCAGCGGTACTGCCACGGTCGGTAGCGATACTGGGAACACTCCTTCTACAGCTGCGATTGAATACTACGATGGCAGCTCGTGGGTATCGGCGGTCAGCGGTGTCAGCATTGGGGCGAACAACACCAGCGTGGTACTGCGTACGGCGATCACCAACGATAGCGTATTGGAAACCAGTGAGAGCTTTACATTAACTACCGGCACGATCACCGGAACCGTGACTAATAGCGGCGCCGCCTCGGGTACCGCCACCATCAAGGATGACGGTAGCAGTACCAATGTTTTTTTAGTGGACAACTTCACTGGAGTACCCACCACCGGTGCTGCGGACAACGACACAGCCGGTGCCGGACTGACCATTACCGGCAGCAGTCTGACCACCAGCGAGACTGGCACTGATGCCAGCTTCACCGTCAAACTCAACAGCCAGCCCAGCGCCGATGTCACGGTCACACTAACCGGGCTCGACGGCACCGAGGGCAGCTTGAGCACATCCACGCTGACCTTTACCAGTGCCAACTGGAATACCGCTCAGACTATTACCATCAGCGGCCTTGATGACACGCTCGATGATGGCGATATCAGCTACACCTTGACGGCGACATCCAGCTCTAGTGATGCAAACTACGACGGCGCCAATGCCCGTACCGGCACCGTCGGAGTCACCAACACTGACACCGATGTTGCGCCGTCACTCAGCATCGACGATGTTAGCGGTAGCGAAGACGCCGGTACTTTTTTATTCACAGTCACACGCAGCGGTGCCACCGGCGGTACGACTACTGTGGACTATGCAACGGCGAATGGCACTGCACTTGCTGGCAGCGATTACACAGCGCAGAGCGGCTCACTCAGTTTTGCGCCGGGCGAGACCAGCAAGACCATCAGCGTTTCCATTAACGATGATAGCGTTATCGAAGGCAGCGAAGCCTTCACTGTTGGTCTCACCAACATCGACGATGCCAGCAGCAGTGCTGAGTCTATTAGCGACAATAGCGGCGGCGGCACTATCAACGACAATGACACAGCCGGTGCCGGACTGACCATTACCGGCAGCAGTCTGACCACCAGCGAGACTGGCACTGATGCCAGCTTCACCGTCAAACTCAACAGCCAGCCCAGCGCCGATGTCACGGTCACACTAACCGGGCTCGACGGCACCGAGGGCAGCTTGAGCACATCCACGCTGACCTTTACCAGTGCCAACTGGAATACCGCTCAGACTATTACCATCAGCGGCCTTGATGACACGCTCGATGATGGCGATATCAGCTACACCTTGACGGCGACATCCAGCTCTAGTGATGCAAACTACGACGGCGCCAATGCCCGTACCGGCACCGTCGGAGTCACCAACACTGACACCGATGTTGCGCCGTCACTCAGCATCGACGATGTTAGCGGTAGCGAAGACGCCGGTACTTTTTTATTCACAGTCACACGCAGCGGTGCCACCGGCGGTACGACTACTGTGGACTATGCAACGGCGAATGGCACTGCACTTGCTGGCAGCGATTACACAGCGCAGAGCGGCTCACTCAGTTTTGCGCCGGGCGAGACCAGCAAGACCATCAGCGTTTCCATTAACGATGATAGCGTTATCGAAGGCAGCGAAGCCTTCACTGTTGGTCTCACCAACATCGACGATGCCAGCAGCAGTGCTGAGTCTATTAGCGACAATAGCGGCGGCGGCACTATCAACGACAATGACACAGCCGGTGCCGGACTGACCATTACCGGCAGCAGTCTGACCACCAGCGAGACTGGCACTGATGCCAGCTTCACCGTCAAACTCAACAGCCAGCCCAGCGCCGATGTCACGGTCACACTAACCGGGCTCGACGGCACCGAGGGCAGCTTGAGCACATCCACGCTGACCTTTACCAGTGCCAACTGGAATACCGCTCAGACTATTACCATCAGCGGCCTTGATGACACGCTCGATGATGGCGATATCAGCTACACCTTGACGGCGACATCCAGCTCTAGTGATGCAAACTACGACGGCGCCAATGCCCGTACCGGCACCGTCGGAGTCACCAACACTGACACCGATGTTGCGCCGTCACTCAGCATCGACGATGTTAGCGGTAGCGAAGACGCCGGTACTTTTTTATTCACAGTCACACGCAGCGGTGCCACCGGCGGTACGACTACTGTGGACTATGCAACGGCGAATGGCACTGCACTTGCTGGCAGCGATTACACAGCGCAGAGCGGCTCACTCAGTTTTGCGCCGGGCGAGACCAGCAAGACCATCAGCGTTTCCATTAACGATGATAGCGTTATCGAAGGCAGCGAAGCCTTCACTGTTGGTCTCACCAACATCGACGATGCCAGCAGCAGTGCTGAGTCTATTAGCGACAATAGCGGCGGCGGCACTATCAACGACAATGACACAGCCGGTGCCGGACTGACCATTACCGGCAGCAGTCTGACCACCAGCGAGACTGGCACTGATGCCAGCTTCACCGTCAAACTCAACAGCCAGCCCAGCGCCGATGTCACGGTCACACTAACCGGGCTCGACGGCACCGAGGGCAGCTTGAGCACATCCACGCTGACCTTTACCAGTGCCAACTGGAATACCGCTCAGACTATTACCATCAGCGGCCTTGATGACACGCTCGATGATGGCGATATCAGCTACACCTTGACGGCGACATCCAGCTCTAGTGATGCAAACTACGACGGCGCCAATGCCCGTACCGGCACCGTCGGAGTCACCAACACTGACACCGATGTTGCGCCGTCACTCAGCATCGACGATGTTAGCGGTAGCGAAGACGCCGGTACTTTTTTATTCACAGTCACACGCAGCGGTGCCACCGGCGGTACGACTACTGTGGACTATGCAACGGCGAATGGCACTGCACTTGCTGGCAGCGATTACACAGCGCAGAGCGGCTCACTCAGTTTTGCGCCGGGCGAGACCAGCAAGACCATCAGCGTTTCCATTAACGATGATAGCGTTGCCGAAGGCAGCGAAGCTTTCACTGTTGGTCTCACCAACATCGACGATGCCAGCAGCAGTGCTGAGTCTATTAGCGACAATAGCGGCGGCGGCACTATCAACGACAATGACAGCGCCGGACTGACCATTACCGGCAGCAGTCTGACCACCAGCGAGACTGGCACTGATGCCAGCTTCACCGTCAAACTCAACAGCCAGCCCAGCGCCGATGTCACGGTCACACTAACCGGGCTCGACGGCACCGAGGGCAGCTTGAGCACATCCACGCTGACCTTTACCAGTGCCAACTGGAATACCGCTCAGACTATTACCATCAGCGGCCTTGATGACACGCTCGATGATGGTGACATCAGCTATACCTTAACGGCGACATCCAGCTCTAGTGATGCAAACTACGACGGCGCCAATGCCCGTACCGGCACCGTCGGAGTCACCAACACTGACACCGATGTTGCGCCGTCACTCAGCATCGACGATGTCAGCGCCAGTGAAAGCGCCGGTACTTTTTTATTCACAGTCACACGCAGCGGTGCCACCGGCGGTACGACTACTGTGGACTATGCAACGGCGAATGGCACTGCACTTGCTGGCAGCGATTACACAGCGCAGAGCGGCTCACTCAGTTTTGCGCCGGGCGAGACCAGCAAGACCATCAGCGTTTCCATTAACGATGATAGCGTTGCCGAAGGCAGCGAAGCTTTCACTGTTGGTCTCACCAACATCGACGATGCCAGCAGCAGTGCTGAGTCTATTAGCGACAATAGCGGCGGCGGCACTATCATCGACAAAGACAAACGAGTTGAACCTCCTGTTATTACTGATGTTACGGAGATAACCACAGATCCAACTCCGTTTGATCTGTTAACAAATGACGTCACCCAGCTTATACAAGTCCAAGGAGCCGCCGGACATACATTGCGCTTGTATACAGCGGACAATGTGTTGATTCCGACAAGCAATTACACCGTGACGGAGAAGTCGTCAGGCAGCTATGAGATCGACGCACGCGGAATCAATTTGCTAGCCGGTGACTATGTGGTCCGCCAGATCGATGCCAATGACAATGAGAGCCAGAACTCCAACGCATTCACCATCGATAGCACTCCCGAAGTGCAAGACAACATCAATGCAAGAGTGCCGCTACCAGAAGGCGGTATGAATGGAAGCCTTTCAGTTATCGATCAGAACCGACTTGATTTAACCGACCTGCAATCCACAAGCCCACCGGTAAACTGGTTTGACTCAGACGGTGAAAATGTAGTGTTCGGCATAGCTGGAGTGCAGGTAGTCAACAACATTAGCACCTCCGTACTTGCCTCGGGATCCACGCTGACATTAAATGCTGTCGACGGCAGTTATGTCTACAAGCCTTCTGCTAATGCTGTTATTGATATCTTCACGACCACGGTGCGCGATCCTGGTGGTAAAGGAGGCAACCTAAACCTAACTTTTGAAGTGCGCGACTTGCTCGACCGGGATGGCATCTCAGGAAATACTGAAGACGAATTGGCTAAGCTAGTAACCGGCGGACAGAAGGACCGGAACAAAGATGGTCTGGATGATTCGGTACAGAATTCAGTAACCACGCTAGCGTGGGTGCGGCAGGAAAACTTTGCAGAAGCAGTTGCTGGCAATTTCGCCAATGTACCCAATTCATCTGTCATTACGATTATTGCCCATAAAAGTACAGAAGGAGAGGAAGCTTCAGCGATAGCTCAACTAATTGGCATAGAAGTTCTCAACTTAGATGTTAGTGGCAATGGCATCATATCCACAAATGGGCTGGACGGAATTTCGACGCCATGGGATCCGATAAAGTTCTCAGTGGAGCCGCTGCAGAGTCTTGGTTTGATCGATATCGACAATGAGCGTGATGGACTGCAAGTTCGTCTTAGCATCAATATATCAGAGGCAGCCGTACCTGAAGATGGATTCAGCGGCTACATGAAATATATTTCCGCTGACGTGATTATTGCAGCTCAGCAAGCAGGCGTGCTATTAACCACTTTCGATGGCGAAACATTGTCCGAGACAAGTCAAGCTGGCTGGTACGACTTCATGCAGCGCACGCCTGGTGGCGATGGAGCTCGCTTCATTGTTCAGGACGGGATCATCGTCAGTATTGAGCTAATCCTTACGGATAATGCATTCGGAGACGTAGACTTCACGATAGGCCGATTGACCGACCCCGGTATGCCGGTCGCCCAAGAAGAAGCAATGCCAGCCTTGATTACCGGTCCTTCTGGCGGTAAAGGCGCGGTTGCTAGCCAGAAATTTATCTCGGAAAACTCAACCGTTGTCACCCAATTCATTGCGAATGAGGCTGTAGCCTGGACCCTGGCAGATAGCCAAGATGACAGTCTATTCGAGTTATATGCCGACGGCACGCTAGTGTTCAAAGCGGCGCCAGATTACGAAGCAGCGCAGGATAGTGACCTAGACAACAACTACGAGTTACTCGTGCAAGCAATCGATTTTTCAGGCAATGTCAGCGAGCAGCAAGTGACGGTAACAGTCACAGATGTGTTGGAGGCGGCGCCGATCTATGCAGCAGAGATAGGGAATAATGACCATTATCTGTCTGGCCTTGCCAGTGACGCGCAGGCACAGCAGTTGTCAGCAACAAATCCGCTTCGAATCGAATTTTATGTATTCCCGACGCAGCAGGATGATACTTTGCCGTTGAAGGCGTGGGTGAACACGATTACGGGAGACTTCTTCTACGCCCCTGAAGGCACACCTCCACCATATGCTTGCTACATCGCCTTCGATGCTATTGGCTTGGGCTATGTATACGAGGCTGGTCAAGGCGACTTTGATGTGCATCTGTTCATGAACGAAGAGGGAATCACGCAAATCATGGGCATCGAAACAGCAAGCGAGTTAGGCTTGGCTTCGGCTGGCTACACTGACATAGGCGTGTTGTTCGCATCAAGCGAGGCGCCGTATACTGTAGTTGAGTTAACTGGCGTGTCGGATCTGCCTATCAATGACTTTTTGATCTGATACCATAATTCTGTGAAAATTTTATTGGAAAATTTATGAACGTCAAGCAATTTAAACGGGCTAGCGTGGCATTCGCACTGACGCTGGGAATGATGCCTTTACTCTACGCGGCAACGCCGGTGACGGAGGATCCCGCTTGGTATTCAACTATCAGTGGCGGAGTGCTGCTTAACCCACGTGATAGTGATTCTTCAGTGCAACTCAGCAAAACTCCAGTGGCGATCACGCTCGATGGACTAATGCGCTTCAACGGAGGCCAGGTGTTGGCTGCGACTATCGGGAAGCAATGGCATACGAATGAAGATAATACCGATAAGGAGCCCAAGCACAGGCGTTTGGAGGTCGAGTATTGGCAGGGGCGCGTTGAACGTTCATCCTTCGATGCAGGTGTGCTACATGCAATTTTGGATGATTCGGTTCATGCCAACGCCCTATTTGTTAATGCGTTGCAGCGAGTGTTCTCGACCGAGAAAAGTCGTTGGTGGCTAGGAGCAGGCCTTGGCTATGCGAGAGTGCGGATGCCAGGAGCCTCCTCACTAGATACCTGTGCCTGTCTGAATTCTGCTGAGGGTAATGGCCTTGCCGCCCAGGTCAAACTGATCGGCGAGCGCTTGCTTTCTGAGCGCACAGCACTGTTTCTGCAAGTTGGTTATCTACAAGTCCCCGGTTCCAGTACCAAAACGCCCAATTCGAGCGCCAGTCATGAAAAACTACTTAGCGGCAATGCCCTGATCGGATTCCGCATCCGGTTTTGATCAAAGCAATTGTACTCTCTTGTGACCAACGACTCTGCTGGGAGTGGCCACAGCCAAAATTCAAATCGTCAAATTAAAAGAGCACAAGATTTAGTGTTTTTTTTTGTTCTTTGTTTAATGCAAAGAGGAAAGAGGGGGACAGCTTCATGTAATTGATGTCCATCGCACCGAACCGTTCATGACTAATCATGTCCACTTGCTGGTGACACCTCAGGTAGATTTGGCTTCTTCACTGATGATGCAATACATAGGTCGTCACTATGTTCGCTACTTTAACCGCAAATATCATCGAACTGGCACACTTTGGGAAGGTCGTTATCACTCCAACCTAGTACAACAAGAGTGCTACTTACTCGCTTGCCAACGTTATATCGAAATGAATCCCGTAAGAGCTAAGATGGTAATTGATCCAGCAGACTACAAATGGTCAAGCTATCGGTGTAATGGTCTTGGTGTAAGAACCAAGCTGTTGACTCCGCATCCCGTCTACCTAAACCTGGGGAGCACTAAGGCG
>CALSUH010000021.1 GCA_943789485.1 uncultured Pseudomonadales bacterium
TTATCAATAAGGTCGATCTAGTGCAGGACAAGACAGCGTTGTTACCGCATATCGCGAAGTTAAGAGAGAAGCGGGAGTTTACAGAAATAGTTCCCGTCTCCGCCCTTGGTGGTCACAACCTAGATACCATCGACGAACTGGTAAAAGCACTACTACCGGAGGCGCCGTTTCTCTTCCCTGATGATCAGGTAACCGATAGAAGCTCTAGATTCCTCGCCGCCGAATTGATTCGCGAAAAGGCTACGCGGCAGCTGGGCGATGAATTGCCCTATGAAGTCACCGTAGAGATCGAAAAATTTGAGACTGCTAAATCAGTATTACATATTCACGGCTTAATTTTGGTGGACAATAAAGGACAGAAAAGAATTGTAATTGGCAAGGATGGCGATCGGCTAAAACAGATCGGCAGTTCTGCCCGTGAAGATATGGAGACGACATTTGAGAGCAAGGTTATGCTGAATCTTTGGGTAAAAGTAAAATCCGGCTGGGCTGACGACGAAAGGGCGTTGCAGAGCCTAGGTTATGTAGACAGATAGTTACGGCATTGTGCAGGGTAATTCGACGGTCACAAGCAAGTAAAATGACTTTTTCAGTATCGGATAAAGAGAACGGCTGAGACGAGCATGGATTCGAGAGTTGCGCTACAGCCGGCTTACGTATTGCACAGCCAGCCTTTTCAGAATACCAGCTTGCTAGTCGATTTCTTTACCATGGACTATGGCCGTGTGCGCGCGGTCGCCAAGGGCGCACGCAGCGCTAAGTCAAAATACCGTCCACTGCTCCAGCTTTTTCAGCCGCTACTGGTTTCGCTCTCCGGTCGCGGTG
This sequence comes from uncultured Pseudomonadales bacterium, assembly GCA_943789485.1. Taxonomy (GTDB): domain Bacteria; phylum Pseudomonadota; class Gammaproteobacteria; order Pseudomonadales; family Pseudohongiellaceae; genus UBA9145. The sequence continues at coordinate 826 of CALSUH010000021.1, forward strand.
AGCTGAAAACTCTAACCGGCCTCGAGAGCAGTTTAGGCGCGATGAGGCTAGAAGGACAACGCTTGTTTAGTGGGATGTATATCAATGAATTGTTGACGCGATTGTTAATGAATCACGTCGAGCACAAACAGCTCTACCTAGCGTATCAGGATACGCTAGTAGCGCTGCAAGGAGAGTCGGGCATCCAGCTTTTGCTACGGCAGTTCGAGTTGTGTCTGTTGAGTGAGTTGGGCTATGGCATCAATCTTGATTCGGACTGTCACTCTCACGAGTTAATCGAAGTGGATCGAAGTTATCGGTTTACGCCCGACATTGGTTTCCAAGCTCTAGCTGATGAGGGTGAGCACAGTAGCAGCAAGGTCTATCTAGGAGCCCATATAGTCTCCCTGCGTGAGCATGATCTGACAGATACTGAGGTAGCCAAATCCGCAAAACGCCTCTTGCGAACTGCGCTGGCGGCGCATCTCGGTGGCAAGCCTCTTCACAGTCGCAGCCTATTCGCGAAGTAGGCTAGACTTAGTTTTCTCTCATCCGGATTCTCTCTAGAGGTCTATGAGCAGCCGTCAGCTTTCGTCCGCTGCGCTTTCGGTGTAGAATTTTGCGTTTTGTGACACCTTCTTAAACTTGCTGCTGGCCACTCACCCATGTCCTATCTAAGTATTCAGGCACAAATCGGCAACACGCCATTGGTTAAGCTTCAACGTTTGCCCGGTGACACTAGCAATACAATCTTGGCAAAGCTGGAGGGTAACAACCCGGCCGGTTCGGTAAAGGATAGGCCGGCGCTCAGCATGATCCAGCAGGCGGAACTTCGCGGTGAGATCAAGCCTGGCGATGTGCTCATAGAGGCCACCAGCGGCAACACCGGTATCGCGCTGGCTATGGTCGCTGCAGTGATGGGATACCGGATGATCCTAATCATGCCAGACAATATGAGTAATGAGCGTAAGGCATCGATGACCGCGTACGGAGCAGAACTCATTAGCGTAAGTGAGAAAGAGGGCATGGAAGGTGCCCGTGATTTAGCGGCGCGCATGCATTCGCAAGGCAAAGGTAAAGTGCTGGATCAGTTTGCTAATCAGGACAATCCCAATGCGCACTACGTGCATACAGGCCCAGAAATCTGGCGCGATACAAAGGGCGAGATAACACACTTCGTCAGTTCCATGGGAACGACGGGGACAATAATGGGCGTGTCACGTTATCTTAAGGAGCAAAATCCAGAGATAGAAATTATCGGCCTGCAACCGAAAGACGGGTCTCGTATTCCCGGCATTCGTCGTTGGCCAGCAGAATATCTTCCTTCTATATTTAATCGCAATCGTGTTGATCACGTTGTCGATGTTGAGCAGATTGACGCAGAACGCACGATGAAAGAACTTGCTAGGCAGGAAGGTATTTTTTGTGGTGTTTCGTCCGGCGGCTCGATCTATGCAGCACTGCAGCTTTCTAAGGAAGTGACTAACGCTACTATAGTGGCGATAGTCTGTGACCGTGGTGACCGCTATCTTTCCACGGGTGTTTTCAATAGCCGCACCTGACTAAGCAATAGACTATTATTTAACTAGCATCATTTAACTATGCATGAGGCGCCAGTCAATTTCGTCAGGCAGCCACATCACCTACCGAGTTAGCAATAAACTAAATATGAGTAGACGCAGACATGGACGCGGCAGGCTTCCAACCGAACCCGTTAGCCTTGAGATCGAATCCCTGAGTCATGAGGGGCGCGGAATCGCGCATCTTGACGGGAAGGTAGCCTTTGTAGATGGCGCGCTTGCGGGTGAGCAGGTGTCCGCAGCCTATGTTAGGCGCCGCGGCCGATTCGATGAATTAAAAACCGTCGAAGTGCTCAATCCATCTTTGATCAGGGTCACTCCCCCCTGCGAATTCGCGGGCCTATGCGGCGGTTGTTCACTGCAGCATATGGATAGCGATGCGCAGATCGAGTTCAAGCAATCGGTACTACTCGAGCAGATGCAGCATGCCACCGGGCAGACGTTGGGAAATATCGAGCTGCTACCAAAATTACAGGATGCTACTCAGTTTTACCGGCGTAAGGCGCGGCTTGCGGTCCGTGTCGTTAGTAAGAAAGGTGGTGGGCTCGTAGGGTTCCGAGAAAAATACAGCAGCTTCATTGCCGATATGGATGACTGCAAGGTGCTCGTAGAAGAAGTGGCCGTCTTGATTCGACCGCTTCGTGACCTGATTACAGGATTACAGGGCTGTTTAGATATTCCGCAGATAGAAGTGGCTGTTGGTGAGGAGTTGCTAAACGATGAAGATGCTGCGGGGAGTCCATCCGGGGACTCTAGTCTTCAGGTCGCATTAGTCTTTCGCCATCTACAGCCGCTCAGTGAACCAGATACGCTAAGCCTAGTTCAGTTTGCACAGCAGCACAGCATTCAGCTCTACCTGCAGCCTGGTGGAAATGACACTGTGCACAAAATATTTCCGACAGATTCAGTTGAACGTTTGCAGTATTATCTTCCAGAGTTTGATTTACAGTTAAACTTTCATCCCATGGACTTCACGCAAATTAATGCGGGTATCAATCGAAAAATCATTAGTCAGGCATTGTCGTTACTCGAATTGAGTGAAGACGATACGGTATTGGATCTGTTCTGTGGTCTGGGAAATTTCACCCTAGCGGCGGCGCGTCGTGCGAAGAAAGTTGTAGGTGTTGAGGGAAGCCAGGAGATGGTAATTCGTGGCTCAGAGAATGCTTCCCTGAATGGATTGAGCAACATCGAGTTTCACGCGGCTGATTTGTTTCAGCCCGTATCAGAAAAAGATTGGGCCGCGCAGCAATACAGTAAGATAATCTTAGACCCGCCGAGATCTGGCGCCATCGAGATAATTCCAGAAATAGCAAATCTCGGAGCAAAGATTATTGTCTATGTCTCTTGCAATCCGGCAACACTGGCAAGGGATGCAGCCGAGTTGATTAGCGCGGGTTACCAATTGCGAGCGACCGGGGTAATGGACATGTTTCCCCATACGACGCATGTAGAGTCGATGGCCGTATTTGATGCAGGAAAACGGCCGCGGAAATAGCGCGGCAACTAATTAAAGCAGTGCCAGAATAGAGCGCGATGTATCGGAGGTAATGAGTGTTGAGTACAGCAAATGATAAGGATACTAGCTTAGAAGTGCTGACGGCAATTGATCGCCTAATAGCGATTATGACAATGTTGCGCGATAAGCAACACGGCTGTCCTTGGGATCTGGAACAGTCCATTAAGTCATTATTACCTTACACTCTTGAAGAGGTGTATGAGGTTGCAGACGCTATCGAGAACAATGATCTGGTCGAGCTTGAAGATGAATTGGGCGACTTGCTGTTTCAGGTCATCTTCTATGCGCAGATTGCGAAGGAGCAGGGAGCCTTTGATTTTCAAGACATTGCGAGAGCCATAAGCGACAAGTTAGTAAGGCGGCACCCCCATGTTTTTCCCGAGGGTGACATACAGCAATTCGGAATTCCCCAAGATATCAGTGCGCAGCAGGTCGTGGTGAATTGGGAAGCCATAAAAGAGCTTGAGCGGGAAGAAAAGCGCAAGAAGGGTGGCAAACAGTCTGTTAAAGAAGTGGCGAGTATTTTGGATGACGTGCCTAGAGCATTGCCCGCAATGGAGCGAGCACGTAAGCTTCAAAAACGAGCGGCACAGGTAGGATTCGATTGGGCTGAAATAGCTCCCGTGCTCGAAAAGCTCAAAGAGGAAGTGGCGGAATTCGAAGAAGCCTTGAGCAGCGGTGACCTTGAGCGAATAAGTGATGAATTAGGCGACGTATTGTTTGCTACTATCAACCTAGCACGACATAGCAATATAGAGCCGGAAGTTGCTCTCAGGTCTACAAATCGGCGCTTTGAGACTCGCTTTAAATGGATCGAGACGGCCCTATCGATGCGGGGTAAAGTGTTTAAAGATGCAAATTTAGAAGAATTGGATGCTCTGTGGGGTCAGGCGAAGGAGAATTGTCTATGAGGCATCGCTGGCAAGCAGTATTAAGCAATATTGAGCGGTATTGAACTATTACAACTAGACCTACAACCAGAATTACAACTAGAACACAGGAGTAAACAATGAGAGTTATTTTGTTAGGGGCGCCAGGCGCAGGCAAGGGAACCCAGGCGCAATTCATCTGTGAGCGCTTTGGAATACCGCAAATCTCAACCGGCGACATGTTACGTGCGGCGGTGAAGGCGAAGTCAGAACTGGGTATGCAAGTTGAGCAAGTGATGGCATCGGGCGGCTTAGTCACTGATGAAATAATTATCGCTTTGGTAAAAGAGCGTATTCAGGGGGACGACTGTAAATCAGGTTTTTTGTTCGATGGTTTTCCTCGCACCATCCCACAAGCAGAGGCTATGGTTGAGGCCGCTGTTCCCATCGATGTTGTGCTAGAAATCGATGTGGCCGATGACGAAATCGTGAAGCGCCTAGGAGGCAGAAGAGTGCATCCTAATTCTGGACGCGTCTACCATGTTGTATTTAACGCACCTACAGTGCAGGGCAAGGATGATGAAACGGGCGAAGATCTGATTCAAAGAGAGGACGATCAGGAAGATACGATACGCACGCGCCTCGATGTTTATCATGAACAGACAGAACCACTGGTTAAGTTTTATCAAAACATAGAGGCGCAGGATCAGTTAGTAAAAGTTATCAAAGTGAACGGTATCGCTAGTGTGGATGCAATCAAGGAGCAAATTCTTGCTTCCTTAAGTTAGTATTTTGCGCGAAGGCAGCGCGTACCGAAGCATGAAAAAACCAGGCTACGGCCTGGTTTTTGATTTCTAGAAACTATGATTTCTTCATAACGCTATCGATTACAATGTGTTTTTGTAGCAATTTACACACTTCGTCAAGTATCAACTATTTTCCCTTTCTGTTAAGCAGTTCACGGTAGTTGTTGTAACAACTACAGTAACTTCTCTTTAGTAATTTATCTTTAGTTTTTAATGCGTTTGTCATTCGTTGTTGATAGGGGAATGATGTTGTTACTAAATACAGAATATAGATCAATGTTTGGTCAATTAGGACGCTTTAGAAACGAAGACGATAAAAGTTGATAGAAAAATTGACATTTTTTGAGCAGGTTTTTAGTAAAGTGGTCAAATTTGCATCATGTTTTCTTAAAGTTTTCACTACAGCTAGCGAAACAGAGGTTGAATCCACGTAAACGTGGGTATTATGCATGGGCTGTTTAAAATTTTTATGTAACAGTTTTTTGCAGTAGAGAGTTTACTGTAAGCCAGATTATTTATGTGATATGTTGCCGGCGAGCAGTGGTTACAATTCTTCAACTTAAGCGGGCACGATTCATAACCTAGGAGAGAAACGAGTATGGCTAAAGTTAAGGCTAAAAAGAGAAAACCAGTGGCTAAGAAAGTTAGCAGCCCGGCTTTGTCTAAAGCAAATGCCGCAGTAGCGAAACTGAAAAAAGCATCTAAAGCAGCAGCTAAGGAAGTAACAGCAGCAAGAAGGAAAGCTGTCGCTGCGAAGAAGGCGGATGGAAAAGAAAAAACCGCAGCAAGTAAAAAAGCGGCTAAGTCAGCTCAAGGCGCAGTAAAGAAAGCAGCTGCAGCTGCAGCTGCTACAAACGCGAAGGTCAGAATAGCCAAAGCTAGAGCTAGAGCCGCAGAGGCAGCCGCTAAGGCAGTAGCTGCTAAGGCAGCAGCCGCAGCTAAAGAAGAATCAGATTTAAATAAGGCTGTAAAGGCGTTTACCGATAAGTTTAAAGCTAAGCAAGCAAAGGCTAAAGCGAAAGTAGCCGCTAAGAAGGCGCGTAAAGATGCTGCCGCCGCTAGAAAAGCAGCAACAAAGGCAGCTAAGAAGGAAAAGGCTGCAGCGAAGAAGGCCGCCGCTAAAGCTAAAGCTGCAGCTCGCAAGGCTGGAAAGAAGAAGCCTGCTAAGAAGAAAGCCGCTAAGAAGAAGGCAGTAAAGAAAAAAGCTAAGAAGAAAGCTGTAAAGAGTCGTTCAGCAGCGAAGAAAGCCTCTCCTAAGAAAGTTGCTAAGCTCAAGCCAGCTGCTAAAAAGAAGGCAGCCAAGAAGAAGGTAGCTAAAAAGAAGGTAGCGAAGAAGAAAGTAGCTAAAAAGAAGGTAGCGAAGAAGAAAGTAGCTAAAAAGAAGGTAGCGAAGAAGAAAGTAGCTAAAAAGAAGGTGGCGAAGAAGAAAGTAGCTAAAAAGAAGGTAGCTAAAAAGAAGGTAGCGAAGAAGAAGGTAGCGAAGAAGAAAGTAGCTAAGAAGAAGGTAGCTAAGAAGAAAGTAGCTAAGAAGAAAGTAGCTAAGAAGAAAGTAGCTAAGAAGAAAGTAGCTAAAAAGAAGGTAGCTAAAAAGAAGGTAGCTAAGAAGAAGGTAGCTAAAAAGAAGGTAGCTAAGAAGAAAGCTGTAAAGCGTAAATCGGCTGCTAAAAAGGCCACGAAGCGTAAAGTAGCTAAGCTTAAAGCGCCAGCTAAGAAGAAAGCAGTAAAGAAGAAGGCGCCAGCCAAGAAGAAAGCAGTAAAGAAGAAGGCGCCAGCCAAGAAGAAAGCAGTAAAGAAGAAGGCGCCAGCTAAGAAGAAAGCAGTAAAGAAGAAGGCGCCAGCTAAGAAGAAAGCAGTAAAGAAGAAGGCGCCAGCTAAGAAGAAAGCAGTAAAGAAGAAGGCGCCAGCTAAGAAGAAAGCAGTAAAGAAGAAGGCGCCAGCTAAGAAGAAAGCAGTAAAGAAGAAAGCGCCAGCTAAGAAGAAAGCAGTAAAGAAGAAAGCGCCAGCTAAGAAGAAAGCAGTAAAAAAGAAAGCGCCAGCTCGTAAGAAAGCAGCCCGAAAAACGAAGTAGGGCCTAAGCTGGATTGAGTGACTTTAGCCAGTACATCCGCCGCTTGCGCGTCCGCTCGCAGCCGGTGGGTGGATACTCAAATGTTGCAAAAGATCTCTGTTGGTAAGTGCCGGCAGGGATTTTTTCTATTGTGGCGCCGTAAGATAGCGCAAAGAGCTTTGACGGTACTGAATCTGAACATGAACACCCTACTGATAATAGATACGTCGTCCATCCACTGTGCTGTTGCACTGCAGCGCGGAGATGTCCTGCTTGAGCGTGTGAGTGAGGCCCAGCGAAAATCGGCTCAGCGTGTGCTTCCGATGATCTCCGAGTTATTGCTCGAAGCGAAGATTCAGCTACGTGATATCGACATAATCGCGGTAGTTGCGGGGCCTGGTTCGTTCACTGGTGTCAGGATAGGCGTGGCGGTGGCTCAAGGGTTAAGTCTGAGCGCAGCGATCCCAGTTGTGCCGCTCTCGTCGCTAGCCCTGTTGGCAATAGCTACAGTTTCAGAGAACTCTTTTGATAGAGTGCTAGTAAGCGAGGAGGCGAGAGAAGATGAGCTCTATTTCGCAGCTTACCAATTTTCAGATCGGCAAGGTGTAGAGCTAGTTGGTAGGGAGCAGGTTGCTTTGATTGAAAATCTGCGGGCGTTGCCAGAGGATTCGGCGGATGCCAGTTGGTGTCTCGCCGGCAATGGTTGGCAAAGACAGTCGGAAATTTTGCAGCATCTCGGTTGTACGGCTGCCGCCGAGCCGCAAATACCCGTGATAGGAAATCAACTAATAGCCAAACTGGCGTTGCTGCGTTTTAACTGTGGAGAAGCAGTCGATGCTGCAGCGCTGCGACCAAACTACGTCAAAGAGCATTTAGACTATACTTAGTCCGATTTGCGCAAAGCAGTGAACCTGCTAAGCAGAATTGATGCTGGGTATATTGCAACCACATTGGAACCACTTTGGAACTACAAGAGCTAGATCTTTTTCAGGTAACATTTTTGGCCGTGCTACAAGGTGCCACGGAATTTCTACCTATTTCTTCGTCAGGGCATTTGATCTTGCCCTCGCTATTGTTTGCTTGGAACGACCAGGGCCTCACCTTCGATGTCGCTGTACATGTGGGAACGCTATTCGCGGTATTGTTTTACTTTAGAGTCGACCTACAGCGTCTCATCATTGCTTTGATATTGAGTGTATTTCAAAGAGAACACAGTACAGACTCTAAACTAGCATGGATGCTACTTGCGGCTACTATCCCCGCGGGCCTTGGTGGTTTGCTATTCGCCTCGCAAGTAGAGCAGTACGGTCGCTCGCTTGTGCTTATAGGGGTTACATCTATTGGTTTTGGACTGTTGCTGTTCGTATCGGATCGATTTGGTAGCAAGCAACGCTCGCTAGCAGAGATGAATTGGAAAACAGCATTGCTGATCGCCGTCTCTCAAGTGTTCGCATTGATCCCCGGTACTTCCCGCTCCGGCATAACGATGACAGCCGCACTTTTCTGTAATTTAGATCGAGCTGCTGCTGCACGCTTCTCATTCTTGCTCGCGATTCCAATTATTGCAGCATCGGGTCTGCTAAGGGGCATCGAATTATTACACGATGGCACGGAGTCAGTTGAATGGCTTATCTTGCTATATGCCATCTTTATCTCGGCTGTCGTCGCGTACTTCTGTATTCATTACTTTCTGCAACTAATTAAGAGAATCGGGTTTCTGCCTTTTGTTATATACCGAGTCTCCCTTGGTATCGCGCTGATACTCTTAGCCTTGTGAGAATCGCGGTTGCTAGTGCCGGTTCAGATTTGGCAGAGCGGGAAATCAAGCTGTCTACTGATCTTGATTTACCCACTATTGAATTGCCATCCTCTTACTCGCCTAGAGAAGTGAGTGACTTCGACTACCTGCTTGTCTATCGTGATTCAAGACTACTATTACAGGGTGCTGGCGATGCTGAGATTGGTGAGTTATGCGTTGATTTTTCTGACGCGAAATTGAACCGCCGCGCGAATAGCTCGATCAGGAATCAGAATATCGCCAAGGCATTGGGGCTCAAAGGTGGCCTGCGACCCGCTGTACTGGATGCGACAGCAGGTTTAGGTAAGGACGCATTCCTTATGGCTAGCCTAGGGTGCGAAGTCTCTTTGTTAGAGCGCTCAGCATTGGTACACGCACTCTTAAGAGATGGTCTAAGTAGAGCTGGATACTACGGGGAAGAAATTGCCGCTATTGTGTTGAGAATGAAGCTGCATTTTGGAGACTTGTTGGAATTCGAAACGGACTCAAAACAGTTTGATGTTGTCTACCTCGACCCTATGTTCCCTGTCAGGCGCAAGAGCGCGAAGGTAAAAAAAGATATGGCTGCGTTGCAGCACCTGCTCGGTCACCAGACAGACGGAGCAGAGTTGCTTGATTGCGCGAAGCTTCTCGCGAAGAAGCGAGTAGTTGTTAAACGAGCGAAGCTTTCGCCTCATCTTGGGCCAGGAAAGCCGGACATAGAGTTTAAGGGGAGCAGCAGCCGCTACGACGTTTATCTATCGCTTAGGGCATAAGTGTAGAAGTTAGCTTACAAGTGCCTGTAGTACGCTCTGGTAGACTTCTGATAGCTTATCTAGCTCGGCGACGGTTATTTTTTCGTCGACCTGATGAATAGTCGCATTGCAGGGTCCCAGTTCAACGACTTCAGCTCCAGTGGGTGCGATGAAACGGCCATCGGAAGTGCCCCCGGCGGTTGAGCGCTCGGGGTCGTATCCGCAATGTTGCTGAATACTTTCGGAAACGGCCTCGACGAGCTTGCCCGCGTCAGTCAAAAAAGGATTTCCCCATAGTTTCCAGTCTAGCTGGTAATTAAGTTCAGCTTCGTCGAGTAGCTGCGTTACTCGCGATTTAATGGTGTCGGCATCCAGCTCTGTAGAAAAGCGAAAGTTAAAGACGACCTCTATTTGCCCCGGAATGACGTTGGTCGCGCCAGTGCCCGCATTAATATTCGAAATCTGAAAGCTGGTTGCCGGAAAGGAGGCATTACCTTCGTCCCATGTTATATCGCTTAGGTGGGCTAAGACTGGCAAAACCTTATGTATTGGATTGACCGCAAGTTGTGGATAGGCGACGTGACCCTGAATACCATTGACGACAAGCGTTGCGCCTAATGAACCGCGCCGACCGATCTTGACGGTATCACCCAGTCGTTCGCTGCTGCTTGGCTCTCCAACTAGGCAGTAATCTATTTTGATATTTCGAATGCCGAGCTCTTTGATTACTCTTTGCGTGCCGTTTATGGCACTACCTTCTTCATCGCTGGTGATGAGAAAACCAATACGCGCATTGAGCTGCGCCGTCGGCAGGAAGCGTTCAACTGCAGTTACCATCGCGGCGATGCTGCCCTTCATATCGGCGGCGCCTCGGCCATGCAAAAAACCATCGGCAACTGTGGCGCTATAGGGTGGATATTGCCAGTTTGTCTGCGGACCAGTCGGCACGACATCGGTGTGACCCGCGAAAACGAATAGGGGGCCGCTACTGCCTAGTGTTGCCCATAAATTTGTCACGTCCTCAAATTGAAGTGTCTCAACACTGAATCCGATGGCGGTTAGTCGCTTCGCGATCAGCTCCTGGCAACCCTCATCCAATGGTGTTACGGAGGGGCGCTGAATAAGCTGTTGCGCGAGTTCGAGAGTTTCGCTCATGGTATTTTCTTTATCTTCTAAAGGTTGTTATTTGTCTAATTGACCTGCACAAGTTAGTTGTTGCTGTGTAGTTCATCGTTAAGGCTGGTAGATGACTTTAGCGGGACGCATTCCACGCCACCGGAAAGTGAATTGCGCCTGAAAAGCAGGTCTTCGACACCAACCAGGTCTTTCGCTTTTACTGTTTTCAGTAACGCGCCATCGGCCCCGAGCACATTTAATTTAGTACCTGCTGTAAGGTATAAGCCAGCCTCGACTGTACAGCCATTTGCTAGAGGAATGCCTATACCCGCATTGGCGCCAATCAGGCAGTTTTCACCTACCCAAATGACTTCAGTGCCGCCACCGGAAAGCGTACCCATGGTACTGCAGCCCCCACCAAGGTCACTATTTGCGCCTATCATAACACCCGCCGAAATACGTCCTTCTACCATCGCGGGTCCCTCGGTGCCTGCATTGAAATTAACGAAGCCTTCGTGCATGACCGTCGTGCCGGCTCCAAGATAGGCCCCAAGACGAACTCGGGCCGTATGGGCGATACGGACGCCCGCTGGGACGACATAACTGGTCATCTTGGGAAACTTGTCTACAGAGGCAACTTCAAGGGTTGCCCCGGCGAGCCTAGCGGCCATTTGACGGGCGGGCAATTCTTCTAAGTCAATTGCGCCTTCATTAGTCCAGGCCAAATTATGCAATACCGCAAACAGACCATCGAGATTGAGTGAATGAGGCTTACAGAGACGATGGGAAAGCAGATGAAGCTTGAGATAAGCTTCTGCAACACTTTTAGGCGCACTGTCGGTGAACAGCACACAGAGGATAAGCTGGCCTTGTCCCTCATTCATTTGCTGAACTTGCTCAGCGTGTTTAGCAAATTTGGCTTCAAGCAGCTTTGACGCAAGAGCGGACGCTAATTTTCCATCGATCTGAGTAACCGAGTTTTCGGCGCTTTGTATTGCGCAGCTGGCCAACAGCAAACTGCTCAGTGCTGTATCTGGATTCAGCAGTGGCTGTGGATAGTAGACTTCGATGATCTCGTTCTTCGCATTGCGAGTTGCCAGACCGAAGCCTAGGCTCTGTATTGTCATATCGTTCATGTTGTAGTGATTCCTGTTGCGCTTATTTTTGCACTAAAAGTTGAATGTCTTCTTTGTCGAATCCGAGCAGCCACTTGCCTTGGTGTTCGATAATCGGTCGCTTAATAATCGAGTTGTTTTCGCTCATAATTGTGATGGCCGATGCTTCGCTTAGGTTTTGTTTTACAGCATCGGGTAATTTTCGCCATGTAGTTCCCCGCGAGTTAACCAGGGACTTGAAGCCGAAATGCTCAAGGAACTTCTTAATCAGCGCCTCGTCACAGCCAAGCTTTTTGTAGTCATGAAAGTCGTAGTCGACTGCTAATTCCCAAAGCAAAGAGCGTGTCTTCTTGATGGTGTCGCAGTTGTTGATTCCGTAGAGCGTAGTCATGATTGGTTCGCTAAATGCTTGTTGTTAAGATGCTTAAAAGGTGAAGTATTGCTTATGTGTTGAGTCGTTGCTCGAGTTCGATTTTTAATTCAGCACTTATCTTATCTATCAGGTTTTGATCATCGATAGGCTTATTGGATTGGTCGGTAACGAAAAACAAATCCTCTACGCGCTCGCCAAGTGTGGTGATGCGCGCATCTTGAAGATTTATTTGATGCTCCGCAAAGGCCTTGCCTATGCTGGCGAGAATTCCCGATTGGTCTGGGCAGTTAATCTCCACAGTCGAATAATTCCTGTCCGGAGAATTGAGCCAGTTGATTTCAATTGTGTGACTAAAATATTTATCCTTACGACTGCGGCGGATGCGTGAAGGAGCGATGGTCGTCATATCCGAGCTGATATATTCGGTAGTCACTTTTTCGATTTCGGCGAGACGCTTTGGTTTGTTTCCTACCGGCTTGCCCGAGGCTTCGAGAACCGTATAGGTATCCATGCAATAGTCGTTGTCCGAGGTAAAGATTCGTGCTCCCTGAATGTTTAGATTTAATTTTTCGAATGCGGCTGCAGTTTTCGCGAAGAGGTAGTTACTATTCTTCGTGTAGATAAATATCTGGGTGGCGCCTTCGAGAGCGTTTTGAATCAAGCAGTCGGTTGATACTAGGGAGCCTGATCCGGGAAACGACGCGATGGCCTCCGTATGCCAAACAATATTTGCCGTCGATTCGCGCAAGAAATATTCGTCGTTGGCATTCGCCCAAATTCTTTGAATGCGCTCCTCATCGATACCGTGTTCTGCCAGCTTAGTGAGGGCGGTTTCCTTCTTGTCACTAATACGCTCCTCTCTGTTGCGCGGATTCTCGAGCCCGAGTCGCAATGCGCGCTTGGTATTCAAATACAGCTGCTTCATCAAACTCGCACGCCAGCTATTCCATAACTCGGGATTGGTCGCACGAATGTCTGCCACCGTCATCGCATACAGATAGTCGAGATGTAGCTTGTCGCCCATTAATGTGGCGAATTCATGAATCACTTCAGGGTCGTTGATGTCTCTACGCTGAGCTGTCATCGACATGAACAAGTGTTTGCTGACAAGCCAGACAACTAGTTTTGTGTCCCAGCTGCTGAGTCTATGTCGAACGCAGAAATCTTCCGCATCTTTCATGCCGAGGGCAGAGTGATCACCGCCACGGCCCTTAGCGATGTCGTGATAGAGGCCTGCGATATACAACAGTTCCACTTTCGGTAGATTCTTGTGTATATGCGCTGCCACTGGGTATTTTTCAGCGGCATCGGCTAGCCTGAACAGACGCATGTTCTCGACTACTTGCAGTGTGTGGGCATCGACGGTGTAGATATGAAATAGGTCATGCTGCATCTGCCCCGTTATCTGCTCAAATTCCGGTAGGTATCTACCTAGAATGCCATAACGAGCCATCCTGCGAATCTGCAGGGTCATCTTGTGCGGCGAACGCAGCAGTTCGATGAACAGGGTGACATTGCGGATATCGTTTCTGTATTCTTCGTCGATGAGACGCCTATTGTCGCGCAGCAGGCGAACTGTCGACGCGCGAATTGACTGAATTTTTGGGTTTTGCGCCATCAATACGAAAATTTCTAATAACGCTGACGGGTAACGCTTGAAGACATCTGGGCTTATTACCTCAATGTAGTCATTTCGAATCTGAAAGCGACTGTTTATCTTCTCAATTTTTATTCGTTCACCCTCGCGAAGTATGGCCTCGTCGAAGTGTTGTAGAAGCACATCGTTGAGTGCTCGCATATTCGCAACCGCGCGGTAATATTGCTTCATCAACTTCTCGACACCGAGACTCTTTTTATCATCTTGGTAGCCGAAAAGTTTTGCGAGTTCTCTTTGCTTATCGAACAATAAGCGATCTTCACGCCGGCCCTCAAGAAAGTGCAGGCCATAGCGGAGTTTCCAAAGAAACTGTTGCCCTTTGTTGAGCATTGTCATTTCAGATTCTTTGAGGAAACCGGCCTCGACTAGATCCTGAAACGAGCTGGCACCAAAATGCCGTTTCGCTACCCATGCGATTGTTTGAATGTCTCGAAGGCCACCGGGCGAGGTCTTTACATTAGGCTCAAGTGCGTAGTCGATGTCATGGTATTTTTCATGCCTTGCGTTCTGCTCGTCCCACTTGGCTCGCAGGAATTTTTTGATCGGCCAGACACGTTTTCCGGTAGTCAGGGCGTACATCTCGCTCTGCAATTCTGCAGGGCCAGTGACCGTGCGCGATTCCATCAGCGCTGTGGCCACAGTTATGTCTTTCAGAGCTTCGCTCTTGCATTGCTTGATGGAGCGAACGCTCTGGCCAATCTCCAGACCAATATCCCACAGCAGGGTACAGAACGAGCTAATGCAGCTCTTATAGTGGCTGGCATTATCCTTGCGCGTGAGAATTAATAAATCGATGTCGGAATGGGGGTGAAGTTCACCGCGCCCATAACCACCAACGGCGACTAGTGAAATGCCTTCCTCGTCCGGCCATGGCTGAGCCTGCCACGCAAGTATCAATATCTGATCTACAACCCAAGCGCGGCGGGATACTATCTCGGTGATACTTAGGTTTGCTTTGTAGCGTTCATCGAGGATATTGCTAGCGGTCTCTATGGCCTGCTTAAGAGGCTGGATTTGATTGCTAGAGCTAAGGAGTTGTGCCTGCACTGCGCTAATGTCGAGCAGCTTAGCGCTTAGCTTAAAATCATCATCGCTGTATTTGTCATCGATAGCTAAGGCTTCGGGATTCAAAATGATTCGTCGGAGCGTCGAGTAAAGACCTCACAGCCATCATTGTTGACTACCATCGTGTGCTCCCATTGCGCCGAAAGTCTTCGATCTTTAGTAGTTACCGTCCAACCGTCTTTTTTGGATAGCTTGGTGAAGCGGGCACCTGCATTCAGCATGGGCTCGATTGTGAATGTCATGCCTTCCACCAGAGTTGTTCCGCTGTTAGGCCTGCCGAAATGAAGTACCTGGGGCTCTTCGTGAAAAATGCGCCCGATACCATGGCCGCAGTATTCCCTTACGATAGAATAATTATGGGCCTCGCCGTGCTGCTGGATAATATGTCCGATATCGCCCAGGGTAACGCCAGGCTTGACGATGCCGATTGCCTTATACAGACATTCTTGAGTGACCTTAATGAGGCGCTTCGCGTGCTCAGGTACTTCGCCGACACAGAACATCTTGCTGGTGTCGCCATGAAAGCCATCTTTTATTACAGTGACATCGATATTAATGGTGTCACCTGACTTGAGGATCTTGCCATCGCTGGGAATGCCGTGACAAATAACGTGGTTTACCGAGGTGCAGATGGACTTAGGAAAGCCATTGTAATTCAGCGGGGCAGGGATGGCCTTTTGTACATCGACGATGTAGTTGTGGCAGATCTGATCTAACTCGCCAGTGCTTACTCCAGGCTGAACGTGCGGGCCAATCATTTCTAAGACTTCGGAGGCCAGTTTGCCGGCCACCCGCATTTTTACAATGTCGTCATCTGTTTTAATATGAATCGTCATCGAAGTGCCAGTTGTTTACCTAGATGTTAATGACAATACCGCTAGCGGCACAAGCTGAGCATTGTAATGCACGAGCCACCTTTGTAACAGCGGATTTCGGCTTTCGGGTGTGGATGAAACCGGCTTGGAATGGGCCATAGAGGGCAAATGCTCATTTGGGTGAATGTGATATTTTCTTTCAGTGGCAGCGCTATTATGGTATAAAGCGGCGCGTTTTCGTGGTTGCTGTCTCTAAATCTCAGTTGAGTCTAGGGAAATAAGCTGTCTCGGAGGCTAAATTAACATTAACTAACGTCGCACATACACCGTCACATGAGTTCTGGGTGCCTCTCTGTAGCAGTATTTCAGATTGGTTGAGCCATGGGGTGTATGGAGGCCTAACCCAAACCGAAGGAAACAACATGACTGTAAGTATGAAAGACATGCTCCGTGCAGGAGTACATTTCGGGCACCAGTGTCGCTATTGGAACCCAAAAATGGACCAATACATATTTGGTTCCAGAAACAAAATTCACATCATCAACCTCGAACACACCGTTCCCGCGCTCAACTCTGCGCTCGAAGAAGTATCTTATCTTGCTGAAAAGAAAAGAAAAATTCTTTTCGTCGGCACGAAGCGAGCAGCTGGTAAAATCATTAAGCAGGAAGCAGAACGCGCAGGAATGCCGTATGTAAATCATCGCTGGCTCGGTGGTATGTTGACGAACTACAAGACTATTCGTGGCTCTATTAAGCGCCTCAAAGATCTTGAGCTGCAAGAGACAGATGGCACGCTGAGCCGTTTGAGCAAAAAAGAAGCCCTGATGCGAACCCGCGCCAAGGAAAAACTTGAGCGTAGTATCGGTGGTATTAAGGATATGGGTGGCCTTCCTGACGCGATATTCGTAGTCGATGTTGATCACGAACGAATCGCTGTTACAGAAGCGAACAACCTGAAGATCCCAGTGATCGGTATCGTTGATACCAATAGCAACCCTGATGGGGTTACCACGGTAATTCCAGGTAACGATGATGCGATACGTGCCATTCAGTTGTATGTAGAAGCGATCGCTGATGCCTGTGTTGAAGGGCGCGAGAAAAATGGCCCAGCCGGCGGAAATAGCGAATTCATCGAGATAGAAGATGATGCACCTGTTGCTGAATCAGAAACTGCTGCAAAAACGGAGGCAGCACCAGCGGCTGAGCCTGTTGAGCAGCCAGTTGCAGAAAAGGCTGTTGCTGAGCCGGAGAAAGCAGAAGAAGCTCCTGCAGAAGAAGCTCCTGCAGAAGAAGTGGCCGCTGAAGCTACGCCTGCTGTAGAAGAGACTCCAGAAGAGCCGGCTAAGAAGGCCGCTGTTAAGGAAGAAGCACCTGCTAAGAAGGCCGCTGTTAAGAAAAAAGCACCTGCTAAAAAGGCCGCTGTTAAGAAGAAAGCGCCTGCCAAGAAAAAGGCTGAAGAGGAAGATTCTTAATAGAGGGTTTTGCTGCTAACAGAATTCCCTGCTTAGTAGTGTGGATAGAGTTAAATAAAGGGGGCGGATAGCCCCCTTTTTACAGGCGATTTAATAGAAGAGAGTGCTCTTCAAGATGATCAGACTAGAGGCATTAAGAGATGGCAAATATTACAGCGGGCATGGTTAAAGAGTTACGCGAAAGAACCGGCTTGGGCATGATGGATTGCAAGAAGGCATTGACCGAAGCGGATGGCGACATGGAAAGGGCCATCGATGATTTGCGCAAGGCGAGCGGTATTAAGGCAGCTAAGAAGGCGAGCCGTGTTGCTGCCGAAGGAGTCGTGTTGACTAAAATTGCAGAGGATGGCAACTACGGTGTCGTTATCGAGATCAACTCAGAAACTGACTTCGCCGCTAGAGACGAGAACTTCCTCGATTTTGCTCAGCAGGCGTTGGAACTTGCTTACTCGAATAGCAAGGCCGATGTTGCTGGACTGCTTGGCGCAGGTTTGGAAGACGTGCGCTCTGCCTTAGTTCAGAAAATAGGTGAAAATTGTAATGTGCGCCGTGTGGAACGTTTGCAATTCACTGATGAGAACGCGGGCATCGTTGAGAGTTACGTGCATAGCAATAATAGAATCGCGGTTTTAATCTCGGTCACCGGTGGTGACGAAGCGCTGGCGCGTGATGTGGCCATGCATATAGCGGCCATAAATCCATTGGTAGTCAGGCCAGAAGATGTGCCTGAGGAAGATATAGCGAAAGAGACGGAGATTTATTCTGCGCAGGCACGGGAGAGCGGAAAGCCGGAAGAAATCATCGAGAAAATGATCACTGGCAGGTTGCGTAAATTTGTCGCCGAAGTAAGTTTGCTGGAACAGCCTTTTGTTAAAGACCCGGATGTTACAGTGGGTAAATTACTTTCCGATGCCGATGCAAGCGTAGTTCAGTTTGTTCGTTTCGAAGTGGGCGAGGGTATCGAAAAAGAAGAGATAGATTTTGCCGATGAAGTAGCGGCTCAAGTTAAAGGCTCTTAGGAGCGGGTTAGCAGAGGTACCACTAAAAATGCCAAATAAGGAACGCAAGTACAACCGTATTTTGTTAAAGCTAAGCGGTGAGGCACTCACCGGTGATGGCGATTTTGGTATAGACCCAAAAGTACTCGATCGAATGGCTGTTGAAATAGGTCAGTTGGTGGGTCTGGGAGTGGAGATAGGACTGGTCATTGGTGGTGGTAATCTATTTCGCGGTGCGGCTCTGCACGCCGCAGGGATGGAGCGGGTAACTGGCGACCACATGGGCATGCTAGCTACGGTAATGAATGCTTTGGCGATGCGCGACGCTCTTGAGCGAGCGAGCATTCCCACGCGTGTTATGTCGGCCATTCCCATGAGCGGTGTCGTTGAGCACTACGACCGGCGCACGGCTATTCGACACCTAAACGCGGGCGATGTCGTTTTATTCTCAGCAGGAACCGGGAACCCATTCTTCACTACGGATACTGCTGCATGCCTCCGTGGAATTGAGATCGATGCCGACCTAATCCTGAAAGCCACTAAGGTTGACGGCGTGTATTCCTCTGATCCAGAATTAGATTCGAGTGCGGTTAAGTACGATACTCTTAGCTACGATGAAGTCATCGCAAAGCAACTCGGTGTTATGGACTTGACGGCTCTGTGTTTAGGACGTGATCATCAAGTGCCAATAAAAGTTTTTAATATGAATACCCCCGGTGCTTTGTTGAACAACGTCATGGGTAAGCCTGACGGTACTCACATTGAGTAGTTGTTAGGGTTAGATTGATGAATATTCGGCGCCTGGGGCGTCGAGCTAGGTTTTAGGAGCGAGGAGCCAACAATGATCGATGAAACTATAGCCGACGCAGATGAAAGGATGCTGAAGAGCATCTCCTCGTTGGATGACGCCTTTAAAAAAATTCGAACGGGAAGGGCACATCCTGCTATTTTGGATAGCGTGCAAGTTTCCTACTATGGTTCAGATACTCCTCTGAGCCAACTGGCTAATGTTACGGTAGAGGAGGGTCGATCTCTGATTATTTCCCCCTGGGAAAAGCCAATGATCAGTGAGATAGAGAAAGCCATCATGAAATCGAATTTAGGACTGAACCCCTCTAATAATGGCGATACTATCCGTGTGCCAATGCCGCCCCTAACTGAAGAGACGCGTAAAGAATATACTAAGCAAGCCAAGGCCGAGGCAGAGAATGCGCGAATCGCGATTCGAAATATTCGGCGAGATGCGAACTCAAATTTTAAGGAGCTTGAAAAAGAAAAGGAAATTAGTGAAGATGAGCAGCGCAGAGCGGAAGATCAGGTGCAGAAAATCACAGACAAGCATATTGCGACTATTGAGTCTTCATTCCAAGCTAAAGAAGCAGATCTACTGTCCTTCTGAGACTTAGACCGCTTCAGTTAGCTTGCTTAAAATGGACTCTATATCGTCAAGGATGAGATAACTGTAAATGACGTCTTCTTGGAAATCGGAATGGCCTCAGCATATTGCCATCGTTATGGATGGCAATAATCGCTGGGCCAAATCACGTGATCTTCCTGTGAAATCTGGTCACCGCTTTGGTGCCGAGGCGGCGCTAGAGGTCGTTAATTCCTGTCTCGCCCGAAATATCAAATACCTCACCCTTTTTGCCTTCAGCAGTGAGAACTGGCTGCGTCCAAAACGCGAAGTACAGGGCCTGATGGCACTCTTTCTTACCGTCCTAAAACGGAAAGAAATCAGACAGCTACACAGGAAAAACGTGCGTCTGGAGTTTATCGGGAATCGCAGCAGCTTCCCGCAGAAATTGCAGAATAATATGCACGAGGTCGAAGAGTTGACGCGTAACAACACAGGTATGACTGTGATTGTCGCGGCAGACTACGGTGGACGCTGGGATATCGCGAACGCCTTTACAAGCATAATCGGCAAGGTGAGTTCTGGGGAGTTGTCAGCGGATGCGATTGATGTGGATCTGCTGCATCAGCACATGAGTAGCAGCAGCTATCCGGATCCTGATCTTTGCATCCGAACCGGTGGAGAGCGTCGCATTAGTAATTTCCTGCTCTGGCACTTCGCCTATACTGAACTGTATTTTTCAGACTGTTACTGGCCCGACTTCGACGATGCACAGTTTCAGATAGCGCTTGATGATTTCGCGAAGCGTCAACGTCGCTATGGCAGTCATGATGATCAGCAAACTACGGATGACTAAGGTGCTAAAGCAACGAGTCATTACCGCTGTAATACTTCTGGTGGCATTGATTGCCGCTACTACTCAATTAACTTCGTTTTATTTTTCGCTCTTCATTGCCGGTGTAGTTTTAGTTGCCGCGTGGGAGTGGGCTGGGCTTATCAGCTCGGATAAAAATATAGCGAAATTTCCCTACCTCGCTAGTATTGCTGCTATGTTGGTGGGCTGTTTCTTTCTTTTGGGGATCTCTCCTGACGCGCAAAATATCGACGGCTTTCGGGCGAGCTTCATATTGTTTCTGGGGCTACTTTTTTGGCTGTTATCGCTGTTTTTTCTTGCGGGATATCCCGAGAATAGCAGTCTATGGAACGATGAGTCGAAAATTGCGCTGATGGGTGTGCTGGTTTTGATGCCCACTTTCGCTGGCGTCGTAGTCTTGAAGTATCTTCTGCCTTCGGGGTATTTGGTTTTAGCGCTAGTGATTTTAGTTGCCGCTGTCGATGTCGGCGCCTATTTCGTCGGAGTGAACTTTGGAACAAGAAAGTTGGCTGCAAACCTGAGCCCGAAGAAATCTTGGGAAGGTGTTTGGGGCGGAGCTTTTGTCTGCTTGCTGGTGGCGGCTTTATTTGTCTGGATACTGCATCACAATCTCCAGCCACTATCTTTCATACAGATTACTGCCTTGCTGGCTTTGTCGGTAGGTATCACATTCTTTAGCGTAGTAGGTGACCTCATAGAGAGCATGCTCAAGCGCAATTGCGGCGTTAAGGACAGCGGCACGATGCTGCCTGGACATGGCGGCGTGCTGGACAGAGTGGATGGGCTAGTAGCAGCAACGCCTCTGTTTGTACTTACCGTGATGTTAGTTCTTGATAGCGAATTTCAGGTGAGCCTCTAACGTGGCGCGTAGCAATCTTCAAATTAGCATCCTCGGTTCTACCGGCTCAGTTGGTGCAAGTACACTGGCCGTTATCGATGAGAATCCTGCCTACAAAGTTTTTGCACTCACCGCTCACCGAAACGCAAAACTGCTGTTCGAACAGTGCGAGAAATACAAGCCAGAATTTGCCGTGTTGAGCGAAGCTGCCGGCCCCGAATTTACTACGCTGTTAGTTAACAGCAATCTCAATACAAAACTGTTGGTTGGCGAGTCTGGATTGATCGAGGTGGCGAGTAACCCGAATGTCGATATTGTGATGGCTGCAATAGTCGGCGCAGCTGGCCTGGAATCGACGCTTGCTGCAGCTTCTAATGGGAAGCGCTTGCTGCTAGCGAACAAGGAATCTCTAGTAATGACTGGAGATTTACTAAAGCAGGTGGCGAGAGACTCTGGCGCTGAAATTTTGCCGATTGACAGCGAGCACAATGCAATCTTTCAGTGCCTGCCGCAAATGAAAAGCAGCGTACACACAGATACTAGAGCGGGCGTGGAGAAGGTTGTCTTGACCGCATCCGGCGGCCCGTTTCTGGATACGCCGATTGAGCAACTCCAATCTGTCACGCCCGAACAAGCCTGCCTGCATCCGAAGTGGTCTATGGGTAGAAAGATATCTGTGGACTCAGCGACGATGATGAACAAGGGCTTAGAGTTTATTGAGGCCTGTTATCTCTTCGACTTAGAGCCGTCTCAGGTCGATGTGTTGATTCATCCGCAGAGCATTGTGCACTCTATGGTTCATTATAAAGACGGTTCGGTGTTGGCGCAGATGGCCAACCCCGATATGCGCGTTCCTATTGCCTATGGATTAGCCTGGCCAAAGCGGGTCTCATCAGGAGTTGCACCACTTGACCTGACGGTGGAGGAGCCCTTGCAATTCTCCAAGCCAGATCTTTCCAGGTTCCCCTGTCTGCGGCTTGGTATCGAGGCTGCAGGTGAGCGTGGGTCGGCACCGACGGTCCTTAATGCAGCAAACGAGGTGGCGGTAGAGGCATTTTTGGAAGGAGAGATCGGTTTTTTGGAAATTCCCCTAATAATTGAGTCAGTTAGGTCACAAATACCTTGTGAACCGGCGCCTAGTCTCGCTATCATTCGAGATCTTGATCGACAAGCTAGAAGACTATCTAAAGAATTGATATTAAAGGATTTCTGTCGTGGAGCTAGCGCCTAGACTTAGCGCTGCGACGAATATTTATGATACTTGAATTTTTAATAAGCGTTATTGCCCTGCTGGTTACCCTTGGTATATTGGTGACGATCCACGAGTTTGGTCATTTCTGGGTTGCCAGGCGCTGCGGAGTCAAAGTACTTAAGTTTTCCATCGGCTTTGGAAAGGCGGTCAAAACATGGATTGGTAAGGATGGTGTAGAGTATGTTATCGCACCCATTCCGCTGGGCGGCTACGTCAAAATGCTGGGCCAGGAAGACTCCACTGTTGTCGATACAAGCGGCTTGAGCGAGAGCCAGCAGCAGTACTCATTTGCCTGCAAACCACTGTGGCAGAGGATGGCGATCGTAGCAGCAGGGCCAGTCGCAAATTTCCTGTTGGCGATATTTGTATTCTGGCTGATAAACATATCCTATGGAGTTTCCGGCATTGCGCCGGTAGTGAACAACGTAATAGAAGACTCACTTGCCGAGACAGCGGGACTCAGAGCTGGTGATGAAATTCTTGCCGTTGATGGCGAAGAGACCATCACCTGGCAGCAGGTCACCTTGCAGTTGCTGGGTCGACTAGGTGAAACCGGTGAAATATCTTTAACAGTGGACCCTGCGGATTCAAGCCGAACGAGGACGTTACAAGTTCCAATAAATGCCTGGATGGGAGCGGAGACAGCGCCTAATCCAGTTGGCAACCTCGGTATTATTCAATTCGAAATCCCAGCTGATATAGCTGGCATCATCCCTGGCGGTGCTGCAGAGGCAGCTGGCCTGCGCATCGGTGACGAAATCATTTCTGTGGATGGCAGATCAATACGCGGTTGGACACATTGGGTAGAGGTTATCCGGGCGAGCCCGGAACTCACACTTAATGTCGTGGTCCAACGTGGTGGAATCAATTCTGTTTTGTTGATGACGCCGCAAACAGCGACACTTGATGATGGCACTGTAATTGGCAGTATTGGTGCCTATGTGCAGGAAACAACGTTGGCAGAACTATTGCCCCCGGAGATGCAGCGGCAGGTAAATTACAATGTGCTGTCGGCGATTCAGCCCGCAGTGATCGAGACATGGGAAAAATCGCTCTTCGTATTAGATTCTGTGAGAAAGATGGTCGTCGGGTTGATCTCGTCGAAGAATATAAATGGGCCAATAACTATTGCCCAGGTGGCTGGAGAGACAGTAACGTACGGTCTCGATGTCTATCTAGGGTTTCTGGCTCTCCTGAGTATCTCGTTAGGCGTGCTTAACTTGCTGCCGATACCAGTTCTTGATGGTGGGCATCTGTTGTACTACGCGATCGAAGCTGTCATCAGAAGACCGGTACCGGAGAGAATACAAGCCTTTGGGTTACAGCTGGGATTGTTGTTGATTTCGGGAATCATGGTTTTAGCAATTTACAACGACGTTAACCGACTGTTGTAAAATAAAATAAATAACTCGCCGCCAAGTAACAAAATACGATGAGAATGCAACGCAAATGAAAAAACTACTTTTTTGTTTGTTGGTGGCTTTTGGAATTTCAAAGACCCTCAACGCCCAAGAATTTGTAATAGCCGACATTATTGTCGATGGCTATCAACGTATTTCGCCTGGAATAATCTACAACCTATTACCCGTAGGTATAGGTGATGAAGTTACCCCTGGCATTTCTGCGCAAATCATTCGAGAGCTTTCGCAGTCTGAATATTTCGACGAGATTGAAGTGGCGCGCGAAGGCAATGTGCTGATTATCACAGTTTTGGAGAGACCCTCCGTTGCCGAGATTACCATCGAAGGTAATAGCGTTCTAGAGACTGAAGATATTATCGAGAACATGGCGACGGCAGACATTGCCGAGGGCCAAATTTTCACGCGCGCAGCGCTGGAAGTGATTCGCCAAGGTATACAGGACGTGTACTCGTCGCGTGGCCGCTACGGCGCAGCAGTGGATATCGAGGTAGAAGAACTGCCTCGGAATCGGGTAGCTATAAGCCTGAACATCAACGAGGGTGAAGAATCACGCATACGTCACATCAATATAGTGGGTAATCAAGCCTTCACCGAGGAAGACCTGCTCGGTTTGTTCGAGCTAGGCACGAAGCCTTGGTTCATGTTACTAAGCCGCAAAGATCGCTATTCGCGTGAACAGTTTTCCGGCGATTTAGAACGTCTAGAATCCTTCTATCTCGACAACGGCTTCGTGGAATTCAATATTGACTCCACTCCTATCTCTATCACACCTGATCGCAAAGAAGTCTACATCACCATTAATCTGAGCGAGGGTGATCTGTACACTATTAATGAGGTTGATCTCGCCGGCGACTTAGTCGATGCTGAGGCTCTTTTGAGGGCGGCGGTATTTGTGCGCCCTGGACAGATCTATTCGCAGGGATTGGTTACTGGAACTGAGGAGATTATGGTGCAGTTTCTCGGCAACTTAGGCTATGCCTTTGCTGAAGCTACGGGTGTGCCCGAAGTCAACGAGGAAGACGAAACTGTCGATGTAACTTTTTTCATTCAGCCCGGTAATCGGA
>CALSUH010000022.1 GCA_943789485.1 uncultured Pseudomonadales bacterium
CACTTACTAGCGGCTATCCTGTTCTCGATCGCGAGCCTGACCGATTGGCTGGACGGCTTTCTTGCGCGTAAGCTCAATCAGGCCTCTGAATTTGGTGCCTTTCTGGATCCTGTTGCGGACAAGCTACTCGTCGCGATCATACTAGTCATGCTGGTCTCGATCTATCCGGCACTGCTATTCGCTGCAAGCCTCATCATCGCCCGCGAGATACTGGTATCTGCGCTACGTGAATGGATGGCGGCGAAAGGGCTAAGAGACAAGGTGGCGGTTAAATTCTCGGGCAAGCTCAAGACAACGGTACAGATGCTGGCCATCAGTACTCTCTTGCTGGCTAATCCAAGTCTGCCGGAATGGGTGCTGATGTTGGGCTACGGACTAATCTATCTAGCTGCGCTGCTAAGTATCAGCTCAGGAATGCAGTATTTTCGAGCAGGCTGGAGAGAACTGCAGTCAAAGTCATAAGAATTGCTAGAAAGCCTCGAGTTCAGCTTGACTTGGAGCACTTAGGCATTAGAATAAGCGCCTCTTTCGGGTAGCGGGTCCCAGCAAGCGTACTTCCTAGCTTTGCAGGCCATACTCAGGAGTGATTAACACCTCAAAACGCGGGAATAGCTCAGCTGGTAGAGCACGACCTTGCCAAGGTCGGGGTCGCGAGTTCGAATCTCGTTTCCCGCTCCAATTTTATTCAATGTAATCAATTGCTTTGCGGCTTTTGCTGGGCTAACTCCCTGCTGTAAAAATTCTGATGACCTTTCTATGTTGAGAGGTTTTTAAGTTATGCGATCAAGCGCATTTTCGGCTATTATTTATCAACAATTCACAGTCGAGTTGATTTCTAAATAGTCGAGAAATCTCTCAGGGACTCTTTGAACCACTGTCGGTCGGAGTTTACAATTCTCGTATATCTGTAATGCCCTATTCATTGTATAGGTGTAAGTACTTTCATCTATTAACCCTGCGTTGTACTGATTAAAAGAATTTAGAAGACTGATTATCCTCACCCTTACTATAGCAATTAGAGTGGCTCGTTCTTCATCGTTGGACCAATCTATATCGGGTTCGATTCCGCCCTCCATTAGTCTTAAAGCAATCGAGCTACCCTCAAGCGGTGCCGAATAAAAAGCCATTAGAGCGGCATTTCTTGCCTGAAGTTGGCTTGCCATTGCTATATTTTGATTTTGCTGTATTTCGAATCCAACAAATATGAGAGATCCCACTATCCCGAGCGTTCCCAGGAGACTGGTAATATTTGCCATTGACCATACTGTTAGAGTTCTTTCTAATCCTGACATATAGACTCTGCTCCAATTAAAGTGATTTTTATGGCCCCCAGTTTAGTAATTCCGGCTTAAAGTAAAAATTTTACAGTGCTAGATTAATCCCCTTACTACTCATGTGCACGACTCTTTACTGCATGATTTAGACTTCCAATGTATCAAAAATTTCTCAATTTTTGTTTAAATAACTCAATTAAAACTACTAGCAATAGCAATATTACGACCATCCTCGGTGTATTTTATGTAGATATTTCGCAATTTTAGATTTTTAGTTCGCTTAAAATCATGTCAAAGCTATATTCGCGGGAGAGCGCAGGCTTAAGACAGTGCGCAACCCTCAATTTATGCTAAACGCAGCTCAATTTAGCATGCCGTTAATAGCTGCTGCTTATGGCGGAAGACTAACGGAAGGTTTACAGGGTAGGGGGTTGCTATCTAGATAATAGATAGAACCCCTTATCCTGCAGTCCGCCCGCTTTTCATCGGGTGCCTGCATGATTCTTAATGATCTCTTTGCTAACAAAAACTAGTTAAATCAAGAGCTTGAAAAGTATCTTAAAAACATAAAAAGGACTAAAGTAGCGGCAATAGCGAGTTCGAATCTATTTTTCTGCCCCAATTTTTGGCCACCTTTACCTACTAGAAAATAGCAGATAACTCTTTAAATATCATAGATATATGAGTCCTTTTTCATACAGTTTATTACTGTTCTTCGAAGCGCCGAATTTTATGAATTCGGCTATCGAAACTTTTGGGGTGCTTTTATAGCCAACCCATGGCTAAGCCTCGGGTTTTGGTTTGAAGCGTGGTCATTAGCAAGACATGAGATGAATAATAGGCGAAGAATTGAGCCTAGCTCAATACTCAGCTATTCCGACGCTTAGGTTCGCCACAACAGGGAAGACTATTTTTTTTAAGGTTTTTGACACTCAAACCATGCTCAAAGCTGCGAGTTTTGGTATAGTGCGCGGGCTTTTGAAAAGCATGAAATGAATTAAGGCTGGATGGCAGAGTGGTCATGCAGCGGACTGCAACTCCGTTAACGCCGGTTCGATTCCGACTCCAGCCTCCATTATTCATACGACTATGTTTAGCCCTAGTAAGACCATCCACTCACGAATGCCCGGGTGGCGAAATTGGTAGACGCAAGGGACTTAAAATCCCTCGAGGGAAACCTCGTGCCGGTTCGAGTCCGGCCCCGGGCACCACTCTGGAAAATAACCAAAGAAAGAGACTGATGTGACTATATCTAACAACAACTACTAGGAAGTAAGATGCTCAAAGACCTCCTCAAGACAAAGGAAACTATTCTAATACCAGGTGTATACGATGCTTTGTCTGCGTTAATAGCAAAACAAGTAGGATTCAATGCGCTGTATATGTCCGGGTTCGGCGTTGCTGGATCTTTGTTAGCCAAGCCAGATATAGGCCTTGTCACCGCATCTGAAATGATCGAAAGAGCTGGACAGATTGTATCTTCAGTAGGTGATACGGCAGTGATTGCGGATGGCGACAATGGCTATGGTGGTGAGCACAATGTTGCACGCTTGGTTTCTGCTTATGAACAAGCTGGCGTTCAGGCTATACAACTTGAAGATCAAGTTAGCCCTAAGCGTTGTGGTCATATGGAAAACAAACAAGTAGTGGAATTAGGCGAAGCGGTTGCTAAAATTTCAATGGCAATTAAAACAAGAACTTCAGACCAGTTCCTCGTAGTTGCCCGGACAGATAGTCGGGCCACTCACGATTTGAAAGAAGCCCTTCGACGCGGTGAGGCCTTTTTAACCGCTGGTGCTGATATCCTGTTTATTGAAGCACCTCAATCGATTGAAGAAATGACGATTATCAAGAATGAATTCCCCGACGTTGTGTTGGTTGCCAATATGGTCGAAGGAGGGAAAACCCCAATGCTTGGAGTGAATGACCTAGCTGACCTTGGTTTTCAAATAGTATTACGACCGGTCACTGCTTTACTATCAGTTTCCAGAGCCTTACAACAGTGTTATTCCGCATTAGCGGGAACTGGTAAAGCTCAGCAAACTAGTGAGCTTCTAACTTTTGATGAGTACAATGATTTAATTGGGCTTTCAGACTATACATAATACGTACCTTCTATTCGGATTTTCCAAAAACATCGAACACGGGTGCCTGAATTAAAAGCTATTACTTCTTCCAAGCAGCTCCAGCCCAATCTGTGACCTCCCCATCTGAAGGGATTGGCACTTCGCAAATTCGTTCGGGAACATCGTCGTATTCCAGTCGCAGCGCTTTACAGCAAACAGCATGTAAGTTGTATCCCATTACATGGTAAGTGAGCTCTAAAATATCCTCGTCGGACAAATGTGAGTGCAGTGCCTCGAACAACTCATCTGAAGAGCGACCGCCTTGCAAAATCAAAGCGTCTGACCAGGCGAGAATGGCGCGCTCTTTTTCATCGAACAGTGAGGAAACTTGCCAATGAGGGATGGCAGAAATTTTTTCGTCACTTAGGCCAAAGCGTCGCGCTACCTTGCAGTGTTGAGAAAACACAAATTGACTTCCCTGTGTATATCCAGCCCGAATAATGCCGAGCTCTCTCGTAATGGGGTCCAATTGACTGACGCTTTTTTCGGCGAACATGCCAAACATGCCAAAGTGATTTGTAGCATGTTCGAAAATATACGGAACCAATGCAAATACGGTCCACCAGTTACCTGGCGTACCTGTCGCTGTGCCCGGCTCTTCTACTGGGTCGCGATCACTAAACAGCGCTTGATAAAATTTCCCTACAACTTTATTTGCCTCTTTTTTTGAAACACCTCTGAGCCGCGGCATGGATTCTCCTTAGTTACATTATTAAAGTGCTTTTATCGATTGATTAAACCTGCCGATGACAATACCAGAAATGAAAGCTATTGACTTTATTTAACCAGTTAGTTAATGGTAGTAGGATTAGAACTTAAGAAACGAAGAACGGAATAGTAAGGGACATAATATGCCAGTAAATGATCAATTTGAAATACGCGGCGTCAACCATTTGGCTTTAGTCTGTAAAGATATGAGAAAGACCGTGGAATTTTATTCAGGAATTCTCGGCATGCCACTGACCAAGACCATTGAACTGCCCAATGGAATGGGGCAGCATTTCTTCTTCGATATTGGCAAAGGAGACTCCCTCGCTTTTTTTTGGTTTCCCGATGCTCCAGATGCGCAGCCCGGTGTTAGTCACCCAGCAGCAATAGTCGGTAAGGGCTCAATAGCCTCCGCGCACGCCTCTATGAATCACATAGCATTCGATGTGCCGGAAGAGAAAATTGAGGAATATCAGAAAAAATTAGCAGCAGCAGGTGTTGAAGTAACCCAGATTGTGAATCACGATGATTCGGAAAGAGGGGCTAGCGCTACAATCACCGAATCAACATTTGTTCGCTCCGTCTATTTTCAAGATCCCGATGGCATTATGTTGGAATTCGCATCATGGACCAGAGAGTTTAATGCTAGTGATGTTAGTCATGAGCCAGCTTCCGCAATCTAGCAAGTAGGCTTTTGGGCACGTAAACAGCTCAGTAAAATAACAGATTTACAAATAATTGAGCAGCAGTGGCACACACGAGTGGTTCGTTTTTCATTACAACAAGGCACCTTCTGTAGAAGGACTCCCTGAGTTATTACACATACCGCCTATCAGGTCGTCAGCATTGTAAAGATACCGGAAGAAACGGAGTAAAAATCTTGCGAAGAGAAATATCCTCCTTTGAGACAGATTACTGCATATGAGTAGCCTCAAATCGACAGCCTTTAGTATTGCTTACGATATTCGGCCTTTTATTATTTGTAATCAACTCTCTAATTGTAACTGATCGCGAACAGGTACTTGTGACAACCGCGCAGCAACAGCGATTGGAAGATTGCGAGAGACTCAAACAGGAGCTATAGCTAGCTTCTAGTTTATCGATCGTAGCTGGCTAATTATTTCCCCTTTGTTTAGTTCAAGAATATAAACCAAAGAGCATCAGGTCATATTATGAGTAAAATATTACTAAGTATTATTATTCTAGTTATTTTCGAATCGTGCAGTGACGTGGATAGCCAGATGCAGGAAGGGATGGAGACTTCCGACCCCATTGCAGATAGAAAAATCAGCGATGCTGAATACAATCTGCAGCGTAGCGCTTATTTCGGCGATGTGCATGTGCATTCTATGTATTCATATGATGCGTTTATTTTTGGAGGTATTGCCTCGCCGGATGAGGCTTATGAATTTGCAAAGGGCGGTTCTGTTCGCCATCCCGCTGGCTTTGATATGCAATTAGATTTTCCTATGGATTTTTACGCAGTTAGTGATCATGCGTATTATTTGGGGATAATTAGGGAGATGGCATCGGGTGATTCTGTCCTTAGCCAACACCCAGTTGCAGAGGGGTTAGATAACCTTGGAGAAGATGTAAATTTTCGGCGGTCTGTTTTTCGGAGGTTCGCTGAATTTGCCAGTGCGGGCAATGGTAGTGAAATTATGGATAACACGGTAGTCAAAAATGCTTGGGATGATATTGTTGATAGCGCTAATCGCCACAATGACCCGGGCAGATTCACAGCGTTCATTGCATACGAGTACACTGGCACAGGACCGGAGGAAGAGGTCCTTCATCGGAATGTTATTTTTCGAGATGGAGTCGCTCCGGAATTCCCGTTCTCGCGAATTGACTCTGACGATCCACAGGACCTATGGTCATGGATGGATTCCAATAGAGCGAATGGCATCGAAAGCTTAGCAATTCCTCATAATTCAAACGTCTCCGACGGTCTTATGTTTGCTCTTACTGATTATGCTGGAAGGCCTTTAGATTCCGCTTATGCAAGCCAACGGTTACGCAATGAGCCCTTGGTCGAAATCACGCAGGTGAAAGGGACCTCGGAAACAAATCCGGTTTTGTCGCCAAATGATGAACTTGCTGGATTTGAAATTCTTCCATTTAAAATAGGAGGAAATATCCCTATTAAAGCTGAAGGTAGTTATGTCCGGAAAGCTCTCCTTGATGGCATTACGCTAGAGGCGGAGAAAGGCTTTAATCCATTTAAGTTTGGCGTAATCGGTTCTAGTGATAACCACAATGCGACGGCTGTTGGTGATGAAGATGATTTCTATGGCGTGTCTGGTCTATTGGACAGTGATGGTCAAAAGCGAGGTTCCTTGCCACTTAACTCCACAGAAAACAATAGTAACGTTTACTTCGATCGTTATGCGCGATTTGGGGCAGCCGGGTTAGCTGGAGTTTGGGCCGAGGAAAATACTCGTGAATCAATTTATGATGCTATGCGTCGAAAAGAGACATTTGGGACATCTGGACCTCGCTTGAAAGTCCGGTTTTTCGCCGGCTATGATTTGCCTTTAGTCGATGACGACGAAGTGATTGCAAAGTCCTATAGAAACGGTGTCCCTATGGGGGGCAATCTTATTGCTGAAGATACACAACCTTTCACTTTTATTGCTTGGGCAGCTAAAGACCCGAACAGTGCGCCACTGCAGCGCTTGCAAATTGTTAAAGGATGGGTAGATGCGGGCGAGGCTCATGAGAGGGTTTACGATGTCGCTTGCGCTGATGGTCTAGAAGTAGATTCGTTGACCCATCGCTGTCCCGGTAATGGAGCAAACGTTGACTTGACTGATTGTAGTGTCTCGAGCGGAGTGGGAGCAGCAGAACTAAAAACTAACTGGGAGGATCCTGAATATGACTCCACTCAGCACGCATTCTATTATGTTCGCGCAATTGAAAATCCGACCTGCCGTTGGTCAACCTGGGATGCTGTCCGCGCAGGCATATCTCCACGCGAAGATATCCCAGCCACCATTCAAGAACGTGGGTGGTCCTCACCGATATGGATAAACCCCAAATAAGTAAATCGCAATAGCGTTCATTCACAATAATGAATCAGTAGAACCTTTTAAAGAATCGATAATGAAGTTTAGATTTATTTGAAATTAAATAGAGTAATTGCATTATTCAATCGGAGTATTAATGAAGGCTTGGCAACGCAAGTTTGTTTCAGTAGCTTCTGCTACGAGCGCGCGCAATGGTGCTGGATTTCTCCCCTGTCAGGGGCTTTATTACTCACCCACAAATGAAACGCCCAAGACTGCGTTAATTGCTGCTCACTACAACGTAGACTTTAGTGAACATTATCTTGCTGAATATATGGCGCAACGAGGTTATGGTTTTCTGGGATGGAATACTCGTTTTAGAGGCAATGAGGCTTTTTTTTTACTTGAGCATGCGCTAATAGATATCGGTGCAGGCGTTAAATGGCTTAAAGAAGAAGCGGGCGTTGAGCGAGTCATTATAGTAGGTAACTCTGGCGGTGGCTCGCTAATGGCAGCCTATCAGTCTCAAGCAGCAGGAGTCACTATGACTCCCACTCCCGGGTTGGGTTTACCCGAGGGGCTGTATGACCTGATTGCGGCGGACCAATACATTTCTTTATGCGCCCATTTAGGGCGCCCTGAAGTGCTAACGGCCTGGTTTGATCCTTCGGTAATAGATGAAACAGACCCTTTGAGTATTGACTCAGAATTGAATATGTATGATCCCGTTAATGGGCCTCCTTATTCAGATGATTTTATTAAGCGTTATCGTCAGGCCCAGGTAGCTAGAAATCATCGCATCACTGATTGGTGCCATAATGAGTTTAAGCGTCTGCAAGCTGTTGGATTAAGTGATCGGGCCTTTAATCTCTATCGCACGTGGGCAGACTTACGCCTGATGGATGGTGACATTGATCCCTCTCATCGTGAAGCCGGGGAATGTTATATCGGCGATCCCAAGCTAGCAAATTTTCATCCACGGGGAATTGGTTTAACTAATACGCTGCGCACATGGTTATCCATGTGGAGTTTGAGGGATTCTCACTGTCGGGGCACCCCGCATTTTCAACGCATTACACAGCCAGCCTTAGTTATTCAAAGTGATGCTGATAGCGGAGTATTCCCTAGCGATGCGCGAGCGATATTCGATGCGCTAGCATCAGAGAATAAGCAATTAGAAACAGTAGTTGGTGATCATTATCTGCAAATTCCAGACACGGCTCGCGGAAAAGTGGCGGATATAATCACTGATTGGATAGGCAGTGTATGAGTTTTATAAATCAGTTATCTATCGATCTGCTAGCACAATTAATCAACCGAGACTAAAGATTTAATGATCACCAAAGAACGACATATTGTTATCGTAAATTTCACCACAAGCGAAAGTAATCAGGCTCAAGCTATTCAAGAAATTGGTGATTATGTCGAGAGTTTTCTCAGTCATCAGTGTGGCTTTATCGTCAGTCAATTACATGCAAGCCTTGATGGTCGTAGTTTAGTTCATTATGCGGAATGGGTGAGTGAGGAAAATTTTATGGCTGCCGCTGAAAAGGCTCGCTCGCATCCAGATTTACCGATGTTAATGGCATACAGTCCAAATGCTTCTGGCTATAAAATACACCGCCGCTTTACCTCGAGCTATCATGAGAATAGTTGATATACGTGAGGTCACGATTAATCTTAAAGGTGGCGTTTCTAATGCCATTGTTAACTTTCATAAACATACAGTCTCTTTAGTAGCCTTAATTAGCGATCAGTTCAGTGAAGGCAAGCCGGTTGTGGGGTTTGGTTTTAATTCAATTGGACGATTTGCGCAGGGAGAAATTCTACGGGAACGCATTTTGCCGCGTTTGGCCGAGGTTGCGCCAGAAAAACTAGTAAACCGCAGTGGGAGTGGCTTTAACGCGGAAGCTCTTGCTCAAATTGCTATGCAGAACGAAAAGCCTGGGGGCCATGGTGATCGGGCGGGGGCAGTGGCGGCGTTGGAATTGGCGGCCTGGGACTTGAATGCAAAACTACTTGGAGAGCCTGCTTATAAAACCCTTAGAAGGCATTTTGATGTAGCAGAATCGGGTGTGTCTATTCCCGTTTACGCAGCTGGAGGCTATTACTACCCTAAAGATTCTACTAAGCGATTGAATGATGAGTTGCTCCGCTATCAAGAGCTGGGCTATCACTCTTTCAAGATCAAGGTTGGAGGCTATGAACTACGTGAAGATATACCAAGAATTGAGGCCGCCGTCGCCATTGCAGGTTGCGGCGATAAAATCGCAGTTGATGCGAACGGGCGTTTCGATCTGCAGGAAGCCCTGACTATGGCCGCAGCAATTGAGCCGTACAAACTACGTTGGTTTGAGGAGCCGGGGGACCCTCTAGACTTTGATCTCAATCGAATTCTTATCGAAAGTTACAGTGGAAGTGTTGCAACGGGAGAAAATTTATTCAGCTTGATGGATTCCAAAAATCTAATGCGTTTTGGCGGCATGC
Organism: uncultured Pseudomonadales bacterium; assembly: GCA_943789485.1. GTDB lineage: Bacteria > Pseudomonadota > Gammaproteobacteria > Pseudomonadales > Pseudohongiellaceae > UBA9145. The sequence continues at coordinate 9,604 of CALSUH010000022.1, forward strand.
GATTGGGCAAAGATATTTTTCAAATGGATCCGGGGTTAGGGTATGGCATTACAGAATATCATCGCATATTGAAGGCGCTCGAAGAATTTGGTTACCAGCGCAAGCAATGCTATCCCCATGGGGGACATTTGATTAACCTTCATCTAGCTCTAGGTTTAGGGCTGGGCGGTTGCGAGGCGTATCCTGGGGTTTTTCAACCGATTGGCGGCTATTCAGCTCAATGTAGTTTAGTAGATGGTAAAATAGCTCCGTCAGATGCCCCGGGTTTTGGATTGGAACAGAAGCAGGAGCTATATCCGTTAATGTGTGAATTAGTCAATTAAGTGTTAGGCAGAATAAATTGAAAATAGCAATAGTTGGTTGTGGCGCAATGGGTTCTATCTACGCGGCATTATTCTCTGATAGTGGCCATGATGTCTTTGCTATCGATACTAACGTTGCGCATGTTAACGCCATTAATGAGTATGGATTGAAAGTTATTGGTGCCAGCGGAGACCGCACAATTAGACTTGCGGCTTTTACAAAGGCGCCTCAAATAAAAGTTGATCTTGTCATAGTTGCGGTTAAAGCTACATACCTCGATTCAGCAGTTCCAGCGTTACGCACTCTTATCGACTCTGAGTCTATACTGGTGACCATTCAAAATGGTTTAGGCGGCGCCGAAAAACTAGCGCGAATAATAAAGCATCACAATTTCTTAATTGGCGTTGCTCAAGGTTTTGGTGCCTCTTTAGAAGAGCCAGGATTAGTTCATCATAGCGACATGAAATCTATTCGACTTGGTAGATTGCAAAACATCATTAGCGACGTTAATCAAGAGAGATTAGTCAACGACGTAACTAAAATATGGCAACATGCCGGCTTTGAGGCGTATGCAGAACAAGATATTCGTTCGGTACAATGGGAAAAGCTTATTTGTAATGTAGCTTACAGCTCTGTTTGTGCATTAACAGGAATGACACTCGGAGAAGTTCTTCGTGATGAGTATATTAGCAGCATCAGTCGTGCCGCGGCAATTGAGGCGTGGGAAGTAGCTCGGGCTCAAAAAATTTCTCTGAGCTTTGATGATCCCATCAAGGAGATACAGGATTTTGGAGAACGTATGCCAAACGCTAAGCCTTCAGTTTTGTTGGATATTGAAGCAGGACGTCCTAGCGAAATACAGTTTATTAGTGGCGCAGTGCCTGAAGAAGCAAAAAAAGTCGGTAAGTCAGCGCCGGTTAACAGTACTTTAACTGGATTAGTTAGATCTCTTGAGATTAGCCTGTAACTGGCAATCAGTTAATTTATTGAATGCTTGCATCATCGGGAAGTAAGCATGTAGAAGCTGGAGTGCAATGTGGTGAAAAATTTCAACATCACTTTTTTAGCTGGCAAAACTAGAATGATTTCAATGAAGTCTACTGTGAAGCTTCATGAGCAGTTCACGTAATCCGGTACTAGGGCCTGTGATAGCTACCCTTTTTTAACTCTAATATAGCAGTCTACATAATTCATCAGTTTGCGTTCCACTTTATGTCTGGTCATGATGTAAAAATAGTAAGTACGGGAAAGGCATAGGTAGGCTTTACTCGAAATGGTACAGTGAAGTTAGGCTTCTTAAACGCGCAGTAACGGCAATACAGAACGAATTTAAAGGATTTATAATGGAAAATGATACAGAAATTAGCTTTCCTACTCCGGTTGTCGCCTGGACGACTTTGGCTATTCTTTTTCTAGCGTACATATCCTCGTTTGTGGATAGGATGATAATTAGCTTGCTGGTAGAGCCTATTAAAGCTGATTTTCAGATTTCTGATACTCAAATAAGTCTCCTTCTAGGGTTGTCTTTTGCTATTTTCTATTGTCTGGCAGCGCTACCTATAGGAAGGCTAGTGGATATTTGGTCGCGAAAAAAAATAATCACGGTGGGTATAACTCTCTGGAGTTTTATGACGGCCTTGTGTGGGTTAGCTCAAAATTATACTCAGCTTTTTCTTGCGAGAATTGGCGTTGGGGTTGGTGAGGCGTCATTGGCACCGGCCGCCTATTCTATGCTAGCTGACAGCTTTCCTCCGAAGAAATTGGGGCTAGCGATGGGTGTTTTTACAATGGGCACTGCTGTTGGAGCGGGTCTAGCATTAATAATCGGGGGCGCAATTATTTCATTTGTGACGGGAGAGAACGGCGAGAATGTATCTTTATTCGGTATTAGTTTTCTTTCAGGCTGGCAGTGGGTTTTTGTTTTGGTTGGTCTCCCTGGTTTGTTTATAGCCTTACTCACATCATTGATAAGAGAGCCAGACAGGATAGTTCTTGAAGAAAAAAAGAAGCTATATGGTGATATATCTATCCCGATTTCTGAAGTAAAAAATTTCTTTAAAAGAAATTTAGATTTTTACATTCCTCATCACTTCGCAGTTGGATGTAGCAATTTGGCGTTAGTGGGAATTAATTCCTGGGTGTCTGTTTATTTTATGAGAATTCACGGCTGGACGATAAGCGAAGCCGGCTTTAATATTGGTATCGCTTTAATTTTAGGTGGGGTATTAGGGCTAATAATCGGAGGGTGGTTGAGTGATAAAATATCCGTTTACATTGCCGGGGGGAAAGCATATTTTTGTTTAATTTGTGCTGTATTAGCTATTCCCTCCGCAATATTTTTTGCCACAGAAGAAAATGCTTTCAATGCTCTTGTATTTTTTGCTTTAAGTTATAGTTTTATGGTCGCACCTATTGCTCCGGCGGCCGCGATGCTACAAGAAATTACACCAAATAGAATGAGAGGAATGTTATCTGCTTTTTATTTGCTTATCGTAAGCTTAATTGGTTTGGCTCTTGGCCCGTTAATAGTAGCATTTTTGAATGACACTTACTTTGGTGGTGGTGTAGGTATTCAAAAAGCCTTATTGATATCAATACCTGTTTTTAATCTGCTGGCAGCTACTTTTTATTTTGTTTTGATTAAGCCTTATTGTGCGAGATGTTCCTAAGCAAAGTTTTTTAAAAAATGTGAAGCTTCTTGCTGGGGCGAGATTGAATTCCTTGTGCGAGAGGGTGGCCACGGCAACTGGCGTGATTGCTTCTATACGAATCTCTTACATGATCCTGAGGAAGGGTTGCTGTTAATCTGTAACGGACACGAAAGCCCCCAGACATAATGATGACGATGCCCTGTCCTAGTTTTAGGGATTAATGAGTTAAGGTTTTTAATTATCGCCTAGCCTTTTTCCTGCCTCAGAAGGTCATATACTTACTTGCCATGTCAAACAGCCTATTAGGGCAGGGTTCGATTCTGGCTTCGTGCGCCTTTTAATTAGTAATTTTTCCTCTTCATGAAACTAGACTTAATTCAATACCGTAACTGGCAATACTGCTTGTAGAAAAACACCTTTTAATCTGACATTCTCCTCTTCCGCTTTAGCAGCAATAGAAAAGCAAGACAGGGTAATTCCTGTTAACAGCTCATTCGTGGTGTAGCTTGGTAAGCGAAGTGCTTATCCAGAGTTACATGCATACCGAAAACTCCTTTTTAAAACGTTCAGATTTTTTTTCATACTCACCAGAAACTGCATTTTATCAGCACCGTTTATGATCTAATGTCTAATTACTGTCGTTTGAACTGCCATGACGGTTAAAAAAAAATCCCCTTTATATTCAACTGCGCGTTCTTGCGGCATAATTCTACTTTCCCTATTTTGTCCACTTCTCAGCGCCTCGGAGTCTGACGAATTGGACACCCTAACTCTTGCTAGTTTTAATGCCGATAGTCCTGACTTTGGCTGGTACGTGCAAAATGACAACGTTATGGGGGGCAGAAGCGAGGGTGGGTTTGCTATCTCTTCGGGGCAGCTGATTTTTGCTGGCAGTACTAACACGAATGGCGGCGGTTTCAGCTCCATCCGTACACAAGCTTTAAAGTTAGACTTATCCGCTTATACTGGAATAAGAGTAAAGGTTAAGGCTGACGGACGTCGTTATACGTGGCAATTGCAAACCGATGCCCGATGGCGTGGTCGGCAGATTAATTATTGGGCTGATTTCGACACTTTGGCTAACGAAACCGACGTGATCGATATCCCATTCACGAACTTTTTCCCTCAACTTCGAGGATTCAGGCTCGATGGCCCCGAACTCGATACCAGTCAGATTATTGAATTCGGTTTGTACCAGTACGACAAAACAGATGGCCCTTTCGAGCTTCGCTTGATGAGTGTTGAGGCGTATAGGGAAAGCAAACAGCCTTGAATTCATGCAATAGTAAAGCACAGCGGATTCGAAAGTGGGCACCCTACGCTCGCTCAAATCTACCTATGCCGTTAGCAATAAGACAGTGTACGGTAGCGAGTTATCCCTAATCCCTGATCTTAACCCGGTTTTCTTCGAGCTAATCGCGTCGCGGTGCTTGGTGCTGAGCAATTCCCTCGTTTAAAGCACCTTTGCGGGCAATAAGCTGTTTGTAACGAATTTCGGTAGCTAGCCCTTCCTATGCCGCCTGCAAGACGGCGCGTGACAGCGTATGGGCAGCTAACTAATTATCCACACAGGTATTCTAGCTACTCATACTGCTAAGAATTACCACAGCTTTAGTTTTCTCGCGGCTGCTTTTCACTCTCAGCTGAAAAATATCAACGTGCTACGGTTTCGTATCACTAGGGTATTGCCTATACTGACCGAATCTGCAACCTGCTCTTGTCGTTGAGGGCTTGGTTTGATTAAAGGACATGGCCTGAACTGGCGGCCTGAACTGGGGTTTGAGCGAATGATTCTAAACTATGTATGAAGCAAATTGGATGTCTATCCTTCCTCCGCTGCTGGCGATTGCGCTGGCGATTATTACACGGCAGGTAATACTCTCCTTGAGCGTAGGCATCTGGATCGGCTTCTGTCTGCTCGAGTCTGTGAATCCCTTGGTCGGCATTGGACTTGCGTTAGACGGCATTGTGAATGTCTTCTCAGATGCCGGCGACACGCGCGTACTAATGTTCACCCTTATCATCGGCGGCTTGATTGCAACTATCGAGAAGCTTGGTGGCGTGCGTGGTTTTATTGATTTGCTAGAACATCGTAATTGGGTAACGAATGGCAAGCGTGCGCAGTGGCTGGCCTACTCAACAGGTATCGTTGTCTTTATAGAATCGAATATCACACTACTCATTGCTGGGGCGATATCGCGACCGCTTTTCGATCGCTATAAGATTTCCCGTGAGAAGCTCGCCTATATTATCGATTCGACATCAGCACCTATCTGCGTACTTATTCCTCTGAATGCCTGGGGCGCGGTGATAATAAGTCTCCTAGGCTCCGCCGAGATCGACAATCCAATCGACGTTTTTATCTATGCCATTCCATTCAACCTCTATCCAATTGTCGTGATACTTTTTTGTGCCTTCGTGATTTCTAGAAATGTAGAGATCGGCCCAATGAAGAAGGCGCAGGAGCGCACCGAGGCCGGCGAACTGCTTTGGGCAAATGCGACGCCGATGGTCGATCCATCAATCCTCTCCCAACAAGTTGAGCGTACTGATGCCGACAAGGCGCGGTTCATGATCTTACCTATTGCTGTCATGGTTATTGGCATGCCATTGGGCTTATTTGTGACAGGTGACGGAAATCTTAGTGCAGGCTCTGGTTCTACATCCGTTCTATGGGCTGTATTGGCGGCGCTTGTTACATCTTGGGGCCTGGCTCTGCAGCAAAGCCGATTGAACTTAGAGGAGTTGATGCAGGTATTCTTGAAGGGAGCAGGGGGGCTACTGCCCGTCACGATGATCTTACTGTTCGCGCTCGCGCTGGGTGACGTTGCGAATCTGCTGGGAACTGGTGTCTATGTTGCGCAGCTGGTGCAACAGAGTATTCCGTTAGCTTTGCTACTGCCCTTGTTGTTTATTATTTCCGGTTTTATTGCTTTCGCGATCGGTTCGAGCTGGGGTACGTTTGCGATTATGATACCGCTGGCTATGCAAATCGCCGTTCCTCTGGATCTGAATAGTTCGCTATTTCTAGCTGCAGTTTTGTCGGGGTCGGTGTTTGGAGATCATGCATCTCCGATTAGCGATACAACGGTCGTAGCTTCAATGGCGTCCGCTACAGATCATATAGACCATGTGAGAACACAGTTACCTTATGCCCTAATAAGTGGTGGTATCGCGGCGTTTGGCTTTCTCATGGTTGGCGCCTTCATGCTTTAGTCATTTCAGTAATATGAATGAGCTGCTTACCATTGAGCATGGTATGCAAGGCGTGAGTTGCAGAAACTGCTATCATCTCCTTTTTAGCAGAAGTCATGAGGTCCTCTACAAATGGTATTTAAGCGAATTGATATACAGGAGGCTCGGACATTGTTCGACGCAGCACCAGAGAATGGATTGCAGATTATCGACATTCGGGACGAGCAATCCTACGCGAATGGCCACATTAGCTCCGCGCTGCACCTCGATAATAGAAGCTTGCGAGTCTTCCTTGAGAATGCCGATATCAGTAAGCCCTTACTCGTGTATTGCTACCACGGCAACACGAGCCAGTCAGCGGCGGCCTATTTTGGCGACCAGGGCTTTAACGAGGCCTACAGTATGGATGGTGGTTTCAGTGACTGGGAAGTTAATTTTACCGATAAAATTGAAGCCGGATAGAAGTTTTCCGGATAAGCGGATAAATAGACACATGTTATAGACGGTAACTAATTGCTCCGGCCTTAGTTCAAGAGCTTAGGATTTTGCAGGTTCCTCACCATCGTGCTTAGCAAACATGCGTTTCGCCGTCATCGCCGTCACCATATAGATCAGGTTAATCATCGCCCAGGCGAATATCTCCAGTGCCCAAAGTTCGTGAGTATTAGCGTCCAATTGCTTGGCAACGAAGATAAGCGTGCCCCAAAGTAGCAAGCCGAGTAGCGGCAGCCCCGAGACCAGACCCCAATTCCTATCCCAGTTCCGAATAGCAGCAATATTCAGCACGGCACTTCCTGCGGTGGCTGTGCACACCACAAGCAAGATTATCAAATTCCAGGAGTCAGCAGAACCTGCACTATTTACAGAGGCGGCGATTGTAGGGCTGCTACCCAGTGTGAGCAGTGTAAGTGGTAGGGCGCTGAGGCGCGTATTCGTTTTGCGGTTTTGCTGAATAATCACAGATGTACCTCTTGTGTTTCGACTCTTGATGATGTCGTGGATAGGTGATTAGAGCAAAGCACTTCGAATTGGGGAAGCACTCTTTTATTTATTACACTCACAGATGAGGCTCACTGCTTGTTACTATAGAATGCTATTCGCGTTTGCCGAGTTGGGGCAAGAGTTTAGTATAATGACCACTACTATCTGTGCGCTGTCTTCGTCAATTGGGCGTTGACAGCTAATCATACTTCGGGAGTAAAAAATGAATACTCGAGTCACAGCAGGCCTAGTTCTACTAGTTACGTTAACAGGCTGTGCCAACGGATTGTCCTCCGGCTTGTTCCCGGACAGAATTGTAGCTGAGCGTGGCGGGTTCGTACCCGAAGGCATCGAGTATGACAATAACCGTAACCGTTTCCTCACCGGCTCGATCTCCGATGGAACAATCTATGAAGTCACGTCTAGCGGCAGCGTTATTCCTGCGATAACGTCGCCAGACCTTAATGCCTCTGTAGGCATCGAAGTCGATGAATCGCGCGATATCTTGTTCGTCGCCAACTCCAATACGGGAATTCCCAGCGGAGCGGCCGAACTTGGTATCTATAACCTAACTACAGGGGAACAGCTAGCCATGGTTGACCTCGCGGCAAGTATTTCAAATAGGCCAGCCGACGCTGCACATTTCGCTAACGACGTAGCAGTGAGTAGGGCCGGAGTTGCCTATGTCACTGATAGCAGAATGAAGATCGTCTATAAGGTAGACAAATATTATCGCGCGAGCGTACTTATCGATTTTGGCGTCGATGCTGAGTTTGGATTAAATGGCATTGAATATCATCCTGCGGGCTACTTAATATTGGCATCACCGGGGAGCGGGCAGCTCATTAGAGTACCAGTCGATAACCCCTCGCGTTGGGCGCTGATAGAATTGGATGTTCCTGCGACGGGCGTTGATGGCCTTGTTTGGGCATCTGATGGAAGTTTAGCTGGTGTATCGAATAATAGAAGTAGGGCCGTGAAGTATCGCAGCGACGACAATTGGCGATCCGCGCGACTCACTGGCATGGCGAGTTATTCAGGACAGTCCACCACAGGCGCCGTCGTTGGGGATGAGATATACGTTGTGCAGCCACATTTTTCTGATGACGAGCCGCCAGAAATAGTGCGGGCAAAATTCTAGAAACGCAGCAATTCGGCTTAAGGAATGGATGCTTAGTACTTCGTATTAAGCATCCAGATATCGGCATAACTCAGGGCTTCAAAGAGATCCTTATCGATAACAGGATCAGACTCTCCTGTCATAGCCAGCGCTTGCTGTATTCCAAATAAAGACCAAATATTATGAGGATGCTCGCTTAGATCTTGGCGGTAGACTTCTAGCGCATTGTCATATGCCTGCAGTTCCATATAGGCGGCGCCTAACCAGTGCCGCGGAGAAAAAGGCAGAGGCTCTGGCTCATCGTAATTAAGCTTATCGTAGTAGTCAGTAGCGAGACGGAAAGCGTCAGCGGCTGCTTCTAGATTCCCCTCAGTCCAGGCGATCTCGCCTTCTAAAATTCCAGCAAGCGCACCGACGATATCTTTGCCGTCGTGGAAACGGAATCGCGCGGTTGTCGTCTCGGTCAGTTCTTTAAGGGACTGCATGGCGTCTCTTGCCTTTTCAGTGTCACCTGATTTCAGCGCGGCGTAGCCTTGTGAGAAATCATACATACTCAGATTAATCTCGCCCGTTGGCGGTTCAGTTATATCCAAGACTTCATCGAAACGGCCGAAGCGAATCAGCGCCATGCTATGCATTGAGGTATTGTTGTTTAGCTTGGCAAGATCCTTCGCCGCTTGAACAGCCGCGGCGCTTTCGCCGCCCATACTAGCTGCATAGTAGAGCATCGTTAGATTGTGGGTTGGGTAAATAGCAAAGCCTTCACCGATTGCTGCCTTCTGATCGGAATGCCACGCTCGCGTATTTGCGACCACCGCATCATGCCATAAGCCCATTTCATTCCAGGTGTGGCTGGGCATGTGATTGATATGGCTGGCACCTGGAATTGAGTTGCCTAAGAATCGCGCGCAAGGTGCAGCAAGCTCTGGTGTAGGCGTAGACTCCGTCGCATGTACTAGTAGATGACAGGCGCCAGGGTGGCGGATGTCTTTTTCAAGAACACTCAAAAGTACAGCGTGCAGGCGAGTCACGTTTGGATCATCTAATTGACGATAGCCGCGACGTTCTTCGAGCAAGAACAGCGATTCGCCGTATAGCGTTGCTATATCGAGATCATTTGGATACTTCGCAGAAAGTTTTCCCATCGCGTCGGCGTAGGCTTGGTCTTGAATGCGTCGAGTTTCTGGGTCGAAATCCTCGACGTAGCGAATGGCGAGTGCTCGAATCATGTCGGCTTCTTTCGGGGTAGCGTTATCGATTCTCGCTAGTGCTTGTTGCAATGCATTATAGGCGCGTGGCGACTGTGCGGTGGTCATTGCGCCATTCAGATAGGAGCCCCAACTCCATGCCTCGCCCCAGTAACAGATCGCACAATTTGGATCAGCCATGTTTGATGCCTGGAATGATCGCGCCGAGTCGTCTTTAGCGAACGAATACATCAATTGAAATCCCTGGTCGAAATAGGCCTGAGCCATTTCGTTGTCAGACGAGATAGGGAAATGGAAGTCACCCATTGCGCTATCAAACAATTTCATAGGCTCATTGAAGGAATCGGGATAGTCAATTTCCTGAGCGATGGTATTCATGCTGAAACCATAACAACATAGGGCGGTGAATGCCGTTGAAAGTCGATTCATAGTTTGCTCCTACTACTTAATTTTATAAATTCAATAACCAGTTGCTAGATCGTACCCATAATCTGTACGATCAGATTGATCTACTGCAAGATAAATTCAACAGGCGCATTAGGTCCTAACGGCCAACCTAAGATGACCCAGATGACTGTAAGTGTCAGCCCCGATACTAACAATACCGCCGAATAAGGCAGCATCGTTGCGGCCAGAGACCCAAGACCAAACTCTTTCTGCCAGCGCTGGCAGAATATAAGTATCAGCGGAAAGTAAGGCATGAGAGGCGTAATGATGTTTGTTGCGCCGTCACCCACACGGTAGGCAGCAGTGCTCATCTCAGGGCTGATGCCAATCAACATTAGCATCGGTACGAGCACAGGTGCGAGCAGAGCCCACTTCGCACTAGCAGAACCTATGAACAGATTGATGGTTGCGCCGAATAGAATTATCAGTGCCATCAAGGCGGAATCGGGGAGGCTAGAGCCTTCTAATACGGCGGCTCCTTTGATAGCAAAAATAAGACCAAGATTTGACCAGTTGAACATTGCTACGAAGTGAGCAGCGGTGAACGCGAGGACCAGATAATAGGAGAGGTCTGCCATAGCACCACTCATCATCTTTACGATATCGCGATGATTCGATACAGTGCCGGTAGCTGACCCATACGCCCAGCCTGCGGCGAGAAATAAAAAGAAGAAGCCGGCGACCAAGGATTGAAACATCGGTGTGAGTCTGGCCTCTGGATTTGCAGCTTCATTTATAAGCGGAGTGCCAGGGCCCACTGTTAGGAAGACCCAAAGCGCGATAATTCCCAGGCAAGCATAACCGGCACGAGCTAAGCCTTTGCGTTCGCTATCGCTCAATGTGGTGCTCGGGTCTTTGATGACGCCAGCGGTAGTGCTCTGGGCATCACCAGGTTTAATCGGCGCCAATCGAGGCTCGATGATTCTGTCGGTGACATACCAGATCGACGGCAGAAACACGAAGGTCATGGCGATGATAAAGTAGGCGTTACCAGCGATGTTCGCATCCCACGAAGGCTGGATAGTTTCGGCTGCCGCCTCGGTGATACCGAATAGGAGGGCGTCTAGCTGGCCTGGCAAAAGATTTGCTGAGAATCCACCGGACACGCCGGCAAAGGCGGTGGCTATACCGGCGATTGGGTGGCGACCGGCGGCGGCGAAGATAACGCCAGCCAACGGGATTAGAACAACATAAGCAGCGTCGGCCGCTAGGTTACCCAGCATGCCAATAAGAGCCACAGCAGGGGTAAGCAGAAATAAAGGAGCCTTCGATACGGCGCCACTCATCGCGGACGCAAAAAGACCAGAACGCTCTGCAACGCCTGCACCGAGCATTACCACGAGGACATAACCGAGAGGATGGAAGCTGGTAAAAGTTTCCGGCATATCTACAAGTAAGCGCTGGATGTTTTCCGCCGACAGCAAGCTTTCGGCACTAATCATAATAGCATTACCTGCCGCATCGATCTGTGTAGGGTGGGCTGCGGACACGCCAAATACGGCAGCGACAACGCTTATGGCTATGACAACAGCAATACAATAAAGGAAGATGAATACCGGATCCGGCAGCTTGTTTCCAGACTTCTCTATCCAGGCGAGAATACCTTTCATTTCATTGGTTTGTATTTGTGCGTTCTCATTCATTGTTATTATCCTAGGCGGCTGATGCACGACGATCGCTTGTTAGTAACACGCTGCATTTACTGTATGGCAGAGCCTTAACGGAGTAAACGGAAAAATGTATTTAGCTCGTTTAAATAGCTCGCGGGCTGTTCCAGCGCTGCGAAGTGTCCGCCTTCCTCCATTAGAGAATAGTGACGCAAATCATACGCAGCCGCCACCCAGGATCTTGGCGTTATAAAGATCTCAGCGGGATAGACGGCGACCCCAGTAGGGACATCGATATACTCGATCGGCTTGGCGACTGGGGTCTTATTGTTTTCGTAATAGATACGCGCAGAAGAGGTAATGGTCTCGGTAAACCAATAGATGGAGATATTGGTCAGCAGCTCATCTTTGGTGAAATAGTTGTCGAGATCGCCGTCTGCGTCCTGCGGCAGGTCGGACCAGCCGTGAAACTTCTCTACGATCCATGCGGCCAGTCCCGCCGGTGAATCATTTAATCCATAACCTAAGCTTTGTGGCTTAGTCCCTTGAATCCGTTGATAGCCAACTTCATTCAGCATGTAAGCAATTCGCGCGGTGCGTAAGCTGCTTACTGCCTCTGAGACATCGTCTCGCTGCGTTTCGTCTGCTGGCGGGCCCGCTAAAACCATATTTGAATGGAGGCCTATTAATCGTTCTGGGTAGTTGTTAGCAAGATAGCGATTGATGATTGCCCCCCAATCGCCGCCTGCGATTGCATATTGCTCATAACCGAGGCGCTGCATGAGACCGGCAAGAATATGCGCAATCTTCTCCGGGCTATAACCTGGCTCATTGGGTTTTTCTGAAAAGCCGAAGCCGGGAAGTGAGGGCGCTATGACGTGATACGAATCGGCAATATCTCCCCCATGAGCGACGGGGTCGGTGAGGGGGCCTACAATCTTCGAGAATTCGGCTACCGACCCAGGCCAGCCGTGAACAATCATTAATGGAATTGCATCGGGGTTCTCGGAACGCTGATGAATGAAGTGCATATCTAAGCCATCGATTTCAGTTTTGAACTGGTCGAATTGATTTAATTCAGTTTCTTGTTTCTTCCAGTCGAAGTCGTTCTGCCAATAGGCGATTAGTTCACTAAGGTAGCTGGAGTCGGTGCCATACTCCCAAGTAGTATCTGCTATCTGATCAGGCATGCGGGTAGCTGCAAGCCTGCGTTTGAGATCCCCGATCGCAGCGTCTGCGATAGCGATCTCAAAGGGTATGATAGGTGCGTTGTTTGCAAACCTGAACTCAGGCATGGGCTTCTCCTTTTCAGAGGGTGTGACTTTATTCAGATCCGCTAGATTTGATCTGAGTAGGTCAGGCTTAGCAATGGCGACTGATGCAATCGCAATGGTTAGAATTGCAGCTACGACAAGGGTGAGCCTTGTTCGTTTAATAGATAGTACTGATTGTCTTAGATGCATAACGTACCTCGCAGCGGAAGCTGGCAGTTGATTTTTGGTTTATACCTAGTTTTTTTCTATATCTGCTAGTGCCTTACGGAAAATTTCAACAGCAGAGTCTATTTCTTTTTTGCTAACATTTAGAGCGGGCAATAGTCGCACGCTATTTCTTCCTGCCTTAATAACCAATAGCTTCTGCTCCCGCTGGCGCGTAATTAACTGTCCCGCATCGGTCAGGCAGTAGAGACCTAACATAAGGCCCAAGCCCTTTACTTCGGAAAGTAGCAACGGGTAGCGCTCGACGAGAGTTAAAAGCTCAATTTTTAAATAGTCTCCTCACTTACTAACATTCCGCAGAAAGCCGACATCATTAAGCGTACCCATAACGGCGTTGCCAACGGCCGTCGCCAGTGGATTGCCACCAAAAGTACTGCCGTGAGTTCCCGCCACCAGGGAGCAAGCGACTTCTTCCGTGAATAAATAGGAACCCTGGCCACGTTCAAAATTAAGTTCGCGAGTTCCACAGTTCTGCATGAGTGCAGAGCTCATATTTTTACCCTAATTCATTAACTTGATTGCCTTGCTGCTGGCGTTGACGCTAAAAAAGTCGCGGCAGTTGTCAGCAGGAGAGTGTATCATTCAATCTAGAAATTACAGATGGGAAACAGACTTTGTTCCAACTCAAAAAAAAATCACTCGAGCTTCCTGATTCCCATTCGGCACTGCCACATCGCGCCGAAGTTATTCAGCCTGCACCCGAACATTTTGTTTCGGGCAATCGATTCGCCGAGCCACTGCCAATAAACTTGCAGAAGGCGGTTTTTGGGCTAGGTTGTTTCTGGGGTGCCGAACGCTTGTTTTGGCAGCTTGAGGGTGTTTACAGTACTGCTGCGGGTTATGCCGGTGGCATTACGCAAAACCCTACTTACCAAGATGTTTGTTCTGGAGGCAGTGGCCACACCGAAGTGGTACTGGTCTTTTTCGATCCAGAAATAACCTCCTTCCAGGCGTTGCTTACTGCGTTTTGGGAATCCCACGACCCGACCCAAGGAATGCGTCAGGGCAACGATAATGGCACGCAATATCGCTCAGCTATTTATACCAGCAATGTCGGGCAGTTACAGCAAGCCAAAGCTAGCGCTCAAGCATTCCAGAGCGCTCTCAGCGAGAAACACTTTCCATCGATAACTACTGAAATCAGTCAGTTAACTGATTTTTATTATGCAGAAGATTATCACCAACAATATTTAGCAAAGAATCCAGCAGGCTATTGCGGCTTGGCTGGTACTGGCATCTGCTACACGCAGCAGATCGACGAGTAGGTCACTGGCTAGTTCGGCGCAGTGATTTAACCGGGTCTAGCTTTTCTTTCGAAAAAATTCCTTGATCTCACTCTCCTTGGACAAGGCATCCTCATAACCCATTTTCCAGAGGGCGTTGCAAAAACCTTTTTCGAATAGCACGAGGCTTAACAGCGTGCCAGAGGTCTCGGGTTTTATGTGCTTGGCCATTTGCTTTGGCAGCTCATCGTAAAATTCAGAGGCAAGGATATTTATTTCCTTGCTAGGAGAAATCTCAAGTAATCCAATTTTTTGAGCGCTAATTTTCTCTCTATTTCTGCTACCTTCGGGCATATGTTCCAGCACATCGTTCATGTTGCGTAAAAACTCTAAGTCATTGTCTAGGGTGTCGACGAAGGCGCTATTAAGCATATGCCCTATGATCTGAGAGATTGACGGAGGAGCGCTCATTGTGTCTTCAAGCGGGGCCTTGAGGCGGTTTCCGCTCACCCCTATGACTAACAGGCGCGTGGCTCCTAAATGGATCAGGGGCGATGTTGGCGCCAATTGGCGTGCCGAGCCATCTCCATAGAATTGATTGCCTATTTTCACAGCGGGAAATAAAACAGGCAGTGCCGAAGAAGCCATTAGGTGCAAGAGACTAAGCTGGCCACGTCTGCCGATGCGATGCGGGCCCTCCCAATCCGTCAGTCCGTTCATCCCTTGGTAGAACGAAACTGACTCTCCTGTGCTGTAGGTTGATGCTGTAATACTCAAAGCATCGAGGAAGCCTCTGTCTATATTTTTTTGTATTTTATGCAGTTTTAGAACACGCTGAAGCAATTCAAGGAGCGGGGAGTTGTCTAAAAGCGAACGTGGAACATCGGCGCGCTTGTTACGGAGGGATGAGAGCAGCAAGATCGAGGCGCTTCCCAGCAACTTGCCAGACTGTGGCGTATAGATCTGATCGCTACTAATATTTTTCCAGAGATGTTCGAGCAATTTTACACCGGTTCGGAGTCGGTGCGCGTGACAGGCGAGGGACGTGGCGTTAAGGGCTCCAGCGGACGTGCCGGAAATGATATGAAAAGGGTTGCTGGCATTCTTTGGCAGTAACTCAGCGATAGCGCGAAGCACGCCTACTTGATAGGCTGCCCGCGCCCCTCCGCCAGACAGCAGTAAGCCAATTCGGTCCGCGTTCTTTGTTTCTAGCATCCTAATCTTATTTCTCCCAGGACTGAGTGGTCTGCCCTATCTTGTTCGATCTATGCGCTTCTAGTTTAAATAGGCTTGCTAACACGCACTTCTGTGTATTACTTCGCTTTTTATCTAAAACTCTGTAGCTTACTTTTATTCGGATTGCCTAATGGCTAACTGCGCGGTGGCGATCTATCATAGTAGTAATTGACAACTTAGTAGTAATTGGCAACTCGAGTCTGTAATGGTAACTCACGTAAAGATAGACCCTCTTGTTATTGCGATATCTTCCAGGGCTTTGTTCAACTTGGAAGACAGTCATCGCGTCTTCGAAGAAGAAGGCTTGGATGCCTATCAACAGTATCAAATCTCCATGGAAGATCTGCCGCTGGAGCAGGGCGATGCATTCCTGCTGGTACAGAAACTTTTGGGACTCAATAAGCTGCTGGACGAATCTCCGGTGCAAGTCATTCTACTCTCGCGCAATAGCGCAGATACCGGCCTACGTGTTTTTAATTCGATTCAGCACTATGGTTTAGACATAAGCCGTGCAGCGTTTAGTGGCGGGGACAGTCCTTATCGTTATATTTCAGCCTTCAATAGCCATCTTTTTCTTTCTACGGACGGGGCGGATGTTAGGCGGGCTTTAGAGTCGGGCGTGGCTGCTGCAACGATCCTGCCTTCAGAGAAAAGCGTTACTCCCAATGAGAAGCTGAAGATCGCCTTCGATGGGGACGCGGTCTTATTTTCCGATGATTCTGAGAAGATTTTTAAAAACGAAGGATTGGAAGCCTTTACTGAGAATGAAAAGGAAGCGGCCAACGAACCGCTGAGCGGTGGTCCGTTTAAACCTATCCTAGCTGCATTGCAGCAGATTCAAATGGCGTTCCCCCCGGGTGAGTCGCCGCTGAGAACCTGTTTAGTAACGGCCCGAGCCGCTCCAGCCCATGAGCGGGTAGTGCGTACGCTTCGTGCGTGGAACATACGTATCGACGAGTCACTTTTTCTTGGTGGGCTCGATAAGGGAGAGTTTCTGCGCGCCTTCGATGCGGATGTGTTTTTCGATGATCAGGAAGGGCATTGTGAATCAACACGAAATCACGTGGCAACAGGCCACGTACCACATGGCATATCGAATCAATAGCTTCTTAATAGCAATCATATAATTACCTTACTGAATGTCATCTATTAAATACTGCGTAGTACAGTCCTAAGCCGAGCAAGATTACCGTTAGTAGCCTCTGTAGTGTCTTTTCTGGAACCCGGTTACTGAGGCGCGAACCAAGCGCAATCGCTGGCAGTGATCCAATCAGCAGGCTCAGCAGTAGCATCAGATCTACGTAACCGTTAAACAGGTAGCCGAGACCGGCTATGAAGGTAAGCGGGACCGCATGCGCGATGTCACTGCCAATTATTTTCACAACCCTGATCTGAGAGTGAATCGTTAGAAGTATCGCCGCGGCGAATGCGCCCGCTCCCACGGAAGAGAGTGTCACACAGACGCCCAGTAGGATTCCCATTGCAAAGGTTAGGCCTGATCGTCTGCGTTGTATAAAGTGCATTAACAATGGCGGCTTATTTTCTACGGCTTTCTCTCTCAGTTTATTGCAAAATAGTAAAAGTATCGCGGTGATTATTAACATTACGCCTAAGCTAAATGTGAGTAGTTCCGCGAACCTTGGCGAATTTTGGAAGGTGGCTTCGCTAATGGCAACGTGGACTAAGATCGCCGTAGGCACGCTGCCTATAGCGAGTAATCTCACAATGCTCCAGTCTACATTGCCTGCCTGATGATGGGACAGGGCACCACCAGCCTTCGTTATAGCTGCGTAGAGAAGGTCTGTACCAATCGCTATGGGGACTGGATAGCCAAATAGGAGCAACAAAGGAGTCATTAGCGAGCCGCCACCTATGCCGGTAATACCTATGGCAAATCCAACGAGGGCGCCTGCTGAAATATGTAGGATCAGTTCCATGTTGGTATCTGTGTCAACTCGCTCTATGCAGGTATTGAAAGCGTTAGGGTAGGCTGAAGATAATTGTCAATAAAGGAATAATTAAGAATATTTTTATAACTAAATGGAATATACTTTGCCTTTCGCATAAAACTGAGGGCTGGGCCATGAAGTTGCATCAACTTCGATATATCTGGGAGGTCGCGAAGCAAGGCTTAAACGTTTCTCAGGCGGCCGCTCACCTTTACAGCTCACAACCAGGTATTAGCAAACAAATCAGATTGTTAGAAGAAGAGCTGGGCCTACAGATATTTACTCGTCGTGGGAAGCATCTTGTTGAAATTACGCCAGCCGGACTAGAGATACTGGAGACAAGTGGGGAAATTTTGCAGCAGATAGAAAAGATACAGTCGCTAGCTCAGGAGCATAATGACGCGCACCGAGGAAGCCTATCGCTAGCAACCACCCATACTCAGTACCGCTACGTATTACCGCCCATTATCCGGCGCTTCATCGATAAGTATCCTGATGTCGCATTGCATATGCATCAGGGTACTCCGACCCAGATATCAGCCGCAGCGGTGAGCGCCGAAGCAGATTTTGCAATAGCGACAGAGGCACTCGAGCTGTATACGGACCTGCACATGCTGCCTTGCTATCGCTGGAATCGATCGATTCTCGTGCCAAATAATCACCCACTACTTGAAGAAAGTGATATAACTCTCTATAAAATAGCAAGTTATCCTATAATCACCTACACGTTTGGCTTCACAGGCAGGTCCAAGCTTGATGAGGCGTTTGACGCACAAGGCTTGAAGCCACGGGTTGTGTTGACGGCAGCCGATGCTGATGTCATCAAAACCTATGTTCGGCTTGGCCTCGGCATTGGCATAGTGGCCAGTATGGCATTCGATGCAGAGATAGATAAGGATCTAGTGGTGCTGGATGCCAGCGGGCTGTTCGAGCCAAGTACCACCAAGATCGGCTTCCGTCGTAATAGTTACTTTCGTGGCTATATGTATGATTTTATTGAAATGTTTGCTCCACACCTCAACAGAGATTTGGTGCGCAGAAGCCTAGAAGCGAAGAGCATGGCTGAAGTGGATGAGTTAGTTGGGGATATAGAGCTACCCGTACTCTGAGGCTGCTGACTTAGCTTTGAAGCAGCTGCAGTCTAGTCCTCAATGTTGTTTCTGTGCAGGCCGCATTCCTTGATCGTGGCCTCTTCCCACCACCAGCGACCCTCTCGCTCATGTTGGTTCGGTCCTACTGCGCGAGTGCAGGGCTCACAGCCTATGCTGATAAAGCCCGCATCGTGTAATTTATTGTAGGGCACATCAAACAGGCGAATGTAATTCCAGACATCCTCAGAGCTCCAATTTGCCAGTGGGTTTATCTTAATAACTGGGTGCTCAGCGCTAGAGAAGCTTCTATCGAGCTGAACTACGGGCACATCCGACCTGGTTGGGCTTTGATCGCGTCTCTGGCCGGTAATCCAGGCATCTACCGTTGCCAGCTTGTTCCTTAGTGGCTCTAGCTTGCGGATGCGGCAGCACTCCTCGTGACCGTCCTCAAAGAAACTAAAGAGGCCCTTGTCTTGGATTAACTGACCTAGTCGATCGGGGTCGGGGTGAAGTGTCTCAATAGGGAGCTCGTAATGCCTGCGGACGCTCTCAATGAATTCGTAGGTCTGAGGGTGCAGTCGCCCTGTATCTAGAGTGAAGATTGCCGGCTTATCTATCAGCTTGGTCGCCATCGCTATTAAGGCTACGTCTTCAGCCCCGCTGAATGAAATGCACAGCTTAGGCCACAACACGCTGACTTCCCGGATAATATCTTTAGGCTCGCTGTTGCTGAGTCGTATATTGAGTTCGTCTATCTCTTTTGCTGTGATCATTAGAGCCTTTGTGGCGGAGGGAGCTATTCCGAGAGTGGGCAGCGCGCACATTCTCGGCTATTTGGTGGCCTTGGTAAAGTGTGAGCGCAGACGATGCTTACCACCGGGAGAGTAAACTAATTGGCGAATTCTCATTGACGATGTGCCACGTGAAAAACTCTAAGTAAACTACAGTTTAGACAGTCAAAATGAATTTTCATATCAACTATTGATGTTTCTCGCGCCATTAAGTGAATACCCAGTAATTAGACAGCTACAGAGTCGCTTGCGCGCCTGTTCGGGCTTCGCGATTTCTGCTAGATTTACGCTGTTTCAAGTGACCGAGCAGCGGCGGCGGCCAAGCTCAGTAACAGTGCTGCGTAAGCCGCTGGTTTAGATGCCAATTAGCACGCACAATTGAATACCCAGAAAAGGAGAAGTGCACGTCATGGAAATCGCTTGCCTAGATTTAGAAGGAGTATTAGTGCCCGAGATATGGATCGGGTTTGCAGAGAAGACAGGTATCGATGAGTTGGCAGCAACTACCCGCGATATTCCCGATTATGACGTGTTAATGAAGCAGCGCCTGGCTATTCTCAACCAGCACGGCTTAGGACTTCCGGACATTCAGGAAGTCATCTCAACGATGGCACCAATGCCTGGGGCTAAAGAGTTTATAGATTGGTTAAAAGAGCGATTTCAGCTCATTATTTTGTCTGATACATTTTATGAATTTTCTCAACCTCTGATGCGCCAGCTCAACTTCCCAACGCTGTTCTGCCATAGACTGGTCGCGGATGAGAACGGCAGGATCGTGGATTACAAGCTCCGTCAGAAGGACCCCAAGCGCGAATCCGTTAAGGCATTGCATGAACTTAACTTTCGGGTGATCGCCTCCGGTGACTCTTACAATGATACGACCATGCTCGAAGAGGCGGATGCTGGCATCTTGTTCCGAGCGCCGTCTAATGTTATCAAGGAGTTTCCGCAATATCCTGCGGTTGCCAGCTACGAAGAGCTTAAGCGAGAATTCTGTGCTGCCAGCGAACGCGAACTAAGTGTAAAGGATTCCTAAGCCTAATTTACAGCATAAAATTATTACTGTAATGCACTGAAAATATTGTCTATTTTGTCGAAGCATTCCTGGTATTCCTGCTCGCATTCGGAGTCAGCTACGATGCCTCCTCCAGCCCAACAGCTGAGTACACCTGATTCCCACAACAGACTGCGGATGGTGATACTGCTATCGAAGCTGCCATCTGCCCCCAGATAGAACACCGTTCCACAGTAAACACGCCGCGCATCATGCTCCACGCTCTGGATGATCTCCATAGCGGCTATTTTTGGGGCACCGGTAATAGAGCCTCCTGGATAACAACTTAAGAGCAGATCTAGTGCATCTTTGCCCGGCAGCAATCTGCCGGTAACATCGCTTACCATGTGATGCACATTGCTGAAGCTCTCTATAGTAAATAACTGATTTACTTTAATACTACCGATTTCACAAATACGCCCTAGGTCGTTTCTTAGCAGGTCTACGATCATTAGATTCTCTGCTCGGTCTTTTTCGCTAGCGGCCAATTCTCGTGCAAGGCGTCTATCCTCATCCACTGACTCGCCTCTGGGCCGCGTCCCTTTCACCGGCTGCGTTAGGACAGTGCCTTCGTCTAGGCTAACAAAGCGCTCTGGTGACAAGCTCAATAGCGCGCCGCTGCTCCAGTGTATATACGCAGAGAAGGGGGCCGTGGTGGCGCGGCGCAGTTTTAGATACGCTGCTAGGGGCTCTCCGCGCACACTCGCCGTGAAGCTCTGGGTTAAGTTGACCTGATAACAATCTCCGCGCTCGATTCGAGACTTTATCGCCGCGAACGCATGCTGATACTCTGAATAGCTGGTTCCGTTGGCGAACGGGGATTCAAGGAAGAACTTAGCAGGCTCAGCAGCAGCCGTTCTATGCAGCGACTGCTCAATGGAGGCTAACACCTGGTTGATAGCGGTAGCAGGGCAACTCGGGTGCATCCTTAACTCGCAGCTTCTTTTCTCGTGATCGAGAACAAGGGTCCACAGATAAATGCCGACGAATGCATCGATGATCGTGAAGTCAGCTTTGCCTATCAAGGTAGGGTAGCCGAGATAGACGATGACCGTGCCGGCATGTTCTAGCTTTAGCTGCTGCCTATCTGCAGCCTGTTGTTTCTGTAGCCTAGGTGACGGTAAAAAACGCTCTTTTACGGCTCTGATATAACTCAGAAATTCAGTGCTGTTGGTGGAGCTACCGACGAACTCTGTCACGTTGTCAGAGCAAGAAAGGACGCCGTTTTCGACCTTTACATGGGCGGCGGGTGCTGCGGCCAGGATGTCCAGCTTCCCGTTGCTGCCTCGATGGTTCGCGCTGTCGAGAAATGCGGGCATGCCAAATCCATTGAGCGCGCGCATATAGGGCTCGCTGTCATCGTAGTAAGGCAGGGGTCGGGTGTTTGTGTAAGGCATAGGGTGCGCTTGCGGCCGCAAGGTTAAGAATTAATCAGCAGCCAGAAGACTTCCTTGATTTAACAGCTGGCGCAGTAGTTCCGTTATCTCGGGGTCTACTAGTAAGTCGTTGGAGCTGCCAGGTACGATTTTTGGCGCCTCGCAGAACGCGACAATATTCGAAAGCTGTTTCATTGAGAAGCTAACCATAGCGCCATCAACGAATAGTAATACGCAGTCCTTGACAGCAGATTCCATGAATGCGAACCGAGAGCTGGGGTTCTTCATCAGTTGCACCCCATCGCTCAATAGGGCAGCAAAATCTTGAGGGGAAAGTTCGTCATCTAAGGGTTGAATGAGTTCGGGATATTTTGGTTGGCTGACATAACAGCCGAACCAGCCGGCAAATTCTTGTTTCTGGGCAAGTCGTTCTGTGAGTTGGCGATAACTGGCATCTAGCAACTCCGGCTTGATCTCTGCGCTTCGCAGCCCAGCCTGCGCCTTACTGTCTTCATAGCGCTGTGCCGGATCTTGGTCTTTGATGATGAAATCACTGAAACCTTCTATCATTTCAGCCATAGAGGGTGCGCGAAATCCGATGGAGTAGCAGAGGCTGTCGCTGGTGGCCGTGCCCCAGTGAGCGAACCGCGGAGGAATATACAGCGCATCACCAGTGCTTAGATTGAATTCCATTGTGGATTTAAAGTTCTGCAGAAGGCTCAATTCCTCGCCAGGAACAAGCTCGGCATTGACGTCACAGCGATCGCCGACCTTCCAGTTACGCTCACCCTGGCCCTGTAGAAGAAAGACGTCATAATAATCGTAATGAGGCCCTACGCTTCCACCTTGGGCAGCGAAGGAAACCATGATGTCATCGATGCGCCAGCTAGGAAGGAAATTGAAAAGTGTTTTTATATCGGCGACGTCTTCAACCCATTGATCTACAGCTTGCACCAGCAGAGTCCAGTTCGATTGAGGAAGTTGTGTGAAGGCAGATTCTTTGAATGGGCCATGACGAAGCAGCCATTTCCCTGGCTCGGTTTCAGTGACTAGACGGCTTTCAACAAGCTCTTCGCAGGCGAGTCCTGCCAGTTCCTCGGGTGCCAGCGAATCACTAAAGTTAGGTATAAACTTCGACAATAGCACTGGTTTCTTCTGCCAGTACTGTGCTAGAAATTCTACGCTATCGAAAGCCGCGTTTAGTTGTCGTTTGCTCAAATAGCCCGCGCCTGCTCTACTGCGTTTCCTAGATACTTACGCGGTGTAAGTTGAAGCAATTCTTGCTTTGCTGCTTCAGGAATCGTGAGGTTTTGTACGAAGTTTTGAACAGACCTGCTGGTCTATCTGCTTTCCGCGAGTTAATTCCTTTAGCTTTTCATAGGGCTTCTCGATACGGTATCTACGCATAACTGTTTGTATAGGTTCTGCCAATATTTCCCAAGAGGAGTCGATATCGTCATCTATCGCTTGAGCATTGAGCTCGAGTTTCCCAATGCCTTTGATCGTAGCTCGATACGCTATAAGGCTATGCGCCAGTCCTGTACCAATGTTTCTAAGAACCGTGGAGTCTGTTAAATCTCGTTGCCATCGCGAGATTGGTAGTTTCTCAGAAAGGTGAGTCATGATGGCATTGGCTATGCCTAAATTGCCTTCAGAATTTTCGAAGTCGATAGGGTTTACCTTATGGGGCATAGTCGACGAGCCAACTTCTCCGGCTACTGTTCGCTGCTTAAAATAGCCTAGTGATATATAGGCCCAGATGTCTCTATCGAAATCTATCAGCACGGTATTGAAACGACACACGGCAGCGAATAGTTCTGCCACGTAATCGTGAGGCTCGATCTGCGTTGTGTAAGGATTCCAGCTAAGGCCTAGTCCTTCTACAAATTCCTTAGCAGTAGCCTGCCAATCTAGTCCTGGGTAGGCGGAAAGGTGTGCATTGTAATTGCCAACCGCGCCATTCATTTTCCCTAAGATCTCGTTCGATTCTATCTGTGCGATTTGTCGCCTCAGCCGGTGTACGACATTTGCAAACTCTTTGCCGATGGTAGAGGGGGAGGCGGGCTGCCCATGTGTGCGGCAAAGCATTGGCTGGTCGGCAAAGTCATTAGCAAGCTGTGCTAGTTGATTTTCGATCTCACGCATCTGAGCGAGCATCACCTTGTCGCGACCGTCGCGCAGCATTAGCGCATAGGCTAAGTTGTTGATGTCCTCGGATGTACAGGCGAAATGGACGAATTCGAGCTGATCACTTAGCTCTGCATTGTCCTTGAATTTTTCTTTGATGAAATACTCGACAGCCTTTACGTCGTGATTGGTTGTTGCCTCGATTGCCTTGATGCGTTGTGCGTCTACTAGCGTGAAGTTTTCGATAAGATCATCCAGGTACTCCAAGCCTCGCTCGCTGATGGCTTGAAGCTCGTGGATTTGATCGTGTTCCGATAGCTTCTGTAGCCACCTAACCTCAACTAAGACGCGGTAGCGCATGAGCGCAAATTCACTGAAGTAGGGCGCGAGGTCTTCGCACTTGCTCTTATAGCGACCATCCAGGGGAGAGATTGCTAATAGTGAATTGTCTGAATCGTTTGCCATTGTGTATTCCTTGGATTGCGTAAAGCTTGTCTTACCGTTACCGTTACCGTTACCGTTACCGGTGCAGGTTTCGTGCTTTTAGCGCCCATTTGTACTCAGCATTCTAGATTGATGCCAGTAGGCGCCGCCTGAGTGTGCTTGCCGTTTCTTGCACTCGCTTTCTGTAGACGATGAGTCGCCAGCGCCGTCCTCCGAGTTGATGCCACAGCACCGCCGATCTAATGCCCGCCAATAGCAGCGAGCGAACACGGGTTGCTACATAATTGTTCTGCAGATAGTCCACCTGTCCTTGCACCTGAATGCGGTGGTCCAGCGTACTAATTGTATCTTGATACAACGCCGCAAGCTGTTCGAATGTTTGTTCTTGGCGTAATTGTCCTTCGGTTTTTTCCGCGTCTTCCATACGCCAGGGTGTTGCATTCTCGGGAATTAACAGCAACGGTTGAATCGGCTGCAACCCATTTCGGATAGTGGTTTGCATGATGGGACTAGCATCTAGTTTATTTCTTAGTAGTAGCATCCCTAATGTGTAACGCACGACACTGGCATTTTCTGGTGAGCGAACCTGAGTGAACATGTCATTCAGGGTGCGCAGACCTAGATTTAAATGCCCCAGATTAGGGTACACATCAGCCTCTGAGCTTGGGTTGAGTGCGAGCAGGGGGTTCACGCTGGCAATTAACTCAGTCTGCGAGGCATTGCCGTGTGCGGCAAGCTTGGCAACCAGAGCTGCCGACTGCGCGACCGCGGCTAGTGCTATAACCTGCCATTCCCAGCGCGTCAGTTCAGCGACAGAATTGTTCAATTATTGCTCCTCCCAGACAGCGTTCATCTTGATAAAACACAACATACTGTCCCGGTGTCACCGCGCGCTGTGGTTTAGTGAAATCTACCTGAAGCTGCCCGTCTTCAAGCATGCTTAGCTGGCACTGCTGATCGATCTGGCGGTAGCGGATTTTGGCAGTACAATTGAGAGGCATGTTCTGAGGCGCTGCATTTACCCAGGCCGGCTTGCTCGCAAGTAAACGGCTAGAGAATAGCATTTTATGGTCCGAACCTTGAGCGACCAGTAAAACGTTTCTCTCCAGGTCCTTGTCTACAACATACCAGGGTGCCTCGTCATGATCAGTTAATCCGCCAATACCGAGGCCTTGACGCTGCCCGTAGGTATAGAACATCAAGCCCGAGTGCTTGCCAATGCCTTCGCCCTCTACAGTCTCGATAATTCCCGGCTGAGCGGGAAGATATTTCTCTAAAAAATCTTTGAACTTACGCTCGCCGATGAAGCAAATACCCGTGCTGTCTTTCTTGTCATGGGTGCTCAATCCTAAGCGCGATGCAATCGCGCGTACTTCAGGTTTATCTAGCTCTCCAACAGGAAAGAGACTTTTCTCAAGGCAGCTATCGCCTACTTCGCAAAGGAAATAGCTCTGATCCTTGTTATTGTCCAAGCCTTTGAGTAGGAACGTCTCAGCATCTACCGTATGCTTTCTGACGTAGTGTCCAGTCGCGATAAAATCAGCGCCAAGTTCTTCTGCATACTCGAGAAATGCTTTGAATTTTATCTCACGATTGCAAAGTACGTCTGGGTTAGGTGTCCGGCCCGCGGAATACTCTTTGAGAAAGTGTTCGAACACATTGTCCCAATACTCGGCTGCGAAATTAGCGCTATGTAGATTTATGCCTAGGCTGTCGCAGACGGATTGCGCATCGGCTAAGTCTTCCTTGGCAGTGCAGTAATCCGTGCCATCGTCTTCATCCCAATTCTTCATGAACAGGCCTTCTACCTGATATCCTTGCTTTATAAGCAGATAGGCAGCGACGGAAGAATCGACGCCACCGGACATGCCAACAATTACCTTGTTGTCACTGAGCCCATTCTGTTCTGTAGTATTTGTCATGATTTCTCTAGCTGCAATTCTTAATTCCTCTGCGTGCTTGGTACTACGATCAAGCTCAGGGAGTAGCTGACACCCTTCAGATAGTCGCGAATCACCTCGAGTACGAGTGGGCTGCGCATCTGCGTCTCGCGTTGCTCCAATTCCTCCAGAGAAACCCATGTGGCCTCAAAGATGCCCTCGGCCAGGTCTAGCTCTGTCCTCGGCTCCATCGCCTTGGCGATGAAACAGTGACGTATATAGGTGATGCCATTATCAGGAGAGGTAGTTTGGTAGATTCCCAGCAATTGCTCTAGATTGACCCGCCAGCCAGTTTCTTCAAGGGTTTCTCTAATCGCCGCATCAAGCAGTGATTCATTTAATTCAACATGTCCAGCCGGCTGATTATAAACGAGTCGGCCTGCGAAATTCTCTTTTACCATCAAAAATTTTCCTTCGCGCTCCACAACGGTGGCGACGGTTATATGGGGAAGCTGATGCATGTCGAAACAGTCCTGAGTAGCAATTCGGGATGATTTAGAAGATGGGGAGCAATGCTAGCTGTTAAAAGCCTTCTCGATCAATGGGCTAACTAGCTAAAATCAAAAACTGTCTCAGTTTTGCCCTTTAGCTCGCTCGCAGAAACGTGGATAATAGTCTCTTAGATAACGGTTAGAGACTATGAGCAAGCTTACGCACCTAGATAGTAAAGGCAACGCCAAGATGGTGGATGTCACAGAGAAACAGTCCACCCACCGCGTGGCCACTGCTAGCGGTAGAGTGCGTATGAATAGCGAGACTTTAAAGCTGATTGCCGAGGGAGGTCACACGAAGGGCGATGTTATCGCTATAGCTCGAATAGCCGGTATTCAGGCTGCTAAGAGCTGTTCGCAGTTGATCCCGCTGTGTCATCCGCTGATGCTCACTTCGATAAATGTGGCTCTGGACTTAGATATGCAGCAGAACAGCGTTTTGATCAATGCGGCGTGCAAGGTTAACGGCCAAACAGGTGTGGAGATGGAGGCATTAACGGCTGTTTCGGTAGCCGCGTTGACCATCTATGATATGTGCAAGGCCGTAGACAAGAACATGGTCATTGAGGGTATCTGCCTTGATGAGAAGCTCGGTGGCAAGAGCGGGCACTACCAACGATCAGAGTCTGCCTAGGAAGGAAGCTATGCTAAGCATTCAATATTTTGCCAGTATCAGAGAAGCCCTCGACAGAAACTCGGAACAGCTCGAGTTGCCTCCGGATGTGACTTCGGTCCAGATGCTAATCGATCACCTACTAATCGCTAATCCCCATTTCGAAGCGGTTTTTAGCGAGAGTAGTCGCGGTAAAGGCAGCAAAGTCCTCGTGGCTGTAAATCAAACTATCGTGGCCCGCAATCATCGGCTTAGCGAGCACGACGAAGTGGCATTCTTTCCGCCGATGACTGGAGGCTAGGCATATAATGATTAGCATCCAAAATGAAGATTTTTCGCTAGGTGATGAGTACGCTGCTATTCGCCGCCGGGCCGGTGATGCCGGTGCGATAGTTACCTTTACAGGCCTAGTCCGAGAGGTTTACGGCGATGGCAGTACTGCTGGCGCTGTGCAATCACTGACCCTGGAACATTATCCTGGCATGACTGAGAAGTGCTTGAAAGATATTCAGCAGAAGGCGGAGCAAAGATGGCCTCTGTTGGCTACAAGGATTATCCACAGAGTGGGTGAGCTCACTAGTCATGACCAGATAGTGCTAGTGGCAACGGCGAGCGCGCATCGCCACGCCGCCTTTGAGTCTGCCGAGTTCATCATGGACTATCTAAAGAGCGAAGCGCCATTCTGGAAGAAGCAGAAATCTGAACAGGGGAGTAGCTGGATCAAATCTCGGGATACCGATAAGGCAGCGCTGGATCGCTGGCAGAAACCTTAGGGTTGATCAAACCTAGGCCGCACCGTTTTATACCTCTAAAAGCTTAGACTCTCCAGGCTGT
The DNA here is from genome assembly GCA_943789485.1 of uncultured Pseudomonadales bacterium. GTDB lineage: Bacteria > Pseudomonadota > Gammaproteobacteria > Pseudomonadales > Pseudohongiellaceae > UBA9145. Next base: position 37,784 of record CALSUH010000022.1, read on the forward strand.
AACTCTCCCAGCCCCCACTCGTCAATCTTTGTACGGATAAGTCGCAGCGTAGGAAAGCCAGTTGCTGCCGTCATTCGCCGTACCTGTCGATTGCGACCCTCACTTATCGACAGCTCCAGCCAACTCGTAGGAATCAGCTTGCGCTCTCTGATTGGCGGATCTCTATTCCAAATTTGTGGCTTATCGATTAGGCTTGCCTTTGCAGGCCGCGTGGGCCCGTCCTTCAGAGCAACTCCATGGCGCAGGGCCTCCAACGCTCGCTCGGTGAGCTGCCCTTCGACTTGCACCAGGTAAGTCTTAAATTTGCCGTACTTAGGATTGCTGATTTTTTGCTGTAACTTGCCATCGTCAGTAAGAATCAGCAGGCCTTCAGAATCCTTATCGAGTCTGCCCGCCGGGTAGAAACCATTATGATTGATGTATTCCGCGAGTACGCGATGGGGCGGCTCAGAGGTGAATTGAGATAAGACTGCGAAGGGCTTATTGAACAGCAAAATTTGGGGCATGCAGCTTATATCGGTACAGCAGCGGGAGGCTAAAGTGAGGTAGAGCTATTACTTTTCAGCGCCCTATGACTCTGGAGTTATAGCAGGAAGCACGAAACGACTACCACCCCAAAATAGCCACTATCGCAGCAGTCTTTTAGTGGGCGGGGGTGAAGCCCAAGGCACCATTTCGGCATTTATTCTTCCATCGCAGGGCTATCGGCATGGCCTTCAGCGACTGGGTCGGAATGTGAATCTTGCTCGGATAGGGTCTGCTCGCCGTTTGCAGTGGGCGCACCGTCGACGGCGTGAATATTTGCTGCATGCAATCCTTTGGGGCCTTCGATGGTGTCGAACGAGACTAACTGTCCGGCCTTCAATGTTTTATAACCTTCCATTCCGATGGCGGAGTAGTGCGCAAATAGATCATCGCCTCCTTCATCGGGCAAAATAAAGCCGAACCCTTTTGCGTTATTGAACCATTTAACTTGCCCGGTACTCATGACACTACTCCGTGCTTCTTATTGTTTTAATTTTTCCTCGAGACTTTAGCCACAATTAATTCAATACAGCAATAATTCGACAATGTCAAATAAAACACCTCGAATTCAGTGCGATTCGGCTCACGACAGGGGGCTTGAAAATGCAGGAGAAAACCCAATTTAACTGTATAATGGCAGTTTTTCTGTGCCTGTTAATTTAGACAAACCCTATTGAGAGAAGGGTTTAGCCAGACCCGAATCAGGCACTCAGTAGAGTCATCCACATAGTAGATAAAATAGAAATATTATGAGCAAGAACGACGTAGGAATTACTCCATTACAAATGTCGCTGGATTTTCCGAGAGCAAGCAATTCCAGTGATAATGATGACGAGCGAACCGATCACGATTCTGGTTTCGCAGCAACTACTGAAAAACCGAAACTGCAGAAACCACCGCTGTATAAAGTAGTCTTACTAAATGATGACTACACCCCAATGGAGTTTGTCGTCGAGGTGCTCTGCTCATTCTTTTCCTTGAACGCGGAGAGCGCTACCCAAATCATGTTGAAGGTGCACACCGAAGGTAAGGGTGTGTGCGGCGTGTTCGGAAAGGACGTCGCAGAATCAAAGGCGGCGCAGGTGAATGAATATGCGCGTGAATGTGAACAACCTTTGTTGTGCTCCGTCGAGGTTGATAGATAAACCGATAAACGAATAGGTAAATAGAGAGCCTCTTCTTGAAGGGCTGCTCGAATGAATTAACTAAAGGGCACCCATGTTAAGTAAAGACTTAGAAATAACACTCAGCGAAGCATTCAGAAGTGCCCGCAAAAAACATCACGAGTTTATGACCGTGGAGCATTTGCTGCTGGCACTATTGGACAACGAAGTCGCATCTGCCGTTTTAATAGCTTGCGCCTGCGATCTTAGCCGTTTACGTGGCGAGCTTGTGGATTTTGTCGATGCCACCACACCGTTGATCCCGGAATCGGAAGAGAATAGAGAGACACAGCCAACCCTTGGTTTTCAACGCGTTCTTCAACGCGCGGTCTTTCATGTACAGTCTTCCGGAAAGAGGGAAGTCACAGGTGCGAATGTGCTGGTTGCTATATTTAGCGAACAGGAGAGTCAAGCGGTCTATTCTCTCCGCCAGCAGGACATAGCGCGTATCGATATCGTGAATTACATAACCCACGGCATCTCTAAGGTTCCAGGTCACAGTGGGGAGGGTGAGGCCGCGCCAGAGCAGCAGGAAAATGAGGCTGCTGCAGAAAGCTCGACTAACCCATTGGATAGTTTCGCTACAAACCTGAATCAGGAGGCGGAACAAGGCAGGATCGATCCGCTTATCGGCCGCGAAGAGGAAGTCACTCGCGTCGTGCAGGTGCTATCTCGCCGTAGAAAGAACAACCCGTTATTGGTGGGTGAATCCGGTGTAGGCAAGACAGCCGTCGCAGAAGGCCTAGCCAAGCTCATCGTGGAAGGCAACGTGCCTGATGTATTATCAGAGAGCGTCATTTACTCCTTAGACCTTGGCGCATTGTTAGCAGGAACCAAATATCGCGGAGATTTCGAGAAGCGTTTTAAAGCATTGTTAGGCGAGTTTAAAAAGAACCCTCATGCAATTCTTTTTATCGATGAGATACATACCATTATCGGCGCGGGCGCGGCGTCGGGCGGTGTCATGGATGCGTCTAATTTACTTAAGCCCGTTCTAACCTCTAACAATCTTCGATGCGTAGGCTCTACAACCTATCAAGAATATCGCGGCATCTTCGAGAAAGATCGCGCATTGTCTCGGCGCTTTCAGAAGATCGATGTGGACGAGCCTGACGTGGATACCACCTATCGAATACTTAAGGGACTGAAGTCGCGCTTCGAGGAGCATCACGATCTGCGCTATAGCGATAAGTCGTTGAAGGCTGCTTCTGAACTAGCAGGCCGCTATATCAACGATCGCTTTATGCCTGACAAGGCTATTGATGTGATTGATGAAGCGGGGGCTTTTCAGCGCCTACAGCCAGCTAGCAAAAGGAAGAAACTGATTCAAGTATCCGACATGGAGAAAGTGGTAGCCGCGATAGCGAGAATCCCGCCCAAGCATGTTTCAAACTCCGACGTTGATGCGCTTAAAAATATAGAACCAAACTTAAAGATGGTCGTGTTCGGTCAAGACAAGGCGATCGATTCTTTAACCACGGCGATAAAACTGTCGCGCGCGGGATTAAATGATGGCGAAAAACCGATCGGTTCATTTCTCTTTTCAGGTCCAACTGGCGTCGGTAAAACAGAAGTCAGTAGGCAGCTTGCGAAAATTATGGGCATCGAACTGCTCAGGTTCGATATGTCTGAATACATGGAGCGGCATACCGTTTCGCGTTTGATCGGCGCGCCTCCAGGCTATGTCGGTTTCGACCAAGGTGGTTTGTTAACAGAGGCTGTCAGTAAGAACCCACACTGTGTGCTGCTGCTCGATGAGATTGAGAAGGCGCATCCGGATGTCTTCAATCTGCTGTTACAGGTAATGGACCACGGAACTCTAACAGATAACAACGGTCGACAAGCGGACTTCCGGAATGTCATTTTGATCATGACAACCAACGCCGGCGCACAAGAGATGTCGCGCTCGTCGATAGGCTTTACTGAACAAGACCACACTACGGATGGCATGGAGATAATCAAGAAGGCGTTCTCGCCAGAATTCCGTAATAGGCTTGATTCGATTATTCAGTTTGGCGCGTTAACAGTGGAAACAATTCGAACGGTAGTTGATAAGTTTCTTGTTGATCTGCAAGTGCAATTGGACCAGAAGAAGGTCTTGTTGAACGTAGACGAAAGCGCTGTAGACTGGTTTGTTAAACATGGCTACAGCGAATCCATGGGCGCCAGACCCATGGCTAGATTGATTCAGGAAAAGCTGAAGAAAGAGCTCGCTGAAGATATTCTGTTCGGAAAGCTCTCTGCTAATGGTGGCGAAGTGCAAGTTAGCTGTAAGGCTGACGAACTAGTGCTAACAATCAGCGAGAGAAAGCCACAGGAGAAAAAAGAGTTAACTCCAGCGAAGAACTAACGAGCGCGATAAGTGATGCGACCTTTGCTAAGATCATAGGGAGTTAGTTCGACGCGCACTTGGTCACCGGTCAGTATTCGGATGTAGTTTTTGCGCATTTTACCGGAGATGTGAGCGGTCACGATGTGGCCATTTTCCAACTTCACTCGAAACATAGTATTAGGCAGGGTATCGATAACCTCACCTTCCATTTCAATTTGATCTTCTTTCGCCATTAGCAGTCTCAATCTATTTATTAGCGGCGGCATTGTGCCGGATTTTTGTCAGATAAGCAAAGCAGGGCACTGCGCGTAGTTGCTTACAGGCGCCGCCTTTAAGTTACCTGGCGATTAATCGCTACTCTTCGAGCACCCATTCTCCCTCAATTAGCATCTCCAGAGGCTTAAATGTGCTCTTGTACTCCATCTTTGCACAACCCTTAATCCAATAGCCAAGATACAGATAGTCCAGCCCCATGGCGCGAACCTGTTCGATCTGCCACAGAATCGCAAAATTACCTAGCGATCGTTTTTCAAGTTGCGGATCGAAAAATGTGTAGACTGCGGAGAGACCAGTATCGAGAATATCGCTGACCGCCACGGCTAGCAATTCCTCCTCTAAATAGAAACAGAAATACTGACCGCCTTCAGTTTTGCTGCGTATAAAAGCATCGAATTGTTCCAGAGTAGCCGGGTACATATCGCCGTCGCTATGGCGCTTTTCGATATACTCTTGATAAAGTAAATAGGCGTCATCACCGCTCAACTTGGAACTTTTCTCGACACGCAGATCGGCATTTCGATTCCAGATGCGCTGCCAGCGTTTGCCGCGTGTGAATTGCGCGACCGGCAGCCTGCAGGAGATACAGGCGCGGCAATGCGCACAGTCTGGCCTGTATATGTGTGCCCCGCTGCGGCGATACCCCAGTTCGGTAAGCCGGCTATTTAGATGTTGGCTAATACTTAACTCGGGGTCGACGAAGACAGTAGCCGCGGTTTCTTTTTTATAGCTGCAGGGATGAGGAGCGGTACGAAACAATCTAATCGTTTCGTTTATTTTCGATTTAGAATTCATTTACTTATCTGGCCCATTGCTAGCTTGCTGATATAGCTTCTAAAAGGTTTCTATTTTCCATGGAGCGCTCTTGCCGGGGCGCGGCAGGAGTTCATGCAATTGCTGGCGAAATTCCTCGCGACTGATCTCTATCGCCCCCAGAGATTCAAGATGTTCACTGCTTACCTGGCAATCGATTAGCTTATAGTTCCATTGGTGCAGGTGCTTTACAAGATTTACCAGAGCTATTTTCGATGCATTGCTCTCGAAGCTAAACATCGACTCCCCAAAGAATAATTGGCCTAGCGCGACGCCGTAGAGGCCGCCTATAAGAACTCCATTGCGCCATACTTCAACCGAATGTGCATGACCGGCTTCGAACAATTGCGTATACGCTGTTTTCATCTGCGCTGTTATCCAAGTGCCCGCAGAATCGCCGCGAGGCTGCGCACAGCATGCAATGACCTCGGCGAATGCCTTATCCAAAGTCACTGTATAGTAGGGTTTGTTGAGGGTCTTTTGTAGGCTCTTACTGACGCGCAAATCACCTGGAAACAGCACCATACGTGGATCAGGTGACCACCAGAGAACTGGCTGCCCCTCCTCAAACCAGGGAAAAATTCCGCTGCTATAAGCCTCAAGCAGGCGCTGGGGGTTGAGGTCGCCTCCCGCTGCCAGCAGCCCATTAGGGTCTGCTAGGGCCAGGCCTATATCTGGAAAGCTCGATTGGGGAGAATCCAGCCACGGTAGCGGCATCTTTAGCAATGTCCGGCGCTACTAGGCATCAAGAAACTTTTCAGCATCGAGTGCCGCCATGCAACCAAATCCCGCACTAGTAACAGCCTGTCGATATATCTGATCTGCAATATCGCCAGCCGCAAACACACCAGGCACGCTAGTCTGGGTGGCATTGCCCGTGATCCCTGTATTGACTGTTACATAGCCATTTTTCATCGAAAGCTGGCCTGCAAATATCTCCGAATTTGGGATGTGGCCAATAGCGATAAAGACGCCGTCGACAACGACTTTCTGAATCTCTCCATTACTGGCGTGTTTCATGGCAATGCCCGTCACGCCCATGTTGTCGCCTAGCACTTCATCTAGCGTGTTATTCCATTCGATAGTGACCTTGCCTTCTTCGACCTTCTCAAAGAGTTTCTTCTGCAGGATCTTTTCTGCTCGCAGAGAATCTCGCCTATGCACCAGAGTGACATGTGAGCAGATATTGGCGAGGTAAAGTGCTTCCTCTACGGCGGTATTGCCACCACCGATGACTGCTACGGGCTTGTTCTTATAGAAAAAGCCATCACAGGTAGCACAGGCGCTAACGCCTTTTCCCATGAATGCCGTCTCTGATTCCAGGCCAAGATACTGGGCAGAAGCGCCAGTCGCGATGATCAATGCATCGCAGGTGAACACGGCGCTATCACCGGTCAGCGTGAACGGTTTCTTGCTGAGATCGACAGCGTTGATATGATCGAAAATTATTTTGGCTTCAAAGCGTTCTGCATGTTCTTTCATGCGCTCCATGAGAGCTGGGCCTTGCAGGCCTTCAACGTCACCGGGCCAGTTATCGACGTCGGTAGTGGTGGTCAATTGGCCGCCTTGAACCATGCCGGTAATCACTACGGGATGCAAATTAGCGCGAGCCGCATAGACGGCAGCGGTATATCCCGCAGGCCCTGAACCCAAGATTATTAGGCGATGATGCTGATTATCTGTCATTGAACTGTTTCCTGCTTGAAGGCGCTTTTAATTGGCTGTATTCAGCGCACGTTTATGTGGGTCGCGATATGTGTATGTGATGGCAATGTGGCAAATTTAAAGCCCTAGCGGGCATATTCTACTCAATTTTGCGCCTCTGGAACCGTTAAACTGTTATGGGTTCAACTTTGGGTTTTGCCGCGCCCTTAAAAAAGTAATGAAGCGCGAAAAGCTACTGATTTTTCTCGAAACGATGGTATAAACTACACGTAGGTCAATGAATAAATTGAAAAATGTAACTATGAAAAATAGTGGGCAAGATCCACAAGTCAGCAACTTGATGCAACGTTTAGTACGCGAAGGCACCCTAATTGCTTATTCCTTGCTAGCTATTTTTCTATTAATCGCGCTTCTCAGCTATTCCCCAACGGATCCTGGCTTCACCACCACAGGTACAGGCGAGGAGGTGGTTAACGCGGTCGGTGTCTATGGGGCGTGGATAGCCGACATCTTTTGGTACCTATTGGGTTATCTTGCCTTCGCGTTTCCTGCTTTGCTGGTATACAAGGTGTACACATCTTTTCGCGAATCCGTACTCGAGTCTGAGTTCTCCTGGCCCTTATTTTGCCTGAAGACTGGCGGCTTTGTCCTGCTCGTAATCTCAGCTTGTGGTTTGGCGACGTTGCATTTTCAGATTACTGAGAAATTGCCTTCCGCGGGAGGTGTGATCGGGTCATTGGTCGCGGACCTCAGCATACCTGTATTAGCAACTCTTGGTAGTACATTGCTGTTACTCGCTGTGTTCCTGTTTGGGCTTACCCTAACAGTGTCTATTTCTTGGCTCGCCGTGATCGATAAGCTGGGCGCGACGACACTGAGCATCATGTCGCGTATCGCCGCCAAGTACCATAAATGGGTCGAACAAAGAAAGCAGGAGCAGGTCACCAAGAAGCGCTTGGAGAGCCGCAAGAAAGTTCTCGATATCCATATTGAGAAAGAAGCGAGGCGGACGCCACCGAAGATTAAGGCGCCAGCCGTCAAAAAACCTGTGAAGAGCGCGCGAGTTGAGAAAGAAAAGCAGGGCACGCTGTTCGCGCCCTCATCAATTAAGGAATTACCAGCTATTGGCTTGTTGGACGCTTGGCAGGAAACCAACGATTCTGGCTTTTCGAAAGAATCTCTCGAAGCGATGTCCAAACTCCTTGAACTTAAACTCAAAGATTTTGGCATAGAGATAGAGGTTACGGCGGTTAATCCTGGGCCGGTCATCACTCGTTTCGAAGTTCAACCGGCTCCTGGCATCAAGGTTAGTCGGATAAGCAATCTTGCGAAAGATTTAGCGCGCTCACTTGCTGTGATATCAGTGCGCGTAGTCGAAGTCATTCCGGGTAAAACAGTTATAGGAATCGAGATTCCGAATGAGACGCGGGAAGTCATTCAGTTAAGTCAGGTCCTCTCTACCCCTGAATTTGACAAGGCCTCTTCGCCGCTGAGTATGGCGCTAGGTCATGATATTGTGGGCAAACCTATAATAGTCGACTTAGCTAAGATGCCACATTTATTGGTTGCAGGAACTACCGGGTCGGGAAAATCTGTTGGCATTAACGCAATGATTCTGAGCTTGCTGTTCAAGTCGACTCCGGAACAAGTCCGTATGATTATGATCGACCCGAAGATGCTGGAACTATCGGTTTACGATGATATTCCTCACCTGCTCACCCCCGTAATTACTGATATGAAAGATGCTGCCAACGGTCTTCGCTGGTCCGTTGCGGAGATGGAGCGACGCTATAAATTGATGTCAGCACTAGGTGTTAGAAACCTAGCGGGCTTCAATAAGAAAGTTACCGATGCTAAGAAATCAGGCAACCCAATAATGGACCCTACTTGGAAGCCTGACCCGATGCTGCTAGAGGAAGAGCAGTGCGCGCCGGAATTAGAAGCACTGCCTTGCGTTGTCGTCATCGTCGACGAATTAGCCGATATGATGATGGTAGTTGGCAAGAAGGTAGAAGAACTGATTGCCCGTATCGCTCAGAAAGCTAGGGCGGCTGGAATACACTTAATTCTAGCAACACAGAGACCGTCGGTAGATGTGCTAACCGGATTGATCAAGGCCAACATACCGACTCGAATGTCCTTTATGGTGCAGTCGAAGGTCGACTCAAGGACAATCCTGGGAGAGGGTGGCGCTGAACAACTATTGGGTAATGGCGACATGTTATTTCTTCCTCCTGGCGGTGGCATACCAACTCGTGTTCACGGTGCCTTTGTAAGTGATGAAGAAGTGCATCGAGTCGTTGCAGACTGGAAGCTGCGTGGCAAGCCGGTGTATATCGATTCTATTACACAAAGTGTAGACGATTTAGACATGGGTGCGATGAACAATTCGGGGGCAGTAGAGGACGATGAAAGCGATGCACTGTACGACGAAGCCGTTCGTTTTGTCACTGAATCACGCAAAGCCTCCATATCTGCGGTACAGAGAAAGCTGCGAATCGGCTACAATCGCGCTGCAAGAATGATAGAAACAATGGAGCACGCCGGCGTCGTGACTGAGATGGGAAGCAACGGTTCGAGAGAAGTTCTCGCCCCACCGGCGCCTCGCGATTAACTGAGGTCTAACTAGACGTTATTATAAATGAATAAACCTTTAATACAGACCCTGTTCCTTATTGCGCTGTACTCCGCTTGCGTTGGAACAGCCTTTACTCAAACGGCGACGAGTCGCTCTGCGTTGGATCGCTTAGATGTCTTGCTGAAAAATATAGAGACACTGGCTGCAGATGTCGTGCAATTGATCCTCGAGTCAGATGGTGGCGTGCTAGAAGAAAGTAAGATAAAGATGCTATTAAAGAAGCCTGATGGCTTCTACTGGGAAACGCTGGCCCCCTTTCCTGAATTGATCGTTACCAACGGCAAAACATTGTGGAACTATCAGCCTGATCTCGAACAGGTAGTCATCGAAAGTTGGGATAGTAGCCGTTCTGAATTGGCAGCGCAGTTGCTCAGCGGCAACATAGAATCACTCGATGACGATTATACGATCAGCAGTGTTACCGTGAGGGAAAGCGAGCATCAGGAATTTGAGCTGACTCCACGTGCGGCAGAAAGCGTCTACCAACTTATCTCTATTAATTTCATGGGTGATGAATTGGAGTCAATTTATTTGAACAGCAAGAATGGACAGCAAACAGTTTGGCGTTTTGAGAATGTGGTACGCAATCAAGCAATAGCTGATGCGCAGTTTCAGTTCGTGCCCCCGGTGAATATAGAGGTAATTGAGAATGACTATGCTCAGTAGCCTAGCGTTAACTCGGCAATCAGTACAGCAATTTACAAGTGCTTTACTAGCGTGAATACTTATATAGCAATCGCCTTTGGCGGTGCCTTTGGTGCCGTGTCTCGGTTCTGGATACAGTCAGCTGTGCAGAGATTTAATGGCAGCAGCTTCCCATTAGGCACTTTTTCGGTGAATATTTTAGGCTCTTTCCTGATTGGTGTGTTCTTTGTCGTACTGGCAGAGAAAGCACAATTAGCAGAGCCGTGGCGCCCACTAGTCGCAGTTGGATTTTTAGGTGCCATGACGACATTTTCAACTTTCTCCCTCGATGCCCTGTTGTTATTCGAACAGGGCCACTACAATACCGCACTTTTCTATATCGTCAGTAGCGTCGCACTCTGCTTATTCGCCGCCTTTGCGGGTATGCAGGTAACGCGAGTCATGCTCTGAGCAGACTCCTTCAGGAATAGACAGATGTTAGACCCCAAAATTATTCGCAGTGATGCGCAGGCAATTGCTGAGGCGCTCAAGAAGAAAAAATTCGAGCTAGACGTAAATCGCCTGGCGGATTTGGATAGCCGGCGCAAGATATTACAGACAGCGACTGAAGGCCTGCAGAATGAGCGGAACCTGCGTTCTAAGTCGATCGGCAAAGCGAAGGCGGCTGGGGAAGACGTCTCCGAAATCCTGTCATCCATGGATAGCATGAAGACCGACCTCGAAGAGAAGAAGGAGCAACTTAACCTGTTGCAGAAGGAGTTGAATGACTACTTGTTAACGGTGCCAAATGTGCCTTCAAATTCGGTACCGGCGGGTGTCGATGAGAATGATAATCAAGAAATTTCCAAGTGGGGTACTCCGAAGTCATTTGATTTTGAAGTTAAAGATCATACCGAGCTAGGCGAGGCCTTGGAGCAGGGCTTAGACTTTGAGGAGCGCAACCAAAATTACCGGTTCGCGCTTCGTCGTGATGACTGGCAGAACAGCGCAACTACACCGTGCACTGATTCAATTCATGCTCGATACTCATACTCAAGAGCATGGTTATACCGAAGTGAACGTGCCTTATTTAGTCAATGCGGACTCTTTGTTAGGTACTGGGCAGTTGCCGAAGTTTGAAGAGGACCTGTTTAAACTTCGGGGAGACCAAGAGTATTACCTGATTCCAACGGCCGAAGTACCGGTAACAAATCTTGTGAGAGATAAGATCGTTGATGCTGACTCGCTTCCTCTAAAGTTTACCTGTCATACTCCCTGTTTCCGATCAGAGGCAGGCAGTTACGGCAAAGACACGAAGGGCATGATTCGCCAGCACCAGTTCGAAAAGGTCGAGCTGGTTCAAGCCATTAGGCCACAAGATTCGGAAGCTGCCCTGGAAGAGCTTACGGGGAATGCTGAAACCATATTACAGCGGCTGGAACTTCCCTACCGAAAGGTTGTGTTATGTGGTGGGGATACTGGCTTCGCATCGGCAAAGACATATGACCTCGACGTTTGGCTACCATCACAGAACTGCTATCGTGAGATATCCTCGTGCAGCAGCTTTACCGATTTCCAAGCACGGCGGATGCAGGCACGCTGGCGCAATCCTGAAACAGGAAAGCCTGAATTGCTACATACTGTCAATGGCTCAGGATTGGCTGTAGGCAGGACACTGGTCGCACTAATGGAGAATGGCCAGCAAGCCGATGGCAGCATCCAGATACCGAAGGCTTTGCAGGCTTACATGAACGGGATCGAGCTGCTTGTCTGATGAATCTTCTGCCGATATTTCTCAATATCAAAAACAAGAAGTGCGTCGTTGTAGGTGGTGGAGAAGTGGCATTTCGTAAGGCTACTCTCCTGCTCCGTGCTGGGGCAGATCTAAACATCGTCGCTCCTGTATTGAGCGACGAACTGCGCAAACTCTGTGTGGATACAAACTGCGCAATTACGGCACGAGAATTCGAACAAGCGGATATAAACAACGCGATCCTAGTCGTTGCTGCTACAGATGATCTTAAGACCAACGAGCGCGTCAGTGTTATCGCTTCAACACTTAACATCCCAGTTAACGTCGTCGATCAACCTCATCTTTGTTCCTTCATCATGCCGTCGATAGTCGATCGGTCTCCAATCGTTGTAGCTATATCAAGCGGCGGCAGTTCGCCAATTCTTACTCGTAAGCTCAAGGAGCTAAACGAGGCCATGATACCTGGGCGAATAGACAAATTAGCAGAATTGCTTGGCTCGTTTCGAGGAAGAGTAAAGAGCGAAATCAATGATTTTTCAGCAAGGATTCGCTTTTGGGAAAACGTTCTAGACAGCGAAATCCCCGAACTGGTTTATAACGGTCAGGATGACGAGGCGAGATCCGCGCTAGATAATTGGCTGACGAATCCAAAAAATGATCGAGTTGGCGGCGAAGTCTATCTAGTGGGTGCAGGCCCCGGAGATCCAGATCTGTTAACCCTGCGCGCGCTACGGCTTATGCATAAGGCAGACGTTGTACTCTACGATCGATTGGTCTCCCCCGAGGTATTACTCAAACTAAGACCAGATGCTCAGAAAATCTATGTGGGCAAGCGCAGTGCAGATCACGCTGTACCACAGGAGACCATAAACGAGATGTTAGTTCGCTTGGCCGAAGAGGGTAATAGGGTGTTGCGACTCAAGGGCGGCGATCCTTTTATATTCGGGCGCGGTGGCGAAGAGCTCGAATCTCTGGCTGCCGCGGGCATTCCTTTTCAAGTAGTCCCGGGTATCACCGCCGCTTCAGGCTGCGCGAGCTATGCTGGAATCCCGCTTACTCATCGCGACTATTCGCAGTCGGTTCGTTTCCTTACAGGGCACACGAGGGACGGACGGGTGTCGCTGGAGTGGGATCTCCTTGTAAAGGAGCAACAAACGCTTGTTTTCTACATGGGTCTCGCAGGCTTACCGGACATCTGCGATCAACTTCTTAAGCATGGGATGCCTTCATCAACACCCGTGGCTGTCATTCAACAAGGAACAACCCAGACTCAAAAAGTCGTAGTAGGGAATTTAGATAGGATAGCCGATCTGGCTGTGGAGAAAGAAGTACAGGCACCAACTATAATCATCATTGGAGAGGTAGTTAGGCTCCAAGAATCGCTTTCTTGGTTTAACCGAGGCTAGTTTTCAGCCTAAAGACGCAGTTAGAAATCACAGACAGTTTTCCGGCTTCGGTAATCCCGAGATCTTGCTAGCGGTCTTCGCAGGAGAGCCAGAGAACAGCTTCATCAAATAAATACTCTTGCCTTTATCAATCCCTAGATCGCGCTTGACGAGATTTACCAAGGCACGATTGGGAGGGGACATCTGATGACGGTTATAGAAATTGCGCAGCAGATTAATTACTTCCCAATGTCCAGGGCCTAGCGTTATTTCTTCTTGAGAAGCTAGAAAGGTAGCGACGTGCTCGTCCCAGTCCGCAAGATTGAGCAAATAACCATCTTTATCAAGCGCTAGCTCGTGACCATTTATGTCTATGAGGTTTGCACTTGTCATACTTTAAAACCAGCTCACGACTTTGTCATGCTCGCAGCATAGTTCGACAAACCGAGCAGTATCTATTGCCTCCACATTATCCATAGCCTTAGCAAGCGTTGCTCTGGTCAGCATATCTTCACGCAGTCCATATACCTTCACAGTCTCAGTAATAGTCTTAAGCTTGATTGGCGAATTGCAGTAATAGACGCCGTCTTCTATAAATAGAATCGCGTCACCAGCACTAACTACTTTGATGCAACTCTCTAATAGATTCGAGTCGGGGCTTCTATTTACAGTGTGCAGGCTGCTCATAGATTGAATACCGTATCTGAACTCTCGATAAGCTTAGATATTGCACCGTTATCGATCAATTGCATGCCCGGAAGTAGGTCCGCCATGTCGATGCTTCGCTCCTTCAAGGATTGCTGATCGGCGTAGACGCTCTCAATGCCATATAATGCGAGGGTCTCTAGCGCGTTACCCAAAGTCTTGCTCTGAATGGCTGCGCCATCTTGCCCTTTAAGTAATTGATAAACGCCATCATCTAGAAATACGTAATTCACATTCTGCTCGAATACAGCAGAGGCGAGGGCCATGTCTAGGCACAAGTTGGCCCTGTTCCGCCCATAGGGCGCACTGCGGCTAATGAAAGTGATGCTAGATTTGGCAGGTCTTGCTGTGGTTGAGTTGTCTGTCATAGTGCTAGCCGAAATTTACCACTCGATCGGAATGTATTATCGCATCGACCAGCTGCCCAAGACCGGCGACTTCAGAGCTCTCATGGGCGCTTGCAATACCGAACTCGTGACGCTTAGCTTCTGTTTGATCCAAAACGCCTCGTCTTAGCGCCGAGCTGACGCAGATAACGGAATCGATGCCGTGCTCTTCGATAAGCTCGCTCCACTGTTGCTGCAGGTTTATTTCATCCTGTGCGACTACCGTGAGTTTAGAGGCGTTATGTACGCCATCGCCAAAAAAAAATAGGCGATAGAGTTCATGGCCCTGCAGGACAAGCGATTTGGCGAATCGTAGCGCGGTAGCTGCTGACTCGGTGGAGTAGGGGGCGGCATAGATAACAAGGCAAAATTTCACAATTTGAGTTTAATCCAGGCGGGCTGCTAAAACTAATACTGCTAATAAAAAACCCCAGACAAGCTGGGGTTTATAGTCAACTGGCTAGATAGCCTGGCTCTATTGTCGACCTGTTAGCGAACCTAATAGGTGCAGCAGGTGAACAAAGATATTAAAGATGCTCAAGTACAGAGATATGGTAGCCATAATGTAGTTGCGCTCACCGCCATTTACGATGCGACTAGTATCAAATAAGATGAAGCCAGACATTAGTAAAATCACAGCGGATGAAATTGCTAAGCTAAAAGCAGGTATTTGCAAGAAGATGTTAGCGATCATTGCAACGATTACGACCATCATGCCGGTGAAGATAAAGCCACCGAGGAAGTTAAAATTCTTACCAGATGTTAGGGCATAGCCCGATAGAGACAAGAAGATCAATGCAGTTCCACCAAGCGCCTGAGCGACGATGGCAGAGCCATTAGCGTAGGCCATTAGGTAAACGTTAATCGTTGGTCCTAATGCAGCTCCCATCAGGCCCGCAAAGACGAATACCGCCACAAGACCCTTAGAAGAATTTGCTGTGGCGCGCACAACGAAACTCATTCCAAAGCCACCAAGGAGCATCATAAAGCCAGTACCTTGGCCGACTTGCATTGCCATGCTAGCTGTGGCGCAGATCGCACTAAAAAACAGAGTCATGGACAGTAGCATGTAGGTATTGCGAACCACCTTGTTTACAGATAGTGCCGATTCCTGGCTTCGACCAATATTTAACTCAACTTCGTTCATTGTTTTCTCCAACTAGGGTGAATAATGTCATGTCTATAGTCTATAACGACCTAGGGCCACTAGGCTTTATCTAGATATGAGGCTGTCGTGCGTATTTTCAATAGCTTCGGAAGCGACAAGACTCATAATATTGCAATAATGATACGCGTAACCCGCCCAAAATCAACGCATTTCGCCACCCGCTATTTATGCTCAAAACCTAGTTGACTGTAGCAGAGATTATAGTAAGATTCTCCACCGTACCGCGGAGGGGTGGCAGAGTGGTCGAATGCACTGGTCTTGAAAACCAGCGAGGGTGAAAGCCCTCCGAGAGTTCGAATCTCTCCTCCTCCGCCACTTAATCCTTCTATAAGTACTTTTCAGCCCGCCTCGTAACCTGTACATACCCAAAAACTTTCGACATTTCAGTACAGGGTCATTACGGCCATTTATTCGGCTTTTAGCTTGCTTGTTATAGCTGGCTACCTCTCAATTCGCCGTCGATTTATTAATTTTGCGAATGCAACTCGCGACACAGATTTAACGATAGTACTGTCCGGGGCAGCGACGGTTTTAGTTGCGTCTCGGTTCGCGAGTATCGCTTATAGGGTGAATGTGCGTGTGAGAGATGATACAAGTCAATAAAATTAAAAAGGAGGCAGCTACGCTGCCCTTATTCTTCAGAGCGTTACCCGTCCTCTGTTGCTCAAGCAATCAAGGGCGGCGCTTTACGCAATCAAAGCTGATCCTATATAACGTTGGGCGCACCGCTGTTTTTCATTTTGAATTCAAATAAAGATTCAATCCGCTACAAATTGATTGAATCTTAGAGTTTGACCACGCTTAAAAGCCCTCAGGATGAAGGCCTTTTTTTAATAGTAAGGCAAGAGTTTTAGCGGTTTTGTGGCGTGTTCCCTGGGCTTACCGAGCTTACGCGGTTGGAATTGAGCGAGATGAAATCGGCGAGGATACGGCCGCTCTCCAGAAGGAGGGGGTCGCCTTCTTCTTCTTCTTCTTCTTCTTCTTCGACTGCATCTTCCACAGATTCATCAGCAGGAGCAGTATCGCTAATAGCAACTAGCTCTTGCTCTTGCTCTTCTGCATTCGGATCTTCTACCCATTCATTGAGAGTAAGACCTTTGAGAAGGCGGCGCATATTTTCCGCGTCGAACTCTATACGTCGATTTTCCTCGCGCTCTTGTTTGACTTCCAGCTCATTAAGAGACAGCTGCTCCCTTTGCCGCATCACACGAGCGCGCTCGATTTGATCGCGCAGGTAGATGAAGTCGGGTGACTTTTGGGCGCGCGCGTCGTAACGCTGTTGTAGTTCCGGCACTAAAGCTTGGATAGCGTGATACGGAGTATATTCAACCGCACGGACTGTATCCCAAGGTAGGGCCCCATCAAGGCTACTCTCACCAATGTCTTCGTAGGCATCGTAAAAATCAGGAAAAGAAATATCTGGAATTACTCCGCGGTGCTGAGTGCTCTCTCCCGAGATTCTGTAAAACTTTGAACGCGTCAGTTTTACCTGCCCATAATCCATCGGAATGATTTCTTGCACGGTGCCTTTGCCGAAAGTCTGGCCACCTAACACAATGCCGCGCTGATAATCTTGAATCGCGCCGGCAAAAATTTCCGATGCCGAAGCACTGGTTCTGTTTACCAATACCGCTAGTGGGCCCGTGTAGGCAACCTCGGGGTCGCTGTCACCGAACGATCGTGTGAAGCCGTTACGTAACCCGGAATAACGAATCTGTACAGTCGCGCCTGTTTCGATGAACAAGCCAACCAATTGATTGGCCTCGCTCAAACTGCCACCGCCGTTGTTGCGTAAATCAACTACGACCGCATCGACGTCCTCTTCTTTTAATTCATCGAGAAGGGCATGTACGTCGCGTGTTGAGCTCTTGAAATCAGCATCACCGCGCGAGGCCGCCTCGAAGTCAAAATAAAAGGTGGGTAGGTCGATAATGCCTACCTTAAATATCTCGCCGTTGTAGCTAAGCTCTATCACCTCCTTCTTCGCGGATTGATCTTCCAGTTTTACGGTGTCACGAGTAATGCTGACGACGGTCGCGCTCGACTCGCCAATCGCATCTACTGGAATGACATTGAGGCGCACAACAGTGCCTTTCTCTCCGCGAATCTGTGCCACGACATCATCAAGGCGCATGCCGACAACATCCTGCAGTTCGCCATCCACTCCTTGACCTATAGAGACAATTCGATCGCCAGCCTTCAATTCATTGCCGCGCTCGGCTGGCCCGCCTTTAATAAGCTCGGCAACCTTTGTGTACTCCTCTTCGGTAGTAAGCTGTGCGCCAATGCCTTGTAATGAAAGTGAGAGGCCCATATTGAAATTTTCAGAATCGCGTGGCGAGAAGTAAGAGGTATGAGGATCAACAGCTGTCGCTACTGTGGCCATATAGGTCTGAAAAATATCTTTATCGTTTGTCTTCGAAATTTGGCTAAGCTGATTACGATAGCGTTTGCTTAACTTATCAATGATCTCCTGTTCATCATCGCCAGTTAGCCTCAAGCTCAGGACGCTGTTCTTGATTCTGAGTCGCCAAAGCTCATCTAATTCTTCAAGCGATGCAGCATACGGCGCATTTTCGCGATCAATCTGTATAGCTTCATCGATGGTGAAGTCCATTTCGCCAACATGATTTTCAACACGCTCGACAGCATAAATCATGCGCTCGAGTATGCGCTTGTAATACACGTTGTAGATCTCGAAACCTGGTTCAACACTGCCGTCTTTTAGACTGTTGTCCAAGGTGTAGCGGTATGCGCTTAGCTGATCGATGTCTTCTTTTAGAAAATACAGTTTAGAACCGTCAAGGGCGTCTATATAGCTATCGAATACAATGGAGGAGAAATTGTCATCTATATCGATTGAGGAGTAGTGCTTAGTCTCCAGCTCGTTTAACAGCTTTACCGCTGTATCACCGTGTATTGGTTTGCTTTCAAGTGGGGTGTAGAGTGCATCGATATCGAGGATCACGTTAAGCTGCGGGGGCTCTTCCTGGGCGATCAGCGTCGACGTCAGTAGAATCGAGCATGCTGTGATTACCGCTTTTTGCATGAATCGATTTCGTTTGAATTTCGGTGAGTTGCTATTCATATGTCTCCACTTAGTTCCATAATGTAAAGAAGGCCACGAGCTTAACGTATTGCAATTAGCAAATGGGCTTACAGCCCATTTGTGAAACTAGAGACTAAGCGAAATAGAGGCGCCTGAGAAGGGTTTTGACGCTTAATCTGGATCTAGAAAACGTCCAGATTTGGTGCGCAACACTTGTTTATTCAATTCGGCGCTATTTTATGCGTTTTTGTCGGGCGGAAGCGTGTCGTTCGGCCCGTTCCACATCGATGTAGCGATCTGTAATGGCGCTGGAGCCATGACCGGCGTCGTCTCTGACATGCTCTCTAGGCCTGTGTTTCACGTCTTCAGATATCCCGGTATGGCGTAGCCAGTGGACGGTGGCTGCACTGAGGCGTTCTGCGTCCTCGACAAAGCCATTAGCTCGCATCGATTCTGCGGCTGCGTCGAAGCATTTTTGTACAATGCCGCGGATTTGGCGAGTGCTGCCTATTCCACCTCTGCCGCGCGTCTTGTGGATGAGTGGCGTAGACTCGCCAGGCATTGGTAAGCTAGGTAGTCCTCTGGAAAGTCTATAGCGCTTGAGTGCCGCGAGCATCGCATCACTAACCGATATCTCTCGCTCCTTATTGCCTTTGCCTACGGTGAGGAACCACCAGTTCCCCTCCTGATCGGCCTGAAAATGACCCATCTGCGGTTGCCAGCGGCTGGTATCTACCAATTCTGAAATTCTGAGATACATGGCGAAGAGGGCGTTCATTACGAACAGTGTTCGTTCGTGTACGTGTGGCTGTTCTACCGCCATCTTCTCAACTGTTTCGATAACGAAGTCCCACTGAAGGGGTGACAAACGCCTGATCTTCCCCTGACCCTGCTGCTTTCGCAGAAATTTACTTTTCTGGCGAATTTGGGCAACTGGGTTCGCTGAGAGATACCGCTCTTGAATTAGAAAGTTAAAAAAGCTACTCAACACACTGAAAAGTGACTGCAGTGCCGCCTGAGAGGTAGCAAATTCGCCACTCGCATGCACATAAGGTCGCCAGTCATGGTTTGGGGTGCGCTCGCCTAAGCGCAGCAGGAAACGAGGTACATTCTTTTGTCCTACCCACGTTATAGGTGGTTGCTTCGAAAATTCCACATAAGCTTCAATGTCTTCCCTGACTACTTCTTTTAGCGATTTTTTGGAAATAAGCAGACACCAGTGCAAGAAGTGCTCGATCTCGCGTCTGTAGGTACTAAAGGTGTCCGGACTGCCGCGATAACTATAGATAAACTCGGCCGCACATTGGTAATCATCAATCACTTCTTGCGTTGTACCTGCAGCGATGTGCTGCAGTGATTTTACCGGCTGCTTAAACGGGTTCGGCATTTCATCTAATGTATCGAAGAAAGCTAGAGGAGGGGCTATGTTGGACATTACGTAGTTGCTTTAATGATTTGTTTAAAAGAATTAGTAGCGAATACTAATAAGTTATACGCCTGTAAAGCTAGAGCGAATTAACAGCTGGTTAAGCGAAATTTTCAAGTTTCATGCCCTTTAGTCGGTGAATTGCCCAGTTACTTGATGCTTCGAGAAGGACGCGTTGGCAATACTGCGCGGCCCTTGTACAATACCCGTTATATACATGCCTACATAACGGTAGTGACATCTTGCATAAATCGATTCAACAAAGCTCTCGCTGCTGTCTTTTGGTCGGTCTGCTGGGCTGCAGCGCTTACGCTTACGCCGAGACTTTGAATGTTGCCGTGGCATCAAACTTTGTTGCTGCCATGCAACACATAGAGCGGGCGTTTGAAGACAATTCCGAGCATGATCTCCGCATCATCCGCGGCTCTAGCGGCAAACATTATGCACAAATTACTAATGGCGCGCCGTTTGATGTCTTTCTTTCCGCCGACCAAAGTAGGCCTAGGCGACTAGTCGAAGAGGGGCGCGCTGAAGAAGCGGGCCTAAGTACTTATGCCCTGGGTCAGTTAGCATTATGGAGCAGGGAAAATGATCTTGAACTTAATAGGGAATATCTATCCAATACAAGTAATTACCGCGTAATCGCAATAGCAAATCCACGCTTGGCACCGTATGGAAAGGCTGCGGCTGAGCTATTTAGCTCTCTAGGCGTGGAATCGCTAGTCAGTGAGAGACTGGTAATGGGCGAAAATATTGCGCAAGCCTTCCAGTTTGCGTTTAGTGGTAATGCCGATCTCGGCCTGGTTGCCTACTCGCAGACCGAGTCTCCTAATCTGAGCGGTCAGGGCTCTGTCTGGTTAGTGCCTAGCGAACTGCATCAGCCGATCAAACAAGATATGGTGATTCTGATTGATTCAGCCGCGGCTCTGGAATTTTCCTCCTTTATGAAAAGCGCTGTAGTACGCGACATTTTGTTAACTAGTGGCTACTTACTACCTGAGGCTACGCCCTAGTGTTAGCGCAACCGGACATCGCTGCTCTGCTGATCACGTTGAAGCTAGCCACCACGACAACCCTCATTCTGCTCCTATTAGGCACGCCATTAGCCTGGTGGCTTGCTACAACTCGCTCTAAGGTGCGCAGCACTATCGAGGCTGTCATCGCCTTGCCGCTGGTATTGCCGCCAACGGTCCTGGGGTTCTACCTACTACTGGCTTTTTCTCCCGACGGCCCGATAGGAACCACCACGGCGGCACTGGGCTTGCCCTCGATGGCGTTTTCTTTTTGGGGGCTAGTCTTAGGCTCCGCCATCTACTCCTTACCATTTGTGGTCCAGCCACTTCAAAACAGCTTCGCTGGCCTAGGAAGGATGCCGCTAGAGGTGGCAGCAACATTGGGCGCTCGCCCGTTAGACAGGTTCATTAGCGTTGTTCTGCCTTTGTCTAAGATGGGTTATTTAACCGCAGCTGTACTTGGCTTCGCACACACGCTTGGCGAGTTCGGCGTCGTGCTTATGATTGGTGGCAATATCCCCGGAGAGACCCAAGTGCTCTCTATAGCTATCTACGATCACGTCGAGGCGCTCGAATATAGCCAAGCCCACTGGCTAGCAGCCGGATTACTTTTATCTTCTTTCTTTGTTTTATTAATTATTTACAGCGCTAATCGAAGGTTTCACTTGATGAAAACAGCATGATAGAAGCGGCTCTACAGCTCAACAAACCTAACTTCAAATTAGAGGTAAATTTCAGCGTGCCTAGCCGTGGCGTCACCGCTGTATTTGGCCCCTCTGGTTGCGGTAAAAACTACATTGCTTCGGGCCATAGCAGGTTTAGAGCCAGATACCACAGGCTCGCTGTCTGTCAACGCTGAGCAATGGCTAAGCGCGGATGGAAGCTGGACCGTAGAGGAAAGGCGGGTGGGCGTGGTTTTTTCAGAACCCTAGCCTGTTCCCACACCTTACTGTCCAGGAGAACCTTGTTTATGGAAGGAAACGCTTAAGAAAAGTAACGAAACCTATTGAGCTGACAGAATTAATCTCCTCGCTAGAAATAGAGAAGTTACTTCTGCGCTATCCAGAAGGCCTCTCTGGCGGCGAAAAACAGCGGGTCGCCCTGGGTCGCGCGCTACTAGCCGAGCCGAAGTTACTGCTGATGGATGAGCCCTTGTCGGCGCTAGACCAAAGCAGCAGAGAAAAGCTGATGTTACTTCTTGAAAAATTCCTTCAAGATATTGATATACCAGTATTTTATGTAACACATTCCAGCGAAGAGGTAGCACGACTGGCCGACAATTTGGTGCTTCTTGCCAATGGCGTCGTAAGCGATCATGGCGCTATTCAGCAGGTATTAGGTGCAGTTGATGGCGAACTAAGCCGCAGTGATACTGCCTTCAGCATGATCGAAGGGCAGATAGCCACTACGCAGCTCCCCAGGGCTAATCTCTGTGGATTGCGGCGCAGGCATTGTGCTACAGCTACCCGACTCCACCTCAATGTCAGGGTTTCGTTATCAGCCCGGTAGCGCAGCTCGGCTGCGCATACGGGCTCGAGATGTAAGCCTTTGTCTAGAGGCACCTCAGCGCAGCAGTATCCTAAATATCCTTCCTGCTGTTATAGCAGAGCTGGCCAGTAAGCCTCATAACGGTAGTCGGGTGGTTAAGCTAGATATAGCGGGGAAGCAGCTGCTTTCGAAAATTTCTGAATACTCAGTGCGACACTTGGAGCTCAGGGCAGGGCAACCTGTATTTGCTCAGATCAAGTCTGCCGCACTGATATAGCCTTAGTAAACAAAATGTAAGAAGCATTATTAAATGCTTTATCTGATGCGCTGCCACGGATGCCAGTAGTTGCTGATTAACTGGCCAGTCAGGCCAGCATCAGAATGACGCTAGAGGCTTTAAACAGGGCAGAAATCACTGCCCCTTCTGCGAGGGCTAATTGATCGGCACTTTTGTTAGTAATCATGGCACTCAGCGTTTTCTCGCCTGCCAGCTCAATCGTCACATCGGCGTTCACGGCTCCGCGATCTAGATTAACCAAGACCCCTGTTAGGACATTGCGAGCACTGACTTTGAGGTCGTCACCTAGCGCTAAGGTCACCGAAGAAGCCTTAATCATTGCGATGACTGATAGCCCTTCAACAAGATTCATCTCTCGCCGACTTTGCTCCGTGACCATCGCTACGACTCGCTGCTGGTCAGAAATCTGAACCTGTATTTCTGAGTTTGACAGCACCAGTTTTCTATCTGGGCAATACTGCCTAGGAATTGATTGCGAGCACTGGTTTGTAATAAGGCGCTTTTCATGAATTTTGACACATCGTCTAAGGAGCTTAGTTGTTGATTCAAATTTCTCTAAGAATTGGTTATGTTGTTGCTGTAACTGCTTTAAAACCATTTAGCATTTCCTCACCATAATCGGTGAGAATCGAGCCGCCACCTTTGCTGCCGCCAGCACTTCGCTTTATCAGGGGCTGCTCGGAAAGGTTGTTGATTCGCTCCAGCCTATCCCAAGCCGTTTTATAGCTCACGCCAGCTATCTTCGCTGCAGCCGTAATGGAGCCGGTATCAGCTATTGCCTGCAACAGATCGATTTGATCGAGCATCAAAGGCTTGGATGTCGCTTCGGTCAGCCAAATCTGACCCTCTAGGTTTGCCAAGAAATAGTCCCCTCTATCAATCTGAGGCCCATTATGCCTGATAACCCAACCTAACCAAGTCTAGACTCGGCCGCCCCCCCGGCTCACATGTGCTTTGCACCGGGCTCACAATAGGATAGATTTAATTGCACTGAGCCGGTAAACAATTTGTGGGTTTAATTATTGTAGTGACACTCTGTACTACTAAACATAAGCTATTGATAATTAAATTTATGTAGAGTTTAAAACTAAGCGCAAGGTAGCCCTAGCGTAGTTGTTAGTAGTTGTTAGCTGTTAGTAGTTGTTAGCTGTTAGTTGTTAGTAGTTGTTAGCAGCTCTTTCAGGTATATCTATTTGCTCAAGAGTTTGAGCTACGTCAGGCATCCAGCGGGGAGAAAATTCGCCGCGCGAGACCGACGGCAGAGCCTAAATACGAATATATCTGTCATGAAGGCTATTATGCTTTACCCGGAAGACTTGCAGGAGCACGGAGGTTAGGGCAACAAAATTCTAAGCAATAATTACTCTTTTGTATAACAGTGTAAATATTTACAGCTCTTCATTACAAATAGATAGATGTTAAATCTATGCTACAACAGCATTATTGAAGCATTTGCAGGCTAGGGGTGATCACTATCTTCTGCTAGGCGCTATACTGTTTGATGCTTATTGCCGGCGTTGGTGCTAAATCGATTTTAAACGATTGAAAATACTGGATAATCTTTTCGATATGAAATTTGGAAATAGACTTAGCTGTGCGAATAAGCAAGCTAGAATCATTCTAGTTGCTGTTTTCAGCGCAGGTGGCTTATTAGGCTGCAGTGGCCTGGATAATACAATTGTGGACCCTGTTCAGTGGTGGGCAGTTAATGCCTGGGGCAGTGCGGTGACAATACAGCTATACGATAATAACTGTCATCGCTTTCTAAGAGACATCAAATTTAAACGCAACGAAGAGGTTAAAGTCATTTCTTGTGGTGATGGTCAGGGCCAAGCTGATGTGCGTTTTCGCCGTGAGGGCTATCCTTCAAGGACGGACCCTTGGAGTCCAAATACCTCTGTATCAATTAACCAACGAACTCTAGTCAAATAGCTTAAGTTGTCAGCAGTAGGGTTGACCGCTTAACGCTCACAATCACTATTTCCGGTAATCTTTATTACCGGAAATAATAGAATAGCCCGTATCTAAAAAAGCACCCGGTAAACCTCTGCTGACGGTAACCTACGGCACCATTGGAATCTACACAGACATGCGCTTAGTGCGCATTGTGACCAACTCCTCAGCTAGTGTTGGATGTATACCAATGGTTCGGTCAAAGTCGGCCTTGGTTGCGCCACAGTTTATGGCTACAGATAATCCCTGAACAATCTCACCAGCATCTGCAGCAACAATATGTAAACCGACGACGCGCTCTGACAGACGGTCAACGATCATTTTGATCATAGATTTTTCATTTCGCCCACTTAGCGTGTGTTTCAGCGGCCTAAATGTACTCTGATAAACATCAATCTCTAATCCGGCGTCTAGAGCCTCCTGTTCAGACAAGCCAACTGTGCCGATGTTTGGATGGCAAAATACAGCTGTGGCGATGTTTCTATAGTCCATAGCTTTTCCATCGCCTGAAAATAGACTTCTAGCGACGATCTGGCCTTCGGCCAAAGCTACCGGTGTTAGTGCGATTCGGTCAATCACGTCGCCAACGGCAAATATACTGGGCTGCGCTGTTTGGAAATTTTTATCGACCTTGATAGCGCCATTGTCTGCTAACTGGAGCGCAACTGTTTCTAAGCCTAGGTCCTCAGTAAGTGGCCGTCTACCTGTTGCGGCGAGCACCATTTCGCTTGAAAGTTTAGATCCAGATTTAAAAGATACCTCCAACTTATTGTTCTTTTTGACTATTTTCAGTACGTCTTCTTCGAGATATAGATCAACATGAGTACCAATCTCCGCGGTTATAAACTTCCGTATATCCTCATCAAAGCCCCGTAATAGTTGGTCTCCGCGATAGATCAAGCTAGTCTTACAGCCAAGCCGACTGAAGATGCTGGCGAACTCCACTGCTATATAGCCGCCACCCATGATTGCAATCTCTGTAGGCAGCTGATCCATGGCGAACACATCATTGGAACTTACGGTTAACTCGCTACCGGGAAAATCAGGAGTCCAGGGCCAGCCACCAACAGCTACCAATATGTACTTGGCGCTTAGAGTCTTGCCGTCGACTTGAATCTCATTCGGGCCAGATATCCTGGCGCGCGCTTCGAAGATGTCTACCTGGTTTGAGTCAAGCATCGATTTATATATGCCATTCAACCTATTGATTTCAATATCTTTATTTGCCTTGAGAACACTCCAGTTAAAGCGCAGGTTATCGAAGTCCCAACCGAATCCCTTGCTGTCTTCAAAATCATCGAAATAGTGCGCAGCATAGCTAAACAACTTCTTCGGCACACAACCTACGTTTACGCAGGTGCCACCGAAATACCGCTCCTCTGCGACAGCTACCCTTGCCCCTAGACTTGCCGCTATTCGACACGCACGCACGCCTCCTGAGCCTGCTCCGATAACAAACAAATCGTAATCAAATTGTTCCAAGTCCTGTATCCTTTTATTGCTAGAGTCCAGCAGCGGGCTTTGACGCACACACCCAAAGCGGCATTATGCCTTAGCTCCACTCACGAGAATATAAGATCCAGTATGCAGGCAAATTTATTCGACGGCGATCAGCCTTCAAGGGAAGCAATTAAGCATCCGATCGGCAACGCGGAACTGCTTGAGTATCCGCAAATTGTTTGCCGGGCCAAGGCTGACCAGATGCTTAAAACACTTATTGCGGATATTCCCTGGCAGCAAGAGCACCTTAAAATTGCCGGTAAGCTCCGAGCTATACCACGACTGCAATGCTGGATGGGTGATGCGATGAGCGAGTATGGCTACTCGGGCGTGAGACTCAGCCCCCAGCCATGGAATGAAACAGTAAAGACTATTCACGAGCGCGTCGCCGATTTAAGCGGTAGCACTTTCAATTCCGTCTTGATCAACTTTTACCGAAATGGCCACGACAGCGTTGCTTGGCATGCAGACGATGAGCCAGAGTTAGGCGCTACTCCCGTGATCGCCTCTGTAAGCTTAGGTGCAGAAAGAATTTTCGAGTTAAAGCAGAAACATCAGTCGCCGGCGAAAAAATATAAATTATCGCTGCGTCATGCAAGCATGCTTATTATGGGAGGAACAATGCAGCAACATTGGTTGCATCAACTACCAAAGGATAAAGGCCTAACCGAAGCGCGCATCAATTTGACTTTCAGAAATATTGTCGGCGATTAAAAGTTAGCAGGCGGTTCGCTCTTGGAATAGTAAGGCAAGGTTTATGGACAGTAGAGATAGTTTTGATATCTGTGTGATTGGCGCGGGCGTGATTGGTTTGGCCATCGCTTATGAGCTTGCGAAGAAATACAAAAACCAAGATGTAAGCATCGTGATCTTAGAACGCGAATCAAATTTTGGGCAACACGTAAGCAGTCGCAATAGCGAGGTAATTCATGCCGGCATCTACTATCCGACAGGCAGCTTAAAAGCAGAGTTTTGCGTTGCGGGCAAACAGCTACTATATAATCACTGCGAACAGTTCAATATTCCACATCAGAAAATTGGCAAGCTTATAGTCGCAAAAAATTCAGAAATCGAAGCGCTTCAGCAGCTTAAGCAAAAAGCAATCGCGAATGGTGTATTAGACCTGCAACTCTTGAATAGGGAGCAGCTACAAAAATTAGAACCTCAGATCGACGCTGATGTCGCCTTGCATTCCCCCTCCACTGGAATCATAGATAGCCACAGCTACATGCAAAGCCTGTTGCATCTAGCAGAAAACCTTGGCGTACAATTTGCGCCTTACTCACGCGTAGATAAAATTGACACTGAGGCCGACGCCTTCCTCGTGCATTGTCTCCTAGATGAAAATAAAAGCTCTGAAAGGTATCAGTTTACTTGCCAACGAATAATCAATGCGGCCGGGCTAGAGGCACAATCTATTGCACAGTCTATATCTGCCGTGCCAACCAACACCATTCCCAAGCTTCATTACTGCAAGGGCGACTACTTCGACTACCGTGGGCGCAATCCTTTTTCTCATTTAATCTACCCAATGCCTGAAGCGAATACGACTGGCCTCGGAATTCACGCGACATTGGACATGTCGTCGCAACTTAAATTCGGACCAGATACAGAGTACATCGAGCATATCGATTTCAAGATTGACGGCAACAAGGCGGAAGCTTTTGCGAAGAGTATCTCTTCTTATTTTCCTAAGATTAAAGCGAGCGACCTAAAGCCGGCATACTCTGGAGTTAGACCGAAATTATCAAGACTAGGCGCAGCAGCTGCCGACTTCGAAATCCAAGGGCAAAGCGCACACGGCATACCCGGCTTGATTCAACTTTTCGGTATGGAGTCGCCGGGGCTTACAGCGAGCCTTGCTATCGCTTGCCACATTGCTAAGCGCATCGAACTGTAGAGCTAATTTAACTACCTGCAGCACAGCAAACTCTAAAGCGTCTGCGATAGCCCTGACTTACATTTGTAAGTGCTAAGCCTGGCTTCGATCAATGATCTAATCTGTGAGTCACTTCTATTGAAGTGTAAGCCGATCCCTTTGCAGCGATCGCCACGAATTGTAGACGGTGTTATCCAGACAATTTTAGTAATGCAAAAGTAACGTTGTGAATCATCAAGAAGTTGGAGGAGCAGGCACACGCTGTCTTGGAACTTATAGCGGCTAGCCGAGAGTCCTGCTCTTTGGTGGATCGCCGTGACAGGTAAGAATAGGCCGCCATTCTTTAAGAACGGCATGTAAGCACTTTTTAGTGTGTCGAGGCTGTCTATACGAACCGAAAGAATGGCTGTACTGGCTATAACGAGTGACCTCCTCTTCCTGCTACTGTGTAT
This sequence comes from uncultured Pseudomonadales bacterium, assembly GCA_943789485.1. Lineage (GTDB taxonomy): Bacteria > Pseudomonadota > Gammaproteobacteria > Pseudomonadales > Pseudohongiellaceae > UBA9145. Next base: position 66,275 of record CALSUH010000022.1, read on the forward strand.
AAATACTGTGCACTATTTAACTAGCGAAGCTTCAGCTTACTCCATTGCCACAAAATAGACTCCATAACGAGTTGTGGATTTGGGTTTGTGCTCGAGGCTAGTTGTCTTCGCGCCGTCTCTACCTCGGTATAGAAAAGTGCTAGCGAACTGGCTACTGCCTGCGCGAGTGACCTCTCCTTGGAAGGAGCCAGCAGGGTGTACATACTTTGAAGCGCAGGATCGTCTTCGTTCTCTTCGATACCGGTTAGACTGTATTTAGTAAGCTTAGACAAGAATGCAGAGAAGTGCTGCAATACCTCCGATTCTCCATTCTTGGCGATTAGTGCGAGCACTTGTTGAATTGATTTCTTACCTTTTTTTACGTCACAGATACTTTGCAAGAATTGCGCCCTTACCTGCAACGAGTCCCCTACTGCTAACTGCAGCGCAATGAGCGGCCTCATGTTACTAGCCTCAAGCATAGAGCCTACGTTTCTGGCGCCGATGATTGCCTGCAACCAAGGAGCGGCAATGCCTGCATGCGGGGCTTGAAATGCAAGCTTCTGGCATCGACTCCGTATCGTCGCCACGAGTCGACCCGGGTGATCGGACACGAGAAAAACGTGAGTATTACTGTTGGGCTCTTCCAAGGTTTTCAATAAAGCGTTCGCCGCATTGGTATTTAGAAGATGTGCGTTCGCTATGATCGCCACTTTCGCTCCGCCAGAATGACTGCTGCGAATCACGAATTCTGACAGCCAGCGTATCTGATCAATTTTGATGTTCTTGCTACCCTCTTCCGGCTCGATTGTTAGAATGTCAGGATGGTTACCCACCCCGCCTTTGAGGCAGTTTTTGCAGGTTCCGCAGGCAACATCCGTATCCGCGAGTCTGCCTACAGTACTTTGAGCAATGGGATTCAGACACAGAAGGTATCGCGCAAAGCCGCCGGCGAACAGGGATTTACCTAAACCTTCGCTGCCACTAAATAGATAGGCGTGTGCCAGCTGACTAGCAGCGAATGCGCGGCTAAGTTGTGTCCACTGAGCACTCTGCCAAGGAAATGGTACGCTTGAAAAATTTACTGAATTCGACGTAGTCTCGGTCATTAATTTTTACTGTATGTGATTTTTGAAAGGCCCTGCTCTAAGGCAGCCAACAAATCCAGTTTGACATCCTCTAAGGCCTTGGCTGCATCGATCACTTTACAGCGCTCAGGTTCCGCTTGTGCGATATCAAGATAGCCTTGCCTGACATGACGGAAAAAGCTCATCTGTTCTCGCTCGAATCTGTCAAGCTCGCCCCGGTTGCCCGCCCTTTGCATTCCAATCTCTGGATCGAGATCTAAGATGAGCGTCAGATCAGGTTGCAGCTCACCCTGCACCATAGACTCCAATTCGCCTATCGTCTCCATGCTCAGTCCCCGTCCCGCTCCCTGGTAGGCGAATGTCGCATCGGTAAAGCGATCGCAGACGACCCATTTCCCTGCCGCGAGAGCGGGCTCTATAATTTTATCTAAGTGCTGTGCTCTAGCGGCAAATACGAGTAACAACTCGGTTAACTCCGACATGGGTTCTTCGTGTACTGCAAGCAAGAGCTCTCTGATTTTTTCTCCCAGCTGGGTACCGCCCGGCTCTCGAGTAAGCACATATTCGATTCCGCGCTGCTCTAGATACTGCGTGATGAACTCAATATTTGTACTCTTACCTACTCCCTCTGCACCTTCCAGAGTTAAAAAGAGTCCTCGCTTATTTGTCATTATTTTCACTTTTGTGTCCAATTCACAATACCGCGGTAACTTGGCTTAACTCTGGGATTTCGGCCAAGTTGTTAGAGACTAGTTGCTCGAACCTAGTTGCTCGAACCTAGTTGCTCGAACCTAGCTGGTACTCGCGAACGGCGGCATTATGTTCTTCCAATGTTCGCGAGAATTGATGACTTCCATCGACTCTTGCCACAAAATACAAATAGTCAGAAGCAGAGGGATTAAGCGCTGCTAGAATCGATTCTTTCCCGCTTAACGCGATCGGTGTCGGCGGCATACCATCGATTCGATAGGTATTATAGGGAGTCTCCTCTAATAAATCTGCTCGCCTGATGTTACCGGCATAACGATCTCCCATTCCATAGATAGTCGTCGGATCGGACTGCAACCGCATACCTAAGTCTAGCCGAGCTACGAAGACACCTGCGATAAGAGCACGCTCGCTGTTACTTGCCGATTCCTTCTCGATAATGGAGGCCATAGTAAGCGCCTCATAGGAATTGGCATAGGGCAAGGCGCCAAGTCGTGATTCCCAAGCCTGGCTCAGTACAGTATCGAGTCTTTCATTTGCTCTCAACAACAACTCAATATCCAGAGTTCCCTTCGTGTAGAAATAGGTGTCAGGATAGAGTAAGCCCTCAGGATTTTCGTAGTCCAAGTTCATGCGCTGAGCAATTTCTGTTGGACTACTATTATTCAGACTGCTGCGTATGTTTTCCGCGTTCCAGAGCGCCTCTAGCGCCTGTTGAAAAGTCCAGCCTTCTACAAGCGTTATTCGATATTGCACGGAGTCGCCACGAACTATTTTGTCCAGTAACTGTGCTGGCGTGATTCCTGCCGAAAGCTCGTACTCTCCTGTTTGGATCCTGTTTGCTACGCCTTGCAGGCGCGCCCATAATGTAAACAACATAGGGCTTGAGAGATAGCCAGCTTGGCTGAGTTCCGCTGCGACCCGCGATAGGGAGCTTCCTGCTACCACCTCTATTTTTACAGGAGGGGAATCAGCAGATAGCAATCTGATCTCCGAAAATAATGTCCTATGAGCAATTAGAGCAGCTGCAATAAAGATTGTTAGACCAGCTATAAGTAGGTGTCGTCTGCTCATCTTGTGATGTTTCTAAATAGTTTGCTTTGAATGTCCAGAGCAACTGCTGTAAAAGGCTTTTCATTGAAAGCCGTTCGCCAATCCTCATTCTGAATTTCGGCTATTGGCCAAATGCCAAAAACGCTATTACAGAGTAAAATTTCTCCAGCTGTTTTCAGCTCACTTAGGCTAATAGCCTTCCTAATTACCGCTGTACCTTTCTTTCCAAATTCATCGATCAGGTGATTCAGCATAACGCCTTCGACACCGCTTTTACTAAGATCTGGTGCAACTAATTGATTGTCGATAGCGAGAAGTAAATTACTTCTGCAAGCTTCGATGACATAGCCCCCCTCGTCCATACACAAACCTTCATCACAATTTTCTGGTATCTGCATGCTGGCCAATACTTGATCCAACCTATTCAGGTGTTTGATGCCCCCTAAAAGCGAATTGCTCGAAAGCCTGTGCTGACATACGACTACTCTGGCGCCATTGTTTGTAGCAGGAGCGATATAGTCTATTAACTGGAGTATGCGCGTACAGTCAGATTGCGCAGTCGGAGCATAACCTCTGCCACCTTCACCACGAGTTATGGTGACCTTTAGGATGACGTCAGTTGCTTTGTTGGTGAGCAGCAACTGCGCCATTTCACTTTGCAGTAAATCAAAATTTACAGAGAGATGCAGAATCTCGCAGGCACGTTCTAGCCGTTTGAAATGCGCAGACCAGAGTATTGGTTTATTCGAAAGGACTCTCACGGTTTCGAAACAGCCGTCACCGTATTGAAATCCGCGGTCACGAATTGAAATGTGTTCCGCTTGCTGTCCGTTTATTAAACTGTGCAAGGGTCCGCCGGGCATGAGGGGAAACCAGCTATTTAAACCTAGAGAAAATCAAGCTGCCGTTAGTGCCACCGAAGCCAAATGAATTAGACAGCGCGACATTAACTTCCTGCTCGCGGCTTTCATTTGGAACGTAGTCGAGGTCACAGCCTTCATCTGGGTTATCAAGATTGATGGTCGGGGTAATCACCTGATCGCGCAGCGTCAAAACCGACACGATTGCCTCGACAGACCCTGATGCACCTAACAAATGACCTATCATCGATTTTGTAGAACTAACGCAGAGCTTATCGGTATGGCCTGCAAAGACAGTCTTTATCGCCTGCGTCTCGGCTATGTCGCCAGCCATTGTTGATGTGCCGTGCGCGTTTACATATTCCACGTCGGTCGCATTCAGGCCTGCACTATCCAACGCATTCTGCATACATTGGACAGCACCTGCTCCACCTTCTGACGGGGATGTCATATGGTAAGCATCGCCACTCATGCCGAAGCCAACTAATTCTGCATAAATATTCGCACCACGATTCTTCGCGTGCTCATATTCTTCGAGCACCATGATTCCAGCACCATCGCTGAGTACGAAACCGTCACGGTCTTTGTCCCAGGGACGACTTGCGCGTTGCGGATCATCATTTCTTTGGGAAAGCGCTCTAGCTGCGCAGAAACCACCAAGTCCGACCCCTGTGGTAGCCATTTCGGCGCCACCGGCGACCATGACATCTGCTTGGTTGTTGGCAATCATATTGGCCGCTAGACCTATGTTATGAGTGCCAGTAGTACACGCGGTTACAACTGCGATATTAGGCCCCTGCAACCCGAATCGAATTGAGAGTGAACCCGCTATCATGTTTACAATTGAGCCCGGTACAAAGAACGGGGATACTTTACGAGGACCAGAATTTTGAATGGTGACAGTGGTCTCTTCGATGCTACCGATACCGCCGATGCCCGATCCAATCGCGACACCGCCACGTTTAGGGTCGAGATTGGACTCGTCTATACCAGCATCTTGAATGGCCTGAATGCCGGCTGCGATACCATAGTGCATGAAGGTATCCATACGCCGGGCTTCTTTAGCCGACATATAGTCAGTGCAGTCGAAACCTTTGACGGAGCCGCCAAACTGAGTACTAAAGTCGGTAGCATCAAAATGCTCAATGGTATTAATACCAGACTGACCATTTTTTATGGCGTGCCAGGTGGTTTCGACATCATTCCCTACTGGAGTAATAAGGCCGAGCCCAGTCACCACTACTCTTCTGCTCAATGTTTTGATCTCCTGACTTAAAACAGCAAGCGCCAGATAAGCAAAAGCTACTCAAGAATAAACTAGAGTAGCTCTGTTTCGGGCTGATGTCAGTGTTACAGGTGTGAATTGATATAGTCAGTGGCCAATTGAACTGTAGTAATTTTTTCGGCCTCTTCATCAGGAATCTCAGTTTCGAATTCCTCTTCCAATGCCATCACCAATTCGACTGTATCTAAAGAATCAGCGCCTAGATCTTCAACAAAAGAAGCAGAAGGTTTTACCTCGTCTTCTTTTACGCCAAGCTGTTCGCAGACAATTTTCTTAACGCGCTCTTCAATGCTACTCATATCTTTTATTAGCTCCTAATACAGTTTTCTAGCAGTGTTGCCAGTGGCCTTTCGAACAGGCTTGTTATTGGTTATTCGGGTAATTTTCAAACAATCTATTTACTTTATTATCACCAAGCTTTTACTAGCCCGGCTCTCTTCGTGGGTCTCGCAGCTACCCAGTGACGAATTCAGGACGCAAGTTTACCTCTATTTTCCTGCGATGTAATGCCTAAATGCAAAAATAAGCCTCTCGTCATAAGTTTACATAAATATCAGACGCTTAGCGTCATACCATATACATGCCGCCGTTCACATGAAGGGTCTCTCCAGTGATATAGGCGCCACTATCGGAGGCTAGAAAACCCACTATCGCGGCGATCTCCTCAGGCTGACCTAGTCGGCCCAGAGGAATCGAAGACAGAAGAGCCTGCGCCTGCTTCTCTGGTAAGTCTTTAGTCATATCGGTCGCTATAAACCCTGGGGCAACGGCATTTACCGTAATACCTCTAGAACCTATCTCCTTCGCGAGGGCACGACTAAAGCCTTCAATGCCCGCCTTTGAAGCGGCGTAATTTGACTGTCCAGCATTGCCGCTCGAGCCCACTACTGAGCTGATATTAATAATCCTGCCCCAGCGAGCTTTAGTCATACCCTTCATACAAGCCTTGCACAGGCGGTACATGGAGCCAAGGTTAGTATCGATTACGTCGGACCATTCGTCAGCCTTCATGCGCATGAGCAGGTTGTCTTTGGTTATTCCAGCGTTATTTACCAATACCGTCGGGGCGCCATGTTTTTCGGAAATAGCAACCATCATGGCAGCGACAGATTCATCAGAGGAGACGTCTAGGCACAAACCCTCACCCTGAATCGAATGCTCGGCTAAATAACCACTGATATTCTGCGCTCCGGAATCAGAAGTTGCAGTACCTATAACGGTAAATCCGCGATTACCTAGATCCAAGGCTATGGCACGGCCTATACCTCTGCTCGCTCCGGTTACCAGCGCTATTGTCGTAGAATCGCTCATGTCCTCATTCCCTTAATCTTTAGCTCTTTATTCTTGCGTTGCCGTTGCCCGATGAGTATCAGCAGTTAAGACGATAATTCGGCTAGTGCACGGGCCAGACCCTCTGGAGCCTCGCTCGTAAAGCAGCTTATATCCGGCTCGATTCGCCTAATTAGCCCACTTAACACCTTCCCTGGGCCGCATTCGAGTATTTTTTCAACGCCGTTTACACCCATACACTTTATAGAATCTACCCACAATACAGGCGTATACAGCTGCTTTATTAGGTTTTCCTTTATTAAATTTGGGTCTTCACAAATCTGCGCGTTCACATTTTGCACTACCGGTATCAGTGGGGAATTGAATTGCACTCTATCTAATTCCGCCTGCAGTTGCTCAGCGGCGGGCCCCATCAATGCGCAGTGTGAAGGAACGCTGACATTCAATGGCAGTGCTCTTTTAGCGCCCGCCTCTTTACACAGAACCATTGCTCTTTCAACGGCATCGACATCACCGGCTATGACAGTCTGTCCGGGAGAATTGAAATTGGCGGCGCTAACTACCTGCCCTTGAGCCGCCTGCTCGCAAAGCCCTGCTATTTTATCGTCATCAAAACCAACTATCGCTGCCATTTTTCCGGCATCGGTGCTTACCGCTGCCTGCATATGGCGTCCTCGTTGATTAACAAGTTGAATCGCGTCGCCGAAGGCAAGCACGCCGGAGCAAACTAGCGCCGAATACTCTCCAAGGCTGTGCCCCGCCAGAATCGAAGGCTGCACACCGTGCTGTCCCTGCCAGACCCGCCAAATAGCGACTGATGCAGCTAATAGCACGGGCTGTGTAATGTCTGTTTGATTGAGTTGTTCGTACTGATCAATCTGACTTACTTCCCAGAGGTCTTTACCTAATATCGCCGATGCCTCAGCGAAGGTATCCGTTACCACGCCGAAGTGCGCCGCCAGATCCGCCAACATGCCTAGCTTCTGCGACCCCTGGCCTGGAAAGACAAATCCAATATTATTCATTCTGGCATCGAACCTCGTTTAGTCTAATTTTATGCGTTTGTTACGTTCCAAATAGTTAGGGGCTAAGCAGTCAGCTGCTCAGCTTGCTGCAATGATCGCAGCTACTTTTTCTCTTATCAATTCAGGCACGGCATTTTTTGCCTCTCTAACCGCTTGTTGGATTGCGTAGGCGAAGCCTTCTACCGTTGCATTGCCATGACTCTTTATTATGCTGCCCTGCAGGCCAAGCAGGCTTGCGCCATTGTAGCGATGGGGATTGATTTGATCGCTAAGGCTTTTGAATAACTTGGCCTTGCGTTCGTCTTCAGGTGAATTTGTAAGGTCTGTAGATAATTGTGAGGACAGCAGTTTCTTGACGACATTCGCAACACCGGCGCTGGTCTTGATCGTAACATTACCCACAAATCCATCACAGACGACCACATCTGCCCTGCCTTCGAATAATTCGTTTGCCTCGATGAAGCCGACATAGTCAAACGCTTGGCAACGATCCATCAGCACGCCAGCATCACGGACTTCTTCTGTTCCCTTAAACTGCTCGGAACCGATATTAAGCAGTCCAACCTTGGCGATTTCGCCCTGCAGAGATTCGGCGAGAACCGAGCCCATTACAGCAAATTCAAACAATTGCTGTGCATCTACCTGGGGGTTAGCGCCCACATCAAGTAGAAAACACTGCCGTGTAGCGCCAGGAATACTTGCCACTATGGCCGGCTTTTGAATACCGCTTATTGTCTTCAGCAGGTGTCTGCCAATCATCAGTAGCGCACCCGTATTGCCTGCGCTAACCATGGCCTCTACACGACCGCTCTGAAGCAACTTAACAGCTTTATACATAGAGGATGTCTTGCCACTGCGCAAGACTTGCGCGGGCTTATCAGCGTCACTAATGACATCGAGTGTATGGTCAATGGAGGTGCGATCGGCAAGCGTAGCTGAGATAGAGTCCAAGTAAGGCTCTATCTGACTTTTATCGCCAACCAGGGTAACTGATAGATCAGAATTTAACTCCAGAGCGCGCAAAGCAGCTGGGAGAGTAACTCTTACCCCACCATCACCACCCATAGCATCGATTGCTATGCGCTTAGGCAAACTCAAGGCTTGGCGCCCTAGTCTTCGCCGAGATCCAGTACTTTCTTGCCTTTATAGAAGCCGTCTGCCGTTACGTGATGGCGACGGTGAATCTCGCCAGTCGTCTGATCCGTAGATAGCGTGGGTCCCGTAAGGGAGTCGTGAGTTCGTCGCTTGCCACGCCGTGAACGGGTGACCTTGCTTTTTTGAACTGCCATTTTAATCTCCTAATACAAATTCTATAAACTGTTTAATCGCTTGTATCACTGTCTTTAAGTGATCTAAGCACTGCAAACGGGCTTTCGCTAGCAATACTTTCTGTAGCATCTTCACCCGCTACATAATCCTTCTGAGTCATACAGTCGCCGCTTTCGTGATAACTCACTATCGGCGTGCATAAAATCAATTGTTCTTCGATCAATTCGGCCAGATCTAGCTTGTGATCCTCACAAATCCAAGGATCCAATTTTGCGTCCAGTCGCAGTGCCGCTTCTTCATCGCGCACTAGTGCCAGTATTATGTCGTCCGCAACCGCTATAGCTAGAGGCTTAAGACAACGCTGACAGAAAACATTTACCTGGGCCTGCAAACTGCCCGTTATTAACCGCTCTTTTGCTTCGCCAAACGTAAATTTCAGCTCAAGAGACACTAACCCCTGATCATTCGCCAGGATCTTCGAGAATCGAGGCAGCCTATTTAGGCCTAAATTGCCGCTAATAACATCTTCTTGCTGGAAGATTTTACGGGTATCTGCGTAGGCTGGGATAGAGCTATCTGACATCAGCCGCGCATAATAGGCGTATGGCCGTCATCTGTCAAAGATTTCTCGCAATTTGTATAGCGTAGATAATTCTGTAAGCATATGTATTTAAAGCTATTTACCCAGCTTTTGCAGTAACGCGTCTAGATGATTTGGAATAGCTGCTTCCACACGGATAGGAGCAGCCACTTCAGGCAGTTCAAATTCGATTTTCCAAGCATGAAGACAAAGGTTTTTAACCTTCGAAATAGCACTATTGCGGGCCTTAAAGGTGTACTTATCGTCACCCACTATTCCATGCCCCGAATGTTGACAATGCACTCGAATTTGATGGGTACGCCCGGTCTGAGGCATCGCTTCAATCAGACTTGCGCCCTCGAAATGCTGCTTCACCGCGAAGCGAGTCAGAGAGGGTTTGCCGCTTTCAAGTACCCGAACGATGCGCTCATTCTCACCGACGGGGTCTTTTTGTAAGGGTGCATCGACGACTGTAAGGGACTCAGGCCATATGCCATGAACCAGTGCAATATAGTGTTTTTTTACATTTTTTACTTTAAATTGGTGCTGTATATGCTTTAGAAATATAGAGTTTTTAGAAATAACAAGACAACCTGTAGTGCCCCTATCAATCCGATGGGCCAGCTCCAATCCACCCCATTCAGGCTTACATTGACGAAGCGCTTCGATGAGGCCCATGTCCACACTGGTGCCGCCATGCACCGCCATGCCGGCTGGCTTATTGATCACTAGAAGATCATCGTTCTCCAGCAGGATGCTATTTAGTAAAAACTCCTGCAGTGCCGGGCTCGGCTTTGCCGTCTGTTCGCTGTAGTTAGATGTGTAGGGTGGAATGCGGACTTCATCCCTCAACTCCAGCTTCCGGTCAGGTTTACATCGCTTCTTATTAATCCTAACCTCACCTCGACGGATCAGTCGGTATACACGCGTTCTAGGAACGCCTTTGAGATGCCTAATAAGGAAGTTATCCAGACGCTGACCAACATGAGACTTTTCGACGCGAACCAGTTGGACGCCGTCACTGAGACGTGTATTGCTTTTCACGGACTTCCTCTGGCTATGACCTAGGATTAAGGTCTAATGGTTAATAGCAGGATTAAAGTTACTAAGATTTCACTAATTTCAAGAATTCGCTATTTTACACCAATCTGCGCTTCGAATAATGGTGTACAATTCTTTCCTTTTTGCGCTTGCCTAAATCATGAATACCCTCAAACACACACTAAATCAGCTCGTTGGCGATGCCCTAAGCAATGTCTCGGGCCTCGCTGATTGCGATCCGAATGTCATAACCGCATCTAAGCCGGAATTCGGTGACTATCAAAGTAATGGAATCATGTCGATAGCAAAGAAAGTTGCAGTCAATCCCAGGCAACTTGCTAGCGATGTAGTTGAAAAAATAACTGCTGATGCGAACCCCCTCA
>CALSUH010000023.1 GCA_943789485.1 uncultured Pseudomonadales bacterium
CTGCCAGAGGTATCGGTGTAACTATCAATTTCAACACTCGATATTGATGGATCGGCATTAGCATAAACAGCAATACGCTCCAGTGTTACCTTCGCCTCATCATTTAGCTCTCTGACTTCCAACTCCCAATACAAAGTGGATCGCTGAACCTGATCGAAATTGACAGACAACAACGAAAGCGCACACACCTGATAGGCTTCAAAAGCTTCCGCAAAATTAATAGGGGATAACAACACCTTTATATTCTGTTCCGGATCATAGGCTGCCATTCCCTGAAATTCAGGCATCATTCTAGAGCGTAGCTCAGACATAAGAAGCAATGCCATATCCGAGCTAAGACCCTGTCCTAGATCAACAGCACCCAATTCTCTAGCTCTATCTTTATCGTTCCATATGGCCGGCTGCAGAGAAAGTGCTACTTCGGAAAAATCTAGCTGCTTACTGAAGTCAATCAACTGAAAACCAAGAGCCTCACCGGCCCGATGCTGAAACCGCGCCTCACCGAAACCAGGAATTTGCTGACTGACGCGACAATCAAAAAGTGACGACTCCACAGACCAGGAGGCTCTGAAAAACGGCGGCTCAAAATTGAATTCCTGAGCCAATACCAACGCCCCGTTTAGTGAAAATAACACAAGAATCAGAATTTTTACGGACAGATAGTTTTTCATATTGTTAGCTTAACGGACCAATTCAAATGAAAGGTGAGAATAAAATATCTCTCAACTGAGACTCCATGAATGTCAGATACTCGAATAGCTTAGACCTCCAAATCACTGCCAATTTCTCGCGTCATAGCTGAGTCAGCAAAGCACTCGATAAGCGCCTTCCCCCCTGAACGACATACCTTTATCTCTCTCTTACGACAGGATTATCCAGAGACTTTAGTGCTTTTTCACCTGATCACCCTAACCACATTCCGCCATAGCAAATAGCTTGACTATCTGGATTGGCGAGTAAAAGTGTGTCAATTATAAAACTATTTTCCATTTTTCGATGGCGGCGCTATGATTGGTGATGTATACCTACTCGTAACTAATTTATACAGACAGTATTGCCGATGACAGGAAACAGGAAAAAGTGCTGCCCGCTCCCCCCCTAACTAACACCGAGAGTATATTCCTCGCTAGGCAGCCTATTTTCGATAGAGCGCTCAATGTTTTTGCCTATGAATTGCTATTTCGGAGCGGGCTCTCGAATGTTGCCGGTGTCACTGACGGAAACTCTGCCAGCTCTCAGGTGATGATCAATGCCTTTCTTGAAATAGGTATCGACGCTATTTCAGGCGGGCGCACCTGCTTTGTAAACCTAACTCGTGATTTCATAGTTGGACAGCTGCCACTGCCATTTCCACCTAGCTTTTTCGTTATTGAAATACTGGAAGATATTGAAGTTGATGACGAATTGTTGACTGCGATTAAAAGCTTCTCTGCGAAAGGCTTCACTGTTGCTCTTGATGACTATGTTTTCGAAGAAGGCAAAGCGCCTCTATTCGATCTGATTGATATTGTTAAAATCGACATCATGGAATGTGACCGAAGTTTATTGGCGGAAAATGTTAAACAACTTAAATCCCACAAGCTACGATTATTGGCCGAAAAGGTCGCGACGCAAGAGGAGTTTGAGCTGTGTAAATCCCTTGGTTTTGATTACTTCCAAGGTTATTTTACAAGTGAACCCATAGTTATCGAGGGAGTGGACTTCAAGCCCAGCCGAGTAGCACTGCTTGAAGTTCTAACGATGCTTGAAGACCCTAATTGCAACATTGATATACTGGAAAAATTGATAAGCCGGGACGTGAGCCTCAGCTACAAAATATTGCGGATCATCAATTCACCGTATTTCGGATTCAGGCGAGAAATTACCTCAATAAAACAGGCAGTGGTGGCTTTAGGCCTCAAGCCTATACGAGACTGGTTTGTAATCATCGCCCTAACCAAAATCGATGATAAACCGAATGAATTGATATTAATGACGATACAACGAGCGGCAATGATGAAGTCGCTGTCAAAAGATTTCCAAGTAGAAGCCGACGTCGCATTTACTACAGGTTTATTCTCATTGATTGATGCGATTATGGGTCAATCAATGAGTACTATACTGCAATCGCTACCACTATCGAACGACATTACCTCCGCCTTACTTACCGGCGAGGGCAATCTAGGCAAGCTCTTAAATGCCGTTATATTGTATGAAAGAGGCCAATGGGAAGAACTGGAAAATTCCCTAGGCAGGCCAATTCAGTTTAGCGCTCATTATTTGGAGGCTATGAATTGGGCGAATGGCTTAGTCGAGACTCTTTGAGTCAGCAAAGCACTCGCTGAAAACCCCTGCACCGGCGTGAGGGTCAGTCAAGTTAGCTATCGCGTCGGTTCGATTGACGTAATCCCAACAAATCCCTATAGTACGCCCCCTCATAGCAAGCTCGCTAAAAGACGCTTTTCAATCATTATTAGCTTTTAGGACGTCCCCCTTGATCTCTACCGCAAACATCACTATGCAGTTTGGTGCCAAGCCCTTATTCGAAAATATTTCGGTCAAATTCGGCGATGGTAACCGTTATGGATTGATCGGTGCCAACGGCTGCGGCAAGACTACCTTCATGAGAATTTTGGAAGGCAAGCTCACTCCCACATCAGGCAATGTTGCGATAGGGCCTAATGAACGCTTGGGGTCATTGAGTCAGGATCAGTTCGCGTTTGAAGAATTCAATGTGATCGACACAGTCATCATGGGCTATGCAGAATTGTGGGAGATAAAGCAAGAGAGGGATCGCATCTATAATCTGCCGGATATGTCAGACGATGACGGCATGAAGGTTGCCGAGCTGGAAATTCAGTTCGCGGAAATGGATGGCTATACCGCCGAAAGCCGTGCTGGCGAATTACTGATGGGCGCAGGTATCGCTGAAGAATTGCATTTTGGCCCCATGAAAGAAGTTGCCCCGGGCTGGAAGTTAAGAGTACTACTGGCGCAGGCTCTATTTTCAGACCCCGATATCCTGTTATTAGACGAGCCTACCAATAACCTCGACATAAATGCTATTCGTTGGCTAGAGGGTGTCTTGGAAGAGCGCAAATGTACCATGGTAATTATTTCTCATGACCGGCATTTCCTGAATTCTGTGTGTACGCATATGGCCGATATCGATTTCGGTGAGCTGCGCCTGTATCCAGGAAACTATGATCATTTCATGACAGCCTCTACTCAGGCTCGAGAACGGTTACAGTCAGTCAATGCAAAAAAATCAGCCCAGATCACTGAACTTAAACATTTCGTCAGTCGCTTCTCTGCTAACGCATCAAAAGCCAAGCAAGCGACTTCGCGAGCGAAGCAAATAGAAAAAATTGAGCTAGAGGAAATCAAACCTTCTAGCCGCGTCAGCCCCTTCATTCGATTCAAGCAGGAGAAGAAACTGCACCGTCAGGCTCTGACTCTTGAGAAGATGGGCCATGGCTTCGACAATGAGCCCCTTTTCAATGACGGCAACATGATAATGGAAGCAGGAACTCGCCTCGCCGTTATTGGCGAAAATGGAGTTGGAAAAACCACTTTCCTTCGCTGTCTGTTAAATGAGCTTTCAGTGAATCAAGGGAAGATACAATGGGCAGAAAGCGCCAGCTTGGGATACTGCCCTCAGGACAGCACTAGTGCTTTCGATAATGAGATGAATTTATTCGATTGGATGTGCCAATGGCGCAAGCCTAGCCACGGCGATCAAATCGTTCGTGCTACATTAGGTAAGCTATTGTTCTCCACAGAAGACTTCGAGAAATCTGTGAAAGTCTGTTCTGGTGGTGAAAAAAATCGCCTGTTGTTCGGCAAACTGATGATGAGCGACCCTAACGTGCTGATCCTGGATGAGCCAACCAATCACTTGGATATGGAATCTATCGAATCATTGAATCTGGCGCTGGATCATTATGAAGGCACATTAATTTTTGTGAGCCACGATCGAGAGTTTGTTTCGTCACTGGCCACTAGGGTTATCGAGATTAAAGATCAGCAGTTGATAGATTTTCAGGGCAGCTACGAAGAGTACCTAGCGAGCCAGCAAGATACCGCAGGTATCGCGAATATCAGATAGAAACTCATTGAACCGGCTATCCCTACACTGAGATAGCGCCATTCCAGTTTGTTAGTTCAGCCTTTTTCTGCTGTGGCTGCAGACTACGAAATACGCAATGACTGGCGTGTAGATAGAATACAGCTGTCTCTAGCGGCTACCTCTAGCCTATGATTTGACCCATGCTCAATTCCTAGTTACATTCCCATGAACTATTGCAAGGATTAGTCATGCATTTACCTCCCTCCTCACACCTTTTCCCCAAACTGTGCTTGTTCACCTTCTTAATACTGCCTAGCTTTACAACTGCAGCAGAGGAAGAAAAAGAGACCGCCAAAATTCCTGAACCTAGGCACTTTGTAAGCGAACATTCGGGACGATTTAATGGTGAGCGAATTGACTATACAGCAACAGCTGGCGAAACCTATTTGCGCGACTTGTTTGACGAACCAACAGCAACTATCTTCACCTTCAGCTATGTCAAAACGAATCTTTCTGCTAACGAGTCTAGACCTGTCACTTTCGTTTGGAACGGTGGCCCAGGCTCGGCATCCACTTGGTTACATATGGGCGGCTACGGCCCAAAAAGAATTGTAGTCCCCTCGGATGCAGAACACTCCGGCACTCCTCCGTATCCTACAGTTGATGCACCTGAAACGATTTTGGACGTTACCGACTTAGTTTTTATCGACCCGGTTGGTACGGGTTTTTCTCGCGCACTTGGTGAGCATGAAGGTGCTGAGTTTTGGGGATTGAATGAAGATGCAGATTCTATGGCTAGCTTTATTCGAACTTGGATAACAGAAAATCAACGCTGGAATTCTCCTAAGTTTTTACTCGGAGAAAGCTTTGGAACAACGCGTGCTGCAGTGGTGGCCAATATCTTGGAAGGAGATTTATCTATTAGTTTGAATGGAATAGTCTTTGTATCCCAGGCTCTAGACTATCAAGGCTCAACCCCCTATGTCAGAGACAACATCATTTCTCATATTACTTATTTGCCAACAATGGCAGCGACGGCGCTTTATCACGACACAATTCAGCCGAAGCCAAGCAATCAGCAAGAGTTTATACAACAGGCACGAGAATTTGCTGTTGACGAATACCTGCCAGCACTCTTTAAAGGAAGCGCTATCGGTCAATCGGAATTCAACTCAGTGCGAGACCGCTTAGCTTACTTTACTGGCTTAAGCGTAGAGTATGTTGAACGTGCGAATTTGCGAGTGCAAGGCAATCGGTTTAGAAAGCAATTACTACGAGATGAAGGTTTGGCTGTAGGAGGATTAGATGCCCGCTATACAGCAGACGAGGTTGACGATCTAGCTGTGACATCGGCAAGAGATGCCGCCAGTGATGCGATATCCGGCGCTTATCGATCGGCACTGATGAGCTATATGGCAAGCGACTTAGAAGTAAAATGGGATAGGCGCTATCTGGACCCCGCAGACCCTGATATAAGCCGAAAATGGCGATGGCGAACGGAGCCAGATGACTCCTCATGGGAACCAACCTATGTAAATACTGCGCACGAGTTAGCGTCTGCGTTAAGAATCAACCCAAGCCTTAAGGTCATGATTGCTTCAGGTTACTACGATATGGTGACGCCTTTTTTCGATGCGGAATTCACTTTGAATCGGCATGACATTCAAGCAGACCAGCTTCAGTTTGAATATTATCAGGCAGGGCATATGATGTATGTAAATGAACCTTCTAGAATCAAACTGCTTCAAGATACACGTGCGTTCATAAACCAACAGTTGCAGCAATGAGGCGATTGCCTGAGCCAAATTGTAGCCAGGGCTACCGTTGAGATGAGGAATTTTCCCATAGAGACGTGACACGCATGCTTTCAGATGAGATAGGCGAGATTAGAACTAGGCATTGGAAGGAAAGCATTGCCAGAGGCTTCCAGTAAGCATCATTAGCTGACAGCAGACTCTAGCAAGGTCAACGCCCCAGCATCTGCATCGAGCCTAGCTCGAACTCCTAAGGGCACTACCGTTTTATCCTCGACGTGTCCAATCATCGCGCCGCGCAGCGTAGGTATGCCAAGCGGCTCAAGACGGTTACGCAAAACCTCTTCCATGCTGAAGGTATTTCTGTCATAGCCATCATCAGTAAATTTTCCCAACACAATTCCAGCAAGCTGTTCCAACTTACCGGCCATCCACAAATGCGTGAGCATACGGTCAACGCTGTATGGCGGCTCGCCAACATCTTCCAGAAATAAAATAGCACCCTCGAATTGGGGCTCGAACGGCGTACCGAGAAGAGTCACCATCAAAGACAGATTGCCACCTACCAGATGGCCTTCTGCCACGCCGGAAACGATAGTTGTCAATCGGTTCTCCCAATCAACGACGCCGGGGCGAGTTTCGAATTCAGGGGGCTCGCCAATACGAGCGATTTGGACCGGTTCGATCAGAACCTTTTTATATTGCTCATACGTGTAGTTGGAGAAATTTCCACCAGCAATGGGCCCATGAAAAGTTACTAGGCCAGTGCGCAAATAAATGGCGTTCAATATCGAGGTGATATCACTGTATCCCATAATAACTTTAGGGTTGGCGGCTATCATGTCGTAGTCGAGATAGCGCAGCAATCGCCCAGAACCATAACCACCTCTTACACAAAATATCGCATCGATAGTAGTATTGGCAAACATGGCATTGAGATCATCGGCCCGCTGTTGGTCGGTACCTGCCAAATATTGAGTTCGACTAAAAAGATTAACAGCCGGTTCTGCCGAGAACCCAAGCGATCGCACTAAGTCCATGGCAGCATGCAATTCTTGGTCTTCAGGCACGTTACTGGCAGGTGTAACCAAACCCACAGTCATGCCTGGGCGCAGACGTTTAGGCTTTACAGTGTTCAAGATTGCTGCCGCGCGCACACTGCTTGATAGGCCGGATACTCCCATTGCTAGAGTTCCACTGGCAGCTAGTAATTCTCGCCGTGTAAGTGTCATGTTTGCTGCCCTTTATTGTTAGCTTACGATAATTAAGACTATCGAGAGGGTCGAGTATTGTAAATAAGGAATTGATCTGCTTTCACACCGTAACTCGAGTTTCAGAATTTACTTTTATGCACATCGCGGCTCTGTGTTTTTTGTCGAGCACTATTCTAGCCGAATCGAATTGCTGCTATCTCCAAGTGCCTTAAACTCTGACACTTCATACCACTGACCCTTCATACCACTGAGGCCCGCTCTGCCTTCTAAGCCCATGCTAAGCAGCACGGCTAAGCCCGCCTTACTAGTGAGAAGTAATCAGCACGAAAAAACAATCCATTCTCAAGCAGGGCCGCTGTTTGCAGAATATCGAGCGTTAGTTGATTGCCTTTAAACAGCTGACTCAACACACTACTATGGGATGGTATTTTTATTGACGATTAAGCGCTCGCACTAGGAGCATCGAAGCTGAATTATTATTTAGCAGCAAGGATGGAAAAAAACTATTACATCGGATACCTTTTTCGGCAACTGTACACCTTTGAAAAGGGTTTAAATTTATGCGGATCAATACAAACGCCGATTCAAATCGTAGTCTTCTCCTAATCAGCTGTATAATCCTGTTGCAGGCCTGCCAAGGAAATTTCCTGTCCGCAGGCGTTTCTTCAGAGCTATCCACAGCCACCGAGGAAGACAATACGCTTCGCCTTGCTGCCGAATACGGCGCCCAAATAAGAACGATCGAATCCAATGGAATTAAGCTGCGAATAGCAGAAGCTGGCGAAGGCCCTTTAGTAATTTTAGTGCACGGCTGGCCCGAATCCTGGTTTTCATGGCGCTATCAAATTCAAGCTTTAGCGCAGGCTGGTTACCATGCTGTCGCTCCCGACATGAGGGGCTATGGTGGCTCAACGATTCCCGATGCGATCGAAGACTACAATATTCTTGAGTTGGCAGCAGATGTTGCCGGGATTGTTGACACCCTGAACGAGGGGTCAGCCACGTTGGTCGGACACGATTGGGGGGCTCCCATTGTATGGCAAACGGCGCTGCTCTATCCGGACATAATCGATGCAGTAGTCGGCATGAGCGTACCTTACCGAGGCCGGTCACAGAGTCGACCCAGTCGGCCGCTTCGGCAAGCTCCCGAGGATGATTTTTCCTATACTGCTTATTTTCAGGAGCCAGGGGTAGCGGAATCTGAATTCGACGCCGCGCCGCGATCTTTCATAGCCCGCTTGTTTACTTCACGCTCACCCGGAACACCGACCTTGCCACCGAGAGTGACAGACCCCAGAGCCAGCGCCGGGGGCTGGCTCGCCAGGTTAGGTGAACCGGAACGCTTGCCTGACTGGTTATCTGAGTCAGAGCTAGATTATTACGCCAACGAATTTAGCCGAGCCGGTTTCAGAGGTGGCATTAACTATTATCGCAATAGCGCTCGTAATTGGGATCTCACTTCGCGCTTGGCCGGCGCGCGAATTCAACAACCTGCTTTATTCATTGCAGGTGAACTGGACATCGTCAACCGCGGGGCGACAGTGGCAGAGCTAAGAAAAGTGAATCAGCCCAATTTCGTCGAACTGCACGACGTGATTCTAATTCCAGGTGTGGGACATAGAAATCAACAGCAGGCCCCGCTGGAAACCAACAGCTTGCTGCTAGATTTTCTAGACTCGCTTAGATAGCTATTTTTCTTGGAATTGACAGTAGTTGCCCTGTTCTCTCGGTCTACTGACGGTAGACCTCGATGGCATAAGTTAGACAATTTTGGTCAGAAGCTAAATTGGTAAAGATGTTCCTGCAGTCCAGATTAGGGCCTATCCAGTTCCACTATGTGATAAGGCTGCAGCGTGTCGATAGCATCCAGAGGCTGGCTATTTACATCCCATTTGAATAACTTGACCACGATTTTATCCTGCTCAAAATCTACTAGTGTGAATCCATGCTGTTCGAATGGAACGACTTGCTCTTCAAAATTCAGATACTGCGAAGGAGCCGCCCGCACACCACGTACTACCGATGGAAACCCTCGGATTGACGTGCCCACCGGGCCACAGAGAATATTGGTAATAGGATTGTCGCTAAAGTCCCGATTACCCGCCCCATGCATGATACCCACGCCGGTGGCATGAAGATCACCTGCTATTACTAGCGGGTTCCTGTGCTTCATGTTAGCGAGCGATTGCATGATGCGATCATGTTGATTTAACCATCCCTGCTGCCAATGGGGCTTCGGAATTTGCGTGGTTAGCTCACCCGTTTCCGGATGCAGCATATCAGGATACCACTCGCCCCACTTGCCCGCGGTCCAACCTGGCGGATTAGATGGCACATGCACTAAGTGACGAGTATCTGTGGATGCCGTGCGATGCACTAACCAATCCTCTACATTGCTATCGAGAAATCCGCCATTGAGTTCACCAACACTTAGCGTGCGACGCACATCATAAAGCAACACTTCCAGCAACTGACCATAACGCAACGTACCGAAGCTTTCCGACAAATCGCCGCGCGCGCTACTGCTGGAATAGGGCAGACCCGATGACCGAGTCGCATCGGGAAGAAATTCCGGGTAGTACAATTGTTGAGTGGTGCGAGCCAACTGCAGTTGAAACCAAGGAACCGGATAAGTCAGTGGAGAATCATTTTCCCAGTGGTCATGATCATCCTGAAGAAAGTAAACCGGCGTAGATCGAAAGTCAGTTCCGTACAAAGGGACAATCTGAGGGCCCGCCGCTAGCTTCATCGCTTCTTCGTTACTACCGCCCATTACGCGCGAAGCGAAATCAAAATTCGATGCACGACCGGCCGCACTCAACTCCCCAGCTTGCTCACCTTGCCAGGTGTGTAAATCCCAATAGATATGATCACCGTTGGCAATAGCTGCCTGTGGAGAAAAAGATAAGCCTCTTTTTAGTAAACGCCTACGAATGGCAATCGGCAAATTGCCGCGCCGGTCTCCAATATCGAAGTATTCCCCTTCGGGGCCGCCGGCGCAGGTGTAGAATAAAACGCGAACCCGTTCTGGGTTCTGCTCCGGCGCAGGAAAAGTCGACAAAGGCCAGGGCTCGCACAGCTGGTTGCCACGACTATCCTGGAGAGAAAGTTGGTACTCGGTATCGGCCTGTAATTCCTTCACCTGAAACTGCCAGAATTCGCCGCTTGTATCATTCTGATAGCCGTTCACGACACGGCTAGTTGCTCCGTTTCGTATCTGCAACTGCGGCATGTCAGCAATAGCTGTGATGAACGAGGCTTTAATTAGAAACTGTGACTCATTGACCGCAGGTAGCAAATGTCGCACCTGCCCCGAGTCCCAGTCATCACTAACTGGATTCAACGCCTGCTGTGCCGCAAGCTGTTGCCAAGGCCAGGTAGACATCCAAGCACCGGCCATCCCGCTGGCGCTGCCACGCAAAAAATCACGCCGCTTTATGTTAGGCAAGTACCTATTAGGTTTCTTATTATTTTTTTTCCTGTTTGCCACGAATCCCCCCTGTTTAGCTAAGCGCATTCCTGAAACGAGCGAATAAAATGATCCCTACACTGGCGTTGCTTTCGATCCGAATGCCCCATTGACCGAACAATCGTTGCACGCAGTGCAGTAATCTCCGCATTTAGTAATTTGGAACATCAAATATAACTCAATAATCGAATTCAGTAGAGTCGGGGCGGGGATAATCCCTGATTTAGCAAAGTATCAGCCAGCCCTGGCAGCTTAGCATCTTCGTTTCGGCGAGTTCTTGCAACTTACTTGTGTGGTGCGCCGTCAATGGATTTAAAAAATATTCCTACTAATTCTGAAATCTGACACCTCAACCCCTCTATCGAGGTTGCCTGCTTTTTTAGCCCACCAATCGAAGCTATGAGCAGGTGGATAAAAGCTAAAGGCTTCATAGGCATGTTCGAAAAACCAACTTCTCCAGTGGATATAGCTTCTTCCAAAGCTTGCGAGAAAACGCCTTCCAACCGGTTTTGACCTTTCTTCATGAGATCTGCTGCTATGCTACTACTCATATCCATTAACTCAGCGCCGTGCGAAGACTCAACGACTGGCTCATAAAAAATCTTCTCAAATGCTAGTATCGAAGCTGCGATTCGCTCGGCTATTGATCCACTTTCAGACAAAGTAGAGATTGCCTTATCGATACCTTTATTGAACCGAAATGTAACGACCTCACTAAATAGATCTTCCTTATTTTCAACCATTAGATAAAGGGCCGGCCGAGATATTCCCGCTGCCTGTGCTATATCGTTCATGGCCGTTCGCCGAAAGCCATATCGTGCAAAAACATCGCCAGCCACCGCAAATACCGCTTCGCGTTTTTCATCTTTTTGTGACTTGTTACTTTTTGCTTGTTTCATCTGTAGAAGTTTAGCTTAATTTGATTACAGTTTCATCGGACTGCTTGACACTTTGTACTAATTTTGTCATTTTGTATAAAAGCTGGTATATTTCACGCATCCAGCACAGTGAATTTTCCGAAATAGTGTAGACATAAGGCAAGGCCATTTTCGATAGACTGGCTTGTCGAGTAACAACGAGAGCACTAAGTGCTCTGATTTTTTATCAGTAATTGATTTTTGGGAGCGAGAATGGCGGTATTAATTGTAAATGGTACTCGAGAGGAATTTGACGTTGACCCTTCAACGCCCCTGTTATGGGTGCTGAGAGAGAAATTGGCCCTTACCGGCACTAAGTTCGGCTGCGGTATTGCCCAGTGTGGAGCCTGCACAGTACATGTTGATGGCAATCCAATTCGATCATGCAACACGCCTTTTTCAGCAGTCCAAGGAAAAGAAATAACCACGATAGAGGGCCTGGCACCAAGCAGCGAAGAGCTGCATCCTCTGCAGAGCGCATGGATTGAACACCAGGTTCCCCAATGCGGCTACTGCCAGTCTGGGCAATTGATGTCTGCGGCGGCGCTATTAGCCAGCAACCCAAATCCAGATGACGCGGCAATCGATAGCGCAATGCGTGGCAACCTATGTCGCTGCGGCATGTATGGTCGCATTCGACAGGCCATCAAAACCTCTGCGACTTATTATGAGGTGGCGAGCACGTCTGAACTAACTGCTACAGCGCAGGAGGTGAGCGGTGAATAAATTCACTAGAAGAGCGTTTCTCAGCACAGGCATTATCGCAGGAACCGGGCTGGTTATAGGCGTTTCAATACGCCCTGGCAATCGAGCCCAGGGTCTCCAAGAATTAATGGCAGGTGAGGATGAAACCCTCGTTCACGCCTACATCAAAATTGGTGCTGACAATGTGGTTACCGCTATCATTCCCCACTCTGAAATGGGACAGGGAATCCAGACATCATTAGCGCAAATGGTCGCCGATGAACTTGATGCCGACTGGGATCTTGTTCGTGCTGAAGAGGCACCAGCGCTTGATGAATATGCCAATTATGCTGTGGGCAAAGGATTCTTGATACCCGGCGCGAAATTCCCAGACATTATTGTTCCATCAGTCGATGGCGCATTGATGCAAATCGCCGATGTGCTGAATGTACAAGTTACTGGCGGAAGTGGCAGCATACGCTTTACTGGAGAACTGGGGTCGCGAATAGCTGGAGCCGCAACTAGACAGCTGCTAGTCCAAGCCGCAGCACAAGAATGGCAGGTGCCGGAAAGTGAAATCGAAACCGAGAAAAGCCACCTCATTCACAGAGCAAGTTCCCGCAAGGAGCCTTATGCAGCGTTCGCCGTAGCAGCTTCAGCACTGACACCTTCTTATACACCGCAGTTAAAGCGACAGGACCAATTCAAGATTATGGGCCAGCAAGTGCAGCGCTTTGACATTCCTGCGAAAGTCGATGGCACGGCGCAATTTGCATTGGATGTCCGTCTGCCAGGAATGCTATATGCCACTGTAACGCGCTCACCAGTTTTTGGAGGCAGCCTTATTGCTACGAAGGACGAGGCCGCCCGCGCCATAAGTGGCGTAATTGATGTTTACGAACTTCCACCTATGGAATCGAACGACATGATTGGAGCCTTTGCCGCTGGCGAATCAGTTGCCGTGCTTGCCGAAGGCTACTGGCCCGCAATTCAAGGCCTTAAAGCACTTGATATAGAGTGGGATACTCGCGGCAATGAGACGGTAACCAGCGATAAGATTTTTGCTCAGTTTGATGCAGACATTAGTGCCGCCCAAAACAGAGAAACTGATTCCTTATTCGGTGATGCTGATGATGTATTCAGTACTGCTGCAAACATTATTTCAGCGGACTATCGTGTCCCCTTCCTGGCCCACACGTGCATGGAGCCCTTGAACGCAACGGCAGAAGTTAAAGACGGGCGCTGTGAGATATGGATTGGTTGTCAGAACCCTCTGGGGTTCCGACAAGCCGTAGCCAATGCCCTGGGAATCGATGCAGAAAATGTCACGCTACATAATCAATTTATGGGTGGCGGCTTCGGACGCAAAGCCCGTCCTGACTATGCTATTCAGGCAGCGCTGATAGCACAGAGAGCTGGACGACCAGTACAGCTGATTTGGTCTCGTGAGGAAGATGTTCGCCAAGACTTCTATCGCCCCGCTGTTCAAAGCCGCTTTCGCGCCGCATTGGACAATGATGGCAACCCCATTGCATGGGAGAACACTTACGTAGACAAACACGAGCCGATTGAAGCGCCGCTAATTCCTTACGCAATTGCTGCGCAAAATATTGGCCATGTCGCCAGCCCTACTCACGTTCCTTTTGGCGCTTGGCGTAGTGTAGATCACTCACAACATGGCTTCTTCACCGAGTCGTTTATCGATGAAATTGCAGTAGCTGCAGGCAAAGATCCTTATGCGTATCGTGTCGGCTTGCTTAGCAACCATCCTCGTCATATAGCAGTACTTGAAAAAGTAGCCGAGCAGGCGCAGTGGAGTCGTCCGCTTGCACAAGGCCGAGGACGCGGTATCTCTGTCCAAGAATCCTTTGGAACTGTTGTCGCGCAGGTTGTTGAAGTAACGATTATTGACGGAAATATGAGCGTGGATCGGGTTGTCGCTGTAATCGATGCCGGTTTCGCTATTTCTCCAGATGGGATCACTGCACAAGTCGAGTCAGCAATTATTTATGGCCTGACTGCCGCATTACATGGTGAGATAACAATCGAGAACGGCGCAGTTGCACAAAGCAATTTCCATGACTATGAAGCGGTACGCATGGATACGGCGCCGAAAATCGAGACGCACATAATCAACAGTGGGCACGCTATAGGTGGCGCAGGTGAGCCTGGAACACCTGGAATTGCACCTGCACTAGCAAATGCAGTCTTTGATGCGACTGGCATTCGAGTTCGGAATCTGCCTCTGAATCAATTCAATCTGCGTTTTGGCGTTGAAGACGCTGGAGTGGTTGGCTAGTCGAGTCTGTGATCCAAATAAGGCTTTGTGCTTAGCCGCTCACGGCCTTATTTTACACACCAGCGGTGTCTTAGACGCTTTCTACACCGCGTTTTAACCCCCAGTTTTAACTCATTGATTCAACCTGTGAATCGATCATGCCTCCTTGTGTGTCTACTAATCGCATGCTGCTACTGTGAAGGCTCTCCAGTGGCGATAAGGTCGCGAGTAAGATAGTCTGTCATTTCTGATTCTAATTTTGACCCAGTTATAAATAATGAAGACAGCACATGAGGAAGTTAAAACATGACTAATAAAGCACTCAAAATTATGCTCAGCGCGACATTATTTTGCGCACTATCCCCGAGCCTTTTCGCACAAAGACCTACGACGGCAACTCATGTATCGCGCGCAGACATCATGACTGTCTTCGAGCACATGGGAGAGACTATCGATCAACAAATCAAGGTAGTTGATATCGGCGATGAGGTAAATGTCGGTATTGGAATTTTGCAGCGCAAAGGTAATCGCACCGAAGGGGAATCTGTAACTGCGATTGTGCACCATCTAGTTACTGAGGTGTATTATGTGTTGTCGGGATCCGGCACTCTCGTTACCGGGGGCGACATCAGCGGCGACATAGAATTTCCTGCCAGCAATATATCAGTCATGGAATTGATCGGCCCTAGCGGCAGTCGTACTGTCATCAATGGCCAGACCAAAACCATATCGGCAGGTGACATTGTTGTTATACCTGCTAGCGTGCCCCATGGGTTCAGGAATATACAAGATCAGATTACTTATTTGAGTATTCGTGTAGACCCCGGCCAGGTGTTGCCTACGGGCTATTTGCATCCATCGATAGAAGACTAGAACTCTCGATCCTAGCGGCAGTTTGAACAGTCAGTTTTAAACCACTGACTGTCTACTCTGGCCCTCGTATTAGTTTCCAGATTCCAGAAATCGAATCAACTGGGCGCTCACTACATCGGGTACTTCCTCGTGGGGGTTGTGCCCCACCCCTGGAATGAGAAAGACCTCCCCGTTCGGGAAAGCATCTGCAGCTTGCCGCGCCTCTTCGGCAAAAGTCGGATAGTCATCTACACCGCCAAGTACCAAAGTCTTCGTCTGAATATGTTGCCGGTCGTTCACTACCGTATCCATAGCACGCATGTGGTTAGTCAGTTGGCTCACATAAGCTAGGCGGGGCCAGTCTCCACTTAGCCGCTGACCGTAGCGAATGCGCATATGATCAATGAACTCCGGCTGCCAGGTACTGTAATTATCGTCTGCCCAACGCAGTAAGCTAGCATAAACCTCATCCATGTCTGGGTTCCCATCGACCTCCCCAGTCAACGGCCTAAATCCTCTGCCGGCACGGCGGTCTGTCAGTCCTACTTGGTTCACGGTAACCAGATGGGTTATTCGCTGCGGATAAAGCAAAGCAAAGCGCGTCACCATCTGCCCGCCGATAGAGTGACCTACTATTGCTGCTTGCTCGATCTCCAGATGATCCATCAATCGCGCCGTATTGGAAGCCCACAAGCTGATGCTATAGGGGATTATTGGCTTTGAAGACTTGCCCCAACCAAGCCGGTCTTTCACCACTACTCGATAGCCCTCTTCAGACAACGCCTTAATTTGCTCACTCCAATACCAGCCGTAATACAAACCTCCGTGATGGAGGACTACAGAGCGTCCATTTGCCGGGCCCGTCGGCGCGACATCCATATAGGCGATACGCACCTCTTCGCCGTACACGCTAAAGTTCATGTATTCGACCCGGTACGGGTATGCAAATCCCTCCAAACTGATGGATATCGGCCCCCAGTCACTGGGCGCCGAGGAAGGAGGACTAGGCTGAGCGGATGCCAATCCCGCGAACGAGATGATAAAAAAAGATAACAAGGTTACCCAGGCAAGAACTACCGACGAGCCATTAGGATTTTTCATGATTTCTCCTGATTCGGACAAGCTATTTAGAGGCCGCTGCGCAAACCACCAAAGAGCCAAAAAACAACAATAGCACATTCAGTAAACGAGTTAGAAAACAGACCTAAGTAGAAACACAGCCGCTGTGATTGATTTTATTACCAGCGCAGAGCAAGACTGCCTCTTTATAGGGTAGACTCACGCCGCGGGTATCAATCTCTCGTGTCAAAATGTGCTGGAGCGGGAGCCCCTGAGTGAAATTTGAAAATTACAAAACCCTCATCGTTCTAACTTTCGCGCAATGCTTTGGTCAAACGGCAGCACCAATTCTTGTATTACTAGGGGGCATTGTCGGGGCGCAGATCGCGCCCTCTATTAATTGGGCAACTCTGCCAATTGCAATTCAAATTGCTGGCATAGCTTTCGCAACAATACCGGCGTCTTATCTGATGTCAAAAATCGGCAGAAAGGCAGGCTTTCTTGCCGGCACTGCTCTGGCCATCTTTGCGACACTCTTTGCCGCCTGGGGTATCTATCAAGAATCGTTTACGCTGTTTTGCATAGCCTCTTTTTTGATTGGCAACTATATCGCCTTCCTACAGCAGTTTCGTTTTGCAGTTGCAGAATCAGTGCCAAGCGAACAAATAGCCAAATGTCTGTCGTTTTTAATGCTAGCAGGCATCGTTGCCGCATTGCTTGGGCCAGAAGTTGCTCGACGCTTCAGTATCGTTGAGGGACTTCCCGATTACGTTGGTTCCTTTTTAGGTTTGACAGCAATGCTGACTGTATCGTTCCTGATCTTGCTGACATTCTACAAAAACACGACATTCGAAGAACAAGGCAAATCGAGTGCTGTCAGGCCTCTAGGGCAGATTTTCAGACAACCCAGATTAATTCTCGCCATAGCCGCGGCTGCCGCAGGCTATAGCATCATGAGCCTGGTTATGACTGCAACACCCCTAAGCATGCATGAGATGGATCATCATTCTTTGGATGACACAACCCGAGTTATCCAAATCCACATCCTTGCCATGTATATCCCATCATTCTTCAGTGGGTTCTTAATTTCTTGGTTTGGTGTTAGAAGGATTATCCAGGCAGGCTTTGTTCTAATGGCGATCTGTATATTTATCGGCTGGGGCCAGCCCGAATTCATTGACTACTGGGGCGCTTTAGTCTTTCTCGGTGTGGGCTGGAATTTCCTTTTCCTTGGTGGCACCACCTTGCTGACTCAAAGCTACCGCACCTCGGAGCGATTTAAGGTGCAGGCGGTCAATGATTTCCTGGTCTTTGGCTTACAGGCGATTGGCTCACTCAGTGCTGGTGTTCTACTGGCCAGTATTGGCTGGAGCGGTGTGATGGTATTTGCTCTCCCCTTATTGCTGCTGCTGGTTCCAGTAATATTCTACGCCGGCCGATCCACAGCCTAGATCAATTTTGTTACTGTCACTGTACTTGGTTTCAGGAGGGATCAAAATAGCCATTTCCTCTCGTTCCTGAGCGGCAGATTTACTTAGTTGATATCCAGAAATTCGTCCCACTGAGCATTTTTTTTTGATCCATACCACAAACTACTGTAGCTTTACTGTGAAATGCACCATTCTGCTAGCGTTGATATTGAGAAGCCCATGATCACTATTACTCACTCAGGATTGAACTCACGATTTCTTCTTGCCCTCGTTGCTCTTAGCGCTGGGCTGATTAGCCTCAAACCGCTAGCCGCCAATGCTCAAGACTATATAGTCGGACGCACCGTAGATGGGCAGCCAGACCTACAAGGTTTGTGGACTAACGATACCATCACCCCAATAGAACGGCCCGCTTCCATGGCTGACCAGGCATTCCTCTCCCAAGATGAAATCACCGCCACGGAGGCTCGCGTTGCGGAGCGTCGGGCCTTAGCCGATGATAATATCGTAGTCGAGTCAGGCGGAAGTATCGGGGGCTATAATCAAATCTGGCTGGATTCTGGAGATACCATTCTTTCTACCGGACAGACTTCAATGATTACCGACCCGCCTTCTGGCCGTGCTCCTATTCGCCCAGAGGCTGAAGCAAAACGAGACTATGGCTTTGCCCACGTTGAAGATCACTGGACTAATCACACTGTTTGGGACCGCTGTATAACACGCGGTGTGCCGGGCTCTATGTTGCCCGCCGGCTACAACAACGCCTATCGATTCATTCAGACTGAGGATACCTTCACCATCGTGCATGAAATGATTCACGATGTACGGGTAATTCACCTAGATAAAGCCGAGCATATCGATTCTAAGGTGAAATTATGGATGGGTGACTCCATTGCACGTTGGGAAGGCGATACGCTAGTGGTTGAAACCACGAACTATAATGATCGCGGTATGATTGCCAACAGCAGCGCAGGTGGCCGACTGAAGGGCGTACCCATAAGCGATCAACTTCATGTAGTTGAACGTTTCAGCAGGGTAAGCGAGGGCACCATACTGTGGGAGGCACGCGTTACCGATCCAGTAAACTTCTCAGCACCTTTTACGATCTCCATGCCGCTCACTCGTGACGACCAGTACACGATGTACGAGTATGCCTGCCATGAAGGCAACTACGCGATCGAGAATATCCTCAGCGGTGGACGCGCTGCGGAGGTCTCAACCACGCCCTAACCGCTGACTAAATTTGCAGTACGCTGTAACAAACTTTTTAGGATATTCATATCTTGCGCTTTGGCGCTGCTCCCTACCTGAGCGACCTTCAACTCAGAGATGCCATCTTAGCCTTGAGTGAACTGATATAAGCTCAATAAAACCCAGAAAAGAGCTTATTCTTGCTAGTATTATTGAAGTACTTGAGCAGGGTTTAACGAATGCTACAAAAGCCGCGGAGCAGGCCCGCGCGACAGCAACTCACAGTGAAAATGTGGCACAGAACAAATACGATACCCTAGGCCTTGAAGCTGCATACCTTGCCCATGGACAGTCAAAAAGAGCTACGGAAACTCAGCAGGAGCTTGACGAATTCAAGAAAATTCCAAGCGTGGTACAAGCAGAAAATCAGGCTATAGGTCCAGGCTGCGTTGTCACATTAAGTTTTGAAAATACAAGCCGAATCGTATTTATCGGTCCCGGCGCTGCTGGATTGAAAGTACAAGTAGATAACGTCGAAATAGTGGTTATTACGCCGTCGGCTCCACTGGGGAAACTACTAATCGGAAAAACTAGGTTTGATGTGATCGAAACAGTCATCAATGGCATTAAAACCACTTATGAAATATCACACTGTTATTAATAGCATTCTTCACTATTGAATGACTTTATCTCTAAAGTGCATCAGTCTTAGAGCAGCCCTAACTTTATTTGCGCATCCAACTTTTCATCCGCTTGCTTTAGTTTACTGCGGCGCTCTAGCAGCCAAGCCTTGTTTTTCGATTGCGCTTCTCGTTGCTCGGCTAGCGCCTCCTTTGTTTCATCCGGTGCGGGTCCGCCATAGATGTTGCGAATGCGGACAAAATTCTCAGCCGATAGAGCCTCGTCCAATTCCTTGGCACTCAGAGTTAAGGGCCTACCTATTTTTTTATTCGCTGCCGCTTGTAGAATATCGAAGCTAACGCCACTGCCTGCAGCGGTGGCTCGCTTCACGCAGTCGGCGACTATCGCGTGAGCCTTGCTGAAAGGAAGGTTTTCCCGACGCACGATAGTATCGGCGAGTTCAGTTACAGTAATGAAATTAGCTTCGGCTCTTATCCGAAGTAAATCGAGATTGAATTGTGCCGCTGCGAGCGCATGTCCCAGTAGTGATACCGCACGATTCGAATCTCTAATCGCTGAGAAGTTAAGCGGTTGCAGATCATCCTCAACGTCATTGATATCGCCAAACGGTGTGTTATGGACGCTGGTTAATACACCTAGCACCTGGCCGAGGGCCTTACTGGCAATCGCTCGAACATGCTCGATGGCGACTGGATTTCGCTTTTGCGGCATTATCGATGAGGCCTGCACATAACCATCTGGAAGACGGATAACATCAAATTCCACCATCGCCATTAGCAGAAATTCCTGAGCAAACTTGCCCACGTTAATGAGCAAGCCAGAAACTGATCCCAGAAGTTCTGTGAAATAATCCACAGAGGCGATAGAACCGTAGGAGTTTCGCGTCGGCCCATCGAAGCCGAGTAGATCAGCAACCCGCGCTCTATCTATCGGAAATCCTGTTGTAGTAATTGCACAGGCACCAAGTGGGCAGAGGTTCATATTTTCGTAGGCGCGCCGTATTCGAACTATGTCGCGACCTGTATTTTCCGCCATCGCCAGAAGATAGTGCGCGATAGTGGTAGGTTGTGCCGGCTGGGTATGTGTGTAAGCCGGCATTAGCGATTCATGGTGCGCAGCCGCGAGATCAAGAAAGACTTTGTGCAGCGTAGAACAAACCTCAATTAGATCGAGCGTCTGCTGCCGCAGGTACAAGCGGTAGATCGTAACATCGATATCATTTCGGCTACGGGCGGTATGCACCTTACCAGCAATATCCGCGTCGCCGCAGCCTGCTGTGATTTCACGCTGAATATAGTAGAACAGATCTTCCACGCTGCCGTCATACTCGGCGTTGCGCATAGCCTCAATGTCCAGCCCCTCGATGGCCTGTAGTATGAGCTTTAACTCTTCACCGGTAATAATATTTTGCTCGGCAAGCATCACCACATGAGCACGATCCACATCCACATAGTGATCGAGAAAGTAGCGCTGGGCATCGGCAAAACAATCGCTGAGCACATTATCTTTGTATCCCTGGGCGGGAAATTTTTCACTCATGAGGCAATACTCTTAGTTAGCTGCGGCAGACAGGCTCAGTAGATTGGCGAACAATCGATAGGCCCCGGGCACCCCGTTGGGTAGCTGTCGAAACCATGAATAGGATGTGTATATGTAATGTCCATCACCGATCTTTGCGTACAGCATGCCTCCGTCACTATAAGGCTCGCCTTGGTCGTGCGCTTCGGTAAGGGGAGTATAGCGATCGCGATCGAAACTGGTGAAGTTGTAATTATTACGCTCCTGGACCCAGCCGTCGAAATCGCGAGCATCTATGCGATTGGGAAAAGTGAAGACAGGGTGCTCTGGCTCTAGAATCACGATGGCAGCTGTTTCATCAACTACCCGTACGTTGCCATCCATGCTCGCCGCATAGGGAGCGAGGCCCTTAGCGATGAAGTCAGGTTGTTGATACTGCACGATCAAGTTACCGCCTTGTTCAGCGTATTCAAGAAGACGTCGATTATTGGCGACATAGGCAGGACGAGTCTGCGATGCCCGGATACCCACCACGATAGCGTCAAAGCTCGAAAAGTCACCAGTAGTTAGCTCGGCATCGGTTAACAGCATGACTTCCACGCCAAGTCGGCGCAGCGCCTCAGGGACAGTGTCGCCACTACCCATCACGTAGCCAACTCGGGATGCAGCAATGCTGACATCGACGACTTCGAATTCAGTGACTGACGGCGAGTAAATGCGGTGGGTTCTAATATGAGGATAGGCTATTTCCCGCATCGTCTTATTGTACTGTGTGCCATTGACGGTGACGTTGGCCGCCAGTTTGTATTCTCCCGCGCTGACACCCGGGTCCATAGTGACCCGAAATGCTAACGTGGTAGTAGCAGGCGCAGCCGCCAGAGAAAACTCAGCACTAGGCGGTTCGAGCACCCAACCCTGAGGTACCTCGAACTGAGCCCTGCCGGCTACATCCTCGGTAGTATTATTTCGAACAGTCAATAACAATTCCCGAGGTGCATCACCGGCAGATACTGGCACTACGACAAGGTCTGTACCGGGCTCTACAGATATTGCTGGCACCACATCTAGCCTGCGTCGGATCTCACCGCGAATGCGGTCAACTAAGCGGTGCTCGACCTCTTGCCGAATCGTAATCTGAGTACCGCCAATTTCAAGCGTAACTACTGCCTCTAGCAAAGGTTCGGCGAAGGGCCGCGTGCGGGCATCGCCTGCCGAACTCCAATCATAGGCAGCGCCCTCACGTGGCAATTCTAGCCAATAAGGCTGGGTCGGATCGGCTGCAGTGGGAACAGTGACATCAAAGAATAGCTCGGCGTCGGCCTGTTCTCTGCGCCGGGAGGAGCGCTCACTACTAAGCATCTGAACATTGGACGTAGCGACCGACCAGCCAACGGGTAGGGAGAGATGAGCCTCGCGCAGCAGAACTTGCGAGGGCTGCGCCATGAATGCTCGCACCGCGACCGTCAAAACTGTGCCGGGTATCGCGGTTTCCGACTCGGCTAGTGCATCGATCGAGACCCCGGCAGCGAGCACGATGGCGTTCTCGAATTCGCTGATCTTTTCCTCTAGCAGTCGTTTCGCATCTAGCGCTTGCGCCACATCACTTGCTTCACGCGCAAGTTCAAGCCCATCGACAAGATTAGGAATAAGTGCCTCTGGATCCAGAGGATCATAGACAGACATTAAGCCATTAATACTTTGCTGCAATGCAGATAGAATCTCAACGAATACCACCGAAGGGGCTTGCTCAAGAGTGGAGATTCCAGTGATGGTAGTATCAATACCCGAGAAGATAGAATTTTCGGCGCCGGACGGTTCGAACTGCGATGTAAGGAGAAACAGTTGAGACTGCTGGCCACCACGCAATTCGAGCGTTCCCATTTGTTGAGTTTTTTGCTGACTCCTGCCCTGCATTCCAATTTCAAAATAGCTACGCCCGGTTACAGGGTCGTATTCTCCAGTGTTAATAAGTAATGCCGGCTGTTGTGCTGTCTGCGCATTGATAGAGCTCTCTGGGAAAGCCCGGCCTGTGTAAAACTTCTGAACATGCCAAGGTGTTAGACCCTGCGCAATATGCTCGGGGAATCGGTTCGAATCGGCTGCCGCTTCCAGAGCCAATGGGGTCAGGTAACCCGCAAACTGATGATGACCATGGCCATCTGCGGCGGTACCATTCCAACGGGACACAATTACGTTCGGGCGAAATGTTCTAATCGCGCGCACCATGTCATCGAGCAGCAGTTCTTCAGGCCAGACGCGGGAGGCTTCTGTCCTATATTTGGAAAATCCGAAGTCGTTGGCGCGCGTAAATAACTGCTCGGCCCCGTCTAAGCGCCTAGCCTGTAACAGCTCCTCAGTGCGTATCACGCCAAGCGCATCGGACTGCTCAACACCGATAATGTTCTGCCCGCCGGAACCGCGCGTGAGCGACAGGTAGGCAGTCCGCGCATGCATTCGACGTGCATGATAGGCCACCAAAGCGGAATCTTCGTCGTCAGGATGCGCACCGGTATGCATGACGCTTGCAGTAGTGCCTAAGCGCAGCAGCTGACGAATCAGCGCACCACTACCCTGGTCATAGATGGCTCGCACCTGTGCTTCAGCTGAAAGTGGTATTGCTATTGCTAGCAACAGCAATGCAATCGAGGCATGATTTTTATTGTCCATTATTCCCCCGTTATTCCTTACTCACCGCACAATGCTAATGAGGTATCCCGCAGCGACAGTTACCAGGCAACCCACAACATTGAACCAAAGAAAAGCAATGTCGGTAGTTGAGCTGGCAATCCAGACCGACACTATGCCGAACAACAAGCCGTAAAAAGCGCCTGCCGACTTAGCCCGAGGCACCGCAAAAGCTAACACGAAGACTCCTAACAGGGAACCGTAGAAGAACGAACCAAAAGTATTCACAACTTCGATCAGCGAGCCTAGATTAGTCGCAAAGGTAGCGACGATGCAGGCGAATAAACCCCACGCCAAAGTGGACAATCGCCCGAACCGAAGCATCTGTTTTTCCGAGCTATTAACGTTAATATGGCGGCGGTAGAAATCCATTGTAGATGCGGTTGCCAGCGCGTTCAGTTCCGCCGCGACGCTAGACATCGCCGCGGCGAGAATCGCAGCAACTATTAACCCCACTAACCCCAGCGGCATATTCTCGATAACGAACACGGGAAATACGTAGTTAACGTCGCTAAACGAGCTATCGCCATTCGTTTGTCGCACAAACTCGGTGGCCTCACGACGCTTATCTTGATAGGCCTCGTTAGCAGCAATATAGCCCGCTCGAGCAGTAATTCGCTCTGCAGTGTTCTGTTCGTCTATAAATCTCAACGCCGCCAAGTGCCGCAGCTGATGCGCATCAGCAAACTCTCCCAGCAGCCGTTCGTGTTCAATAGGCTGCACTGCCGCCGCTCTAGTCACATCCACTTCGTTGAAGATCATCGGTGGAGCACTAAATAGATAGAAAACGAAAACCAGTATGCCGACTAGCAGGAATAGAAACTGCATTGGAATTTTCAGAAAGGCAGACATGAGCAGGGAGATGCGCCCCTCATCGACAGAGCGTGCTGTTAAATAGCGCTGCACTTGGCTCTGATCGCAGCCGAAATAAGATAGGAAGAGAAATAACGCGGCTATCATCCCTGACCAAATCGTATAACGCTCATTGAGATCGAAGCTGAAATCTATGGTCTGTAGCTTTCCGGCGGCGCCGGCAACATTCATCGCGTCACTGAACGACACGCCCGCAGGAAGATTTGTGATGATGACAAACACACACAGACTCAGCCCCGCCAAGATAATGACCATCTGCTTTACATCGGTCCAAGTTACCGACTGCACACCCCCGAGCATGGTATACAGGGTAGTCGATAGCCCGATCACAAAAATGGTCGCCAGCTCATTCCAGCCTAGGACTATCGATAGCACAACCGCCGGAGCTGCGATGATTACGCCAACACCTAACCCACGGGAAAGAAGAAAGAAGAAGCTCGTCAAGGTGCGCGTCTTGGCATCAAAGCGCTGCTCGAGATATTCGTAAGCGGTGAACACGCGTGCCCGATAGAATAGAGGTACCGCGGTCACGCAGAGGATAATCATTGCCAGTGGTAAGCCAAAATAAAACTGGATGAAACGCATACCATCTTCGTAGGCCTGCCCGGTAGTGCCTATCAACGTTATCGCTGACATCTGTGTCGCCATAACTGACAGGCCAACCGCCCACCAAGGAAGAGAACGACCTGCCAGAAAGAATCCTTCCGTGTCGCTAGTCCCGCGACTGAGCTTCAGCCCATGCCAAATAACATAAGCAAGATAGACGATAACTATCGACCAATCGACGAGATGCATGGGTTAACCGCTGTAGAATTCTGAAAAGGTGTAGAGTAAGACAACGGCAATTACTGTGAAAATTAGAACGCTTACGTAGATGTAAGCCCAAGGGATGGACCCTGACTGCGGCTTAACTGAATTATCTTTCGAATCTCCACTCATCGGCTTGCTTTTCCTAATTCAGCTGGCGGCCCCAACCCTATAACAACAGACCAAAGGGGAAGTGTAACAGCATCCTTCATTGATTTGCGGCAGCTTTTGTCTACGGCATCAAATAAGAATCTGCTACTGCTGCACTTCGGTATATAGAGCGATTTATTTCTCTGGATTGCCCGTCGAGCAAGATTTTTTTCCACTCTCCCCGCAACCCCAAATCCTAACTTCACAAAAGCGAACGTGGTCACATCATCTCGAAGCCCAGGCGTGCTGTTTTTTAAGCATAGTGCTATTTTTATAGCATCTGGATTTTAGCCATTAACTTTTTCAGCATTTTTGCCTCATTGATTTGAAAATGAGCCGCCCACAAGACAAATTAGAAACCCCTCAGGGTAACTCGATTAGCCCACGCTCCATGGGGATCACAAGTTAGCAACTTTTTCTCATAGCCTAGATATGCTAAGGTATTTCCGTTTAGCGAAGCTGCATGTTCGGCTATAGAGTAGCCCAAATTAACTAGTGTGGTAGATTCTAGATACGGCCTGCTAGAGTTCACTTTGTATTCATAAAAATTTTATTTCTTGATTGATAATAACCAAATATTCGGGGCAGAAATGACCTCGGAAAATAGTTTCTAACAACACAGAGAATAGATAATGAGACTTTATGGAACCTTTACCGCTATAGGCTGCCTGCTCATAGCGATGACAACTTCTACTCTTACCGCCCAGTCTTGGTCCGATCAGTATCCACCAACGTCGAATCATGGCGAGTCACCTTATATAGCTGAGCCGGAATGGCTTGAGCCGTTTTCAGAACCTGATTTTATCTGGGGCTCGCACCCTGGGCTTTTCGTGGAGTCGACGACAAGGATATTTGTCATCCAACGAGGTGAGCTTCACGTTCCCGATCCTCTGCCCGATGGATTCGACTATTTCTACGGTTCTGTCGAGGGCCTGTCAGCGCTTTCTCCGCCGGAAGGCACGATACGTCAAATGAAAAATGTCATCTTTGTCGTTAATGATGAAGGAAAGCTTATTGAAAATTGGAACCAATGGGATTACTTGTTTGAAGGCACTGGCGGGCCGCACATGATAGCGATCAGCCCTTATGACCCTGACAGACGAGTGTGGGTCGTGAATTCTGGACGCCATCAGATCCATGCGTTCTCAAATGACGGCACAGAGTTGTTGATGACGCTTGGTATCGAAAATGAAACGGCAAACGATGAGACACACTTAGGAACACCGCAAGATCTTGCGTTTCTTAGAGATGGCAGCATAGTTGTTGCAGATGGGCTTACGAATTCACGAGTAATTAAGTTTGATAAAGATGGGAATTACCTTACTGCATGGGGAAGCGAAGGAAACGGCGTGGGCCAGTTTGATGCCGTGCATTCGATAGCGACAGATAATCAGGATCGCATCTATGTTGCCGATCGAAATAATGATCGCATCCAAGTGTTCTCTCCTAACGGCAATCACTTGGCAACTTGGCCGGGATTAAACTTTCCGAATTATATTTTGATCACGGAAAATCAAGACGTGTGGGTATCTGACAATCAGCCCGTAAGGATTATCAAATTTGATACCGATGGCAATAGATTGTTCTCCTGGGATGCACATGGCAATGCGCCAGGCGAGTTTGGAGAACTACATGAATTCGGTGTGGATATAAACGGCAATTGGTACGGCGCGGACAATGTGCTGGGACGTTCGCAGAAATTTAGTCCAAAGCCCGGAGCAGACGCTGCCCAGTTGTTGCAACTACCTGTCCCGATGGCTCGCAGATAAATGAATGCAGTTTAGGCCGCGACTTCACGGCCTAAACCAATAAGCGCTGTCATATCTATGATCGCTGCTGCCAACTCTCATCTTAGGAAGGTGGCTGTATGCCTCAATTTACATTCAATACCACTGTCCTGTGCATGCTGATGAGTTGGCAAGTACCAGCGTTCGCGCAGCTTGATACCACAGAGCAGGCAATGGTCGCCTTCATCGATGACAGCAATGCCGCAGCACAGGAGCTGCTCATTGAAAGCGTTAACATCAATAGTGGCACCATGAACTTTGCTGGCGTGCGCGCGATCGCCGATCACATGATGCCTCACTTCGAAGCAATCGGATTCGAGACACGCTGGGAAGACGGCTCAGCCTTCGGCCGTGCCGGCCACCTGATTGCAGAGATTCATGGTGACGGTGAAGGGCCAAAACTTTTACTGATCGGGCATTTAGATACCGTGTTTGAACCTAGCAGCCCCTTTCAAAGTTTTGAGCGTATCGATGCCGAGCGCGCCACCGGCCCCGGCATTACTGATATGAAGGGTGGCAATGTAATCATGCTGCAAGCACTGCGCGCACTGCATGAAGTGGATCTATTGCAAGACATGGACATCACTGTAGTGATGACTGGCGATGAGGAACTCAGCGGTGATCCGCTGACGCTAAGTAAGAAAGCGATTATCGATGCAGCTACCTATGCGGATATCGCCATTGGCTTTGAAGATGGAGATGGCAATCCGACAACTGCAAACATCTCAAGGCGCGGTTCTTCGGATTGGACATTGCGGGTCAAGGGTAGGCCGGCACATTCCTCACAGGTATTTCGTGAAGACATCGGTCCGGGTGCAATCTATGAAACGGCGCGGATACTGTTGCTGTTTCTGGAAAACCTTCAACAAGAAGAAAACCTCACCTTCAATCCAGGCCGAATACTAGGCGGCAGCGAGATTACACATGACAGTGAAATTAGCAGCGGAACTGCATTCGGCAAGAACAATGTCGTAGCACAGAGCGCTCTGGTGACTGGCGATCTGCGCGCGGTGTCTGTGGAACAATTGGGCAGAGCACGCAACATCATGCGCGAAATTGCCGCCGCCAATTTCCCACATACCAGCGCGGAGATCGAATTTGACGATGGCTATCCGCCTTTGGCACCGAGTGAGGGTAATGCTGAGCTATTAGAAATCTATAGCCGAGCGAGTCTTGATCTTGGCTTTGGGCGCGTTGTCGCCGTCAATCCACGCCTTGCAGGTGCCGCCGATGTGTCTTTCACATCAGGACTCGTTGACATGGCCATCGATGGATTGGGCTTAAGTGGTTCCGGCGGACACACCGTGGATGAGACCGCGCTGATGAGCGCTCTACCGAGTCAGAGTAAACGCGCGGCAGTACTGATGTACCGCCTGTATCGATAAAAAATAGGGTGTCAGCAGAGGTTAATCGGATTACCGGAGCAATTGAGTGGCTGAGCAATTTCAATGTACGGCCCAATATTTAACCTCCTGTTGATCGAGGAAGTTCTCAGCGTTCTCGTCTAGTATTACCACAGCTAGCCAGCGCAGCCGACGTTAACTTCAGAAGTTGTTGCGCCTCATGCTGATTTTACGTATTCCTTCCCACTTACAATGCCCTGCCTACCTCTCACTGTCTCTGCCACATATTATTTGGACTGTGATAAGGAAGGACAGGGCAGCATTTATCGGGGGATACGACTAGCTGCGGCCTTCTCTATCATTATTCTGTCTAAAGAACTGACGTAGACGGGAAATGGAGTTAATTGTTACAGTGAATAAGCTGAATTTCCGGCCAAGCCAATCAATCACGGTGAATTACTATGGGAAAATCCCAAATTCTATCTACCTGTCTAGCTTCTGCCCTGCTAGTAAGCTGCAGCAACGAAGATAACCCCCTCCGGCTGGAACCGCTGGCGAACGCCAGCCCAATGAATGTCATCTACATCCTGACGGATGACCACCGCTTCGATTTCATGGGTTTTACCGGGAAGGTGCCATGGCTTAAGACTCCGAATTTAGATCGCCTGGCTAGTGAGGGTGCCTATTTCCCCAATACCTATGTCACCACCTCCCTGTGCTCGCCTTCTCGGGCATCGATCCTTACAGGCCTGTATTCACACACTCACACAGTGATCGACAATGCGGCCCCCGACCCTGGTAACCTCACTTTCTTTCCGGAGTATCTGCAGGAGGCGGGCTACCAGACCAGCTACTTCGGCAAGTGGCACATGGGTAACCACAGTGACGAACCGCAACCGGGTTTCGATCATTGGGAGAGTTTTCGCGGACAAGGTGTCTACTACGGCCCGACTCTTAACATCAATGGCGAACGCACAACCTTTGATGAATCCACTTACATCACGGATGTCTTGACAGACCATGCCGTCGATTGGTTAGACAACCGGGAGCAGGACCAGCCCTTCTTCTTGTACCTCTCGCACAAGGCTGTGCATTCTCAATTCCAACCAGCCGAGCGTCATCAGGGCCTTTATGAAGGCGAAGAAGTCGTCTATCCGTCTAGCTTCGATGTTCCCAGCTATGGCATCCCGGAATTACCAAGCGGCGATGTGGACAGTGCGCCACTGCGTGGGCGCGACTACTATGGCGAAAACCGAATCCCCGACTGGGTAAAGCAGCAGCGCGAATCCTGGCATGGCGTCGACTACATGTACCATGGTGACATCGAATTCGAAGAGTTCTTCCAACGTTACACCGAAACTTTGATGGGCATCGATGAGAGCGTGGGTGCCGTATTGGATTACCTGGATGCAAACGGGCTGGCAGAAGACACACTGGTGATCTACATGGGAGACAACGGTTTCTCCTTCGGCGAACACGGGCTGATAGACAAGCGTCACTTCTATGAAGAGTCGGCCAAGGTACCCTTGTTAATTAGATGGCCTTCATACCTTGAGGGCGGCGCTCCAATCGATGCCTTGGTGCAGAATATAGACATCGCACCCACTATCTTAGAGGCCGCAGGCTTGGCCATGCCAGCTCATATGCAAGGCGCATCATTTGTTCCACTGCTGGACCGAAAAGAAGTTGCCTGGCGCGACCGCATCTTTTACGAGTACTACTGGGAGATGGATTTTCCGCAAACGCCAACCATGTTTGGGGTACGCACTGAACGCTACAAGTACATCCGCTACCACGGCATATGGGACACCAATGAATTTTATGACTTGCAGGCGGATCCCAACGAGATGTACAACCTAATTGATGCTCCCGAGCATCAGGAGCGCATCACAGGCTATGCGAATGAAGTCTATGACTGGCTCGAAACTACCGGCGGCATGCACATTCCACTAAAGAACGTGGTACGACCAAAGTTCGGCGACCATCGAAACCAATCCGTACTCTAGCAAGCAGGGAAGCAGGCATGAATCTAGATTTTTGCAAGAATGTTTATTGCACCTAATTTACCTAACAATTGTTATTAGGAAGATCAATAGAATGTATTTCCTTATTAATCGATTCGCTCTCAGCTATTCTATGAGAACTATCAAAGCCCTAAGCCTATCCATATTGGTTCTAACTTTAAGCAAATGTGCTTATCTCGCTCAGACTCAGGTGGTTTCTAATGACGGTCCAAAGCTCCCGATTACGCCCAACATCCTTTGGCTAGTCGCCGAAGATCTAAGCCCTATCATTCCACCTTTTGGCGACAATACGGTGGCTACTCCAAATCTGACCCGCCTCGCAAATGAAGGCATTCGCTATACTCAGGTATTTTCAAGTTCAGGAGTCTGCGCTCCAAGCCGCGCAGCGATAGCGACTGGCATGTATCAGAATCGAATTGGCGCCCAACACATGCGCACAACGAACATCGCAGATTTTGGTGTCGAAGGCGTCATTCCTTACGAAGCCGTCCCGCCGCCCTACGTCAAAATGCACAGTCAGTATTTTAGGGAGGCGGGCTACTACACAAGCAATAATGCGAAAGAGGACTATCAATTTCGTAAGGCTGTTACCGCATGGGATGAAAGCAGCAACACCGCGCATTGGCGTAATCGCGCTGAAGGACAAGCATTTTTTTCAATCTTCAATTTTGGAATTACACACGAATCACAAATTTGGAGACAAGCAGAGAATCCACTATTGGTTGATGAGAGCTTAACGGTACCAGTTCCACCTTATCTAGCAGACACAAAGATCGGCCGACAGGATATACGGCGAGTGTATTCCAATATCGTAGCCATGGACCGACAAGTGGGAGAGATCCTCGACCAACTGGAAGAGGATGGCTTATTGGATAGTACAATCATCTTCTGGTACAGCGATCACGGCGGCCCACTGCCCCGCCAAAAAAGATTATTATACGACTCCGGTATGCATCTGCCATTGATTATACGTTTTCCCGATCAATACAGAGCGGGAGAAATCGATGAGCAGCTTATAAGTTTCGTTGATTTCAAATCGACTATTCTTTCACTCGCGGGCATCGAACCACCAGACTATGTCGATGGCAGAGCATTCGTAGGCGAATACGCAACCACAGCTGCTCGACATTATGTACATGGCGCAGCCGACCGCTTTGACTCCAAGTACGACATGATTCGGGCGGTTCGAGACGATCGCTTCAAGTATTTACGAAACTTCAACCCCGAAAAACCTTACTATTTGCCGCTTCCCTACCGGGAACAGATGCCAGCTATGCAAGAACTTCTGCGCATGCGTGACGCTGGCGAGCTGGACCCAGTTCAAGCTCAGTGGTTTAGAACATCAAAGGCGCCGGAAGAGTTATTTGATACTCTCAATGACCCCTATGAGCTAAACAATATTGCCACTGACCCTGCGTACACTGACAAACTGGCCGAACTTAGCAAGGAGATGGATAGCTGGATGCGCTTTATTGATGACAAAGGATTGATGCCTGAAGAAAACCTCATACAAAGCATGTGGCCAAATGGAATTCAGCCTGCAACGCTCGCGCCTATCGCAAGAAAATCCAGCAACGATGGTCTAATAACTCTGCACAGCAAAACCGAGGGGGCCAACATTGGTTATCAACTGTTAAGCGGGATTGAGGAGCTTGGAACGACGTGGCAGATCTATCAAAGTCCTCTAGCTGTAACAGAAAATCAGAGACTGCTGGTAATTGCACACCGCATAGGCTTTGCTCCCAGCCCAACTATAACGGTAGGAAACTAAAGCAAAGATAAGTGCGCCTAATACTAGAAAATTGCTACTAGCGCAGTCGGCGTACTCTGAATTTCCTGCCCTTGATCTTACCATCAGCAAGAATCGTCAGTGCCAGCTTCGCTACCTGTTGCTCGACGGCAACATAAGCGATTTTGTCGAACAGCGTAATCTTACCAATCTGAGCGCCGGTGATATCACCACTTGCCGTCAGCGCACCAAGCAAGTCTCCCGCCCTAACCTTGTCCTTACGCCCAC
Source organism: uncultured Pseudomonadales bacterium (assembly GCA_943789485.1). Lineage (GTDB taxonomy): Bacteria > Pseudomonadota > Gammaproteobacteria > Pseudomonadales > Pseudohongiellaceae > UBA9145. Next base: position 32,743 of record CALSUH010000023.1, read on the forward strand.
CATTTACGAAGAGTGTGACCATGAGCGGATAGAGTTTGAAGTTTGCAGCTACGGTCAGCGTCGCCGTACTCACTATTTTCGCGTCCGATCCCTGGTACTCTTCGATGGCTTGCAAGTGTCGCTTATCCGAAGACGTAAACAGGCTCACCGCAAGCCCCTTACTACCTGCCCGCGCCGTGCGTCCTATACGATGAATATGTACTTCAGGGTCGCGACTAAGCTCGAAATTAATGACAGCAGCCAACTCCTTAACATCGAGACCGCGCGCAGCCACATCAGTTGCTATAAGTATCGAGCTACTCTTACCAGAGAATTGGGCAAGAACCTGATCCCGCTCGAACTGTTCCAGATCACCGTGCAGGGCCAATGCGTGTAGGTCAAGCTCACGTAATTCCCCGCTCAGATCATGGCACTGCTGCTTGGTGTTGCAAAATATAAGAGTCGATTCTGGCTGATAGTGCGCAAGCACATTGAAAAGCGTCTGTATTCGTTCGCTTTTCTCGACCTTGAAGAAGACTTGTTCGATGTCTGGACTATGGTGACTATCCTCTACTGAAATTTCAATTGGATCACGCTGTACGCTAGCGCTTATTCCCTTGATACCATCAGGATAAGTAGCCGAGAACAACAGTGTTTGTCTAGAAGCTGGGGTCTTATCGATGATCTTTGTAATATCCTCAAGAAAACCCATGTCCAACATGCGGTCTGCCTCGTCTAGCACGAGCGTCTCTACTGCATTGAGATGTAAGGTTTCCTTCTCGAGATGCTTTAGGATGCGCCCGGGCGTTCCTACAACGATGTGCGGATCACGCCGCAAAGAAGCCAATTGTGGACCCATCGGTTTGCCACCGCACAGGGTAAGCAACTTGATATTGGGAATAGCGCTCGCAAGCCTGCGAATCTCTGCCGCAACCTGTTCCGCTAGCTCACGAGTCGGACATAAAACTAGCGCCTGAGTGCTATATAACTGCGCGTCGAGTTTATTAAGTAGACCAATTGCAAAAGCCGCCGTTTTACCACTGCCAGTCTTGGCCTGCGCAATAAGGTCTTTGCCGCTGAGCAGATGCGGCAGAGCCCGCGCCTGAACTGGCGTCATCGAATCATAGTCCAGCGTCGCGATACTAGCTAACAGTTCGGGCCGAAGGGGTAGAGTTGCAAATGGAACGGCATTCATTGGAGTTGCCTGATGATCTGGGCAGCGCATCATAGCAGATATTTAATACTCAGATTACTCAGATTACTCAGATTCCCAGATGAGAAATCACGGCTTCTTTCCTTAAAGCAAAAATAAGGTAATTTTGTCCTTTGGCTCTTTTTTATTGTTCTCTTCACCAGCTTAATATAGTAAAGTGCGCGCCCTTGTCGTACTTCCCTATCCGAACGGCTGCAGTCTACCCTAAAGATTTTAAGTACTAGGGTGCCTCTGACTAATTCCAGGGCACCTCTGGCCTTTGGACTGTTGCAAGATCGAGGCGTCTTTTTGCAGACATGCGTCGGCCTGTCAAAAAGAGACAACGATGAGATCGGGACAGTCCAAAGGCCCCGAAGGGCGAGCCCTGAAGCATTCATCCGCTTCGTTGCAGCTCTTGTTAAGGACTAAGGCCATTAACGGCGAACTACGCCTCGCAGCTGAACGCTTCAGGACTCGCAGAGGTACCCTGGAATTAATCAGAGGCACCCCATCCACTCGAAGCTCTGTGCTTCTAGTGGTTCACGCTATTGATTTAAGAAACACCTAGATGAAATACCTGTTTAATCTGTACGACCGCTCAAAAAAAATCAATGTCCTAATCGAAGTCTTATCCGGTATAACCGTTTCAATCGCACTGGTCCCCGAAGCTATCGCATTTGCGTTGATCGCTGGCCTCTCTCCGCTCACCGGACTCTATGCAGCATTCAGCATCGGCTTAATTACCTCTATTTTTGGAGGCCGACCCGGCATGATATCTGGAGCAACTGGCGCTATTGCCGTGGTTATCGTCAGCCTGGCCCAGAGTCACGGCGTGGAATACATATTCGCCACTGTGATACTGGCTGGCATTATTCAGATGACTGCCGGCTTCCTTAGGTTGGGCAAATTTATCCGACTAGTCCCACACTCCGTTATGTTTGGCTTCGTTAACGGACTTGCGATCGTTATCTTTCTAGCGCAGGTGGCTTCCTTTAAAGTCATGGACGCTGACGGTCAGCTCGACTGGATGACCGGCCCCCAATTAAACATTATGCTCTGCTTAGTCTTGCTCACTATGGTAATTATTTGGGGGCTGCCTAGACTCACCAAGGCAATTCCTGCGTCACTTGTTGCCATTTTGGTAGTAACAGCAATCGTACTTGGCTTTGATGTGGACACTCGCAACGTTGGCGATATCAGTTCCATCCAAGGTGGCTTCCCGCCTTTTCATATACCCGATCTACCCTTTAGCTTAGAAACATTGGTCATTATTTTCCCCTATGCATTCATAGTGGCAGGCGTTGGCTTGATTGAGAGCTTACTCACGCTAAATCTAATCGACGAAATTACTGAAACTCGCGGCAAGAGTAATAAGGAAGCAATTGCCCAAGGCTTGGCTAACTTCGTAACAGGGTTTTTCTCTGGCATGGGCGGCTGTGCAATGATCGGCCAGAGCTTGATCAACATATCATCGGGAGCTAGAGCTCGTCTGTCGGGAATCGTGGCCTCCGTGATGTTACTAGTATTCATTATGTTCGGTGCTGACTACATAGAAAGAATGCCAATCGCAGCGTTGACTGGCTTAATGATCATGGTTGCTATCGGTACATTTGAGTGGGCCAGTGTAAGAGCCATCGGCAAGATGCCGAATCGTGACAACCTAGTAGGTTTCATAGTAGCCGCAATTACAGTGCTACTTCACAACCTGGCCCTGGCTGTATTAATAGGTGTAATCATTTCCGCATTGGTGTTTGCTTGGGAGAATGCCAAGCGCATTCGTGCCAGGAAACACATTGATGAAGACGGCGTCAAACACTATGAGATTTATGGCCCGCTATTTTTTGGATCAGCACAGGCGTTTGCAGAAAAATTCGACGTCAAAAACGACCCAGATAGCGTGATCATCGATTTTAAAGAGAGTCGTGTGAATGACATGTCGGGAATAGAAGCTCTGAATAAAATCACAGAGCGCTATTTCAAGGCTGGCAAAGAGATACATCTGCGCCATCTTAGCCCTGACTGTTTGCAGCTACTGAAAAATGCCGAGAAGATCATCGATGTAAATATCATCGAAGACCCTACCTACAAAGTGGCAGTTGAGATCTAAGAAAAAAGCACAGTGCCTATACTCTGACCCTGATAGCCAATTTTGGGCTCGTGGGAATTAGTTACCTAGACCACTCTTGCCTTGCTTGGCAGCAGCCTTTGCAGCCTTCTTCTCTTTCGGGGTCAGTGCCGCTTTCTTTTTTGTTTCCTTTTTACTATTTTGACCTTTGCTCATGATAGCCATTCCTTAGAGTACTGCCGAGGATGATTGTTGTTCGCCAAAATGGAAATGGCATTACAACAATAGCGCTTACAGGGCGCCAGGGGATTCAATTTTAATCCCCTGGCGCCCTTTTACTTTAGTTGTAGAGCAGTTCGCGCATAGCCGCGTGAGTTTGAATAGAGTAGAAAACATTGTCGTTCTGGATCATGCCTATGAACACAATATTCTGTACTGGATCAACCCAGAACCAGGAACCGGCAATACCCCACCACCAATGCGTGCCCACTGGGGCTCCGTTGAATGCAGCTGAATCACTCACGACCGCAAAATCGACACCAAAGACATTACCCGGATAGATGTTGGCAATATTGTCGATACCCTCAGGCAGAAGGTTACTGCGCATAATTGCAATCGCGTCTTCAGACAAGATACGCGTTCCATTCAGTTCACCCTTATTTAAGTGCATCAGAGCAAATTTCATATAGTCACTAGCAGTTGAGGTGAGTCCACCTCCGCCTGAGAAAAACTTCGGCTTGATTAAAAACTGCCCCGTATCGGTTCGCGTAAGACCACCAGTGGCAGCTTGGTTGTACTGTCTCGCGAATCGATGAGCTTTATCAGCTGGCACAAAAAAGCCTGTGTCTATCATGCCTAAAGGCTCGAAAATGCGCTGTTCTAGAAAGTCATCAAAAGTCTGGCCTGACAAGACCTCAACGAGATATCCCTGAACATCAACGGAATAGCTGTATTCCCATTGCGAGCCCGGCTGATATCCTAGGGGTAATGCTCCGAGACTATCAATCTGTTCCGCCAATGAAATATCGGGTCTCATGATACCCGCAGCAATCATGGCTTGAGCCACTGGTCCGCTCGATAGTGGCGGAACATACATGATACCGCCAGTATGAGTCATCAGCTCCTGAACAGTCATCTCATGATTGGCCGCTTCGGTCAGCATATTGCCGGCGGCATCGGATTCGGTAAAAACCTTTACATCGGCAAGCTCAGGAATGTATTTGGACACAGGATCGCTGAGCTGAAACTTGCCTTCATCATGAAGAATCATCAGCGCAGTGCCGGTGATCGGCTTAGTCATGGAGAAGATACGAAAGATTGTATCCATAGCCATAGGCACTTGGTCTTCCACATTCTGATGACCGAAAGTCTTGTTCATCTGCAATTCACCATCTTGGGCAATCATTAGGACTGCCCCGGATAGTCGTTCTTCAACTATTCGAGATTGCATGTCTTCCGCGATGGCATCCAAGCGCGCCTGGTCTATGTCTGCACGGCTTAATGACACACTAAATAGAAAAAAGAATCCGCTGAATATTATCGCCCAGTCTTTGTTTACTAGTCGTCGCATAACTTTACCATCTCCCCCAAAATAAGAATATTGAACCTGAATTTTAGTATCGAGTTTTGATACACCATCCAGCGAATCTAAGTTTTTTCGCCAAGCTGCGCGATTTATCTGTCTGTATTAATTAGGCAGGCTATAGGCAATGACATAACCGCCTGGCACATCACCGGTTTCAACATCGTCGTCAACTGCGGCCTCGAGTTGCAGCGCGCCGCCGCCGTCAGCCACGGTAACGATGACATACTGCTTGCCTGTTGTCGGACTCACATAACTCATTGGTGTGGCCGTCGACGATCCGGGAAGACTGTCAGTCCAGACCTCTTCTCCGGTAAATACATTTAGAGCACGAGCTGTACTATCTACAACACCGGCATTAAAGATTAAACCACCGCCGGTGACGATTGAACCTGCGTTATAGAACATACCCATAGGCAGAGGTAATCTGCTGGGAATGCCCAGCGGACCCTGCTCCTTAGCAGTACCCAACGGTCGTCGCCATAGTAGTTCCTGCGATGCGAGATCAACTACGGCCATCTCGCCATAGGGAGGCTCGATGCAAGGCGCAAATAAGGGCGAGAGAAAGAAAAAAGAATAGACTGCATAGGGAGTACCAGCCTGTGCTCCTCCAATACCGTATCCTTCATTTTCCCTAACATCTTCTCTAGGAATAAGGCGTACTACCGAGGGATTATTCATGGTGTTGACTACCATCAGATGATTCACCTCATCCACAGCCACGCTGCCCCAGTTCATTCCGCCAGCAACACCTGGATAGTAAAGCGAACCATGGCCTGTAGTCGGCGGAGTGAGGGGACCCTCATAGCGCATGCGCTTGAATTGCAGCCTACAAGCGGCCTGATCGAATGGTGTAATGCCCCACATGTCCGCCTCGGTTAGGCGCTGATCAGCGAAGGAAGGCATGCCAACAGAAAACGGCTGCGTAGCGACTGTGAAGTCTTCTGGAATATCTGTCTGTGGTGTTGGCAGTTCTGCCACCTCAGCGATTGGTTCTCCAGTCTCTCTGTCGAGTAAAAATATTTCTGCACGCTTGGTCGGCACTACAACGGCCTTACGTATAACACCATTTACGGGAATATCTACCAACGTGGGCTGTGCTGGAACATCATAATCCCAGATATCGTGATGCGTTGTTTGAAAACTCCACCTAACTCTGCCCGTTCGTGCATCGAGTGCAATTATAGAGCTCGCATATTTCTCCATGGCTTCGCTTCGATGCCCGCCGAAATAATCTGGAGTGGCATTGCCCGTAGGCACATAGATAAGACCGAGCTCTTCGTCAGCACTGGTTAGACTCCACACATTCGGCGTGCCGCGGGTATAATTTTCACCCGGGGCCGGTAAACCAGTTCTATCTTCACGGCCCATGTCCCAAGCCCAAACCAATTCGCCTGTCATGGGATTGAATCCACGTACTACACCGGATGGCTCTTCCGTCATTTGATTGTCGAGCACCCAACCACCTAGCACCAATACGTCATTGGCTATGGTAGGCGGCGAAGTCACAAAATAGAATCCCGGCACGACTTCGCCCATGCCGCTAAGCAAACTGATCTCACCATTCACGCCGAAGCCGCTGCAGGGAATTCCTGACTTCTTATCAACAGCAATCAAACGCGCATCGGTAGTCGCAGTAAGAATCCGTTCCGCACACTCGGCGGCGGGATTCGCTTCTGGACTCTCGTAATAGGTCACACCACGGCAAGTATCCCAAAAGCCAATTTTCGGCGACTGCAACTCGGGATCAAAGCGCCAACGTTCCTCACCGGTGTCCGGGTCCAGGGCTAGGATTATGTTCTGTCCCGTGCACATATAAAGACCGTCATCAATCTGAATCGGCGTGCCTTTGAATGCACCGGGCACGCCGGTACGAATTTCCCATGCTCTTTCCAATTGACCGATGTTCTCAAGACTTATCTGATCGGTTGCGGCATAACGCGTGCCCGATTTGGAGGAGCCATAATTAGACCAATCTCCCGTCACATTATTTACGAGTCCAGTACCAGCGGCACTTGGTACACCAACATCAAAGCCCCTACTTAAAAACAGAGCGACAATGAGCAGCGTCAAACCACCTAATGTGGCCTGAGTTGGCCGCTGCTTAAACAAGGGGGCAGGCTCAGTTTGCAATAAACCTCTGCGGACTCTTGGCAGGATAAACCACAGGCCCAACACGCTGAACATGGCGACACGTGGCATTAACGCCCAGGCATCTAAACCCGATTCATAAAGTGCCCAGAGATAAGTAAAAAGCAAAAATGCTCCGTAGAGCTGCGCTCCTCGCACATCTCCTCGAAAAAGAAAAACGGCACTGCTTAGCAGCACAACACCGGCAAAGACATAGTAAAGTGAACCACCTGCTGCCAATAGCAAGACTCCCATCCACAACAAGAGCGCACCCGTGAGGCCTATCACAAGGGAAAGAAAACGAGGCTTGGGGTATTGCGAGTGTTTATTCAAGGCTATCTCCTAAGTGAACTATAAATAGCACAAAGTCTACATTACAGGACTGTCTCTTATGCGTCATTCCACCGCACACTGGGTAACAGCCATTGATTCTACCTAATTAACTGAGTGATTCAATTAATAGGCCGGCCGGGCTCAAAAAGGGGACGGAGGGATTTACTATTGTTCAATAATAAATCCCTCCGTCCCCTTTTTGAGCCCTTTATTCGACGTTTCTTGCAGGGCTTCCTTCCCGCTGCCGGTCTTGCCAATGGCTGGGCACATTGATAGCAACCGTTGCTGTGGGTAGTGGATCTGCATTCAAAATTACATCAGCGATCTTTTCCGCCACCATAATTACCGGCGCGTTGATATTGCCATTAGGTAAGCTGGGAAAGACTGAGGCGTCCACAACTCTTAGATTACTCAGTCCATGCACACGACAGTCCTTGTCCACTACTGCTAAGGGATCGCTGGCCTCACCCATCTTGCAGGTGCCGGCTGGGTGATATGCACTCTCAATATTCTGTTTAACCCAGGCATCTATCTCCTGGTCACTGCTAACATTGAGTCCAGGCTGGATCTCTTCTCCGCGATAGGGGTCCATGGCAGGTTGCTGCATAATTTCGCGGGTTAAGCGAATGCATTGCCGCCAGGCTTCGATATCCTCAGCAGCTTGATAATAATTAAACAAAATACTCGGAGAGTCCGTAGCATCGGCTGATTTTATTCTCACACGGCCCCGGCTTTTGGGCTTGTTTGGACCAACGTGCACTTGAAAGCCGTGCCCAGCAATAGAGGGCGTGCCATCATAACGCATCGCGGCCGGCAAAAAATGATACTGAATATCCGGCGATTTCAAACCGTGTTTCGAGCGAATGAATGCGCAGGATTCGAAATGATTGCTAGCACCAAGACCATCCTTAAACAACAGCCACCTGGCACCTATTAGCGCCTTACTTATTAGACCCAGCTTGTTGTTTAGGCTTACAGACTGCTTGCAATGAAATTGAAAATATACCTCGAGGTGGTCTTGTAGATTTTCTCCAACACCGAGAAGACTATGCACTGTCTCTACACCTGCTGCATCTAGAACTTCTTCCCTGCCGACACCAGAACGTTGCAACAGCATCGGTGAAGCGATTGCACCGGCTGTCAGAATAACCTCTTGCGCTGCGTCGATAGATTCAATTCCTCTCTTCGTTTTTAGAGAAACACCGGTAGCCTGTTTCCCATCAAACTCAATGCGGTTCACCAAGGCATTGGTGATAACTTTGAGATTGGATCGATGCATAACCGGTTTCAAATAGGCCCGAGCAGTAGATTCGCGCACACCATCTCGTACCGTCATGTGCATCTGGCCAAAGCCTTCTTGATACTCTCCATTGTAATCTTTGGTTTCAGGATAGCCGGCTTCTACGCCGGCATCGATAAAGGTACGGTATAAAGGGTTCATGCGCATGTCGTTGCCAGCGCACACGCCAAGGGGACCGTCGCCTCCGCGATAGGTATCGCCTCCTCCTATCCACGATTCGGCACGCTTGAAGTAAGGAAGGCAGTCTCGATAACCCCAGCCTTTCGCTCCTAGAGCCTCCCATTCCTCAAAGTCATGAGCGTTGCCCCGCACATAGACCATGCCATTTATTGTTGAGGTGCCTCCTAGACCTTTTCCTCTGGGGCAAGAAATTTGCCTGCCATCCAATCCTGGTTCTGGATCAGAGTGATAGCCCCAATTGAACCTATCCATCGCCATAGGATAGGACAAGGCCGTGGGCATTTGCACGAAGATATTTCGGTCGCTGCCACCTGCTTCCACCAGCAACACTCTATTATCAGGATTCGCCGATATCCTATTCGCCAAAACGCAGCCTGCAGAGCCTGCGCCCACTATTACGTAATCAAATTCGTTCATACTTTTGCGTTACTCATTTACTGGATTGACCAGCATTTGTCTGCGAAGAAAGATCAACACCGAGATAGCCGTGTAGAGCCCTATGACTACCAGACCGATCCACTCAATTTGTAGCGGTGTAAACTGGTAAAAGAGAATTAAGCTATATAGCAATAGCCAATGCGCGCCGATGTATTTCAACTTGCCGAGACGATTAACCGTTAATTGAAGATTGTCTGCATACAGCCTCGTTAATGAGTCTAGAGAATTCACAACAAAAACGATTCCAACCAGCAACATAAAACCATTCATGAAACCCGAAATATCCAAGTCCTGTTCATACACGCCAAACAATACCGAAAACCATAAAGAGATTGGTATGGAAGGTATCAGCAAGAGCGCGAGCAGGAGCTGCCATGTTCGGAGCCCATCGACGAAGCGAGCAACGAATTGCCCAATCATGATGCTCCAAGCAAACCACCAGAACAGATAGAACGCATGGTAGTCGGAGAAAGGCAGAACGAAGCGATGGATATTCGCGAAGTAGTCTCCGATCTGGAAGAGGTTAGTAGCCAAACCGCTTAAGCCCAAGCCCCCGAAAGCCCACATCGCTGCAATTAGCACAAAGAACAACCAAGTAGAAGACAAGCTTAAGATCTTTACATAGCGGATATCGGTGCTGGAAAAAACAGCTGCTAGCACTATGAGCGCAACCAGTGAAAACCGGAAAAATGGTGTGATGCCTTCCACGTAGCTCGGTAAATACTGGAAGAACAAGAAACCGGTGAACGCACAGGTGGCTATAATAATAATGTTGTTGAGCAGTTTCACCCACGGAATCTCAAAGATTTTCAAACGTGGCTCAATGATGCAGAAATAGCATGTAGTTAGGAAATAGAAGACCCAGATAAGGAATCCCCAGAAGCCGAATTCGATAGCGAGAGGATTGGTAAAACCATATGCCTGCTCCACCTCATAGATTGGAAATTCCGTCAGCGGGAACATGATCAAGCCAACGTCCAGACCGGATGTAAATAGTATTGAAAAGAACGCGAAAAACTTCGTGGGCATTTGCCCTATTAGGATTAGGTTTCCCCAGCGCCATACCAACATAAGAGAAGAGGCCAGCACCGCAATGACAGCACAAGAGAGGATAGCTTGCATCATTGGCCAAGCCTTAGAGAGCAGGTAATTAGAGACATCGTCATGGAGTCTAACAGACGCGAACCAGTTAGTGGGTACAAGGTGCAGATGTAATGCTTTTCAGAAAGCCAAAACAAAAGAAGGAAGCACTGTAAAGCCGGCATAGGCTTCCCAATACTTCCTTTCCTAACAACAAGCTAAGTCTGTGACTGTTTTCGCTAACTGTCTGAATTATTCAGGCAAGGCGAAGACAACCAACTCCGCAGGATTTCCTGCGCCGCCCATGAACATCGCAATGTATTGCTTCCCTTCGTGCTCGTAGGTAAAAGGCAAACCGGTCTGATTAAACGGCAAGTCAATCTCGGCAACAATATCACCAGTTTCTTTATTGATTGCTCGGAAGATCGGGCTAGCGCCTGCAGCTCCAGTACCCTCAGCTTGAAACAACAGGCTCTTAGTCACAAAGATGCCCGATCGCGTCGGCACGCCTGTGCGCGGCAGATCAACACCTTCCAGCAAGGCATGATTCTTTATGCGGTCTGGCGTGTCGGCATTCGCAATCATCCAAAGATGATCGCCCGAGTTCATATCAATCGCCGTTATACGACCGTAAGGCGGCTTGACGACCTCAAGCCCTTGTATACGTGGCACGCGAACGCCAAAGCCTTGACTGAGATCGATGTCAGATTCTTCGTTCTTTGCCAGTGCTAATACCTGTAGCTGGGTTCTTGAGGGTACATACAGAATTCCCGTCTCTGGATCGAGAGCAGAGCCCTCCCAGTTGGAACCACCAGTGGAGGACGGTAAACTAAGCAAGCCACGGGTACCGTCCGGCGCATCGGCTAAGGATGGCGGCGTATAAATAGAGGGGCTGAGACGGAAATCTTTGACGGCTTCCAGCGCCATAGCACGAAGCTCCGGCGTAAAATCGATTAAGTCATCTTCGGTAAACCCTTGACGATCGAAAGGAGCTGGATGTGTCGGAAAAGGCTGCGTCGGAGAATACCATTCCCCAGGCACGTCTCCTGCAGGAACTTCTCGCTCTACAATCGGCCAGATAGGCTCGCCAGTCTCTCTGTCGAAGGTGTAGACCCAAGACTGCTTGGTGACAGACATAACTACTTTGCGACCGTTTGGTAGATCGGTAATCAGCGGCGCAGAGGGAACATCCCAGTCCCAGATATCATGATGGATAAACTGATAGTGCCATTTGCGCTCACCGGTTCTAACATCTAGCGCCACTAGGCCACTAGAAAAAAGATTGGCACCAGGTCGGTCGCCACCGTAGTAGTCACCTGTAGGATCTTCAACTGGCAGATAGACAATACCTAATTCCGAATCACCGGAAATAGGAGCCCATACACCGGAATTGCCCGTAAACTCGACACCTTCATCGAGCCAGGTTTCAAAGCCAACTTCGCCCCGCTCAGGAATGGTATGAAAGGTCCACAGCAACTCGCCGGTGTGCACATCAAAGCCGCGTATGTCGCCTTTGGTGTTGAACTTAGACCGCGGTCGACCGCCTGTTCTGTGCGCAGCCCCGACCACAATTACATCATTCATGACTAAAGGTGGTGCGGATAGGCCTATATCCGGGTAGGGATAGCGTGGATCATCGGCGTTGCGAAGACCCAAATACAAGTCCACGATGCCATTCTCGCCAAAAGTCGGATCAGGAATGCCGGTCGCGGCATCTAGTGACACCAACTGATACCCTGGTGTAACGTCTATTACCCGCGACTTGTCACCGTCGCTCCAGAACGCAACTCCACGCCCAGAACCTTTGCGCGGCGCATTGTCGAATCGATCGCCTTCCTGCGATCTCCACAACCACAGTACTTGACCGTTCGTAGCATCCAGCGCCACTACGTTGCGGGTGCTTGCGATGTTCGCATATAGAACCCCATCAACTTCTAGGGGTGTGGATGGATTCACAAAATCTGCTGAAGGACCAAAGTTCTCCGTGGAGAATCTCCAGGCTATCTCTAGACCGGCAACATTTTCGGCGTTTATTTGATCCAAAGGCGAATAGCGAAGAGAGGTTTCACTACCGTGGTAATACGGCCAGTCTCCTTCTGCTACGCTAGTACCGGTTTGGCCCAGAGCCAGGGGAGCACAGACGAGCGCACCCAAGGCGAGAAGGAAGATCGAAATTTGTCGTTTTATTATTATCATTTATGACTCTCCAAGTACTATGTGTATCCTGTATAAACTAAACGGGGTCAGGACAAAAATACAGCAGTTTTAGCAGTCAATTACATAAATAGTTAACATCTCTCATTCCGCAGGCCAATTTCATGACTATTTTGCTGTTCTTGGCGCTGTTTTCAGGGTTATTTTTAGCTCTGTCTTTAGGAGTAGGAGCCTGACAGGAGACCATCACTTTTCCCTGCACATAAAATACTGTATTTTGGTTTTGAGCCCCACTCTAGTTAATCTTTGGAGACACTATGCCACTCACCCCTTTCCACCTAGCTATTCAGGTACGCGATATCAATGAAGCTAGAGATTTTTATGGTGTGAAAATGGGCCTGCCCGAAGGCCGCAGCGCGCGGGAATGGATCGATTTCAATTTATTCGGACATCAGCTGGTCACCCACCTCAACCCAGCCATCGGAAAGTCTGGCAAGATTCCGAATATCCATAATGCAGTGGACGGACACGGCGTACCCGTGCCACATTTTGGCGTGGTACTAAATTTCAAGGAGTGGGAGGCGCTGGCGGATACAGTGGCTGAATTCATCGACGGATTTATCATCGAGCCCTGTGTTCGTTTCAAGGATGAGCCCGGCGAACAAGGCACCATGTTTTTTACCGACCCTTCGGGGAACGCTCTCGAGTTCAAGGCGTTTAAAGATATTGACGCAGAGTTGTTTGCTAAGTAAAGGCGAGCTTACTGAATTTCCGCTCGGCTCCAATCACTCGGACTCCCAAGTTAGTGATGATTGATACACCTAAATTGGCAAGCAGGTTTCTGCCGATTGAATGAGTCTAACTCTTAATTAAGGAGCACAACTATGATGAACTTCACCAAGGTAAGCAGCAATCGAGTCAACGTAGAATTTAGCGGCAAGATCGACCGAGATCAGATGACGAAAGTGCTAGATGAACTGTTTGCAGCAATTGCGGATATGGAACACGGTCTTTTAATGTACCGTATAGGCAAATTAGAAATGCCCACTCTGGGGGCTATCGCTGTAGAACTGAAAAACCTGCCAAAAATATTTCGATTGGTTCAAAAAATTGATCGAATTGCCGTAGTTTGTGATCAAGGCTGGATACAAACTAGCACCGAGATCGAAGGCAAGCTCATTCCCGGCTTGGAGATGAAATCATTCGATTTGGACAAAGAAAGCGCAGCGCTTGAGTGGCTGGAAGCTTGAGTTAGAGTCATCGCTGCGTACGAGATATGAAATATTTCTGATCTTGCCCGCAGCACTGACTTTCAAAATTTTCAAGATTCTGATTTAAAGATCCTAAGACCTAGGAGTCCAGAAGAACACTTTCCATTCACCGAGCGGTTCTGCACCTGGGTAAGCTGGCTCATCAAGTGTTCTGCCGCCTGACTTAGCAGCCCATAGCCTCATCATTGCAATACGATCATCGCCATGAATCTCCGTAGCCGTCATCTCGAATGTCTGGTCACCTATGCGCAGTAATCCATCTCCGCCATTTGAACGGACACGTCGAGCCCAGTATCCGTTATCCGGGCGAGTTGCCGTAATTACGCCATCGGGCATGCCAACCCAAGATAGGTAATTAACGAATGGAGGAAAACCGGATAGTTTAAACATCAAAGGGCCGCGAACGCTGTCGTTAAGCGGCGAGAAATCATTCAGGGCTGGGGTGATAGTACCTCCAATCATTACGCCCGGCGTACGGCCGAGCCCTGAGTTACTAAGGTAGGGAGCCGTGGACACCCAACCTACCACCGCGACCAGTAATACGAGGCCGACCACCATCCCGGCGATTTTAGGCTTGCTCATTGCAAATTCTCCTTATTGTATGCAGAAAAGATGCACAATATATCCAATTTAGAGCTTTGTCCAATGACTGCTTTTGACGCCATCGATCTATCTCCATACCAACCCTGTGGCACTCGGATTTCATGGCGTAGCGAAATTTCATTGCTTCTTTAGTGGCCAAGAAACTTATCCTCATCAGTAGCAATTGAGGCTGTTTCGGGAGGAATCAAAATTGCCTTCTAATTGTATTAGAAGGCCTCTCCAGCGGAGCAAAACTCGAAATCATGATGCAGCAATCAATACAAGAGCTAGCGCTATAGGCAGCGCAGGGAATCATTATTGAAAACAGGACGCTTCTTTTATTGAAGCTAAGACCTAATAAGTGGAAGTCAATTGAAGTTGGCGAATACATGGTTCGATTACGAGTCGATTCTTTCGAAGCACCAAACAGTCAGTACCACAATCAATGCTTCCGGGGCAGACATATTTGATTCGAACGTTTTGATTTAAAGAAGCACTAAACTCGCTAATCGACAGAAATGCGCGCGAGAGCCTCCGAAAATTCTTTCTTGCCAAAACCAACACGAAAGTAATCCCCTTCTACACCGAATAAATCTCCTGGCAAAACTAATACATCCTTCTCGAACCAAGAATCGAGCAGAGGCTTAAGAGGCTCGCTTGAATGCACTAAGCCCAGCATACCTGCTTTCGGTCTATGCCAGCTCAAAGATTCGTTGTTAGCAACAAAACCATCAAACAATTCAATATTCTCACGCACAATTTCATTGTTACGCTTGATAAGCGCATCAGCTTTGTGCATCACAAAAAAGGCCACCTGCTCATCCAGCTGCGACTGACAGATACTGTTGTAAGTTTTCAGATCACGAATCAATTTGCTCAGCTTTTCGTTTCTCGTCATAACCCAACCGATGCGAACTCCGGGTAAGCCAAAGGTCTTAGAGAGCACATTCGCTAGTATAGCTTTTTCGTATTTCAGTACGTTCAACTGACAGCCAATTCCGGAAAAATCCGAAAACGCGAATACATCATCGCAAATCAGATACAGGCCATGCTTTTCACAAAGAGCAAGTAGACTATCTACGAAACCTTGATCTAGCAGCATACCAGTTGGATTGTGTGGAGAGTTTATAACTATTGCTTTCGAGCGCTCGCTGATCTGCGCAGCGAAATCTTCAATGGATGGCTGCCAGCAATTCTCAAAATTAAGCTGTACTGACTTAAACACGCCGCCAAAGCACGCGGGAAGATCAGAAAGTGACGGATAGCAAGGTAGCATCCCGATCACTTCATCGCCGGGCTCCAGGATACAGGCCATGATAGAGAACAGGCCCTCCTGTGTACCACTAAGCACAGTGATGTGATCGACACCCAGTTCGGGGTAGAGCTGCTTATACAAATTATAGATACCAGCACGCAGATCATCCCTGCCCTCTACACTGCCATATGTCAAAGGTACTGACGCTATAGCGGCGATCTCATCAACGCTCAAAATATCTTGCAGAGTCGCCGTCGCCCCACAGGCATCGCTTAGGTTATAGCGGGCACGCCTGGGCAGCTTTTCATAAAATTCATGGTGCTTCATTGCGCTAATTTTCATGGGTGAGTCCGTCTAGCGCTTACGCCAAACTGTCAATTGAGCCACTGTATGCTGATGCTTGCGAGCTGTCTCGCGAATTACAAAGGGCACGTCAACGGCCTCTTCAAAATCGAAGCTGTCTGCGAGCTTTTGTTTAAGCGCGTCCAGAGTACTGAAGTTTTCACCATTCACTTTCACGCCCCCTAGCCAATTGGACTTATCGGTATATTCTTCAAGCCAGGTATAAGGTGAAGTCAAGACCAACAAGCCGCCAGATAAGAGGCGAGCTTGTATGTCGTTCAGGAAGATCGCAGGCTCGTAGAGCCGGTCAATTAGATTGCCGGCGAAAACCACATTGTAGTCAGTGAACTGCGGCTTCAGGTTGCAAGCGTCACCTTGCAAGAAATCAATACGGTCTTTTACATCGTCATAGCCCAATTTATCCAGCAAAACTTCTCGGTACTCGACGATATCGCCCTCGACTGGAAGCGTATAGCGCAGCCGATTATGTGCCTGCAATTTTGCTCCCTGCTGGACGAAACGCGCAGAAAAATCTAACGCATCCACATGCTGAAAATTCTTCGCCAATTCAAATGAGGACCGTCCTACCGCACAACCCAAATCGAGAGCCCGATCTGTAGCGATACTGTTCGCTTGCACATGAGCCATAAGCGCCTGCACACACGCAACCGGGAAATTTTGCACAGAGAAATATTCATTGCCGTAGTGGAACTCACAGTACTGCGCAATCAATTCATCTGTTTCATAAACATTATCTTGTGTCTGTGTTTTGGGCGCTTGCTCAGATATAACCATTCTAAATCCTGCGTGTTGAAAAAAGTGTCTGCGAAATGCGTAACGCGATGAAGCAAGGGTTTCGTTTCCTGTAGATATCCAAGACCCACCCTTAATCAAATTGTGCTTGCCATCAAAAGTCGGCGTCGAGAAATCGTCATACCAAGGGTGCACAGTAAAGCCTGGATAGCCATCGATAGGTGATTCTGTCCATTGCCAGACATTGCCAGTGACATCATAGAGCCTTCCATGCCGATTATCCGTCACCGGGCAGGACGAGGCATACTGCTCTAAATTAATATTGCCCGAGCCGGAATCCTCCCCTAATTCTGACTGACGCAGCGCAGACCATTCAGCCTCCACTGGCATTCTTACTGGCTCACCAATGCGCTCGGCCATCCAATTACAGTAGGCTTTCGCCTCCAGATAATTCACCTCGACGGGCCAATCCATTGGCAAAGGCATTTCCGAGAATAGATTCCTCTGCAGGTATTCCCCGTTCAGCGTAGTTCGCCAGAATTTTGGATGCCGTGATTTGGTGAAGGCTAACCACTGCCTTCCTTCTGCTGTCCAATAGCGAGCTTTCTTATAGCCCCATGCCTGCACAAATTTGAGGAAGTCCTGATTACTCACCAAGGTCGTAGCGACCTTAAATTGCTCTACCTTCTGCTCATCGAAACCGTACTCGTTATCCCAACCATAGCTACGATCGCTGTCGCTTTTGCCGAGCTTTACTGCAGTCGCAGGTATCGGCAACCATTGCACAGACGGGGCTATACCTGCCTTGGTGCAAACTGGCCACGATTCGGCTTGTCTTGCATCGATAAGATCCAGCGGCAACATACGCGCAATAACCGACGAGGTTTCAAGGTGAATCCGCTCATGCTCAATGCCCATCAAAACTAACCATGCTGGGCATTGCTGAGTGATAGGCAGCGTGATCTGCATGGATTTGATGAAGGCACAGATTCGGGCCTTGACCTTGTCTCGGTATTCTTTAACAAGCTCTCTTGTCGGCCAGTCATAGTGAGCGCAGTCCAAATCATCCCAAGACATCTCATCGACACCGATGGCGAACATGGCCTCCAACTCAGGATCTACACGCGCTTCAGTAAATTGAGCCAAAATCATCTTATTCACATAGAACGTAGCCGTATGCCCAAAATAGAAGATCAGAGGGTGCCGCAAAGACTCCGCTGAGGTGTACAAGGCCTCATCCTTAAGAGCAGAGAATAGAGCCTCATACTGCTCCCAAGTAGAGACGAAATAAGCTAACAGCTGCTGCCGTTTAGCTTCGACATCGTTACCGTCGAGGGATATTGGGCGGGTTGTTAGTAGAACTTCATGCGATATTGCATGCTTTCCGGATAGGGCTTGCACTTTGCACCTGTTTCAATAAGAATTTTCTGTAATACGCCATAACTGGCAGCCTAGACCTGCCAAGCACCTTATTTATTTTCATCTGAGTTTTAACGCCTGGAGAGAACTGCGCTTAGAGGTTTTATCAATGCTCGGCCTAGCAGCAAGACGAGTAGGAAGAGTGCAAAAAAGTAGATAGGAAAACCGCGCAGAGCATCCAAGAATATGGCATCACGAAAGGCCGCCTCCGGCACTGTGCCTTCTTGTTGCGCTCGCAATAGCGACACATAAGCGGTGTATAGAAGACTCGCAAATCCGAGCCCCAAATTTAAGGCTAGCCCCTTAAAGCTGAGAACCGTCGCCCTATGCACTGAATCAACTTCCTTATTGATGTAGTAACTAGACTGAAACTGCACCATCCCCATCATCGCGAACGCGCCCACAGCGAAAATTACACCGTAGTAAGGAATAGCTAAACCAAGCCCAATCAACCCTGTCATTAAAAGAAAAGAGAGTGTTAAAAAATTAAATAGTGGCGAATGGTTTGTAACTAGATAGCGCGACAATATGGCATTCACCATTCCCACTAAAGACATGCCTGCCCCGATAAATCCGAACCAACTCACCGGTATATCGATAACGCGGTAGTATTCACTGGCAAGCACCACAAATTGTCTACCCACGCTGTCCAAGGCCAGCGCCGCCAATATGACAAACAACACAAATCGGTGGTTGATAGTCCATTTCGCGGCAACTACTATTTTACGAAAAGGGTCTAAAAGAGAATTCCCTGTTAGTTGCAGTGAGTCAGAGGATTCACCTTCGCCAATATCAATATCAATATCAATATCAATATCATGAAACCCTAAAGCGGTGCCGAGCACAATAAACGAGGTCATCAGCGTTAATATCACCGGCAGACGGATAACGAGATTGTTGGACAGCTGCCATTGTGAATCTATGGCCGAAAGCAAGCCATTCACCGTGTTCGGATCATAGGCGAATGCCCCAAGAATCATTGTCATGAAAAACCCGAAGGAAACAACTTGAGTCGTGCGTTGTAAAATCTTCGACCAGTCATCTTCGCGCCCCAGAGCCTTTAGCGAATCATAGGCTAATGCCTCATCAGCCCCACTTGCAGCTGCTTCAGACAAACCGGAACAAATTCTGTTCGCAAGAAAAAGGGGGAATAGAAAAGGCGATGCACCAATCGGCGCAAAGGCGATCAAAGCCATCTCGACCACCATCATGATCGCTGCAAAAACCACCAAGCGCTTGCGCCCGACAATATCTGCCAAAGCTCCAGAGGGTACCTCCGCCAGGACAATAGTCAGCGCCCATACAATATTAAGAATAGCGAACTGTTCTAGAGTCAGCCCATAGTCCAAGAACAACACGGTAAACACCGGATAATAGAAGCGCGCGGAGTAGAACAGGCGAAAAATAATAAAGCGGCGCAGGTTTCCCTGCAATTGAGCCGTACTGAGTTTTGATGAAGCCATTCTACGAGAACTCTACTATTTTGACTTATGAGCACGAACCAATAGCCCAGATCACATATTCCGTTGGTGCGAAGAGCTTAACCCTAACAGCATGCCAAAGATTCAGCTATGGCAATCCATAATTGGTTACAGGACGTACCACTTTCACCATTACATGCCAAAAGCAATTGCTAGAATTAATTAGGAAATAGCATGAACAATTTATCAAGCACTCAACAGCGCGCAGTAGCTTCATTGCAATCCATGTTTATAGGAGACTCTCTAGCAATGCCTGTGCACTGGTATTACAATCTAATGGATATTTATAAGCAGTTCTCCGGCGGAATCACCAAGCTTGAAGCAGCTCCTAAGCACCACCCTTCATCGATCATGTCACTTCATTCCACCAAGCAAGGCGGGCGCAATGCACGTCATTCCAAAAATTTTCAGGTCGAAATTGTGGGAGACGTAATACTCAAGGGTAAGCGACAGTTCTGGAATCAATCAAATCAACATTATCATCAAGGTATGCGCGCTGGAGAAAATACGCTTAATGCACATTGCGCTAGAGCTACGATACGAGCTCTCGCTGCTAATGGCGGGCACTACAATGAGGAGCTATTTCTTGATGCCTACATTAAGCTAATGACAGCCGACCCGGCATTGCATCCAGATACATACGCCGAATCCTATCACCGAGGATTTTTTGCGAACTTGTCTGCTGGTAAAAATCGTAACAAATGCGGCGCAGTGACACATGATACGGCTTCTATCGGAGGTCTAGTAACAATCGCTCCAATTGTAATATCTGAACTGTTACGTGGCACGTCACTTGAAATCGTCCAAACCATCTGTCACAAACATTTGAAACTTACTCACCCAGACGAATATTTAGCAAAAGTTTGCAGTGACTATGTCGGACTATTAGATGCACTATTATTTCGACTTGAAGCGAATTCCGCTCGAGATATCATAGCTATCTGGGCAAAGCGTAGCATCGGAATGGCTATGCCCGAGTTACTAAGCAAAGTACATTCCGACAATGACGTTGTAGGGCGCCTGTTCTCTTCCGCCTGCTATATAAGTGACTCTTGGCCCAGCGTACTTTATCTGGCTTACAAATATGCAGAAAAACCAAAGGCCGGCCTACTCGCGAATGCTAACCTCGGTGGTGATAACGTGCACCGCGGAACTGTGCTGGGAGCAATTTTGGGACTCGCAATCAACAACATTCCACATGAGCTATATGATGAGTTGCAGGATAAAGATATTATCGAAGAAGAAATAACTGTCCTGCTAAACAGAGAAATTTCCTGATTGATCTCTGTTTATCCGCAAGTGGCACTAACTTCGTCCTGCGATCTTCCTAGTTTTTAAATGTTTGATCACCTTCAACATCTTATCTTTTTGGTGTTTCACTCAATCACCGCTATTTTTTATTTCTTATGGGATAGATCCAAAATGTCAAAGCAGACGTTAATTTTGTTTAAGCAAGAGAGCAAAACATGATTAAATTTTTTCACACTGGAAATCTAAGTCCGGCAAAAAAAGCCAGTGTATATTCTGGTTTCGGGTTACTTATTCTCTCGACTTTTCTTGCAGGGAGCGTAGTTCTCAATATTTTTGAGCTGGAATCATTCGCAGTTTTGGGGCATAGCGGAGTAAGAACTCTCGCTGGCCTGGCTGTTGTAGGCTGCTTGCTAGCAGCTATTGGTTTTTTTGACGAATAATCGAGGAAAGAATATGTTCAAACAGTCAGACTTTTTTATATTAATGGCAGTGGCAGTATCATTTGCCGTATCTGGTTTTCTTTGGTTCTCAGGACAGCATGAGGAAGGACTTTTCACTGCGGTGTGGGTGCCTTCAATATTGTGCTTTGGAATCTACTTCAAACTTATGGCGCTAGTGGGACGGAAATCATGAGTCCTATGACGCTGTTTTATATCGCTATGCTAGTTTTCAGTCTATTGATTGTAGGTCTCTATTTTTCGGTTCGTGAATTCCTTTTAGTGAGCAAAGAGCCTTCTCAATCTAAAGGTCCAGTGCCTGCTAATGAATGAATGGCAGTTTTAGGTTCACAGCAATACTGCACAGTTGTATTTTCTCTAAGTAGTCCCTCTTGAAAGCTTGCCTAACGCTCTGTTTCCCATCGGAAAGAGAGCGGGGCCGGTTTAGGGGCAGTTAAACCAGGCTACTTCTAAAGCTATTCTACCGAGGCGCGGCATCCAAATTTGGGCAATATATTCCATAAACTAGGCAATATCGAGATTAGCTACTGACTCTTGGTTCGGCCTAGCTATCGATAGCGCTGTTTTCAGCTCCTAGGCTTCACACTGCTGGGCTCAACGGCAGTTTCGTCTATAAAAGAAGCTGATCAGGCTAGAGAGCATTGGATGGGAGCGACCCATAGAGCACTGCTATTGCCAAGGCGATACAGGATATCCAAGGGTAGATTAAGACTTCTTGCGCAAGCTTGGAGCGCTAGTCATCTTGTTCTAACTGACAGTTGACGTAAGAAGAGTTAGAATATTTTGCAGGCTAGGCAAGCACAAAAGCGTGCCTTGACCTCGATCAATAGGCTAGCGATGCTGCTTGCGTCTACGCAGTGGATTGAATCGCACGCGCTCAACCGGTCACCGAAGAAAGAACCCAGCCTCAAAATCCTTTCGAAGAACGTGCCTTTGAACATGTCTGCGATGAGGCTACTAATTTGCTGAATTCTCTCGAACTATTTTATGTAGAGTCTCTGATTAGTTCGGAGTAATCTTTGGTTATGCCTAATGCACCTTCGAAAATTCTACTATCTTTGCTGTTTATTCTTTCGACGCCTCACTTTTTATCCGCGCAATCATCCTTAGTAGAACGCCTAAGACAGGATGAGGCACTGCAGGATGCAGCAATAATCGTTGTGCGCAGCGCACTTGGCGCACAAAAGCAGACTGTCGTTGTTCGTCGCAGTACATTCGCAGTAGAGATTGGAATGTATATCCAAACTTACCGCACAACGCGCAATGCAAAAACGCTGGAGAATATTCAGACGCGCTACACACTGGCGAAGTCGGAACTACTGGAACCGAGTCTGCCCGCTACTATGGAGGAGTTAGTCTCGATTCTAGAAATGCTCTAATTCGTGCTATTGCGCCTCCCTCTTAAAAAAGGCCTTACATCCCCTGCCTACACCGTGAAATAGTCGTTTTACCAATGATAGTAACCGAAACAGATTTTTTACCAATGAATAAATCCCGCAACTATTTGCTTCATCAAATCTACTTAACGTACGAAGAGGACAAGATAGAACAGCAAGCAGCAAGCAAGTGACCCATATTTCAGAAGTAACATTTAAGACTTGGATTCGCGATGAATCCGTGGAACGCGAGAATTCATTTGCCTGGAAGGGCGTTATGAGCCCCGAGATTTTCAGGGGAAAACGCGTAATAGTAGTTGCCCCGCTAGGTGCATTCACGCCGGCGTGCAGTAGCACTCACCTTACCGACTATGAGAAGCACTATCGTGAGTTGAAAGAACTGGGTGTAGATGAAATTTACTGCGTTAGCGTCAACGATGCATTCTCGATGTTTCAATGGGCGACACAGTTGAACGTGAAAAACGTGAAAATGCTGCCAGATGGACATGCTAGTGAAAAAGGAAAACCTTGGCTTTGGATATCGCTCTTGGCGCTACTCGATGTAGATTGAAGATAGCGAGGTAGCTGTACTCTTCGAAGAAGCCGGTAAATTGTCCTGATGATCCGTTTACACGCAGGGTAAACGACGGCTGCACTGTGAAATCGGCGATTTTTCTGCAAACAATAGTATCCGAATCGACAAAGCCGTCGGCTCCACAGTTTTCATAGAGCCGCAAGGGTCCATTAAGGAAAACTATGGCAAGACTCAGGTCTCCATCGTTATCATAGCCTCTGCAGACATTCGATTGACCAAGCGGATCGGAGAAGGTGTCAGTATGCACTGCAGTGAATTCAGCAACGGCAGCTCACGCATTCAAAGTAACAATGACCAAATCAGGTTTGCGAAGCAGAGCGATAGAAATTTCCTACTTCGTTCTGAGTTCAATTTCGACTTTCTAAGCATGTGCTATCCCCTGAACTGTTGCATCTAACTAGAAATATACGCATGGATTCAACGCGTCCTTCTGGCCTTATAGCAATCACTAGCTCTAAATCGGATCACCGGGAGGCAATCGTAAGGCAGGCGCTGGAACAGAATTCTCAGGCCGATGCTGCCAGCGGCGAACATCGGCGGCGGCGGCAGTCTGATGTGCGCTCGCATTTCTACGTCTCTCAATTTGATTGGCCAATTTATCTAGACGATCGTAAAGTACAGCTTTAACTGCACCGGAGCTATCCGCACTGCTCGCTTGCACCATCATTTCATCTACAGTGACTCGCTGTACCACGTGCAAGAGCTGCATTTTATAATCATCATCGGGCGAATCTGCGTCCCATGTGACTTCTAACAACCGATCTATCACTTCCTCGAGGTCAGGGTAGTCACCCAAGCTACCGTACGCAACCAATCTTGCCATGCGTGCTGGATGCAGCAACTGCTTAACAGACAAACTTGCCGAACCCTCAGCAGCGCCAAGCGTATCGAAGAGCAAACCTGTACGGCCGAGAAATGGCTCGCCCTGCGTATAGCGATATGCAGGAGGTGGAATTAAATCCAGAATATTTCGCGGCAATGTCAGAAAGTCTACCGACAAAGTTGAGAGCACCGCCTCCAATGCGTCTCTTTGTTCTTCGCCATCGATAATGGCGAAAGGAGTTTGACCGTCGCCCCTCACAGTATATTTGTAGTCTGCGCCACCTATGCTTTGCGCTGCCGAATTCAACTGAAATCGATGGTGCATGTAGAGAGGTAAAAGCACATATTCAAGTGTAGAAAGCGGCTCGCCATTGCGAATTAAGGCAGGGCCGAAATTCTCCAAACCTATTCGACGCACCTCAATCTCATGTTTTAAATGATCAACTAGATTTGATCCATTGTCCCAAACACCAGCAAACTGGTGTCCAGCTCCAACAAAATTATTATTGTTATGTGCCATGAATAACAGTCCGCGATCCAGACTTTCCTGAACTATTTTCCCCAGCTCTTCAGCCTCATCGGCGCCTGGGGGAAATTGCTCATAGGCATACCGAATAGCTAACTTGTCGTATTCCGCCAATTCTTTGTACGTAAGCATTCGATAGATCTATCTTCCCATCGGCAGTAATTTCGACAAGAGGTGCCGGATAGTCCATAACACTTTCTCGGTCGTAGGAGCTGCTTAAATAGTTGTGGGGAAAACCTAAGGTGTGACCTACTTCGTGTGCTGCAAGTTGACGCACCCTATCTAGCGCCATATTTACTGAGGCTGAATTGTTATCTGTTATCGCTTCCAAATAGTCAAAGCCGGGAATAAGACCCTGCCCATGGAGATAGTCCCTGCCTCAGCCGCAAGCTGCCAAGATTTACATTGCCCTTTATAATCTCTCCAGTGCGCGGATTCCATAACCGAACCACCATAGGAATAGCCTCGAGTTCGCCTGTGGGTCCAATGAATCATGTTATAGCGAACATCCTGTCCGTCAGCCTCCTGCTGGCAATTCCCTGACCTGAAAAGCATTGATGAAACCGGCCGCCTCATAGGCCTGGTTCCACCAACTCGTTCCTTCAATTAATGCACTCTTTATCGGCTCTGGCGTGCCTGAGTCGACATAGTAGACGATAGGTTCAATAGCTTCCGAACGGGCTGCACTGGGGTCCTTTTTCTCCAATCTATGCTTGCCGACCAAGCGAAGCTGCAAGTCTTCACCGATAGCCGTGCTGTAATCCTTGAATAGTGGGTCCATTAGTGCCAATTCTTGGGTCCGAAATCCGGACATTGAAGTTGTTATCAGGCAGCTTAAACCAATGAATGATGCTGGCGCAGAGTGATTGAACCGCCAGTAGCAGCAACGCTATTCACGAGATTTCCTGGATTACTACTGGTAAAGGTAAGCATCGATTCAACTTCTACGTTTTCTGGAAAAGCCTTGGTGTTCAGCAGATAGAATGCGCTACGGCTTTTGTCCAGAGTAAAATTTCCCTGATTACGATTGGCGATGGCTCCCGTCACGTTTCGTGCATCACGCAAAAAGAAATCGGTCGCATCTACCAATACGCTACTACCACTTGTTGCTACAATATCGAAGCCCCAGTGCACAGAAGGCGCAAAGGCATCTTCTACTGACTGTCTTTCCAAGACATTGTCGCTCGAAGCGCGGTATTTGTAATTCGGCTGCACCAGCAACACTCTAGGGCCCAAACTCGCTTCGCTGATAAAACATAGGTCCCACGCAATTGCCCTCTGTCGATACCGACCGGATTTGAACCCAAACCAGAGCCCATCGATATTTGATATAGAAACTCAGTATCGAGCTTATCTATCTCCCAATACATCTTGCCCGCGAATTCGTCCCCAATAGAGATTAAAATACCCTTCCATTGAACTTGAATTTTCCACAACTTCTTCTACCGGGGGAAAATTTTGTGCATTTGAAAACGTAAAGGAAATAAGCAGTGTGAGCGCAAAAATTGAACGCAAAACTAAGTTCTGGCAAAAATAGTTTGCTTTTGGTGAGAAATCTAACATTACCATTTTCAAAATACCTCAACCCCGACAAAAACTATCTTCGAGAAGATACTAAGTTGGGGAAATAAGAAATAAATTTATTACAGACTACCACTGTCTTTTACATTTTTTGTAGAAATAAGAATTACTTAGTCCATCGAACTGGATTTCGATTTGCGCGTCGATTTTCTGTGCTTCTTTTTGGAACAGAAAAAACAATGGCTAAAGATAGTATTACCCAGTTATATAGCTCTTCCACCTCACTAAAAAATTATCCTTTTTA
>CALSUH010000024.1 GCA_943789485.1 uncultured Pseudomonadales bacterium
CAATAAATTAAAATTTGAAAGTCTGTGTGTAGCTCTCCTGTTATGCACTGCGCACGCGTCAGCAGATGATTTGGATTCATATGCAGGCTACAACTATGAGCTTTCTGATTTCGTCGCTTGGATGGAAGATGCGATCAGAGAAAAGGAAATTCCTGGTGTCGCATTGGCAATTGTGTCCCGAGAGGGAATTATGCATATGCAGACTTGGGGAGTCAGGAGCATCGATACGCGGGAGGCGATCCACAGCGATTCGGTTTTTCGCATCGCCTCGATGTCGAAAACTTTCGCAGGTACCTCGGCCGCTTTGCTTGTCGATCAAAACTATCAATCTTGGGATACAAAACTTACTGACTTATTTCCTAGCATGAACCTAGGCTCACAGCGCTCTTCTAGCGGCATCACCTTAAAGCATGTTGTTAGTCATTCAACGGGCCTAATGCCTCATTCCTATTCCAATTTATTGGATGACGGCGTTTCCTATGATCGAATTAAACTCAGGTTTTCTAAAATTCCAACAGTGTGCTCGCCAGGTGAATGTTACGGCTATCAGAATGTCGTGTTTTCACTTATCGGTGATGTGGTTGAGCAGAGTACGGGAGGAAGTTACGAAAAGTTTATCGATGATCAAATTTTTAAACCGTTAGGAATGGTCACCGCTTCGGTTGGGATGGAAGCATACTTGGATAATGATGAGGCGACGGAGCCTCATCTCAGATCAAGAGGGGCTTGGCGTACTACGTCTACGAATCCAGCGTACTATTCGGTTGCGCCAGCATCAGGAATTAACGCTAGCATTTTTGATATGAGCATGTGGGTGCGAGCAAACCTTGGCGCATTTCCCAGAGGTACTGTCTGCTGATTTCCTTGCGCAGTTGCACGAGCCGATTATAGCAACCCCTAGAGGCAACTATTTCAATCGCTGGTCCGGGCTTAAAAAGGCCTATTACGCCACTGGTTGGAGAGTGTTTGACTATAATGGGCAGCGCGTAGTGCATCACGGTGGCGGTGTGCGAGGCTATCGATCTGAGATGGCATTCGTACCTGAGGCGAACATTGGATTAGTGCTGTTATTTAATGCGGAATCGAACTTAGCCAATGACATCGTGCCCGCGTTCCTCGATAATCTGATGGATACAGCCGATTGATTGTCGCGGCATTGCCGCTGTATTTTTGATCATACAAATCCACTAATTCGTTAACTCAATAATAGGTATTCTCATGAGCTCAGTGATTGACTTGCTGAAGTCCCACCGCAGTATTCGAAAATTTACAGATCAAGCGATAGAGCCAGAGCTATTTAACGAGCTGATTACAGCAGGCCAAGCGGCTGCAACGTCAAGCTTCTTACAGGGCACTACTGTTGTAAGAATCAAGAAGCCAGAAACACGCGCCAGCATTGCTAAGTTAGCCGGAGGTCAGGCTTATGTAGAGTCGGCAGCGGAGTTTATGATTTTCTGCGCGGACTTAAAACGCCCAGCCAACTATTGTGATGAATATGAGAAGTCATTCGAAGGCGACTATACAGAGCACTTCATCATAGCAACGGTAGATGTTGCCTTGATGGCGCAGAGCATGGCGACCGCCGCAGAATCCGTCGGGCTTGGTATTTGTTACATAGGTGGAATTAGAAATGATCCTGCTCAGGTGGCGCAGTTGTTAGAGCTACCCAAGGGTGTCTACCCGGTGTTCGGTTTTTGTCTCGGGTACCCCGATCAAAATCCGGAGGTGAAACCGCGACTCCCGCTGTCTGTGATAGTCAAGGAAGAAGTCTATAACGAAGTTGGTGATAAGGACACGATAGCTGAATATGACGAAAATATTCGCGAATACTACCGTTTGAGAACGGGGGGAGGGCATGGGATAAGTTGGACGGAGCAGGTGTCCACTCTGCTAGGAGGGAAGGCCCGGCCACATATGAAAGAGTTTCTTGCTGATCAGGGATTCAAATTTCGCTAGGTCACAAAAGCTCAAGAGGGCAATAGAGCCCTCAGAGAGCTAGAATCTTAATTAGTGTCTCTTTGGTATCGATAGGAGCCCGTTGAAGGCAATGATTCCACTTTATCGCTGACTAGAGCCTCGATCGTCTCGGATGGTGGTATTGCACCTGAGCCAAATGCGAAATTAAACTCACCGCTTACCAGTCCGCGCCTGTCATCTGTTACTGACCAGCGCGCGGTGTAGAACTCCGACTCGGGTAATTCACCCGGAATGGGCAAGACAAAGCTGTGGCTCAGCCGAGAGGGATCATACTCAAAGTTAATGCTGATCCATTTGCCATCGGCGGTGTACAGTGCCAATTTTAACAGCCGTACATCCACTCGAAAGCTCATGGTAATCATCTGCGGAGGTTCAGTAAGTACGGAATCATCTGGAGGGAAGGTTACCCCGGGGGTCAGCACTCCGTGACCATGTTGTGCTAGTGATGTGCTAGATGCTAGCAGACCAAATAATGCGCACAACAGCAGTACACTTACTTTTCTGTGGAATGCGTAAAAGTTCATCGACTGCGTAATCCATCTGCTCTGGTTCATAGCCTCAATCTTAGCAAAAACGCCCATCGCACTCTATTAGATAATTGATAATTGAACGTTTCGAAAGAGATCAGCCTCAATACCCATTAGCCGAAATAGACCATGCATTGTCTCGTAAGAGCAACCAGACGACCCAGTTCATCGTAAATTTTTCCCGATTGCTGTGAATAGCCATCGGCAGCGGCATCTACCTCGAATTCCATGTAGAACCACTCGCCGTTTATCTCTTCTGGCGCTTCGACGAAGTCTAAAGACCAGGTCAATGAGCTGGCCGGCACTGGAGGCTTCTCAAAATGGGACAGCAGAACCGGCGGTGGGATGTCAGCTATTGCGACTAGTTTCTCGACAGGAAAGCGAGAGACATCTTGCTTGTGGCGTACCCACATATTCAAATAAGGTGTGTAGCTCCCAGAAAAAGGGATGCCGCCGTCGGTCCAGCAGCCATCAAAATACTGAAGGAAATGTGGCAGTCGCTTGACGTTGTCACTAAAAGCTATACCGCTATCTCTGCTCGGTAAGATTTTATTGTTTGCAGGGATTGGCTTGAAGGCTTCGCGAGAATTGCCAAATGCTGCCATGGCTTGCAGGGCGACCTGCCCTCCTGAAATCACGTTCGCGCTACACTGCGTGACGTTTTTACCCTGGCGTAGGATATTTGCTTCTACTTTGACCTCTCCGGGGGTTACGGGGGCAATAAAGGAGGTCATTAATGAACGAATGGTTTGGGGCTGGGCTAATTTTTTGCGCATTGCTGTGACCGCAAAAGCGGCTGATAAACCGCCAAATGCAGAACGCCCCTGTGACCAATTCTCGCTGAATCGTGTGCTATTCGTATCGCTGTTCTCGAGGCCTATGAGTATGTCTTCTAGATTTATATCTTGCATTATTAACCTTCTAATTTTTGTAAATCACGCCGTCATATTTCCCAAATATGGTCGACGATGATACTCTTCGTCATCAGTTTTTCGTTGTCTTGGTAATGTTTTTTATTGCTAGGGGCGGGATTAAAGTGGAATAGCATTGAAATCATACTCTTTCCAGAAGTTAAGTATTGCCCTCCTAGGGTTCGGGCTATGGCATTCTGCCATCGCACAGTCTCCTCAGGGTGACCTGACTCATCATGATGAAGATATTACAGGAATAAGTATAGAAACAGAAACTGTGCCTGTAGATGACAGTGTTTTGCTCGAAGCTCCCAGCGAACTCCAGTTGGAGTTCCCTTATGATGTGCGCCTAGTCAAATTGACCCTTCGTAATGAGTTGCGCGACTGGGTGGATATTGATTTTCGCTACGACCCCACGACACAAGAGAAATTCCTATGGACTATTCCTGAATTGACGGCGTCTACATATTACACCGCTGACTGGGCTATTCTTGCAATGAACGACCGTCTTATAAGAGGGAGTTTTAGTTTTTCTTTCGGCCCAGAGGCACAGACGCCTTCGGTGATTAAAGCGTCAGAAGCGCAGGTGCTAGATTCGATAGGTGCTGGCTCTACTACCCGTTTTGTTAGGCCGCCGCGTACCAATATCATCCTCAATCAGGATCAGCCAAACTACGATCCGCCATTTACGATCAAACTGGAAGAAAGGCAGGCGGAACAACCACTAGACTCTTCTGCCGAACCTCGCTAAGGCTACATCCCCTAATCTAGGGCGCAACATTCACAGTGACGTACTGATCGTGAAAGAGACCTCCATCATCACCTCGTGCCCAAAGAATATACTCGCCCGGTTCTGAAAACGTCGCGCGTACCTCGTACATGCCATCATCGGGGATCGCAGGAGGGACCCAAAGAGCTCCCCAAGGGGAATTTGCTGACGTGCGGGTATCTTCCCAAGGTTTGACTTGGGCGGGTTCAAAGCTAACTTCTCCCGGCCCCCTGAATTTGTTCCAAGATAAGAATAGCCCGTTAGTCTTGCCAACAGTGGTTCGACGTGGTGGCCGCATCATGCGATCATGAATACTCGTTTCAGTTTGTGATACAGTTCTGCCGCGCGGCTTTGGCAAGCCATCATCGGCGACCTGTGTCATGAGTATGATTTCTTCGCCAACTTGTGCATTTCTAACAATCAAACCGTTAACTGTCTCGCCTTGGACGCTGACCACAGGAGCAATATTTGCACGTGACTCAGGGCTGCTAGTTCCCGCACCTAAAGAACCCGTTTCAGATGCAATTACCATGTTGTCTATTAGGTAGTCGGTAGTTAACGTCCCGTAAGCCTTGTTCGTCTCGTTATTGTGGGTAATGGTCCAGACTAGTTCTCTGTCGCCCCAGTCTGCAGGCACCACAACTTCAAAGGTAAACCTGTTTCGTCTTGGCAGGAAGTGAGTAGGCTGGCCTCGATCGGTAACACCTGGTGTGAAAAAATTATCGTCGCCAACTTCAATGTCAGGCTGCTCTTCCCAGTTTTCATTCATGTAACCAAATATCAGACTAAATGTTCCATCATCATTAGGTCGCCAGCCTTCATAGCCTGGTTCGATTTCAGCACCAGAGCGATAGCTGAGTTGTGCAGAAGCAGATTGCACGCCAAGTATTGAAAAAACAATCAGCCCGGCAAGCCATTTGACCTTTTTTTTTCGCGTACCGCTGCATGTTTTTCCCCAATAATGCTTTCTTGTTGTCTGTTATTGTTATCATTTCCCGGCTCCAAGAGCAGTGATTAGGACCGCTCGTCATGTTGTCTGGGATCAACTCTACGAGTATTAATATTAATTCTTCCTTATCGATAACCTAACAATTTTTTGTTAATAAAAAGGAGCGAATGTCGCCCCTTTTTGCAATCTATTAGCTATTCGCTAACATTTACTGTGATGTAACTGTCGTTATAGAGGCCACCATCATCTGCACGACCCCAAAGTATGTAGGTCCCAGGCTTGTCAAAAGTCACAGTGATTTCGTGTAAGCCATTCTCTGGCGCTTCGGGGGGTAGCCAAAGCGCACCCCAAGGTGAGTTCGCTGAAGTTCGGGTGTCTTCCCAAGGCTTCGGCATAGGAGGATCAAAAGTCACATTACCTGGGCCGCGGTACTTGTTCCAGGATAAGAACAGGCCATTTACCTTGCCAACTGTTATACGCGTTGGAGGCCGCATCATCCGGCGCATTAGGGCGTCAGCATCGATGGTGCTCTCTCTGCGAGCTGCAGGAAGACCATCGTCGATAACTTGAGCCACGAATTTTATCTCTTCGCCAACTTGTGCGCTGCGAATATCATCGCCCTGAATTGTCACAGAAGGTGCGATATTCGCTCGGGATTCAGGACTGCTAGTGCCAGCACCCAATGAGCCAGTTTCTGACGCGATGACCATGTTGTCTACAAGGTAATCGTCTTTCAGTGTCGCATACGCTTTGCGCTCGACTCCGTTGACATTCAGGGTCCAAACCAATTCTCGCTGACCCCAATCGGAAGGAACAACGACTTCAAACGTAAAGCGGTTTCTACGTGGAAGGAAATGGGTAGGTTGGCCTCGGTCGGCTTCCCCTGGGGAGAACGAGTTATTGTCTCCAACTTCTACATCCGGCTGCTCTGTCCAATTTTCATTCATGTATCCAAACATGAAACTGAAGGTGCCATCTGCATTGGGACGCCAGCCTTCATAGGCTGGTTCGATGTGCTGTCCTTGCTGGAAAGTATCAGCGAGAACCGCGCTTGAAGTGAATGCTAAAACAACGGCAATCAGCAGAGCGTCAACTCTGCTGATTGCTTTACTAGTGAGTTTAGTCATGTTTCTAGTACGACCTCGCTTAATTGCCGGCGACGTCGTTTGCATCGGTGCTTTCAGCTTCTGCGACAGGAGCAACTAGAGGTGCCAAACAAAGAGGGCAGCCGATCACGTGATCGTTAGGACCCAAATCGAGAGCCTGACGTCTATCTTCCATAGCTTCGAAGAATTGATCATCAGTTAATGTAACGCGTATCCCTAAATCGATGAACATGTTCGTTACAGAGCGGTTACCAGAACCCTGCCAGTTACGTGGGTCAGGAACGTTCGGGTTAGTCTCCGTGTTGTTCATGTAGCCAACGATGTGCAGAATAGTACCCTTAGGCAGAAGAGGTGCAGCGTTCTCAGCGTAAGGATAGCCGCGTACCCAATTGTGGTCATAGCCAACACAGGAAAGAGTTTCTACCGTGTAGCCCCAGATAGCTTCGAGACACATTCGCTCGCCTGGAGCGTGCAGATGTGGCTCGAAAGTAACTACCTTAGTGTGTTGATTTAGCACAGTATAGGCATGAAGTTCTTGATCTTTCGCGTTACCAGTTATGCTGATATCTACGCCGTTACCTAAACCGATGAAAGCAGTTTGATACTTGGGCTTGTAGCCTTTATCGTGAAAGCGGAACCCGACTTCCATGTGAGCAGTCGTATCGCGACCGTTGGAGTGCATGTGCACGGAGTCGGAAACGATGGATGATCCGGCCTTCAGAAGACGACCTGCATCGTTGTCAAAAATATCAGGGTTTCTACCTACTTCATGCACGGGCCATGGGATCGCAAAACCAGGACCACGTTCGCCGTTCTCATCTAGCTGAGCTGTGCTCCAGATCATATGGTGGAAAATATACGCGCCACCGACAGTATCTCGACCAGTACCGGCCTGATTGTTGACATCGTTTACTTCTACAACTTCGACAGACTTAACATAGCGATCTTCTTCCAAATTTGTAGGCATGGAATCAATCTCACCCCACCAGTCAGGCGTACCTGCTAGCTTCGTGACTTCGTTCATGACAACAACGAGATCAGGCTCGCCGGCTTTCCACTTTAAACTGTCATTGAAAACTAATGAATCGGGAGCATCGGCTTCGTTGCCTTTTGGCGTGCCGCTGCGCGCCCATGTAGAGATCAGTGCGAGTTCTTCGTCGCTAAGCGATGGATCATTTTTGAATTCCTGAATACCGATGTCCTTCTCCATGTACCAAGGAGGCATAGCACCCGCACGGTCACGCAATGCGGTTTTGTATTCGATCAAACCGGCAAAAGGAGCGACTTGGTCATAAGTCACTAAAGGCATAGGGCCGGCGCCACCATCACGGTGACAGTTCTGGCAGCTGCGCTGCAGAATTGGTTCTATATCCTTGTGGAATGTGACTTCGCTCGATTGTGCTAGCGATACACTCGGAATGGACATTGCTGCTGCTACAGCTATGCCGCTCAGCAGTGATTTTGCGGAAATTATTCGCATATGATGCTACTCCTCAATAGCGGGTTTGATTGTTTATCTGTTGATAATAAAAATTGCTTTCAGTGTTTATTGAATGACTGGTGAACGATAGCATTATTCGGCCATTAGTTGAATTTTCTGCACACGAATTGGGCCGAATAATCAGCAGCTCGACCCTGTTATTAGGCTGAAAACAGACTAAATTTTCGAAATGTTCCAAAATCAGTCAATTCTAGCGCTAGGAAGGGAAAAATAGCTGTTCTAGGGCTTGCGGCCGCGCAGCAGGGTCCAGAGGTTGCTACTGGCGAGCAAACTTGCGAAAAGAACTAACAAACCGAGGCTAAACCATTGAACTGAATAGGATAAATTCTGGTTAACATCAGCATTTACGGCGGGCCAATGACGTACCAGCACGCCATCCTGCTCCTCAGTGAGTCGAATTTCGAACGGAAACAACGGTTCACCGATAATATCGGCAATTACATCGATTTCGAGGCTGCGCATGCGCAGTGGCCACACAGATGCATCGACTTGGCTAGTCAGCACCCGCGTATTTTCGGGGGGTACGTAGATCTGACCGGTTATCTCCACCGGCCCGGATACAGGGCGTAGATTCGGCGGGGTATCCGGGGGCAGGATACCCGTGGTCCAGCCTCGGTTGACGAGAATGAGCTGATCGTTGCTTTCTAGACGAAATGGCGTCACCACCCCGTAGCCAATCATTCCCTGAAAGAATTCGGCTAATAAGAGGATAGAGCGGCCATTCACGAATTCGCCCTTCATTGAAACATGTCGGTTCTGCAATTCTGGGTTTGCGCGGTGTAAATGCCCAGCGGGAATGTCCTCGACAGGAGCGGCATTAACACTGGACTCAATGACGAGGGCGGCCTGCGCTTGGACCTTCTCCGCCGCTCGATCTAGTTGCCACAAACCTAGTCGGGCAAACGCGGTGGCGGTCATAAACACGCAGACTGCGAATAGCCAGTTGATACGGATGTGAAATATCCCGATGGAGTATTCTGATCGAAGTTTCATTTTAAGCCATTTTGAAGTTAATGTTCACACTAAGCTACGGTGAGGGCGGTTCTACAGATCTGCTGTGGTGCTAAATAGGTAGCGCTTCAATAAGCGCAGGAAGACTAATTCAGATCAGCCGGAAATTCAATTGGAACGCAAACTTAACTGCCCTGTTAGCACCAAAGGCACCAATGATAAGGAGGGCGATAGTAAGTTATAAGCCGGCCGCAAACTATGACAGCACACCAGCAGACAAGGGAAATACCAGCCATAATTTTTGCGCGTAAAACCACGCGTGAAGAGCTGGCTCCAGAGTGAACATCTGCGGCTGTAGTCGCATAGAAAAATAGCATATTAATGCCAGCGATCAGCATAAACAAAGATTTCGATTGCACCGCAGGGTTATAGAGATATTGATCTGGAGCGGTGCTTAGGAACATGGTGCCGGTGATCACATTTAACAAATAGCCAGCTACCCCGATAGGTATCAATCGGTGCAGCTCGGATAGTGAAATTTCCTTCGCAAAACCCATCATGCGTAGATCGAATAAGCCGACGGTTCCGATTAGCAGGCACAGGCCGAGGAAATGGATGGACTCGGCGATAGGCCAACCCCAGGGCGAATTCATGAAGGCATAGATGCCAGTTCCCTGCGAAAAATTAAGTAGAAAATCAATCATGGCTGCTCAATAAAATCGGGAGGCAAGAAGAACGCTGTGGGTGTAAGCGAGAAATCGCCCTGCGGTCAACGTAACTATCCATAGCACAATTGAGAGATAAGCGAGTTTAATACAGGTGCTATCGATTGAGGCATCAGGTTTATTTGAGAATGTACTTTGAATGCGCTTGCTTATCAGTAGCCCAATAATTATTGCACAAAGCTTTATATAAAATACTGGATTGGTAAGTGCCTTGGCCGGATACGCCAGCAGTAAGGCGCTCCCGGAGATGAAGATCAAAGCGGCAGCGTACCAATGTATTACGTAGAAACGGCACAGGGCTGCTATCTCCAGGCGAGGCGCGAAACCAACGACCCGCAATGCGACAACAAAATTTATTCCCACTACAAAGGCCATAGAGAGCGAATGCAGAGTCAGCGAACTGAAGAACGCGACTCCTGATTCCCGCATCAGTAGGCTCAGCGCGGTTTCTTCGAGTCTGGCTAGTGTTTCCAGCTTATCCAATCCTTCTTTGAGAGTCTTTATTCGTTATCTGGAAATCATGTTTAGGCTAGAAGCGACCAATGAAGCCTTTTATTTCAGCGCGAAGACTTTCATCTGCTTGCTGGACACAGTATGTTTGATGTTGAATTTTTAGCTGAGCGTGGCTCAGCTGTCAACACGAAACCATTGAATTCTCGATAATACCTGTTATTTAGGATTTGGCTGTCCTGCTGAAAGTGATATGGTAGGAGAAAACAAATACATGGAGCTAATAATGAGAGATGATTCGAAAAAAAATGTCCTAAAGTCACGCTTTTATGCTCTGCTAGCGGCGCCGCTTTTGGTGATGCTGAGCATTATCAGTGTAGCGGCCGAAGGTGATTTGGTCCCAAGAACCGCTGACGAAAAGCCAGACTTTAATGGTATTTGGCAGGCAATCGGAAGCGCGCATTGGGATATAGAGCCACACGCAGCGGACTTTAGTCCCCTAGTTGAGTTAGGGGCGATAGGGGCAATTCCTGCGGGGCTGGGCATCGTCGAAGGAGGAGGTATTCCTTATACCTCACAGGCTCGCGCTAAAGCGCAGGAGAATAGGGCGGATT
Organism: uncultured Pseudomonadales bacterium; assembly: GCA_943789485.1. Classification (GTDB taxonomy): domain Bacteria; phylum Pseudomonadota; class Gammaproteobacteria; order Pseudomonadales; family Pseudohongiellaceae; genus UBA9145. The sequence goes on from CALSUH010000024.1 coordinate 10,481, forward strand.
GGTTGTCGTTGGATCCAGTCGTGAAGTGCTATATGCCAGGTGTACCGAGGGCGACCTACCTACCGTTCCCCTTCCAGATTATTCAGTCTCCAGAGCATGTTGTTATGGCCTACGAGTTTGCCAGCGCAAGCCGAATCGTCTATATGGATCGTCCGGACTTTGAGGCGCCGATTCTTAGCTGGATGGGGCATTCACGCGGGCACTTCGAAGGCGATAGCTTGGTTATTGATGTAACTGATCAGGTGCCTGACACATGGCTAGATCATGCGGGCAATCATCATAGCGATGCGCTGCGGGTAACTGAGCGCTATACCCACATGGGGCCGAACACCCTTATGTATGAGGCAACGCTTGAGGATCCCAATGTGTATACCGAAGCATGGACAATGAAGTTTCCGCTATACCGAAGATTAGATGAAAACATGCAGTTACTTGAATTTAAATGTGTTGAATTTACGGAGGAGCTCATCTACGGTCACCTGCGTAAGGGATCGGTCGCAGAATAAGGAAACCGTGGTTGCGCGACCTGCTAGATTTTTCCCTGCATTGAGACCCGCTTCGCAGCGGGTTTTTTATCGAACGCTAAAATTCTAGAATCATTCGAGAGAATAACGACGACGGACTTCTGTTAGATGAACTTGTTAGGTGAGAGAGCATGACAGAAGTGGTTGATGTAAGAGTTGTAACTTGAGGCCTTAGTGGCTTGATGCATTTCCATAGTGCAGATATAGAGGCCAGCATCCCGATAATGACAGCTGATTGAGGCGCGACAGCGTGGCCCCCAATCGTCGGGGTATAGGGTGGCTTGGGTAGCAGGCTGCGTAATACCTAATCTTCGATCAGGGAGATTCGCAGGGCGTTGAAAAGCCGACTCAGTTTCCGACCTGAAAAAATACCCTCCTCAATTCGAATCTTGAGCCCGGGCCGTGCTTACATTCATGCATTCTTATCAGCAGCAGATAGTAGCGGTGAATAGCGATGCCCTAAAAAGGCCGCCCTGATTCCAGTGATGGCGGAGTTTACTAGCCGTATCGTTAGATAGGGTGTTGAGGAAGTGCGAATTCGTACTTCTTCATTTCTGGTTTGCTGAAAAGCTCAGCGATTGTGTTGTTCAAGGAGGCCGGTGTCGACGCCTTGGATACCTACCATGGCCAAGGTGATGAGAAACGAAGTCTGCGGTCCTTCATGGGAATTCGTTGGTACGAACCACTCATCGGGGGAATGTGCCCCGCCGCCATTGCCACCTCCGGCGATGGTTATCGCTGGAATTCCCAGCGCCATGGGGACGTTCGAATCGGTGCTGGAGATACCCAGCTGTTGCAATTCTATGCCCACTTTGTCGAAGGCGAGGGCGGCAGCCTGAACTAGTGAATCCTTGGTAGCAGTTCGTCCTACAGGGCGGTCTCCGATCAACACAAAGTCCACGCTAATATCACCGTTATCCCAACGTGCGTTCTCTTCGGCCACGGCCTCGATAGCTGCCGCCTTGGCACGCTCTTCTAAGAGTGCCAACTGCTCCCGATCGTTGGATCGCATATCAAGAGCGAATACCGCATTCGCTGCGATTGAATTAACTGAGGTGCCACCTGTTACCGTGCCAACGGTGAATGTGGTCTTGGGGAAGCTAGGGGTCTCAAAGTCGGCTATCTTGCTGATAGCCCTGCCCATAGCATGTATTGCACTGGCTAGGCCAAAGGCGCCGAAAGAGTGGCCACCAGGTCCGCTAAAACGAAACTCGAAGCGTCGACTGCCTGTGCCGCCAGTGGTGATGCGCCGAAGTCGGACGCCATCAATAGAGACGAAGCCATCTATCTCTGGGTGGTCTCGAAAAATTGCCTTGATACCGCGCAAATCACCTCTACCCTCTTCGCCGACGTTTGCGGCAAATATGATATCGCCATGAGTCTGAATTTCGGAGTCGTTAAGCGTCTCGATAATGGAAAGCATGGCAGCGAGACCGCGCGTGTCGTCCCCTATGCCAGGCGCATAGTAGCGTCCTCTGCGCAGTTCTATGCTGGTATCTACGCCCTCGGGAAATACTGTGTCTAGGTGAGCGGCTATCAGGAGAGTTGGTCCATCACCACTGCCGAGACGAATTCCAATTGCATTACCCTCACTATCGATATAGGCATCTTCCAGTCCGCGGTCTTGCATCAAGGTTAAGTAGTAGGCAGCTCGCACCTCTTCCTTAAATGGCGGGGCAGGAATTTCGGTTAGTCGAAACTGTTCTCGCACCATTTCTGCTTCTCTTGCTTCTATCCTTAGCAGTCCTGCAGTGACACGAGGGTCGGAGGAAATCGCATCAAAAGAATCTCGAATAGCGCTGTCGATGGGGACTATAGATTGCTGCGCCAACACCAATGAAGAGAGCGAGCTAAGTAGTGCTGTGAAACCAAGAGCGAGGAAGATAGTGTTTTTTTTCAAGGATAACTCCAGTTTACTAAAATATTCGCATACGAAGACCTCGGCCCCCAGTGCTGAAGGCACGACGTTCACGCATGCGCGCGTGAAGCTTGGCTCGTTTGTCGGAAAATCCAGTCTTCACGTCCGACATGTGGGTCTATGCCCTTATCTCTTTGGCGGTTTTCCTCAGAGATTCGAAATTGACAGAATTCCTGATACATCTTTATCTCGGTTCTTAGTTCTTGAGCGATGATCTCAGCATACATTGCATCATCAAGGAAGCCGATTCCAGGGATGTGGTCTGGGATCAAGTCGTCTGGATCGACGAAGTAATACAGCGCTCCGCGAATACTTTGTCTCTCAGCTTCCGTAAGTTTCCACTCTACATCTCTTATCATGTTTAGCAGAATTTGTAACTTGAGAATTCGATCGTGCACGAACGTTGGCAAATTGCCGCCAGTCGCAAGCTCGATCAGCTCGGAGGCACTTTGCTCTATAGCCTCGGCACTTTCTTGATCGTTGACGGCGAGCTTGCCCTTGTCGATGCTCTCCTGAAATTTCTGCAGATCCATGTCGCTGAGGGTGATAGTAATGTCGAATGGCATTGTGTTCGGCCTCTGTCTACAAATCGGTTTTTATATTCTCATCTTTAGTGCGTTGCTAGTTGAGACTCGCAAGGAACGCTAAGTGTGCCTTGCCATGAAGAATTGTTCAATACAGGATGACTTGCAGCTATTGGCTGCGTCGCACTTCGAGCATTGCATCGAACAGGGCATCTTTTTCTGCCTCGACGAGCAATCGATTTTGTAGGGCGCTCATGAAGCGTTCGCGCCTCTCTTCTGTTATTGCCGATCTACGTTGCAACACTGTGGCGAAGAGTTCCACAATATCACTACTCAATCTATCCAGCTCTGGACGAATGTCTGATTGAAGATCTATTGGTCGGGTGGGTATCTCGCGGGTCAGTAACTCAGCCTTGTAGCGATACTGAATTGCCTTCGCTGCGCTTATTTGGGCAATGAAAAAAACGCTCCATAGAATCAGGGTCCAACCCATGTGCTGCTGCGAGTTCTTTGGCATTAGACAGGACTATCTTCTCTCGCTCGACATCCTCGACTGGGATTTTATTCTGCGCCTTATACGCCCCGACATCTTCCATGTAGCTCAATCTTTCAGCTATAGCTTGGAACAGGGAGGGTTCTGTTGCTGCGCCATGAATTGTGCCAGAGAATATTAGCGCACTAAGAATCACTGATAGGCAGATAGGTTGTTTAGCAGGCACTGTGACCAAGATGCCCAAACTAAACTTCCTTCTGCCGCATTGGTGCGATTGCGCGATCAACAATAGAAACAAGAGTAGATACTGTTAGTGCATAGTTTGAATAAACAATTATCAGCTTGAAATTGTTTTGGACTTGTTCGAAAGCTGGGAGCCTAGAAGCGGCTACGAGTAGGATTGGTAGAAAGTAAAAAATGCCGTTCCAGCGCCCCAGAAAGCTCATTCGTAATTGCTTGTGTTTGAACAGAAAGTAGGAATCCAGCACATATTGCGAGAACGCTATGACTATCAACACAGGTAGCAGGACGCTAGACAGGCCAATGGTAGAGAGCGCGAACAAAGCAGTCGTAACGAAAATAAAATCCGTGCCATGGTCGAATAACATGCCTCGGGCAGAAGCCGTCTTAAAGGCGCGGGCTACTTTGCCATCGAAGTAGTCGCTAGCTATGGCGATGACAACTAGTACCAGTAAGAGCCAGCTCGCGAACAATGCTGCATTTGCTATAGCCATAGCTACTGGAATAACCAGTAGCAGGCGAATAGCGGTGAGAAGATTGGCCATTACTTACCGAACAAGTCCCGTTGGGCTTTGCGCCAGAAGACGAGCCCGATAGCCGCATTGAATAGTATAAAGAAGTTGTGCTGAACGAAACCGAATGCTGCCATCTGCCCTTCATTGTCGGGGAACAAGATGACCCAGAAGGTTATCGCAGCGGCGCGCATAGGTGTTGGAACCGCAGCTGCGAAGAAAATGACAGGTAAGAAAGGTAGCAATGTCATTAGAGATGCTTCAACGCCGAATAAGTTGAGTGCTACGGTATAAACAACAATAGCCGCTAGCAGGGCAGGTGAGCGAAGTAAGAAAAAGGCTCCATAATGCCAGGGCTTGGCTTGGCGAAAGGCGTGCAAGACAGTTTTTTCACGGAATTTATTATTCGGAAGAATAGCCCCTCGAAAATAGGCTATCCAAAGAAGGAAAAATACAGTGGCAACAGCTGCTATATAGGGCACTAAACCGAATACATCCGGTAGAGAATCGCCGCCGACTGCGAAGCCAACAGTAGCCCAGACCAATAGGTAGTAAATTTCGCAGAACATCACGAATAACATCACCGAGCCAACTTCCCAGCCTGGGATTTTGTCGCGCTTGTTCAGATAGTAGGCCATCGCGCCTTTACCGATCTGCTCATTGAATATAGAGATGATGTAGGAACTAGCGCGGATCGGCATGATGTCTTTGTATTTAATATCAGCCACAAACCAATTTAGCGCTTTCGTGACTACGAGAGTGTCTATTGCGAAGTAGAAGAGCGAGTAGCAGATCATTAATGCAAGCCATGGAACCCAATCTACTGTAGCGAATACCTGCGTCATATAGCCGACGAGACTTAACCCTTCGCGGGCAGCAGCGCCATTGAGCCTGTAGTAAAGATAGGCGAAACAAAGTGCAGTAAGAATGAGGAAAAGAACGCGGCCGATCGGGTTGGGTTTCTTCTTTGGGGGTACTGCTTCCGCCGCGGCTTCAGTTGTTGCTTCTGGGTTGTTTTCGATTTCTTCGCTCATTTGTTTTTCTTATGCTCCAATATTTTTTCCAGAGTGTTCTGTAAAGGCGTGAGAGTGATGTTCAGCTCGCCATCTGCGTTCTTATTAACTACTTCGTCCATCGTAATCACATCGATTACTGTCGGTGTGATGCCCCCGCCCTTGATGCGAGAGCTTATTGCAGCAACTAATTTGGCAATCGCAACTGGGACGGAGCCGATTTCAACACTATTATTCATCATCGCCGCGGTCTTCTGAATGAGATCGCGATAGCTGATGGGTTCTGGTCCCACCAATTCGTATAACTTCGCCTCGCGGGAGTCGCTATTGCAGCAATTTAGAATGGCCTGATTGAGGTCATCAATATCTAGTGGGCGCATAGAGTATTTCCCGCCCCCTAGAATTTTTGTCTTAGACTGCTTGGCTGCTCCAATCATAGAACTGGCACCTGCAGTATTGGGCCCAAGCAAGATGGGTGTTCGAATGATACTCGCTGCAAGGCCAGAATTCTTAACGAATTCCTCAGCTAACCCCTTCGAGCGGAAGTAGGCATTGCTAGAATCTTTGCTGGCACCAACTACGCTGATAAAAATGAGGTGCTTGGCGCCCAGTTTTTGAGCGGCCTCTACCACAGCCTCAGTAGCGTCGACATTCGCGCTGGCGTAGCTGGTATTTTTATCTTCTATTAGAATTCCGGCGAGGTGCACTATACAGCCGGCTCCCTCTAAGGCTGCAGCCAATTGTGTAGAATCCTGGTAAGTGATGATGCGTGGGTCTATTTGTGGAGAGCTCGGCAACGACTTCATTGCACGGTCAGAACGAACACCGGCGATAACATCAATGTCTGTCGCGGAGACGATATGCTTCAATAAGTTCAGGCCAACACTGCTGTTGGCTCCAGTAATTGCAATTTTCATTCTAATTTTACATTTTCCTGATTAGCGTGCGGACCAGAGGATACGATCCACTGGCGGATTTGGATTGATGTTAGTGATTGTTTGCGCTGTATTAATAATCGAGAACTCGCTAGATAGCCTGTGCTAGGTTTTCTAGCTTTTTGGTTCGCTGTTTCTTGGCGGCGGAATTAAGCTCGATTTCTTGTAACTCTTGTGCGCTGCTGGCGCTGAGGTAGCGCTCTTTTGGGGCGCTAGCATACAGTGTATTTCGCATGCGAGGCAGCCGGTCCATGTTACGAATTGTGTCTTCGATTGCCCTCGGAGTCCACTCTTGACCGTAGCTGGCTCCAGCCGCTCTGGTAATGCTTTCATTCATCAAAGTGCCGCCCAAATCGTTGGCGCCGGCGTTTAGGCAGGCAGCCACGCCGTCCAAGCCCATCTTGACCCAAGAAGCCTGAATGTTCTCGATCTGCCCATGGAAAACCAACCGAGCAACGGCATGCATTAGGACTGCCTCACGGAAACTGGGGCCGCGGCGGGAAAGGCCTTTAAGGTACATGGGTGCTTCCATGTGCACATAGGGCAGGGGGACGAATTCGGTAAAGCCTCCGGTTCGCTTTTGTAGAGCGCGAATTCGAAGCAAATGATTCGCCCAGTGCTTGGGTCGGTCAATGTGACCGTACATGATGGTTGCAGTTGTTCTAAATCCGACCTTGTGAGCGGTCTCCATTACTTCTAGCCATTGCTCGGAGTTTAATTTGTCTGCACACAGTACCTGTCTAACCTCATCATCCAGCACTTCTGCCGCAGTGCCGGGTAAGGTGTTCAGGCCCGCTGCCATCAGTTTTTTGAGAAATTCTTCGAGCGAAATGCCAAGAGTACTTGCCCCTTGCCAAACTTCGAGGGGCGAGAAGGCATGGATATGCATATCTTTTGCCGCATGCCTGACAGTTTCAATGATATCGATATAGGTCTGTCCCGTGTAGTCGGGATGAATGCCTCCTTGCATGCAGACTTCGGTGGCGCCTCTATCCCAGGCTTCGCGAACGCGCCTCGAAATTTCTTCGGCACTGATGTCGTAGGGACGGCCGCGCAAGTCCTCGCTCATCTTGCCTTTCGAGAAGGCGCAGAACTGACACTTGAAGTAGCAGACATTGGTGTAGTTTATGTTTCGATTTACAACGAAGCTTACTGTGTCTCCATTACACTCATGTCTTAGTCGATCAGCTTGTTGTGTTATATAGCTGAAGTCTGCACCGCGGCCCTCGAACAGGCGGCTCACGTCTTCAATTGAAATCTCCGCCTGCGCTTCGCACGCAGCGACGATTCTTTGAACATCGCTCGATACTTGCTCAGCAGTGACAGTGCGTTCCAGCAATTGTTTTTCAAGCTGCGGGATCGGTTCAGTGGCACCAGGTGTCCAGTTGTCTCTCTTAGCAAATCCGCAGCTATCACTTTGCTTGAGTATTGGAAATTTCAATTGCGGGTCTAGCCACTTATTTAGGTCTCGTGCAAACTCAGGGTAAATAGTTAGTCGCTGATCCAGGAACTTGCCGGCGGCCGCAGTTTCTCTGGCTAGATTGTCGAGGTGAGGCCACGGTGCCTCTGGATTTACGTGATCGGGCGTAAGAGGTGAGATGCCGCCCCAATCGTTGATGCCGGCATTAACTAATTGTGGAAGTACGCCCGGGCTTAGGTTTGGGGGCGCCTGAATATTCATTTGTGCACCAAAGATAAGCCTTGCTACCGCCAGAGTCCAGACCAGTTCATTCAGGTCGGGTTCTGGTGCCTGCGCCATTTTGGTATTTTCTTTTGCACGAAAATTTTGCACGATGACTTCTTGCAGATGGCCGTGTTTCTCGTGTGTGTTACGCAGCAAAAGCAGGGATTCAATTCTCTCTAGCCGAGTTTCACCTATGCCGATTAGAATGCCGGAGGTAAAAGGTACGCCAGCTTGGCCAGCGAGTTCAATCGTCTCCAGCCTCGTTATAGGGTCTTTGTCGGGGGAACCATAGTGCGGCATACCTTTTTCGCAGAGTCTAGATGATGCTGACTCCAACATGATTCCCATGGATGCACTAACTTGGCGGAGTTTGTCTATCTCCACTCTAGTCATATTACCTGCGTTGATATGGGGGATCAGGCCTGTTTCTTTCAAGACGGCACCGGCTATTTCAATGACGTAGTCGATGGTGGATTCGAAGCCTAATTCGGCAAGTGCCTCGCGAGCTGCTTTGTAGCGTAGTTCAGGTTTTTCACCCAGAGTAAATAGTGCTTCCTGACAACCCTCGCTGGCACCTCGATGACAGAGATCGAGGACCTGCTCGAGGCTCATATACGCTTGATCGATTCGCTTGGGTGTACGCGCGAAGGTGCAGTAATGGCAGACGTCGCGGCAGAGATGCGTCAGAGGTATGAATACTTTTTTGGAATAAGTGATGATGTTGCCATGGGCACTATCGCACAAAGCCCTTGCCTCACTAGCAAGATTTGCGCTGTCTGTTCTCGAGGCCAGTGCTAACGCAGCGGTCTCGCTGAGCAGTGTTTGCGATGTCTTGTGTGTCTGTTTTTCTGGTAGCAAAACAGCGGCCTATTCCCAATTCGGTGAAAGATGCTAGATTACCAGTACTAGAGATAAAAAGAGAGCAAGAAAATGCCTATACAGACGTCATTTGGAAGGTCCCGAGAGCGAAATTGCACAGGCAGGCAATTCTGGCCTGCGATCGCGGCTCTTATGCAGATGCTAGGGCTCATTCTAGTTCTTCCGCAGCTGGCTTACGGGCAGCAAGTCGAGGCTGAAAGTTACTTGCTGGACAACGTGAGGGTTATTATCGGCGACGGAAGCGTATTGGAATCAGGGGCATTGCTGGTCGATGGCGGTCGTATCAGCGCGGTTGGGTCGCGATCAGAAATCGAGCCTGAGTTAAGCGTTGAGGTGATCGATCTAAACGGCAAGACAATTATGCCAGCCTTGATAGATAGCCACGCGCACTTAGGTTATGAAGGTCACAATAGCTGGGGTGCCGAAAATTACAGTCGTGAAAATCTCATCGATCATCTTCAGCGTTATGCTTATTACGGATTCTCGGCGGTATTCTCAGCCGGTAGCGATCCCGATGCGCTAGCCTATCAGGTGCAGCAGGCTCAGCTAGCCGGTGAGTTTCCTAGCGCTCGTTTTCTCTTTGCCGCAGGTATGGCGCCCCCAGGGCAGGGGCCGAATGATCAGTTCCTGACACACGCGGTCGCACTGGAGCGAGAGACAGGCCAGCGCATCTTATACGGGGTAGGCAGTGTAGAACAGGCGACCGAATTGGTAAGGGAAATTGCGGCGAAGAATATTTCTGTTATTAAGATTTGGGTAGATGATCGCGGTGGTAGTCAGCAGAAACTAGCACCAGAATTGTACCGAGCGATCGCCGCTGAAGCTGCTGAGAATGACATCGAAATTTACGCTCACCAGCAAAACGCTGAAGATATGCCAGACTTGTTAGACGCTGGTGTCAGTGGCTTCTTGCACGGCAGAATAGGTGTGGGTCTTGGTCGGGAGATCGCACAGCAACTGACTGCTGCAAATGCCTTTGTTGTTCCGAATATGGGCTTGGGGGAGCTGCGGCGCGAGGCAATTGGCAGAGACCCGTTTCTTCGTGCCTCATTGCCGGAATCTGTAGCTGCCCGTCTAGGAGAAAGCGCTCAGAGATTGCTCGAGCCCGATAGAATAGAAGCGCGCGAAACTGAACTGCGCGCCAGCTTTGGGCACCTGCTTGATGCTAATGTTGATATTGTTTTAGGAACGGATGCGGGAGCAGTACCTGATCATTTCTTTGGTTACACGGGGCACCGCGAATTAGAAATATTCGTACGTATGGGTATGACACCGATGCAGGCAATTGTAGCGGCTACCAGTAAGCCTGCACAAAGGTTGGGTTTGGACGATTTGGGTCTTCTCCAGCCTGGGTATAGCGCCGATTTCGTAGTCCTAGATGAAAATCCTTTAGGCGATATTCGCAATACCCGCTCGATCTCTTCGGTCTTTTTGAATGGGAAGGTGTTGGATCGAACAGGTTTGGCCGCGGGCTTTGTGCAGTAGATGTGAGTAGGGCTCAGGGCGTTAAGGCGATACGGCCGAGATTCTGTGAAAGTCTAGTGGTTAGAGTAGAGGGAATACGCATCCTCATCGTAGGCTGAGACGTCGGAACGCAGCTTACGAACGATGATTTCTAGATACATTGCATCATCAAGAAAGCCAACGCAGGGAATAAGATCTGGCATCAAGTCGGCAGGATTTGCAAGCTAGGTCTCTATCACTGAGCGTAAATGTACTATCTGGTGGCAAAGCGCCGTCCTGTTGTTATTGATCAGTCTGCTTGAATAATATGGTATTCAGTCTGTCTAGGTTGAATATAGGCGAATTTGAACCCATCATAAAACCCGTCTTCTTCAAGTTTTACCGGTAGCGGAAAACTACTCCATTGCGGCACGTCGACGAGCGCTGTTAATTCGATAGAATATGCCGTATTGGCATTCATGGGGTAGTCCCCGGAGCCAGGAACACCCTCCTGTTTGTCCCACATGCCAATAGTGGTGCCTGCGGCATGACCATGCAGCCCAATCGGGTGGGTATAGATAATGGGTCCTATACCGGCGCTTGTCGCTTGCTCTCTGGTACGGTGCAGTATTTCGTTGCCAGTACGGCCGACCTGAAAGTTGTCGGTAAGAATGTCTTGCAGTTCATTGCCTTTGTGCAAGGCTTTAACAAGGTAGTCTGGCACAGTTGCTTCGTTATCCTTCAGTATATAGGCATTCTGTTGCGTGTCAGTTTGTAAATTAAGATAACTGATACCGAAGTCTATGTGAATCAGGTCTCCTTTATGAAAGACATTTTTGCTAGCTGGATCGTCACCGATAGCTGACTGCGAGGCGTCTGATCGCATCAATTCGATCCCGGTATGAAACCAAGTGTCCAAGCCTAGGTCGCTCACTCGCTGACGGTACCACCAGGAAAGGTCATCAGTAGTAGTCTCGCCGGGTTCGATAACTGCGGCGGTAAAGCCTTCGGCTATTATTTCGTGCGCAATAGTCATTACATCTTTGTAAACCTCCATCTCAGTCACAGTACGCGTTTCCAGCCAACCTACGGCCAGGTTTTCCGCAGATACAATCCTGCTCTGTAAGTCGTTAGGAAGTGCGGCGCTGAAATCCCTTTGTTCAGAATAAGTAAGGCCATCGGCGAGCGCATAGGTGTCGGAAAAGTTCAGAGCTATTTTGCTAGGATTAAACTCGGTCAGAAGCTGAGCGATTCGTTGGTACTGATCTGGCTGTTCCTCCGGATCCCACACCCCCGGAAACATATCGCCTACGGCGTAACGTGCGATGGCGAGACGCTCTACTCCGCGCGAGTCGCCATGATCGATAAACATTAACACGGTTCGTCTGCGAGCATTGAGCCAGGTTGCTGGCAGCATCGTCTTTAGAACGGGATCCTCATTGTATTCTCTGGCAATCAAAACCCATGCATCTATGCCTTCGCGCTGCATTAACTGTGGCACTAAACTGTCTAAACGTTCCTCGAGAATTTGGTTTTCGACGACTGCCCGCTCTCGTAAGGAGAGAACTTTCTCGCTTAAATCGTCAGCAAAGAGATTGCCGGAGGCAAGCCCTAGCGACAATAAGGCTGAGGTACATAGGGCGCTGATGTTTCGCAAATAATTCATGATAAAATGCTACCTATTATTAACTGCGTAGAGCCTATCATTATTTGCTCGATTGGATAACAGTTTCCAAACAACTATCCTTAGACCTGCTGCTATTGATACAGTATTTCTAAGAGTAAAGGAGAGTAATTTAGAGATGAGACATATTGATCCGAGTTTTGACCCTGCGCAGCACACGTTGACCGATTCGAGTTACTTCGAAGACATGCGTGTAGGTCAGCGTTTCGTTATTCCGTCGAGGACACTGGGTGATGCTAACTTTGCAGCGTTTCAACTCGCTTCGGGAGACAATCATCCAATACATTATGATGTTGAATACTGCAGGGGAAAGGGTCATCCGCATATGTTGGCTCATGGATTCCAAGTAGCTATTCAGACAGCGCCAGGAGCAGGCATGCTGCCACACGTTCTTGAGGAAAGTTTGATAGGGCTAATAGAGCAGAGTTCGAAATTTCTGGTGCCGGTATATTGCGGCGATACAGTTTATCCTGCGCTAGAAATCAGTGAACTGATCCCCGGCAAGACAAGCGGTGTAATTGTGTTGCAGAGTTCAGTGCACAACCAACATCGAGAATTGGTGATGAGTGGCGAACAGAGGATGTTAGTGCGAAAGAGACCGTCCACTTAGCGGGTGTTAGCTAGCGTTACTAAATATCGCAGGGAGCTACTGAGCTCATATTTCGATGCAATCTACTAGCTATGAATCTTATACAATGATTCTACGCCACCTGGTGCAGGAATTTCCATTTCTTCAACTATTATGATCAGTGTCGAATACCGCTAAGATTATTTCTACAGCTACTCAGAGAGTTCGTGTGCAGCAGGTATTTTTTATAGCCCTTTAAAACCGAATGTTAAATTTGAATCAGACGAGCTAATCCATACTCGGCATTTCCTGATTGGGAACCTTATAAGAAATGACAGGCTGCAGCATGGGTAGTTATTCAATAGGTCATCAATTTTGAAAACCGTTAATGGTCGATGACAGCAAAGATATTACCGACATCATAGAAGAGGTAACGAGGGTCGTCGGCTATGACCTGCTATTGGTAAATGACTTCAAAGAAGTGAACGATGCTTGTTGGGAATTTGAACCGGGTCTTCTTTTTCTAGCTTTTGATTTGGGCCTCGATGATGGCATGGATAATTCAGAGAAGGGGCGCGAAGTCTTTGTAGATAGTAATTTAGTTACAGTGTTTTCATGGACCGTCGCTCCAGATGAAGGTAATACGTAGCAGGTGCAGGACTGTGCCAATATTTACCTGCTCACCGGCCAGATTGAGCGGCGGCCCTGTTCAAGATCGCTGCTAACAACTAAGAAATAATACAGTGGAAACTCGAGATTGTTCATCAGTTACCCAGCCTTTAGCTGCAGATAGTTGCAATCTGCAAGGGCTCAGGGAAAGAAAACACGGGCACAAAGTAAGGCTAATTGCGCAAATTTAGTACCTGGTTACGAATTTCTAGTCGATTTCACCCCTGGCCATGTTGTAGAACTCGGGGTTTGGTTTGATGTTTGCCATATTGGCGAGACGATTGGACAGAGAAAATAGGGCAGTGATAGAGCCGATGTCCCAGATTTCCTCCATGGTGAACCCATTCTCGCGCAAGGTCTGCATATCTGATTCACCGATTTCGTGGGCCTGCCTCGATACTTTGACCGCAAAATCCAGCATTAGGCTTTGTTTTGCGGTTATATCAGCCTTCCGATAGTTAGTCGCAAGCTGATCCGCGATGAGTGGATTCTTCTCACGAATGCGCAAGATGGCTCCGTGCGCAACGACACAGTAGGTGCATTGGTTGATTCCTGAGGTTGCCACCACGATCATTTCGCGCTCCGCCTTGGTTAGGCCTTCTGACTTTTCCATGAGTGCGTCGTGATAGCTAAAGAAGGCGCGAAACTCAGCAGGCCTATGGGCAAGAGCGAGAAATATGTTCGGAATGAAGCCAGCTTTCTCCTGAACGGCAAGGATACGTTGCCTAATATCCTCGGGCAGTTCGGCGAGTTCAGGGACTTTAAACCTGCTTATTGTGGTGTTGCTCATAGGGTGTGGCTCTTAGGTTGTTGCTCTACTCGATTATGGCTTCGCAGTTTAGCGTAATAATACAGGATGCCTGCGCTTATTGGAAAAAGGACTAGCGGTGCGGTAAACACATCAGAGCCTATGACAGGAGGTCGCCGTGAATATCAATTGCCGCAAAACCCTAATAGGGTAGGAAGGCCTGATTTCAGTGTAATATTCGAGAATCTTAAACTAAGTATAAATAGAGAAAATTAGATGACTCAGGCAGCGTTGAGCGGGAAAAATTATGTAGTAACTGGGGCGAACAGCGGTATTGGTCTTTTTTCGGCGCGGCGCTTCGCTGAGTTGGGAGCAAATGTCGCGTTGGTCTGCCGAAACGAACAACGCGGGCATGAAGCGCTTGCAGAGATTATTGCGACCACGGGAAATGAAAATATTAGTCTCTATCTAGCAGATTTCAGCTCATTGGCGAGTGTAAGTGAGATGGCTGATAAATTGCTTAGAGATATTTCTAAGATCGATGTGCTCTGCAATAACGCGGGAGGCGCAAACGGCAGCAGGCAAGTGACGGACGAGGGCTTTGAAACCACGTTCGTGAGTAACCATTTGAGTAGCTTCTTGCTGACCAAGAAATTATTGCCGGCAGTTCTGAATGCGGCAAGTGGCGACCTAGCACGAATCGTTTTTACGAGTTCTTACGGACATTTCAATAGCGCCTTAAATTTTGATGATCTAGGTCTCGCACAAGGCTATAGCACTTTGAAGGCCTATGGTCGTTCGAAGCTGATGAACCTATTGACGGCGCGAGAATTGCAGTATCGTCTCCGCGGCAAGAATGTGGTTGTCAGTTCTTTTCATCCCGGCGCGGTTAGGACACCGATTTGGAATAAGGGTGGCATGCTAGCGCGTCTATTGGGGCTAGTCTTGTATCCCTTCATGAAAAGTATCGGGCAGGGGTCAGATACCTTTGTTTGGCTAGCGAGCTCCGAAGATCAGGCTAGTAAGGAGGCAGACGGACATTATTTCTACGAGAGTAAGCGCGCAGAAACTGCAAAATTCGCAACTGCTGAAGATGCAAAACGCTTGTGGCAGATCAGCGAGGAATTGATTGCGCCGTATTGTTTGCTTGACGCAGGCAGTTGAGTGTCGCGCTAGGCCGGCAAAGAATTGATCACCAGCAGTTGGAGTGAGAAGAGGGCTGTGGCTCGCTAAGATGGCTAAACCTTGGGTCGTATCATTTTTCTAGGCTTATTTACGGCGCTAGTAAATATCTTTGTTCACCTTGAAATGTTTGGCAGGGTGGTTGCCGAGGCGGTAGCGAAGTGAATAGCTTCGGGACTGCTTCGCTACTTAATTGGACGCGCAATCGCTTAGGCAAGCCGCGGGAGGGACGCAAAGGTGACTGTTAGTTAGATTGTTAGTTAACTGAGCGCTCTTGACCTTCCCAGTGTGGTGCTCTGAGTTCTCTTTTAAGAACTTTTCCTGGTCCTGACTTGGGCAGCGGATCGAGTTGTACATCAATCCCCTTCGGAACCTTGTAGCCTGCTATCCGTTCGCGACAGAACTCGATTATTTGCGCAGACTCGGTTTCGTTTCCTTCCCGCGGCACGATTACCGCCCAGACAGCTTCTCCCCACTTATCATCTGGCACACCAAATACCGCCGCTTCGAGAACGGCGGGGTGTTGATAGAGGACTTCTTCGACTTCGGTGCAGTAGACATTTTCTCCGCCGGTCACGATCATGTCTTTGCTTCGGTCCACCAAGAACACATAGCCCTGATCATCCATATAGCCGAGATCGCCAGTCCAGTAAGCGCCATCTTTAAGTACGGCTGCGGTCTGCTCAGGCTTGTTCCAGTAGCCTTGCATGACATTTGCCCCGCGCACTACTACCTCGCCAATTTCCCCAGGCAGGAGCGTATGCCCGCTCGGGTCCAGTATATCGATTTCGTTGCCTACCGTAGGTCGTCCACAGGACCGAGCAAGGGGAGAATTGATCAGGTTCTGTTCATTGTTGAGCACCGTACAAAGAGGGGATAGCTCTGTAGCTCCATAAACTTCAACAAGCTCTGCGCCAGGGAAGGCGCTATGACTACGGCGTAAAACCTCTGTTGCTATCGGAGAACCGCCATGTGCGAGCGTCTTTAAAGTATCGATCTTTCGAGGACGTATAAGTTGCTCCTCTGCGATAGCCGCTAGCATCGTTGGAACCCCAAGGCTATCTGTTATACCGTGCTGTTCAATCAAATCTAGAGCGGTTTTCGGGTCGAATACGGCGAGGGGTAACCTGCGTTCCCAGTGTCCATATGTTTGCGATTACGCCTCCTGAGCCTGCTGCGTGGAAAAGCGGCGCCATCACCAGCATAATGTCATCTTCTCTCTTCGGAACTGAAACGAGCCAGTGGAACGTATTCGCGATGAGATTGCGATGGCTCAGCATCACGCCCTTGGATTTGCCGGTAGTGCCTCCTGTATAGAACAGGCCAGCTAGGTCGCTTTCCTGAAGATTAATGCCGAGCTCTATTTCCAGCGCCGCATTTAGCATCGTGTCATAGGCATCTGGAATCATGATGACATGATCAACACAGTCAGCTAATTCCCCAGGATCACGGTCACTAAGTAGTACCTTTGTCTGCGAGTCTTCGAGGGCATATTTTAGTTCTGTGACGGCATGTCGGGTATTGAGTGGTACGACCACTAAGCCAGCGGCGGGGACACCCATGTAGGTTTCAATATAGCGCTGGCCGTTGTTGGCTAAGATTGCGACTCTATCTCCCTTTTCCAATCCCAGTTCTTGAAGGGCTCCGGCTAAGAGACGGCAGCGCCTATGCAGCTCCGCGTAGCTGATAGACTCAAGCCCGTCTATAACTGCCGTTTTTGTGGGCGCCATGCGAGAGGCGTATTTGATTGGATCCGCGAAGGTATGCATATGCTAGAGCCTCTACATTAGTTGTCTTTGAGGCCGAAGGTATACACCACGTTGCCTGATGCAATGGTTACGAATTGTTGTCCGTCTATAGCAAATGTCATAGGTGCGGCATGTACTCGTGCACCTAGGGAGATATGCCAGAGTTCTTCGCCACTGGCCGCATCCAGCGCAAAGAAATAACCATCTGCGCTACCGGTAAATACGATACCTCCAGCGGTTGTGGTT
This sequence comes from uncultured Pseudomonadales bacterium, assembly GCA_943789485.1. GTDB lineage: Bacteria > Pseudomonadota > Gammaproteobacteria > Pseudomonadales > Pseudohongiellaceae > UBA9145. The sequence goes on from CALSUH010000024.1 coordinate 27,491, forward strand.
ATACCTGCAGAAGAGCGGGGCATGATCGGGAATTCCCATTCGATTTCCGCAGTAGCAGGATTGATTGCTCTAATAGAGCTATGGAATGCATCCATCGGCTGATTATAGCGTCCGCCGCCACCGGTGAATCGTTCGCCTTCTTCATAGTCCTCGTCACGCTTGAAGAATTCTTGTTCGCCATCGAAAGAGGTGACATAGAACAAGCCTGTTTGCTGGCTATAGCCGGGCGAGTACCAGTTAGTTGCGCCTACGATAGGGGGGGGAGACTAAAATACCCTCATAAGTAGGGGCCATACCAGGCACACGAATGGGGCGGCCATTTGGGTCTAGACCCTGTGCCCATGTCTGTGACGCATACGCCTCTCCTTCCAAAAATTCTCCGGTCTCGCGATCGATGGTGTAGAAGAAGGCATTGCGGTTGGCCCACATCATGACCTTGCGCGTGCTACCTTGGTATTCGATGTCGGCAAGAATCGGCACCTGAATCGAGTCGTAGTCATGGACATCATGAGGAGTGAATTGAAAGTGCCATGCGATCTCGCCTGTATCGCCATTGAGGGCCAAAGCTGAATCGGAATAGAGGTTGTCACCGAGGCGAACATCGCCATTCCAATCTGGGCCAGGATTACCCGTGCCCCAGTAGATGAGATTCAGGTCTGGATCGTAGGAACCGGTGATCCAGGTGGCGGCGCCTCCAGTTTTCCAAGAGTCACCGGACCAGCTATCGTTGCCAGGCTCGCCGGGACCAGGAATCGCATAGGTCCGCCATTCGAGTTCGCCGGTTACCGGGTCATAGGCGTCGATGAAGCCGCGTATGCCGAACTCGCCGCCAGCGATGCCAGTGACAACTTTATCTTTAACGATTAAGGGCGCCGCAGTCTTGCTGTAGCCGGCTTCGTAATCCGCTACCTCGACGTCCCAGAGAACATTTCCCGTGCGGGCATCGATGGCAACGAGGTGAGCGTCCAGAGTGCTCATGAAAAGTGTTTCACCGAGTATGGCCACGCCACGATTATTTCTTCCACAGCAAATACGCAGGTCTTCTGGTAGTTCATGGTCGTAACGCCAATATACTCGACCCGTCCGCGCGTCAACCGCTGTCAGATTGCTAGGCGCCTCAGTGATGAACATTATGCCGTCTACGACAGTAGGTACTGTTTCCGCACGGTCGATCACAGGTATCTGGTATGACCACTTCATTTCTAATTCTGTCACATTGCCAGTGTTTATCTGATCGAGCCGGCTGTAGCGCTGACTGTCCAAAGTGCCGGAGTACATCATCCAATTCTCAGGTTCATCCTCGGCATTGACAAGGCGCTCCCAAGTGACCGGGCTAAATGAAGGCGTGATAACGGTTTGAAACTCATCTTCCTGCGCCTGAAGAGGCAGTGCTAGAAAAATGGCGGTTAGCAATAGGGGGAATCTGTTCATGCTTAGTTCTCCTTTCGTAGAGAAAATAGATAGGCCACAAGGTCATCGACTTCACTGTCGGACAACGTTTGTGTATAGCTGGGCATGGTCGACGCTTCGACCCGTTCAAGGGATGCAATCTGATTCTTCGGATAAGACCAAAGGTTCGCATCGTCATCGATAATTCGGACAGAGAAGCTGTCTTCGTTCATGCGCAGCCCCTCTCTGACGAGGCCGTTCTTGTCGGTCACGCGTATTGTCCACCAGCGCGGGGCAACATCCGCATGAGGATTGAGCATATCGCTAAGTAATTCTTCTGGGCTGCGTCTCTCGCCCACTCTAGAAAGGTCGGGCCCTTGTCTGCCACCATGGCCGTCGATCATGTGGCAGCTGCTGCAGTCCCCCTTGTTAGTGAACAAGTTGGCGCCGTTGGTGACCGAACCGGACAGGTCGATGTTTGCAGGGTCGGTGCTTAGAGAGCCTATATAGGCGACGAGCTGCCAAACCTGAGCGTCAGGTAGGTCAGATGCGACAGGAAGCATGGCGGTTCCGGAAATGCCGGTACGGATAATGTTAAATATGCCTACTTCGGAACTGGCGCGGGTCAATCGGCCGGTAAGATCTGGCGCACCTGTCTCATCGTTGCCCTTCGCATCGATGCCGTGACAGCGCGAGCACTGCCGTTCGAAATACCTAAGCCCAGCATTGATATCAAAATTCGTGTTGTAGAGATTGCCTGCATCTTCTGCAAGGCTGCCGCTTGTGGCTAAAAACAGGCCGCTAAGTGCCACATTCGCCAAGCGCCCCAATCGCGTCGTGAGATTGCCCATGCCCACTCCTCATTATTGTTGTTTTGGTGAGAACCAGTAGTGTAACACCACGCTTTTACTTCGCAATTGCTATTCCTTCGTGCGTAACTCTGCTGATTGTAATTTCTACGTTACAACAGCTGGAGAAAGCCAGCCAAATATTATTACAATAATAGGATAAAAAAGTAGTCTTCACCAAAGAGTAAAACTATACTCCGTTAAAAATTATGGGGTCATAATCATGCCATCTACACTTAGTGCTCTGTTTGGGCGCTCTCCGATCGGGCCTATTCAGGAACATATGGCGATAGCTCACCATTGCGTTGAGTTGTTGGGCGACTTCCTTGAAGCGAGCTTTGTTAAAGACTGGGACGCAGCCCTTGTCGCACAGCAAGAAATCCGTAATCAGGAAAATAGTGCTGACGATCTTAAAAGCGATGTGCGCACGAACCTTCCTAAGAGCTTATTTCTTCCAGTATCCAGAACAGATTTGTTAGAGCTGCTGCATACTCAAGACAAATTGGCTAATCGGGCGAAAGATATAGCTGGGCTAATGCTAGGCAGGCGTATGGAAATACCAGAGAGTCTGGTGGAAGAGGTACGGGACTATTACAAAGAAAGTCTGCTGGCCTCGAAACAAGCTCTCAAAGTTATCAACGAGCTGGACGAGCTGCTCGAGAGAGGATTTCGTGGGAAAGAGGTCGATCTTGTTGAGGGATTGATTAGTGAGCTAGATGAGCTTGAACACCAAACTGATGTAAGTCAGGTCAAGCTTCGAGCAAAGTTGTATGGGCTGGAGGAGTCTCTGCCTCCGGTGCACGTAATGTTTCTCTACAAGATTATCGATCAGATCGGAGATCTGGCAGATATTTCAGAAAGTGTTGGCGCTCGTTTACTGTTGTTGATTGCGCGATAAAAAGAAGTAAAGCTTCATAAACTGGGTGATACATGACTGACATAATTTCTCAATACGGTACTATATTTTTGATCATGGCCTGTGTGTTCGGTTTTTTTATGGCCTGGGGTGTAGGTGCGAATGACGTAGCCAATGCGATGGGGACCTCAGTTGGTGCCGGTGCCATCACGATCAAACAGGCAATATTCATCGCCATGATATTTGAATTTGCCGGCGCCTACTTGGCGGGCGGAGAAGTGACCTCTACGATTCGTAGCGGCATCATAGATATAGATAAAGCTGGGTTTACGGATTCGCCCGAGCTACTGATTTACGGCATGCTGTCCTCACTCTTAGCGGCGGGCACCTGGCTATTGATTGCCTCTCACTATGGCTGGCCCGTTTCTACAACGCATTCGATTATCGGTGCAATCGTGGGTTTCGCGGTTGTCGGAATCTCGGTGGATGCAGTTGTGTGGAGCAAGGTTTGGACCATCGTGGCGAGTTGGGTTGTTTCTCCTCTGTGTTCCGGCATCATCGCTTTCTATATATTTCGCAGCGTGCAGAAACTTGTCCTCGATACCGATGACCCTTTCGCTAATGCTAAAAAATACGTTCCTTACTATATTTTCATAGTGGGGTTCATGATTGCGATGGTTACCTTGGTAAAGGGACTGCGCTATGTAGGATTGGATTTTAGCTTTGGTCAGTCTTTGCTGATGGCGGTAGGAGTTGGAGCCTTTGCTATGGTCATCGGTATTTTTCTGCTTCGCGGCATTAAAGAAGTTGCAGCGCAAGATGAAAGCTTTCATTTCGGTAGTGTCGAAAAAGTATTTGGTGTGCTGATGATATTTACTGCCTGTTCGATGGCGTTCGCACATGGCTCGAATGACGTTGCAAATGCTATCGGGCCGTTGGCCGCTGTGAACGGTGTAGTACAAAGTGGGGGCGTATTTGCAGAGCAATCTGGCCTGCCGTTCTGGATTCTAATCTTAGGCGGTAGTGGCATAGTTACGGGTCTAGCGATGTGGGGCTATAAGGTGATAGCGACTATCGGTAGAAATATTACTGAACTTACGCCCAGTCGTGGCTTTGCCGCAGAATTGGCTGCTGCGACTACCGTGGTGGTAGCCTCTGGCACAGGAATTCCTGTATCGACAACTCACACCCTGGTCGGGGCCGTATTGGGCGTGGGCCTAGCTCGTGGCATCGGGGCGCTTAATCTCAATGTCGTTGGTAGAATCTTTCTGTCATGGGTGGTTACGCTGCCCGTCGGAGCAGCAATTTCCATAGTGTTCTTCTTTATGTTTAAAGGCATTTTTTCCTAGCCAACAAACTTTCATCTCAAGCAATGGCTATTCTAAATTTGTCATCGATGCTGTTGAATACATTAAGCGACTTCTAGCGACAGGTGTTGCTGAATTCCCAATTGAGGGTTTTAGTGGGGAACATCGCCAACTGTATGATTTTTTGAGGCGGCAAAGAGAGAGCGGATAGCTGTTAAGACTGGAGTGCTGTTAGCCCTGAGAGCGCCAGTGAGTAAATGAACGAGAAGGGAGCATTGACTGCAGGGCCGATGGAATTGCACTGAAAGAGCTTCTAAAAGGATCAGATTGATTTAGAAAACCAACACATGTGCTGTGCCATGGATACTGGGCCTTTATTATCTCACGGCCTTTTCGGCTTTTTTGACCCTGATCCTGTGTCCGTCGACATCTTTTCCATTTAAATTCTTGACCGCCGCTTTGGATTCGCCAGCCTTGGGCATTTCAATAAAGGCGAAGCCCTTAGAGCCGCCTGATTTCGGATCCAGCACGAGTGAACAGGATTGAACCGTGCCAAAAGACTCGAACAGAGCTTTTAGATCTGCCTCGCTGGTGCTGCGTGCCATATTTCGAACTAGTAGTTTCATGCTGTTGTGCCTTTGGGGTTTCTAATTAACGATCTTCGGCACGAATCGATTTCGTGGCGCCGGCGAACTGAGCTATTTCTTCTTCAGAATACTTAGTGTGTACACGTTTTCTAGAGCTGGGTTGATGCTCCAGATTCAAGCCAGGTCTTCTTTCAGTTCGCGGTCGGATAGGGCGTTTGCTGAATCCGCCACCACAGTTGGGGCAGACATTATAAAGTACATTCTTCACGCAATGGCTACAGAACGTGCATTCGTAGGTGCAAATATGCGCCTGTGTTGATGCCGGTGGTAGATCTTTGTCGCAATGCTCGCAGTTTGGTCTTAGTTCTAGCACAATTAACTCAGCAGTCTAATGTTATCTTAAAATTCAGCTTCTTCGATGGCTGCCATGCTCATCATAAGAAATCCGGTAAACGCCGCGCTATTTGGTGATAGCGATGGATCAACTTTCGTCTTCATTTCATTAATCACTGCGCGAAAATCCTCATAGAATTCCCATGAAGGTTGTGGCCGATAGTGAAGGTTCTGTATTTCAAAATGCGCTATGGCCTTCTTGGCGGTTGTTGGTTTAACGAAGACTTCATCCTGTGGACGGAAGTAGACAGGGCAGATACTAATAAGTGACCACTTGGCCATTTTTCCGCTTAACATGATGGCTAAAATTTTATCGAAGCCTTTCTCGCCATCGCCATATAGCTGTTCTTTTAATCCGCTAGCTAGGGCATTCTTTTGTTTAGGTTCTAGAGACCTTCCGAAATCGCGAAACTTTGGTTTCTCGAAAATTGAAACCATTGAAGAACGAGATACAACCTTTATCATGCTCTCGATAATTTCTGGCGGATCCCTGAAATTTTTCTTCGCGAACAGCTCCGCGCTAAGCGAAATCATTTTATCCATTCTATGCTTTTTGCCGATTGCCACCATCTCAGGGTGAGAAAATCCGCTCGGGTAGCGAGTTAGGAAATATTCTTCGGCTCGCTTTAGTTTTTCTAGGTTCATTTATGGTGCGCTACGGGTTAGTTATCGTTCGGCAAGAATGAGTAATTCGCGGCATACTCGAGCATCTGAGACATAAAGTCATCCGGGTACTCAACTCGTACGTTGCTAACCACGCCGTTTTCATCATCGGCAGCTATTCGAGGATTTAAAAATCCGGAGTACGGGGCAACGTCCAAAGTCGCATAGCGCTGCAATACTTCGGCGTGTAGTTGTTCGTCCACCTGTGTGCCGTAATTTTCTACGAGATCTCTAGCTGCTTCGAAATCGCCTTCGGACTTAATGCGCTGAATTTCTCGCAGCAATCTGCCGAATATTTCGCGCAGTTTCTCATAATCATTTACAACGAAAAAAGTCTTTCCATCTCGAGTCACGCGCTCGATGACGTTTTCTTCTAAGCCTTGCTCATAGGACCAAAGTGCTACGAGTTGGCGATTTCGCATGTGGGCCTCTTCGACAAGTTCGCCTGGCTGCAGTCGATAAAGTTGCAACATGGCGCCACCACGGATATAGGAATCGTACTCTGAGCGCCCAACATCAAGGCTATCCATTACGCCGATCTCGATTAGCATGGGATCCAAAATGTAGTACAGCGCGACTAGGTCGGCGCGCGCCTCTTCCAGAGTGCTAGCGTATTGACGCAGCGTCTCTCGTGTCGTGCCGACACCTGCGTTGATTTGTCCGGATGCATGGCCGATGACCTCGTGCATGTCTGTGTGTAAATCACCAGCTTGCTCTGAGTGCATCCGGTTACGCAGAATTTCTTCGTCGGTAAATGCGAACTCTTCAAGTGTCCTACTGGGCGAGGAGTTATATGCGCTTACAATATTGCCAAGGCTCACGGATTTCGAGCCATGCTCTGCGCGAATCCAGCTGGAATTCGGTAGATTGATGCCAATCGGGGTTGCGGGTGATGAATCGCCAGATTCCATAACGACTGTGATGACCTTGCCATCGATACCAGTCACGTCTGCTTTCTTGTGGTTATTCTGAATAGGAGAATTGTCCTCAAACCATTGCGCGCGCTCGCCAATTGCAGAAATTCTCAGAGTTGCATCTGCATCACGAAAAGATACCACCGATTCGAAAGAGCCTCGATAGCCTAGCGGGTCGTTATAGACCTCGATAAAGCCGTTGATTACATCAATCGCAGAATCGGTGTCTGCGACCCATGCGATATTGTAGGCGTCGAAATCTTCGAGATCGCCAGAACGGTAATACTTTACTAGCAATTCAAATGTTGTTCGTTGTTTATCATTCTCAGCAACTTCAATAGCGCGCTCTAACCAATAGACAACCTGCTCTAGTGCCTCGCTGTACATTCCGCCGACGCGCCAGACACGTTCAGCGATTTCACCATCGACTTTTACTAATTTTGAATTGAGTCCATGAGAGATGGGAGTCGAGTCATCGTTTTCCGACTGTAGCGCATAAAATTCGATAACCTCTTTCTCAGTAACACCTTCGTAGAAGTTCACTGCGGATGTTGCCACTTTGTCTACGCCGTCGGCAGTGTTTACCTTCTTCGGGTCTAGATTTTTATCGAAGAGTATCGGTGTCAGTTCAGCGATTAGTTGTTCTACACTTTGACCATCGCGCAGTGGAAAATTAGATTCGGGTGAGGCAGTACTGATAACTTCGTTGAAGTACTCCTCGTCAAAGAGTGGCGTAAATTTTAGACCTGAGTAGTGGTGGTGAATGCCGTTCGCAAACCAGACCTGCTTGGCATAGGTTGTGAGGTGGCCAAAGCTTTCCGTGTCTCTATCTCCAGGGTAATTCTTCAATACTTCTTCGAGAGTGCGTCGAATTCGAAGATTATGTTTATAGTTCTGGTCGTACATGATATCGCGACCGGAGAGCGCGGCCTGAGATAGGTAGTAGAGGAGTTCTTTCTGCTGCTCGCTTAAATTCTCAAAACCAGGAACCCGATAGCGCAACATGCGAATATCTGCAAAACGCCCTGCCGCATACTCAAAGTTATTTTCCACGATGATTGGAGCTGTCGCCAACGAGGATCGAGGATCTGTCACTGCTTCGTTGGCGGCGACTGGCATTGATGTTTGTGGTCCGCTGTCTTTGCTGCAAGCGCTTAAAAAGGCTAGAGACGCGAGCACAGTCAAAAGACGAATAATGAAGCGCTTGTCGACGGAGAGGGAAAATATCATGTCGTAATCCTGGGTCTGAATTGAATTTGTTGTTCACAGAGGAGGCTGAAAACCCATCCAGCAGCTGCTAATCGAGGAGGGGGTTTCGCTTTGTTCGCTATAAGGGGAATTCTATATCGGAAAGGGCGGAAGCGCGACACTATCCTCACTATTACACCCTAGATAGTAGCTAAGAAGAAGGGCGTGTCAGGATTCGGTGAGTACGAAGCGATCCCTTCCTTCGCTCTTAGCGGCGTACAGGCATTGACGAGTATTTTCTATCGATTGCTGAAAAGATAATTATCCTAAATACACGGCGATGCCGCCACTGAAGCTGGTTTTTCTCGCTGGTCGTGCTGCGAACACGGTCAATAAGGGCTTGCGTATATTCTACGCTGGTGGATGGCTGTACGCGCTGAGTTCTTCAGCGGTGTTCTAAGCAAATACATCATTAAACTGCTTAGTATTCCCGATATCCAATAACACGATGCTAAACGGGTCTTTGCGTCGCAGACAAGAAGGGACTAAAGCTTCGATCATAAGATAGAGGCGGTGGTGATTTCCTAGCTCTAATTTTTCGTGAAAATAACATCGATAAAACACTGCGTGGGACGCAGACGATACCCAAGGCAGTCATCAAAGAATAAGCAACTTCGATGACTGCTAGTTGGTTGACTTGTTAACTAAAGAACAGAGCACCTGCTGCAAACCAAAATAGCTGAGGTTCGTGTTCTCGTATAGGGCAGGGGCTCACTCAAAACCAAGCTTAGAACTCATTTCTTTTTTTGCTCGCTGCAAAAGTGCAGTTAATTGCTGGGTTTACTCCGTGTGAGGCAACACGTGTGATGAACATGCCAAGGCAACCATTACCACGGCGATGCCGAGGGTGTGCACGGTTTATATTTTCTGCGGGAATCTAGGGATTGTCCTCAGCGCGCAAATAGCGCCCGATTGCAAGAAGCTGCCGTCCAGGAGGGTGCCAGTCCTAGTTAAAAATCGGGCAAGTTAAGATCTTGACTGTTCTTATTAATAATTAGGGGTTATCCGCTAAAGATATTTATCCGTTACCGCTCCTTCCGAAGCCGAGGAAACTGAAGCTGCAAACTTCGCCAGCACTCCCCGAGTATAGCGAGCAGTCGGTTTCTGCCACTTCGCAAGCCTCGCGGCAATCTCTTCGTCGCTAAGCTCTATTTTAACTTCGTTGGTTTCAGCATCGATAGAGATTCTGTCGCCAGTCTGGACAATAGCGATCGGTCCGCCCTCTGTTGCCTCTGGGGTAACGTGGCCCACAACAAAGCCGTGGCTGCCGCCGGAGAATCGGCCATCTGTAATCAGAGCGATATCTTCGCCCAGGCCTTTGCCCATAATGGCTGAAGTTGGGCTTAGCATCTCGCGCATGCCTGGCGCGCCCTTTGGTCCTTCATAGCGAATAACGAGTACATCACCTTTGATTACGGTGCCGTCTAGGACGCCCTCGAGGCATTCTTCCTCCGACTCGAAGACCCGAGCGCTGCCAGTGAAGCTTAGTCCTTCCTTGCCGGTAATTTTTGCAACTGCTCCAGTAGGCGCTAAATTTCCTTTTAATATAACAAGATGGCTGTCTTTCTTAATAGGATTTTCGAAGGGTCGAATAATGTCTTGGCCCTCCGGATAAGGCTCTACGGCTGCAAGATTCTCTGCCATTGTCTTGCCTGTTACTGTCAGGCAACTTCCATCCAGCATGCCAGCGTCTAGCATGCGCTTCATTAGTGGCTGAATGCCGCCAATTTTGATGAGCTCTGACATAAGGTATTTGC
>CALSUH010000025.1 GCA_943789485.1 uncultured Pseudomonadales bacterium
AGTGGCACATCATGGGGCTCGAAGAAGAACAGTTTGACGGAGGCCCCATCCTGCAATTGCACTGTTTGCTCCGCCGCGGCAAGCATGCCGTGGGGCAGGAGAAGCAGAAGAGTGACTAAAGTTAGCCGCCGCAGAGTCATGTCGTAGCCATTTTAGGGAAATTTTACAGGCATTGAGTATAGCAATCATTGCCTTTTCAGCGCAGGCAGATGAGATAGGATAACCATTTAAGCCGTTGATTTTTTTCAAAGAGGACTTCCTAGACAGCCCTGATTACTCTGCTGTAACTTTTTTTCACACATTGCCTCTTTAACAACAAATGCGAGTACTTTATCTACAGGCCATAGATCAGCACCGGCACAGGGTTTTATCCTTTGCCCACTATAGCCTGCGCGCTAGAGAAAATGCCGAAGACGTGACGCAGGAAGTGTTTATTAAACTGTGGCAGCACTGGCAGAAAATAGATTTCAACGAGATTGATTTCTCGGATACGCTGAGCTCGAGAGGAAAGAATCTACATTGGGAAACGCTCGTCAAGGTGCGTGAAGAGTGAGAACAGGTCTGGGTATTAGTAGGCATGGATCTGGCGCGTAATTCCCTAGATGCGGTGTCAGTGTTCGTTCTGGAAAACAGTGAATTGGTAATGATCAATGTGGATGGCGACTTCGACAGTATGATCGAGTTCGTGCTACATGCCTTTGATAGCTGCCAAGATCGTGACGCTAGCTAGTTCCCGCAGGATTGTTATGACGCTACTTGGCCCGCAGCTTTCTTGATCGAAACAGAAATTGATTTAAATGAGGGGGTTCGGCTCCGCTGGTCGACAGATTGCGGCACAAGGATGTTCGCCTCCGGGAAGTAACACATTACATTGCCAGGTTTTATATCATACAGCGCTATGCTTAGGTTGCGCATAGTGCCAGTTGCATTGCTCACGTCAACCTTATCCTGATCTTTCAATCCGAGTTTCTCTAGATCTTCTGCGTTAATAAACAGCAGCTGTCTATGTGACTGCCTGCGATACACATCCTCTTCGCTATAGATAATGGTGTTGAATTGACCTTCGCTGCGCACCGAGGTGAGGGTGAAATGGTTGGTATTCTGCGTAGCCTGGTTCGTTTTGGTGTTCCAAGAAGTTTGCGAGGGTATACAGAAGTTGGCCTTGCCAGATTTTGTAGCGAAGTGCGGCTTAGCCAAGTAACGCCCTTCGATATGGAACTCCGCTTTAGTCTCATCAATATCGGCGAGTGCTGCAAACCCTGGTATCAGTTTGGCGATAGCTTTGCGAATAGAATCATGGCGCTTGAATTCTCGAAAGTCTAAGGTGCCTTGGTCTATTACCGCTGCCGCGATAGAGCTAATTATATCGACTTCGGACTGCAGTGCCTCGATTCTATCGAAGCCACCGTCACTCATCCGCAAGTAGTTAAACATGGATTCCTGAGTCGTCGCCTGTGTTTCTTCGTCGCGCACTCGAATAGGCAAGATTAGATTCTCACCCTCGACTCCATTGAGGTGAGTCTGATTCAGTGTGGAGTTGATCATTACCTTGAAGGGAATCTGGTTTAGAGCCTTCTGGGAAAAATTCGTGTCCGGATTGGCTGCGAACAGATTACCCCCCAACAAGAATGCGAAATCAATTTCTCCTCTAGCAGCTGCCTGAATGCAGGCTAAGGTATCCATGCCTTGGTACTTTGGCAGTTCCACTTTAAATTCTTTCTCGATAGCGGAAAAAACCTCTGCTTTCAGAGCAGGCGTGACACCCATAGAACCAATGCCCTGCACATTACTATGTCCACGCAGTGGCAGCAGACCTTTGCCTTGGCCACCGATCATGCCGCGCAGCAGGGCGAGGCTAGCGATGGCTTCGATGTTGTCAGTGCCATTGTGATGATGGGTAAGTCCCATGCCCCAAGAGAAGACTGTTCTTTCACTTTGTGCATACAGATCAGCAAGTGACTCAATCTGTGATTGTTCCAGTCCGCATTCGCTCTGGATATCGGTCCAGCTTAGCTGTGTTACAAATTGCGAGTAGCTGTCGAATTTCTCGCAATAGGAGTCGATATACTTTTGATCCACTAGGTCGCTTTCGATTAGGTGTTTCGCCATGCCGCTAATTAGAGCAACATCGCCACCCACATGGGGTTGTATATAGTGCGAGGCAACCTCTCCGCCCCCAGTAATCATAGATTTAAAGTTGCTAGGCGACGCGAAACGCACCAGGCCAGCCTCGCGCGCTGGGTTTACTACGACGACCGCGCCGCCGCGTTGTCGGCATTCGAGCAGTACTTTGACGAAGCGCGGATGGTTAGAAGCGGGGTTTGCTCCAAATACAAATATCAGGTCCGCCTTGTGCAAATCGCCATATTGTATGGTTGAGGTTCCGCTACCGATACTTTGGCCCAGGCCGACTCCCGAAGCCTGATGGCAATAATAGGAGCAGTTATTGATATGGTTGCAACCGTATAGGCGTGAAAATAGTTGCAGAATAAAGGCGGCTTCGTTTGATGATCTGCCCGAGGCATAGAAAAAACTGCGCAGGGGATCGCTAGAGAGCAGTCGTTTGGCGATGAGCTCAAAGGCCCGATCATAACTTACCGCTTCGTAATTATCGCAGTGCGCCGATTTGTAGAGTGGAAGTGATAAGCGGCCTAGGTCTTCGAGTTGCTTGGCGCTAAGTTCACGCAGTTCACTGATGCTGTTCTGCTCGAATATCTGTGGCGGTATCGGGTCTCGAATATCGCTCATTTGTGCTTGGATATTCTTATTACAGATCTCTATGCGACTACTGTATTCATTGTGCAGGCCGCCCCGTTGACCCCCGGTACCGAAGGCGCAGGCCTTGCAGGTATTCTTTGACTGAACGGCGCTGGCTAACTTGCGGGTGCCAACTTTCTGGGCGCAAGACAGGACGTACTGCATGGCTTTGAAGCCACCCCCGGTTATCGCCTTGTTGGGTTTGTCCTTGATGTTGTTTTCCTTACTCGATTGTTATAGGCCTTCGACTTCCATGCGCTCGCTGCTCGCCACCGTGACGAGGATACCATCTAGGGTTGTGAAGGAGCGTTCAGCCATTTGAAATTTATAGACTTGATACACAATAGCTTCAGTCTGACCGTCGCTGTGAAGTCGCACCGTTAGAATAGAATGATCGTCCTGCCATTGGAAATAATACAGCGTAGCACCTAGACCGATAACAAGAGCGAGGAACATATAAGCACCGAGGCGGAGGTCGGCAGACAGAGTATGATTTTCTTGCTCGACCGCCTTGTCCTGAGCTTTTTTCGAGGGCAATGTGTTTCGGGAAGGGCTACTCTTTCCCTTCATGTCGCGCTGGCGCACAAAGAAGAAGGCGATAATCATCACCGTAAGAGTTAACAGTATTTTTCCGAGCATGCTGTAGATTTTCCCTGTGCGTTGCAGAATAGATAGTAACAGCGGCATCCTGAGCTTCGCTAGTGTATTAGTTATCGGCAGAAAGCTCGTCTAGTTCTGTAAAGCTTCGCCGTCCGACATTGCGGATATCAGGTCTGTCTGATTGAGGCTTTCTTGCACGGATGCGATAATCGCGCTGTTTTCTAAGCAGCCCCATAGCAATACGGGTGCATAGAAGTCGGAACAAAATTGGATCGAACCGGTCTGCTGCCCATTGATTGAAGGAAATTTCTACAGATTTTGCAAAAATCCAGTACAGATTCTGACAGCTACGTACCTCGAGGTATGCCCGCGCTCGACAACTCGGGGCGTACTACCTCATTCTTCGAATTTTGGCCGATTTGGTTGATGTACGTGCCGGTAGCTATTCAATGGTTGCTCCTAGCAGCACGCTACCGGAGTTTGAGCCTGCCTCTGATTGCGAATCCAGGAGTTCCGCTGTCGGGCATGGTCGGAGTATCCAAGTCGGCGGTATTCGATCTGGCTGGAGACTATGCACGCCAGTGGATTCTGCCCTGGATACTAGTCGAGGTTGAGGATCAGTCTCTCCAGCGGCAGTGCCAAATGGCGAAACAAGCATTAACGGCGGCGGGATTGGAATACCCCTTGGTTGGGAAACCGAATATGGGTTGTCGTGGCGTAGGAGTCCGGCTACTCAAGGATGATGCCGAGCTCGCCGACTATTTGCAGGGGTTTCCTGCAGGTGGCTGTATTCAATTCCAGAAGTTGAGTCAATGGGATGCAGAAGCCGGTGTGTTCTATGTTCGCGATCCAGAGAAGGCTACAGGAGAGGTCACGTCGCTTACGCTAAAATACACGCCCTTTGTCGTGGGCGATGGCGAGAGACAACTCGGAGAGTTGGTCGCAGCGGACGCGCGGGCAGGCGAGTTACTGCACCTGTATCGAAGTCGGCATGTGGCCCGCTGGCACGATGTCATCCCCAGGGGCGAGCCCTACAGGCTTGTATTTGCGGCGAGTCATAGCCGCGGGGCAATTTTTCGAGATGCTGGGGAATTGATAAGCCAGAAGCTATCACAATCCCTCGATAAAATATTTGAGGATATTCCGGGATTCTACTATGGACGCCTAGATGTAAAGTTCAAAAACATAGAATGCCTCAGTGCTGGGTTGGAATTCAATATAATCGAGATCAATGGGGCAAGCTCCGAATCGATTAATATATGGGATAGAAATGCGGGGCTAATCACGGCGATTAATACCTTGTTGCAGCAATATCATACGCTGTTTAAACTGGGTAGCATAAGTCGCAAAAGGGGCGTCAGGCCTCCGGGATTGATGGCTCTATATCGCGCCTGGCGCTTTGAGAATAATTTAGTGAAGCAATATCCGCCAAATGATTAATCCCTGCCGCTTACCTTTTAAGCCACGAATTTTGTCCGCTGTTACCGAGAAGGTACTCGGACTCGATCGTCTGGCACAGATATATGATAGGCGGCCGGCTGGATGCACGCCGCATGAGTTTCTGCAGTACACCCTGGAAGCCCTCGGCGTTACTCTGAACCTTGTCAACGCCTCGAATCTTGAAGAAATACCCCGTACCGGCCCCGTCCTTATCGTCGCGAATCATCCGCTAGGTGGTCTCGAGGGGGTGGCGATAGCCAAGGTGATAGGGGATATCCGGCCGGACCTAAAGGTATTGACCAACGAATTATTGCGCAGGATTCCAGAGCTTGCCGATATTTTTATCGGCGTAGATGTTCTGTCAAGTGATGCGGCGGCTGGTAATGTGTCCAGTATTAAGCAAGTTCATAAGCATCTTAAAAATGACGGTGCTGTATTGATTTTTCCAGCTGGTATGGTGTCCACCTATGAGCGCGGCCATCGCCGAATTCAGGATCGCGCCTGGAATCGACTAGCAGGGCAGCTATTGAAGCGCTATCAAGCAACTTGTCTGCCCGTTCATGTCCGAGGCACTAACAGTCGACTGTTCTATGCCGCTGGTATGATTCATCCCAGGCTTCGAACTGCTCTGTTGCCTCGTCAGTTGGCAAACAAACAAGGCTTTAAACTAGAGCTGCGATTCGGCCGGCCGATTCTGGCGGCGGAGCTTAGGCTCCTGCAGAGCCCGAGGGCGATTACCGATTACCTGCGAGTGAGTACCGATGCCTTGGTACGAGAACCGAAAACGCTGCTGAGGACGAAAGACCAATCGTTAGTCGATTCTAGCCCGGTAAGCGGCAGCGCAGAATTGTTCTCCGCTATTACCGGCCTCGAAGAATGTAGACTGATCGAGCATGAAGAGCTTGATGTCTATTGCGCACCTTACGACAGGCTTGGCCCCATCATGGAGCAAATTGCGATCGCGCGTGAGGTGACATTTCGGTCCGTGGGCGAGGGCACAGGTCTGTCGAAGGACTCCGACGAGTTCGACCCGCACTATCTGCATCTGTTTCTCTGGGATAAGGCAGCTCTTAGAATCGCCGGCGCCTATCGGGTCGGTCTTGTGGATGAGATCGTGGCCAAACATGGCGTGAAGGGGCTGTACAGTCGTTCGCTCTATAAATACGATGAGGCCTTCACCAATAGACTTGGCCCTGCAATAGAGATGGGGCGAAGTTTTATCCATCCAGACTATCAGAAGAAGCCGGTGTCGCTTAACTTGCTCTGGCGGGGCATAGGTAAAATTTTGGTAGAAAACCCCAGGTATCACACTTTGTTCGGTTCGGTGAGTATATCGAGAGAATACAGCGACCTTGCTCGCGCTCTTATCGCAGACACTATGATGACGAATTTCAAGGCAAATGAATTCGATCAGCTAATCAAGCCAATAACGCCGCATAAAATCATGAATCGAGTATGGACTAGCGAAATGCTGGCGGAGTTGTCGAATATAAAAATGCTAAGCAAGTTGATAGGGCGCTGTGATCCAGGCAAGGCAGTTCCGGTACTTCTGCGCCATTACCTCTCGGTAAATGGTAAGCTTGCCTGCTTTAACATACACCCGAATTTTAGTGACTCCCTCGAGGGGCTCATTATAGTAGATGCTCGCAAGACAGACGCGAAGACTCTTCGCCGATTTCTTGGTGCCGATGGCTCAGAGCATTTCATGTCGTTTCATAAATTGCAGGATAGTGCCTAAATATGAATAAATTAGTAGCAGTGATTCAACTCATTACTTCCGCACTGGTGTCCCTAGTAGCTTTGGCCACGATGATTAATCTCATCTTTATCTCGACTAGGCCTGAAACAATTTCCGTGGTCAATACGTTGGTTGGGCAAGGTGTGCTTATCATTCTTCTTCTGGTGCTGGCGACAGTCTTGTTCAAGAAGAGCTTGGCGGGTTTGAAACAGGATAAATTGTCAGCAAAACCTGCTTCGGCGCCCTAGTGCAGGCCCCACCACCTCAGCGAGCTACAAAGGCTTGGGTTTCAAGCCAGTTTCTGGCTGATGTCGCTATAAAAGAGTATAATTCCGCGCTTTCCCAGCCGTAGTCTCAGAGACTTCCTTGCAATGATTATCTTCGAAAAAATGAATCGCTTCTCTGCGCTGCAGGAAAGCTGCGTTGCCACTATCGGTAAATTCGATGGTGTGCATCTAGGACATCAACTAATACTGGATCAGCTAAAGCAGAAAGCCGAGCAGTTCGCTCTACCATCCCTGGTTATACTGGTCGAGCCTCATCCTGAAGAGTTTTTTGCAAGGGATGCTGATAGTTGCCCGGCGAGATTGACGATC
Source organism: uncultured Pseudomonadales bacterium (assembly GCA_943789485.1). Classification (GTDB taxonomy): domain Bacteria; phylum Pseudomonadota; class Gammaproteobacteria; order Pseudomonadales; family Pseudohongiellaceae; genus UBA9145. Next base: position 7,132 of record CALSUH010000025.1, read on the forward strand.
CTACAGGAGAAGTTAGAGCTACTGGAAAGCTTCGGGATCGACTTTGTATTTCAGCTGAAATTTGATCGACAGCTCAGTGAGTTGAGCGCCGAGGACTACATCGCGGATATATTGGTTGGGGGGCTGGGAGTAAAGAGTTTTATCGTCGGTAACGATTTTCGCTTCGGTCACCAGCGCAAGGGAAATTTTGCTTTACTTAGTGAAGCGGGTAAGCAGTTTGGTTTTGAAGTAGTAGAAACCGCGGCCTACGAGCGTAATGGGCATCGAATTAGTAGCACCTTCATTAGAGAGCAGCTAGCAAAGGCTGATTTTATTCTCGTTGAACAAGTGCTAGGTAGGCCTTATTCCATCAAGGGCGAGGTAGTCCGGGGTAAGCAGCTGGGTACCGACATGGGATTTCCAACTTGCAATATCAAACCTCAGCGCCTGCGTATTCCCTTACACGGCGTTTATGCCTGCGAAGTTAGATTGGTCGATCAGTATCGACCCGCGGCGGTTAATATTGGCTATCGCCCCACGGTAACGGAATCAGGTGAGGCGCTGTTAGAAGCCCACATACTGGATTTCAATGAGGACCTGTACGGGAAGACGATAGAGGTTGTTTTTCGTCAGAAGATACGGGAAGAGACGAAATTTGCCGGTCTAGAAGAGTTGAAGAAACAGATCAGTGCTGACGTTGAGCAAGTCAGAGAGATTTTTGGAGTTACTAGCTAAGAATACTCGGCTACTAACAGATACATAATAGAACAAACCAATACAGCGTGCAGTTCAAGCTATGAGTGATTACAAAGATACATTAAACCTACCGTCTACCGAGTTCCCGATGAAGGCCAATCTGGCTCAGCGGGAACCGGCTATGTTGCAGAATTGGCAGAGGCTCGATCTGTATAAGCGTATTGCCGAAAAAAATAGCGGTAAGCCAAAATTCGTATTACACGATGGCCCGCCCTATGCAAACGGTGAGTTGCACCTAGGCCACGCGATCAATAAGTCGCTCAAAGACTTCGTCGTGAAGGCTAAGTCCCTTAATGGTTTCGATGCCCCCTATATACCTGGCTGGGATTGTCATGGACTGCCCATTGAGCACAACGTAGAAAAGAAAAAAGGCAAAGCCGGTCAAAAAATATCTCATGCCGAATTTCGTAAAGCCTGTAGAGATTATGCAACCAAGCAGGTAGATATTCAGCGCAAGGGCTTTATTCGTTTGGGCGTACTAGGCGACTGGGACAACCCCTATCTGACGATGGACTTTGAAACAGAGGCTGACATAGTGCGGTCGCTGGGTAAAATTATAGAGAAGGGCCATTTGGTCAAGGGTTACAAACCCGTGTACTGGAGTGTTGTCGGCGCTTCTGCTCTAGCTGAAGCCGAGGTTGAATATCAGGACAAAGATTCCTTCGCGATAGATGTGCGTTTCGCGCCGCAAGATAGAGATTCATTTTTGGCTACTTTCTCAACTGCTGACTCGCCTATTAGTGCTGACGAGCCTATCTCAGTTGTTATATGGACGACCACGCCTTGGACCTTGCCATCGAACCAAGCAGTTTGTCTGCATGCTGAGCTAGACTATGCGCTGGTTCGCTGTGAACTGGGTCAAGGTGCAGAGTTACTCGTTGTAGCGAAGGCTATGCTCGAAAAAATCATGGTTCGCTATGAGTGCGAGTCGTTCGAGGTAGTGGCTCAGGCGACTGGCGCAGAGCTGGAAAACCACATTCTTAAACATCCCTTCGTCGAGAGAGAAGTGCCGTTGATTCTAGGTGAGCACGTAACCACCGAGGCCGGAACCGGAGCGGTGCACACAGCACCGGACCATGGTGTCGAGGATTTTAATGTCGGTGCACTCTATGCTATAGGCACCTTGAATCTTGTTGATGAGAACGGCGTCTTCACTCAAGCGGCTGGTGACTTCGCGGGCGCTCACGTATACAAAGTCGATGAAGACATAATAGCTAAGCTGCGCGCTGTGAAGGCGCTGGTCGCCTTGGATAAGATCAATCACAGCTATGCACATTGCTGGCGCACGAAGACCCCTCTAATTTATCGCGCTACACCGCAGTGGTTTATCAGCATGAGTGAGCAAGACCTGCTGGGTAAATCCTTGGCTGCGGTCGAAAATGTTAAGTGGATTCCCGATTGGGGCAAGGCGCGCATCGAACTCATGTTGAAGGCTAGCCCTGACTGGTGCATCTCACGTCAGCGTACTTGGGGCGTGCCTATTACGCTGTTCGTCAACAAGGAAACACAGGCTCTGCATCCACGGACCAGTGAGTTGATCGAGCAGGTCGCGCAGCGTATTGAGAAAGCGGGCATCGAGGCATGGTTCGAGTTAGAGCCCGAGGAATTACTTGGCGCCGACGCGGCAAATTACGAGAAAGTCACCGACACATTAGACGTATGGTTCGATTCTGGCGTGAGTCACTATTCCGTCATGGCTAAGAGAGAAGAATTAACCTATCCAGCTGACCTTTATTTGGAAGGTTCAGACCAGCACCGTGGATGGTTTCAGTCGTCCTTGAAAACCGCAGTGGCAATGAACGATACCGCTCCCTATAGGGAAGTGCTAACCCACGGCTTCTTCGTGGATGCAGACGGCAAGAAGATGTCGAAGTCCTTGGGCAATACCGTCGCGCCAGATTTAATTTTTAAACAGTATGGCGCCGATATTCTGCGCCTGTGGGTAGCAGCGACAGACTATCGCGGTGAGATGACTGTATCTGATGAGATATTTAAAAGAGTTGCGGACTCCTATCGCAGGATTCGAAACACTTCTCGGTTCATGCTTTCCAATCTCAATGGATTTGACCCTGAGAAAGATCAGGTAGAGGCGCAGGAGATGATCGCCGTCGACTATTGGATCACGCGGCAGTGTCAGCAACTGCAGAAAGAAATTATCGAACATTATGATAATTACAATTTCCTGAATATCTATCAGAGGATTCATAGTTTTTGTGTGGTCGAGCTCGGTGGTTTCTATCTCGACGTAATCAAAGACAGGCAGTACACGACTCAGGCAGATAGCTTGGCAAGGCGATCAACACAGACGGCTCTATTTCACATTCTCGAGATGTTTAGTCGCCTGATTGCACCGATACTCAGTTTTACAGCAGATGAGATATGGCAGAATATTCCGGGTAGCCGAGAGGAGTCGGTATTTCTATCTAACTTCGCCGATGGGGTTTCCGACTACCCAGAATTGAGTGCTTTTGACGATGCATTCTGGCAGCAATTACTTGCGGTAAAGACTGTGGTGAATAAAGAGCTGGAAGCGAAGCGAGCGGCAAAGGAAGTCGGCGCCAGCCTGAGTGCGGAAGTCGATGTCTATTGCGAAGATGCGTTAGCTAAATCGCTAGCGAGTCTCGAATCAGAGCTGAAGTTTGCGCTGATCGTCAGTAGGGTTGCCGTACATCCGCTGTCCGAGGCGCCAGCTGATGCCAGTTCTACCGATCTGGACAACGTAAAACTAGTAGTGTCTGCGTCAGCGCATGAAAAGTGTGAGCGCTGCTGGCACCATACCCAGGACATAGGACAAAGTGCCGATCACCCAACGCTATGCCAACGCTGTGTCGTCAATGTTGATGGAGCAGGCGAGCCTCGCGATTTTGTTTAGGACTCTACTTCGGATCAAGCCATGACCCTGGAAACAACACAGAGCATAGCGGCTGGCTCACTCGTCAGCCTGCACTTTTCTCTCGCGCTCACCACCGGTGAGTTAATCGATAGCAATTTCGAAGAGCCGGCCGCTAGTTTTCGCTTGGGTGACGGTAGCATGTTGCCCGGCTTTGAGAAGGAATTGCTTGGCCTAAGCAAGGGCGACGAAATCGAGACCGCATTAGCCGCAGAACAGGCCTTTGGGGCAGTTAACCCCGCAAACAGACACCGATTCCCCATTGCCAAATTCCGAAATTTGCTAGAAGATGACTTGATACCCACCGAGGTAGGTGCTGTTGTTTCATTTAAGGACGCCGGCGGATTCGACCTTCCCGGTGTCATCGCAGAGCTAACAGAATTTATGGTGGTGGTTGATTTTAATCATCCACTTGCGGGCAAGGAAATAGTTTTTAAGGCACGGATCAATTCGGTAATCGACGCTGATGTGGAAGCCATAGAAATAAAAGTATAACCATCCTCAAACTACTCATCTCGAGGTATTAGTGAATATTCATGTCGTAAACGACACATCGACTGCAACATCCATACGTCTGGCTAATCCCAGAGGCTTCTGTGCGGGTGTGGACCGGGCGATAGATATTGTGAATAGCGCCTTGGATATTTTCGGTGCACCAATTTATGTCCGTCACGAAGTGGTTCACAATAAATTTGTGGTGGATATATTGCGTAAGCGCGGAGCAATTTTCGTCGATGAGCTCTCGAATATTCCAATTAAAGATGAGCATGGAAGATCGTCGATCGTCATTTTTAGCGCCCACGGCGTGTCGATCGCAGTGAAAGACGAGGCGCGCGCCAAAGGTTATAAAATATTCGATGCAACTTGTCCGCTAGTGACTAAGGTGCACCTTGAAGTGACAAAGTTTAGTCAAGAAGGTAGAGAGTGCGTGTTGATTGGTCATCAATTCCATCCGGAAGTTGAAGGCACGATGGGCCAATATGATAAATCCGCTGGTGGTCAAATCTACTTGGTAGAGTCCGTGGATGATGCGCGGAAACTTACAGTGAATAACGCAGGCAATTTGAGTTATGTTACTCAAACTACATTGTCTATGGACGATACTTCCAAGGTCATCGATGTGCTTAGGCAGAGGTTCCCATCGATCAAGGGTCCGCGTAAGAAAGATATTTGCTATGCGACACAGAATAGACAGGACGCCGTTAAGCAGTTAGCCCTGGAGTGCGAATTGCTACTGGTGGTGGGTTCACCGAATAGCTCGAACTCAAACCGGCTAAAGGAATTGGCGCAGAGACTGGACTGTGAATCTTATCTTATCGACAGTGTCGAGGACATCGATCCACGCTGGTTCGAAGACAAGTCAAAGTTTGGTGTTACCGCTGGAGCTTCGGCGCCGGAGGTTCTTGTGCAGCAGGTGGTAGAACGGTTACGGGAGATCTGCCATCAGGAGCCTGAAGAGTTAGAAGGAGTTGAGGAGAATATAGTTTTCAGCATGCCTCGCGATTTGCGCGGCTAAGTCTACATCAACCCAATTTTACAACTTCACTAGCTCTTCAAGTTTTTCCTGCAAGGCCGTCAATGCGCCCGACATCTGTTGTGCTTTCCCACGTTCCTTGGCAATTACCGCTTCCGGTGCATTGTCCATAAATTTTTTGTTGTTCAGCTTAGCAGATACCGCCTTCATACCAGTTTCTAGCTTCGCTATTTCTTTCTCTAAGCGAGCACGTTCGGCATCAACATCGATAAGACCAGCCATCGGCACGAGGATTTCGATATCGCCATGCAGTTGCGTAGCTGCTGCCGGCACTTCCTCCCCTGGATTGAGCCATTGGATGCTATCTAGCTTTGCTAGCTTCTCAAGATAAGGGCGGTATTCTTCGAGTTTCGCTTGGTCGTTTTTTGTACCCTTGTTGAGAAAAACTGGAATGGCCTTGGCCGGTGAAATATCCATCTCGCCACGAATATTTCGAATAGCGACGATAATGCCTTTAATCCATTCGATGCTCTGCTCGGCGTTGTGATCGACATTCGTCTCGTCAGGTTGTGGATAGGACTGCAGCATGATGCTTTCGCCTTGAATGCTCAACAGGGGGGCAATACGCTGCCAAATTTCTTCCGTAATATACGGCATGAAGGGGTGCAATAGTCGAAGACTCTTCTCCATGATGTTCAATAGCATCCAGCGTGTCGCCTGCGCCTCGAAGGGGTTGTTTTCCTCATCCCAGAGCACTGGTTTAGAAAGTTCGACATACCAGTCGCAGTACTCGTTCCAAATAAATTCTTGGAGAGCCTGAGCTGCAAGATCGAAGCGGTAGTTTTTCATGGATTCTTCGATGCTCAATGCAGTCTGTTCAAAGCGACTGCTGATCCATTGGTCGGCAATCGATAGATGCTTAGGTGATATACTGTGCTGGTTTAGAATCGCTTTGTCCTCGCAGTTCATCAGTACATAGCGCGCCGCATTCCAGATTTTGTTACAGAAATTTCGATAGCCTTCGGTTCTGCCCAGGTCGAATTTAATGTCACGGCCCGTTGTGGCCAGCGAATAGAAAGTGAAGCGCAGGGCATCGGTGCCGTAGCCTTCAATGCCATCAGGAAATGCATCTCGGGTATGTTTTTCTATTTTTGCTTTGAGCTGGGGCTGCATCATATCTGCCGTTCGCTTCTTTACTAGTTCGTCGAGTTCAATACCGTCGATGAGGTCGATTGGGTCGAGTATGTTTCCCTTGGATTTGGACATCTTCTGTCCCTGCTCATCTTTAACCAAGCCTGTGATGTAAACCTTCTTGAATGGAATCTCACCGGTAAATTTTAGAGTCATCATGATCATCCGTGCGACCCAGAAAAATATGATGTCAAAGCCGGTTACTAGCACGTCGGTAGGATGAAAACGGTTGAAAAAGTCGCGGTCATTCGGCCAGCCCAGCGTTGAGAAGGTCCATAAGGCGGAGGAAAACCAAGTGTCTAAGACATCTTCATCCTGGCGCAGCGAAACATCATCACCCAGATTGTGTTTCTCTCTAATATCGGCCTCAGTCTTGCCGACGTAGATTTTTCCATCGTTATCATACCAAGCCGGAATGCGGTGTCCCCACCAAAGCTGCCGACTGATACACCAATCCTGAATGTTTCGCATCCAAGCGAAGTAGGTGTTCTCCCAGTTCTTGGGTACGAATTCTATGTCACCATTTTCGACAGCTTTGATCGCGGGGTCGGCGAGTGATTGCACGGCGACATACCATTGGCTAGTCAGGTAAGGCTCGATGACTACACCACTGCGGTCGCCTCTAGGCACTTTCAATTTATGTGGCTCGATCGTTTCGACGAGTCCTAGGGCTTGCATGTCTTCTACAATTTTCTTGCGAGCTTCGAATCGATCCAGGCCTTGATACACCGCTGGAGCGTTCTCATTTATGCAGGCTTTGTCAGTGAGTATATTGATGATCTTTAAGTTGTTGCGCTTGCCTACTTCGTAGTCGTTGAAATCATGTGCTGGCGTAATTTTTACGCAACCTGTTCCAAATTCGGGGTCGGCATAGTCATCGGCGATTATGGGTATCTTTCGGTTACAAAGAGGTAGATCAACAAATTTTCCGACGAGGTCTTTATAACGTTCATCATTAGGATTAACGGCGATAGCGCTATCGCCCAGCAATGTTTCAGGCCTAGTCGTTGCAATAACCACATGGCGGCTCGGATCGTCGGCGAGCGGATAGCGGAAATGCCACAGCGAACCATTTTCTTCCTCGGAGATAACTTCTAGGTCGGAAACGGCGGTAAGTAGTTGTGGGTCCCAATTGACGAGGCGATTGCCACGATAGATCAAACCCTCGTCATAGAGTTCGATGAACACTTTTTCAACCACGCTAGAAAGTTGTTCATCCATGGTAAAGCGTTCGCGAGTCCAATCTAGCGAGGAACCAAGGCGTCGAATTTGCTCGGTGATTATGCTGCCAGACTCCTCCTTCCAATCCCATACTTTCTTAATGAATTGCTCGCGGCCAATTGCCTGGCGCGAGGTGCCAGCTGCATTTAGCTTTCGCTCCACAACCATTTGAGTTGCGATGCCGGCGTGATCGGTACCAACCTGCCAGAGCGCCGAGCGGCCGAGCATGCGGTGATAGCGGATCAGTGCATCCATAATTGCATTCTGAAAACCATGACCCATGTGGAGTCGACCAGTAACATTAGGAGGTGGGATGACAATGCAATAGGGGTCGCCATTACTTTGCGGTGCGAAATAGCCACGCTCTTCCCAGGTCTTATACCATTGATTTTCCAGCTGTTTTGGTTGGTAAGTTTTGTCCATACTAATGAGTGTTTGCCCTGCTTAAAAAAGGCGCAATTATACATGATCATGCGGGGCTTTGCCGGATTAAGCCGAATTGGCGATCCGTCGAAAACTCAGAGCTTGAAGGTTTCGATTTGGTAATCTTTACTTTTGTAGTCGCGATACCTATTCCGAGCCTGCTCTAGGCTCTCAGGGTCGGCGCTAATGACTTCATTAATGCGATTGAATTGATCTCCAGCCTGACTGGCTTTCTCACCTAGATTAATCAATACATCGGCATGTTTGGAGCCTGCCAAGTTTGTGCCCAAAGATACAGGATCGCGACTGTCGTTGCTGCCATCTTGTGTTGTATGGGGGATGAAGCTGTTGGGCGCATACAGCCAGAGCAGATCGTCTAGCAATTTCGACTGCTCGTCAGATTCTGTCTGGATATGGATGCGATGGCCTAGTGAGTAGGCTTTTTCCGTCAGCCTACACACAAATAGTAGCCGAGACTGCGCCTCGCTACTTGGGAGTGTATAGAAATTAACTTGAGTCACGGTTTCTAGGTTCTGCTTCTGTTGTTTTAGGTCTACAGGCCTAGGCTTTTTGCTTGCTTAGGTAATCAACCAATAGGGCGACAGGGCGTCCAGTAGCGCCCTTCCGTGTGCCGGAGTGCCAAGCACTGCCGGCTATATCCAGATGTGCCCATTTAAACTTCTCTGCGAATCTAGAAAGAAAGCATGCAGCAGTTATGGTGCCAGCTCGAGGGCCACCGATGTTGGCTATATCTGCAAAATTGCTGTTTAGCAGGCCCTGGTATTCTTCCCACAGCGGCAGTGGCCAGACGCGGTCGAGGCTGTTCTTTCCAGATTCGATCAATGCCTCAGTTAATTTATCATCGTTGCTGAGTAGGGCGCTAACGTGCGATCCAAATGTTGCTACAGCGGCTCCAGTTAGCGTCGCTACATCAATAACACTACGCGGATTATAGCGTTCGGCATAGGTGAGCACATCACACAATACCAAGCGACCTTCGGCATCGGTATTGAGCACTTCAATAGTCTTACCGGCCATACTCGTTACGATGTCGCCGGGCTTGGTTGCGGTGCTGCTAGGCATGTTTTCAACAGCTCCAACTAGGCCGACTATATTAATGGGTAGCTTTAATTGTGCAACTGTAGCCATGGCGCCTATGACACTTGCCGCCCCACACATATCGAATTTCATTTCATCCATCGCGCCGCCGCCTTTCAGGCTGATGCCGCCAGTGTCGAAAGTAACTCCCTTGCCAATCAATACATGGGGTTTGCTATCCGTTTTGGCTCCTTTGTATTCCATCACGATCAGCTTTGCTTCCTCAGCCGAACCGGCGGAGACGGAAAGTAACGAGCCCATTTTGAGGCGGTTCATCTGCTTCTCGCCAAGGATCTTTACCTTCATAGAGCTATACTTTTTGCCTATTACAGCGGCTTCGTCGGCTAGATAGCTTGGCGTGCAAACATTGCCGGGTAAATTGCCGAGATGGCGTGCGCGGTTGATGCCGCTGCCAATAGCGCTACCAGATTTGAGGGCTTGCTCCAGTGATTTCCTGCGCGCACCACTGATGGGTGAGACACTGATCAGATTCGCGCTGACCGCCTTGCTCTTCTTACTCTTGGTTTGGTTGTATCTATAGCTCGCTGTTTCGGCTTCCTGGGCGAGCTGCTTGCAGATCCATGGGGCGGTTTCGTCTTTCAACATTAGGCTGGCTATAGCGAAGTGGACGCTGACAGCGTTCGATGCAAATACAGCCCCCAGTCCAGCCGTGAGCATTTTAGCGGCGCTCGAGGCATCAAATTTCTTGCTCTCACCACCTCCTACTAGCAGTAGACGCTTGCTCTTTAGACCTACAGGGTTATAGACGAGTTGTGTCTGACCGAGTAGGCCAGTGAAGTCTCCTGAGCGGATGATCTTGCTAATGCCTTTATTGCTCACTTTATCGGCAAGCTGCGCTTCTTCGCTTAAGCTTCCCTTGTTCCAGACGACGACAGCGATGCAATCGGAATTAATTTTATCTGTGGCACCGGCCTTGATTGAATACTTCATGCTCTGATAAGCCTCTACTAACGCCGAAAAACGGCCTGATTTCTATTAAGAGATAATCCTAAAGATATTCAGACACTTAAGCAACAGCGATGGCTCTGGGGAGAGAGGGAAGAAAAGTTGACAGTAAAAATTTCACTTTTTTAAGATAAATTGACTAAAATATTGAACCTATTAGATCCATGTCTGTCTTAGTAATGTTGATGTAGTAACGTTAAAGGAGTAGCAATGCCAAGAGTAAAGGTCACCTCGCCGGATCAATTTTTGTTCAGCATGGAGCGGCGTATTGGCATCAGTGATGTGAATTACGCAAAACACCTCGATAGCATTGCGATGGTGAAAATCCTACACGAGGCCAGATTGCAGTTTCTAGCAAGTCTTGGCTTTGCTGAAGGCAATATCTTTGGTTTGGGAATGGTGGTCACCGACCTTGCGGTTGAATATCGCTCCGAGTCGTTCGCTAATGACATGCTTGTCGTTGATGTAGGTGTTAGCAGCTTTAATCGTTACGGATTTGACATTGGCCTGCAGGTCACTAACAGTGCACTGGAGACGGTGGTTTGCAATGGCAAGATGGGTGTCGTCTTTTTCGACTTCGATAGACATCAGATCATAGATGTGCCGCCAGCCTTTAAGGCATTACTTGGACGCCAGGAATCTCAGGTCGCTTGATTCCTCACTCCCTGTTTTCAGCCTAACGTTACACCCCTATTTCGAGTAAACTGTGCGCTCTTCTAAGTAACGGACGTGCCCCAGCTTGATCATATTCCGCTACCTCAGTAAGCAAATTCTACAAGTAATGGCGGCAGTCACACTAATCCTTCTAGTTGTGGCGCTAACCAGCCGCTTCATCCAATACCTTGCTCAGGCCGTAGCAGGAGAGCTGGCTTCGGACATGCTGCTCTTGCTGATGTTTTATAGATTGCCCGATTTCCTGATGGTTATTCTTCCTCTAGCACTCTTTCTCGGAATCTTGTTGGCCTATGGTCGGATGTACGCAGACAATGAGATGGTGATTTTGATCGGTAGTGGGTTTAGCCAGAAAAGGCTTCTATTCGCTACGCTTGGAACTTCGTCGATGGTGATGATAGTCATGGCAGTACTCAGTTTGCAGTTGGCACCCTGGGGAGTGCGTAACACAGAACAGTTGAAGGAGAGTACGGACCAACTTACCGAGCTGGACCTCATTGTTGCAGGGCAATTTCAGAGCTTCGGGGATGGCAGTCGGGTGACCTATGCTGATCGTATCGATTCATCAACGGCGGGCGAGCGTCAGCTGCAGAATGTTTTCGTCGCAGTTAGTGGTGCTGAGGATGAGACGGGACTGAGCAGTCCGAGAATCATAATCGCCGAATCGGCGCGGTCAGAGATTGACCCTGAAACTGGCGCTCGCTTCATGCGCTTAGAGAATGTGCTGCAGTACGATGGGGCACCTGGCGCCTTGGATTTCAGTATAGGACAGTTCGATGTTCAGTCTATCGCCTTGCCCGATTCGACTACTATGGAGCCTGTATTGCGAGAAGAAACGCTCACTACCGCGCAGCTTATTGGATCAGACTTGCCTGAACACCAAGCTGAACTGCAATGGCGATTATCGATGCTGCTGCTTATCCCAATAATTACAACTATCGCTGTTCCCTTAAGCAATGTCGGGCCGCGGCAGGGCCGCTTTAGTAAATTGGTGCCAGCGTCGGTGCTATATGCCATTTATTTCGTTTTACTGCAGTTCTCAAAAGATTTGGTCGCTGAGGAGAATATACCTGTCATAGTGGGTATGTGGTGGGTGCACGGGCTCTTTGTTGGTGTCGCTTTGATTTGCTATCACCCGTCTAGAGTAGGTGGTCTGTTAGGCTTGAAGAGGCATTAGATGATCTTGCTTTCTTATAGTTCACGAAAAGTTTAGCATCAGATCATGAAGATGATTGATAAGCATATTCGCAACACTGTGTTCCTATCTATGCTAGTTGTGGTGCTGGTCACTCTGTCCTTAGATCTGGTATTCGCTTTAGCTGACGAGCTCCCAGATACCGATGAAAATTACTCGTTAAATGATGCGCTCAGTTATATCGTCCTAACAATCCCAACCAGCATCTACGAGCTGCTACCATTCATAGCTTTGGGTGGAGCTTTGATTGGTCTTGGTATACTGGCTTCCAACAATGAGTTGGTAGTTATACAGGCTGCTGGAGTCAGTGTTTGGCGAATCGTCGGCTCGGTTCTGAAACCTACGCTTTCTATTATGCTGTTGAGTCTTCTTCTGGGGGGAATATGTCGCGCCTCCGTTGGAACAGATTGCCCAGAGCAACAAGGCGGTTCAACTGAGTGGCAATGACTCGATTGCCTCAGAGCAAGGGACGTGGCGCAAAGTTGGCAATGAATATATTCACATCAATGCCATCGAGCCTGGTGGTGAATTGCTTTACGGTGTGACGCGTTACGAAGTAGCTAGTAATCGCAATATCGTGTCTAGCAGTTTTGCAGAATTTGCGACCTACATGGAAAAAGAAGGCGCCAGTTACTGGCAGCTTAGCAATGTGAGAGTGAGCAATTTTGGGGCCGGTGCGATCTCCGCTCAGAAATATCTGCAGGAGGATTGGCAGATTGATCTGTCGCCGGACTTGCTTTCGCTATTGTTAGTGGCGCCAAACAGACAGTCGATTTCGGGCCTTTATCGATTTGCACAATTCTTCGATGCCCAGGGCCTGGATTCGGCTACGTATTTTCTCGCGTTCTGGAAGAAACTGCTGCAACCCCTGGCAACGCTGATGTTAGTAATTCTTGCAATATCATTCGTCTTCGGGCCGCTGCGGGAGTCGACTATGGGTTTTAGAGTGTTTGTGGCGCTAGGTATCGGCCTTGCGTTTACTATAGTGCAGCGCCTGATGGAGCCGGCGAGTTTGCTGTATGGGTTTAGCCCTTTGCTTGCGGTGCTGACGCCTATTTTTATCTGCGCCTTACTCGGGCTTTTTTTGATGAGGCGTGTGCGTTGATCTCCCCGTCACAAAAAGAACGAACTCTATTGTTAATTTGTTAGAAATAATCTGGATAGAGAATAATTGGTGAGTGCTTATTCAGTTTTAGAGCGCACTATTCACAACCTGGAAGTTTTGCCGAAACTGTGGGAAAAATTTCCGTCGTAATAAGTAATAAGTAATAAGTAATAAGTAATAAGTAATAAGTAATAAGTAATCAGTAATAAGTAATCAGTAAGTAGTAGGGAAGTTACACAGTGCAGGATCGAATACCCACCGTGCTGCAAAGTGAATTGAACCCCGATCGATTGGTCGTTATCGAATCCCCCTCACGAGACAATGCGCAGGCGTTTCTAACAGACTCAGAAGCACCGGCACTGTTTGCCATCGTGTATCAAACAATTACAAGCATTTTATTGTTGTTTGATGGTGGCGAATGAAAACTGTTGTCTAATCGAAAGGGCGATGAGACTTAGGTAACACTACCTTGCTGCGGGACACTCTTATCGTGCGCCGCATCGCCATTCACTATCTAGATAGATTGCCACAGATAGCCCAGCCCGAAGATGAAGAATGCTGGCCAGGCAGCGATGAGGTAGCGAATCACTCCCTGCTTGAAATCGATAAGCGGGCCGCCATCGACGGACTCGACCTTGATCCGCCACGCGATCATGCCGCGCGTCTGGCCGCTGCGTAATCCAGAACCAGATATAGAAGCCACTGCCCGCTGGCTACCATGAGGGTAAACAGTATCGCGTCGAGTGAGTGGGTCGGTCTGCACGACGCCGTCGACTAGCTGATTCGACTCGGTGCCGACGATGCGTTGCAGCAGGAAGCCCAGCACCATCCAGATGGCCGCGACCAGAAATCCATCGTAGAGCAGCGCGGCCAGGCGCCGCATCAAGCCCGCTCTTGGAAAGGGGCCCTGAGGCTTCGTTTACTCGTTTTACTTCAGTCAATGGTCTGGGTAGCTCTAGGGGACTCTTAGAGCTCTTTGGCGGCCTGAATCAACTCGCTTGCCGCCTTCTGTCCGTCGCCGAATAGCATCTTCGTGTTGTCGGCAAAGAACAGCGGATTTTCTACGACGCCGGAGAAGCCCGCGCCGCGTCCGCGCTTGATAACGATGACGTTCTCCGAATCGATGGCATCGAGGATTGGCATGCCGAACAGCGGGCTAGCTGCTGTCAGCTCTTCGCCGATGGGTTCACGACATCGTTCGCCCCGATTACCAGTGCCACGGTCGTGTTCTTGAAGTCGGCAGTTAATGTCTTCCATGTCATAGATCATGTCATAGGGTACGCCCGCCTCGGCGAGCAACACGTTCATGTGCCCTGGCATGCGGCCCGCGACAGGGTGGATTGCGAACTTCACGCTGACGCCTTTCTCGGTCAGAATTTGCGTGAGCTCCCAGATCTTGTGCTGCGCCTGGGGCTAACCGCCATGCCGTAGCCCGGGAATGATGACAACCTGGCTGGCGAAACGACATGAGAATGCCGGCGTCCTGAGCCTGAATCTCCTTCATGACCCCCTCGCTGCCGTCTGCGCTGTGGCTGCGGCCGCATCTGTGCCTACGCCAGCGAAGAACACATTCGCGACCGAGCGATTCATCGCCGTCGCCATTAGCTGTGTCAGCAGCGAGCCGGCCGAGCCGACAACGATGCCGGCGATGATCATCGCCGCGTTGCCGAGTACGTAGCCTTCGAAACCCACCGCGAGACCAGTTAACGCATTAAATAGTGAGATGATCACGGGCATATCCGCGCCACCCACGGGAACGGTTATAAAGACGCCCAGCACTAAGGCCAGCAGATAGAAAATGATGATCGTGTCGAGGCTATTGGTGAAGTAAATAGCAACACCAAAGCCTAGGGTAACGATTGCGAGCAGGGCGTTGATGACATGTTGCATCGGCAGCAATTTGCTACGATTCAAGCGACCATCGAGCTTAGCCCAGGCGATGATGCTGCCGCTGAATGAGATTGTGCCGATGATGGCGCCAAGGATGCCCAGGACTGCCACATCGGCACCGAGCATGTCGGCTACCGTTGCGCTTCCAGTTACATCGTGCGCGGCTTCGTTGCTTGCCTTGATCAATTCGACAGCGGCGATTGCAGCGGCTGCTCCGCCTCCCATGCCGTTGTACATGGCAATCATCTGTGGCATGTCGGTCATAGCGACTTTCTTGCCGCTATACCAGGCATAACCACCGCCTAGAGCTATTGCAATGATTATCAAGCCGATGTTAACGCTAACCTGATCGCTATCGAGTATTTGTGGCGACATGAACGTGGCTAGCGTTGCGAGCACCATGCCCGCACCTGCCCAGAGTATTCCGCGTCTTGCGGTAACCGGGGAGCTCATCTGCTTGAGGCCTAGAATAAATAGAGCGGCTGCTATCAGATAGGCTGCTTGGATTAGTGTTTCCATCTAAGAATCCTCGCCTTTTGCTTTCTTGTCGCTGGGTCTAAACATCTCCAGCATGCGCTCGGTGACAACATAGCCACCTACTGCATTGCCAGCGCCTAACAGGACGGCAATAAAACCGATGACCTGTTGCGCGGTTGTTTCAGCGATGCCTAGCGCGACCATCGCGCCAACCAATACAATGCCGTGCACGAAATTTGATCCTGACATGAGAGGCGTGTGCAGAATAACTGGCACCTTGCTGATAATTTCGTAGCCCGTGAAGCCGGCTAGCATGAATATGTAGATTGCGGCGAGACCTTCGATCATGAGGATGCTCCTTCTAGCTGTTCTTTGATGCCGGCATGGTGAATCTCACCGCCATGGGTGATAAGACTTGCGCTAAGGATCTCGTCTTCAAGATCGATATTGATGGCGCCATCTTGTATCAATAGTTCCAAAAAATTGAGCAGGTTCTTTGCGTATAATTCGCTGGCATGATTGCCAAGCATGCTAGGCACGTTTGCTGGGCCATAGATCTTTACGCCATTGTGCAGAATAGTCTCGTCAATTTTCGTCAGTTCACAGTTGCCACCGCCCTCAGCTGCGAGGTCCACGATAACGGAGCCGCCACGCATTCCTTCGACCATCTGTGTACTGATGATTAGAGGAGAAGGGCGCCCTGGTATCGCTGCCGTGCTTACTACTACATCCGCGGCTGCCACGTGTTTGGCAAGAATAGCTTGCTGTTGCTGGCGTTCTTCGTCAGTTAGCTCTCTTGCATAACCGCCTTCGCCTTCGGCTTTGATCTCAATGTCGACAAATTTTGCGCCTAACGATTCGACCTGTTCTTTTACGGCGGCTCGAACATCATAGCCTTCCACTATCGCGCCTAGACGTCGAGCTGTGGCGATGGCCTGGAGTCCGGCGACACCTGCACCGATAACTAAGACCTTCGATGGTCTGATCGTACCTGCGGCAGTCGTCAACATGGGGAAGAACTTGCCGAGTAGGTTGCTCGCTAGCAGTACGGCCTTGTAACCTGCAATGGAGGCCTGTGATGAAAGGGCATCCATGGCCTGCGCTCTGGATATTCGAGGAACTAATTCCATCGAGAACGCGCTGATTTTTTTCGCTTTGAGTTTGTTGAAGCGTTCCAGATCTGAGTGAGGATTAAGGTGTCCGATCAGGATCGACCCTTCCTTGAGCTGCTCAATTTGCTCGTTGGTAGCAGGATTCACTGTTAGGCAGATATCGGATTCGCCAAGAATTTCAGCGATCGATGCTGCAATCTCAGCATTCTCATAGTAGTCGTCGGTATAGCCCGCAAGCGCTCCGGCTCCGGTTTCCAGGGTTACCAGGATATCCTGCTTCGTGAGTCGATTTACGCTATCTGGCACTAATGCGACCCGCTGTTCGCCTTCGCGAACTTCTTTAGGGACACCGATTTTGATCGTCATACTGAACCTCAGATGCTCAATTTCTCGTGAAGGGCGCAGTATATAACGATCCCCCTCAAGTGCAAGTTCGCGTAATTAATGACGTTTTCGGCTTATCTCTGCCTGCAGATTTTGCTAGAATCCGAGCCCCGCCAGACTCTATGGCCCACGTTACACTAGGCATCTCAGGACGCCTAATTCTTGATTTGTCATCAGGACATCCAGCATGACTGCCCAAGCGCATCCCCGCCAGATCAGTTTGTTAGATACAACACTGCGTGACGGCGAACAGACCCAGGGTGTTTCCTTTTCAGTTAACGAGAAGGTGAACATCGCCCGTGCACTTCTGCAATCCCTCAAGGTGGACCGCATCGAAGTCGCCCTCCGCCTGTGTGTCGGAGGGCGAGAAGCTTGCCGTGTCGCAGATTACCGAGTGGGCCGATTCGGTCGGCATGCTCGATCGTGTTGAGGTTTTGGGGTTCGTGGATCACAAGCGCAGCGTCGACTGGATCGCGAGTGCCGGCGGCAAGGTTATCAACCTCTCTCGCCAAGGGCAGCGAGAAACACTGCCGCGAACAGCTGGGTAAGACACTGGCATGGGCACGTAGCGGACATCGAGAAAACAGCGAGCCTATGCAGCTCGAGCAGGGCCTGAGCGTGAATATGTATTTGGAAGACTGGTCCAACGGCTACGCGAATAGCCGAGACTATGTCATGGGGCTGGTTCAAGGCACCAAGCACTGCGGAATAGGCCACTACCTTTTGCCGGACACGCTAGGCCTGATGTCGCCCGCTGAGGTCACCGCCTCGCTTGACCGATATGCTCGAGAGCTTTCCGGATTTACACATTCGACTTTCATCCTCACAACGACTATGGCCTGGCTACCGCGAATGTCATGGCGGCGGTGAACGCGGGGATCGATACCATTCACTGCACCGTGAATTGCTTGGGTGAACGCGCCGGTAACGCATCGCTTGCCGAAGTGGCCGTCGCGCTTGAAAGACAAGATGGGCATGCAGCTTGTCTATCGACGAGACGCGGATCGGCCTGCTGAGCCGCATGGTCGAGAACTTTTCCGGCAAGATGGATAGCCGCTAATACGCCGATCGTTGGGGACTGATGTTTTTACGCAGACCGCGGGTATCCATGCCGATGGGGATCTGAAGGGCGATCTTTACGTTACCGAACTCAGTCCCGAGCGCTTCGCGCGAAAGCGCGTCTACGCGCTCGGCAAGATGAGTGGCAAGGCTTCCTTGATCAACAACTCTCGACGAGTTGGGCATCAGCCTCTCCAAGGACGATCAGGCGAAGGTGCTAGAGCGGATCGTCAAGCTCGGCGATTCCAAGCACATCATCACCTCCGAAGACTCTGCCCTTCATCATCGCCGATGTGATGCAGAGTCGTGACTTTCATAACATAACGCTTCTCAATTGCTATATAAGCAGTGGCTTGAATGTAGAGAGTACGGCGAGTATCCGTGTCGAGCTAGAGGGCAAGCAATTGCAGGGCTCGGGTTCGGGTAACGGTGGCTTTGCCGCCTTCTTCGATGCGATTGAAAAGTTGTTGGATGAGGGAAGCTTTAAGATGCCTGCGCTATTGGATTATGAGGTGCACATTCCCCGCGGTGGAAATATCGACGCACTAACGGAATGTATCATTACCTGGGAATGGCAGGAGCAGGAATTCAAGACTCGCGGTGTCGACTCGAATCAGGTGCTTGCCGGCGTTAAGGCTGCAATGCGCATGATTAATTTACGCATGCAGTCAGAAAAGCACTAGCAAGCCCTTTCCCTGTTCCTAGCTTTTCACTACCCGAATAGGGCCTATGCAGGAATAGGGGTCTTGTCTAATTCACTAACGACTAAGTCTCCAAACGCTTGAGTGCTTATCATTTTTACGCCTTCTCCAGGCTTGGAAAGGTCGGGAGTAGAATTTCCCTGAGCGAAAACACTCTGCATCGCGTGCCAAACATTTTTTGCCTCGGCTTCTAGGCCAAAACTCATTTCAAGCATCATCGCTACAGAACCGATCATGGAATAAGGATTGGCTATGTTTTGGCCAGCAATATCGGGGGCAGATCCGTGGGATGGTTCGTAGTAGGCCTTGTCTGGTCCTAGGCATGCGAAGGCATGAGGCCAAGCGATCCAAGAATGCCGCCAGCTTGGTCACTCAATATGTCGCCGAACATATTCTCCATGACCATCACGTCGAACTGGCCTGGGTTTAGACACATGTAGGTCGCCGCCGCATCGACCAAACTATGCTTCACTTCTACTTCCGGATAATCTTGACCGACTTCTCCGAGAACTTCGTTCCATAGAACGCTAGATTTAAGAACATTCGATTTGTGGATGTTGTGGAGTACCT
Source organism: uncultured Pseudomonadales bacterium (assembly GCA_943789485.1). Taxonomy (GTDB): domain Bacteria; phylum Pseudomonadota; class Gammaproteobacteria; order Pseudomonadales; family Pseudohongiellaceae; genus UBA9145. The sequence continues at coordinate 26,295 of CALSUH010000025.1, forward strand.
TCTTACGCTTCATCGAGGTTTCGAAGGCGACCTTCGCGATATCCGCTATTTGGTCTTCATCGTACTCAAGCATTTCGTTGACGTAACGTTTTCCCTGCGCATTGATGCCGGTCTCTTTCTTGCCGAAATACAATCCGCCGACAAGCTCGCGAATAATGATGAAATCGATTCCGTCACCGATGATTTCTGGCTTCAGCGGAGAGAAGTGCGAGAGGTCCTTCGGAAGATAGACGGGCCTATATTGGCGAAGGTGTTGTAACGGCGCCTAAGTGGCAGCAACGCACCGCGCTCAGGCTGCATGTCCACAGGAATCTTCTTCGACTCCTCGTGATTGAGCCCTATCGGTCCTTTTAAGATCGCATCGGCAGAATCACATAGCGCCTTGGTGGCTTCAGGAAACGAATGTCCATGGTCGAAGTAGGCGTTGGCGCCGAACGCACCGTGTTGTAAATCGAATTCGATGTTATTGCGCGAAGCGACGAGGTTTAGAATTTTTACCGCCTCGGCAGTAATTTCAGGGCCGATTCCATCTCCATCTAGCAGTGCGATCTTATATGCGGTCATGTTCTATCCTTGCCTGAAATATCTGAGCTAAAGCCCTAAAAAGTTGAGTGTTAATTGCTAGCCTCAGTCAAGTGTTGACTGTCGGCTTCGTCAAAGAGGCGCGTAATTTACCATGCCGCCTATTTAGGGAACAAGTACAAGACCTATCGAGGGCGTTAGAGTTTGTTGATTGGATACTAATACGGCAGGCAGAGGAGCTTTATTAACGAGGAATACTCGCCGTTAGTTGAGTGCGGCGGAGCACTACAGAAACCTGGCGGATAAAAATAAGGGTGAGGATGATAACAACCACGTAGACCGCGCCGTCACCTATTTCCAAGCCGAAAAAGCGCTTAGTTTTCTCTTTCCCCGTATTCGTCTCGGTCTCATCGTTTTCTTCATTGAAACTCATGGTGTTCTCCCTTTCTGAAAAGAGGTCTACGTAGGTCTTTTTTTGTTTCGCTTTTTCTCGCTCTAGCGAGTTAGCGATAGGTGTATGTGCTTCAATTGCTAAGCAGACATTAACACTCAAGACCTATATCGGCAAACTAAGCGAGTAATTCACATCAACAGCCTAAGTTGATGTAATACGAATGGTACCAGTGGACGGGCTCGAACCGTCACTCCCGTGAAGGAACCGGATTTTGAATCCGGCGTGTCTACCAATTTCACCACACTGGCAATAATCGAACTCTGGTCGGTAAAGGATATTAAGCGCGGCCCCTGTCATGTCCTTATAAGAAATGCCGCCTAGCCAGACTAGCCGGGCATTATACCAATTGCGCCTGATCCTGCAATTGATCTCTCGCCTGGATGAGTCTGCGCCAAGCGGTGAAAAAACCCACGCATTCGCTAGCGCTTTCCCTAGCGAGGATTATTCTATAGGCTGCCATCCTTCCAAATTGATCAATAGTGTTGTGCAAAGTAATGCAAATCAGTGATTTCCAGTACGATCTTCCCCAAGAGTTAATAGCCAATTACCCCGCGAATAAGCGCAGTGAGAGTCGACTATTGTGTCTGGATGCGTCTACCGGAAAACTCCTGCATAGGACGCTTCGAGCAGCTGTTGGACTTCCTAGAGCCCGAGGATCTTTTAGTTTTTAACAATACTCGGGTAATTCCTGCTCGCCTATTTGCACAGAAAGAATCTGGCGGCAAAGTAGAAATACTGATCGAGCGTATGCTGGACACGAACAAGGTCATGGCGCAGTTACGCGCCAGCAAATCACCCAAGCCAGGTACACGACTACTATTCAAGTCAGAGAAGGGGGGCGATTCCCGGGGGCAGTGGTCGAGGGAAGAGAGAATGAATTTTTTCTGTTGAGTTTTGATGCTAATGTCGATGTTCCTGCGCTTCTCGTGCGCGAAGGGCATATACCGCTGCCTCCTTATATAAGACGCAAGGATGAGGAGGTAGATGCCGAGCGCTATCAGACGATCTATGCCCAGAAGGCGGGAGCTGTAGCGGCTCCTACAGCGGGATTGCATTTCGATGAGGACTTGTTTGCGGCACTGCTGGCTAAGGGTGTGGACACAGCTTATCTTACCTTGCATGTTGGGGCAGGAACCTTTCAGCCTATCCGCGTCGATAATGTTCTCGAGCATAAGATGCATAAAGAGCTTGTTGACGTTGATGAGAAGGTCTGCCAACAGGTCGCGGCTTGCAAGGAGCGAGGAGGTCGTGTCATTGCCGTTGGCACGACAACGGTGCGAAGTCTCGAAAGTGCAGCTAAGGATTCACCACTGGCGCCGTTTCATGGTGAAACCGATATTTTCATCTACCCGGGATATGACTTTCAGGTAGTGGATGCCATGGTGACGAATTTTCATCTATCTGAATCCACATTGTTGATGTTGGTTAGCGCATTTTCCGACAAAGACATGTTGCTAGGCGCCTATAAACAGGCGGTAGAGAAGAAATACCGTTTTTACAGCTACGGAGACGCAATGTTTATTCATCACTCTTGTGAGCGCGTCTAGTCACGGATCAAAACGACCTAGAAAGACGCGATGCACTAGCTTGGCATCTCTCATTCTCAGGCAGATTCTGCTATACTGCGCGGCCCTAAGAATTTGAAATGAACTAGCTATTTGTTAGTAACCCGATATTTGTTAGTAAGCAGATAGTAACTAAAACCCTATTGTTAACTAGAAGGATTGAATCGAAAAATGAAAGCACCCGTGCGAGTCGCTGTAACAGGAGCAGCAGGACAGATCAGTTATTCCCTTTTATTCCGAATTGCCGCAGGCGAAATGCTAGGCAACGATCAGCCCGTAATATTGCAACTGCTGGAAATTACCCCTGCCTTAGAGGCTTTGGCTGGCACGGTTATGGAAATTGAGGATTGTGCATTCCCTTTAGTGGCTGGAATCGTTCAGTCGGATGATCCTAATGTCGCCTTCAAAGATGCTGATTACTGTTTACTGGTTGGTGCTCGGCCTCGTGGGCCGGGCATGGAGCGAAAAGATCTATTAGAGGCAAATGCCGCTATCTTTTCTGTCCAAGGCAAAGCCATCAATGACAACGCCAGTGCCTCGGTTAAAGTATTGGTTGTGGGAAATCCAGCGAATACCAATGCCCTCATCGCTTACCGCAATGCGCCTGATCTGCAGCCCGGACAATTCACCGCTATGATGCGTTTGGACCACAACCGGGCAATCGCGCAGCTCGCCAACAAGGCCGGCAAACACAATACGGATGTCGACGGCTTGATTATCTGGGGAAACCACTCGGCAACTCAGTACCCTGATATTAATCATGCAGCGGTTGATGGCAGCAAGGCGACAGACCTTGTTGATGAAGCGTGGACCTTAGAAGAGTTCATTCCTACTGTTCAACAGCGCGGCGCAGCCATTATCAAGGCACGTGGCCTCTCTAGTGCTGCCTCGGCCGCCAATGCTGCAATTGAGCATATACGTGATTGGGCGCTTGGTACTTCTGGCAAGATTGTTAGCATGGGTATTCATAGCGACGGCAGCTATGGCGTTGAAGAAGGTCTCATCTACTCCTTTCCAGTAATCTGTGAAGGTGGTAATTACGAAATTGTTCAGGGGCTTCAGGTTAGTGAAGTAAGCCAATCTCTGATGAACAAATCAGAGGCAGAGTTAAAGCAAGAGCGCGACGCCGTCGCGAGCTTATTACCCTAAGCCAGCTTTACTGCTCGACGATTCGTCAGTTTGTAGAGTGTTCTCGCTGCGAATCTAATTTGAGCATCTTGCTTCGGCGAAAACAACGTAGACTCGTATCGGGAGCGCGTTGTTTTCGCACAGTCTTTCTTAAGGCCAGAATTCCTCACTATCTCGGGTGTCTGTAATGAGCAGCAATACTCTAGACCTTCTTCGCAGTAAACAGTTTTGGGTTTTTCAGCTGTTAGGCTGGTCTGTCTGGGTGTTGATGCTGTTACTGCGCGACATCATCTTCGTGCCACCTGAATATCTCTTTTCACGGGCTCTTGTCTCGAGTGTTAGCGCCGTTACGGCAATGGTACTGACGGCAGGCCTGCGAACATTATATAAGCTGGTCTGGGAGCGCGGATTTATCGTGCGTTTCTTAGTGACTTGGTTCGGTTCTTTCGGGATCGCTTTGATTTGGCAGCCGATTCGAAACTACATATCCTTCATCCCCTTCGGCGAGGTGCCTAGTCTTCGCGATGTGAGTGCTGAGGATCTATTCGACAATCTGTTCTTTAGTTCTTACCCGCTGATTCTTCTGTGGAGTGGGCTGTACTTCATTATTAAGTATTATCAGCTATTCCAGGCGGAGAAAGAGAAAAGCTTGCGTTCTGAATTTCTAGCGCATGAAGCGCAGTTATTGATGCTGCGATATCAGCTCAATCCACATTTCCTTTTTAACACGCTCAATGCCATCTCAACTTTGGTTCTGGCGTCGGCAAATGACCGGGCGAATGAGATGCTGACTAAGTTGAGCAAGTTCCTGCGATACTCTCTTGATCACTCGCCCGTGGACAAGGTGAGTCTTGCCCATGAGTTGGAGACATCTAAGTTGTACCTGGATATTGAAAAGGTACGTTTCGCCGAGCGCTTGCGTATCGATATAGATATTGAAAAGAAGGCGGAGCTTGCGATGGTGCCAACCATGTTGCTGCAACCGCTGATCGAGAATTCGATCAAATATGCAATCTCGCAATCGGAAACAGGGGGAACAATTCGAATTAGTGCTCAAATCAAAGCAGAGACTCTCGTGTTGCAGGTTGCAGACGATGGCCCTGGCGTGCCTTTGCTGGATGGCGAAAACGATGGCTCGGTATTTTCTCAGGGCGTAGGAATTAGTAATATTAGAAATCGGCTACAAGGGATTTATTCCCTTAAGCATAAATTAATATTTAGCAATGCCGATTCTGGTGGGCTAATCGTAACGGTAGAGATTCCCTATGACAGACAATGATTCGAATAAACTACAGGCGATTATCGTCGATGACGAAGCGCTGGCAAGGCAGGGCTTGGAGATGCGCCTTAGCGAATTCGATAAGGTGGAGATCGTTAAGAGTTGCGCGAATGCATCCGAGGCGCTGAAGGCGATAGCCGAGATAGAGCCAGATTTGGTATTTCTCGACATTCAGATGCCGGGTAAGAACGGTGTCGAAATGATTCGAGAAATTCAGTCCGATATTTTGCCCATGATCATCTTTGTAACCGCCTATGATTCTTTCGCGGTCAATGCCTTCAAGGTGCACGCTATCGATTATCTCCTAAAGCCAGTAGAAAATGAGCGATTGGCAGAGGCAATAGAGAAGGCATGGCAGCATAAATTACAGGTCGGTGCCGCGAGCGAGAAGCAGCGACTGTTGAATTTATTGGTAAGTCTTACCGGGAAGTCGCCAACCGCTATCGGCGAATTGCTCGACGCTGAAAATCAGTCGACAGAACACGCCGACCGCCTAGCCATCAAGGATGGTTCTTCAATTACCTTCGTGCCAATCAAGGATATAGACTGGGTGGATGCGGCGGGCGACTACATGTGCGTACACGTCGATGGTGCGACGCATATCATGCGCACGACGATGAAGGAATTAGAGTCGAAGCTCGACCCTTCAGTATTTCAGAGAGTGCATAGGTCGACGATTGTTAATCTACGTAGGGTTGAGAAAGTTTCATCGCATATAAACGGAGAATTTCATCTAACCCTTAGCTGTGGTTCCTCGTTGAAGATGAGCCGTTCTTATAAGGAGAAGGTTAAGCATTTCTTTTAGTGTTCAGTTTTTTCGCTCATTCTGCTAGTGCCCTTTCAAGAAATTCTAGTCGGTCTTGTCCCCAAAAAAGTTGCTCACCGAAGCGATAGCTGGGTGCGCCAAACACACCAAGTTCTGCAGCCTTGACGCTGTCTTGTGTGATTGCCTCAAGTGCCGCAGCGCTATCTGCAAGCAGCGCGCCTCCATCTAAATCATTCTCCGCGGCAATTACCAGGAGTGTTTCCGCATTGCTGACGTCGCGCTCTTCAAGCCAGCATGCTCTGAGGCAGGCGCCGGCGAGATGAATTGCCTTCTGTGAATTTTGCTTTCGAAGATTGACGACCATGGTTGCTGCTAGCTTGTCGCTAACGGGAAAGTGAAGGGGCTCAAAATTCAGATTTACTTGCGAGTGGTCGCGCCAGCGACGCAGCTCCTGCATTCGATATGCCTTTCTTTGCTCAGACCTTTTCGGGAGTGGGATGCCGCCTGTGCTGGGGAAGATGATTGAGAGATCCACCGGCCATATTCTGATTGTAGCGTCATACTGCTTAGCCATTCTCACCAGTCTCTCATGCCCTAAATAGGACCATGGCGAGACGAGCGAGAGGTAATAATCAATGTATTTTTGCAAGAGGATATCTCCTTAAGATTCAATCTTGATAGAGTGATGCTAGATTTTGATGCAGCATTAGCTCGTAATATGGTTGAGTGGAAGCTCGGTGGTGTTGAGTACCTCTCTCAGTATGAAGCTCGAGTGTACGTCGGTGACTCCTTCTATCTTGGTAATCTTATTGAGCAAGAATTTTTGATAGTACTCCATGTCGGGTATTACTACCTTCAGTTGATAGTCTGCCGATTGGCCGGTGATCAATAGGCACTCGGTGACTTCGGGGAAGGTGCGCACTTTTTTCTCGAAGATGTCGAAACGATCTGGCGTGTGGCGATCCATGCTGATCTGAATAAGCGCGATGAGCTTAAGCTCCAACTTTGAGGCGTCGAGCAGGGTGACCTGCTGTTTGATAATCCCGCTCTGCGCTAGCTGTTTTACACGTCTGGCACAGGGAGAGGGGGAGAGGCCGATCTTCTCCGCGAGCTCCAGATTGGTGATTGCGCCATTTCTTTGTAACTCCTGTAAAATTCTCTTATCTAGCTTGTCCATCTGCATGCGGCTGCACCGTTTCGTGATCAATTTAAGTGAAGTAAATTGATATTATTCTATTTATTGACATTAATACATAATATTACAATAAATATTGGCTATAAAAACCAAAATATAGTGAATATAGGGTAATTTAGGTATAGAAACACCACGAGACTTACCCTATCCTAGGCTATCTCAAACTGTGGGTGCTTAGTTAAACAGGCTGAACACTCAGATTCCGAGCCTCAAAAGGGCAAAGTGAGTCGATTTAATGAGAAACGCCGAATCCGGTGTTGGTAAATGTCAATTAATTGAGGACTAACAGTGTTCGATCATACTAAGTACCAGCCTTTTCAGACTATCGACATTAAGGATAGAACCTGGCCGAATCAGGTCATCAGCGAAGCGCCTAGGTGGTGTAGCGTTGATTTGCGTGATGGTAACCAAGCATTGATCGAGCCGATGTCAGTCGCGCAAAAGAAGAAGATGTTTGAACTCTTGGTGGCGGTAGGGTTCAAGGAGATCGAAGTGGGTTTTCCTGCCGCCTCAGCGCCTGACTTCGATTTTGTTCGCAGCCTAATCGAAGAGGGTAGGGTGCCTGACGATGTAACAATTCAGGTTCTCACTCAGGCGAGGCCCGCTCTAATACAGCGAACGTTTGAGTCTCTAAAAGGCGCAAAGAAAGCGATCCTGCACGTTTATAATTCCACTTCTATAGTGCAGCGAGAGAAAGTGTTCAAGACAGACAAGGCAGGTATCATTGAGATCGCCGTGGCCGGTGCAGCGGAGGTTAGCCGATGCGCAGAACTTGCTCCGGAAACCGCATGGACCTTCCAATATTCTCCAGAGAGCTTTACCGGCACCGAGATCGACTTTGCCGTTGAGGTTTGTGATGCGGTCTCTAGTGTATGGAAGCCCACTACTGAGAAACCAATTATCTTCAATCTGCCCTCCACTGTTGAAGTATCTACACCGAACGTCTATGCGGACCAGATCGAATGGTTCTGTCGTAATATTCAAAAAAGAGATGCTATTGTCGTTAGTTTGCACACGCACAATGATCGCGGTTGTGCTGTTGCCTCTGCTGAGCTGGCCGTCATGGGTGGCGCGCAGAGAGTGGAGGGAACTCTGCTTGGAAATGGCGAGCGGACCGGTAACATGGACATCGTCGTGATGGCGATGAATCTATACAGTCAAGGTATAGACCCTCAGCTGGATCTGCAGGATATGGACAAGATCGTTTCCGTCGTGCGCGAGTGCACGCAGATAGATGTGCATCCTCGCCAGCCTTATTCCGGTGATCTAGTGTTTACGGCCTTCTCAGGGTCGCACCAGGATGCGATTAAGAAATGCTTGGATATCTATAAAGAGGGTGAGACTTGGGAAATTGCTTATCTACCGATAGACCCGCGAGATCTGGGCCGGACCTATCAAGATGTCATTCGCGTGAACAGCCAGTCAGGCAAGGGCGGTATAGCCTATGTGCTCGCTAATAAGTTTGGATTCGAACTGCCGCGTTGGCTGCAGATAGAGTTCAGTCGCGTAGTACAGCAAGTTACAGAAGTCAGCGGGCAGGAGATACAGCCAGATGAAATCTGGAACCTGTTCAATCAGCACTATTTGAATAGCGACAAGGTGATTAGCCTCGAAGACTTCAGTATAGAGAAAGTGGAAGGACGCGAGACGTTCAATGCCAAGATCGATTACTTCGGCAAGGAACTCGCGATTCGTGGTGAAGGAGATGGCGTATTAAATGCCTTCGTGACCGGTCTGAAAGAAGCGATAAACATCGACTTTGAAATCATGGAATACGGTGAGCATGCACTCGGTCAAGGTGCCGATGCCGAGGCGGTGACTTATATTCAATTGAAATCTGGGGGTCGGCGCTACAGCGGCGTCGCGATAAGCAAAGACATCATCGCCTCATCACTCAACGCTCTGATGGGTGCGGCCAGCCAATTGCTTAGCGAGCAGCGCGTCGCCGCCTAACGGTCTTTTCGAGGTCAGCTCTAACGCAGAAGACGCGGCCAATTGATCTAATGCGGATATCGCTTCCATTGCGGTATCCTCGGGCAGAGGACACACTAGATCCGTTAGCTGTCTGCGTATTCTTGCTCTTCTGGTTCTGCTTAACAGCCTCATTTTGCTCTACTGTATGAAACGACCTTTGCTGCTAGTCTTAGTAGGTAGATTCGACTACAAATTACGCATCATCTACGGGGAATTAGTTCATGATCAAGCTTATTGCGGCAGCCTCCGTCTCTTCATTCTTCTTCGGTCTGTTCGGCGTCAGCTGGAAATCGGTGGACGGAAAAATCGAGCGCGAGTTTCCCAGTGTGCAGACGGTTTCTACTGATGTGTTGCTAATGCGCTATGAGGCAGCAGACGCTAAGTTGCCCATTATTATAGATGTGCGCGAGATTGGTGAGTTTCGAGTCAGCCACCTAGATGGGGCGCTGCATTTGGAAAGCGCTGAGGCTATATTCGACGTGATTGCCGAAAGAGGGCTTAGTAAAGACACAGAGATCATCCTCTACTGCTCTGTAGGCTATCGGTCGGCCTCTGTAGCTGCCGATCTTAAAGAGCGCGGTTTCACTCAAGTACTCAACTTAGAGCATTCATTGTTCGAATGGGCCAACAAGGGCTATCCAATGACCAGCGCGAGTGGCCGCACCGACAAGGTTCATCCCTTCAACAAAGCGTGGAGTGTTCTGGTCGACGAAGCCCTGCATGGCTACCCTGACAAGTAATTCCTGCCCGTGCAAACTATTTTTCCACAGCTTGCGACCTACTCTCTAAAACCAGTATCCTGTTTTCGATGCAAAAAGTTGCTATGCAGCCAGAGGATGGGAATTCCATGAGCCTGATAGATGAGGACCAAGCGTTAATAGCGTCGGCTCTTAAAGGGTCAGCCTATGCATGGGAAAAATTGGTCAAACGCTATGAATTGAAAATCTACAATCATGGCTTGCGCCTGACAGGAAATTCCAGCGATGCGATGGATCTGATGCAGGAAGTTTTTCTGGGTGTATACAGAAATCTGCACCGATTCAGAGGTGATGCGAAGTTCAGTAGTTGGATTTTCCGTATAGCGCACAACAAGGCGGTAGACATGAATCGCCGCAAACGATTGATGACTTCGTCGCCAAAATTTTCCACGGATGATGAGGGTGATGAGTTTGAAAAATTTCCAGGCAAGAAAGAATTAGAGCCAGAGTATAGGTTAGGTAACATTGAGCTTAACGTGCGTGTTCTAAAAATGTTAAGCGAACTCAGCTCGGATCAGCGCTCGATAGTGGAGTTAAAGGTTTTTCAATCTTTAACTTTTGATGAAATCGCTGAGCTTCAAGATATTTCGACAAATACAGCCAAGACACGTTTTTACAGTGCACTGAAAAAATTGAAAGTAGTATCGGAGAAACAAAATGTCCTGTCCTAAGACACACTATTTACTGCAAGAATATTTTTCTGAAAATTTGTCGGCGGTTGCCCGCGACGAGTTGGATAGGCACCTAACTGATTGTGTGCATTGTAATGCGCAGCTCGAGTCGGTGTTGCTTGCCCAGCAAGATCTGCAGCAGTGGCAGGAGCAAAGAGTTCCGCATTGGGATCGGCATCTTGAGCTATTCCGGCAGGAACATCGTATCGATCGCCCTGTGTCGCGATTCTGGTTAAGTTGGCAGTGGCTGCCAACGGCAGCATCGCTCGCTATGTTGTGTGTGCTTTTATTCAATGTAAATGTGATTAGTAATGATTCTGGTTTCTCTATTTCCTTTGTCGGATCCTCTGCCTCGGGTTCGAATCTCAATGCGCAGCTGGCTGATTTTGAGCAAGCACAGCGTTTGGAAATGCAGCAACTCGTAGCGCGAGTAGAGGGCAGGCAGGACAGCACCAACGTGCAGTTGCTGCAGGCGGTCATGGAGCAGGCCCAGCAATCAACAGCAGATAGTTTCGATCAGATGTATGCTTATTTCGAGCAGCAGCGACTCTTGGATCTACAAGATATGCGGGCGGGCTATGAACAATTGGTAGACAGTGACTATGAGACGATTCGGTCTTTGCAGCAGTTAGTAAATTATGTGGGTTACCAGAGCGACATTCGATAAGAGGGCTAGACTATGCGAAGAGCTATAAGACAAACCTTGGCTGTCGCTGTTGCGGTGGTTAGCGCAGCGTCGGTAACTGCTCAAGGCCCACTAATTGAAGACCTGCAAAGGAATGTTGATATATTCTCGGGCGTGCTGGAAGACGCCCTGGATTTCGAGCAGGCAAAGGGCTTGTTCGGGCTAAGTCTTGGGGGTATCGAGAGTACTTACTTAATAGGCCAGGGTGTGGTTTTGGAATTGAGAACACCTCTAGCTAATAGCCGCAATCGATTGAGCCTGGCTTCCTTGAATTCTGCAATGCAGACGCTACAGGTGCGTGGTAATCCATTTGAAGCTCTTGCGCTATCTCAATCTCGGGCTCAATCCCTGTCTTCATCTTCATCTTCATCGGCACCTGCATCTCCTGTGATGACACTGAGGAATGAGTCTGCAGGCTCCACCAGCGCCTACAACCAGATGATGGAGCGTGTCGCGAATGTAGACTATTCGCTCGCTGTAAACAATGCCATTCAACAGGCGACTGAGTCAGCACGATCTCTGCGTTCACTGGGTTCTATCGATGAGGGTGACTATGCAGAATTACGTGCTGACATAGAAGGTCTGCGCGCAGAAATGGGAGAAAAGATGCAGGACCTTAGAGAGATTGAAGCGCAGATCAGAGAATCAACCTCTCAGGCGATTACCCAATCCAATATCGAGGAAGAATTGCGCCTCAAGCTCAATACAGTTATGGCGCAGATAGAACCACTGCGTGAGCAAGCTGTTGCTAAGGCTGCGCAACTGCGGCGGCGCAGCGAACAAGCTGAACAGGCTTACACACAGCAGTGGCAACAAGACGTTGTAATGTTCGAGGACAAGCTCTACCAGGTGATGTGTGACTACGGATCGACATTGCGCGAACTGCCAAGGGACGAGCGCGTCTCGATAATTCTTACCGGGCTGGGCGAGCAGGGCGCAGACCAGCGCCGCACCGATAAGATTCATGTCTTCAACAAAGCCGATTTACAGGCATGCCAATCAGATGACATTTCGGTCGCGACTTTACGAGAGCGATCCGATCACTACAGCTATTAGTCTACGCCTGGGCGTTAAATCTCAAGACCTAGAACGGAGCGCCTGTGATGTTCACATCTGCCGGCGCGAACTGTTTCGCTGAATCCGAAGCCTGATACAAGCGCGTAATTAGCAACAGTACACCCGGGATATCCAATAGATCGATGTCGTCGAATATTAGCTTTCGACGAATTCTCTCGCGCGCTGTAAATAGAGTGCCGGTCTGGGTGAAATTTAAGAACGTGAATTTTTCGTCTTCGATTCCCCAGTTACTGGATATAACCTCTTGACCAATCCCGCCATCCAGACGTTGGAAGGGATAGAACCATCGTCCCCCCGCATAACCAGCCTCATAGGTAATGATATTCCCGTCGGGGTAGTACCAAGTCTCAATAAAGGCACGAAAGTAATTTGTGGCCAGCGTCCCATTCGGCCAAAAAAGCGCTTGATCACCATGCATCCAGTGATAGGCCATTATTCGGCCGTCCGGGTAATAGATCGTCGTATCCAAGCCTGGCTCCGCCATGAACAGTTGCCCATTCGAAAAATACCAAGCCTGATGGTAGAGGTCATTAGAGATTAATGCACCATTCGCATAGTAGCTATTCCCACGACGGTAGCCAGTTAAAATTGCCGGTTGGCAGGCCAGCTGATTTAGCTCGGCGAGCGCGTCAGTCATGGTGTTCATCTCCCCGACATCGTCGAAATCAGCGGGTAGCATGGTATTCAGCGCGAGCATCTTGCCCATAAATTCAAGAGTTGCGCAGGCGCTACTGACGTTAGCAGAGCCTTCTCTGGCTACGACTGCAGGAGAAAAACTAAGCAATAGTGATAGGGCTAGAATTCGAGCATGATTCATGGTGCATCTCCTGTGAGCGAACTGTTTCGAAAGTTCTCAAATAGTACTGCTGCTAATGTGAACACTGACTTAATATTCGCTATGCTGGGCAGATTCGCAGCAAATCGGATTTTTGGCTTTCTCTGAGCTGAAAATTCCTTATACTATGGGTGGTCCAAATAGGTGTTGTTTGCTGCGCACCAAAACGGCTAAGTAAGCTAGGTCCAGCAAGGCTAGGACCAGGAAAGATAGATCCTAAAAATAAGAAGCTGTACCTAAGGAGAACCAGATGGACTGTCCGAAATGCAATTCCGAGATGCAAGAGCTCAAGATTGAGACATTGCATGGTCAAGTGGTGATAGACAAGTGCAATAGCTGCAAGGGCCTGTGGTTCGATAACGGCGAAGCAGAACAGCTGAAAGGTGACTGGATGGCAGACTTTGCGGACAGCGGCGATCGAGAAGTAGGTAAGACCTACAACACCGTGCGCGATATTGCTTGCCCTCGCTGTGGCAAGACCATGGTTAAATTAAATGACCCCAAGCAATCACACTTAGAATATGAAGCATGTGAGGAGCACGGTGTGTTTATGGATGCTGGCGAATTTACCGATTACAAGCACGAAACCTTAATGGATGTTTTTCGTGATGTGGTGGCAAAGATTACCCGAAAGTAGAAGTAATTCAGATTGAATGGTTATTAGGTTATTAGGTGAGTAGGTTTTTGCTGCTCACCCTCTGGCAAAAGCTAAGACAATTAAGAATGCCATTTGGGGTGCAGCCAAATGGCATTTTTTATTGCCTGCTGATCTAGGGCTGGAAACTTTCCGATGTCAGTCCAAGTAGCCGCGGCGTCATGAAAGTCGGAGCCTACTGACACGTAAAGTGATTTTTCTTCAGCCAATTTGCTCAGATAGGCTTTCGTATTTGGGTCTATATTCGAATAGCTTCCCTCGATTGCTTCTCCACCACATGCTTTGAAATCGTCGAGTAGTGAGCTTAGTTTGGTCTTGCTCAGAGAGTAACGGCTGGGATGCGCAACTACGGCTATGCCCGAGGCATTAAGGATCGCGGTTACTCCCTCGTTCATGCTACAACAGCTTGCCGCGGCATAGACTCTGCCGCGCTTGCCGAGATGCGTCTTAAAGGCCTTTTGTTTATTTTTGCAGACTTTTTCTTGCACAAGAAAGTCTGCAATATGACTGCGCGTATAAGCTGTGCAAGGCAGTGATTGTAAGTAAGACATTAGTCCGTGTGTGCCCAGCTTCTGTAATTTTTTGTCGATGGCCTGGGCACGCTTTTCACGCTGGGCTTGCTGTGATGCTAACAGCTTTGCTATGTGACAGTGCGTAGGGTCAATGAACAGCCCGACGATGTGAATCTCCATGGTATGCCATAGGCAGGAGAGTTCTACGCCATTGATGATGGTTATGTCCTCGGCATCACGCTTGAGAGATGCTAAGCCATCGATACAGTCGTGGTCGGTAAGTGCCAGATGGGTCAGCCTATTCTCTGTTGCGCGTTGTAGCAGAAAAGAGGGTGATTGCTTTCCGTCTGAGAAATGGCTATGGCAGTGTAAATCGGCTTTCATGATTCTTTACTATGATCTCTATCAATACATTGGCTAGGGCCGCTTAGTCTATTCAGGGCGCGCTGCGGTATTGTATAGGAATGCCGATAACGAGATCACTGTAATGCAACAAAAAAGCGCACAACACGGTCGTAATGATTGTGATCAAAGAATTCACGAAAGTTAGCATTTCGGCTGCTATGCTATATACGAATCGAATCGCTCTGATAAATTCAGTTTTTGGGTCAGCAGCTTCTCAATAAGTGGTAACGGCAAGCCGGTGACTTACACTGAAATGGGCTAGCACTCACAGCATTCATCATCTAGGTATAATTGCCCTGCTCGCGAAGTCTTTCGGTCATCAAGTGAACAGCGATTTCGGTAAGGCACCTACCACGATCGTCTACGAACCAACCTAGCACTCCATCCACTCTGCCTAGTCCTGTATGCACCCCTAATCGCTGAGAGTCAGGACAGCATTGATCCCGCTAGTTATAGGCGGGTGGAGTCCTAGTGCTGGCTATTCTGCTAGAGCAGAAGCGGTCCATATACTTGACTAATTTACTTAGGTATTCGATAATTCTCGGTATTTATTGGCATCTAAAGGGCTTCCCATGCGCTTGACGACAAAGGGTAGATACGCGGTAACGGCAATGCTGGACTTGGCTCTGCATAAGGATCAGGGGCCGGTGAGTCTTGCCGACATCTCTCAGCGGCAGGCAATTTCTCTGTCTTATCTAGAGCAGTTGTTTGCTAAGTTACGCCGTGGCTCATTAGTGAGCAGTGTGCGTGGCCCAGGTGGAGGCTATGAGCTGCAAGGTGGTTCCGAATCGATCTTCATCGCTCAGATCGTGGATGCCGTGAATGAGTCCCTCGATTCGACCAAGTGCAAGGGAGCCGGTGATTGCCAAGGCGGAGAAACCTGTCTTACGCATTATCTGTGGGAAGATCTCAGTGAGCAGATTCATACCTTTCTAGAGGGTATAAGCCTTGCCGATCTGGTAGCGAAGAATGAGGTAAAACGAATTTCTCAGAAGCAAGATCGGAAACACCTAATTGTTAGCGAGAATGTCGAAGACAGCCGGATTTTGGCATCAAGCTTATAAACCGGTAAGCAGTGGAGCTACGGATGCGATTTCCAATTTATTTAGATTATTCCGCAACTACTCCGGTAGACCCACGAGTTGCGGCGAAAATGGCAGAGTGCCTAACTCTAGAGGCTAATTTCGGCAACCCAGCTTCACGCTCACATATGTTCGGCTGGAAGGCGGAGGAAGCTGTAGAAACGGCGCGCCGCCAAGTGGCTGACTTGATCAACTGTGATCCTCGCGAAATCGTGTGGACTTCCGGCGCAACCGAGGCCGACAATCTGGCCATCAAGGGTGCTGCCCATTTTCATGTAAAGAAGGGTAAGCACATAATCACCTCCAAGATCGAACATAAGGCGGTACTTGACAGCTGCGGCCAGTTGGAGCGCGAAGGCTTCGAAGTAACCTACCTAAATCCTACCGCAGCAGGAATAATAACAGCCGAAGCGGTCGCTGCCGCGATTCGTCCTGACACGACACTTGTTTCGCTAATGCATGTGAACAATGAAATTGGGGGTGATCAACGACATCGCAGCTATAGGTAAAGTAACTCGCGAGAACAAGGTTATTTATCATGTTGATGCGGCGCAGAGTACAGGTAAAGTTGACATAGATATGGAAGCGATGCAGGTAGATCTAATGTCTTTAACGGCACACAAAGTATATGGGCCCAAAGGTATTGGCGCCTTGTATGTTCGCCGCAAGCCGCGCGTTCGTATCGAGCCGCAGATTCATGGCGGCGGACATGAGCGCGGCATGCGCTCCGGCACACTTGCTACGCACCAAATTGTAGGAATGGGCGAGGCTTACCATCTCGCGAAAGAAGAGATGATTGAAGAAAATGCGCGACTATTGGCCCTACGCAATCGTTTGCTAAATGGCTTTAATGGCATGGATGAAGTGTTCGTCAACGGTGATGTCGATCTTCGTGTTGCTCATAATCTCAATATTAGTTTCAACTTCGTCGAGGGCGAGTCGCTGATGATGGCGCTTCGAGACCTGGCAGTCTCTTCAGGATCTGCTTGTACCTCTGCGAGCCTCGAGCCGTCCTATGTGCTGAGTGCCATTGGACTAAATGACGAACAGGCACACAGCTCGCTTAGAATTTCTATTGGTCGTTTCACCACGGAAGAAGAAGTTGACTATTCGTTGGAAAAGATACGCGAAGCTGTGGGCAAGTTAAGAGAGTCATCCCCGCTGTGGGAGGTTTACAAAGGCGGTGTCGACTTAAATCAAGTTAAACAGCAAGCTCACTAAACCGAGCCAATTTGGAAGCGCAGAAAGCTTTACTGCCTGACTCGGCTGTATTGGATAGCGCCATTAAGTTCAATGATCAACTCCCTCAACACCGACGCCAATATGCCCGTTTCCTCGCCCTGAGAAAGTGGTTGCTAGTGCTAGATGAGTTCGGCGATGACCCAAGACGCTGTGGTGAGGAAATCCTAGAGGCAATACAGGCTGCCAAGATAGAAGAGGCGTTCGATTAAGCCCTGAAAAATAGCGTTTGTATTCACTAAAAGCGTACTAATCCCAGATTTACCGCGTATAATGCGCGCTCTCAAGAATTCACCCTACATTGGAGTTAAGATGTCGATCGAACGTACTTTATCCATTATCAAGCCTGATGCCGTAGCGAAGAACGTTATTGGCGAAATCATTACCCGCTTCGAGAAAGCCGGGTTGAAGATTGTTGCTGCAAAGATGCTGCAATTAGACGAGGAATCAGCAGGCGGCTTTTATGCTGAACACAAGGAAAGACCCTTTTACAAAGACCTTATTGAATTCATGACGTCTGGACCGGTCATGGTAACGGTTCTGGAAGGTGAGGGCGCGGTTATGATGAATCGCGACTTGATGGGTGCCACGAACCCCGCAGATGCAGCGGCTGGCACGATTCGCGCCGATTTCGCGAAATCTATCGATGCCAACGCAGTTCACGGGTCCGATTCAACAACATCGGCAGAGCGTGAAGTCGGTTATTTCTTCAACGACAACGAAATCTGATCCTGAAGCAAAGCTGCTGAAGAGGATAAGTTGAGCATGACGACGGCGACACATAAACCCAATTTGGCTGGCCTAAGTCGGGCAAAACTGCGGGCGTTGTTCACCGGCATGGACGAGAAGCCGTTTCGCGCTGAGCAAATTCTGAAATGGATTCATCAGCGCGGAGTGCTTGATATCGATGTCATGACCGATATCAGCAAGGACCTTCGTGAGCAGCTCAAGCAAACTACAGAAATTTCTCTCCCTAAAATTCTAGAAGACTTCAAGTCTGAAGACGGCACCCGTAAGTGGATTGTTGAAGTCGCCAGCGGCAGTCATGTCGAAATGGTTTTTATTCCCGAGGCGGGGCGTGGCACTTTGTGTATCTCTTCTCAGGCAGGTTGTTCATTGGATTGCTCATTCTGCGCGACGGGCAAGCAAGGCTTTAATAGCAATTTGACAGTGGCGGAAATTGCCGGTCAGCTGTGGTGGGCAAATTACCATCTCGGTGTTTTTGAGGAGAAAGCGGAACAGCGAGTTAGCAACGTAGTGATGATGGGAATGGGCGAGCCACTGCTGAACTTTGACAACGTCATGGATGCGCTAAGCATCATGATGGAAGATTGCGCCTACGGCTTATCGAAACGCAAGGTGACAATTAGTACCTCAGGTGTGGTTCCGGCGATAGACAGATTGAAGGACTACACGGACGCATCGCTGGCCATCTCCTTGCATGCGCCCAATGATGAACTGCGCAGTCAGATTATGCCGATTAACAACAAGTACCCGATCAAGGAAGTGCTTCGATCTGTGCAGGGCTATATGGATAGCCTGTCGGATAAGCGAGTTCCGGTAATCGAGTATACGATGATCGCGGGTGTAAACGATCATCGTCAACATGCTCGTGATCTCGCGGTACTGTTGGAGCAATTTCCCTGCAAAATAAACATAATACCTTTCAACCCATTCTCGCTGAGCGATTACCGTCGTCCAAGCTCATCTTCGGTTACCAATTTTAGGCAGATATTGCAAAAGGCTGGGTACACGGTGACTGTCCGCACCACGCGCGGGGATGATATTGGGGCGGCCTGCGGCCAGTTGGTAGGCGACGTTGAAGACCAGACTCGTCGTAGCGAAAGGCACAAGCGTCGCCACGCAGAGAGCGAGTTAGCCAAAAAAGATGGCTCTAAAGTATTCGCCAGCACTGATAATCTAGCGGTAACTGCCGACAGACTATGAAGTGCTGAATAAACTAGGTGGTTCTGAACAACTAGGTATACGGTTACAAGTCATGTTATTTCTCGAGTTTGAATTTGAAAAATCACTTAACAGAAAGCTTGCCCGTGGGCTGGCCGTGTTGCTGTTATCAGGCGCACTGTCTTGTTGTGTAACTACGACGACTGGGGGCTTCATGGTGGATGCCTCCGAAGAGCAAGCTGCTACCGATTATATCCAACTCGCACTAGCCTATTTTGATAATAGGGACATGCCCGCTGCGCGGCGTCATGTAAATAACGCTCTCGATATCGATAATCGAATCTCCGATGCCTATATGGTGTTGGCAATGATTTCCCAGCACGAGGGTGATCTAGATTTGGCCGATTCGAATTATCAAAGAGCGATTAGCCTTGATAAGGACAATTCCAGTGCGCGCAATAATTACGCCGCGATGTTGTTCTCGCAGGAGCGCTTTCGCGAATCCTATGAGCAACTGGAAAGAGTAGCGAATGACACCAGTTATGAAGGACGGTCACTTGTCTTCGAAGGACTGGGAAGAAGTGCATTGCGATTGGGTAGGCAGGAGGAAGCAAAGGCCGCGTTTCAGCGTGCGCTGCAACTAAATGAAAATCTTTTTATAGCGCCACTCGAATTAGCATTGATATATTTCGATCAGGAAGACTACCCGCGCGCTCGTCAATATTACCAGAATTATTTGACCACCATTCAGTTCCTGCAATTACCGCATACGCCGCGAGCGCTATTGGCGGGAATTCAAATTGAAGGTTACTTCCAGAACAAGGAATTTGTCGAAAATTTTTCTTTGGTTCTTTCGACTCTTTATCCGACTTCGCCTGAATATCAGGTGCTCCAAAGGCTGAGTGATGCCAACTGACCCCCTTATTGATGCGCTCGCAGAGACTGATGGTAGCGTACTGACGGCAGGTGATATTCTCCTTCAGGCGCGGCAGCGCCTAGGTCTGAATGAGAAAGAAGTCGCCGATAAACTACACATCACCATGCATTACGTTAAGGCATTGGAATCCAACAGCTATGAAAAGCTACCTGGCGTTATTTTTGCGAGGGGATATTTGAAGAGTTATGCCTTATTGCTGGGTTTGGATGCTGAAGATTTACTATCTCGCTATGACGAGTTCACGCATCAACAGAAAGCCGACAGTAAGGAAGAGAGGCGCTTAGTAAGAGCGCGCAAAAAAAAAGATCGCAACAAGTCTTTGGTTATTATTTCTCTACTAATTTTTATCGCCGGATTTATGGGATTGTGGCTAGTGAATAGCTATTTTACGCAGGAGTCAGTTTCAGATGTGCCGAATACCGTTGAATCTGTTGATGACGTTCGAGCTAGCTTACCTAGGCTGGATGAGTCGCAAGGAACGACACAGCCGCAATTTACTCTGGAAGTCGAGCCTGAAAAGATTTCCGCTCCGGCGCGTCAGCCGATGATAACCCCATTGCCAGTAACAGGAGCAGTCGATGTTCCTGAGCGGTTTCTCGAAGTAGATCCAGGCTCAATTGTGGGTTCACAGGTCGCTCGGAGAATTGAGAATGGCGAGAGTGGCGAGAATGGCGAAAGTAGCGAGAGTAGCGGAGCCGAAGGGGAAACTACCCTGGAGGATTTAACGGCTGCATTACAAGTAGTAAGAGTAGAAAAAACAGTGGGCGCAGAGTCGACTGTCCTGACCGATCAGCCTCGTTTGATCAGTATACAAGCGATCGGAAACGATATGCTACGAATCAGTTTTACTGGGAAGAGCTGGATTGAAGTGAATGACAGCGAATCTCAGCAGATCTATCGCGATATCCGCGTAGCGGGCGATGTTTTAGAAATTACCGGCAGTGCGCCATTCAATATCCTACTAGGTGATGCTCACTTTACCGTCATGAGCCTGAACGGCGATGAAATCGACCTCTCTGGTGATATTCGAATCGACAACTCAGCACGCCTCACTGTAGGCTTGTAACCCATGAAAACTAATCCGCTAATTACTCGCCGCCAGACTCGCCAAATTATGGTCGGCAATATCCCTGTGGGCGGTGGTGCACCAATCTCTGTGCAGACCATGACCAACACCGAGACCTGCGACGTGGGTGCGACATTAGCCCAGATCAATAACATGGTAAGAGCGGGCGTTGATATTGTCCGCGTTTCCGTTCCGAGTATGGACGCGGCTGAGGCCTTCAGGAAAATCCGTTCACAGGTAGAAGTACCTCTAGTAGCCGATATACATTTCGATTACCGTATTGCTTTGAAAATACTAGACAATGGGGTTGATTGCCTGCGCATCAATCCGGGCAATATCGGCAGTGAGGAGCGTATTCGCGCTGTTGTCGGTAGTGCGAAAGACAAGAATATACCGCTTCGAATTGGCGTGAATGCAGGCTCTCTTGGGAAGAATTTACTGCGTAAATACAAGGAGCCGAATTCCGAGGCGATGGTTGAGTCCGCGCTTACGCAAATTGATATACTCGACAAGCTTGACTTTCAAAATTTCAAAATTAGCCTTAAAGCCTCCGAAATATTCATGACACTGGCGGCCTATCGCAGCCTAGCGACACAGATCGATCAGCCATTCCATCTCGGTATCACCGAGGCAGGCGGTCTTCGCTCTGGCACAGTTAAATCTGCTATCGGGCTAGGCGCACTGTTGATGGATGGGATAGGCGATACGATTCGAGTCTCCCTTGCAGCCGACCCAGTCGAAGAGGTCAAGGTTGGATTCGATATACTAAAAAGCTTAGGCCTTCGTCATAAGGGTGTCAATTTGGTAGCTTGCCCTAGTTGTAGCCGGCAGAATTTCGATGTGATCTCCGTGGTTAATGAATTAGAGTCCCGATTAGAAGACATAACGACACCGATTGATGTTGCGGTCATTGGCTGTATCGTGAATGGCCCGGGTGAGGCGAAGGTTGCTGAAATCGGTTTGACCGGTGCCAGCCCAAGTAACCTCGTCTACAAAGAAGGTGTTCCCGATCACAAGATTACTAACGAAAATCTTGTGGATGAATTAGAGGCGATGGTGCGTCAGCGCGTTGCCGACAAGAAGAAAATGGATGAAAACCTAATCGCCTCAAGCTAGCGATCAGTCACAAACCTATGGCGAAACTACAAGCAATTCGAGGTATGAATGACATACTTCCCGACCAAACTCCTAACTGGCAATATGTTGAGAAGTGCTTTCAGGCGGTAGTGCGCCGTTATGGCTACCGGGAAATCCGTTTTCCTATTCTCGAGCAGACACAATTGTTTAAGCGTTCAATCGGCGAGGTCACTGACATCGTCGAGAAGGAGATGTACAGTTTCGACGATCGCAACGGCGATAACTTGAGTTTGCGACCTGAAGGCACGGCAGGTTGTGTGCGTGCTGCCGATCAGCACGGTTTATTATTCAATCAGCAGCAACGACTCTGGTATCAGGGTCCAATGTTTCGCCATGAAAGGCCGCAGAAGGGCCGCTATCGACAGTTTCAACAGTTTGGTGTCGAGGCATTTGGTATGGCGGGGCCGGACATCGACGCGGAGGTTATTCAGCTTTCGGCCTCGCTCTGGCAAGACCTGGGTTTAGAGAATTACCTTACTCTAGAGATTAACAATATCGGCACAGCTGAAGACAGAAAGCGCTATGCCGCCGCCTTAACAGCATTCTTGGTTTTCCATGCCGAAGAGCTCGATGATGATGCGCGCAACCGTTCGCACAGCAATCCGATGCGGGTGCTAGATAGCAAGAACCCAGATGTTCAGGAAGCTTTAAAAGGCGCACCTGCTCTGGTGGACTACGTCAGTGACGAGAGTGTCATCCACTATAGCGAGCTAAAGAGCTTGCTTACTCAGGTTGGGGTTGAATTCACTGAAAGCCCTCGACTGGTTAGAGGACTGGACTACTACAATAATTGTGTGTTCGAGTGGACTACCGATTCTTTGGGTGCACAGGGCACAGTCTGCGGCGGAGGTCGCTACGACGGCCTCGTTGAACAGCTTGGCGGCAAGCCAACGGTGGCCGCTGGTTTTGCTATGGGTGTCGAAAGGCTTGTCTTGATGCTGGATTCGCTAGGCAAGATTCCCGAAGCCACAGCGCAGGTTATAGATGTGTATATGGTGGTTGTTGGTGGTCAGTTGGCTGGATCTGCTGTGCTACTAGCTAAGCAGTTGCGGCAGCGATTTCCTGAAATCGGCCTTATCACGCATTGTGGTGGGGGAAAGTACAGTAATCAGATGAAGCGCGCGTTTAACAGCGGCGCGCGACTGGCTATTGTGTTGGAGGCAGAGTCGGAACAGCCATTGGAAACAGTCAAAATTCGCCATTTAATTGATTCTGGCGACTCGGTCAGCGTCGAGATAGCCAATTGCGGCGATAAACTTGCCGAAATTCTTGGTATTTCAGAGTGATAGCAGCATTGATTCGTGTCAGCCGAGCCTTAAACAGGTAGAATTGACGGTTGGTTAGGGATAGTTTGCCGAATCTGGTGGTCTGATAATCCGGGCAGGGAAAACTGTTTTAGTTATTGAATAAATTAAGGAGTAAGTCGTGGCGATAAACGCGGCAGAAGAAGAAACAATAGAAGCACTTAAGCAGTGGTGGGAAGAAAATGGCAAGCAGTTAGTCATTCTCGTTGTTATAGGTTTCGCGGCATTCACTGGATGGTTGGTTTGGTCCAATTCCCAAAATGCTAACATCGATAGTGCCTCGGATATGTACGAGGAGATTCTTTCGTTGGCGGTCAGCGAAGCTGGGCAGCCGGGCACGTTGCTTATTCCGCAAAATTCGGAACGTATAGTCGAGCTAGGTAAGATATTACGCAGTGAGCATGGCAGTTCTACTTACGCTAAGTTGGGTTCCTTATTCGCTGCGCAACAGTCTGTGCAGAACAATGATTTGGATGCGGCGGAAGCCTCTCTACAATGGGTTCTAGATAATGAGCAGGGCGGACTATTAAGCGAGGCCAACGAAGGTCTGGTATTGACCGCGAATTTGCGGCTTGGTCGCATTATTTTGGCGAAGGGCGAAGCCGAGCGCGCACTCGCGCTCGTGAACAACCTCGACCCAAAAACATTTGAAGCTGGTTATTCGGAATTGCGTGGTGATATCTACATAGCGATGGACCGAGAAGTAGATGCGCGTGATGCCTACATCGCCGCCCAGCAGGCAGGATCGAATAGCGATGGTCTGCGCATGAAGTTGGACGAGCTGTCCAACGAAAGCTAGCCCTTACCGCGAGTTCACAGATAGCCAGATGAGTTTCAAGATGAATCCTACGAGCACCGGATCAATACAAAATTGCGTGACCTTTGGGGCTCGTCTGCTAGTGCTGTTTGCACTAGCTTCTGCGTTAACAGCCTGTGCAGGGTTCAGTGCCGCCAGCCTAAATCCATTGGGTTGGTTTTCCGATGATGAAGTCGATCCACCTACGCCCCTGGTCAATATCCTTGCTGAGGCAGCCCTGATTCCTCAGTGGAGCGTGAAAATCGGAAACGGTCAGGGCAACAATTACACAGAGATAACCCCCTCGATAGACGGTGGCGTAATTTATGCGGCAAGCGAGGACGGTGATGTAATCGCAATAGAAATTAGCACAGGAAACACGCTGTGGAGAACTCAAGTTGAAGGAGTGATCACCGGTGGAGTTGGCTCTGGTGAGGGCCTGGTTATGATTGCTATAGAGAGTGCTGAAGTTGTAGTACTCGATCAAGCTGATGGCAGCCTTATTTGGCAGCGCGCGGTTTCCAGTGAAGTTCTGTCTGCGCCACAAACGAATGGCGATGTCGTTGTCGCGCAGACAGTAGACGACAAGCTGGTCGCACTCAATTTCGATGACGGTGAGCAGCGTTGGACTTACGAAACTACACAGCCAGCACTGACACTGCGCGGCAGTAGCAAGCCTGTTATTACTGCAGATGCTGTGATCGCAGGGTTTAGCAATGGCACGCTTGTCGCAGTTTCGGCGGTAGATGGGATCTACCTTTGGGAGGAACGGGTAGCCGTCCCTGAAGGTGAGTATGATATTGACCGCGTCATTGATGTGGATGGCGATCTATTGCTTGACGGCGGTCGAATTCTAGCCGCAAGCTATCAGGGTAACTTGATGGCGTTCGAGGTCATTTCCGGGCGAATCGTCTGGGGTATGGAGGCTTCTAGCTACCACGGCATGGCGCAGGGCTTCGGTAATATCTACTACTGCGATGACCAGAGTCAGGTATTTGCGATTAGAGACAATAGCGAAGATATCGTTTGGGAGAACTCTGATCTATTCAATAGAGCAATTACGGCACCAACAGCAGTCGGCAACTATATCGCAGTAGCTGATTATGAAGGTTATGTGCACTTACTGTCGCAGATTGATGGGCGCATAGTAGGTCGAATTCAGGCTGATAATGATGGAGTTAGAGCTAATCTTTTAGCCGACAATGGCCGTCTTTATGTTTTCGGCAATAGCGGTCGACTAACCGCTTATCAATTGCAATAGCATTCGCAAAACACTGTTTGCAAACTATTCTAGGTTATTACCATGAGGCCAGTCATAGCCCTTGTTGGCCGTCCCAATGTCGGCAAATCCACTCTCTTCAATCGACTCACGCGATCTCGTGATGCGTTGGTTGCAAATATCCCCGGTCTTACTCGCGATAGGAAATATGGCGGCGGGGCAATTGAAGGCCAGTCATTCATAGCTATCGACACTGGCGGAATTAGCGGCGATGAAGAAGGCATCGACTTGGAGATGGCCTCGCAGTCACTCCAAGCTATCGAAGAGGCTAATATCTGCCTTTTTATGGTAGATGCGAAGGATGGTCTCCTGCCAGATGATAACCGTATCCTCGACCACCTACGTAAGCGCAGCAAAAACACCTACCTAGTCGTAAACAAGATCGATGGTCGTGACCCCGATGCGGCGTTAGTAGATTTTTATAGCTTAGGTCTGTCGGAAATATTTCCCATCACTGCGACTCAGGGCCGTGGCGTGAAGAGCATGCTAGTTAAGGTGTTGGCCGACTTCGAAGCGGCGGCAAATGATGCGGGTGAAGGTGAGGCAGCGCCTGAGAATATTGAAGAAACAGGTATAAAGATTGCGATTGCCGGCAGACCAAATGTTGGCAAGTCGACGCTGGTAAACAGAATGCTAGGTGAAGAGCGAGTAGTCGTGTTCGATGAGCCCGGCACCACTAGAGATAGTGTCTATATTCCCTTCGAGAGGCGCGGACGGCGCTATACGCTTATCGATACAGCGGGAATAAAGAAGAGAGGCCAGACCAGACATACGGTCGAAAAATTCTCGGTAGTTAAATCACTGCAAGCTATTCAAGACGCGCATGTGGTGGTGTTGATCATCGATGCTCGCACCGGAATCGTAGAGCAGGATCTACACCTACTTGGCTATGTTATCGAGACGGGGCGTGCGCTCGTTATCGCCATCAATAAATGGGATAACATGCACTCTGAAGACAAGGATCAGGTTAAAGATGATATTCGTCGCCGTTTTGTCTTCGTGGATTTTGCGAAAATTCATTACATCTCGGCGCTCTATGGTACCGGGGTGGGTGATCTCTATAAATCTATACATACGGCCTACGAGTCGGCGACCAAGACTCTGACGACCCATCGACTCACCGAGCTACTTCAAGATGCAGTTACCGATCACGCGCCACCGCTGATAAATGGTAGGCGCATCAAACTGCGCTATGCCCACGCAGGCGGCCAGAATCCGCCAATAATTGTTATACATGGAAAGCAGACTGATAAACTGCCGGGCAATTACAGTCGTTATCTGGAGAAAACTTTTCGTAAGGTGTTGAAGTTGGAGGGCACCCCGGTGCGAATCGAATTGCGTAGTGGCGATAATCCTTTCATTAAGGGAGAGGAAGGTCTGACGCAACAACAGGTTTCACAGAAAAGGCGGATAAAAAAGAATAAGGATCTAGGCCAGAAGCTCGGTAAGAAAAGAGTATGACTGTTCACCTGGAAGATATTAGTCTAGCCGCAGATCGACTTCGAGGTATAGCAATTGAGACCCCAATTCAGACCTCGGCAGTCCTAAATGAAAGAGTAAACGCTGAAATTTTTATCAAGCCAGAATGCCTACAACATGTTGGCGCGTTTAAGTTTCGTGGTGCCTACAATCGACTATGCCAAATGAGTGACGCTGAGCGAGCAAAAGGTGCTGTGGCGTTCTCCTCAGGTAATCATGCGCAAGGTATCGCCTACGCTGCTAAATTGTTGGGTATGAACGCGACTATCGTCATGCCCTCTGACGCGCCATCCATCAAGAAGGAAGGCACCGAGCGGCTGGGCGCACGTATTCGCCTTTATGACCGTGCCACGGAATCCCGCGAAGAAATTGCTGCGGACATTGCGGCGTCCAGCGGTGCGACTCTAGTCCCTGCTTTTGATGATGTAGATGTGATTGCAGGACAGGGCACCTGTGGCCTTGAGATAATGCAGCAGTTGGCGGTTAAAAATTGTATACCGGATGCCGTGTTGAGCCCCTGCGGTGGGGGTGGGCTGCTGGCAGGTCTCTCAACAGCAGTCAAAGAAATTAACAGTGCGACAAGGGTCTATGGCGTAGAGCCAGAGAACTACGACGATCATAGTATCTCGAAGGCTGCTGGCGAGCGCACCCAGATTGAGCCGCAGCACACGACTAGCTGCGATGCGCTAATGGCTACGCAACCTGGCGAAATTACTTGGTCGATCAATAGTAAGACAGTAGACGATTTTTTGGTGGTTAGTGAAGATGAGGTTGCTCATGCTATTAGCTTTGCGTTTCGCTACCTTAAGCTGGTGATTGAGCCTGGCGGTGCTGTCGCCTTAGCCGCCTTGCTGCATAATAAAGTAGACATCAGTGGTGGCACTGCTGCGATAGTCCTTTCTGGTGGTAATATTGATAGCGGGACCTTTTTCAGCTGTTTGCAAAATCACCCCTCGCCTTGAGCCAAAGCTATGTGTAGGTTGCTCGGCATCAAATTAGCAAAAACCTAGAGGAAGAACCATGAGAATCTCTTTATCGAATTCAGGTAGCATGCGCGCCTGGATAGCAACGCTTCTACTAATTGCCGTGTCTTTTTCGATTGCAACATCCAGTGCGCAATCTCCAAATGACTGTATTGACTCCCTGCAATGTGAATCTTCCTGGATAGGCATGTCAGACAGCGATCGCGAAACAGTATTTGCGTTTGCCGAAGATTACAAAGCGTTCATTCATGAGGCGCGCACTGAACTGAGCTTCGTAGCAGAGGCAGTCGCCTTCGCTGTGCAGAACGGCTTTGAAGAGTTAACAGATTCTACCGACATCGTTCCGGGCAAGAAGATTTATGAGGTTAATCGTGACCGCACAATAAGCCTTTTGGTAATTGGCGAAGAGGCGATACAAGATGGCTTCCATATCATCGGTTCGCACATTGATTCCCCGCGTCTAGAGCTGAAGGGAGGCCGCTATTTGAGGCCAGTGAATTTGCGCTGTTCCAGACTAATTATCATGGTGGCATTAAATACCACCAATGGACCAACCTGCCGCTAGCCCTTATAGGCCGTATTGATAAGAAGGATGGAACAAGTATTCAGGTATCCGTAGGTTTGGACACCGACGACCCCATCTTTATGATTCCAGAGCTGTCCCCGCATGTTGATCGCAGTAGGAATTCCAAGACTCTAGCTGAGTTTATTACCCCAGAAGACCTCGACCCAATCATAGGGCATATTCCAGGTGAAGACGGCGGCGATATAGCCGACCAAGTTTTAGCCTATTTAAGTCAGGAGTACGGCGTTACGCGAGCCGATTTGGTCTCGGCGGAACTCTCCTTGGTACCGGCAGGAGCGCCTCGGGACATGGGATTCGATAGAGGGCTAATCGCCGCCTACGGTCAGGATGACCGGCTTGCGTCCTATGCTGCACTGCGTGCAGTGGCGGAGATCGACCATCCAGATAAGACTACTATGGCCTTCTTGGTTGATAACGAGGAAGTAGGCAATAGAAATAATACCGGTGCACACTCCGACTACTTTGCCGATCTGCTTTCCAGACTTTTGTATGCGCAGCTGCAAGGGGACTATCGTGAACCCTTATTTCGTAGTGCGTTGCGTCAGACTAAATTTATATCCATAGACGTAAACCCAGGGATCAATCCAATGAACCCTGGTGTTTGGGAGCCAGGCAATGCCCCTAAGTTAGGTTATGGCGTTAATCTCAAGCTCTACGGGCAAGGTAACACTGCCAATAGCGAGTTTATCGCGTGGACTCGGCAGCTGCTGGATAGCAATGATGTACCCTGGCAGACAGTGACTTATAAAGTCGGAGTTGGCGGCGGGGGGAACTATCGGTGGAGAGTTTTTCTGCACAGAACATCGAAGTTATCGATTTCGGTGTTCCCCTGCTCTCGATTCATACACCCTACGCGGTTAGTTCTAAGGTCGATGTATACAATCTCTATCGGGCAGCTTTGGCATTTTATGCCTATACGGACTAGTGCATTTCGGATTATTCTCCCCCTTCTAACAAAGATATTGATGAAGCTACTATGAAAATTAAAATTTCGATGATCGTTAGGCTCTCCACGCTAGTCTGCTCGGGTTTGCTCGCGATGTCCGTGCAGCAAGCCATAGCGCAAGAAGTTGGCGACCACCAATACACCAGCGAAGCGATTGAGGCGGGATCTCAAGTGTATACCCAGCAATGTGCTCTGTGCCATGGACCACAAGGTGCTCTCGTGGACGGCATTAACCTGCGCACCGGGCAATTTCGGTCCGTACAATCGGACGCCGATCTAAGGCTGGTCATTAGTGATGGCGCGGGGAGAAGGGCGGATGCCGGCCTTTAGTCTGCGCAGTGAGGAAATGAATGGAGTGATTGCCTTTATTCGCGCCGGCTTCGATCCCGAGGGAGAGGCGGTAAAAATCGGCGACCCGGTTCGCGGGAAGGCGCTGTTCGAAGGCGAAGGTCAATGTGCAGACTGTCACCGAGTGAGGGGGGTAGGTCCGCGCACAGCGCCTGACTTAAGTAACATCGGTGCAATTCGTACTCCTGCGTCCTTGCAGCGGAACCTACTTGACCCGGCGACTGCGCTGCTGCCTATCAACCGCCCCGTGCGGCTCGTTACTCGATTTGAAGAGACTATCGTTGGCAGACGACTTAATGAGGATACCTATACCGTTCAGGTGATCGATTCAGGGGAGCGACTTCGCTCGTTAAAGAAAACCGACTTGGTTTCCTACGAAATCAGCGACGAACCCAGCAAACAACCGACCACTATGACAAGTGATGAAGTGGCCGATGTCATTGGCTACCTGCTTACCCTGCGAGGTTTAGAATGAAATTAACAAACCAAATTAGAACAACTAGCGCTGCACTGTTTCTATGCTTCGCAGCGACAAATGCATTCGCACAAGCTCCCTATGAGCGAATTCTTAATGCGGAAGAGGAGCCGCAAAATTGGCTTACCTACAATGGTGGTTATAAAAGCCAGCGTTATAGTCAGCTAGATCAGATCACGCCGGAGAATGTCACCGACCTTAAATTACAGTGGACCCTGCAAAACCAAGTCTTCGGTGCATGGCAATCGAATCCGATAGTGGTCGACGGCATCATGTATGTCACCGAACGTCCGAACACCGTCATGGCGGTCGATGCAATAACAGGTAGAGTCTTTTGGAAGTATCGTCACGTTCCTGCTGAAAATGCCTTGATTTGTTGTGGGGCAAATAATCGCGGTGTTGCCGTATTAGACGACAAGGTATTCATGGGCACACTAGACGCGCGTCTGGTTGCACTGGACAGAGTAACTGGCAGCGCGCTATGGGATGTAGAGGTAGGCGATGTTGATCTCGCTTATTCAGTAACCATGGCGCCGTTGGTGGTAAAAGACAAAGTCATCGTCGGCGTAGGCGGGGGCGAGTTTGGTATTCGCGGCTATGTTGCAGCCTACGACGCTGAAACCGGCGAGGAGGCATGGAAGACTTACACCATTCCAGGCCCTGGCGAGCCTAATCATGACAGCTGGCAAGGCGACGACTGGGAGCATGGTGGTGCACCGGTTTGGATAACAGGTTCCTTCGATCCAGAACTCAATCTTACCTATTGGGGAGTGGGAAATCCCGGGCCGGATTGGAATGCGGGCCAGCGGCCTGGTGATAATCTCTATTCTGATTCTGTGATCGCCTTGGATGCGGATAGCGGCGAATTGAAATGGTATTTTCAATTCACACCGAATGATGCCTACGACTATGACTCGGTCCAGGTACCGGTACTGGCCGATATAGTTTGGCGCGGTACTCCATCCAAGGTCATGATGTGGGCCAATCGGAACGGTTATTTCTATGTGTTAGATAGAGTGACTGGCAAATTTCTCGAAGGGAAACCCTATGTGAAGGTGAACTGGTCCAGCGGTCTCGATGACAACGGACGGCCGATTCCAACACCGCAACCCGAAGGCATGCCCACCTTTCCTGGAAATCAGGGCGGCACCAATTGGTATCCTCCGTCATTTAGCCCCAGAACAGGCCTTTTCTATTTCAGTGCGTGGCAGGACTATGCAACGATCTATCGTGCGGAAGAATCTGATTACGAGCCGGGCAGGGCGTTTCTCGGCGGGGGGTTTTCAGTACTAGCACCGGCGCCGGGAGCGCCGACTATCGGCATCGGCAGAACTAACCCTATTAACAACTGGACCAATGAAGTTGGCTTCGCTTCCTTGAAGGCGATGGATCCACAGACCGGTGAAGAGGTTTGGTCCTATGATCAGTTCGATGTGAGTGACTCTGGCATGCTAACGACCGGCTCAGATATATTGTTCACTGGCGGGCGCGAAGGCTATTTTCATGCAATCGATGCGCGTAACGGCGACATGCTTTGGAACGTCAACCTAGGCGGTCAGATCGTCATGGCACCGGTTACTTTCAGTGTCGATGGCGTTCAGTACGTTTCTGTCATTTCCGGGCATGCCTTATCCACATTTGCATTGCCGCACTAGGAAGCTCACATGGGAGTAAAAGTCAGTTCTGCTAAAAGCCTGATTTCTCAATTTGCGATCCTCACGGCCCTGGTACTGTGGATGTTGCCGGCACTAGCGCAGACTGTTGCGATTCAACACACAGTCGAGGCAGATGGTCACCCGATGGCGCTATGGGAGAAATCGGTTGCACAACCCAAGGGGCACATTCTCTTGCATCACGGCCGAACTTGGAGCTCTATTCCAGACTTCGATCTACAGGTATCAGGAGAAGATCTTTCCCTTATGGATGGCTTTAACGACAGTTGGGCTACAGCGTCTGGGCTCTCGATGCGAGGGGGCTATGGTGAGACCCCCCGAGATAGCAGCAGGCTGGAATACGCCAGACCGGGCCGCACAGGATCTCTCGATTGTGCTTGGATTGGCTGCAGCGCCAGAAACGCAGATGAAACTACTCACGTCTGGGGCTGGTCCTACGGCTCTATGGTCGCGCAGCTCACCGCGCAGAGATTTCCCCAGGCCGTCGCGAGCGTCACGTTGTTCGGGTATCCCACCGACCCCGATGCCCAAATTCCTCAGAGCATTAGCCAGAGCTGAGCCCTGCTGCTCGGCCGACTACGCGGGCGGCCGCCGCATCTGATTTCATTGTGCCGGGTTCAATCTCCCAGCATGCCATCGACGCCTATGTTGCCGCCGCCCTCAAGGCGGACCCTATTAGGGCCGATTGGAATCTACTGCATCAATGGAATGCTCTTGATGGCGCGGCGACTTGCGCTGCCCACACTGCTGCTCCAGGCAGAGTTTGATCCCCTGAGCGGATACCGATGCGCACGCGCGCTTCTTCGCGAAGATAGCGAATCCAAACAAGCAATGGATAATATTGCCAGGCGGCGACCACGCCGCACTCTTAGAAACACCGAGAGCGAAATTAATCAAATCGACAATAGACTTCATCGAGTGGCTCGAACACTAAGAGACTCTTATGCAAATCCTTGCGCTGTGACAGAGTCTAAACGGCCGTATCTAATTCTGTCCGTAGTCCACGGAATGAATACAACGGCGAAAAAAGAAAGGAAGCTGTGCACCGCTAGGTAGCTCAACGCAGTTAAAATGAGGTCTAGATTCAGCGTTTCGCTTCTTTTAAAACTGTAGCTGTATTCTGATACACTATGAAAAAATATCTTGCGGTGGTCTGCAATTTCCCCGCGATTGGCCGCATAGCCCTTTAGATTCGGCGTGAGCTGTCAAAAAATCGTGGTCGGAAAGCGTATTTCTTGCTAGCTTTAGGCTGTTAAGCTCAGTTTAACCAATCTTGCTGCTGACCTACGCCGCGGCTAAAAGTGGCCGAAGGGATCGCTGCGAAGCACTACAAAAATAGAGAGAGATGACTATGCTATTTCCAACTCCGAGGAGATCAAATCTTACCTGGCGCGGTTGTGCTGCTGCGGGTCTGTTGCTGTGTTCTTCAAGTTTTCTAAACGCTCAGGATATTCCTTTGTTCAATGAGGATCCGGGTGAGTGGTACACATTAGGTGGCGATTTTGGGCATACACGCTATACACCTGCCGCTGAAATCACTGCAGAGAATTTCACCGACATGGAAGTAGCTTGGGAATGGGACGGTGCCAGTTTTGGCGCTATTAGTGGACGATCCACACCTTCTCTGATCAACGGCAAACTCATCACTGTAGCGGGCAATAAGCGCTACGTTGTCGCCTTAGATCCTAAGACCGGTGAAACGCTCTGGTCTTATCGCGAGCCGGATACACCTCGCGCCGAGTATTCGATGCGTGCAGATTACGGCAAGGGTGTGGGCTACGCCAACATAGACGGTAAAGATGTTGTCTATATTGTTTCTCCCGGCTTTTTCTTAACGGCGTTGGATGCCGATACCGGGATTCCGCTTGAGGGTTTCGGTAAGCCAGTACCTATCGACGGATTTCCACAATCTGGAATCGTCGACCTCTTGGCCGACCTGGGTCACCCCTACGATCCCTATGAAGGTATTCCTTTAGAGACAGGGTATATAACGTCCTCTTCGCCACCGATCGTAGTCAATGACACTATCATTGTAGGTAACTCTGCAGAGCAGGGCTATCACCAAGCCCGTATCGAAAACGTACCGGGCGATATCCTCGCCTATGATGCACGCACGGGTGACTTTAAATGGAAATTCAACGTCATTCCTAAGCCGGGCGAGTACGGTCACGAAACTTGGGAAAACGATGCGTGGGAGTGGACCGGTGATGTTTCTTCTTGGGCTCCGCTTTCTGCCGACCCAATTAACAATCTGGTTTACATCCCAACTAACAGTGCGGACTATTGATTACTACGGCGGTTTTCGTCCGGGAGACAACCTGTACGGTGCTTCTCTCATAGCGTTGGATACGCGAACTGGCGAACGTGCTTGGCATTTCCAGATGGTAAAGCATGAAATTTGGAACTTCGACAATCCAACTGCACCGGTTCTTCTTGATCTAAATGTGCCAGGTCAGGGACTAGTGCCGGCAGTTATGCAGGCAACGAAGCAGTCATGGGGTCTATGCCTTCAATCGAATAACCGGTGAGCCAATTTGGCCAATCGTAGATCGTCCTGTGCCAGCATCTATCGTGCCAGGCGAAGTACTTTCGCCTACTCAGCCTCATGTAACACATCCGGCACCCTATGATATGCAAGGAATTACCGAAGACGATTTGATCGACTTCACTGCAGAGCTGCGAGCGGAGGCCTTGGAGGTAATGGATGAATATGTAATGGGGCCTTTGTTTAATCCCCCCATTCATGCCGACAACCCAATGGGAAAATACGCCGCAATGAACTGTCCTGGCGGCGCCGGCGGTGCAAATATCACCGCGCCGGCTGTAGCGGATCCTGAGACAGGTAAGATGTATATCTCTTCCCACAAGGCTTGTTTTGCGCTGCGACTGATACCCGGAGAAGAGTCCGATCTGTTGTTCCCGAACTCCACTGGCATAAACACTGCTCGTTTTGCAAACGGTGCACGTGGGGCTACGGCTAGACCCCCGCGCCTAAGCTCAGGGATTCCAATCTGGAAGCCACCGTATAGCCGAATTACAGCTATCGATATGAATAGCGGCGACCACTCGTGGATGATTCCAACGGGTGAAACACCTGATCGTATCGCTAACCATCCTGCGCTGGCGGGCGTGGATGTAGGCAATACTGGAACAGGCGCCTTGGTGCCAATGGTCGTAACCAAGAATATGTTGGTGTATTCAGACCAAGCTGGTGACGGCACACCGATGCTCTACGCTATCGATAAAGAAAGTGGTGACATCATGGCTCAGATGGAAGCGCCAGGGCGAAGCAGCTACGGCATGAGCTCGTGGGTACACGATGGCCATCAGTACATCTTACTGCAAACTAGCTCTTCACTGACTGCGATGGCTCTGCCAGGTGCACAGGCAGCAGCTGGCGACGCTCACTAAGCGGCAACTGTGAAAAGAGAAGAGGCCGGAGTGATGGTCGTATCATTTCGGCTTTTTTGTGTCTGCTCTAGGCATTCAATACAAAGCTAATTGTTGGAGTAACAAATGAGTAAAATCGCAGCCAGTTGCCAGTGCGGCCAACTCAAGTTTGAGGCTAGCTCGGGTCCCGTGCTCGAACTATGCTGCCACTGTCCGGATTGTCAGGATGCTCTGCAGGAAGATTTCGCAAATATCGCCTTTTTTACGATGAGTGAGACCTTGGTTGAGGGCGAGCTAGCAGAAAAGATTTACCTCGCAGCATCAGGCAATGAAACCTGCAGGCAATATTGTGTGCAGTGCGAAACGGTTATGTTTGATCGCTCCGAAGGATTTCCGAATTTGCTCGGCGTAATGGCAAGCCGATTGCTGCCGCCATTTGAATCCCGTCCTACGTGTCATGTGTATGTGAATGACAAGAAAGCGGCAGTTAAGATCCCTGAGGGAATGAAGCAATACGAGGCTGGCATTGGCTAGCTTTTCCTGTCCTTAGCCATTCGCTTACAAAATCTCATTAATGCCCTTCAGAATCGCAGCGAATGCCATCACCCAACAGAGGCAAGCGAGTGCATCGACGAGGCTATAGCGTAATCGTTTGATACCGCTGGCTCCCACCAGTGCGGGAATAATGCTGCGGATAGCAGGAATGAAGCGCCCGATGAAGATGGCGGCGCTGCCGTAACGGCGGATGAGACTCTCTGCCTTCGTCACATTGGTCTGATATTTTTTGATCATGCCGATTTGGTGAAATTTTGCTCCTAAAGACCGTCCAAAATAGTAGCCTGCATGATCGCCTATCAGTGCCCCGAAAAAAGCCAGCGGTAACAACACCTCCAAACCGGCAATGCCATTGTTGTAGAGAGTGGAAGCTACCAGCAATAATAGAGCGCCCGATATGACTAGGCCGATGCCCACACACGATTCTGCAAAAGCGAGCAGAGGCACGAGAGCGATAGCGTAGTCACGGTTGCTATCGAGCCAGTCTAAAATGAATGATTCTATGTTTCGCTCCTTCATTAGCAGCTTGGGCAAATTGCGCCGCCCATATAGCTTTCGCCAAAAAGTAATACGTGAATAGTAGTGGGATAGATGACTTGTTTTTCTTCAAACAATTAAAAGGGGCAGGACTGAATTCAGTGCTGCCCCTTTGCTGTTTTTAGAAGAGAGTTGTAGTGTTATTGATTGGTATCTAGTACCGCCAACTTTGCGTTTAGTTCTGCGCTTAAATCGCCGCTAAAACTAGCGGCATAAGCTGCATTACCGTCCATCTGCAATTTCAGCCAAGCAAAAGTGAAACGTGCTTGAGCGGCCAAATCGGTTCCACCGTTTGTGGGAAGATTGTGAGTTCCCTCGGCGAATTCCACATAGGCTTTGTTGGTGCTGCTCGCAATAGAGTCATACAGGGCGCGGGCATGGGCAGCTGGCGGTGCTACGGTGTCCTCGCTGCTAGCAAAGATTAGAGTTGGAACAGTTAGGCCGCTGTAATCGCCGTCGAATGACTGACCCAGTTCACAGCAGTATGGCATTAGAGGTATCACCGCCTTGATCTCGCTGCCCAGTTCGACAGCAGCCGCCAAAGCAGCACCGCCACCTAGGGAGTGCCCCATAATCGCCAGCTTGCTCGTATCTACTTTGCCATTAATGGGGCTATCGCTATTGCCGATCTCATTTTTTAAGAATTCGACGGCGGCAATATGCGCTTCCTTTCTTGGCTGAAATGTATCGCGGGGATCGTTGGTATCGATAATCATCACTACAATGCCTAGCGAGGCAAGAGCGGGTCCCCACCAGTCATAGATATCTTGAGTAGCTGTATAGCCCGGAACTAGCACAGCGGCGCTAGAAGGAGGAGCAAAGCTGAGTGTTAGAGGATAAAAGATAGTTGCCGAAGCGAACTCATCAACATTGACCGTGGGTTCGTAAGTTCTGACTTCATACAAAGCTGTGTCAAACTCATTACCGATCGCTCTTGCGATTTCTCGACCCTGCGGACGGTAGCGTCCTGGCTCATCTGCATCTTGAGCGCTCGCGGGCACCATAGCGGCGAGTGCGAAAGAGGTGGCGGTTAAAAGGGTGAGTATTAGCTTGCTTGTCAGATTAAAAGATTTCATTGTTATTTTCCTTGCCGTTCTAAAGGGCATTCTCAAATGATCAGGCTTTTGCGCTACGATAGTCTAAAATCTGTGATTCTGTGGTCCTCGAGCCCTCATGCGACGGCAGGTTCCCGAGACTGAGTATTGAATATAGCAAAGGCCGCTGGTCGAAGAAATGGTATTCGGCGTAAACTCAGCGCTTATTCTTGTCCATTTTGTCCTTTCTCTTCTCTTGCCTGCGCATGGAAAGCCATGTGTCGGCGCTATAGGGGCCGGGTCCAAAGGCGAAAATCACCAGAAAGGCGCTAAAGTACATGGCGGCCAGTTCGCCGTTGTTTAGCGTCGGAAACCATGCGTAATGGGCTGTTAGATAGGCCATAAGCATGATGAAGGTGGCCAGAAGAGCCGCGAGATGAGTCCATAAGCCGATCAATATAAGCAGTCCACCAAAGAATTCCACAACCCCGGCTATAAATAGAGCGTTAATCTCCATTGGAATCGGCAAGGAGACAAGTTCTGCGATACTTATCGATGTCATGCCGCCGCCCATAAAGGGTTGTGGGTTTTCACCAAACAGTTTGCCGTAGCCATGGGTCATAAACATGGCGGCGCTAAGCACCCGAAATAGGGTCCATGTCCACTCTTGGGAATTCTCCGCGACACCGTCGAAGAGTGAGTTGATTTTGCCAAACATAGGCGCAGCCTCTTTTATTATTGGTGTGCTCGATAAAGCTTTAGTGTTCGAATCTTGTTTCAAGCGCTGGCAAATTGCAATAACCTTCATCTTCAGCGTGTACGATAGTGGGCATTAATTGCCATTTTGTGCGAAAGCTTTGAGGCAGAACTAGGTGACGGATTAGGCACAGACGATGAGCGGCAAGATACTGATAATTAAGACAGGAAATACCCTTCCTAGCTTGCTGGACGAGAACGAAGACTTCGAGGATTGGTTTATCCGCGGAACCGGTTTGAATTCAAACCGTTTTGTTTGCTGTGCTGTCGACAAGGGTGAGCCCTTGCCTGTAACAGATGATGTCGTCGCCGCAATCGTTACTGGTTCGCCAGCCTATGTCACCGATCTTGCTCCCTGGAATGAAATTGCGGCCGTCTATTTACGACTCCTTCACCGGCAGCAAAAACCTATCTTGGGCGTTTGTTATGGACATCAATTGCTGGCGTGGGCGTTTGGCGGTGTAGTCGGATTTCATCCGGGCGGTCGAGAGATCGGAACCATCGACGTTGAATTGACTACAGAGGCTGCCAGCGATGTACTGTTTGCCAAAATGCCCAAGCAATTCAGCGCGCAGGCTTCACATCAGCAGTCAGTCCTATCCTTGCCGGATGAGGCAGTGCTTCTCGCCAAGAATAGTTTTGATGCACACCATGCATTCCGCTTGGGTTCATCGACTTGGGGGGTACAGTTCCATCCTGAGTTTAGTGCGCACGTTATGAGTACCTATATTGGTGAGCGCCGGAATGACATCGCCAGAGAAGGTCTCAATGTGGAGGAGTTGCTGGCTAGAGTGGGCTCTACGCCGTTCTCTGCGAGTTTGCTGCGGCAATTTTCTGCGTTACTCTAAAAAATGCAGTAAAAAAATTAGTAGGTGAATGCCTCGGTGCTAGTCTGCAGATGCTGCATATTCTTCATTCACGACTTCAGTGATTCGTTCTGCTGTGGGCTGCCGCAGTAACCTGCCATTAACAAATACAGCGGGTGTTGAAAGTACGCCAGATGAGTTGCCACCCCGTTGGTCGTTGCGAACTTTCTGAATTACTTGGTCGGATTCGACATCGGCATGCAGACGATCCAAATTTAGGTTTAACTCCAGCGCATAGCTATCGAACTCATCCTCTACCTTAGAAAGGCCGGACCAAATGGCTTGCGTGGCGTAAAGGTAGTCATGCATTTCCCAGAATCGGCCCTGGTTTCCAGCGGCTTCAGCATACAGAGAAGCCATCCAGGAATTAGGGTGTGCGGCAGTAATGGGGAAGTGTCTAAAAACGAGGTGTGCCTTATCACGTAAATCGGGCCAAATTCGGGTCATCGTATCGTTTTCGGTGGCACAAGCCGGACACTGAAAGTCTGCATACACAACAATACTTACGGGTGTGGCGGCTGTCCCTCTAACGTGATCGTTGTCGGCGATTTCGACAGTGGAATAGGTAGGACCCTGACTTAGGAGCGTGTAAAGAGTAAGAAGTAGAAGGCCCGGAGCCACAACATACATAACAACCTTCATCATTAGTTTGCGGGTTCGATTTCGGCCTTTGGCGGCATTTTCTTTCGCTTCTTTTCGCTTTCTTTGTTCTTCTCTCTTGCTCATCGATCTTTACTACCTTGTCTAGAGTGGGGTGGTCATAGACCCTCACTATAACGTCTGGACGCAGTGAGTCAAACAAGATTAGACACTAGTGCGGCGAGGGTGAGGAGGTTGTGAATTCAAGTCGTTAGAACAGAAACGCATAACCAACCTTGCAGCTGATGTGGATACCCTGATCTTGATGCATGCCTATCCAGCCTTCATTTTTTGCGAAGTCGGTAATCCAGTGCAGCACTGTCTCAAGCACACCGAGCCAGATATTACCGGTGATCATATAGACTATGCCGCCATGAACCAACGCATGGGCAGTTAGCCAGTAGTACCAGACAGGAAACAGACTGTGCTCTTTAGCGTGAATTTTATCGTTGCGATTTTTACCATAGCCCATCGCGTCGGGTTGCAGTACAAAGTCTGCAACGGCGTGGCCGAAAAGTAACATGAAAATATTTTCAAAGAACAGCATTTACCACCTCGATCTCCGCACTTATAGATAAGCCACTAAGCCGACCGCCTAAATTGGCAATACCTGATGATAAGCTTATTCGCGGTCAAGCAAACCATTCGATGGCTAATGTGTTAGCTGATTCACACTATAGCTTCGCTGATCCTGATAAATTCATCGCCAAGGGCCTGTTATTTCCCCAAGCTTGTGAAATTTAATAGGTTTGTAAAAATAACGGCCCTGTGGACATCAGAATTAAGTGCCCCAATGTGCGGGAAGCTGACAAAATTTGACAATTTTTACGCTTGGATAAACCGTTTTGGGGGTCGCTAGTAAACTATGAATAGCCAAACCAATAGTAGAACGGCTAATGATCAAAGCGCGAGGTTTACAAAGTAAGGTTCTAAAAGAGCAGTGTTTACAACAACACGCTTAGGCACTCGCCGTCGAGAGAAGGGCAGGGCATCGCGGCTACTGCTAATGCTAATGGTAGTGACATGTTTTTTGTCTCAGGATCCTTTTTCCGCTACGGCGCTAACTGTTGAAACTATCTCGCCTTTACCGAGGCGTGAAGTGATAGTTGCTCCTACTTTTACATCGTCAGTGCTTCGAATCACTTTGGAGGTGCTATCAATAGTGATGCTATACCCTCTGGCAAGTGTGTTGAGTGGGCTGACAGAATTTAAGCTGCGGCTTAGTGTCTGCAGGCTCGATCGGCGCAAGGCTAATACTGAGCGCAGCGACTGCTCTAAGCTGCCGCGACTCGCAGTTAGGCGTATTTGATTGCGCTCAAGCAACTGTTTCGGTGAATTCGCCGAAAGGGTGCGTTGCACCTGCGTGAGTTTTGTTCTTTGCGCTGCGATATTACTGCTCACGGCTCTACGCAGGCGAATATCGAGTCGGTCCAGGTTCTGCGCCTGCTCCTGCAAGCGACGATCAGGATGCTTAAGCTGCTTCGCTATCCAAGCTAGCTGCTGCCGACCCTGCTTGATCGCTAAGCTGATAGCGCTTTTGAATTGCACGCTAGCGGAAAACAGCTGATCAAAATAATCCTCCTGATTGGGGCTTAGTAGTTCGGCGGCGGCGGAAGGCGTGGGCGCCCTTAGATCCGCGACAAAGTCAGCAATGGTGAAATCTACTTCGTGACCGACGGCACTGCAGATTGGCAGCTCACTTGCAAATATCGCTCTAGCTACGGGCTCCTCGTTGAACGCCTGTAAGTCTTCTAAGGAGCCGCCGCCACGACCGATAATTAAAGCCTGTAGCCCTAATTTTTCGGCTAGCGTGTTCGCCCTTTCGATGGCACTCACGATTTCAGCGGCGGCACCGGCACCTTGAACGACTACAGGAAGTAGGGTGATTCTAGTTGCCGGGAATCGCCTTGCGAAAACACTAAGTATGTCTTGCACCGCTGCGCCTGTTGCAGAGGTAATTACGCCAATGTGTTGATAGTGACTTTGCATCTGCTGCTTGTTTTCGTCAGCGAAAAGACCTTCGCCGTGCAACTTGCGTTTCAGTTGTTCGAAGGCGCGCTGCAAGGCGCCATCGCCAGCTTCCTCCATGCCATCGAGGATGAGCTGATAATCGCCGCGGCCTTCATAGATGCTAAGGCGACCCCGTACAATAATTTGCTTGCCGTTCTCCGGCTTGAATCGAACCATGCGATTGCGATTTACAAACATCGCACAACGAATCTGTGAGGACTTGTCTTTAAGTGTCAG
This sequence comes from uncultured Pseudomonadales bacterium, assembly GCA_943789485.1. Lineage (GTDB taxonomy): Bacteria > Pseudomonadota > Gammaproteobacteria > Pseudomonadales > Pseudohongiellaceae > UBA9145. The sequence continues at coordinate 68,035 of CALSUH010000025.1, forward strand.
GTACCAGTGCCCGGAAGATGGCACGGCAAGGTTTGAGATTTCACCCTCGACGATGACGGCTGGGAAATTACTTTCCAGCAAGGAACGAGCCATACTATTGAGGCCGCTCACGGAAAGTATATTTTCAGCGTGGTTTTTGTCGTAGGGATTTTTGTTGCGTTGAGAGTAAGGCATAGGCCAATACTACCCTAGCGGAATTGGATTCGGTAGCAATGCGCAGGCTGAACGGATCGGCACAGTCATAAAGGTGTACTAGGGATTTAGGGCAGAGGATGACTTTGGTTTCTAACTCTTCCCTTTCGATCGATATCGGACACTTATTGGCTTGCTCAGCTAAGTGTCCGGCTTGAGCGTACGAGAACGTAACGGCTACTAGCGCAGCAGAGATTGATTGTGATCTCTTCATGGGAGCCTCTTTTTCCGAATTGTAGAAGGCGTCGAAATAATAAGAGCTGGCGGTTAGTTTGTGCTGACCTAAATCAATTTCACCGCACTCTACCGCTTGGAATAGTGGCTTTCTACTTTAACCAGATGAGCTGTGGCGGTGGAGTTACTGCCGAATCAAGCGGTTTTTTTGGAAAGTATCGCAGCAACAGTCACATTCGCGCTGACATTTGCTGTGGTAATAAACATATCTACAATTAGGTCTACTGCGATAAGGATGCCAATACCCTGTACTGGCAATCCAAGAGAGACGTAGACCGGCGCCATAATGAGCAAGCCGCCGCTGGGAATTCCAGGGGAATAGAAGCTAAACAACCCTATTGCTGCGGCGATAATAAATAGCTCATAAATTGTTAGATCAATTCCATACAGACTCGCGACAAAATAGGTGCCGGCTGTTCTGGCTATCGGTGAAGCGAATTTAAAAAGCGTTACCGCGATTGGTAATACTACTCCTGACACCTTGTTGGAGATGCCGAGGATTTCGGTTGCTGTAAAACAGGCGGGCAGGGCGGCAAGTGAAGAGCGTGTGCTAAAACCGATAATCTGCGCCGGAGCTAATGCGCGCGCAAAATCGCGCAGTTTAATCTCGCCTACATAGACGGCGAGCGGATATAGCGTCAGGGTAAAGGCTGTGATTAACGCGCACACAATGACAATGAACGATGCTAGAACACTGATAGCAGAAACACCAAGTGTCGCAGCGAGTGGAAACACCAGTGCAAAAATGCCGATGGGGGCGAGCGTCATAATCCAGGCGATTAACACGAACATTGTTTCTTTGATGGCCGAGAAGAAGCCTACGACACGCTCTCGTTGCTCGTTTCCAATCTGCAGCAATGCTATAGAAAATAAACCGGTAAAGATCATCAGTGGCAGCACTTCGTTGTCGGCAGCCGCCCGAATGGGATTGATCGGAATGAGTGCTACTAGCCAATCGCGAAAGGGCGGCAATTCACTGCTGCCTATATTTTCCATTGCCGTGCTTTCTAGCAGCCTACGACTTGCTTCAGGGTCGATACTTAACATAGCAATTAGCGGTGGGGCGACTAAGAAGGAGAAGAGGCTGGAAGCAACTATCATGGATATGAACCAGGCCATGGCCTTGCCGCCGAGCTGTGCGACTATTCCGGTATTTCCTTGTCCGGCTATGGCGGTAATCATGAGTGCCATTAAGAGCGGAATCACGGTCATGCGAATGGCATTTACCCACAGCGTTCCTATGGGCTCTATCATCGATGCCAACTTTGATGCCGAGCTAGCATCGAGAAGTGAAAAACCAATACCGCCTAGTAGACCAAGTGCGAGTGCAAGAAGTATGCGGGCGGAGGAGCTCATGGCTGTTTCTCTTGGGTCATTTGGCTTGTGTAGGAGTCATGCAAAGTACTGCGTTCTGAGCACGTGCAATCAACAACATAGCATTCGACTTGACGCTAAGCAATTTCCAGCGAAGCGCTATGATTGCAGCGGTTCCGGCACTTTGATACCTTCTATTGCCAAGATTGGCTATTCCCTAGAATAGCCACAGCATTCAGGATAAAACATGAGCAAAAATACCGACAAGGGTAGTAGTTACAACAAAAAAGGTCGGGTGGCAAAACCGCTTAGTCGGCGTACCGTGTTTAAAATGGGTTTGGCGACTGGAATCGCGGTGCCCATGTCGGCCTTAGGGCAGTCACCCAATCGCCTTAGGCCGCAACCTGGGGATCAGCTGGTGTTTGAGGAAGGACCCAATCAGGATGCCTTGGTACGACCAGAACTGCTTGAGTTGGAGAAGAGGCCCTTGTCTGCGCTGGCTCGTGACCCGGCGACGCAAGTGCTGCGAGACGGTTCTAGGCTGAATCGTATTATGATCATGCGTATCGACCCTGAATTGATGAGTGCGCGCTATCAAGCGAATGTGGCCGAGGGTGTAATAGCGTATTCTGCTGTGTGTACGCACACCGGCTGCGATGTGACTAACTGGGATGAAGGGCAGTTACGCATGGCCTGCCCTTGTCACGAATCCCAATTCGACATTTACGATGGTGCTAAAGTGGTAGGCGGTCCAGCGCCTAGACCTCTTGCCATGTTGCCGCTCGAGGTGGTTGATGGCATCGTTATTGGTTGCCGCCGGCTTTCGAGGCCGGGTTGGATTTACTCAGCAATTTTAATTCGGTACTAGTTTGATGCCAATTCTGGCGCGCTGTTGTTAGAAGAAACAGTTAGCAGAAACAGTTAGAAGAAACAGTCCGAAGCAAACAATAAGAGGTTTAAGCATAATGATTCGCTCCAGTATTTTTCTGTGTTGTTCCCTAGTTTCCACTCTCCTTTTTGCACAGGATCTGCCGCCGTACAATCCCGTCACTGCGGAGCGCCTTCTCAACCCCGAGGAGAGCAATTGGTTAATGTACCGTGGCAGCTACGATTCTCATGGCTTCAGTAATCTTGACCAAATCAATACCGACAATGTCGATGGCCTTGTCCCGGTATGGAGTTTCTCCACCGGGCTAAGAGAAGGGCATCAGGCGCCGCCTATCGTGAACGACGGTTACATGTACGTGACCACGCCGCAAAATCATATCCTTGCTATCAACGCGCGCACCGGGGATCTAATTTGGCGCTATGTCCGCTACCTACCTGATGATTTGCAACAGTTCCACCCGACGAACCGTGGCGTGGCCCTCTACGGCGACCGTGTCTACATGGCAACGGTAGATTCATTTTTAGTTTCGCTTGACGCACTAACTGGCGAGCTAATCTGGGAGGTTGCCGTCGAGGATTACTATAACGGCTATTATATGACCATGGCTCCACTCATAGCTGATGGCAAAGTTATGGTGGGAGTGTCCGGCGGAGAACTCGGCATTCGTGGTTTTATTGCGGCCTACGATGTAATGACTGGCGAAGAGGCGTGGAAGACGTACACGATTCCCGCTCCTGGCGAGCCAGGCTCAGAATCTTGGCCGGGAGATACCTGGCAGACTGGCGGCGTGCCGGTGTGGCTAACTGGTTCCTACGATCCTGAATTAAACCTCGCTTACTGGGGTACTGGTAATGGAGGCCCTTGGATGGGCGATACGCGCCCGGGCGACAACCTCTATTCTTCTTCTGTTATCGCTTTGGACGTTACGACGGGCGAGCTTAAAAATCACCATCAATACCACTGGAACGACTCATGGGACTGGGACGAGGTCTCCGCGCCAATACTCATCGACTTCGAGCGCGATGGTCGTAGCGTCAATGGCATGGTTCATGCGGGCCGCAATGGCTATCTGTGGTATCTCGAGCGCGAAGCCGATGCGATTAACTTCGTCGACGCGAATCCCTATGTCTATCAAGACGTGTTTACCAGCATCGATCCGGTTACCGGGCGACCCGAGTACGATATGACTAAGAAGCCGGGCACCGGCTATGAGGCGAGCTTTCTGCCCATCGCTTTGGGGTGGCAAGGATTGGCCTCCGGCGGCCTTCGACCCAGAGTCGCGATTGATGTTCATTCCTGCGAACGACAATGTCTGCTCCACCATGGTCGGAGAAGAGATTCAATACAGTCCCGGTCGATCTTATATGGGGCGCGGCACTTCCGAGAATGGCGGCTTTTTTGTGCGACCTGGCACCGATCACATCGGTGAGCTACAAGCCTGGAACGTAGATACTGGTGAGCGTGCATGGACCACGACATTCGAAAGTCAAAATTGGGGCCCAGTGTTGGCTACTGCGGGCGATCTCGTATTCATGGGTGGCACTAACGATCGCTACTTTCGAGCTTTCGACTCGAGGACGGGTGAGATTCTGTGGAAGCAACGCACAAATTCCGGTATCACCGGAGTGCCGGTTACCTATACCTTAGATGGCAAACAATATGTCGCCGTTCAGTCTGGGTGGGGGGTTGATGCACAGCGTGAACAGAACTTGCTCAATATGGCGAAGGGTGAAAGCCACTATGTACCTCAAGGTGGTGTAATTTGGGTGTTCGCACTACCTGATTAAGACTGAGAAATGCCGCGCTGCGCAGTAAACAGTGCGGTTGTTACAAAGTAATCTACCTCGACCAAGAATAAGGGCAATGAAGATGAACAACCTAAACGCAATTGAGCATCTAGTCGAAAAATTCGAGCAGAAGAAGATGACGCGAAGAGAGTTAGTGGCATCTTTACTTGTTGCTACTGCTGCGTCGGCAGCGCCTTCTATTTCCGCACAGGCGTCGGCACCTGTGGCCATTGGCAGATCGATGAACCATGTTTCACTCTCGGTGAATGACGTCAGCCGTTCAGCCGATTTCTATAATCGTGTATTGGGTATGGAAATTATCTCGCGGCCTGCCAACGGTGGTTTGAATATGGGCCTAGGCCGCGAGAGTTTTCTGGGTCTGTACAACCTTCCTAATCCGGGAGGCATGCATCATATGTGCATCGGTGTGGATGACTACAATCCTGATGCCCTTGCGGAAAAGTTGCAGGATCACGGTATAGACGCAGATGTTAATCGCGATGCCGCGAACCGAACCAGTGGTGGGGATCAGCTGTATTTTACTGATCCAGATGGTATTCGTGTCCAGTTAGCGCAACACGGCTACTTGGGATAACGCAGCTTCTAGCGTAGTTTCTTAATCTACTGTCTAAGCTCAAGCGCTAGTAGTTCGGGGCCACTAGCCATTTTTGCTCGATGGCTAAGGGCGCGCTAAGCGTCTTTAGGAAATCTTCGAGCTGAATTTTCTCTACTGTGCGCAAGCCAAGAGGCTTCGCTTCGTTGTGACTAAGCATGGAGCTTGGTGGTTTGTTGTAGTGATTCACTACCTGTGCAAGATCCGTCATCTGCCCGCCATGCATATAGGGTGCTGTCACTGAGATGTTTCGAAGGGTGGGTGTTTTCAACGCGCCGACTAAGTCATTCGTATCGCGCGCAAAACGTAGCTCTGTACAATCCTCTGCAGAGGCATCGCTGAACTCGCCTAGACAATTAAAAGAATCCTCTTGAGAGAGTCGTACTCCATCGTATCGACCCATTGATGGCATTTGGCGGCCCGCTGCCAGCACGCCTGTGTTATGAAATTCGTGGTTGGTGAACAAGGGCCCATTGTGACAAGTTACGCATTGGCCTTTTCCGATGAATAACTTTAGACCGGATTTTTCTGAATTGTTTAGAGTATCGTCTTCATTCGAGCCTGCTACTACTGCGGTGGCGTAGTCATCGAAGCGGGAGCGGCCTGGGAGTATCTTGCGCTCAAAGGCAGCAATTGCCTTGCCCAAATTAGTAAAGAATCGAGATATGTCTGTCTGTGTTTCTAACTCGAGTGCATTCCAGCTTGCCTGCTGCTGTGCATCACCGTCTGGCGCGCCAGATTCTGGCAACATCGCAGGCAGGTGCAGAGCCCCGAATACATCTTCATACATGCCTCGATAGACGGCATCGTTGGAAATGAGGTGTAGTAGCTGCACCCGATCGGTTGCTTGCTCATGCTTGGCTTCCAAAGGCGCGAGAGCCTGTGCCCACTGGCTATCTTTCCTTCCGTCCCAATAGAACCACGGGCTATAGGCGAGCCCAACTAGACTGGGCGTATGCATCGGTCCGATACCGACGCCAACGGCGAGGGCTAGTCCATCGGTAAACATTAGCTCAGGCTTGTGGCAGGTTGCGCAGGCGACCTGTGCGTTGCTGCTAAGACGAGTATCGAAGTAGAGGCGATGACCTAATTCTGCTGCTGCAGGATCGTCAGCTACTAGATTACTAGGATCAAGCGGCAGCGGTGGCAGGGAATCCAGAGATAGTGAGGCGATTAATCTAAGCTCTTCCTCGCTCCAATCCGGTACCCCAGGAATAGACAAGTAGTTCCAGCCAACGGCAAAGATCAGGGCGATACTAGCGAATAGCGGCAGCAGCAGATCTTTCTTCATTGCAGGTCAAAATCGATAATAGCAGTGTCGTCAACGCCAGCATATTGAAACTCAATCTGCAGTTCCCAGCGCCCCTGCATGTGAAATCGGACGCCCTCGAGCAAGTAATCGCCGGTCTCGAGTCGCCTTGTTACTTGAGGCTGTGTTGGAAGGCCATGATCGTGCTCTGGCATACCACCGAATACGTTCAATTCCTCGAGCTCTAGGATTTCGTCATCGCGATCCAATACACGTATATGCCAACTGTGCATTGTGTTGATGCTAAGAGGCGAAAGTTCGCTATAGATTTCAATCGTGAAGCCTTTATCGGTAACGCCGCTTAGATCGGGCAGACGGACATCGGCTGCGTTAGCGGAACAAAGGGCAAGCAGTAGTGCTAGGGCAGAAAGTATTTTCATAGTGTATCGGTATAAAGCCTTACTTAGGGGTGACAATAATACGGGAAACCTATCGGGTAGAGTAGGGAGAAACCGGGCTTTTCACAGTAGTTAATTCATGCATTACTTGCGGGGTCAAATCCGAAGCCAGTGCCATTAGAAACTCGGATAGTGTCATTGGGCTTTCTTTCACTGTTTTAAAACTACTGCTACTACCCAACTTATTACGTCGTATTGCGTAGTTTAGTTCTAGGGTATCTCAAACTAAAAAAGGGCAAGTCCTCGCGGACCTGCCCTTTGTTCTTCTTAAATCTAAATTCCGTTGCTGGCGGCGAGCGCTAGCTAGGCGATTTTAGATTTAAACAGCGACGATTTCTTCAGCCTGTGGTCCTTTCTGACCATCAGTTACGACGAACTCAACGCGCTGACCTTCAGCAAGAGTCTTGTAACCAGCGCTTTGAATTGCACTGAAATGTGCAAATACATCAGGGCCGCCTTCACGTTCGATGAAGCCGAAACCTTTATTCTCGTTAAACCATTTCACTGTACCGCTAATTTTTTCGGACATTTTTGTTACCTAAATTTTAAATAGTATAATCCTGACAAGCAGGGGTCGTGCTAGAAATTCGGCGTACTTATAAACTTTATGACGAGGTGTTACTGGAAGACTTCGAAATGGGGAGAATAAATAGTTGCTTACTTTCAAGCTAGGCGCAGTTTACAGATAAACCTTTGGCTGTCAAGGGTTTTTGGTCATACAGCTAAGCTGTAGGGGGCGCTAATTAGTGCCCAAACGAGGCTCAGATTGATCCCTCGCGGTAGTTCTTTTTCTGAAATCGGGGTGAGCAGATTACTAGAAACAGTAAATCATTCTTGCCAGTATTCTTGACACGCTGACGGGTATTCGCGGGAACTATGATCACGTAACCTGTTGTGAGATAACAGGGTTCCCCGTCCCCACCTCGACTAGTCCGGAACCTGACAATAGTAGGTGGCGCTCGCTAGTATTTACCAAGTAATGCCAGTTAGTTGCTTGGCCTTTTTCAACTCTTGCCTGGGCTATGCCAGTAGAGATTAGAAGTATTTCTCTGATTTTAGCCCCTATTAAGGCTGCAGAGATTTGTCGCTGCTTGCCTGCGCAGCAGTGCCTATAGAGTTGCGCTCGAGAAATTTGACAGCCTTGCGTGGAGCTCGCTATAGATAGCGAAATATTGGGCACAACAGGAAAAGAAAGCCTATTGCAGGGAGCAATAAGGTAGTAGGAGTTTGGGGATGGGCAGAAAATTAAGCTACCGACCGCAATGGTTCGGTAGCTTATCTAAAGCTTTTTCTGGCAATACTTAGAGAGGGACTACTTTGTTTGCACAAGGTCCTTTCTGACCTTGCCCAACTTCGTACTCTACTTCTTGGCCATCATTTAGCGTGGCGAAACCGCCGTCACTTTTAATTTCTGAGTAGTGAACGAATAGATCGTTACCACCTTCCGCTGGAGTGATGAAACCGAAACCTTTGTCTGCATTAAACCACTTAACTGTACCTTTACTCATGTAACCCTCGATATATAAAAATATATTGCTCTTTAATGTTCAAAATTGCGAAATAGGAACCTGTTTACGATTCTTCTTCTGCTCTGTGGCGAAACTTCGTTTTCTGTTATCTCTCTACCTTGACGAAGCATTTTCATGTAATGACTCGATAGAGTGATTCAGGCCCGTTTCACCTATTCAGACCTGAAGCTACAGTGTAAAGTCTTCTAAGCTAAATTCATAGAGGTGTTGGCCTTCAGTCCGGCGAGTAGAGCCTTCGGTCGATTTACGCTTTTTCGTGAAAATCCCCCGCTGCGGCTGATTCGGGCGTGCTGTCTTTACGGCTTGGGTGTCCTCAACGAAATCTCCACTGCGCTATTGAAACCATTGTAGTGATACGCTTGGTCAAAACAGATAGTCCGTATAGCGGGCAGCATCTTTACTGGCATCACTGCGTAGAACGCTGTTTTTATTGCATAACTCATTGTTATTTATGATAATTTTATCGGCAGGGTTCGAGCTGCTCAGCAGGTTTCGTCAATCCCGTTCTCGGGTTTCGAACGCATCAAAGCTTCCATTACTTGGCATGTCCGAGGAACTTTCACCGCTACTACGGCCACCTCCGATAGTGGCAATCTGGGGGTTTTCTGGCTTAGTAAATTGCAGAAGTGTAGTTTCTGTCTCTCATTAGGGCCAATTTTGCGCTGGTTTTCAGCCAAAAATAAATAGCTTCTCATGTTGAAAATGCCGCATTTTGTTCGCCGCTATCGATTAAATCTGTGTTTTGGGGACTATTGGCGTGCCATTAGCCACCACTTTAGGGTGCTGGTTACCAGTTCTGCAGCGTCTTGTTGGACGAAATGACTCGCTCCAGGGGCCGTAACGAGGGTTGTGTCGGCATCTATCCAGTCCCAGGTGTTGTTCAGCCCATCGGAATGCAGCGCAGTGTCCTCTAAGCCATGAAATATGAGCACTGGCATAGTTAGTCTTGGAGCACTGGGCGCGGCATTCGGACTATCACCGCGCGGATAATTCTGCTTGTAGTAAGCGAGCATGCCGTCGAAACTGGAGCGCTCGAATGCCTCTACGTACTTCCTTCTTGCGGCCGGATCTGTCACCCAACCAGAAAGGGTCTGTGGATTCATGGGCTGGCCAAAAAAGATAGCGGGATCAGTCGCTTTGCCGGCAATGAAGGCACTGGCATAGCTGCTATTTTTCTGCTGCTCCTGATTATTCGCCAACTCTCTAGCCATGCCATTGGGATGAGGAAGGTTCAGTATGACTAGGTTCTCCACCATCTCAGGCAGGGCAAAGGCGAATTGCCACGAAACGCTGCCGCCCCAGTCATGGCCTACGATGTTGGCTTTTTCTTCGCCGAAGTGTCGAATCACGGCGGCCACATCGCCGATCAGATTACGCATCGCGTAACTAGACTCATCTTCTGGCTGATCGCTGAGGTTGTAGCCGCGCTGGTCTATCGCTACCACCTTAAAATTGTTCTTTAGTCCTTCCATCTGGTGGCGCCAGCTATACCAAAAGTCAGGAAAACCATGAATCATGACTACCAGCGGTCCTTCACCGACGCTCGCGTAGTGGATTTTCACGCCGTTATTGTCAGCGTAACCGTGCTCCACCTCGTCCAGAATATCGGCCTGTGCGCTAGTGCTAAGCGAGGCGAAGACCGCTAGAGCGGCGATCTTTTTGACGAAGCTGAGGTGTTTTAGGTATTGCATGGGTCGCTCCTGGTGTTATGCCATTTGATGCGCGTGTATTCGGGTGTCCGCCAAACCACTTTTGGGATCTGATGGAATGCGATGGGCTGATTAGATCAGATAACTGACAAAAAGTTGATGGATATTCCTGCTACTACGCCCCTTTGGTGCGTTAATAATCTCATCTGGGCTGATTTAGCTCATTGCTATCCCTGTGCTATGTATCTGTAAATGCGTGTGAATGTTAGAATTCGCGTAGAATAGAACAGGCAGTAAATCGCTGTCTGTGTAAGTGAGATAGGAGAATACAGCGCATGATCAAATCGAAACTAGCGGCTGCAATACTGGGAAGTGGTGTCGCTATAATAGTTTTTGGCCAGATGGCAATCGCACAAGATTACGTTGCGCCTCGATTGAGCTTTGGCGCGCCAGATCTGCAGGGTATCTACAGCATTGCTACGGTAACGATGCTGGAGCGTGGCGAGCAGTTCAACGGAAACCTCACTATCACAGAAGAAGAGGCAGCAAGAATTGGTCAGACCGGTGACAGCTATCTTGAAGACCTGACAACCGTACCAAGCGATGGTGAGCCCGATGTTGGCGGCTATAACACTTTTTGGATGGATCCGGGCGAGCGCATGGCTACTATCAACGGCGAAATTCGCACCTCGATTCTAGTTGAGCCTGAGAACGGTCGCCTGCCGTGGGCGGAAGGCGCGCTGCGTGCTATTTTTGGGGCTCGTGCATCTGGGCCTGGCGCGTTCGCTGGTCCTGAAGCGCGCCCCTTAGGTGAGCGGTGTTTAGTGGGATTTGGCTCCTCCGGCGGTCCGCCGATGTTGCCAGTCCTTTATAACAACCACAGCCAAATCGTGCAGACTGAAGACTACGTGATGATCATGGCCGAAATGAATCATGATGCTCGCATCATTCGAATGCGTGGCGATGGGCATTCAGATATTCCTAAGTGGCTGGGCGATTCGATAGGTTATTACGAAGAGGACACACTGGTAGTGGAAACAACCAATTATCACCCACAACAGAGTTTTCGAGGTGCGCTGCGGCATTACTTCTTTTTATCGCCGGACGCTAAGGTTACTGAACGGTTCACCCGAGTAACGGACGAGACCCTGCTGTATCAATTTACCGTTGAGGATCCGAAAGTCTATGCAACCGCATGGAAGGGAGAGCTTCCCATGAATGCCGTTGAAGACAGAATTTACGAATACGCCTGTCACGAGGGCAACTACGCGCTGCCTGGAATATTGGCAGGGGCTAGATTGGAGGAGCAAGAAACCGCCGAAGCGCAATAGCTACCCAGGCTTAATAAAAGGCCGACTCTAAAGTCGGCCTTTTATTAAGCTGTGTTGTTGATGCGGCGCGTTAACGTAATTTTCCAGTCAGGCCATGATGCGCTGACACGTACTCGATCGAGATAGCCATTGGAGTGATGAGAGATGAAGAAAAAATTTATGATTAGTACAGTCAGTATTTTTGGCCTGCTCTGTTTAAGTGTGAGCCTCGCTCAGACGAATGAACACGGTCCTTTATTAAGTGTGAAAGAAATCATGAATGGATTGATCACTCCGACAACGACAACCATCTGGGGAGCCTACCAGTTAGAGACAGATGCTCAGTGGCAGGAAGTTAGGAATGCCGCGCTCTCGGTTATTGCAGCAGGCAACTTGCTGCAGTTTGGTGGAGTGGGCGAGGGTGAGGCCGCGATGGCAAGCGAGACAGGCTGGAAAACCTACAACCAGCAGATGATAGAGGCGGCGAGACTCGTTATCTCAGCGGCAGATAATAAGGATGAAGAGGCATTGTCCGCCGCAGGCAACGATGCACTCTATCCGCCTTGTGAGTCCTGTCACCAACAATATCAGGGGCAATAAGTAGATTGGTTTTTGCTCGGTCTGGTAGGCTAAGGCTAAACCCTGACTAGGCTATTAAGTTATTAAGTTATTAAGTTATGAAGAGACTGGGAATCCGCTCGATGAACCAGTAGCTGGCAATACCACCTAGGCCATAGGCGAGGCCGCGCTGCAGGCTTGGCCAGAGAGGCTTGAAGTATTTCGTGAAGACGAAATGCAATACAAGCAACGCAGAAATAAATGCCACCTGACCGACTTCCACGCCGAGATTGAAAAATAGCAAAGCCAATGGAATGTCAGCATCGCTGAGCCCGAGCTCACCGAGCGCGCCCGCGAAACCAAATCCGTGTATCAGGCCAAATGCGAAGGCGACTATCCACGGCTTCTTATGCGCTAGTGTAATCTTGCCCTGCTGGGACATCAGGATCTCTCTGGCGAGAAATACGATAGACAGTGCTATCAAAACTTCTATGGGTGCGCCGGGTACGGGGAAAATTCCCAACACAGCGCAGGCGAGTGTGATGCTGTGCGCAATTGTAAATGCAGTGATGGTCTTTAATACTTTCCAAAATCCTTGCAGTAGTAGCAATAAGCCGAGAACGAAGAGTAGGTGGTCGACGCCAAATAGTATGTGTTCGCCACCTAGCTCTAGATAACGGCGCGCCAAATTGCCTATAGAAGACGCTCCAGCCTTCATCTGCGCCATCTCCACCTCTATAATGTTGCCATCCCCGGGGAAATATCCGGACACATCACTGCCATCGCTCCAACGAGTAATGAGGACTAACCCTTCTAACGGCCAAGGGAAAACCAGCGCGTCATCAAGGTTTAGTTCAGGTTCACATTGAAAACGGTAGCTGAACCTGCCCGGGGGTAATCCGGTGCAACGCTCGGGGAGGATGCGCTCGATAGTAAATAAAGGAGGAACTTGTTGATCAACAATGGACAGCTGGTATTGATTCTCCTCCAGCTCGTCCAGGAACACGCGGGCGACGCCGGTCACATCAATATCGTGAGCCATCGCAGTTGGGGGCAATATCAGGCCTGATAGGAGTAGCGCGCAGCAGGAGGCCAAGCAAGGGCGACTTAGTTTTAAAATTAATCCGCGCATAACCCTCAGTCGGACTCACTATTGCTAATAACGATGGTGTATTCGTTCCAAAGCTTGTCCACCTCCTGCTGCAGGCGAGTCTCTTCCTCTGCGGCGATCCATTCGAGCCGCACCAGATCGGCAATCTCTTCCAGCGACGGAATACCTGCGGGGTTGCGTTCTATTACACGCAGCCAATGTTGTCCGCGGTTGCTAACATACGGGCCTTGCCATTGATTAAGGTCGGCGGCCAGAACCCGGTCGGCGAACTCCTGGTCGAAGATGTTAGCGAGATCGACGCTGTTAACGTTCGGCAGCGGGGCGACTGTGCCCTCTGACATCGACAGCAAGGTGTCGGCATCGGTGCTGCGGTGTAGGGCATCAACTATCGAGTCTGCTAGAGGATCTCTAGAATCGAAAACCAACTCATCTAGTGTCACAGAGGCAGGGGTCTCGAAGCGCGCGCTATTTTTCTCAAAATAGTCTCGCAGTTCAACATCAGTCGGCTGAATAATGCTGCCACTCAGAACGTGGCGCATTTTCTGAGCGAGGATGTCATGTATACGCTCGTCATTGTCCAATTCCATGGACAGAGCTTCACGCACTAAGATCTGTTCTTCTATATAGAAGGCAGTGACTAGCTCGCGTTGCTCTAGGGTAAGCTCCTCTCCGCGAGATAATTCCTGCATGAAGATACGCGCATCGATCTCGCGTTGGTCGATCTGCAATAAATTTTCGTTTCCTGATTGAGTGATTGCATACAGGACAAAAATTAACAGGCCAATGATAAAAAAATGTACCGTGGGTTCTCTTATCAGCTCTTGGGGGAGAGACGTGTTCATCGGTATTGAATCATTTTTGCTAGTCATGGGTTGGGTATCTTTTAGCTAGGGCCTTAATCGAGTCTACCTGTTCGTGGTGGGTTCAGATTCGTCTCGTACGGAATGTCATACGCACCAGAGAGTAAATTTAGTCTTCCAAGGATGCAAGTCTTTGTAAAAGGGGCTAAGTGTTCGCGGGGCTGTACAATCTTGCAAATAATGCACACTTCAGGTTCCCTGGTGTTCTTGTACTAAAATATATCAGTAGCTGATAATAACTGAATGAGGTCAAATCTACGGAGAAGCGGGCGCTCTAAAGCTCGAGTATTCGTTCTTTCCCACAACCTGCCCACCCTGTTCATTGGCTCCCGGTGCCGCCGGCTCACTTTATGCGCACATCGCCTCGCCCGACGTTCATGTGGATGACCAGAAGCAGCAGGTCGTGATATATATCCACGGGCGTGGTGCTGGTAGAAGCTGACTCGACTGGCCTTGTCCCGTGACGGACTAAACTTTGAGGGTGCGCCGCAAAGGATATTTCTCTCAACCATCGACATGACCGGGGATTGGATGCAGTGGCTCGAATCAGAGCCAGCAGAGGTGCTCAGGCCGGAGACAGAATAGGAGGGTGCAGAACTTAAGGTTTCGTGTTCTCGGCGCGGGCATATTGATGAACGTGTCAATCAGCTCCGAGATCCAAGCTTCTTCGCGGAAGACGGTAAGGTCTGCCTGCTCTATTCAACTGCAGGCGAGCATGGCCTAGCCATAATTGAGTTACTTTTCCAATAGGTTCAGTACGCAGCAACTATTAAGCGAATTTCTCGATTCCTGCCGGTGCGAAGAGGGCGGCATTTTGCGCGGCGAAAATATGACACGTATCACAACATTCGTGGCTGCGATCTTCACATTTGCCTTTCCCTTTCCCATGGTAGTCATCAATCTCTTCATCTAAGTCGGCTGGGGCTCATGGTACTGTCACTTATCTTGATTGCTCTGTACCAAAATCTATTAAGGCAGCGCAAGGAGCTTGTTTTTAAGCGACTAATGAGGTGGCGTTTTTGCAAGATTGCTTGCCTGAGCTGGGCGATCGGTGGTGCGACTGCCTTGTTGTCTAGCCTTGCTGCGCCAGTGCTGGGCGAACCTTTAGAATGGGCGGGCTTGGCGGACTTCTCTATTTGGCTTACCGTTGCATGGGGCGTCGTCTCTATGCGAAAAACTTGGTATCGATGGCTTGCAGCAGGCTGTCTGAATCTTAGTAATGCCACTACGGCAATCTATACAAGCGGTCCTACTCTCTGTATAATTTCCGTTTTGTAGAAGGTGGTAATCTCATGTTACGTATTGCTGAAGAGGCTTTAACATTTGATGATGTTCTACTCCTGCCTGCGCACTCTGTTGTTCTTCCCAAAACTGTAGCACTAACTTCCCAGTTGACGCGTTCAATCGCGCTCAATATTCCTCTCATATCATCGGCGATGGACACGGTTACCGAGTCCCGTCTAGCGATAGCTATGGCTCAAGAGGGTGGTCTGGGTGTGCTGCACAAGAGCATGAGTGTCGAGAATCAGGCGAGGGAGGTTCGTCTCGTAAAGAAGTATGAAAGCGGTGTAGTGAAGGATCCTATTACGATCTCAAGCGAGGCCAGTATCAGAGACCTTGTTGCGCTAATGAGAGAGCACAATATCTCTGGCATGCCGGTAGTAGACTCCTCGGGTCTAGTGGGTATCGTAACCAGTCGCGATGTGCGCTTCGAGGCGAACCTAGATGCTAAAGTCTCGTCTATCATGACCGCCAAAGATTCACTGGTAACAGTTAATGAAGACTTCGATCTAGACGATGTAAAGGAGTTGCTGCATCGGCACCGCATCGAAAAGATTTTGGTTGTCGATCAAGACTTTGTTCTCAAAGGTCTTATTACACTCAAAGATATCCGTAAGTCTGAAGACTATCCCAATGCCTGTAAAGATCAACAGGGTAGGCTGCGGGTAGCTGCAGCCATAGGCACCGGCCCCGACTCCCCTGATCGCATCGATGCGATAATCGAAGCGGGTGTGGATGTTGTCGTCGTCGATACTGCTCACGGTCACTCGCAGTTTGTGTTGGATCAGGTGAAATACGTAAAGGACAAATATCCAGAGGTTTCTCTGATCGGCGGCAACATTGCGACAGCAGATGCTGCTAGAGATTTGGCAAAGGCAGGCGCCGACGCAGTTAAAGTCGGAATCGGTCCCGGGTCCATCTGTACCACGCGCATCGTAACGGGTGTGGGTGTTCCGCAAATTTCTGCTGTAGCTAATGTTGTAGAAGCGTTAAAAGGCACCGATGTCTGTGTGATATCTGATGGTGGTATTCGCTATTCTGGCGATATCGCGAAGGTGATCGCTGCAGGCGCACACGTGGTGATGGTTGGTAGTCTACTTGCTGGTTCGGAAGAGGCGCCAGGCGAGGTTGAACTCTATCAAGGCAGAAGCTACAAGGCCTATCGCGGTATGGGTTCTTTGGGCGCCATGTCGCACTCACAAGGATCGAGCGATCGATATTTTCAAGATGTGGATTCAGGGACTGAAAAGCTGGTTCCCGAAGGCATCGAAGGACGCGTGCCGTATAAAGGCACGATGTCGGCTATTGTTCATCAGTTGATGGGTGGACTGCGTTCTAGCATGGGGTATACCGGTTCTGCGAATATTGAGGAGATGCGCACTAAGACTCAGTTCGTAAAAATCACAGCATCAGGCATGAATGAATCTCATGTTCACGATGTAAGTATTACCAAGGAAGCGCCTAACTACCGTGTAAGTTAGCGTGGGGTGTTTCTAACTAGTTATTAGTTAGAACGGATAAACCTTTGAAGCCCAGTTGCATCGTTAAAAGGCCTACCCAAGCCAGTCACTTACTAAGTATTACCTTGGGTGCGCCTAACTAACTTGAGAGTTGGGACGGATAAACCCTTGAGGCCCAGTTGCTTCGTTAAAAGGCCTGCCCAAGGCAGTCACTTACCTTTTGTAAGCTCCTGACTTGGGCAGGCCTTTTGCCTCGCCTCTGGGCCTCAATGATTTATCCTCAAGATCGTGAGCCCAGAGTTGTATTCGATAGTGTTTTAATTTGAGATTGAGATTTCATGACAACAGCTAATATTCATAGCCAGAAAATTCTTATTCTGGATTTTGGTTCCCAGTACACGCAACTTATTGCGCGACGCGTTCGTGAGTTGGGTGTGTATTGTGAGATTTGGGACTACGCGGTGGATGAGGAATTGTTTCGCGAATTTGATCCGCAGGGAATTATTTTTTCCGGAGGCCCTGAGTCGGCTAACCACGATGAGTCACCGCGTCCCCCTGCGTTTATTTACGAGTTTGGCAGGCCGGTACTTGGTATCTGTTATGGCATGCAAACCATGGCGGAGCATTTCTCGGGCAAAGTTGAAGCTTCGAGCAAGTCTGAGTTTGGTTTCGCGCAGGTCGATGTAATCGCGCCAAATAAACTGTTCGAGGGAATCGAGGACCGGATAACTGTCAGCGATGTCTCACAGTTAGATGTATGGATGAGTCACGGAGATAAGGTCACTGAAGTGCCACCAGGCTTTTCGCTGATAGCGGCAACTGAAAGCGCGCCGATCGCTGCGATGTGTGATGAGTCTCGAGACTTGTACGGCATCCAGTTTCACCCCGAAGTAACACATACCATTCAGGGGCAGCGCATTCTGGAACGATTTTGTCACGCTATCTGCGGTTGTGAGTCGCTATGGACTTCCGCGAATATTATTGAGGATGCCATCGCGACAGTGCGCGCTAAGGTCGGCACGGACAAGGTGTTGTTAGGCTTGTCAGGCGGTGTCGATTCTTCCGTTGTGGCTGCGCTTTTGCAGAAAGCGATTGGCGATCAACTTACTTGCGTGTTCGTTGATAACGGTTTACTGAGATTAGACGAGGGCGATCAAGTAATGTCTATGTTTGCTAAGAGCATGGGTGTTCGTGTGATTCGGGTCGATGCAGAAGAGCGTTTTTTAAGTAGGCTCGCCGGTGTCGATGAGCCAGAGCAGAAGCGAAAAATAATCGGCAATACCTTCATCGATGTCTTCGATGAGGAAGCCACTAAACTTGAAGGCGTAAACTGGCTAGCGCAGGGGACGATTTATCCCGATGTAATCGAATCCGCCGGATCGAAAACCGGAAAGGCCCACGTGATTAAATCTCATCACAACGTTGGTGGCCTCCCGGATGATATGACGATGGAGCTAGTCGAGCCGCTACGCGAATTGTTCAAGGACGAGGTACGTAAGCTTGGTCGTGGAACTCGGCCTGCCTCATGACATGGTTGTGTACCGGCATCCTTTCCCAGGCCCTGGGACTCGGTGTTCGCGTTCTTGGCGAGAGTGAAAAAAGAGTACATGCTGACGTCTTGCGTCGCGCTGATGCAGATCTTCATGGAAGAGATCTGACATCGCCGGCCGCTATGTATGACTAGGTCAGTCAGGCCTTCGCTGTTTTCCTGCCGGTTAAATCGGTCGGCGTAGTTGGCGACGCCAGACGCTACGCACTACGTCATTGCGCTTGCGCGCGGTTGAGACGAGTCGACTTCATGACCGCGCGCTGGGCGCGACTCGATCCGGATGATCTGTTGGAGTAGCCTCTCTTCCCGGATTATGAACGAGATCGAGTGATGTGTCGCGAGTAGCCTTACGACATCTCCAGCAAGCCCCCGGCGACTATCGAGTGGGAGTAAAAACATGCCCTACAACCCGCATTCCTACGCTGTTTCCCTTGTTGTAAAGTTGTTGTAAAGACGCATTCCTTCGTCTTTGTTGTAAACATTGTTGTAAGGTTCTGCTACTACTGCACTGCGTAAGTGTAATCAAGTATGTAATACAACTTACTTGAAAATGAGCAAAGCCCCGATGACAAACATTTCAATAAAAAGCCTACTTCTCAGATTTAGATGGCGAATACTGTTTACATTCGTTTTGGTGACGCTGGAAGCACTGACTGGAATTCTTTTCCCACTTCTAATTGGAATCGCGATCGATGGTCTTTTGGAAGACAGCTTCGATGGAGATACTCTATCTATCTATCGCTGGAGCGGCAGCACTAATAGTAGGAAGTGCAAGACGATTCTACGACACCCGAATCTACTCTGGAATTTACTGCAAAATTACTCCCGAGATGATCGAAAACGAAACAAACAAAGACGCATCGGTTTCCAGAATATCAGCCCGGACGGGC
>CALSUH010000026.1 GCA_943789485.1 uncultured Pseudomonadales bacterium
GCTCCAATTGATGCAGAGAGCCGCCTCGACCTGCGCGTAGGGGATGCCGTTCGCTACCACGTCCTCCAGAGTCTCGATTATGAGTTTCTCTACTGGCTTCGCTGGATTCTGCTGGCGCAGCCTTCTAGCCCCGCCATCATGCTCATTTCTCGATTCGACTCTTCCAGGCCGCACATCGGTGAGGGAGAGCTGCCTAGGTCGCTAGCTCTCGAGCGCGCGCAGGAGGGGGCTGGCGCTATTGTCGAGCAATACGCTGGAGACAAGCTCCGCGCGGAACAGCTCGCCGATGTCGGTGCTGCGGCCGAGAAGCCAGGCGAGGACCACATGGCTTTGGGGTTTAGTCGGATTCTTCGCTGGCGTAGGACTCTTCGACCGACGATAGGCGCCTGGTATCTTTTTTCATCGCCTACTGCGATATTGATGTCCAGCTTTTCGAAATGGGAAAGCGCGTTTGCGCGTCGAATGTCTTCTGGATGCTCGAACGCAGATATGTCCCCGAAGGTCATGAAAACGGCGTTGCTAGGATGATAATGAGCTCTTGTAGAAATCGAGCATAGCTGCTCATAGCTCAGATCGGGTATGTGTTCGGGCTCGCCGCCGCTGTTGAAATGATAGGTTGTTGTCGGGAATACGTGTTTGCTGATGGTCTGCCATCAGCACGCTATTTGTGGAGCTCATCGCCCCTTTCATTTCATTGAAGACCACGCCCTTATACTGCAGCTCGCTATCGGGATTTTCTGGCTTCTGCGAATTCGAGGCGATGCCCTTCCTGCGCGAAATCCAGTTCATGTAGGCGCGAGAAAGAACGCCGCATCGAGGTAGACGCTGAGGAGGTTGTTGAAAGTCTTTTCTGTTCTTACTGGCGAACGGGTAGGCGGTCCAGTCGCTGCTGGTGAACGCGTTCATGAAGGTGTTCAGCGAGCGGCGAATCATCATGAAGAACGGATCCCTGAACTGGGAACTTCTTGCTGCCGCACAGAGCGCAGTGTGCTCTAAGAATGTGGGCGACACCCGTGGAATCCATCGGCACGGTTCTGAACGCGACAAGAAATACATTTTCCGTGTTTGCGCTGCTCAGGTGGAAGTGTTTTGCCCCTGTCACTGTATGTGGTCATACTCCTCCATGGTGATATTGAGAGAGCCAATCTCCTCGCTGCGGTGCCATTCGAAAGCGCGGTGCGATTTCGCGGGCTGTGATGGGGTTGCGCTGCTCGGCTGTCAGGACTGCTTACTGCGGCCATGCTTTGGGTTGCCTTCTGTAACTTGGATTGCTTGCTGGGTATCTTGGCTGAACGGGCTCTCGCCGGCGACGTTAAGGTTGCGAGGGAGGTGTCTCCAGGCTGAACTGTGCCTAGTTTACCTGAGCGAAAGTCGTTTAGTAATATTTCCGCCGTTTTGTTCAGGTCCGCCTCTGCCTCCTCGGCCTATGGAGCCTCGCTGCTTTCGCGAGGGCCTCGAAGAAGGGCTCGGCCTCAGTGATGGAGCCTCGTCGAGGCCGTATCTCGTGGCTGAGGCGGTCTGCCGTAGTCCTGTAATAGCAACTCCGCTAAGGAACCAGGCGATGTCGGCGGCCTCTACCGCTGTGTTGCGGATCGTGCCGGTCACAGCCAGCCTGTAGGCGCTCTTCCTGGTCTTCCAGCTTCGGCCAGAGCATGCCGGGCGTATCGATCAGGTACCAGCCTTCTTCCAGCTTCACGCGTTGCTGCCCCTTGGTAACTGCAGGTTCGTTGCCGGTGTCGGGCCACCTTGCGCTCTGCCAACTGATTCAGCAGGCTCGACTTTACCCACATTGGGAATGCCGTCGATGACGATCTGCCCCTGAATGAGCGACAGTCTCGTCGGTGTGCTTGATGAGCCTGCTTGGCGGTGCTTACGATGTCCGCGCGACTGATCTGTCTAGCGCCCGTGCCGTTGATCAGGCAGGCGCTGTTCTCGAAGCTTGGAGAAGTGTGCGGCCCAGGCCGGAGGTGACTTCGTCTTCGGCCAGGTCCGACTTGTTTAAGGATGCGAATGCAGGGGCGTTCTTCGCGGATAGTCTGCGAGCAGGGGGTTGCAGCTCGACTCCGGTATGCGCGCGTCGAGGACTTCGATCACGGCGTCTGTCTGGCGCATGATCTTTGCCAGCTCTTTGCTGGCCTTGTGCATATGTCCGGGGTACCAGGAAATGGCCATTTTTTGGGGCTCCGTGAGGGCGACAGTGTAGCGAGGCTGGCGGGCCAAGACCAGCTCCATTTTATCGACTGCGAATTACGTTATACTGAAGGCGATTAGATTTGGTCTTGCAGAGATGGCTATTTAAGGGAGCTTATGCTTAGCAATGTCAATGTACAGGATACTATTCAAGACAAAGCTGATCGGAGGCGCTGCAGCCTTCGGTGTTGGAGGTTGCGAACGAGAGTCACATGCATGGCGGGCCGGCAGCGACGGAGTCTCACTTCAATATCACCGCGGTCTCTGCCATCCTTCACAGACTTGAGTCTTGGTGCGCCGGCATCAGGCTGTCTACAAATTGCTACGGATCAGGAGTTGGCCGGTGGCGTGCACGCCTTGGCGTTGCACCTGTATACAGAGCAGGAGTGGGAGCTATGCGCCAGGGTGCTTCGCCCCCGAATCTCCTGACTGCCGGGGTGGCAGTAACTAAGGCAAGCTAGGTTGAAACTAATTTTTTTGCCCTAACGTCCAGAAAACATGGCCGAGCATCGTACATGGGCTGATAGACAGTTGTCGTTGATGAATCTGCAATACGAGATTATCTAGATACCTCCGCTATGAATTCAGTGGCCTGTCATTAGCTAGCTCAAGGCTCGGTAGAGCCTAACGGGCTGGGAACAATTGTCGTGAATTTGTTGTTCTGAAAAGTCTGAAACTCCGGTGAAAATCTTTTGTGACTTGCGTCACTTCAAGTATTCGCCACCAAGACAATAATTGGCGCTTGCAGCTATAGATGTTCACGAAACATGAAGAACTAGGGAGTTTCGAATGCTGGCTGAGACCGTGAGATTGCAGGCCTGCAGCGTCCGGTGCGAACTCGCCTTTGCCACGACTCGTCTCGGCTAGCTCTGATTAGCATTAACAATAGGTTGCAGTCACGAAGCTCGCGCCTTCCAACCATGACTCTGCCTGCCGCGGGTTGCAGCTGACACCGGAGCCCGTCGTCGTCTTGCCCGACTTCGCGTCCATCTCCGATATCGAGAGCGAAGAAACAGCAGTTCTTTCGTTTTTCTGCAAGACTTATGTGCGTTACCCTGAAAACGGCCTCACCCGCGACCTGCGCCTGAGGCTGCTCAGTTATGCTGAGATCGTACATACCGGCGCGGGCATCACTTCAGCTGAGCTCGAGAGAACCTGGGTGGTGGACTTGGCGATTACTGCTTACTGCTGTGGATACTCGAGGTCGCTTAGCGATCAGGACTCTGGTGAGCGAATTGCTGTTGCGGGTAGATGTGATTCCCGCGTCCTTGGTGTTAGCGCAGGCTGCCAATCGAGTCGGCTTGGGGCACGTCTAGGTTCGCTCTTGGAGGCCAACAATATTTTTGGCCAGTGGTGCTTCGACGAAGGCTGCGGCATCATCCCCAATAGACGCGCAGTCGAAGGCGCTACCCACGAGGTGAAGAGCTTTCGACACTATCGGTGGCCGCAGCCATCGAGGGCTATTTCCTGAATATTAATTCGCACCACCTCTATGCAGGTGTTTCGCGCAGGAGCGCGCGCGACTGCAGGCGGCTTGGGTCAGGCGCCTGAGATCCGATCGTGCTTAGCTGCAGGGGCTTGGAGCAGCTACTCGCAACGAGCGTGCGAATGAGCTATGTTGACGAGGTCCAGACTCTCATTCGAGCAGAATAACCTGCGCTCAGCAGAGACCGTCGCTGGTTGGAGAACTTAGCCGCGCTAGCGCTGGATTGCGTCAGTTCAGATTTATCCACTGCACCGAATACCAGTAGTAGCGATTTGAGCTCCGGGTCCGGTGCGGTGCAAATATACCGCCAGCGTCTTCCTGAGTAGTGCTCCTCAGGCTTCAATTCCACCACGCCTTGCTCCCTATCTATCCAAGTCATCGGTATCGGTTTGCTATTCGCGAAACAGCCAATCTGCTCGAAGTCGTAGTCCCCAATCTCGAATTTAAGCACGACCGAGGGATTCCTGTTGGACGTTACAGGCGAATCGGGTTGCAATTGAGTTACTGAAAACGGCAGGGTAGAGAACTTCGTGCTCGCCGTTTCCAAATTTGCGTAGATGCTAGCAAGCGGGAATCGCGGCAGTGCTAGGAAGTCAGATTTAGGGCCAACAGCCCCAGAATTTTGTGCTAAGCCTACAAAATCTAGCTCCTCCAGAAGTGACTTGATTGCAGGCTCGTACTCGCCATAGGGGTAGGCCAGGTAGCGATGAGATTGGCCGGTCTGCGCTTCTATTCTTTGCTCGGCTTTCAATAAATCCTCTTCAAGTCTCGCGAGCCTCTGACGGGTTGATTCATTGTCTCTCGCCTCCAACATATACGGATGATCGAGCATGTGATTGGCGATGATCACACCGGCTGAACTCATCTGCCTGACCTGATCCCAAGTCATGTAGTTGCTGAGGCCAGCATCGATAGGTTCGGTGCTGAGGAAGAGTGTAAAAGGATAGCCGTAGGACTGAAGCAGGGGAAAGGCTTCATCAAAGATGGAGCTATAGCCGTCGTCGAAAGTTATCACCACCGATTTATCAGGTAGCGATTGCCCGGAGCGCAGGCTGTCTATCATTTGATCCAGTGGAATGACCTTGAAATTGTTGTCGCGCAAATAGCGCAGATGCGCTTCGAAGTTAGCAGGAGAAATGGACGTTGAAGCAGGCGTGTCCTCGGCGACGTGATGGTAGAGCAAGATAACGGCGCTTTGCGCTGCCACGACGGGGCTGCTGACTGCGAGCACGGTACTGGCAATCAGCCAGGAAGCGGCGAGGCTGAAGGTTTTCCTTACTTTTAGCAATGGCTCTAAATGTCTGATCATAGGTTCATAATAACTTAATTCCCGTCGAGCTGGGATAAAGTCGATGACTTCTTATATGGTGCTAGCGGGGCTATAATGCGCGGTTCTGAGCCACCGCGCGGCTCACTCTAACTTGGAGTTAACTATGATCTACTCAGGCAAGGCGCTAAGCGTCGATGTTTTGCCTTCCGGCATTGCCAACCTGGTGTTCAACCTGGAAGGCTCATCTGTAAACAAATTCGATCAAGAGACATTAGGTGAGTTGCAGCAAGCGATTGCCGCTCTGCAAAAAGCCGATGTGCCGGGTCTCGTGCTATCAAGCGCTAAGAAGACTTTCATAGTTGGCGCTGACATTACTGAATTTACCTCGAAGTTTGCTGAAGGCGATCAACAGGTGCATGCGTGGCTGGTTGAGGTGAATAAAATATTCTCTGATCTTGAAGATCTTCCTGTTCCCCACTGTTGCGGCCATCAATGGTATTGCACTAGGTGGAGGTTTCGAATTGGCGCTAGCGGCGGATTACCGTGTCGCAACAGAGTCTGCGCTAGTTGGTTTTCCTGAAGTTAAGCTAGGCATATTGCCGGGCTTTGGTGGAACCGTAAGATTGCCGCGACTGATTGGAGCAGATAATGCCAATCAATGGATTAGCAGCGGGACGCACATTAAGGCGAAGCAGGCCTTGGCCGAAGGCGCGCTTGATGCAATTGTCGATGAGGGCATCCTCATTGAGGCGGCCGAAAACATCATCCAGCAATGCATTGATGGAAAACTAGGCTATAAAAAAATCCGCGTACAAAAAACTTCTCCGCTGACACTCACACCTATTGAGATGAATGTCGCCTATGAGACGGCCAAGGGATGCAGTTGCTGCTGCGGCTGGACCGAATTACCCGGCTCCCCTTACTGCGGTAATGGCGATGCAGGAAGCCGCCGTCATGGATCGTGCTGGAGCGCTTGGAGGTTGAGCACCAGGGCTTTATTAAGTTGGCGGCAACCGAAGTTGCTGCGAATCTTGTACAGATGTTCCTGAACGATCAGTTCCTAGGCGGCTTAGCCAAGAAACAGCAAGCCGCGGCAAGGCCAATCTCGATGGCCGCCGTGCTCGGGGCTGGGATCATGGGAGGCGGAATCGCCTATCAGTCTGCTTTGAAGGGCACGCCTATCATCATGAAGGACATAGCCCAAGAGGGTGTGGACCTCGGCATGGCGGAGGCGCGCAAGCAGCTTAATAAGCAGGTAGCGAAGGGGCGCATGGACGGCAACAAGATGTTTGGCATTCTTTCAAGCATCGAACCAACCTTGAGCTATGACAGCATCGGCAAGGCTGATATCGTGGTTGAGGCAGTAATCGAAAACCCCAAGATCAAGCAGTCTGGTGCTCGCGGAACTCGAATCACTGGTTCCAGAGGACACGATTATCGCAACTAACACCTCGACTATTTCTGTGGATGACTTGGCGACGTGTATTAACGCGCCCGGAAAACTTCTGTGGCATGCATTTCTTTAACCCGGTGCCGGTAATGCCTCTGGTGGAAGTGATTCGCGGAGCGAAGAGCAGCGATGAAACGATAGCGACTACAGTCGCCTATGCCAAGAAGATGGGGAAAGTCCCCATCGTGGTCAATAACTGCCCAGGTTTCTTGGTTAATCGCATTCTATTCCCTTACTTCGGTGCTTTCTCGCGTTTGATAAGCGATGGTGCTAATTATAAGCAGATCGATAAGGCGATGGAGCGATTCGGCTGGCCGATGGGGCCCGCCTATTTGTTGGATGTTGTTGGTCTGGATACAGCGGTTCATGCGCAGGCTGTTATGGCGGCAGGGTTCGAGCGTATGAAGTTGGATATCGACACCGTAATAGACAAGCTATTTGAGCACAAAGACCTTGGGCAGAAATCCGGCAGTGGTTTCTATCTCTACGAGAACGACAAGAGGGGCAAGCCGAAGAAACTTCCGAATCTAGCAACTGAACAGCTTGCTGCTTCGATGGCATCTACAAACAAAGAGCTTTGAAGGACGAAGAAATCGTGCAGCGAATGATGGTTGCCATGTGCATGGAGACTATTCGCTGCCTGGAGGATGGAATCGTAAGCACGGCTATCGAGGCGGATATGGGCTTGGTGCTTGGCATTGGCTTTCCGCCATTTCGCGGTGGAGCGCTGCGCTATGTCGATAGCCTGGGCCTGAGCCAATTTTGTGAGATCGCCGATAAATATGCGGGTCTAGGTGAGCTCTATCAGCCAACGGCGAAGCTGCGTGATATGGCTTCGGCAAACGAAACTTTCTATAGCTAGGGGTTTTATAACTAGCAGCAGAATTTCGGGCACCTGCTAAGTATACCTAAGCATGCCTTATACAAATTGTTAGGAGATAACATGAAGTTAGATGCCAGAGACGCCGTAATCGTAGATGGAATACGAACACCAATGGCTAGATCCAAGGGCGGTGCGTATCGCAACGTGCGTGCGGAGGAACTGTCAGCGCGACTAATCGATGCACTGTTTGAGAGAAATGCGGGTGTGTCACCAGAAGAAGTCGAGGATGTGATCTGGGGTTGTGTTAATCAAACCTTAGAGCAGGGTTGGAATATTGCAAGAAATGCGGCGCTAATGTCTGTGTTGCCACACTCTAGCTGTGCGCAAACGGTAAATCGACTCTGCGGCTCCTCTATGTCGGCGCTGCATACCGCCACTATGGCAATTCAGAGTAACAACGGCGATCAGTTCATCGTCGGCGGCGTGGAACACATGGGCCACGTTGGAATGGTGCATGGCATCGACCTGAACCCTAAGGCCTCCAAGCATATCGCCAAGGCATCTTGGATGATGGGAGTAACGGCGGAGGTGCTAGCTAAGATGCATGGTATCAGTCGCGAACAACAGGATGAGTTTGCTGTTCGTTCCCATGCACTTGCGGAAAAGGCGCGTGCAGGAGGTGGCTTTGCCAATGAAATAGTGGCAATCGAAGGCCATGATGCGCGTGGCATAAAAATTTTACTGGAGCATGATGAAACCATTCGGCCAGACACCACAGCAGAAGGGTTGGCACAGTTACGTCCAATTTTCGACCCTGCTAATGGCACGGTTACCGCGGGTACTTCGTCACAGATATCAGATGGCGCATCGGCGATGTTGATGATGAGTGCCGAGAAAGCTCAGTCGCTAAACCTAAAAATTCGAGCGAAGGTGAGATCTATCGCCCATGCAGGTGTAGATCCGTCGATTATGGGTTACGGCCCAGTTCCAGCCTCGCAGAAGGCGCTAAAGAAGGCCGGGCTCGCTATTGAGGATATTGACTGTGTTGAGCTTAACGAAGCGTTTGCTGCACAATCGTTACCGGTTATCAAAGACTTAAAACTAACCGACGTATTTGAGGCAAAGGTAAACTTGAAAGGCGGGGCTATTGCTCTAGGCCATCCGTTGGGGTGCTCGGGTACACGGATAACCACTACCTTGCTAAATAATATGGAAGACAATGACTCTACACTGGGCCTGGCAACGATGTGTATAGGATTGGGTCAGGGTATCTCCACGGTGCTGGAGAGAGTTTAGATTCTATGTCTAGCGAATTACCCTTCAGTAATAATGCCCTACTTGCAAGTAGCAAGCCGGCCGCAGTAGACCCTGCTGCTGGCAAGAACTCTTTGCTAAACCGTTCGCGCAAGAACCTGCGCCGAGATGTTGGGCGTGCGATCGCTGATTACAATATGATCGAAGAGGGCGACTTGGTGATGGTCTGTCTTTCCGGTGGGAAAGATTCCTATGCGATGTTAGATATCCTGCTAAGCCTGCAGAAACACGCACCTATTGATTTTACGCTACACGCGGTAAATCTCGACCAGAAGCAGCCGGACTTTCCAGAAGATGTTCTGCCGGCTTATCTCGATGCTCTCAAGGTGGACTACACAATTATCGAGAAAGATACTTACTCGATAGTTACCGATAAGGTTGCAGAGGGTAAAACCTATTGTGGTCTTTGCTCAAGGCTGCGTAGAGGAATTCTGTACAACCACGCGCAATCACTAGGTGCTACCAAGATAGCGCTAGGTCACCACCGAGACGATATTGTGGAAACGCTATTTCTGAATATGTTCTATGGGGGTAAATTAAAGGCGATGCCACCGAAGCTGCTGAGCGATGATAAGAGAAACATCGTAATTCGTCCTCTTGCTTACTGCAAAGAGAAGGAAATCTCACGTTACGCCGAGCTTAGTAATTTCCCCATTATCCCCTGTAACCTCTGTGGCACGCAGGACAATATGCAAAGACAGGCTATTAAGGCAATGTTGCAGCAGTGGGATAAAAGCCACCCGGGCCGCATTGAGACCATATTTACCAGTATCGCAAATGTTTCGTTGTCGCAGTTAGCCGATACTAAAAATTTTCCTTTTGCTGAGCTACAAACATATTCTCCGGACTCGGCTGAGCTAAATGTAGTTGAGCTCGTCTAGTTTCAAGCTATGAGATATTTACTGACACCAAATAGGAATACTCCGTAAACGCTGAACTATGAATATTCCTTTTCAAGATCTAAAAGTTGAAACACTGACAGCAATTATCGAAGAGTTCATAAGTCGCGAAGGCACCGACTATGGAGATCATGAGATTAGCCTGGAACAGAAAGTGCAACAGGTAATGAATCAATTGCAGCGCGGCAAGATAGTGGTCACCTTTGATCCGGAAAGTCAGAGTTGTGATTTACAAGTAGTTGCTGAGCGTTAATAGATATGACAGCGAAGAATTATTATGTCTGATCAAAGAGATCAAAGAGATCAAAAAGATATCGATGAACCGGGCCCAGATGTCGCCTTAAAATTGGATGCCTCTGGTTTATTCTGCCCAGAACCGGTGATGCTTTTACACAATAAAATTCGTGATATTGAAGCAGGGCAGCTACTGAAGCTAGTTGCTACCGACCCTTCAACTAGTCGCGATGTGCCTAAATTTTGTCATTTTCTCGGGCATGAATTGCTCGAATCAATAGAGAAAGACGGAGTCTTTGCGTATCTAATTCGCAAGGTCGAATCATAGTTCTGGCTGCAACCCTGTTTGAGATTGGATAGAGAGGGCCTTATATGACCGATCAGAATGGCACCTATTATTTAGTAGATGGCTCTATCTATATATTCCAGTCGCATTTTTCTCCCCATGTGGAATGCTTCGATGCTGAGGGTAAAGATCTTAGTGCTGTCTACGGCTTTACCCAATTCCTGCTGCAATTTTTAAGGCGGGTTAAACCTGACCGGATAGCGGTAGCGTTAGATGAAAGTCTTTTTAGCGGCTTTCGACACGACCTCTGTGCGAGCTACAAATCTAATAGGGAGTTGCCGGACGAAAATCTTGCGATGCAGTTGAAGGGCTGTAGAGAAATTTGTTCCATTCTTGGCATGGCATCCTATGCGAGCAAGAAGTACGAGGCCGACGATATCATCGGAACACTCTCAGTGAGAATGTCGGAACTGCTGCCGGGCGACCCTGCATTGTGTATCGTGACTAGAGATAAAGACCTTGCACAGTTGCTGCGTACTGACAAAGATTATATGTGGGACTACAGCGGCAATCGAAGGCGTTACAGGGCGGATATCGAAGAAGAATTCGGTGTAAGTCCTGAGCAATTTGCTGACTACCTAGGCCTCGTAGGTGACGCGGTTGATTGCATCACCGGGGTTCCTGGGGTGGGGCCAGTTAAGGCCAAAGAATTGCTGCGAAACTTTGCGAGCATGGACGGTATTTATGAAAACCTTGATGCGGTAGCAGGCCTTTCCTTACGCGGAGCAGCCGGTTTGGCATTAAAGCTGGAGGCGCATCAAGCGGAGGCAAGGTTGAGTCGCGAGTTAGCTACTATTATCTGTGATGCCAATGACCAGCATGAGGGATTTGCACATGCGGTACCCAGCTCGCTTGAAGTGGCGGATATCGATATCTCTTCATTTGAAAAATTTCTTTCGAATTATAAGTTCACAAAAAATGATAGTGCGCACCTCCTTTTCGTTGCCGAACGCTTTTCAAACGAATAGCGTTGTCTTTGTAATGCTACTATGAAAATTTTTGCAGATAAGAATATTCTAGCGGTTGAGGCGAATTTTAGTCGCTACGGCGAGCTTCATCTCTTTGATGGTCGAAGCGTAGGTCAGGCAGATCTTGTCGATGCGGATGCGCTACTTGTTCGCTCTATTACCTCTATTGATGAGTCTCTGCTCGACGGGAGCAAGGTTCGTTTTGTCGGCACGGCGACCAGTGGTGTCGATCATGTCGATAGAGCCTATCTGCGCCATGCAGGTATACATTTCGTCGATGCAAAGGGCAGTAATGCGAACGCGGTGGTCGACTACTGCTTTACAGCCATGGCCTACGCTGCTTTACATAAAGGCTTCTCTCTTACAGGCAGTAGGGTGGGTATTGTAGGCGCTGGTGCGGTCGGCGGTTTGTTCGCAGCGAAGCTCGAAGAATTAGGGGTTGAGGTTCGTTGCTATGACCCCTTTCTGGCGGCAAAAGGCGAGCGCGAGCTTGAATATCATTCGTTGGAGGCAGTGCTCGAATGCAATGTTATCTCCTTGCATGTGCCGCTTACGATCAGTGGTCCGCATCCGACACGAAACCTGATAGGCGCTAAAGAACTCGCTGCACTGGGAAAAAATGCAATTTTGATCAACGCGTGTCGCGCAGATGTTGTGAATGAATTAGCTCTGAAGCTGCTTCTTTCGAAGCGCGAAGATATTATGACTGTCTTCGATGTGTGGGCGGACGAGCCTACCATTGATTCGTCTTTGGCTCTGTCTATTGATATCGCGACACCTCATATTGCAGGTTATAGTGTGGAGGCAAAATCGAACGCGACGAAGGTTCTAGCTGGAGCGTTTGAAGAGCATTTTAGGCTTGGTACTACTCTAGATATTCAGGCTCGCGAAGAAAACTCCGCTATTACCGTTGTCGAGCATACGGCGGGAAAGTTGAGTCAGTGGAGTGCCTTGCTAGCAGCGTTCCCCTTAATTGAGTTCAGTGAACAGTTTAAGCAGGCGCTGAGAAAAGGCGAGGGAGCTGAAGCGTTCGATTCAATACGACAGAAGCTTTTGCAGAGGCGCGAATTTATAAGTAAGACGCTTAGAAGAAATACTTATTCCTCGGATCAGCAACAGCAACTTAGCGTTCTTGGCTTTCGCTTCGAATAACTACTGACGGTACTTCTCAAGCACTCTTGCGATACCGGCTACTGCGGGCTCTAACTCATCCACTCGGGGAAGGAATACCAGACGCAGGTGTTGGGTGTCTTCGATATTGAAGGCGCTACCTTGCACCAGAAGAATTTGTTCTTGCTCAAGTATGTCCATTATCAAGGCGACGTCCTCGTCAATTTTATAGACCCCCGGATCGAGTTTAGGGAACATATAAATCGCGCCGCGCGGTTTTACACAACTTACACCAGGAATTTGAGTGAGTAACTCCCACGCGACATCGCGCTGCTGCTTCAAGCGACCACCGGGCAAGACCAGATCATTGACACTCTGATAACCACCTAACGCTGTCTGCACGGCAAACTGCGCTGGAACATTCGCGCATAGCCGCATATTGCTAAGAATTTCCAGGCCTTCTATATAGCTGCTGGCATTTTCCTTCGGGCCGCTAAGAATCATCCAGCCGGAGCGAAACCCTGCGAGGCGGTAGGATTTGGAGAGCCCATTGAAACTAACGATAAAAACATCATCACACAACGAAGCGATGGGAGTATGTACGGCATCGTCATAGACAATTTTGCTGTAAATTTCATCAGCAAAAAGAATGAGTTCATGCTTGCGGCATAGCTCGATCAGTTGCAACAAAATTTCTTTGCTATAGACGGCTCCAGTTGGATTGTTTGGATTAATAATGACCAGCGCGCGCGTGTTGCTATTGATTTTGGATTCTATGTCGAGGATATCGGGAAACCAGTCTGCTTGCTCATCGCATAGGTAGTGAACAGCGGTGCCACCACTTAAGCTTACAGCTGCCGTCCACAAAGGATAATCAGGTGCAGGAACGAGCACTTCGTCGCCGTTATTTAAAAGTGCCTGCATCGCCATGGTAATAAGCTCGCTAACACCGTTTCCCAGATAGATATCATCTATTCCTATTTCACGCACATTCAAGCGCTGGCATTCCTGCATAATCGCTTTGCGGGCAGAGAACAGCCCTTTTGAATCGCAATAGCCCTGCGCGGCAGATAGATTGTGGATTACATCATGCAGAATTTCATCGGGGGCATTGAAGCCGAAGGCGGCAGGGTTGCCAATATTGAGCTTTAATATCTGGTGGCCTTCCTCTTCTAGTTGCTTGGCTTGCTCTAATACTGGGCCACGGATGTCATAACAGACATTGCCGAGTTTGTCGGACTGATAAATCGTAGTCATTCTTTTCGCTCTCTACTGCTGGTAAATTTCATTACTGCCTACTCATTCATCGGCAGCTATCACTTTTGAATAACCACATTTTTAGTAAAGGTTGCTGTGGTTCGCGCTGCAGTGCGAGGTTCAGCAGTTTCTTCTGGATGAGGGGCTCTCATTCAATTTCTGGTGTATTATTCAAGCTAGAATTACTTAAGGAGGAGAGTCGTGAGCGATCCCAAAAAAATTGAGAAGACGGAACAGCAGTGGAAGCAGGAGCTCGATAGCGAGACCTACCGTGTTACCCGACAAGCTGGAACTGAGGCGGCATTTTCTGGCAAGTATTGTGACCTGAAAGACAAGGGGATGTATAACTGCGCAGCCTGTGGCGAGCCCTTGTTTTCCTCTGATACTAAATACGATTCAGGTTCAGGTTGGCCAAGCTTCTATGCGCCGGCTGATGCGGAAGTAGTCGGCCAGAAGAATGACTATTCTCACGGCATGATCAGAAGCGAAGTGGTCTGTAACAAGTGCGACTCACATCTGGGGCATGTGTTTCCAGATGGGCCGGTAGAAACTGGACTGAGGTATTGTATTAATTCAGCATCGCTGGACTTTAAAGAAGAATCAAAAGAAGGCGAGTAACGTGTTTTGCGATATTGCCAAGTAGGTATATTTTGCACTAAAAAGGGAGGCTAAAGCCTCCCTTTTTAGTGTGCGTATTTAGCGCTTAGCGCTCTATTGTATACAGCCCATCTACCTGATTGAACTGGTTCATTTGGTCAATCAGATCGAAGCCACCCACAAATGCCTCGGCACCTGTGCCGGTAAATACACCGCCCAGGTTCGCATCGATAGAGTTACTGATTAGCCCACCAGGGTCGGAGAGCGTGCCGCCGATCGAATTGAGATCTACCATGCCACTATTAATGGAACCGGCGAAGTCTATTTCCCAAGCTTGAGCGCCACCAACAGCAATTTGTAGATTGCCATTACTAATAATGCCGGTGTTGAAGTCGACCTCCAGGCCCGCAACTACTTGCGTCACATCGCCGGCGCTACCGCTGCCAATGAAGGAAGATGCGGCGGTGCTTCCATACGACCCAGTACCCTGCAAATTAGCGACCGGTGTTGGATTAATAGTGGCGAGGTAATTGGAAGTTTGTAGCTCAACTTCGCCATTAGTTTCCGCTGTTACCACAACCCAGTTTTCTTCAATGGGGTTATTCCAGCTACCCCAGGTGATGTTCTGGGCATCAACAGTGGAGTCAGGAAGCGATACTTCGGCGGCCGCGCTACCTTCCCCGTTAAGGGCAACGGTACCGTACAACACATGCTGGTACCCGTCACTGGCGTTTGTGTGAGCGACTTCAAGTGTGAATCCCAAGGCTGCTGCCCCATTACTTCCGCTAATGGTTGCCTGCCCGGTAAAGTAGCCCTTTAAATCTCCAGTTATTCCGCCGGTGTTGATATTTACGGGCACCGACAGTACATTGTCTAGTTTAGTTAAAGCCCCGCTTTGAGGGTCCGGGCCTAAGACTAGGAAAGGCCCATCTTGAATCCCGGTTAATTGCACATCCCATCTCGTCAGAGCAGGGTTATTGGCATCATTATTGACATTGAGAATAGTCAAATCCCCCCAAACGCTGCCGGTGGAGAAATCGATGTCGAAACCAAAATAAGTGTCAATATGATTGCCATCAATAGACCAGTATTCGGGGGTCCCTGTCCCACCGAGGCTTCTCTGATAGCTGCCTTGAAGGCCTAAAACGTTGCCGCTTCCAAGGGATCCCCCGTAGGAAAAAGTTCCCGTAGTTGGAAAAGTGCCAGTTGCAGCATCGGCTATGAACCAAAACGCATCGTGGGCATTGTCGAGGAAGCTGGCGCCGCCACTCGGGGCGTGACCGAGTTTTTCGAAAGTAGTGCTATTAGGGGCATCGCTATTGCCACTTGAGCCTGTGCCCCAAGCGCCCCAGCGCTCAATAAAATGGGTGGACAGCGCCGTTGAGGAGCTTTGAGGGCCTCCGTTGTTGTTCCGTATTATGGAGTCGTAGGTGAAATTAAACGGAAAGGTGCCGTTAATGTTTGGCACACTAAAAGGAACGTTAGAAAATACCGGCCCGTCGACATTGCTTGGATCTATGGCAACCGGTCCGCCGTTGAGTGTCGTGAAGTGGTGTTGGTCCTTCGAGGCTGCAGTGACAAAAACGCCGGTATGCTGGAGAAATCCCGTGCTTAGCTCGGCAGTGGATAAGAAGTCATCCTCCACGGAAGTGAAGCCGCCGTAGACATAATTCGCGTTATTGTTAGTTTCGTACAAGTTAAATCCGCCGGCGATGGACAAGTCGCCCTGGTCATCAAGGAAGATTCCCAGCAGGTCTCCGTCTACTGTGGCGCCAGTAGATGTGCCGTTTTCTTGGATGTCGGAACCGAAGAAGCTGGTTGTGTCATGGCCGAAATTAAAATAGGAGATGGATTCGCCATTGGAGGTGAGTAAATGCGTATAGGCGCCACCAAAACTGACCAACCACTGTTGGGAGTAGCCTGTATTGGTGTCGTAAAGGTCCGCCCAAAATTCGCCATTGCTGATCGCGCCAGTGCTAAAATCAACATCGAGGCTGACGCGTACAGCGGTTAAATCGCCCCAAGAGCCTTCGCCCATTGATTCATTCTGTAGGGGAAAGGAAGTAAAGGTTTTAGAGCCCATTAGAGAGCTTGTATCCAGAGTTAAGGTGTTCGGCACTTGGAAAGCGAACAGGTCTTGCGCCAGCAGAGAAAAAGACTGGCTCGAATCAGTAATGTCGGTGAAGACAGTGCGAGGATCTCCTGAGGCCGCATTCCAGTACCACCAGTTTGCGCCGACCACGCCGCCAACGTTAGTGTCAACCTCGGCAAAGCCAGTAGAACTATCAAGATCGAGAATGAAATCAGGATCAAGAGGGAATAAGGCATTGCCTTGGAGCTCGCCCACCGAGGCGGAATTAAAACTCACAAGATCTGGGCCTGGGCCAGAGCGACCGATAAAGCTGAGTCTGTTTTGAGTAGGTTGACCAATATTAAGGTTCGGCGG
Organism: uncultured Pseudomonadales bacterium; assembly: GCA_943789485.1. Taxonomy (GTDB): domain Bacteria; phylum Pseudomonadota; class Gammaproteobacteria; order Pseudomonadales; family Pseudohongiellaceae; genus UBA9145. Next base: position 16,391 of record CALSUH010000026.1, read on the forward strand.
TATCAGTGCGAACCCAAAGGCATTGCCGTTGGCCGCGATAAAACCTGCGTAGTCAACAGGCTGTTGTACTTCCACTGCCTGATCCAACAATACCGCACCTTGCATGTCATATGGCTCTCCATTGAGGACAGCGCTGAAAGTAAACCCTGCCGTAAAGCCAAGTGAGCCCGCAGTATTGCCCACTACGAAGCCGGCAAGTTCTCCACCGAAAGGCGTGGTGCCGTTGATGAGCCCTTCAACAGCGGTGAAGCCGAGTATGCCACCGTGCAATAGACTTCCGTTTAGTGAGGCGCCGAATAGACTCCAAATTTCCGGCGTATCATTGCAACTGGTTCCGCCAATGCACAGATCGAACACCAGGCTGTTGTCCACGATAGCACCGGTTGTTAAGTTGACGGAAAATCCGCCAACGAAGTCTACAATGGGCAACGGCATGCCAGAGGGATCGACAGCGTAATACGCATTGCTGGCAGCAAAGTGAGCGGTGCCTGTTAATAGCGCGAGTGGCGCTGGTGTGCCGTAAGCGACTGTAATTAAATCATAATCGCCACTGTAGTAAACGGGGTTGAAGCCGTATTCATCAAAAACTTCGACGCTGTCAAGCTCAGTCCAGTATCCCCAGTCCAAGTCAAAACCGCCGACATTGCTCGCTTGAACAGTAAAGTCCGGGGAGGTTAAGTCGCCTTTGTAAAGATAAGTAACTTCGTTAAGGCTATAATTACGAGCGTATTGAGCGGTTGTTTGGGCGCCGATGAATGTGTTTTCGCCTGCATCGCTGGCGCCGCCAACTGCGAGATTATCACCAAAACCCATGACAAAAACCTGATCGTTGAGGGGCAGGTCGCTTTGTGTTAACGGGGTTGATTCAAACAGTGCCACACCTGAAATGTAGTTTGATACAAGCGTGCTACCTTCGCCACCGAAGTTCAGTCCCGCCGCTAGGCCTTTGGCGTCGTTGCCAATGAACAGGCCATTAAATGTGCCAGAAAAATCATTGCTGACTTCACCTGCAAGATAAGTACCTACAACGTCTGCGGAAAATAGCGCATCGAGGATGCTGACGGTATTAGGCTCGATACTCGCAGTCCAGCGGCCATCCGGATCCTCGCAGCCGGGGGATGATCCACCGACACAAATGACAAAGAGGGAAGACTCCACTTGGCCGTAATTCAGGTCAAATTCCAAGAATCCATAAAAAGCACTTACCGGGATCCCATCGGAGGACCTAAATTGATAATCGGTTGAGAGGTAGCGTTTAAAGCCGATTATATCGGTGCTTACGGCGGGCATTGCCGAGGCAAACCAGGCTCCTGCACTGGGGAACTGAGTGAGTGCGTTAGTTTGATTTTGGCTGGTTTGAAGGAGTAACGGGCCGGTTTCCGCTGCGCTGTTAGTTTCCCAAAACCCCCAGTCCAGGTCGTAACCGCCAACACCGGTTTGAAAATTGATAAGCGCTGCATTGTCTCGTCTAACCAGGGAATAGTCTTCTGGAAAACTAGGGGGTGTGGAGAAAGCAGTCGCATTTTGAACAATGATCGGGTTGCCAGTACTGCCATTGCTGGCAACACCGGTGGCACCGGCTAAGACGTCATTCGGAAAAATACTGAAGCCAACGTTGGTCAGGCTAGCGGATTCACTCGTGCTAAGGCGGAAATAATCTTTGCTGAATAGCAGGGCGCCACCTATAACGCCCCCGTTTGCCTCAATAAACCTAAAACCGCTGACAAAACCGTCTGCGTTATCACCGATAAACGAGCCATTGAATACTCCGTTGAAATTACTCTGGTGTATTCCTCCGACGTAGTACATTCCAGAGATTGGGTGATTATAAATAGTCGGCCCTAAATTAAAACCGGAACCCACCGGGATGCCATTGACAGCAAAGGCCTCCCAATAACTTGCTGGAGCGCTACAGTCAGTGCCGCCAAAGCATAGCTGCAAAACAAGGCTGTTGATGTGGCCTGACGAGAAATCGACATCAAATGAGCCTATCGCCTCCGTTAGTGCGTCTCCGGTTGAGGAGTCGGGCACAAGCCAATCAGAGACCACAAACACGCTGCTGCCAGTCAAATTGGCCACCGGTGTAGGGGTGAAGCTGGCGAACACAATGTCACCGGTTTCCGGGTTGTTAAGTGTTGCATCAAGAAGATCGTTGGACCTTGTGGCCGCGTTATTGGTCGTATCCCACAGTCCCCAAACCAAATCAAAACCCGGGTCGGGAGATTCGAAGAATTGGATGGTTGCGGCACTGCGCCTTAGAAACCTAACTTCTGGATCAGGCCATTGGCTAGTTAAAGGATGATAGTCAAAATATTCGTTTGTCCGCGCATCATCGCGGTACGAGTTGGTAATAATTGGCGAGCCACCGGCACCGCTGCTTGCGGCTCCAATAAATACCGAATCCTCAGGATTCTCTAAATCATCAAGATTAAAAATCGCGAAGCCGTGATGAGTAAGACTCTGGCGCTCAGCAACGGTCATCGCGAAGGTAACCGGCCCAGTGTCAGTAAACAGGACAGCACCTTCTAAAAACCCATCAGGTGTGCCGTTTTCTATGGTGAGTGGAGAGGGAGCGCCACTGAACTGTTGAGCGGAAAAGGAGAGAACAAACCCAGCGTCAGGGGCATCTCCAGCGACGAAATAGCCAGAGGAAATGCCGAATTGAAAATTCGTTGTACTCTCGCTAAGAAATTGATTCTCAGGCAGTATTCCCTGATTCATAAAGCCCGAGAAAAATACCTCCCACAGGCCATTGCTACTATCTGTGCAGGCGAGGCCCCCTGTACAGATTTCCAGTCCAGCAGCCACGATTTGACCGCTGTCGAAATCAATGTCAAAGCCGCCATTTATCCAGTTAACGGTGTTGTCACCAACGCCATCAACGACCACCAGATAATCGCCTGAGTAGTCAAAGGCGCGAGTGCCCGTCAGGTTGGCTATGTTCGCAAGCACACCTGAGGTGACAAGGACGGTCCCTTCCTGGACATTAGTTGTCGGATTGTTATCGAAATTGTTCAGGTGCTTCGCTATTTCCAGCGGGTTTTGGGGATCGTGGTTCCAGTAGGCCCAGTCAAGGTCAAAGCCGCCGACATTAGTATCAATGAACGTGGGTTCACGCGTAAAGTTGGCCAAATCAAAAGGACTGTAGGGGGCGAAGCTTGCCGGTTGCGCTTCCGTTGTTGAGACAGCCAAGACCGGACCACTAAACGAAGCCGCACCCTCTGCTCCATTGGTAAAGTCGTTTGATAACCAGATTTGGGAGCCTTGTCCATTGTGCGTCGCTGTCCCTATGCGCTGCAAGATGCCCACTTGAGGGCTACCTAACACTTGAGTCGGGAGCGGTTCAGGCTCAGGTTCAGGTGCTGGCTCAGGCTCAGGCTCAGGTTCAGGCTCAGGCTCAGGTTCAGGTGCTGGCTCAGGCTCAGGTTCAGGTGCTGGCTCAGGCTCAGGTTCAGGTTCTGGTTCAGGCTCGGGTGCTGGCTCGGGTTCAGGTGCTGGCTCAGGTTCAGGCTCAGGTTCAGGTGCTGGCTCTGGCTCAGGTTCAGGTTCAGGTGCTGGTTCAGGCTCGGGTGCTGGCTCTGGCTCGGGTGCTGGCTCTGGCTCGGGTGCTGGCTCTGGCTCAGGTTCAGGTTCTGGCTCAGGTTCAGGCTCGGGTGCTGGCTCTGGCTCAGGTTCAGAATCTGCTGCGGGTTTGCATACTGGGTTATTGGTATTCACTGCGCAATCTAAGGTTCCATCACCTGTAGTTTCATTTGGATTTGTGGGTATCTCATTTGTCAGCTGCGTTGGGGTAGTATCGATCCCTATAGCGTTATTGTCATCTAGATTGAAATCCGGAGTTGTGGGTCCTGCGTTACGCGCTACAGGCTCGATCGTATTCCCAGTGCCACCTCCATCGCTACCCACTGCGTTGCCAGCGCCGTCGTTGCCAGCGCCGCCGTCACCAGCGCCGTCGTTGCCAGCGCCGCCGTCACCAGCGCCGTCGTTGCCATCGTCGTCACCAGCGCCGTCGTTGTCATCGCCGTCACCAGCGCCGTCGTTGCCATCGTCGTCACCAGCCCCGTCGTTGTCATCGTCGTCATCAGCGCCGTCGTTGCTCACATTGAGCACAGGAATGTTGCCTAGTTCGGATGGGGCTAAAGTCAGCCCCTCAGGCAAAACGTTTGGATCGTCAGCTTGAGCAAAATCGAAGTTCGCTCCAATGCCTAGGTTAAGTATGCCACCGCCATTTGCTAGTGAGGTGCCGCCCTGGTAAACGGCGGTAAACAATACTTGATCGACAATTACAGCCTCGTGGTCAGTGCCGCGAATACCAATAACAGCGAACTCTGTTTCAATGGTGTAGGCATCGCTGCCCTGTCCGCCGATCTGGCCAGTAATCGTACGAAACCCGCCTTCAATGAGGCGCATCGTTGAAATGTCTTCCTGAGCAGGGTTTTCAAAGCTGTAGGCAAGAATTTCAAATTGCGTTGATTCTTTTAAGGAGACGATAGCCGAGTCAGTCATGCGGATCTGAGCGAACGATGCGGGCTGAGTTACGACTATTTCGCCAGTATAGACGGGGTCGCGACGTCGGAGCTGTCTAGAGTTGCCGGTACTATCGATAGCAGCAACCTGGCCGCTCACCGCGACAACACGCCCGGCAATATCTTGTTCTGCTGCAAAATTAGCCGGTGAATAGAGTGCCAGGCATACGACTAAAAAATTAAAGCAAAGCTTGTCAAAAAACTTTTTTGATTTGATCTTCATAGTCGTTGCTCAGTTGAATGTTTTTGAAAAACATTACCTAAAATTGGTAGCGTAGGCCCACTTGATACTTAAATCGCGTGTAATCAAACAAAGGTATATTACTGATATTGTCGGTAAAGGCAGCTTCGCCAGTTACCATGAAATTTCTTGCGACCTGCCAGAACCATCCGAGTGTTACCGATGTGGTTTCTCCACTGCGTTGCGTATTAAAAAAGACAGGATGCGGACTGTCATGATTGACTTCTTGGAATGAGGTGCGCAGGAAAGGCGTGTGCCGGCCGTTCATTCTGTACAGCAAACTGTATGCAAGACCTGTAAATGATCTGCCATTGTGATCGCCACCTGCCTCCGCTTCGGGGCTTTCATCTGCAGTATAGACGCTCAATGTGTGGGTTAGCGGGCCGGCGATTTTGGTAACCCCGGCAGTAAACAAGACTTGGTCTACGTCGCGGAGGTCGTTTAAGTCACCGCCATTGCTGGTGTCATAACGGACTTGGGTGTAAGAGCCTGAAAGTGATTGGTACCAGCCATTTTCTCCCGCGCGCTGCCAAGATGAATTTAGAGCGAAGGACTTTTGAAATCCGTTCTGGTCTAAGTTTACTTTGCCTGTTGAGATGCCATGCTTGAAGCGATGCACTTCATTTCCCCAATTGTAGGAAAGTTCGCCACGAACATTGTCTATATCGAATTGATCTGTTTCGATATTGTCTAGGTGTGCCAAATTGACTGTGAAGTTCATCGATTGATTTCGATTGAAAGGGTATTCGTATGCCATCGACAGCGACGTATTCGAAAAATCATCTGCGGTTTCTTGCCCATCAGGATCCAGCTCGATCTGGCCAATCAATGGGGTGTCTACGAGCCCGTTTGAAGTCGCGCTATTGGCGTTGCTGTCAGAACCAATAGAGGAGGCTAGGGTCCAGGAAAATGTTGGTTGCTGTGCATTCCTTCTAGACTCGATCAATTGAAGGAATACCTCGATGTTTTGTTGCACGTTCGGCGGAGGGTCAGTGGCCAGAACCGAAGTGAATAGATTTTCCGAAGCATCGAGGTTGTTTGTTACGAAATAGGCTCGCGCTAGTTCTAGGCTAGCCAGCGATCGCAGTCCTGTGTCGGCAGAAGTAGTGGCGGCACGTTCCAATGCGAAAACCGATTCATTCGCATTGCCAGACTCTAGGGCTGCAAGACCGAATACGTAGTCGAATTCAGGATCACCCTCCCACTCATCTAGGATTCCTTTTCCAAGATCGTAGGCTTGCTGATACTGTTGTAGGGCAATTAGATTATCCATTTCAGCAACAGGTGATTCGTTTTCGGCCGCGAAAACGGTTGTTGAAATCAAAAACGCTGAGATTACAAAGGAAGTAGCTAGCGAGAGCTGATGCTGAGTTTTCATCTTTTCTTCTGTTTTTATTAACAGTTATATTGAAATCTAAGCCGCTTGTCCGAGGTGCTGAACCTAGAATTTTCAATTAGTGTATCAAAATACGTGTGTAAGTCGTACTGTACTTTCACCAAACTGGAGTAAAAGTCAACTGTGGGGGATTGTGTGAGCGACTTCAAAACTTAGTCAAGTTAATTAATAACCCTTTACTAAAGTGGTATTTGTACTAAAGAGGCGCGGGTTGGGTATCACTTTGCTGACTAAGTGGATAAAATTCGGTTTGCCTGTCTACATTCCCAAATTCAAACGAATCCAGATGAAGGACTCACTATTATCCAGCCCTTGCTGTGCTTACTGCCTCGCATCTTGCTACTGAGCTTGATAGTCTCAGGTCAGTCGGTGCTAGCACAGGGATATGATCATATAAAACAAACAGTTAGCCTAGCCTCTTATTTTAGTAGCGGAGACTATGGGGAAGATGCTGATACGGATATTCTTTACTTCCCTGTTAGCTATTCCGTCAACAAAGGTAAGTGGCTTGCTCAGCTTAGTGTGCCACATCTACAAGTCGACGGTGTTGGCAATGTGCTCGTTAACGTTGGCGGGGTAGGGCGTGCTGTAGCGGGCAGCCAGCAACAGAGCAACGGCGGCGTTGGAGACTCAACGTTTGCTCTCACTTATCAGATGGACCCGCTGTCTGATACGAGCCCCTTTATCGATTTCCGCTTGGACGTAAAAGTTCCTACTGCAGATCGAGTGAAGGGCTTGGGCACAGGTGAAGTAGATTACAGCGCACAAGTAGATATATCCCAGAGGTACAAAGGAGCAGTGTTTTTTGGCTCTTTTGGCTACACTTTTCGAGGAAAGACTGAATTCTACGTTGGCTTAGAAGACTCGGCCTCTGTTCAGCTAGGCATTTCTAAGCCGTTCGCCCCGCAGTGGAATGTGGGTGTTTTCTATGACTTTCGGGAGCCAGCATCGACGTTCTCACCTGAAATACACGAGTTTGTGCCTTATTTTAGTTACCAGATCTCTGAGAGTTGGGTATTTACCGGACTGGCGGCATTTGGATTTACAGAGGCGAGTGCAGGTACAGCGGTTTTAGGACAGCTAAGCTATAGCTGGTAATAAGACCTGCTTCCTCGGTTACGGCCTAAGCGCTTGAATTCGGGGAGGAAGTACGAAAGAGCGCTGTATCTTCTGGGCTCTGTAAGGTCGCGGGATTTGAGGCCTTTGTATATTTTCTGGACGGCTACTAAACCCTCGAGTTTCCCCGGCCACAGTGATTTCACGGACAAGCTCGTTCTTGGCTGGTAGATTGCTCGCCAAGGCATCAATAATGGCTGGATCGGAGTTACTCTGCGCGGTGAAAAGATAATCGGCGTCTATTAGTGGTAGGGGCAAGGGCAAGTCTATGGCTTCTATAAAACCTGTGATTTCTTGAGCAGGATCGCTTGTTTGCTCGCTCCAAGTGGCAGTAGAGAATGTTCTAAGGTGAGGATGGCTTTCAAATTGTTCTATCTGTGTGTGCCAGACAGGCGCTGTGGAGGCGAAGTTGCTGCCTTCTATCTCTTTATCAAACTGATGCAGCGTTACTGCCGTGTTCTGTGTTTCAATTAGCACTTTTGTAGCCGTAAATACTGCTGGGGGGAGTGTATCTGCTGGAGGGGGATCGGTGTTAACAATGGCACTACTGTCTAGCTCTGCATGGCCAAATCCTGAATAGTTGCTGACAAGTAGCCAGCCCAGCACAACAAAGGTCGCAGCATAGCTAACAGACTCTGCTGTCTTCGCAGGACATTCTTCTAAAGCTACTGTGTCTTTAAATATTGGCATAGTGAGTTACTATATCGACTGCAAAAAACTTACTGTAATTTCATTTTGCTTGCTGCTGCTAATTCAAGCTAATCATTGACTACCAAAGCAGGCGAGTCAACAGTGTTAGTCATTACATAAAAATCCGAACAACAGATCTGGTGTGTTAATAAGCCGCGAGCCGCTTAGTTGTGCTCGTGTAGGTCGTGAGCGCAGGGGTGATTGCTCGCGCCGGCAACAGAATTAGCCGATGAGTACACCCTGTTATCGATGCACTGGTATACCTTCGCATCGATAAATAGTTGGACAAGGTCACTATCTAAGAAGCCTTGTTTGGCCTCTGCCTGCAAAATATCTAAGGCCCTGTCTAAGCTTATGGCGCGTTTATAGGGTCTGTCTGAGGCGGTGAGTGCATCGTAAATATCACAGACGGTCATTATTTTCGAGGGGAGTGGGATTTGATTCGTGGTCATGCCGTAGGGATAGCCACTGCCGTCGAGTTTTTCGTGATGCGCACCCGCTATAGTAGGAACGTTCTGAAATTCCTTTGTCCAAGGAATACGATTGAGAAAGCTCTGTGTGTGGACAACATGGGACTCGATTTCTTTTCGCTCATTAGCAGACAGGCTGCCCTTCTTAATCGATAGAAGGCTAAATTCGTCTTCGGTAATGATCTGCAAATCACCATCCAGCGCTTCGAAATTGTAGCCGCTAATCTTGTCGAGCATCTCCTTGTTATCCTCTCCTAGGACGCTCGGTTCATTCGCTTCGATAATGGTTGTAAAAAATTCGTTTAATAGCTTGATGTCTGCTTCTGCTTCAGCGTTTATAAGTGACAGTTCAGACTCGACTACATTGCCTACGCGATACATTTCGAGCTGCTTGCGAAGTGCTATAGTGCGCAGCTGCTCCTGAGCAAGCCAAATCCTGTACTGAATTTTTTCTAAGCTTCCTGGGGTCAGCTTCTTTTCTTTGATGAGGACTAATTCGCTAACGCCAACCTTTCCGAAATCATGGAGCAAGGCGGCATACTTTAACTCTCTTACTTCAGGGTCGGTAAAATGCACGTTGCGCAATCGAGCTAAACGGGAAGATGATACTGAAGTAGCAAGATCCACGCATAAATCGGCAACGCGGAATGAGTGACCACTGGTAGTTGGATCGCGTTGCTCAATCGCCGAAACGGCCGCATAGACGAAGCCCTCAAAAAGCGCCTTGATATCACTTTGAAGTACCGTATTCTCAATCGCGATACTGGCTTGGCTGGCCAGTGCTCGCAGTAGTATATTGATGTCGCTATCGAATGACAGCGTGTAGGCGAGTGCGGACCTTTCATCGGATATTTTTAGCGAACGAGCTTTCTTGCGATTGATAAACTGCAGCACTCCGAAGACTTCATTTTGTTTGTTCGTCAGCGGTATGGCCAATATAGACTTGGTTCGATACCCTGTTTTTTGATCGAATGATCGATTGAATTTGTAGGGCGCATCCGCAGGCAGTTGATACGCGTCGGAAATATTGAGCTCGGAATCGGAGTGTGCAACGTAACCGGCTATTGAAGATTCATCTAAGGGAAAGGGCAGTTTCTCAAATGAGAAGTCTATTGAGTCATTCTGCACGAGACTAAAGACGAGGTCGCGTTCCTGTTTATCTAATTCATTGACTAGATAAAGCGATGCTGCATCGCAGCAAGCAATATTTTGCCCTTCATCCAAAATTTTGTGTAGCAGCGTCATTAGATCATCTTCAGATGATAGTGAGATGCTGATGTCGGCTAGCTTATTAAGGTAACGGAAACTCGTGTCGTGCTTCTTCGCACGTTCGGTTTTCTCGTTTTTCAGCACCCATTGATGACAAGCCATCTCTAATAGCTTGCAAGTTTGGCGATAGGGAAGATTGTTCGTTAGGATTAGATCGACGTCCAAATCCATAGAATCGGTGCACAGGAAGATCGCATCTGGAAAGATTTCTACCCATTTCGCATGCTCCATTTCGAGAACCAGGTGACGGTCCAGCAGGATTAGTGCGGGGTTGTATCGTTGCGCTGTTGTTATAGAAGAAACTTCAGTAGGAATGACAAGTGACGACTTTAAATCATTCCAGATTTCGCTCTTAGCATAGCTGGGACCATAACAAATAGTTAAGGTTTGCTGCGTATTAGTGGATGAAATCATTGGGTTGATTGCCATGCAAACATGCGAGTGCAGTGTAACGCACGGCAGTTGGATATGCGACAGTTATGAGATAGTTATGAGATAGTTAAGTAAGGCAAGTCAGGCGGGTTAGAGAATGAGTTATTTCAGTTTCGCCTTGAGTTCTTCCATGAAGCTTTCAAGATTGCTTTGCGCCTCACTGCGGTATCGAAATGGGCCTACCTGGTCACCCTCACGAGTTTTGAAATACCAAAGATCTTGCTCGCTAAATAGCCGTTCGCTGCGATCAGGAGCCGACTCCTGAGAATCATCTTTGTGTCGGTTTTCAGCCATCGTTGGAAGAGTTTCTCTTATATTTAACTTGACCGAGTATACCCATCTCACTGGACAGATGAAAAGAGGTATTTGAATTGGTCTCCGCTAACTCGGAGTTGCAGCCGATTCGAGAATTGGCCCCAGCCTGTAGGCCGGCAGGCAACCCCAAGCTAGCGAGTGCCTACACGATAATCACAGTTCACACTATATGCTAGAGCGCAAAAAATATGCCATTTACATTAAGGCAAATCTCAGCTATTTTTCAAACACAAAGCAAAAAACTGTTTAAATACAATAAGATGCGGAGTATTTTTAGAAACCGACGCTGGTGCTTTATCAAGTATAAACAACGAGATACAGGGCTCTTTTAAACAGGAAAAATAAATCGATTGAGCGCTATTTATGCCGTTAAATGAATTATTTATGGCCGATGAGCAGCGCTGCTGCATGCAAGTCTTCTGCACTATTAATATTGCAGAACGTACCGGGAGAATTGTCGTCGCAATTTACCGCTACAGCCTTGAGAGAGCCGAATAGTAGTTTGGGCCCATATAAGCCGGCAGCAACGGCATCTTCGATTTGCCCGATTAGCCCGAGATGCCAAAGAGAAAAGAGGGGTTGGATCTGATCTTGGTGGTAGATATAGGCAACTACGGCAGATTCTTTGTTCAATTTTTGCGTCAATTGGCCCACCACATCTTGCGGAAATTCAGGAGCGTCGCCTGGGAAGCAAGCAAGGTAGCTAATCCCTTTGCCTGCCTGCCTACTTCGAAACCAATGCATCGCGCTCAAGATGCCCAGTAATGGGCCGGCATAGCTAGTATCGCGATCAGGTACAATCGGCAAGCCAAATACTTGATAGCGCTCGATATTATGATTAACGCTCAATACTAGATGCTCTACCTGAGCCGCTGCCTTGCTCACAACATATTCAAGTAATGGCTTTCCGTGCAGGGTCTCCAGAGCCTTGTCACGGAAGTCCATACGAGAGGCCTTGCCACCTGCCAAAATCACGCCGCCTATATTAGATTTGCTTATCATGGTTTGAGCCAATCGGGAGTTGAATAGCGAGAATATCGCACGACTTGTTCGGATTATGAAACTGCTCATTGATTTTACCAGCTCCAGGCCCCTATTCTCCCATTGAATCTGAGTTTTCGATGTGGGAAAATCCCGTACTTTGCGGGCTGCTTGAAAAGTCCGCGTGGCTTCTTGAAAAGTCCTAAAATCAATAGCTTGCCCAATCAGGCTATCCAGCTATCGCTAACCACTATCCAGATTAATTCAGTAAAATATCTCGATACTGTTTGATGTTAAAAATTCCGAGCTTTTCGCTTGGAAATGAAGAGGTTTATACATGCAGGTTTCCGTTGAAACTACACAAGGTTTAGAAAGGAAAATGACCGTCGCTGTTCCTAGCGAGAAAGTCGAAAGTGCTGTTAATACGCGGCTACAGGAAGCCGCTAGAAACGTAAAGCTAAATGGCTTCCGTAAAGGCAAGGTTCCCTACAAGGTAATCAAAAGCAAGTTTGGAGCTGGCGTGCGGCAGGAAGTGGTAGGCGAGATGATGAGTCAATCCTATTATGAGGCCATCGATCAGGAAAGCCTGAAGCCGGCTGGTCAGCCCAATATTGCCCCAAAAAACTTAGACGAGGGGAAAGATTTAGAATTTGTAGCGACATTTCAAGTTTACCCAGAGATTACTTTGCCGGATTTTTCGACAATTAAAGTACAGCGCTTGGGAGCAGAAATCTCGGAGGCTGATATTGATGAAATGGTAGAGAGTCTGAGAAAGCAGAAACAAAGTTGGGAAGTGTGCGACAGAGCCGCAGCCTCCGAAGATAGGGTTAATATTGACTATGCCGGTCGTCGTGGTGGTGAAGACTTTGAAGGTGGCAGCGCGCAGGGGGCGAATCTTGCTTCTTGGTTCTGAGCGTATGATTCCGGGGTTCGAATCCGGCATAGAAGGAAAGTCTGCAGGCGAGGTATTTTCCTTGGATTTAAGCTTCCCAGAGGAATACCACAATAAAGAATTGGCGGGGGCAGAGGTCGTTTTTGATATCACATTGAATTCTGTGAGTGAGCAGGTCATGCCTGCTGTAGATGAAGAATTCTATAAGAGCTTCGGCGTCGAAGAGGGTGGAAATGACGCCTTTCGCGAAGAAGTGACAAATAATATGCGCCGCGAATTGAAGACGGCAAGCCGTAATAAGCTGAAGAATAAGGTCATGGACAGCCTCGTTGACGCTGTTGACGCTGAAATTCCCGATGCCTTAGTCGCTGGGGAAATCGGGCAGCTAAGACAACAGGCGATGCAGCAATTTGGTGGCGGACAAAATATCGATGCAAGCATGCTGCCAGACGATTTGTTTAAAGAGCAAGCCGCTAGGCGTGTGCTGTTAGGCTTAGTTTTAGGTGAGGTAATCCAGCAGCAGGAATTCAAGGCAGACCCAACGAAGGTGCGTGAGTCGATTGAGGAGCTCGCGTCAACCTATGAGTCGCCAGACGATGTTATTAACTGGTATTACGGTAACCAAGAACAACTGGCTACGATTGAGTCTGGAGTCCTTGAAGATCAGGTATTTGACTATGTCATTGATCAATCAACTGTGACCGATAAACTGGTGGGCTATCAGGAAGTCATTCAGCCTGAGCCGAAGGAAGCAGATAAGCAGGCAGACAAAGAGTCAGAAGCCGAATAGGCTGTTTACAGAAACGTAATTTAACCGCTACCTACTAGCCGATACAAAAGGCCGGTATTAAAAGGACAGGGATTCATGTCAAATTTTATTCAACCCACAGCGGCTCTCGTGCCTATGGTTGTCGAACAAACGGCCCGAGGTGAACGCTCTTACGACATCTATTCCAGACTGTTAAAGGACAGAGTGATATTCATGACCGGCCAGGTAGAAGACCACATGGCCAATTTAATTGTCGCGCAGATGTTGTTCTTAGAGTCTGAAAACCCAGATAAAGACATACACTTATATATTAATTCTCCTGGCGGGTCGGTTACAGCCGGGTTATCGGTTTACGATACGATGCAGTTTATCAAGCCGGATGTGAGTACAATGTGTATTGGGCAGGCCGCCAGCATGGGCGCAATGTTGCTGGCCGGCGGCGCGAAGGGTAAACGCTTAGCGCTGCCCCATTCGCGCATGATGATTCATCAGCCCAGTGGCGGAGCTCAAGGCCAGGCGTCAGATATTGAAATACAAGCAAATGAAATCATTAAGTTACGGCATAGTCTTAATGTTTTGCTTGCGGAGCATACCGGGCAGACTGTGGAGGCTATCGCGAAGGATACGGAGCGAGACAACTTCATGAGTGCCGATGAAGCGCATGAATACGGGTTGGTGGATAAAGTAATTCAGCGAAGAGTAGATAATAAGAGTATAGAAAGCGCCTAAAACGCTCGTAATGGCCCTATGGGCTTGCATTTCCATACGAATGTCCCCATTTTAGATGGTAGTGCAAGCTAAGCTTTCAATTGCCAAAGATTCGTATTCAGGTTCCGGGGTTGGGTTATAAGAGGCCCCGGTCAATACCTAGAAGCCCGCTATTTAGGGCTCTAGACAAAGCTTTATATTTAGGTTGTAGTTTAGATGTCAGACGATAACGTTAGTAAAGGCGACGATAACGGCAAATTGCTGTATTGCTCGTTCTGCGGTAAGAGTCAGCATGAGGTTCGCAAGCTAATTGCGGGCCCATCGGTGTTCGTGTGTGATGAGTGCGTTGATTTATGTAATGACATCATACGCGAAGAGATTCAAGAAAAGGACACTGAAACCAGCGCGCGCAAACTCCCAATTCCAGAAGAAATTAAAAATACCCTGGATGAGTATGTCATCGGACAGGAAAGTGCCAAGAAGGTGCTCGCCGTAGCGGTTTATAACCACTATAAACGCCTGAACTACGCAAAATCGAATGGTGAGGTCGAGTTAAGCAAGAGCAATATCTTGATGGTTGGCCCTACCGGCACGGGTAAAACCTTACTGGCAGAAACCTTGGCGCGCTTGCTGGATGTTCCCTTTACTATCGCCGATGCGACAACGCTCACCGAAGCTGGTTACGTAGGTGAGGATGTCGAGAACATCATTCAGAAGTTGTTGCAAAAATGCGATTACGATGTAGAGAAAGCCCAAATAGGCATTGTCTATATCGATGAAATCGACAAGATTTCCCGCAAGTCAGACAATCCATCTATCACTCGAGATGTTTCGGGTGAGGGTGTACAGCAGGCTTTACTGAAGCTAATAGAAGGCACTGTAGCCTCCGTCCCACCGCAAGGCGGTCGCAAGCATCCGCAACAAGAGTTTCTGCAAGTCGATACAGCAAATATTTTGTTCATCTGTGGCGGTGCCTTCGCTGGATTGGACAGGATCATCCGAGATCGTTCCGATAAGAGTGGAATCGGTTTCTCTGCAGAAGTGAGATCTAAAGAAGAAGAGAGCAAAGTCGGAGAGACGCTGCGTGGCGTAGAGCCCGAAGATCTAGTTAAGTACGGCCTTATACCGGAATTCGTTGGTCGTTTACCAATGATAGCTACGCTCGATGAGTTGGACCTGGACGCGATGGTAAGAATCATTCGTGAGCCTAAAAATTCATTAACGAAGCAGTATGCTCAGTTATTCGAAATGGAAGGCGTGGAGATTCAATTCCGCGATGATGCACTGCGTGCTATAGCGAAAAAGGCGAAAGAGCGTAAGACAGGTGCTCGTGGACTGCGCTCCATCATGGAAACAGTGTTATTAGATTCGATGTACAAAATTCCTTCACTGGACAAGGTCAGCAAAGTCATTATCGATTCTGCCGTTATCGAAGGCGAATCAGAGCCTTTATTGATGTACGAGAATATCGAGCAGCAGAGCAAATCTGCTGGAGAAGAGCAGAGCTAATGAAGTTCTGTTACAGCCTTGATATTTTGGGCTCTGGCACCATCTTTTGAAGGAAGGCTCTAAAGCCGCCGAATCACTTTCAGTGCGCCTCTTTTCAGGCGTGTCCACAAATTCATAGAGTAGTATATGAGTATATCCTCGGACGACCCCAGCAACACACAATTTCCATTATTGCCACTGCGCGATGTAGTGGTCTATCCGCAAATCGTTCAACCACTTTTCGTCGGAAGGCCTAAATCCATCAAAGCGCTGGAAATAGCAATGTCCAGCGACAAGCAGGTGTTGTTGGTAGCGCAAAAGAATGCCTCCGACGATGAGCCTGCTGCAGATGATTTGTATCAGATCGGTACACTCGCGACGATTCTGCAGCTGATTCGCTTACCCGACGGCACGGTTAAGGTGCTTGTCGAAGGCCTGTATAGAGCTCAATTGCGTAATGTCGGCTTCGATACGGATCACTTTCGTGCTGAGATTCTGGTTCTTAATACAGATCCAGTTCCTGAGAAAGAGTCTGAATTACTGATTCGTTCTCTGCTCTCACAGTTTGAGCAGTATGTGCAGCTCAGCAAGAAGATACCGCCCGAGGTAATGACCTCTATCTCCAGCATCGATGAGCCTGGGCGCCTAGTGGATACCATTGCAAACCATATGACTTTGCAGCTTGCGGAGAAACAGAATCTGCTCGAGTTGGTTAACCTGCAGGCAAGAATTGAACACCTTATGGCGTTGATCGAGTCAGAAATCGATCTGTTTCAGGTAGAAAAGCGCATCCGCGGACGCGTTAAGAAGCAGATGGAAAAGAGTCAGCGAGAGTACTACCTGAACGAGCAGATGAAGGCCATCCAAAAAGAAATGGGTGAAATGGATGATGTGCCGAACGAGGCTGAGGAGCTTAAATCTCGCATCGATGCTGCTGGCATGCCTAAAGAGGCAAAAGAGAAGGCCGTTTCAGAATTAAATAAGTTGAAGCAGATGTCACCCATGTCATCGGAAGCTTCTGTTGTGCGCACCTATCTAGATTGGATGGTTAGCATTCCTTGGAAAAAACGCTCCAAGGTGCGCATGGATTTGGTGAAGGCTGAAGAAATTCTCGAGACAGACCATTACGGTCTCAAGGAAGTTAAAGAACGAATTCTCGAGTATCTCGCCGTGCAGAAGCGCGTAAAGAAATTGAAAGGCCCGATACTTTGTTTGGTGGGGC
Organism: uncultured Pseudomonadales bacterium; assembly: GCA_943789485.1. Lineage (GTDB taxonomy): Bacteria > Pseudomonadota > Gammaproteobacteria > Pseudomonadales > Pseudohongiellaceae > UBA9145. Next base: position 32,906 of record CALSUH010000026.1, read on the forward strand.
CTCCCGGTGTAGGTAAGACTTCGCTAGGTGAATCGATCGCCAGGGCGACCAATAGGAAATTTGTGCGCATGGCGCTTGGCGGCGTGCGTGACGAGGCGGAAATTAGGGGCCATAGAAGGACCTATATTGGCTCTTTGCCTGGCAAATTGGTGCAGAAACTATCTAAGGTTGGCGTTAAGAACCCACTGTTTTTGTTAGACGAAATCGATAAGATGGGCATGGATAATCGCGGCGATCCAGCTTCTGCTTTGCTAGAGGTGTTAGATCCAGAACAAAACCATAGCTTCAATGATCATTATCTTGAGGTCGACTATGACCTTTCCGAAGTTATGTTCGTGTGTACCTCCAATAGTATGAATATTCCCGAGCCACTTCTGGACCGTATGGAGGTGATTCGACTTGCTGGGTATACAGAGGAAGAAAAAACCAGCATCGCAGAGCGTTATCTGATTCCGAAGCAAAAGAGGAACAACGGAATTCGAGATAAGGAGCTAACCTTCACTACAGAGCCTATTAGCGACCTAGTGCGTTATTACACGCGCGAGGCTGGAGTCCGTGGCTTGGAGCGCGAAATAGCCAAGATCTGTCGAAAAGTAGTTAAGGAAAATTCCTTGGAGAGCAACGCCGATCCAATCAATCTCACTTCTGTAGAATTGGAACACTATTCTGGTGTTCGTCAATATGACTACGGTAAGGCGGAGGAAGAAAACCTGATCGGTCAGGTTAACGGATTAGCTTGGACCTCCGTGGGCGGTGAGTTGCTTACAATAGAAACAGTTGCCGTTGTTGGCAAGGGTAAAACTACCAAGACAGGTTCTCTTGGTGACGTGATGCAGGAGTCGATTCAGGCTGCTTTTACCGTGGTTAGGAGTAGAGCGGAGTCGCTTGGTCTTGCCGCTAATTTTCATGAAAAACACGACCTTCACATACACGTGCCAGAAGGAGCGACACCCAAAGATGGGCCAAGTGCAGGCGTCGGTATGTGTACGGCTCTAGTATCAGCCCTGGCCTCTATTCCTGTTCGTGCTGACGTGGCAATGACCGGAGAAATAACGTTACGAGGGCAGGTGCTGAAAATCGGTGGATTGAAGGAAAAATTATTGGCCGCGCACCGGGGCAACATTAAAACTGTTCTAATTCCTGCCGATAATGAGAGGGACCTCAAAGAAATTCCAGATAATATCAAAGCGGATTTGAACATCATTCCTGTTCGTTGGATCGATCAAGTTTTGGAACACGCGCTTGAGTATCAACCGACTCCTTTGAGCGCTGAAAAAAAAGCGCCCTCAGCTAAAGATGCGAAGCAAGAAGATAAAGATAAAAGTAGTGATGACAAGCACATAAATACCCATTGATACCGCGTGTTTCCTGTTGACATAGCTTTCACGCTATTGGTATAAAGGTCAGGTATTACGCGAGGTTTGCGTGACATTTTGGGGAAAAGAATTAGATAGATCCAGAGCTTAGACTTTGTATATTTTGATCAATAATATTGAACTGAATAAACCGCCAATTTTTAGGCCTTCATAGATTTAGAAAATCACACAAATTTAGAAAAAGGGGATAACGTGAATAAATCAGAATTAATAGATGCTGTTGCCGCGAGTGCGGACCTTCCTAAAGCTGCTGCAGGGCGTGCTATCGATGCAACGATTGACGCAATTACGGATTCTTTAAAGAAAGAAGACCCAGTAGTGTTAGTTGGTTTCGGAACATTTGCAACTAAGCACAGAGCGGCTAGAGTTGGTCGTAATCCCCAAACTGGAGAGCCAATCCAAATTAAGGCGGCTCGTGTACCTAGCTTTAAAGCCGGCAAGGCACTTAAGGATTCTGTTAACTCTTAATTTAGTTGATTGAACTGCAACATCACTAACTAAGCTGCGAGTTCTGTAGCTAGTGTAAATTCTCAGCTCTAGAGTTCATAGCTGCGAATTAGGTGCATGGAATCGAGAAGCTGATTTCCCTAGCAGTTCCCAAGAGGAAGTAGGGCGCATCTATGATGCGCCTTTTTTGGTTTACGAATTACATTACTATCCCCACTAAGGGGAAGCAATAAATAAGCGATTTAGCGGAATTTAGGAACAACTATGCTGCAAGATATACGTGACAATTCACAGGGTGTGATAGCGAAGGTCATCATCGGTTTTATCGTAGCGATATTTGCTCTTTTTGGAGTGGATTCGATCGTGAGTGGTTTCATAGCATCGCCGCCAGTCGCTGAAGTTAATGGAGAGGAAATAACCGAAGCCCAGCTGCAGGTGAACACACAGAATCTATTGAATTCTATTGGCGGAAGCGCCGATTCCCTAGATCAAGGCCTGCTTGAGCAAATCGCACTGTCACAGATACTAGAAGAAGTGTTGCTAAGACAGTCTGCGGAAAAGTCGGCGATGACTGTGTCTAATGATCGAATTGACAGATCTATTATAGAAAATCCTAATTTCCAGATTAACGGTGTATTCAATGCCGACTTAGCCGTACGGACCATGGCTAGCCAAGGTTTTAGTATTCCTATTTATCGGGAATCCCTGAGGCAACAGATGTTGCTGTCACAGCTTGCTAACGCTTACAGCAGTTCGGCTTTTGTCACGAATTCAGAATTAGAACGAATAGCTGGCCTGTCGGCGCAGACTCGAGACTTTCGTTATCTCTCAATTCCTTTAGGCACTCGTACTCTGGACTCGGCAATTTCAGATGCGGAGATTGAAAGTTACTTCGATGAGAACCAACAAGATTTTACGCAGCCGGAGACAGTATCGGTGAGTTATGTGATGTTGGATAAGAACGTAATCTCTAGTGAGATCGAACTCGACGAAGGTGTCGTTGAAGCGCAGTATGAGGCCGAGAGGGCGTCTTTTGAAGGATCGGCTGAAAAGCGGGCTTCACACATACTTTTCGAAGTTGGAGGTGATCTCAGCGAAGACCAGGCTCTAGAGATGGCAACTACAGCTAAACAGCGAATCGATGCTGGTGAGGAGTTTGAAGCAGTAGCGTTAGAAATGTCTACAGATACCGCTTCTGCAGAAGTGGGTGGAGATATTGGTTATACCGATGGAACTGCCTTCCCGGTAGCCCTCGAAGAAGCGCTAGAAATTTTATCAGTAGATGAGGTCTCGGCACCGGTCGTCTCAGATTTCGGTGTTCATATCGTGAAACTGACTGAGGACTCAGTAAATGTATTTCAGGATTTAGAAGAAGTTGCCGAACGAATCGAGCGAGAATTAAAAAGCTCAGAAGTAGAGCTGATTTATGCCGAGCGATTGGGGGATCTTTCTAACCTGGCGTTTGAGACGGGAAACTTAGAAACTATTTCGGAAGAGCTTGAGATGGAAGTGCTCATCAGTGGCAATTTTGGCCGTAGCGGAGGAAGTGGTATTTTCTCTAATCAGGCGCTTATTGCTGCAGCATTTTCTGACGAGGTTTTACTTGAAGATAATAACAGTGAAGTGGTTGAGCTAAGTCCCTCGCAGGCTGTAGTGCTGAATGTGACCCTTTTCAATGAAGCTACTGTTCTTCCGCTTGAGGAAGTCGAGCCAGAGATCGCGGTAATAATTCGAACTCAGATGGAGCGCGATGCAGTTCAGGATCTTAATGAGCAGCTTCTGACTAGCATAGAAAACGATGAGCCTGTCGATCAGCTCCTGGCTGACAATCAAATACAGTGGCTCACAGAGGAAGGTGCGAATAGGTCTGCAGCCAATGTTAATAGAGAGATTTTAACTCAGGTTTTTTCTATGTCTTTAGCCGATACGGGTACACCTGTCTATGGCAACCTTACATTAACGAATGACACTGCCGTTATTGTTGAACTGACTAATATCAATGCAGGCTCAATAGCTTCATTGGCAGACACAGACCGAGAAAACATGGTTAGCTCTATGATTTCGGATTTAGGCAATAGCGACTTTCAGGCCTATATGAGCAACTTGCAAGAGAGCGCGGACATCGAGTCGCGCATTCTAGACGAACAGCCGCTCTAGTTGGCTATACCCCTTCGGTTTCGAGATCGTTGAGCGAGCCCATGGCGGTAGTGTTGAAACCGCCATCAACATAAAGAATTTCGCCACTGATTCCAGAGGCTAGGTCAGAGCAAAGAAAGCTCGCTGCATTTCCCACTTCGCTGATAGTAACGTTTCTCCTCAGAGGGGTTTGCTGAGCATTGTGTTTAAGCATTTTCCTAAAGCTCTTTATGCCGGCAGCTGCAAGAGTCTTTATCGGACCGGCAGATATAGCATTTACTCTTGTCCCTTCGGGTCCTAAGCTTGCAGCCATATAACGTACGTTGGCTTCTAGGCTCGCTTTCGCTAAGCCCATAACATTGTAATTAGGAAGGCTACGGACCGCTCCTAAGTAGCTCAAAGTGAGCAGGGAGCCGTTTCTGCCTGCCATCATGGACTTTCCAGCTTGGGCGAGCGCGACGAAGCTATAGGAGCTGATTTCGTGCGCCATCAGGAATCCCTCTCGCGTCGTTACGTCTACATAGTTTCCGTCGAGCTCATTGCCGGGTGCGAACGCGAGGCAGTGAACGATTCCATCAAGACCGTCCCAGCGCTGGCCGAGTTCCTCGAATAGGCTTGTAATTTCACTGTCTTTGCCCACATCGCAGGGGAACACTAAGTCAGAGTCCCAGGTTGCTGCAAATTTAAGAACACGCTCCTTTAGCTTCTCATTCTGATAAGTAAAAGCCAGTTCGGCACCTTCGCGATACATTGCCTGGGCAATGCCTGAAGCGATCGAGAGCTTGCTTGCAACGCCAAGAATTAGGTACTTTTTTCCTGTTAGATAACCCATGCCTCTATCCTGTTTTAGCTGGTATTTATGGCAGTATTTTACTGTATTTTGCGCAAATTACCCACGTCTAGCGCTAACTAGTATGAGACGTGCCTTGGTTGCTATAAAGCCTTTAATTACTTAATGCCATGCATGAAGTGGTTCAATACAGGGGATATAAACAAGGCAAATATTCCTATGCCGATACTGTAGATGCCTGCCGTGTAATAAACATCCATATAGTTGGCAAGGGCCGTCGCAGAGTCTACAACTTCTCCACCAATCGTGTCGGAGCCAGTCATAGCCGCAATGGTGCCAGATATATAGTTTCCTCCGGCCATGGCTAGAAACCAACAGCCCATCATCATCCCGACAACACTTGGAACGGAGAGTTTGGTGGTCATAGAAAGACCAACCGGGGATATGCAAAGCTCAGCCGTGGTATGTAGCAGATACAATAGGATCAGCCAGATTAGTGCGATCTGCGTAGGGTCAGTCGCTAGTGACGCGCCATACACCAAAAATAAGAAGCCGAGTCCGAGCTGGATTAGTGCTAGGGCAAATTTAGTAGGCGTGCTGGGTTCCCAGCCGCGTCGGTTTAGATAGATCCAGGCAATGCTGAAGACAGGCGCCAAGGTAATGATAAAGAAGGCATTAACCGATTGAAACATTGCTGCCGGCAGTTCGAAGCCGAATACGATGCGATCTACATTTCGGTCTGCCATCAGGTTTAGTGAGCTGCCAGTCTGTTCCCAGAGTGACCAAAAGATAATCTGATAGCTCATTAGGAAGAGACAGACGAGCATTCTATTCCTGTCTATCTGTTCACACTTGGTGAATGCGTAGACAACAACCGTTAGAGTCATGCCTACAAGCGTAGCACCAACAAGGCCACCTACTAGTGGTGGTGCCTGCATCAGTTGCCAGCATACCAAAACGCCTACGAAGGCCAATATGTAGATAAACATTTCGCGGCTAATTCCTGGAAAGATTTTTTGCTGCAGCGCCACAGGATCCTTCGGTAGTCCGGCTGCTCCGAATAGGTGATGGCCTTTAATAAATACCGCTAGACCGAATAGCATGCCGATACCGGCTGCACCGAAACCCCAGCTGAAGCCTTTATATTGCAATAACAGACCGCAGACTATCGCGCCTAAGAATGAGCCGGCATTGATTCCCATATAGAATAGTGTGAAGGCTCCATCGCGTCGGGGGTCTTCGCGCTCGTACATCGAACCTACGAGCGTAGAGATGTTTGCTTTCAAGAAGCCTACGCCCATGATGATCAGGCCGAGCGAGAGGTAGAACACCTGGAGGTAGAATTCGGGTCGCGGTCAACGAGCTGTCTCCCCATCGCCGACTGTGTCTTCGACCGCCTGCGCGCCTTCGACAGCCATGCCTAAGTGGCCGGCAACGAGCAGATATCGCCCCTAGAATGACCGCCTTGACAGGCCCCATGATAGCGGTCCGCGACCACTCCTCCGATGACGGGTGTGATGTAGACGAGTGAGATATAGGCCGCGTAGATGCTCGAGGCGGACTGGTCGGAGAATAAGAAAGTGCTGGGTCAAGATAGAAGATGAGCAGGGCGCGCATGCCGTAATAGCTGAAGCGTTCCCACATCTCGGTGAGGAAGCAAATTGACCAAGCCGCTGTGGATGGCCGAGGAACTCCTTCTGAGTCGCATCGCCAGTGATTGTACGTGATCGGTCATATCTGCTCGTCGCCTATAAGCCTCGGCGGAATCACCTGCAGCTCTTGTCCGGGGAATATCAAATCACTCAATTCCCAGACCGATTCCACAGCAACAGCTCTTGCAAGCCAATGCCGAAGCGGCGGGAGCTATCGCGTCCATGCTATCGCCGCGCTCGGACAACATAGACAGCGAGGCGCGATCGCTGAACGTTGCAGGACTTCGGTTGCTCGGCCATCGTGCTTTCAAGGGCATAGGCTCAGGTCGAGCACCTGGCCGGGTTGCAGTAGCTCCTCGACGGATCTATGCCGATTCCAGGCGGCGATGTCTTTCGATCTCAGAGCGTAGCTGAAACCGTCTTGCGATGGCCCAGAGGTTGTCTCCATTTCGCACCGTATACTGCTCTGGTACGTGAGGGTAGTCTGACCTGCTCGCGGCCTGTGTTGGCATCTATCCGCGGCGCCGAGGCGAGGAGAGCTCGGGATCATTCGTTCGCGGGATCATTAGCAGAGACTCGCCCTGCTCTACGATGCGGCTGCCGACTGAGTGAGTTAAACGTCTGTAGTATATCGACGCGCGTGTTTCAGTCTGCGCGCTATCGCGCCGAGAGTGTCGCCCGGCCTGATCTCATAGCGATCCCAGGTCAGAAGCTCGCGTGCTATCAATGCCCGACCAGCGCTCTTTCCAGCTTTTGCGGCCTGCTCGAAGGGCAGCAGCACTTCCTGCGGCTGATCCGGATGGGTTGCCCACTGCAGGTAGCCGGGGTTCAGTGCCCGTAGTTCTTCATAGTCCATTCCGGCCAGCCTTCGCTGCCTGGGAGAGGTCGATCTGCGTCCCGATCGGCGACGGAGCGGAGGACCGGCTCGTTGGCCAGCGGGCGTTAAGCTCGATGCCCCACGCCTCGGTGAATCTGCGACTGATCGCAGCTGAGAGAGCGAGTAACTTTGGGATATGTGCGCTTCGGTCTCGCCGGGCAAGCCTGAGATCCCAGAAATTTCGGTCTTCCTCGCTACCGCTCCTGCGAATGGCTCGGCGCAGATTCCCATCTGCCTGTGTTGTAGGCGGCGATCGCGAGCAGCCAGTCCTGCATCGAACTGCTTGATAGAGTTGCTCCATATAGTCCAGAGCGGCGATCCGTAGACGCTTGCAAAGGATCCCTGCGGCCGTCGAACCACCAGTCCTGCTGCAGGCCCAGAGCTCGAGCTCCAGTCGCGCCGACGAACTGCCAGAGCCCCACGGCGTGCTCTCTCGAATAGGCGTTGGGGTTGTAAGTGCTTTCGACCATCGGCAATAGCAGCGCAATCTCCATTGGTAGGCCGCGGCGCTCGATCTCTTCGACTATCTGCGAATAAGAAAGGGTGACGCCCGATTCCTGCATTAGCAGGTCGAAATAGCGTTGCTGCACTGGAATAAGTTCTGTACATAGCTAACGCCACGCTCGGGTGGGCGTAGTGCGCAGTGAAGCTGAAAGCCGTCGCGCATCCTTTCCCAGAGATCGTCGTAGCTTACGGCGGATTCAGTACTTAGTGGGGACGTCTCGTTTGCTACCTCTGACTTCCCACTCGATGCTTCTGGGCTCTGCGTGGCTTCTTCCATCGAAGTTGCCGCTGCCGGTCTTATTCCTGTAGGTTTGGATAGCTGCAAATTTTGACAGGCTGCAAGAAACAGCGGTAGTAGTGCAATTACGATATTTCTTGTAAGTTTTTGCAAATCAATTGCCTGTGAAATCAGTAGGTGAATTAGTTAATTACAGAGTGCCGCGGGTGGAGTATTAGGATGAGTCTTTTCAGCCTCGAAGCGAAGACCTCAGCGTCATTGCTAGGAATTTGCTTCCAATACTCCTCTGTACTTTTTTGTAGTTTAGTCCCATTGCAGTAAAGGATGTTTTTTACTAGCTCTAATTCGATTCTAGGAAATAGGCTAAGTTGCTTGATTGCCCTCTGCGTTTTCACCAATTCAAAGCGCTCGATTAGCACATCGTTTTTTGCGTCTGCAGCTGCGGCGAAATGGAAACTTTCCATTGTGCACTCATGGATGCAACAGGCTCTCATTTTTGTTAACAGGATGGGCACTTAGCAGAGAGGTTCATGTGTAATCTCAGTTAAGCCTTCAAATAACCAACTGCAATCAGTTGGCAAAAAAATGTCGCCAAAAAAAATAAGTGAGTCGATTTGGTTTTCGTCTTCGGTGTAATAGGCGATATGATAAAGAGTGTGACATGGCGTTTCATTAATAAACAAGCTCTAGCTGAATAAGGTAGTGCTGTCGTCCTCAGTTTCAAATTCACGTACCCCGTTGATGCCTCTCGAACTAGGCCTGGCTGCTTGCCAGAAATATCTCTTCTTCAAATCCTGAATACCGTCAGTATGCCGGAGAGTTGCCGATCACTGCTTTCCAAATATTCGATTACCCGCTGTTCATCGCCAAGATCAAAAACGCAGACCTACCTGTCAGCCTCGCCGGTGGCCCAAATGTAATTGCCTATAGAGGCTGAAATAGAGTAGATAGCACTAATCACAGGGATGGAGTTGACTCCAATGCGACATGATATAAGGAAACC
>CALSUH010000027.1 GCA_943789485.1 uncultured Pseudomonadales bacterium
ACGTGCTTTTCTAGCTGCGCATATTGGCGCAGCTCTTGCGCAAGCAAAATACGACCGCTGCCGTCTAGTTCCAAATCATTGGCATGACCGATGAGCAGGTGTTTGACACGCTGGGACATTGGATCGAAACTGGAGAGGGATTCTATTTGACGTTCAATTTGCTCCCACTCGGAAAGCGGATAGAGCAAAAGACAACGGTGGTTCGTGTCGATAGTAACGACTAGATGCCCCGAGCAGTGCTCTGTGAGCTGCTCACGGTAACGCGAAGGCATGGCCATGCGACCTTTAGCATCTAAGTTGATAGTATTTATGCCGCGAAACACGTGTTGCCCCCATTATTGTGGAAAGAAAACTGTCGCGGGATCCTATCTTTTAATTCCCACTAATCGACAATTTTTTCCACTTTTCGCCACAAAGAAACACTATAGAGGCACTATTGCGCCCACGCAAGCCTTATTTGTCTGATATTTATAAGGAAAGCGCGGGAACTTGCCGTTAAAAGCGGGGAAAACACTGCTGAATCACCTTAATAGAAAGCTATATTCTGATTTAATACAGCTCAATAGCACTCCTAATTAAAGTAAATTATTAAGAATTTTAGGTTTTTGCAAAAACGGGAAAATTAAAGCGAGCCAGCCTATAAGCCGGGTTTCTGTCGAGGACAGTCATTCATCTACGGCCTGTGTCGCCACAGGCCTCTAGCGGCCTACCCGAATCCAACGCGGGCAGCATCTGTGGATTCCTATTTGGCCTTGCTCCGAGTGGGGTTTACCTCGCCACGAACTGTTACCAGTCGCGCGGTGCGCTCTTACCGCACCTTTTCACCCTTACCGCTAGCCGAAAGCTGTAGGCGGTCTTCTTTCTGCTGCACTTTCCGTGGGCTCACACCCCCCAGGCGTTACCTGGCACCCTGCCCTATGGAGCCCGGACTTTCCTCTGTCGATTTCCTTGTAAATCGATAGTCGACAAACAAAGAGCTAAAGACAGCAATTGCCCGGCTGACTCGAGGCGAAGACTAAAGGAGAAACTCTCCGCTTACAACCGATATTCGCTGACAGTCTACCCCTCGCTCTCGGCAAGCTCCTTCAGTGCCGCCTCATACAGAAAATTCTTACGCGCACCGCTTATCTTGCTTGCCAGACTTACCGCCTTCTTCATTGAAACTTCTGACTTCAACAGCCGCACAATATCCATGGCCTGCTCATGCTTTTGCGCCTCCTCAAGCTGCTCATCGCAGCCCGCCACGATGACGACGAATTCACCCTTTTGTTGATTTACATCTGCGCCAAGCCACTCAACGCAAGCAGCCGCCGTGCCGAGAAAATGCGACTCGAACCGTTTTGTCAATTCTCGTCCGATAAATATCAAGCGTTGTTCTTCGAATGCCGCGCGCATATCCATAAGGCTTTCCATGATTCTGTGAGTCGACTCATAGAACACCATCGTGCGCTGCTCATCCGCTAAACCCGACAGCCTTTTCTGCCTCGCTGCCGACTTGCTGGGCAGAAAACCCTCGAAAGTAAACCTATCAGTGGCGAGTCCAGAAACACTTAGCGCTGACACCACTGCACTTGCACCAGGAATGGGAATAACAGAGAGCTTTTTCTGGCGCGCCAAGCTAACCAGTTTGTAGCCTGGGTCAGATATCAATGGTGTGCCCGCATCCGATATCAATGCAACCGAGCTGCCGGACTCCAGCTTATCAAGAATTCGATTGATCGCGCTGTCTGCGGAAAAATCGTGGTGGGAAACTACAGGAGTGTCGACTTGTATGCTCTGCAGCAACTTTTGACTGTGACGTGTATCTTCTGCAGCGATGAGATCCACTCCATTTAAGAATCTCGATCGCCCGCCTAGAAATATCATCTAAATTTCCAATGGGCGTAGCAACAATATATAGCGTACCGGAATCACTCATTGGCTAAGTTTCTCAATCAACTTATCTCTTTAGCGAGTATCATTTGGGAAACTACTATAGCGAATAAATTGCTGTCCCTAGTGAACTGTATTAGTCTTTAAAAACCAGCGCACAACTTAGCAGACAAAACCCTCTAGACAAAGATGAAATTGGCCCCTATGCGTAAAGCAAAAATGCTACTGCTATTTATTGTTTTGCAAGCATGCGTCTCGACCACCAATACCCCCGAGCAATCCGCGCCAGATTTTGATCCACAAAATGCCACGATAGATGAGCTGCTTCGAGCGGCAGAGAATACGGTAGGTGTTGAATCTACTGAATTGCGTGTTCTGGCACTAGAGGCATTAATTGAAGAAGGCAGCCTCGATCGAGCCGCGCGGCAATCGGCGCGTCTAAATAATCTGGAAAACTATCCCGAACAGCTGCAGCTACGCGCATCCTTATTGCAGGCAAGACTTGCGCTTAGCACTGATCGAGTCGCAGATGCTTTAACCCTACTGTCAGCGACAGATACCGCCAGCTTGGAGAGTCGACCTGAGCTGCTGCAGGAATACCTGCTTCTACTCGGCACCGCCTATCAAAAAAACGAGCAATACGAAGACGCACTGTCTGCCTATTTGCAGCTTGGTGACAACCAAAACAACCCAAGGGCAAACCTCGGCATCCACAATGAAATCTGGGGTGCCATCAACAGTTTCTCCTCAACACAGCTGAACAACTTCGCAGATACTGCAGACAATTATCAGTCACGAGGTTGGGTTGAGCTCGCGCGTGTCGTAACGTCACAGGCCTACAGCATACGCTCCCAGTTAGATGCCATCACCCAATGGCAAAGAATATGGAGCCAGCATCCTGCCGCCCAACAACTTCCATCACAACTAGAAAAGCTAGCACAGACCTGGGAGCAGCGACCAAAACACATCGCTCTCATACTCCCATTGCAAGACTCTGCCGGAAGGGCGATTCAGGAAGGCTTTCTGAGCGCCTACTATGCCGCTCTCGACGTCTCCCGGGATGTGCCCAAAATTTCAGTCTTCGATAGCAGCAATCAAACTACTGTATATCCAATCTATGATGCCGCCGTAGCCAGTGGTGCTGACCTCATAATCGGACCGCTTTACAAACAGCTAGTCAATCAACTGCAACTACTCGATGAATTACCTGTGCCTACCCTTGCTCTCAATTATGCCGATGAAAGCAACAACATTTCGATGAACCTCACTCAATTTGGACTCGCCCCCGAAGATGAAATTGAACAGGCAGTCAACTTAGCCTGGCACGCCGGACATAAAAATGCCGCAATACTTACCCCGCAATCTAGCGACTATGAGCGTCTACAGCAGGCGTTCATAAACAGCTGGACAAGCAGGGGCGGCAACTTAGTTTCACAATCGACGTTCAGTGGTGACAATGACTACGCTGATGTCATTAAGAGACTGATGGCTATAGATTCCAGCGAGTTGCGCAGAGACCGACTAGTTCAACTGCTGCCAAGGTCTAGCGTAGAATTCACGCCGCGACGCCGGGACGATATCGACTTCATTTTCCTAATCGCAAACCCACGAGAAGGCCGACAGATAAAACCTACCCTCGCCTTCTACTTCGCAGGCGACATACCCGTCTACGCTTTACCTTCCATCTATGATGGCCTAGATAACCAAAGCGCGAATCAGGATCTAAACGGCATTGTATTTACAGATGCACCCTGGATCTTGGCTAACTACGACCCCTTAAAATCCAATCCGGCATCTCGCCTGCGACCCGCTCAGGGGCCGGTGCAGCGCTTCCGGGCAATGGGCATAGACAGTTTTCGTCTGTATTCTCGTCTACAGCAATTTAACGAAGAAGACATTACCTCGCTGCCCGGCGCCACCGGCATCCTCAGCATGGATAGCGAAGGCCGCATTCACCGCCGCCTAGAAGTTGCTCGCTTCGTCAATGGCAAAGCCACATTGCAAGAAAACCCGGACGCTGCCTCAGACTAAGCCTCACGAGCGCATCCCAGAGGATTGGGATTATGCATTTTAGACGACTCATCAATAGCCAAGTCTTTGGGAAAGCTCAGGAATCTAAGGCCGCGCGCTATCTCCTGTCTCAGGGCCTGAAGCTGCTTTGCAGAAACTATCGATCTCGCCATGGTGAGATCGATCTAATCATGAGCGATTCCAACACCTTGGTATTCGTAGAGGTTCGCTATCGCCGCAGCGAGCATTTCGGCGGCGCATTAAACTCAGTAACACCGGTTAAACAAAAAAAGATTCGTCTTACTGCAGCGCACTATCTGCTATCTCATCCGCAACTGCAATCCAGCAACTGCCGCTTCGATGTGATAGGCCTAACACACGCATCTAAAGAGATGGCTCATACAGCGGAGCTTCGCTTTGATTGGATTAAAAATGCTTTTTACTGAAACTTTCACCCGCTATATCTAGTCATATTCACAGGCGGCAAAAGAAAGGGTCTCGAAACGGTAAATATTGGCGCACTAGCGGCCGATATGTAAGGATACTTTTTATTTCACGCGTTTTTTCACGAAGAGAATTACAGGATAATTATTTAGATGGAATTAGCAGACCGGATCGGCCAACATTTTCAAGACAGCATTGCCGTTAAGCAGCAATCACTTGAAGTTCTGATCGAACCTATTCATCGAGCCGGCGAGGCTATGGTGAATAGCCTACTCAACAACGGCAAGATACTGAGCTGCGGAAACGGAGGCTCGGCTGGTGATGCACAGCATTTCTCGGCGGAACTGTTAAACCGCTTTGAGAAGGAGCGCCCAGGACTGCCTGCAATGGCGCTAACAACGGATAGCTCAACCCTAACTGCAATAGCAAACGACTACAGTTATGAAGAGATCTTCTCAAAACAGGTAAGCGCATTAGGACAGCCAGGGGATGTATTGCTCGCCATTTCTACCAGTGGAAACTCCGCCAATGTTGCAGCCGCTATGAAGGCCGCGCAGGAGCGAGAGATGCTCTCGGTGGTGCTCAGTGGTAACGACGGAGGCACGATGGCGGTCCTGCTAGGGGATCAAGACGTTGAAATACGCGTACCTTCGAGACGAACTGCCCGCATACAAGAAGTTCACTTGGTAGTTATTCACTGCCTATGTGATTTTATTGATACTCAATTATTTGGAGGTGACGAATAATGACACTTACGTCTCTAAAAAAACTTTCACTGGTAGCCATAGCGCTTTTTATAACTTCCTGCACCACCATCTTAGTAGAGACTACAGGCGAGCAGGGAATTTCTGAAGACCCTACACAGAGAACTGCTGGCGCCCGCGTAGAAGATCAATCAATCGAAACCAAAGTGATCGTCAACATGAAATCACAGGTACCAGAATTTAGAAAAGCTAATTTCAATGTGATCAGCCATAACGGCGTGGTGCTATTGGTGGGTCAGGTCGCATCGAGCGAAATGAAGAACAAGGCGAGCGAAATTGCAAGCCAAGCCAGCAGCAAGATAAAACGCATCCATAATGAGCTAGAAGTTGCTGGCAAGACCAGCCTAATTGCGCGCAGCAACGATGCATGGGTAGCAACCAAGGTACGCACTCTCATGCTGACGAACAGTGGCATTCCATCCGGGCAGATTCGAGTGGTAGCAGAAAACGGGGCGGTCTATCTGATGGGCTTAATCGATCAGAGCAACGGTGACAATGCGGCGCGCTTAGCACGCAACATCTCTGGCGTGACCCGAGTGGTCAAGGTGTTCGAATACATCAACTAGGCACTGGACACCTTAACCCAATTTACTTAACGACTCTGAGTGAGGGTTTCTTTACTAGACTGGCTGGCTTAGAGTCCGCGCCTTTCCTTACCCCCGAATCATCTGTGCCCGTTGGACTTGGCGGCTTCGGCAGATTCGCCTCTGGATCGAAGATCATTCCCTGACCATTCTCTTTAGCGTAAATACCCATTACTGCCGAAATTGGCACATAAACTCGCTTGGGAATACCCGCAAAGCGGCCATCGAAATCGATAGCCTCGCTACGAATAAATAGACTCTGAACAGCTGAGGGAGAAATATTAAGGATGATCTGGCCATCCTTGACGTGCTCCTGCGGCACCTCGACATCATCAGCGAAGGCATTCACAAGAATATAGGGTGTGCAGCCGTTCTCTATGATCCAGTCGTAGAGCGCCCTAACTATATGCGGCCTGCTCGAACTCATGGTCATAGTGCGTGCCTCGCTCTCGGTGACGCCTAGACCATTTCTTTTTCTTGCTCGGAGAAGCTCGCTAGAATTGACTCTCGCTCGAACAGACGCTCTCGATATTCTAAGAGCGGTTTGGTCGTTTTGTTTTTTGGCAACTCTATGCCCATTATTGGAAGGCGCCAAAGAATTGGCGCAACACAGCAATCGACGATAGTGAATTCATCATTCATGAAGAACGGCTTCTCACCAAAAATTGGTGCAATAGAAAGCAGGCTTTCACGCAACTCCTTACGCGCCTTCTCGAGTGCTGCCGGCGTACCTTTTCCAGCCATTAGTGCATCGACCTTGCCACACCAGTCCTGCTTGATGCGGTAGATCCAGAGCCTACTCTCGGCTCGCGCTACTGGGTAGACAGGAAACAGTGGTGGATGAGGAAATCGCTCATCAAGATATTCCATCATGATGTCCGCTTCATACAGCACTAAATCTCTATCCACGAGAGTCGGCAATGTGTTGTACGGATTCAGGGAAGCCAGATCCTCGGGCTTGCTGTTGGGGTCCACGTCGATCGTCTCGACGGTCACACCCTTCTCTGCCAAAACGATTCTAACCCGATGGCTATAGTGACTCTTGCCATCGGAATAAAAAGTCATTGAAGATCTTTTTGCTACTACACCCATATCAATCCCTTTAATCCAGTCTATTCGTTTTTAATATTCTTGCCGACTACATTGAAGCCACGTTATACACGACATCACCAGACAAATTTTTGTTAATGGTAGTCCTTACTAAACTCTCTTCCTACTAACGTTGTTAGAACAAAGAGAATTCCAAGAAATACTAAAACCCAAATGCCAATCTCCTGGCGCTTGGATCGAATGGGCTCACCTACGTAGTACAGAAAATTCACCAGATCAGCAACCGTCGCATCAAACTCTGCTGGGGTTTGCGCGCCTGTTCCTTCAACATGCTGCAATTCACAGTGATCGGGATCGCCATGGGATTCGCAGATCACGTCGCCCTGTAACTCATGCAATACATTGGGCATGGCTACGTTGGCAAATATCTTATTGTTCGTACCAAAGATTTTCGTATCGTCCGCGTAGAAGCCCTTAAGGTAGCTATAAAGCCAATCAGGTTTTCGCACGCGGCCTACCAGCGTGAGATCGGGAGGCGCCGCTCCAAACCAGCCTTGAGAGTCTTCGTCCGCCATGGCATTTACGATCAGGTCTCCGATCAAGGAACCATCGAATATCAGGTTCTCTACAACTACTTGCTCGGGAATCTCTAAATCTTCGGCGGTTCTCGCATAACGCGCATAGCCCAGCTCATGGCAACTTGAACAGTAGTTCATGTAGGTTTTAAAGCCACGCTGTAGCGAGCCTTTATCATCGAAGTCAGTCTCAACATGTTCGAGGTCGACATTCGCCTCAGCAGCTGAAGCTGTACTGGTTAACATCAACGGTACGACTACCAAGAATATAAGCAGCAGAATAGATCCGATTAGCTGCGGAATCGTGATGAAACGCCCCGTTACTCTTTCCGGAGGCTGCGCTGTCTTCTCCTTGCGCGTATACCAAGGCATAGCTAAGAAGAACGCAAAGTAGACAACCGTCATAAGCTGCGCGAGCAAAGTCTTACCTGGGCTCACTGACTGTGTACCAAGCACGCCCAGAACAAGAAACGAGACCACGAACAGTAACAGTGCAACGCGACTATAGGTTCCCTTATATCGCATGGACCTAACCGGACTCTTATCCAGCCAAGGCAGTACGAAGAGAATCGCGATAGCACCAAACATAACTAACATTCCCCAGAACTTCGCATCTATCCCAAACAAGGGATAAGTCACTGCGCGTAGCATCGAATAGAACGGGGTAAAGTACCATACTGGCGGCACGTGCTCAGGCGTCTTAAGCGAGTTCGCTTCCTGGAAGTTGGAGAGTTCTAGGAAGTAACCACCCATCTCTGGGGCGAAGAATACAATCGCACAGAACACGAATAAGAATAATACGACACCCGACAAATCATGGTACAGCGTGTAATAAGGATGAAAAGGAACGCCATCAAGAGGAATCCCATCTGGACCTTTGTTCTTCTTGATATCGATACCGTCTGGATTGTTCGAACCTACTTCATGAAGCGCAAGAAGGTGAAGTACGACCAGGGCAATCAACACGATCGGCAGTGCGACAACATGTAAAGCAAAGAATCGGTTCAGCGTAGCGCCGGAGATGAGATAGTCACCTCGAACCCACACCAATAAGTCGTCACCGATAACTGGAATGGCACCGGCTAAAGAGACAATAACATTCGCTCCCCAGTAGGACAGCTGGCCCCAAGGCAGCACGTAACCCATGAAGCCCTCCATCATCAATACGAGATAGATAGCCATGCCAAAAACCCAGATCAATTCTCTTGGTTTCTGATAAGAGCCGTACATTAGGCCACGAAACATATGTATGTAGACCACTACAAAGAATGCCGATGCTCCCGTCGAATGCAGGTAACGCAATAGCCATCCCCATTCCACGTCGCGCATGATATATTCGACCGAGGCAAATGCCGCTTCGGCGCTAGGTGTGTAATTCATGGTCAACCAAACACCAGTCAGCAGCTGAATGACTAGTACTACTAGTGAAAGTACGCCGAAATAATACCAGAAGTTAAAATTCTTAGGCGCGTAGTACTCACTCATATGAGTTTTCCAAGTACGCACGATAGGCAGTCTTGCATCAGTCCAGTCAACAAGACCGGTCATGGCACCCATAAATCGTCCCGGCTTTGCAGAATCTTTTGCGTTGTTTGTTGTATCGTTCATTACGCGTTGTCCTCATCTATACCAATTACGAGGACATCGTTTCCCTCGAAAGAGTAAGGTGGCACTTCCATGTTTCGAGAAGAAGGCGAACCACTGTAAACACGTCCTGCTAGGTCGAAACGCGAACCGTGACAAGGACAAAAGAATCCACCACGCCACTGCGAATCAAAAGGTTCTGGCTTAAGCTCGATATGAGGAGTGGGTGAACAGAACAGGTGTGGGCACAAGCCTACTAAAACCATGACATCGGGAGTGCGCGAACGGTATTCGTTCTGCGCATAACCTGGCTGTTCTGGCTCTTGGGAATCGGGGTCTGTCAAACGGCCTGGATCTTCATTCAAAGCACTCAACAATTCAGCTGATCGCTTGATAACGAAGATCGGCCGACCACGCCACGCGGGTATCGGACCTAACATTTCGCCGTCTTGCAGGCGAGAAATATCTATTCTAACTGGTGCGCCAGCAGCTCTTGCTTTGGCACTCGGGCTCCAAGATCCTACAAAAGGAACCGCGGCTCCTGCAACTCCGACGGCGCCCACAACCGAAGTTGATCCCACTAAAAACCGTCTACGGCCAGCGTTTTTACTGTCGTCATTCACCGTAAATTTCTCCTTGAGAACAAGCTTGTAAATTGATATGTCCCTGCATTTGAGGGATATGCGAATCATCGATCGCGAGTTTGAGCGATGCCGCCATGGCGGGTCGGCAAAGCGCGTGAATATTAGTCAATTTTGCTCTTTTTAGCAAGTGGCAGTGACGTCTAAATACTAGCTATATCATTGAAAGAAGGAGGGAAAAATATATTTTCAAAGACAAAAAAAACGCCGACTTCGAACACGAAATCGGCGTTTTTTTGATCGATAGTCTTAACGCTTTGAAAACTGCGGCTTCTTTCTCGCCTTGCGTAGACCGACTTTCTTTCGCTCAACTTCACGCGCATCACGTGTTACGAAGCCTGCCTTACGCAGTGTGGGCTTCAGCTCTTCGTCATACTGCATCAAAGCGCGAGTGATTCCGTGCCGGATAGCGCCGGCCTGGCCGAAACTACCACCGCCACGTACAGTAATCTTAATATCGAATTTCTCAACCATCTCCACCAGTTCTAGTGGCTGCTTGACGATCATACGAGCTACTTCACGACCGAAGTAACCTTCTAGAGTACGACTATTTATTGTAATCGCACCGCTACCGCTAGTTAGGAAGACTCTCGCTGTTGAGGTCTTGCGACGGCCAGTACCGTAATATTGAGTGCTAGACATGAATTAGGCGAACCCCTTTAAAGTTGAAGTGTCTGTGGTTGCTGCGCCCCGTGTGGGTGCTCAGTACCAGCGTAGACTTTGAGTTTCTTAAACATCGCTCGACCCAGAGGACTTTTAGGGAGCATACCTTTAACAGCTAATTGAACGACACGTTCTGGCGCTTTATCTAACAACTTCTCGAAGGGCATTGATTTCAATGCACCAGGGAAGCCGGAGTGGGAGTAATAAATCTTACCTTTTGCCTTATTGCCAGTTACCCTGACCTTGTCAGCATTGATAACAACGACGAAATCGCCAGTATCCACGTGAGCCGTGTATTCAGGCTTGTGCTTTCCGCGAAGGCGAGTCGCTATTTCAGTAGCCATCCGGCCTAGAGTCTGGCCTTCGGCATCTACAAGTAGCCATTTCTGGTCTACTTCATGAGGTTTTGCACTGTAAGTCTTCATTATTCTGTCATTAGGCTTTGCTTTAGGGAGCGCGAATACTACCGGAGCAATGTCCAATACTCAAGCGAATTTAGGCTCTGAATGTAGATTTTTCGTGGGCTGCACAATAGTTGCCGAACTATCGAATACAGACGCTCTCCAAGACTGCGACTGGATCACGATTTTATTGGCCGCGACGCCTTCCTTGTTCCCGCTAGCGCCTACTAATTTAGTGCCTACGCCAAGTGCTGATCTCCAAGATACGCCTGGGACTGCATCTCTATCAGCCTGGACTTCGTGCGCTCAAACTCGAATCGAAGCTTTTCGCCGGTATACAGCTCAGCAATAGTTACCTCAGCGGCGATAACCAGCTTCACTCTTCTGTCGTAGAGTTCATCAACCAAGCTGATGAAGCGCCGCGCGCTATCACTCGCATTTTCTTGCATCTGAGGGACGCCAGATAGGATTACCGCATGGTAGATCTTCGCGATCTCCACGTAGTCGAAGGCACCACGCGCACCCTCACAGACCTGCTCAAAAGCGAACCACACAACGTCCTTGCTGCAATATTGCGTGCCGATTCGGCGCTCTAGAATATCAATTTCTGCTGCTTTGTGTACTTGAGAACTCTTCGGCGTTAGTTCATTGAAACACTCCACCAACTTGGCTTCTGTATCCGCTGATATAGGCCAGTGGTAGAGCGTTGCCTGAGCGAGGCTGCGTAATCGATAGTCTACCCCGCTTTGAACCTTAACAATTTGCGTGTGCTCCTTGAGAAGTGCAATTGCTGGCAGGAATCGCTGCCTCTGTAGGCCTTCATGATATAAGTGGTCAGGCTCAATATTTGAGGTCGCAACTAGAATCACCTGCCGCTTGAAGAGAGCCTCCAACAAGCCAGCTAGTATCATAGCGTCGCCGATATCGCGCACAAAAAATTCGTCGAAACATAATACACGAGACTCCAAGGCTATCTGCTCGGCGACGTGCTCCAGTGGGTTTTTCTGTCCCTGCAATAACGCTAGGTCGCGGTGGACCCTCTGCATGAATCGGTGAAAATGTGTACGCATTTTCAACTCCCCCGGCAGGCTCTCAAAGAACATATCCATTAGATAGGTCTTACCACGGCCCACTCCGCCCCAAATGTAGAGCCCTTGAATCGGGCCTGCTACTTGCTCGCTCTTGAACAGCCACCGCTTCAAACGCCCTAATGGCCCAGAACCAACCATCTCGGCCTGTGCGACACGACCATATAAATTCTGTAGCTGACCTACTAAAGCACGCTGTGCAGCATCTGCAGTTATGGCGCCACTCTCTAGATCGTGTTGATATCGCTGCAATGGGCCCATAATTTCCACTCTGGCGGCGTTTCACCGCCTGTCCGTTGCCTGTAAAAAAGCGCTCAGTTTCCAGACTCTGTTTAACAATGGCAACCTCTATTCCTCTATCTGCGTCTAACAGAACGTTGCCGTCCGACTCTGCAATGTCTCTTTTTAGCACTGCGCCGGCAACAAGTTTATTAAAAATAGACCTGAACTGAGGTATACTCAGCAAATGTGTCTCAGGCCACAATGAAACGATAGGCGAAAAGCCTGATCCGAAAGCAACCATCGGGAAATATTCAAGAGGCGATTAGTTTAAATGATTTGGTTAACTGCAATAGCGTGTCTGGTCATAGGAATTGTAATTGGACTAATCTTCTCCAGCCGCTTGAATAGCAGCGCATCGCGCGTGCAAGAGTTAGAGAATCAAATTCGCGACATCAAGGACAATCACTTGGTCTACCGAGACAACGTAAGCGATCATTTCAGCATGACAGCAGATCTTGTTCAGCACATGACCGAGAGCTATCGCGAAGTTTATCAGCACCTCGCAAGCGGAGCCCAGGATCTGTGCAGCAATGAAGTAGCTAGCAAATTACTTCCAGCGGGTTCAGATGCCGTATTCGAAGGCAATGACGACTCCAAGGCTGCTAGCGGGCTGAACCCTCCGAAAGATTATGCTGCAAAGCAGGACCCCAGCCAGAAAGGCGCACTTTCCGAAGAGTTTGGCATAAACAAGTCAATCTCCCATAACGAAGAAACTCCAAACACACCTAAGCATTAGCCCAAAAACCTTACCCAACTCACTTTAAACAGCGAAGCTCGCGGTGCGAAGCCCTAGTCTCCGGTCGCGATGAATTAGAAACCATGTCTGAATACAATTTTACTCACCTCAAACAACTCGAAGCCGAGAGCATCCACATTATGCGTGAGGTTGCTGCCGAATTCGATAAGCCGGTGATGCTGTACTCCGTAGGAAAAGATTCCGCAGTCATGTTGCACCTGGCACTAAAAGCATTCTATCCCGGTAAGCTTCCATTTCCATTAATGCATGTCGATACGACATGGAAGTTTAAGGAAATGATTGCCTTTCGCGATCAACAAATTGGGAAGCTCGGTTTAGACATTATTGTGCATACCAATCAGAAAGGTGTAGATGCAGGCATTGGCCCGTTCACCCACGGTAGCGAGAAGCACACCGACATCATGAAGACGCAGGCGCTAAAGCAGGCATTAAACAAATACAAATTCGACGCCGCCTTCGGCGGGGCCAGGCGCGACGAAGAAAAATCGCGCGCCAAGGAAAGAGTCTTCTCTTTCCGCGACCAGAACCATGTCTGGGATCCGAAGAATCAAAGACCGGAACTCTGGAACATCTACAATGGGAAGATTAATAAGGGCGAAAGCATCCGCGTCTTTCCACTTTCCAACTGGACCGAGTTAGACATCTGGCAGTACATTTATTTAAATGATATCGATATCGTGCCTCTATATTTCGCTAAGCCAAGGCCCGTTGTCAATATCGATGGCGTCGACATTCTGGTTGATGATGATCGCATGCCGATCAAAGAAGGCCAGAAGATAGAAACTAAGACCGTGCGATTTCGTACGTTAGGCTGTTACCCTCTCTCGGGCGCTGTCGAATCCACGGCAACAACTCTTCCTGAGATAATTCAGGAGATGTTATTGGCTACGACCTCCGAAAGACAGGGCCGCCTTATCGACTCAGACAAAAGTGGCTCCATGGAAGATAAGAAAAGACGGGGCTATTTCTAGCCAGCATCTTTTCGTTAAGATTTTCTGGCTACAACCAAGGCACAAATCAGCACATACACACGCATGGGACTTAATTCAACATGTCACACCAATCCGACTTAATTAGCACAGACATTAGCGCGTACCTAGCGCAACACGAGCGTAAGGAGCTATTGCGCTTGTTAACCTGTGGTAGCGTGGATGATGGTAAAAGTACTCTGATTGGCCGACTGTTGCATGATTCGAAGATGATCTATGAAGACCAACTCGAGGCGATCGAAGCAGACAGCGTCAAGTCCGGCACCACCGGAGGAAAGATAGACCTCGCACTACTCGTGGATGGTTTGCAAGCAGAGCGCGAGCAAGGCATAACTATCGATGTGGCCTACCGATATTTCTCTACAGCGAAGAGAAAATTCATCATCGCCGACACCCCTGGACACGAGCAGTACACCAGAAATATGGCGACTGGCGCATCAACTTGCGATCTCGCCATAATCTTAATTGATGCCCGTCACGGGGTTCAGGTTCAAACCCGTCGACACAGTTTCATCGCATCCTTGCTTGGTATCAAACACATCATCGTAGCCATCAATAAGATGGATCTAGTTGATTTTTCCGAAAGTGTATTCAATGAGATAAAAGCCGACTATGTAAAGTTTAGCGCAAATCTTGATTCCACTAACTTTCATTTCATTCCGATGTCTGCTCTGACCGGTGACAACGTAGTAAATCCAAGCGAGCAGATGCCTTGGTATGACGGCGGCGCATTGATGCCACTTTTGGAGAATGTCGAGATTAGCGGCGACAAGAACTATTCCGATTTTCGCTTCCCCGTGCAATACGTTAACCGGCCCAATTTAAACTTTAGAGGTTTTTGTGGCACTGTTGCTTCCGGCGTAATCCGCAAAGGCGACGAAGTCATTGTCTTACCATCGAATAAGACGAGTCGTATCAAATCGATCGTAACCTATGATGAAGAGCTAGAACTTGCTCATGCCGACATGGCTATAACACTAACATTGGAAGATGAAATTGATGTCAGTCGTGGTGACATTCTTGCGCACCCTGAGAATATTCCAGCCAGCGACACCACTTTCGATGCAATCATCGTTTGGATGGCGGATACTCCCCTGCTGCCTGGCAATGCCTTCGATTTCAAACTGGGAAGTAAGACCGTAAGCGGGAGAATCAAGGCGATGCACAATCGCATCGATATAAATACGCTTGAAAAAGGTCCAGCACCGGGCCTTGAGCTAAACGAGATTGGTCTTGCTGAAATCAATCTCAACGAGACAGTGTGTTTTGATAGCTACAAAGATAATCGTGCGACTGGCAGCTTTATTATTACTGATCGGCTCAGCAATGTGACCGTTGGGGCCGGCATGATCGATTTCGAACAACAGCCACTCCGTGAACGCAGTGAATCAGCAAAAAATATTGTAACCAAGGAAGAACGTGCGGCACGCTATGGCCAGAAACCCGCCACGATCTTGTTCGTTGGTGTCTCCGGCTCTGGTAAATCCACACTAGCCCACGGATTGGAAAGAAAACTTTTTGATCGCGGGCGTGTTAGTACAGTGCTGGATGGAAAGACGATGCGACTCGGCATCAGCAAGAACTTGCCACACGATGCAGAAGGCCGTGCTGAAAACTTAAGGCGTAGCGCGCATATAGCAAAATTTTTAAACGATTCGGGCGTAATTTGCTGCGCTTCTTTCGTTGCACCAACTGCCGATTCTAGAGAACATGCGATCAGTGTAATTGGCAAAGATCATTGCTACATTGTCTACCTAAACCCGCCTATGGAATCTTGCATTCAGAGGGATCCAAGCGGCCTGTATGCGGCAGCTGAAGGGACAGAGTCTACAGACATTCCCGGGGTATCTTTCCCTTATAGCGCACCGGAAGTTGCACGACTTGAGTTAGACACTGCAGCGCTGTCTGTGGATGAGTGCCTGGAGAAGGTTCTGAAAATTATG
This sequence comes from uncultured Pseudomonadales bacterium, assembly GCA_943789485.1. GTDB lineage: Bacteria > Pseudomonadota > Gammaproteobacteria > Pseudomonadales > Pseudohongiellaceae > UBA9145. Next base: position 15,648 of record CALSUH010000027.1, read on the forward strand.
CGAGATGCAGAGATTATTTAAACCCCTTCATCTAAGCCGCACACCCCCTCAAAATCACACGGGGTTATCAATATCGATAAATTGATGGTCTATGCCGAACTTCGCAGCTAGATACCCCCCTATAGCCTGAACCCCATAGCGTTCGCTTGCGTGATGCCCTGCCGAGAAGAAATGGATTCCCGACTCTCTGGCAATATGTACAGTAGGCTCAGAGACCTCCCCAGTTATGTAGGCATCTACGCCCGCAGCTACGGCCAGCTCGATATAATTTTGTGCCGCCCCGGTGCACCACCCTATGGATCTAATCGGTTTAGAATTTCCTTCTATAGCGAGTGGTTGCCGGTCAAGCTTGTCTGCGATCAAGGCCTTCAGTGATTCAAAATCCGTGTCTTCGCTAATAGTCCCTACAAGGCCTATGGGGTGATTATTCTGCTTACCTAATTCCCCATCAATTTCTATTCCTAAAACCTTCGCCAGCTGAACATTGTTGCCAAATTCTCGATGTACATCCAAGGGTAAGTGATAGGCAAATAGACTCACGTCATGTTTTAGCAGAGCCTCAATTCGCGCTTTTTTAATACCCGATATCGATTGATCTTCGCCACGCCAAAAGTAGCCATGATGGACTAGCAAAGCGTCGGCACCTGCTTCGACAGCTGCAGTGATTAGTTCCTGACAGGCTGTCACTCCAGTTACCAATTTTGATATTTCTTTTCGTCCTTCTACTTGCAGCCCATTCGGGCAGTAGTCTTTAAACTGTTCAGGCCGCAGTACTTCTTTTAGTTCAAGTTCAAGCTGTTTTAGACTAACTGGCATTGGAATCCACCTTGGCAACGCTGTATATTGGTTTTGCTCGGTAATAATAACACAGTGTTATGCCGTTCAAATTCGGCTTTAAGTCGAGCAGGCAGTAACATTCAAGGCGCCATCGAGATGAGCAGCACAGGCAATCTACTCAAATATATAAGCTGGCCGGTAGTCTGTGGCATATTGCTAGGTCTGGTGATATTGCAATACCGGCAGATACAACAAATTAGCAATCAATCCCTTCTTGCCGAAATTAACGAATCGACAATCACCACCCCTCTATCTTTCTCCGAAGCGATCGCTCTAGCAGCGCCTGCTGTCGTGGCGATCAACGCAACTAACGTCAATGTCGAGTCTATTGAACGAACCTCGGAGGATCGCGTGAACTTGTATCTCGGAGAGAGGGCAAGTCTTGGGTCTGGCGTTGTTGTCAGTGAGGATGGATTCATTTTGACCAACCTTCACGTTGTCGACACTCTTTTCGATGCGTTCGATGCACAAGTCACGCTCAATGATGGCAGAAAGATTTCGGCTATGGTCGTGGCTTGGGATGAGAAAAGCGACTTGGCCGTCCTACACATCAATATGGACAACCTGACCCCCATCCAGATAGGCGACGAAACATCCTTGGAGGTAGGCGATATCGTGTTCGCTATCGGTTACCCCCGCAACATCGGTCAGTCCGTCTCGCAAGGGATTATCAGTGCACTAACTGAAAACTCAGAGAATACTCCCGGCATCATTCAAACTGATGCAGCTATTAACCCAGGCAACTCTGGTGGCGCTCTCATTAACTCCCGGGGAGAGCTCGTGGGTATAAATTCCTCAATATTCTCAGAGTCCGGCAACTTTGAAGGTATCGGTTTCGCCACTCCGTCGAGCTACGCCATCGCAGCATTTCAAGAAATGGCGAATCAAGCTGTCGAGGCTAACACCGGTTATCTGGGCGTGATTACCGGTGGAGCACTTAATGCCCAATCGAGTCAGTTATTCTTCGGCGTAGACAATATTCGCGGCATGTTGGTGGAGAGCGTCGATGAAGGTGGCGCAGCGCAGCGAGCAGGCATACAACCCGGCGACGTCATAACCATGGTCGAGGGAACATCGGTACTAGATGGTCAGAACATCATGATGGCGGTTCGAAACAAAAACCCTGGGGATTCGATAAACATTCAGATCTATCGCGACGAGCAGAAATTCGTTCTACCAACTACATTGGGATTTGGCCAGGCCATCATCATCGAGCCATAGTCATTTACGGTAAAATTTCTTTCGCTTTGTAACTATCGACGCTTCAGGCGATACTCGGCCGAAAGGGCATGCGCCTCAAGATGTTCGTCTCGCGCAATGGCCGCCGCAGTACCTGCCAAGATATGCGCGCCCGCCTCGGAGCAATTAATGATTGAGCTGCGCTTCTGAAAATCATACACACCTAATGCCGAAAAAAACTTCGCAGAGCCGGATGTCGGCAAGACGTGACTCGGGCCAGCACAGTAGTCGCCCAAGGCCTCAGCACTGTAACGACCCATAAAAATTGCTCCAGCATTGTCGATTGAGTCTAATAAGGCGTCAGGGTCTTCCACAGAAATCTCCAAATGCTCCGGCGCAATGAGATTGCTAACCACTGCCGCCTCCTGCAAATCCTTTACCTGAATGAAGATACCTCGGTTGCTCATTGATTCGCAAATGATCTCGCGCCTGCTCATAGTAGGCAGCAATCTATCGATACTTCTCTTTACCTCTTCCAGAAAGCCCGCATCACTAGCAATCAATATAGACTGTGCTTGCTCGTCATGTTCCGCTTGAGAGAACAGGTCCATCGCAATCCAATCTGGATTCGTCTTACCGTCACAGATAATCGTAAGCTCGGAGGGACCGGCTATCATATCGATACCCACTTCGCCGAAGACTAATTTCTTCGCTACGGTAACGAAAATATTTCCTGGGCCAGCTATCTTATCCACCTTCTCGATCGTCTGTGTGCCATAGGCAAGAGCTGCGATAGCCTGCGCTCCACCGATGGTATACAGCTGTGTGACGCCAGCAAGAGCCGCGGCTGCAAACACGAGCTGCCCCTTCTTCACCATAGATGGTGGGAACTGTGGCAGTTATTTCTTTCACTCCGGCAACCTGAGCTGGAATCGCTAACATAAGCATCGACGATGGATAATTCGCCTTTCCGCCAGGAACATAAACGCCTACACGCTTCAATGGACTTATCTTCTGACCGTAAACTGAACCGTCGGCTTCTTTATAGGTCCATGAACCCTGCTTTTGTTTCTCATGATAGGCCCTTATTCGCTCGGCAGCATGGGTTAGCGCATCGCGCTGCTCGTTAGAGATACCATCCAGAGCTTCCTGCATCAGCTCAGGAGGACACCAATAGATCACCCATCGATTCTGCGCCGAAATCGAATTGATTCGTATATTCCAATACAGCAGCATCGCCTCGAGTCTTTACCTGCTGCAGAATGTCGCTAACGATAGTAGTGACGTCGTCGGATACAATCATGTCTCGCTGCAATAACTTCGCGAGGCGATCCTCAAAGTCAGGCTCGGATGTATTCAGATGATTTAAAGTTATATTACTAATGGGCATGATAGGTAGTGATAGTCAGAAGGTAAAAGTTAGGAGTAGTTGTCTTCGAAAAAGCGTTCTTTACTTCTTGTCTACTGCGTCGCCCAGTTGGCCCAAAATTTCTCGTATCAGGGCATTCTTAATTTTCATCGATGCCTTGTTCACTATTATTCGCGAGCTAATTTGCGCTATCAATTCGCGCGGCTCCAGACCATTAGCCTTTAGAGTTTGCCCTGTATCAACGATGTCTACGATGGCATCGGCCAAACCCATCAATGGAGCCAATTCGAGCGCCCCGTTTAGTTTAATAAGATCAATCTGCCTACCCTGCTCTGCAAAATACTTCTTGGCGATATTGGTAAACTTCGTCGCTACCTTCAATCTGCCTTCTACTGGCTTAGCATTGACCGGCCCTGCAGTCATCATCTGGCAGGCTGCTATCTTAAGATCCAATGGCTCGTAGAACCCCTCATCACCGTACTCCAGCAACAGGTCTTTGCCTACAACGCCCATGTCTGCGCTGCCGAACTCTACATAAGTTGGAACATCACTCCCTCTGATCACCATGAGCTTTACGTTCTCTCTATTGGTGTCGAAGATCAATTTGCGACTCTTGCTAATGTCTTCGGCCGGCACGATGCCTGCCTGCTCAAACAAGGGCAGCACTTCATCCAGTATACGGCCCTTGGTAAGGGCTATGACTAGTTGATCAGCGTTCATTTTGAATAACGTTTTTTTTGAATAGGGTTCATTAAAAGATTTTCTCATAGTATCAGCGAATAGCTAATATCCGTTAAGCTGGCACCCGCCGAATCTTCGCCCCGAGAAGTTGAAGTTTCTCTTCGATACACTCATAGCCACGATCTATATGATAGATGCGGTCCACAACCGTTTCGTTATCAGAAACCAACCCAGCGATGATTAGACTCGCCGAAGCTCTCAGGTCTGTAGCCATGACCGGCGCACCTTTTAATGCATTCACACCTTTTACTATAGCGGTGTTTCCCTCTACCACTATATCAGCACCCATACGGTTCATTTCGTGCACGTGCATAAAGCGATTCTCGAAAACAGTTTCCGTGATCGAGCCGGTACCATCTGCTATCGCATTAAGTGCGGTAAATTGTGCCTGCATATCCGTGGGGAAAGCAGGATAAGGAGCTGTGCTCAGGGATACCGATTTAGGGCGGTTGCCATGCATGTTCAATTCGATCCAGTTATCGCCTACCTTAATGTCGGCACCGGTCTGTTCCAATTTGCTAAGAACCGCTACGAGAATACTAGGCCGCGTATCTTTAACTTTAATATGCCCGCGCGTTGCTGCTGCAGCAATTAAATAAGTGCCCGTCTCGATTCGATCCGGCATCACCGAGTAGCTACAACCGAAGAGTTCTTGCACGCCTGTAATAGTAATAGTATCGCTGCCCTGGCCCGATATAACCGCGCCCATCTTCACTAAACAATCGGCTAGGTCTACAACCTCAGGCTCGCGAGCTGCGTTCTCGATAATGGTCACCCCATCAGCCAGAGTAGCTGCCATCATGACATTCTCTGTTCCCGTTACGGTTACGATATCCATAAAAGATATGAGCGCCTTTCAGCCTTCCCCTCGACAGAGGCTTTGATATAACCGTCCTCGACCACAATGTCTGCACCCATCGCCTGCAACGCAGAAATATGTAAATTCACAGGCCGGCTACCGATCGCACAACCGCCAGGCAGGGCAACTTCAGCCTCACCATAGCGCGCTAATAATGGACCCAATACCAAGATCGATGCCCGCATCGTCTTTACCAACTCATAAGGCGCACTAAAGTGTTTGATCGTGCTGCTATTCACTTCGACATTCAATTTTTCGTCGATTACAGGCTCCACGCCCATGCACCCGAGCAACTCGATCATCGTGGTAATATCGAACAAATGCGGTAAATTACAAATCTGCACCGTTTCGTGGGTAAGGAGAGTAGAAGCCAGAATAGGCAGAGCGGAATTCTTTGCGCCTGCAATTCGAATCTCGCCCTGAAGACATACGCCTCCCTTTATTAGTAATTTATCCATTGATTATCTCAGAGGGAAAGGTGTATTCAGGAAGCCTGACTTTCGGCCACAGTCATCAAACGCATAGTGACTGCGTGAATGGCTCCACTGCTTATGTGCTCGTTCAAAATTTTGTAGATGGTTTGTTGCCGTTTTACGGCATTCAATCCTTCGAACACATCACCTATGACCGTTACAAGGTATTTGCCATCGCCGCCTTCAACGGTCACCTGACAATCGGAAAGCTCTGCATCAAGCTCAATGGTAATCTGACTAGCGTCCAATCTAATACTCCGACTTATTTCCAATTGTTTAACACAGCATCGATATCATTGTCATTCTGACTCATCAACGCTGAAAACTGCGTAAAATACTGCCTACCCAAATTGATGCCAACCAAACTTAAGTTCTTAAGTTTCCACTCGTCATTTTCGTTAAGAAACATTTGATACTGCAGCTCTAGGTTCGTATCACCGCCACGCAGCTCCATACGCACTATGGTATCGGCACGCGGATCGGTATCTGCATTAGTTGATGGAAGGAAGGCTAATTCTTGCCCTTCATAGGAAACCAAGGAGGGCACCGTAAAAACGCGTCAACGTTGCCCTTAATATAGCGGCAAAGCGATCCTTCTGAGCGTCGCTGGCGGATTCGGCATAGCGGTTCATAACCACCACCGCGACAGCATTAAAATCTACTATCGAATTGAGCACTTCCTCAATTGCCCCAAAGTAGCCATCTCGATCAGTAAGAAATAGCCCCCGAGACTCCTGAACCGTACTCAATAGGTCCCTTACTCCAATTTCAGCAGTTTCCACAGCCGTGTATTGTTGGCCATAGCTGAGCGCTGGCAACGTTCCCAAAAAAGCAAGGGCCACTAAGAATTTATTCAATGATTTCATTTGCTTATCCTTAATTTTTACTCGAAGCTAAGTTCTGGAACCCGCTACGGGGTACCGACAGCGCCAAAATACAGATAATGGGCTGAATGCGGACTGAACCTCTAAAGCGCAGATAAGTAGTTTACATGAAGTAAGCAGTTCAATAAATTATTACTTGCAAAGCTCTTCAAAGAATCTTCTAATTGGCCGCTTCTTCTCGGCATTAAGAATACTTCGTATATGTTCTTCGACATGGTCATCATCGTTCTCGGATTTATTGGTCTAATCTGGGGAGCGGACAAGTTTGTGTTTGGCGCGTCAGTCCTCGCGCGACACCTTGGGGTTTCCCCGTTGATGATCGGCCTTACTATCGTTGCTTTTGGCACGTCGGCCCCAGAGATTTTTTCTTCCGCTGTTTCTGCTCTCAATGACAAACCCGAATTGGCAGTCGGCAATGCGCTGGGCTCCAACCTTTTCAATATCGGGGTGGCTCTCGGCGTTGCCGCAATGATTAGCCCTCTTAAGCCGCCTGAGTCGCTAATCAGCAAAGAAATTCCAGCGCTGCTTCTCGTTACCTTTGTTACTGGCATTTTATTTCTAGACCTCTTCCTTGGCGTATTCGATGCTGTGGTCTTCATAGCCATTACCATCTATTTTGGCTATAGGTTATTCCGCAAGAAAGTTAAATCAGGATCCCCCCCGGATCTCCTTGATGAAAATATCGGCGAAATAAATAGCCTAAAAGCCGCTGCCTACATGGTATTAGGGCTCGCACTCTTAGTGTTGAGTGCACAAACGCTAGTGGCAGCCGCCACATCTATCGCCGAATCGCTTGGCGTCTCTGCGGCAATCATCGGCCTTACCGTCGTCGCTCTCGGCACGAGCCTTCCCGAATTGGCCGCATCGGTAACCTGCGTTTTGAAAGGACATCATGACCTGGCGATTGGTAATATTGTTGGATCGAACATTCTAAATTTGCTCGCAGTACTTCCTTTCCCAGGTTTATTTGCAGCAGGAGCAATCGAGCCCGCCCTCCTTTATCGAGACTTTGCTGGCGTACTAATACTAACTCTCATGTTGGCCTACTTTTGCTATGCAGGCGTCAAAAAGGGCAAGATGATCAGCCGATTCAATGGCGCCGTTTTCATGTCGCTCTATCTTGGCTGGTTTAGCGTCATGCTTTACCAGATTTAAACAAACTCTCTGCATAGTAGTCTGACGCATTCGCCTAAGGTATGATCTGATCACTATGAACTCCGATTCTTCCCTCATCTCCAGTGCTCTTAGAACTATAGAAATAGAGAGCCGAGCCGTCAGCGAACTGCTCAATCGTATTGATGCTGACTTCGTAAAGGCCTGCGAGATTATGCTGGCCTGCGAAGGGCGCGTAGTCGTGATCGGCATGGGTAAGTCTGGTCATATTGGCAAGAAAATAGCCGCCACGCTTGCCAGTACCGGCACGACAGCCATGTACGTACACCCTGCCGAGGCGAGTCACGGCGATATAGGCATGATAACGGCCCACGATGTTGTCCTCGCGATATCCAATTCGGGCACCACAGAAGAAATACTCTTCCTGCTACCGATACTGAAAAGAAAGGGCATTCCCTTAGTGAGTCTAACCGGCGATAAGCGGTCCGAATTAGCCAAGGCCGCATCAGCAAACCTCGATGCCAAAGTAGATGAGGAGGCCTGCCCACTCGGGCTAGCTCCAACATCGAGCACAACCGCCGCACTGGTGCTTGGCGACGCATTGGCCATGGCCTTGCTGGAAGCTCGCGGCTTTACCCGTGATGACTTTGCCATCTCTCACCCAGGTGGAAATCTTGGCAGGCGCCTATTAATAAAAGTGCGAGATGTTATGCATTCCGGCGACGCCATTCCCAAAGTCTTGAGTGGAACCACGTCTCTTCCCGAGGCCCTACTTGGAAATGAGCAGCAAAGGCTTTGGTCTAACAACCATAATAGGTGAATGACGGAAACCTTACTAGGGTGTATTTCTCCGATGGCGATCTGCGGCGCACGATAGACTCCGGCAAGAACATTCAGGAAATCACCATCGACGAAGTCATGTCCCCCAGCTTTAAATACATCGACCCCAACGCCCTTGCCGCGGAGGCCGCCAGAATCATGCAGGAGTCGAATGTATACGTGCTCATCGTGAAGAGCGAGTCTCGAGCCTGTCGAGGGCATGCTGAAAATGCACGACCTACTCCAGTCGAACGTAGTCTAGCCTGAGAATAGCCCATGCTTTTTAGTCTGACAATGAAAGAACAGGCTAGTCGCAGCCGCTCGCCAAGATCAGACTGTTGCTGCTCGATGTTGACGGCATCCTCACCGATGGCAAACTCTATTTCTCCAATTCCGGTGAAGAGAGCAAGGCCTTCCACAGCCTAGACGGACACGGCATTAAAATGCTGATGCGTGCACCGGCGTTGCGGTCGGCATCATCACCGGGCGAAAATCTACCAATAGCGTTGCTAACCGCGCCGCCGACCTGGGCATCGATATCCTCTATCCAGGGCCGCGAAGACAAGATCGATGTGCTTCGTAGAAATAATTGCACAACTACAGGATATCTCCGCTGGACGCTATTGCCTACGCCGGCGATGACCTGCCTGACCTGCCGGTGCTACAGGCCGTTGGCTTAAGCTTCTCTGTTCCCGGAGCTCACCGACGACGTGAAAGGCGCGGTCGACGTGATCACTAGCACGCGCCTGGCGGCGAAGGGTGCGGTCAGGGAAATCACTGATTTCATCTTAAGCTCACAAGCCAATAACTAACCTTTTCTCAGCGCTAAAGCCTAATGGCTCGCCCGAAAATTTGGACCGCAATCGACAAATTCGTGTTAGGCTTCAACTACTTGCAACCAATTTCAAACGCTAACAGATTATGCAAAGGATAGGACTCATCATTGTTCCAGGAATAATCGCGATAGCCTTGTTTGTTGGCATAAATTCGTTCAATACCTTGAGCAATGAAGCAGACGCTCCCAACACAAGCCTAGACTTCAATGCTTACTCTGAAGGCATCAATACGACACTTTACGATGCCCAAGGCAATATAAATTACACGCTAAAGGCAGAGCGTCAAGTTCACTACAATGATGACAGCACTGAGCTAGAGAAGCCGTTTATCCGCCTGTATCAAGATGGCGATTCACGTTGGAACATCGTGGCAAATTCCGGCAGAATCCCTGCCGCCGAAACGACTGCCGACGAAGCACTTGAAAGGATTGAACTACTCGGTAATGTTCGAGTCTACAGCCTCGATGAGTATGGCAATAGAACAATGATGTCCACCGAATTCTTAACACTGAACACGGAATCAGCAATTCTAGAGACTGATCAGTCGGTATCAATTGTAACTTCAGCCGCTACAACAATCGTCTATAGGAATGATAGCTAAGCTCAGAATTGACGAAATCAACTTCCTGCGTGAGATTTAGAGGCCGGTATGAACAACCAACAGAATTAGCGGCAGCTCGCCATCGTGAAGGCTGGCGGCGATCAGCCTTGGCTGCCTGCATCGCTAGTACCAGTTCTTTCTGCGCTCGAGGCCGATCAGGAATCAGGAACTGCTGTTCAGTGCCGACGGTGCGGTTCACGCGTATGAGCATCGAAGGCGGTGTCCGCCTACGTGGAGATGGCTGACAATCGTTGTCATTACGCGAGGGCACCATGGTAATTCGCGGGGACGCTGCCACGATCGAAAGCGTAGTCAGCAGCGGATGAAGTTCAGCAAGGTTACGGTGCTTGGCGCGCCCGGTGTACTATCAACAGCAACTCGATTCCAGCGATGCACCTGTGAACGGGGTCGAGCAACAGCATCTACCTTCTACACCGACGGAGCCGACGGCAGTCCAGCGTAGTCGAACTCGTTGGCGACGCAGTTATCGAGTCGCCCACCTCCAATTTCGAAGTGCAGCGCCATCGCCTACATCGCCGACCAAGACCTCATCCGCGACACACAAGGCCCCTGCAGCGGCGCGTTTAACTACCGCGAATTGATAAGCAGATGCTAGAAGCGAAAAACCTTGCCAAGAGCTATAAGAAGCGAGAAGTCGTTCGCGACGTCTCCGTCTCGATCCGTCAGGGGTGAAATCGTAGGGCTGTTAGGCCCCAACGGTGCCGGCAAGACCACCTGCTTCTATATGATCGTAGGGCTTGGTCGCCGCCGACAAGGGCAAGGTACTACTGGGGGGCGACGACATCACCGACTGCCCCCCATGCATCAGCGTGCCAGCCATGGGCTCGCCTATCTTACCGCAAGACTCCTCCATCTTTCGTACCCTCAGCGTCGAGGACAATATTCTCGCCATTTTGGAAACGCGCAAAGAGCTGAGTAGCGCCGAGAGCGACGAGTCAAAACTGGAATCCCTTCTCGAACGAGTTCAACATACAGCATATCCGGCACAACAAGGGTATGAGCCTGTCTGGCGGGGAGCGCAGACGAACAGAGATTGCGCGCACGCTGGCCACCGATCCGAAATTCATCCTGCTCGACGAACCCTTCGCCGGAGTAGACCCGATCTCCGTGAGCGATATCAAACAGATTATTCAACATCTCAGGGCGCGCAACATCGGCATACTTCTCACCGATCACAACGTTCGCGAGACCCTTAGGACATTTGCGAAAAGGCCTACATCGTCAGCGAAGGACAGATCATCGCCGAAGGGGAATGCCAGCCGCCATTCTTTCCAATGAGAAAGGTCAGAGAAGTTCTACCTCGGCGATCAGTTTCAAATTTAGTTCAGTGCTAGCGCCAGCGAGTAATCTCACCATCAATCCCTGCTCAAAGACCGCGCTAGCAATTCGTCGCAAAATCTACCGCACAAGCGAATCCAGCTAAATACTTGCCGAAAAGGCTATGCAATGCAGGCATGAATCTTGCTATAAATCAAACGGCACAATCTCGGTGCAGCTGCTCGTACTCCATGAGTACTTGCAACACATTACTAACTTCCTCCTCTCGGCCTTAAGATGCATTCTTCATGAAACTTTCGCTTCAGCTCAAGCTAGGTCAGCAACTGACCATGACTCCCCAGCTGCAGCAAGCTATTCGACTTCTGCAACTCTCGACACTCGACCTTCAGCAAGAAATTCACCAGGCGCTCGAATCCAACCCGATGCTGGAGCTGATCGAGAATAATCGCGAAGAAGACGATATCACCGACCCCCGGCAGACGGCTCTACCCCGACCGACCCGCAAGGCGAGCCGCGGACTGCTGCAAGCCTGCTACGACTCCACCAGAGACAACGCCGAATTAAATAGCGACGACACTGATTGGCAGAGCGACATCCCCAGCGACATCGATGCATGGAGACCCAATTGGGATGACGCCTACTCGGGCACTTCGCTCATCAATCTAGCTCCTTCGATGGAGACTCCTCTGACTTTGAGTCTCGCACCAGTGCCGAGGGCACACTGCAAGACCACCTTCTCTGGCAGCTCACACCTGACCCACATGTCTGAGAAGGACTCTTCGATCGCGCTCCGCAATTATCGATGCGATCGATAGCAACGGCATGCTCACTGTCGAGCTAGAGTCCATACACAGCGGCTTCGATAGCGACCTAGAGATAGATACTTGACGAGATCCTCGCCGTTCTCCACCGCATCCAGCAGTTCGATCCTATTGGCGTCGGCTACAGAAACCTCGCCGAGTGCCTCATGCTGCAGCTTGCGCAGATCGATTCTCCAGAGACTGCGAAAGCCGTTAGCAATGCCAAGCTGGTGATTAGCGAGCATATCGACCTCCTAGGCAATCGCGACTACGCGCAGCTCATGCGACGAACGAAACTTAAGCAGAAGCGAGCTAAGCGAGGCCATTACCATTGTAGAGAGCTTGAACCCCAGGCCAGGGTCGAGCATCTGCCCACCTTCAACCAGCTATGTCGTGCCAGACGTGATCGTGAGCAAGGACAGCACTTCAGGGAAAATGGAAAGTCGAGCTAAACCCCGAGACAGCGCCGAAAATCCGCATCAACAGCGGTTATGCCTCTCTCGTGAAGCGCGCCGACACCAGCGACGACAATAATTATTTGCGCAACAATTTGCAAGGAGGCCAAGTGGTTCATCAAGAGCCTGCAAAGTCGCAACGAAACACTTTGATGAAGGTCCTCTACGCGCATAGTCGAACACCAGAAAGGGCTTCCTCGAGTATGGCGAAGAGGCGATGAAGCCACTAGTGCCTCCACGATATCGCCGAGGCAGTTAGCATGCACGAATCAACGATTTCGCGCGTCACTACTCAGAAATACATGCACAACGCCTAGAGGGATCTTCGAGTTAAAATACTTCTTCTCGAGCCACGTTTCCACCCAAGGGTGGCGGGGAGTGCTCCTCCACGGCAATTCGCGCGCTAATACGCAAGCTGGTCGCTGCGGAGAATACCAGAGAAGCCGTTGAGCGACAGCAAGATAACCCAGCCTCTTAGAAGAGAAAGGCATCAATGTGGCTAGGCGTACAAATTGCCAAGTATCGAGAGTCGCTCTCTATTCCGCCCTCTAACGAACGCAAGCGACTGCCTAGCTAGACAGCCCGAATCAGAACGCTTACTTAGCCTCAAACCCAAACCTAATCAACCACTCACCACGACTAGAGAACGTACAGCAATGCAACTGGAAGACATACTCAGCCCCGACCGCTGCCACTGCCGAGTCGAAGGCGTAAGCAAGAAGAGAATACTAACCAAGATTAGCGAGATCGTTTCAGATAACATTGACTCATTGGAGGCCAGCCGATGTATTCGATGCGCTAATGGCTCGCGAACAGCTCGGTACGAACGGGCCTGGGCAAACGGCATAGCCATTCCTCACTGCCGGCTCGCTCCCTGCGAGAATATTATTGGGGGCGCTAATAACCCTTGATCAGCCCGTTGACTTCGACTCCTTAGACACCATAAGCCGGTGGATATCCTGTTTGTCTTGCTCGTTCCTCGTGAAAAGAACGATGAACACGTACGCACTCTCGCCGAGCTCGCCACTTTATTCAATGACGAGGATTTTTGCTTCACTATAAGGCATACTAACGATCGAGAAGACTTGTACAATATTGCGATCACTTACTAAGAGCCTCTGCATTCACCTGAGGCTTATTAACACTACAGCGCCTTAGCGAAACGGGTTGACTTTGATGAAGCTAACCATAATCAGCGGCAGATCTGGCTCCGGAAAAAGTACAGTACTGCATATCCTTGAGGATCGGGGCTACTATTGCATCGACAATCTACCCGCTAGCTTACTGCCAGCCCTCGCGGATCGTATCAGCAATGACGATACTAACCTTCCCAATGTAGCCGTCAGTATTGACGCCCGCAATATTTCTGCTGACTTACAACAAGCGCCTGAAATAATCAGCGAATTACAGGCGAGAGAATTACCCACAGAGATTATATTCCTCGATGCCAACAGCCAAACCCTGCTGAAGCGATTCAGCGAGAGTCGTCGTAAACATCCTTTAAGCAACGAATCTACCGACCTGTACGAAGCAATCGATATCGAATCAGCATTGCTAAAATCGATTTCCATGATGGCAAACTTCGTTATCGATACCAGCAACATGTCCCTTCATCAACTAAGGGATTTAGTAAAGAACCGCCTGCTGGAGAACAACGAAACTAGAATGGCACTGTTATTCCAATCGTTTGGTTTTAAGAACGGCGTTCCTGTAGATGCGGATTTGGTCTACGATGTTCGCTGCCTACCCAATCCTTATTGGGACATAGCACTTCGATCGCTGACCGGACTTCACATCGATGTTGCTAAATTTCTCGACTCTCAAGAAGAGGTTCAGGAAATGACCGATGACATAAGAGATTACTTGGAGAAATGGCTGCCGAAGTATGAAAGCAATAATCGCAGTTATATCACCGTTGCTGTAGGCTGCACCGGAGGCCAACATCGTTCTGTCTACATTAGCGAAAAGTTGAAAAAGTACTTTTCATCCAAAATCAAGAACGTGCAAATACGTCATCGCGATCTTGGTTGATAGCAAAGACGACCTAGGCGACACGATTCGAAACAAGGCATGCTAAAAGCAACGACTACAATTATTAACAAAGCAGGGTTGCATGCGCGAGCCGCGGCCAAGTTAGTAGAGCTAACTGGCACGCTGAAAAGCGCGGTCCAGATCGGCCATGAAAAAATGGTCGACGGAAAAAGTATCCTCTCTCTAATGATGCTCGCTGCAGTTCAGGGCAACGAACTCTCGATAGAAGTCGACGGCCCCGATGAAGAGCAAGCTATGTCCGCCATACTTGCCCTGATCCAAAATCGCTTTGACGAGTCCGAATAGCAATCCCCCTTAGACTCCTCCCTTTTGCCCCCTACCTCCTCGAAAATCACAGACATAGCCATTCTCTCAAGCTTGTTTAAGTTCTATTAGACTGCGTTTGGCTGTAGAATTGCGCGATCTAGCGTTGGCGCTAGCGACGCCTGCCACTATCGCTTGCCATTTGAGCCGGATTCGCACTCACTTAGCGAGCCTCAAACTGAGCATAGGGCCAAGCAATACGATGTCTCAAGCCAAGGAATCTCAATCTCAGGAAACTGTTGCACTTGAACTTAATCAAGCGCTGGACAGCGGCTCCCTTTATGAGGTTCGGCAGCTTTTAAAATCGCTGCCTAGCGCAGGCATTGCACATCTTCTTGAATCTTCTCCCCCGAAGACGCGTAACGTCCTCTGGCAGTTAATCGACAAAGCCGCCGAGGGTGAGGTCCTACAAGATCTGAACGAGGACCTGCAATCCGAATTTCTCAGCGAGCTAGATGCCCCAGCAGGTCGTCGAACTCACCGCGGGTCTCGAGACCGACGACCTGGCTGACATTCTGCAGCAGCTGCCCAACCAGGTGGCCGCAGAAGTACTACGGGCGATGGATGAACAGGACCGGCAGCGTGTCGAATCCATTCTTATCCTTCAATGAAGACACGGCTGGGCGGCTTGATGAACACGGATACGATCACCGTGCGCCCCCAGCCACACTCTCGAGCTCGTGCTGCGTTACCTCCGGCGCCACGAAAGCCTCCCTGAGATGACGGACAACCTCCTTGTTGTAGACCGGGAGGACAGGTTCTTAGGGCATACTGCCGCTGCGAAAACTCTTAGTGTCGGATCCCAACACAACTGTTAGAGACATCATGCGCGAAGATATCGATGCCATCCCTGTCGATATGGACGCAACCCAGGTAGCCCAACTGTTCGAGCGTCACGACTGGGTTTCCGCTCCCGTTGTCGGTTCGTATGACGGCAAGCTGGTCGGCCGTATCACCATCGATGATGTTGTGGATGTCATCAAGGACAACTGCCGAACACTGCGCTGATGAGCATGGCCGGTCTCGATGAGGAAGACGATAGCTTCGCACCCAGTCCTGAAAACCGCGAGACGCCGCGCCCTTTGGCTCGGCGTGAACCTCATGACGGCTGTGTTCGCCTCCGGTGTGATCTTTCTCTTCCAGGACACCCTCGACCAGGTTGTCTACCTCGCCGTGCTCATGCCCATCGTTGCCAATATGGGTGGTGTAGCTGGCACACAGACCCTCACGCTAGTTATCCGGAGCCTTGCGCTCTCGGGCACATCAGTCGAGTCTCAATAGTCGCTGGTTGTTAGTGAGAGAACTTGGCGTGGCCGGCCTTGAACGGGGCCGCATGGGCCGATCGTTATCGCAGCCATTCACCTTCGCCTGGTACGCAGACTTACCACTCAGCCTGGTGATTGCTGCAGCCATGATGATCAATCTCGTCGTCGCAGCTCTGGCCGGAGCCTACCTCCCGCTTTTTCTAAATCGCATCAAGGTCGACCCAGCACTTGCTGGATCCGTCGCGCTCACCACGGTCACCGACTCGGTCGGTTTCTTCGTGTTCCTCGGCTTGGCGCAGCTCTTTTACCTATAAAAGCCCTTATTCAGCCTTTAGAAAATTATGAAATTCGAACCCGAATACAGACCCAGATCTACCGAGCAAGACACGGCTCAAGCAAGACGCTACCGATTTGCAGCAACTCGGTCAGAAGCTGACCACTTACAGCTCTGCAGTCTTGAGAAAGCTGCCGTTAAATGAAGTATTGATATCTGCCATCGAAGAATACAATCGCCTACCCAATAGCCATGGAGCACGACGTCGTCAGCTACAATTCATCGGCAAGCTGATGCGTGATCTCGACTATGACGCGATAATCAAAGCCATAGACAACCTGGAAAATGGCCACCTAAGAAAGAAAAAAAAACCTTCCGCGGTTAAGCTGTTGTGCGAGGCCATTTTAGAATCTGGCGATGCAGAAATAAATGCGGACGCTGGAAAAATATCCCTCAACTCGAGCGACAAACCATGCGCCAGTTCTATCGCGAACACAATCGCGCAACGGACACGAGCCGCACAAAGTTCAAGATCAAGCTACAAAATTACCTGCAGCAGAAAATCGGCAGCTAATCTTAGCGCTACTATTCGAGCCAAAAAAAGGGTGCCTGTTCCTCGCCGATGACAGGGGGATTTGATTGTATTTATCGGACGTTTACGGTCTCTCCATTAGGTGATAAGCTCTTTTCCAATTAAGAGACTACGCGCCCTCAGCTAGAGCGCGAACAGTACTACAATAACAACAAGAGAATGCCCATGTCTGACTCAAGCGCACATTCTTACTGGAAAGCCAATATCCGCTTAGTGCTCTCCCTTCTCTCTGTCTGGTTCTTCATTTCTTTCGGCTGTGGGATTCTATTTGTCGACGCGCTAGATACGATTCGATTTGGCGGCTTTAAACTAGGCTTCTGGATTGCACAGCAAGGCTCGATCTTTGCCTTCGTGGCACTCATTCTTATCTATATCCGTGCCATGGATAAGCTAGACGACAAGTACAATCTTGATTCTTCCAGCGAGAGCGCGAAACCGGCTCAGGAGGAGTCACAATGAGCGTACAAGTATGGACCTTACCTTTTCGTCTTTCTGTCTTTCTCTCTCTACATTGGCATCGCTATCTGGTCTCGAGCCGGTTCCACTAAGGAATTCTATGTTGCCGGAGGCGGCGTTACACCGCTCGCAAATGGCATGGCAACGGCCGCTGATTGGATGTCGGCCGCGTCCTTTATCTCCATGGCTGGACTCATCTCCTTCCTAGGCAGAGATGGCACATTTTACCTGATGGGCTGGACCGGCGGCTATGTGTTGCTCGCCCTCCTCTTAGCACCTTATTTGAGAAAATTTGGCAAATTTACTGTGCCGGATTTTATCGGAGATCGCTACTACTCACAGACCGCCAGGCTAATCGCCGTATTCTGCGCCATCTCTGTCTCCTTCGTTTATGTTTGCGGCCAGATGCAGGGCGCCGGCATCGTGTTCTCTCGTTTTCTTGAGGTCGACTTTACGACTGGCGTTCTCATCGGCATGACGATTGTGTTTTTTTATGCCGTTCTAGGTGGCATGAAGGGCATAACTTACACGCAGGTTGCTCAGTACTGTGTTTTGATCTTCGCTTTCATGGTCCCGGCGATATTCATCTCCATCATGATGACCGGACAACCCGTACCGCAGATTGGTTTCGGCTCTGAACTCACCGAAGCCTATGGCGGCGGTTACCTGCTGGATAGACCTCGATGGCCTTAGCGAACAGCTTGGCTTTGCAACTTACACAGAAGGCCAACGCAGTACCCAAGACGTGTTCTTCATAACCGCCGCATTGATGTTCGGCACTGCTGGACTGCCCCATGTAATCATTCGCTTCTTTACTGTACCTAGCGTGAGAGATGCTCGGAAGTCGGCAGGTTATGCGCTGGTTTTTATCGCCATCCTCTATACGACTGCCCCCGCGGTTGCCGCTTTCGCTCGCACCAATCTCATCAATACAGTCAGCAATGCAGAATATGAATCAATGCCGGAATGGTTCAGTAAATGGGAAGACACCGGACTCATCACCTTCGATGACAAAAACAATGATGGCATCATTCAATATGTAGGTGACCCCCAGACTAACGAGTTAAATGTAAATAGAGACATCATGGTTCTCGCCAACCCTGAGATTGCGGAGCTGCCCCCTTGGGTCATAGCGCTAGTAGTTGCGGGGGCGCTTGCCGCCGCTTTGTCGACTGCAGCGGGCTTACTCTTGGTAATCTCGACTTCTGTAGCGCATGACATGCTTAAACGAACCTTCATGCCCGCTATTACTGAGA
Organism: uncultured Pseudomonadales bacterium; assembly: GCA_943789485.1. GTDB lineage: Bacteria > Pseudomonadota > Gammaproteobacteria > Pseudomonadales > Pseudohongiellaceae > UBA9145. The sequence continues at coordinate 34,111 of CALSUH010000027.1, forward strand.
AGCAAGAACTTGCTTGCGCGCGGCTATCGATCCTAATTGCAGTACTGATTGCGGGTTACTACGGGATCAATGCGCCTGCCTATGTGGCTCAGGTGGTCGCCTTCGCGTTTGGGCTAGCTGCAGCGTCATTCTTCCCTGCCATCGTCCTAGGCATCTTTCAAAAACGCATGAACAAGGAAGGGGCTATCGCTGGAATGGTAGTCGGCTTTACTTTTACCGCGGCTTATATTATCTACTTCAAAATTATCAACCCAGCTGCTGATAGTGCTGATAATTGGTTTTTTGGAATTTCACCAGAAGGGATTGGCGCTCTAGGTACAGTCGCAAATCTAGTAGTCGCGCTGTTCGTGGCGAAGTTCACCCCAGCTGCTCCTGAAGAAGTGCAGGAAATCGTAGAGAATATCCGACTGCCTGGTGAGGCAATTCCTCGCTAGAAATACTTTATACACAGTAGTAACAAAAAGGGTTCAGAGTGTTTACACACTCTGAACCCTTTTTGAATGAGGCGTTCTTAGTTCTTATGTCTTATGTTTCGCCGTGTTTGGTTTCTTCCCAATATTTTTTCACGGTCTGCTTCATCTCTTTGTGCATAAACAAGATGCCTATCAAATTCGGCACCGTCATCAATACGATCGTAATAAGTGCTATGTTCCACACGATGGTGGTATCTGCCAGCGCCGCATAGAAGAAGCCCAATACGTATACCACGCGATACGGCAGTACCGATTTCGGGCCGAACAAGTAAGTCATGGCCCGGTCTCCGTAGTACGACCAAGCGATTGCTGTAGAAAAGGCAAACAACATCAAGCCTATGGAAACAATATATTTACCGAAATCCCCAAACAGGCCTTTCGTGTAGGCCATCGTCGTTAGCGGAACAGAGTGCAGTAACGACTTGCCGGACACCTCCACTGTAGTATCATCTAGCCTGCCTTCGGACACCGAGACTTCGCCAGTGATTAGCTCTCCATCTCTAGCATAGAGGACATCCTCAGCAAAGGATCGTGAACTGAGCAGCGTGAAATCTTGGTTGCTGTCGGCGACGCGCCCATCCAGAAGAGCAATATCGCCAGAGAAACTACTCGCTTCAGATTCATCTCCGTTAAGAAAAATAAAGAGCTGAGCCACATCCTCTGCATTCGATTCCTCATAGGAACCTGCTACGAACCGCATATCCGCGCGTTGAAATTCGTTATCGAATTTTTCCTTCCACACACCAGATGAAAGAATTACCAGTCCGGTAATAGTACAAATGACGATAGTATCGATAAACGGCTCGAGAATGGACACCATGCCTTCATCGGCTGGCTCATCGGTTCTAGCCGCGGCGTGAGCGATAGGTGCAGAACCCTGGCCAGCCTCATTTGAGTACAAGCCTCGGTTTACACCTCGATCGAACGCATAGGCGAACGTGGCACCAAGGAAGCCCCCGGCTGCGGCGGAGCCAGTGAACGCATCGGAGAATATAGATACAAAAGAGGGAATGATATTACCGATGTTTGGCAGGATTACTGCAAACGCGCCTACAAGATAGATGATCGCCATGGTGGGCACGATAGTCGCTGCCACTTTTGCTATTCGGCTAATACCACCAATAATCACCAGAGCCAACAATACTGACAACACACTGGCGGTAATAATAGGCTCTAAAGAGAACGTGCTCTGCAGTCCAGCGGCTATACTATTGATCTGTGGCAGGTTGCCAGTTCCAAATGAGCTCAGCACTGTAGCAATAGCAAACAGTATTGCTAACCACTTCGCGTTAAGCCCCTTCTCCATATAGTACATCGGGCCACCTGCCATGGTGCCATCGGCGGTCTTGGTCCTGTATTTGTGAGAGAGCGTTACTTCGACAAACTTACTGGTCATCCCAAAGAACGCAGTCATCCACATCCAGAACAACGCAGCTGGACCACCAAGGTGCAAAGCCAAAGCCACGCCGCCGATGTTGCCAGTTCCGACAGTACCGGATAGCGCCGTTGCTAGAGCTTGAAAATGCGTCGTGTCACCCTGCGCCCCATCCTTATCAAACTTACCTCTGGTTATACCGATGGCATGCCTGAAATAGCGTATCTGCGGAAATCCTAGATAGATTGTAAAAAAGACACCGGTAGAGAGAAGTAAAGCTGGGAACCAAAGTGCGCTTCCTAGATAGCCGTCCAAGAAAATCAGAAAATCATTAACCGCGTCCAATGTAATACCCCACTAGAATTATGTTCACCAAGTCTTAAAACTGGCTTTATCGCGACTACTAATCGTCGCTTATTGTAATCGTTGGCCCCGCGCTATTGTTTGGTGCTAAGGCTTGCAACTGCTGCTCAACATTTTTGGCCAATTCAATATAAGCCTTCGTGGCAGCGTGATCAACTTTCGATGCTACCACAGGATTGCCTGCGTCCGTTGTTTCTCTGATGGTTAAATCCAGAGGCAAACGACCTATAACCTCAACACCGTATTCAGCCGACAGCGAGTCCCCTCCGCCAGTGCCAAAGATAGCCTCTTCATGCCCGCAATTAGTGCAGGTATGGCTGCTCATATTCTCCACTACGCCCACTATAGGAACATCTACCTTTTTGAACATTTCTATTCCCTTGCGGGCGTCAGACAAGGCAACATCCTGAGGCGTCGTGACGATAACCGCACCGCTCACCTTGACCGACTGTGCGAGACTCAGTTGTATATCGCCGGTGCCCGGTGGCATGTCGACGATTAAATAATCCAGCTCGGACCAGGCTGTATCATTCAGCATCTGGTTGAAAGCAGAAATAATCATTGGGGCCCGCCACACCATCGCTGTTTTCTGATCGACTAGGAACCCCATGGAATTACATTCTATGCCGTGGGCCAACAACGGCAGCATGAATTTTTTATCATGTATTTTTGGTCGTGTACCATCAGGGACTCCCATCATCAAAGGCAAGCTAGGCCCATAAATATCCGCATCTAAGATGCCAACTTTTCTCCCTAGCTTGGACAGAGCCAACGCGAGATTCACAGCAGTTGTCGATTTTCCTACCCCACCCTTACCTGAAGCCACACAAACAATACGATTAATCTTTTCGATACTTCTCACAACTATTCCCTCTATTTCATCGGTTACGCCTGATTGCTGTGGCGTATCCTGTATTCCATCGTCATCTCTGCACTAAATTTCTAGTAGATAGTGGCACTAACCCAGTTAAACTGCAGCTGATTATCTTTGATTAGCTAGGAAAAATCCAAGGGTGCAGTAGTCAATAGAGCACCCCAAGCAGATATTTTCGCTATCTAAGAACTTCTTAATCAAATTTCGACGAGAACACAGCAATCTATGCAAATTGAGAATGACAGACTAGCAGCTTGACCGCTAGAATCTAGAACCTGTGAAGAGCGTTAACTGTATCCTCTTCCTTCCCATTGATTGACCATGCGGCATTCCCGCTAGAAACTAGAATATGCAAAAACCACTCACACTCTCCTGCGCCTTTCTGTTCTTGGGTGCTGCGGCTCTACCTTTTTATGTAGCTGCGGAGCTGCAGGAAGATACCGGGATCAAATTCGCGTTTTATTCCTCGGCTTGGGGAGAAAATACCGATGACGGCTTGCGTCTTGTCGCGTTAAACCAAACCCCAGCCCGAATTCGCTTGAACAGCATTGAATTGCACGGCAGCGAAGCGGCAACTGAGTCTATACTTATCGACGTGGAATTAGAGGTTCCTTCCGAAGGCTATGCCGATAAAGAATTCGATTATCTCGACCTGCTCTCGGACGATGAATGTATCGATCGAACTATGCAGGACAACTGGAAGCTCGTAGAAATCTCAAACTACACATTAAATCCATCCGTGCGAAATCTCATTATCGAGAATACGGATTCGTTTCGGATCTATCAATGTGTGAAGACTATCTCAACCTCTTGGACCGATCTCGATAGCAATCAGCTATTCGAATACGACGAATGGGTCCTGTTCCATTTCGAAACCCGCAGAGATTTATAACAACGGCAGACAGAAAATAAAAAGCTAAAAAAAACCCGCTTAAATAAGCGGGTTTTTTTGTTAGCCTTTCAGAGAGCTGTTTTACACAGATTTCAGAAGCTTTTTTTTCGACCGTTTTACTCTTCCTACATCAAGATACCGCCGTATTGAACAAAGAATGGAGCAAACACAAGGCTCAGAATCGCAGATAGCTTGATCAGAATATTCAGTGAAGGACCCGAGGTATCTTTCATTGGATCGCCAACAGTATCACCAACAACAGCGGCAGTGTGCTCATCCGAGCCTTTTCCGCCATGGTTGCCCGCTTCGATATATTTTTTAGCATTGTCCCAAGCGCCGCCACTGTTAGAGGAAGCTATCGCCAGGACACCACCTGTAATCAATGAACCGATCAACAATGCCGCAACAGCTTCAACGCCGAACAGATAGCCCACAACGATAGGCGAGCCCATGATCAATACACCTGGTGCTATCATTTCTTTCAGCGCTGCTTGCGTTGATATGGCGACACATTTCGCATAGTCAGGAGTACCTGTACCTTCCATGATGCCTGGAATTGTCTTGAACTGATGACGTACTTCTTCAATCATCGCAAATGCCGCTACGCCAACTGATTTCATAGTCATAGCTGAGAACAAGAAAGGTAAAACTGCACCGACAAACAGGAAAGTGAACACTAGTGGCTCTAGCAGGCTCATAGTAATCGGCTCACCGCGCAGTTCTTCGGCAGTTAAAATAAAAGCCGCGAACAGGGCAAGTGAAGTTAATATCGCAGCACCAATAGCAAATCCCTTACCAATGGCTGCAGTAGTATTACCAGCAGAGTCAAGGATATCAGTCCTACGTCTAACTTCTGATTCCAAGCCTACCATCTCCGCAATACCACCGGCGTTGTCAGCTACAGGTCCGTAAGCATCGATAGTCAGGGTTAGCACAAGGCTTCCCAACATACCCAATGAAGCGATCGCGATGCCGTACATGCCCGCTAGTTCCCAAGAGATGAAGATGCTTATCGCAATGGCGATATAAGGAAGCACAGTACTCTTATAGCCGAGCGCAAGGCCGTAGATGATGTTAGTAGCAACGCCAGTCTCACAGGACTTTGCGACTTCTTGTACAGGAGAGAATTTTTCAGATGTGTAGTAGCCAGTCAATAAGCCAACCGCCAATCCTGAAATCAAGCCTGCCAAGAAGCATAAATAAACACCAACACTCGTATACTCTGCACCGTTCAAAATAAAGTCAGCTGGAATTAGCGCGGTAGTAAAGAAGTACATAACCACAGCCATAATAGCGCTGGATATAATAAGTAGCTTCATCAGAGCCGGTGCTACGTCGTCTTCAGTCTTTACACCGACCAACAGCTTAGTGAGTAGTGCAATTGGAATACCTACCGCACTGATCAAGATCGGGAATAACAATGCATCTGGGTTACCGGCAAAAACGACCGCGCTAATGACCATTGCAGCACAGGTACTTTCCGCACAAGAACCGAAAAGGTCAGCGCCCATACCAGCAACATCGCCCACGTTGTCACCAACGTTGTCTGCAATTACCGCTGGGTTACGTGGGTCATCTTCGGGGATGCCCTGCTCAACCTTACCTACAAGGTCAGCGCCAACGTCAGCAGCCTTAGTAAAGATACCACCGCCAACACGTGCAAAGAGAGCTATTGTAGAACCACCCAGTCCAAAGCCTGCAATCACTTCCATAAGGATGTGATTATTTTCGGGGCCAAGATCAACAAGCAACCAGCTCATCACCACATAGATGATAACCAGTCCAAGCGTCGCTAGTCCGACAAGCGCAAAACCCATTACAGCGCCAGAGTTAATCGCCACATCATACGCAGCCGAGATGTCTTTCTTCGCTGAAACCGTAGTTCGCGCATTGCCTTGAGTCGCTACCTTCATACCGATATAGCCAGAAGCTATGGATATCGCACCACCAAACAGGAAGGCCATAGCAGTATAGATACCCTCATGGATATCCGGGGTATGAGTATTGTCGATCAGAATGGCGATAATAGCGGCGAAAACCACCATGAATATCGTCAGGACTTTGTATTCCTGCTTCAAGAAGGCCATCGCTCCTTTGGAGATAGCGCCGTGGATGAAAGTTAGCTTCTTTGACTGTTCTTCATCCAGCCCTAGATCAAGCGGTATACTTACAACCTTCTTCATGTAAAAGAAGGCTATACCCAAGCCCATCAGCGACAGGATTGTAGTTACCCAAATTGTTATGCCTGACATCGAAATTCTTCCTCTTGAAATGGAATGTTTAATTTAAAGGCGCGCACTTTACCATAATGAACGCCGCAAAAAAAGCCGAGAACCCACTGTGAAAGCGGTATTTCCGTGCTTATCGATAGATTGAAGGAGAAGCAATAACTAGCCGACTTCGCGGGATGTGGGACGGGGACTAAAAACGGCCTGCCTGGGGTATTATTTCTTAGATTTACGGTTCTTCTTTTTAGAGATTGAGCTGTTAGCTGCCGCCTTATCAGCCTCACCGCGAGCCAATCGAAAGGCTTGGCGCATCTCGTCGAGCTTTGCCTCCTTGCGCTTGTGTAGCTGGTTTTCCTTACCTGCTTGAAAATCGACTATTTTATTATTCATATCGAGATAGTAACCCCAAAACTGTCTATGGAGAATTAGCCTGACGCACTAATTCATTCTTACGGGATTCTAATTCCGCTATTAATTCCTTCGCCAGAGGCTCTACAGTATTGCCCTGTTCATCGGTATTTGGGTATTTGGCCTGCTCTTGTGCCAACGTCGTCAACAGTTCTTCCGCTGTCTCGACAGCTCGCGCCAGCATAGCAACTCTCGACGCCTCTTCACCTCTTCTCGTCTCGATCGAGGCAATCTGTTGTTCCAGCTCTGTGATTCTGTCTAACCTATCCTGTTTACCAGCTTCAGCTGCCACTATCGCAGCACTTCGCTCACGCTCCGCTTGCTCGCGTGCTTGCTGCTCTTGCCGCTCCGCCTCGTCTTGGGCTCTAGCCTCGGCAACCTGCCGCTCTCTTGCCTCTCGCTCTTGACGCCGTTCCGCAGCCGCTCGTTCTCTTTGCTGTTGAAGCTCAGCAGCTTGGGCGCGCTCTTGATCTGCCACGACTTGCGCCGCTTCCTTCTCCAACGCCACGCGCTCGGCTTCGACAACGGCGATCTCTGCGTCTTTCGCAGCCTGAGAGGCACAAGATCCCAGCAGCAGTAGCATTAAAGTGGCAACGACAACACGAATTTTTGCGGCACTTAGTAGTAAATATGCTTCGCGATCCCGCAAACGGTTTTTCATGGCAATCTCCTTCAGACTAAGTGCATAGTATCGAGTGCACTCTTTACTTCGAGGGATACTAACTCCAAGCCCTTGATTAATAAATTATTTTCACTATAAATCGTAAATTTTATCGCTTTTTCCGTAGTTTATAGCGATAAACACGCTGTTTGTCAGTAAAATCAAAATCTACACCTGCTATCGGCAGGATCGAAATGATTTTTATCTTGGTGGTTTAATCCAGCGAGCAATACCAACTGATCATGAGCAGGCAAGTCACATTGGACTCTAGACCTTCAGCGCGCCCGAAGCTCACTACAATTTTGCTGCGAACCCTTGTAGTGCTGCTACTCAGCACGCCGGTAATAGTGCTGCTACTTGCTATAGAGAGTTCTCCCAGTCTCGTCGTTGAACAACAGTTAAGTGATGAAGAGCTTTCCAAAATTCAAACCCTGTTGCTGGAAAGTACCCCACAGTCCCCTAGCTATGCGAGCCGGCATGAACTGCAGCTCAACTCCCAAGAACTGAGCTTACTACTGCGCTATGCGGTTAACATAATGAACCTCTCTTCTGACTGGGCAGCACAAACTCAACTATCCCAAGGCAATCTAAATACACAATTAAGTGTTCAGCTAGGCGCCGGGCCTCTGCCCATCTACATGAACGTAGAGGCCGATTTCATCGAGGATGCCAACCTGCTAACGCTGAATGCACTGCGAATAGGCAGAATTGATGTGCCCAATAGACTTCTACAATTCACACTACAGCGGCTACGAGGAGACCTCGCAACTGAAAACGTCGCCTATCAGGATTTCAGCGAACTGATCAACACTATTGAACGTGTCGATCTCGAGATAAACCAAATGACCGTTGCACTGCAGTGGAACCGGAATCTAATTAGTCGCATCGGCAGTCAGGCGCAGCAGCTTTTTATATCCGAGCAAGATCAGCAGCGCATAATCAACTACTACGCTATCATCACAAATATTGCTGCAGCAGTGCCCATCGACATTCGGGCTGTATCGGTCAATGCTTTTCTATCGCCACTGTTTGCCGCGGCAGCGGAGAAGACCTTAGCGGGCAGTGACCCTATTGCAGAGAACCGAACTGCCTTTCAAACCCTAGCCGCCTATTTAAATAAAGAATCGATCGCACAACTCATCGGAAAAGAATCCGCCGCCGAAATCGAACCAGCCCCCTTCATAGAAGCAAGGCTGCTTCGACGTCAGGATCTGGCACAGCATCTAGTTTCGGTAGCAGCAATAACCGCTTCGGCTGGCGCGGACCTCGCACAGATGCTGTCCACAACGAAGGAAGCCTATGATGCGCGCTACCGTTCCGGGTTCAGTTTTTCTGATCTTACTGCCAATAATGTGGGTGTCAGCATCGCGCGGCTGGCAACGAGAGACCCTGAAACTGCCAAAATCATGCAGGGCCGACTGGCAAACCTACAAAATGAATCTGACTATATGCCTCAGGTAGGCAACAACCAAGATGGCCTATCCGAAACCGATTTCAATGCAATGTATACGGATAGAAGCAGTCCACAATACGCAAAGCGACTCGCCGAAATTCAAACACTTATCGACAGCCGACCGCTATTTTCAGAATTGTTTCAATAGAAGATTCGTTCAGCTAATGTAACTTTGAAGGCAGCAACCATTTTGGTCCAACTCACGCCCAAGCAAAAACAAGAACTGCTCTCAGTGCTGCTATCCAACAAAACCAAATTGGAACAGCAGCTACTTGATGCTGAATCAGCGACAGGCGTTGTGACCCTCGATCAAAGCTCTGTAGGCAGGGTTTCTCGAGTTGATGCTATGCAACAACAGAGCATGGCCGTATCAACTCGCGCGATAGCAGAGGCTAGTTTGAGAAAAGTCCTAAAAACCCTGAAACGAATGGATGCAGAGGATTTTGGCTACTGCGGCGAGTGCGACAAGCCAATACAGTTCAACCGACTCAAAGTGCAGCCCCAGGCAAGCCATTGCCTGAAGTGTCAAGATCAACTAGATCAGGCCTAAGCAAGGCGTTATCATTAGCCCATAGCTTCCAAAATGCTGGTGTATAACACCGCCAATATTTTGTCCCGTGAACTAATTTGAGCCACCATCATGCCGAAAAAAGGCTTTAACACGACAAACCTGCACTCCGACCGCAGAGACAACCCGGAACATGGCGTATTGCACAAGGCCATTCACCCGTCCGTCGCCTATGGCTATGAAGATGCGAGAGAGCTAGCTGAAGTCTTTCAAGGGAAGCGCGCTGGCTATAACTATGGTCGGCAGCTAAATCCTACCGTTACTGCTCTGCAAAATAAAATTACAGCAATGGAAGATGGTATTGCAACCGCGGCCTTCGCAACTGGCATGGCCGCCATCGCATCGACTATGCTGTCGCTGCTTAGACAGGGAGACCACATCGTCTCCAGCGCCTACCTATTTGGCAATACAAATAGCCTATTTGGTACATTTCAGAATCTTGGCATTGAGGTAACGTTCGTCGATGCAACTGACGTCAACAAGGTGCAAGCCGCGATCAGGGGAAACACCCGCCTGGTGTTCGTCGAAACGATTGCAAACCCAGTCACGCAGATCGCAGACTTAACCGCGATTGGCGCGCTGTGCAAAAGCGAAAACCTAATCTTTTGTGTCGACAACACGATGACCTCGCCGCATCTATTCCGACCAAAATCGGTTGGCGCGAGCTTCAGCGTTAATTCCCTGACGAAATACATAGGCGGCCATGGCAACGCGCTCGGAGGCACGATCACCGATACCGGCCTCTACGACTGGACCGGCTTCGCGAATATCTACGACAATTACAAGAGTCAGGATACCGCGCTATGGGGCATCACTCAGGTGAAGAAAAAGGGTCTGCGCGACATCGGTGCCTCTTTAGGCCCGGAAGCCGCCCACCATCTGGCAGTGGGCTCTGAGACGTTGAGCCTACGCATGGATAAAGCGTGCAATAACGCCCAGAAAATCGCCGAATTCTGCGAACAACACCCTAAGGTGAAGCAGGTCTACTACCCTGGGCTGCCTGCCCACCCACAGCATGAGCGTGCCAAAAAACTATTCAAGGGTTTCGGCTCAATTATGAGCATCGATCTCGTAGCCGGCGTCGATTGTTTTGACGTGCTAAATGCTATGGAGAATATAGTTTCATCAAGCAATCTAGGCGATACCCGCACTCTAGCCATTCCAGTTGCCCATACCATTTATTATGAGATGGGAGCGGAGCGCCGTGCCTCTATGGGCATCGCTGACTCCATGCTTCGCTTCTCTATCGGTATAGAAGAGGCCGAAGATCTGTTGGCAGATTTTGAAAAGGCCCTCACTTAATAACTGAGTAATGGATACTTCATGATTAGTCTTATTAGCGCAGATGAAATTAAAGAAGGCACCTCGAAGGGAATTGAGCTTAACAATTTCTATATGTTTGCTGTTAAAAAAGATGCTGAGGTATTTTTGTATTGGAATCGTTGCCCGCATCTGGGCACTCCGCTCGAGTGGGAGGAAGATCGGTTTCTGGACCCCGAAGGCGCCTTAATCATCTGCTCTACACACGGAGCACTTTTCGAAATTGAGGGTGGTCGCTGTCTTGCAGGGCCCTGCAAGGGCAAACACCTGCAAGCTATACCGTTTGTCTTAGACAATGGCATGGTCATGATCGAAGAATCGACACTACGTGTTTCGCCCCCCCTGCAGTAAGGCATCTTGAACACTTACTAGCTTTTACCCAGTTCTAACTTAAAAGTACCGACACCTTATCGCGCAATGTGACTCGCGAATTTGGTAGATCAAACTCCGCCCGATAGGCGAGCACTTCCACGCCCTTCGACACTACCTCTCTAAGCAAACGCCCATACTCGGGATCTACATTGTCTGCAGGCGTGATATGTTGTATGCCGCTGTGCTGCACACAAAACAGCAATACCGCTCGATGGCCTAGGGTACGCATATGGAGCAACTCTTGCAGATGCTTCTGACCGCGAGTCGTTACAGCATCAGGAAAGCTGCCTAGCCCGTCGCCCAAGCCGAGGCTCACATTCTTTACTTCGACATAACACAGTGCAGCCGGATCGCTAGCTGTTCCCTCGAGAAGCAAGTCGATGCGACTTTTCTGCTCTCCGTAGGCTACCTCGGTACGCAGTGATTCATAACCCGTCAGTTCGTCGATCCGATCCGATGCAATGGCTTCGTAAACAAGCTTGTTCGCCAATCCAGTGTTAATGCCAACAATGTGACTCTTATCAACCTCAACAAAATCCCAGGTGCAGGCATACTTTCTCTTCGGATTTTCGGAGTCGGAATACCAAATTTTGCTGCCGGATTCCTGGCAATTTTTCATAGACCCTGTGTTCGGACAGTGAATTGTTATGGACTCCCCCGCCTCTGTTGTAATATCAGCCAGAAAACGTTTATAGCGCTTTCGTAATACACCTACCTGTAATTTTTTTTGCAGCTGCATCGAAAAAATACCTGCCGGCTGAGAGAGAGAAAGCTTATAGCAAGGCGTTCTGAAGCCTTTCTACACCAAGCTCTAAGCTCTCCATGTCTGTTGTAAATGCAATACGCACGTGGCTCTTGCTTTCGAAATCACCAAAATCTGTACCTGGAGTCAGGGCAACCCCATGCTTTTCTAACATCTCATGACAAAATTTTTCACAGTCATCGGAGAATTTAGAAATATTGGCATAGACGTAAAATGCTCCCTGGATATTTTCAGAGAGTGAGAAACCCATACTTTTAAGCGCCCCAGCAAGGAAGTCTTTTCTGAGGCGAAACGCTTCTCTGCGCTCATCGAAAATGTGTTTGGCTTCGGGTGTGAACGCTGCCAGAGCCGCATATTGCGAAATGGAGGATGCCGATATATACATATTCTGAGCAAGTACAGTGGCCATCTCGACATGCTCTTGTGGCACTACGATCCAACCCAAACGCCACCCAGTCATACCGAAGTATTTGGAGAAACTATTCACTACAAAGGCCGATTGATCTAACTCCAGAACACTTGGCAGATCGTCAACGTAGTGCAGCCCATGATAAATCTCATCAACCAACAGGTGCTTCTTCCTCGCTGCCGCCCAGTCACAAGCCGCCTTAAGTTCCGAACGCTCCAGTATTGTACCGGTAGGGTTACTTGGAGACGCCAACCAAAGCCCGCTGGTTTTGTCTGTGCAGTATTTATCCAACTGTTCTAGCGTAGGCTGAAAATTCTGCTTAATACCTACCGGAATTAGCTGCGGCTGCGCCGACATCATATGAATGAAGTTGCGCACACAGGGATAGGCAGGATCGCTAAGCAAGACGCCATCGCCAGCTCGTACCAGCAGATTCGCTAAAAGGCTTAGCCCGCCACTCGCGCCTGGCGTAATCAGTATACGATCTGCGCCAACCTTTACATTGTAGTTTTCCCGATAGTGGACAGACAAGCATTCTCTTAACTCGGCAAGGCCTATCGCTTCCGTGTACTTAGTCAGCCCGTCATCAAGCGCCCTCTTTCCCGCGTCTATGATTGGTTGAGCTGAAGAGAAATCGGGTTCACCAACTTCCATGTGCACGATTTGACGCCCCTGGGATTCCAAGTGTCGCGCTCTGGCCATGACCGTCATCACACGAAAAGGGTTTACCTTTGAGAGTGGGTCTTGAACCGCTATTCGGTTATTGGGCATGTTAGGGTTCCTGGAGGGAGATAGAGCGCTACAATCGGGCCATTATAGTTGATCAATTTTAAAAACCACTAGGTATAAATAGCTTTAAGCGTAGCTCGAGGCCTTGCCTAATCAACTGGTGATTTTTATAGCATCCCCACAAAGAATCTGTTAGCTTACCCAGCTTTCTGAAAACTGCACATTTCAACGCGAAGAACACGCACTGAAAGCATGTGAAATTCCATCATCAAACTCTATCTATACACGTTTCACAGAGTTTGTTTTATAAATGAAAAATCCTCATTTACGCGGCAGCTTGTCGACAACACAAGCAAAATAATTCGCTAAATGGGGATGCACAGAGGCATTAGCGATCATGGCTAACTCTCAGAACTTAGAATCACAACCGGTTCTAAAGAATTTCGTACCGTACAAGCCGAAGAAAAACGAAGTGTACATGAACGAGAAGCAGCGTGAGCACTTCAAGGTGATACTGCTAGACTGGCGCGAGCAATTGATGCAGGAAGTTGATCGCACGGTGCATCACATGCAAGACGATGCTGCTAACTACCCAGATCCCGCCGATCGTGCAACTCAGGAAGAAGAGTTTAGCCTCGAGCTGCGCACACGCGACCGAGAACGCAAGCTAATCAAGAAGATCGATCGCACCATCGAGCTCATCGCTCAGGATGACTATGGCTACTGTGATTCTTGCGGGATCGATATAGGTATCCGCCGCTTAGAAGCTAGACCAACTGCTATTAAGTGCATCGATTGTAAGACCCTAGACGAGATTAAAGAAAAGCAACTCGGTAGCTAAGCTACTACTTGTAGCTGCATGCGCTAATTCAACAAGCAGCGCATTGCGGCCAATCTCATCATCTGGGGCGCCTCAGAACCCGCTATTTTGTGTCTTCCAAATTGAGGGAGAATTACGGATCCAATCCGTATTAAACTACTCAATATGCAAAAACCAGCCACTTCTCAGGCCGATACGGAATCCGAATCAGGCTATATCGGTCGCTTCGCTCCCTCGCCCACAGGCCCTCTTCATTTTGGTTCGCTGCTTGCTGCATTAGCGAGTTTTCTCGATGCGCGCGCAAACCAAGGTAAGTGGCTAATGCGCATAGAAGACTTGGACCCACCCAGAGAGCCCGCTGGTAGCGCCGAGCTAATCCTGCAGCAACTGCAAGATTTTGGCATGAATTGGGATGATGAAGTGCTCTATCAGAGCGCGCGCCTGGGGATCTATGAAGAGATTGTGGATCAGCTTCAAGATAAAGGCCTCGCCTATCCCTGCGATTGTACTCGGCCACAGATTAGAGAAATGGGACTAGTCTATAATGGCTCCTGTCGTGAGCGGAGCACTCCACCAGAGAGGCCGTATGCACTGCGCTTAAAAACCGAGGCGCTAGAAATAGGCTTCGATGATAAAATTCAGGGCCATTTCAGCCAACAACTCGAGCTTGATGCCGGCGATTTCGTAATACGTCGAAAAGACGAGCTATATGCCTATCAACTAGCTGTCGTTGTGGACGATGAATTTCAGAACATCACTCATGTAGTAAGGGGCTGGGATTTACTCGACTCAACCCCGCGACAAATCTATTTACAAAGAGTGCTCAATTACCAAGAAATGAGCTACATCCACATCCCGATAATTGTCGATGGAAAGGGCCAAAAACTCAGTAAGCAGACATTTGCACCATCAATTGAAACTGATAGAGCATCAGAGGCAATATACAAGGCGCTGATTTTTCTCGGCCAAGTACCACCAGTGGAAATAGCAATCGAGCGCCCCGAGTCGCAATTGCAGTGGGCTATAGCGAACTGGGACTCTCAGGCGGTAGCAAAAGTCAGCAGCCTACCCTTAGAATAGCGAGTCAATTCCATGTGGCTGATAGCGTAGCCATAGACTTCACCAGGCGCTCCTTATAACATCCAACAGGTGTTATCACTGGCAAGGAATTTTTGTGTACATTCCCCGTTCAATCTTGGTCCTATTACTCATAATCTATCTGCTTTTCCTGCTCAGTATAGATTGGATCAACCAGAGTGCTGGGGCCTGGTACCGCCCATTCTTCGTGGGTTTCATAGTAATCCTAATCGCGAGCTGGTCTCATCGGGAACAGGATTCCGATGAATTTTGAACTAAGCACAATCATCGCGCTTGGAAGCGGCTATCTCGCGCTGCTGTTTGGCATAGCGTTCGTGACGGAACGCGGTTGGATTCCCGAAAAAATCGTCCGCCATCCGATTGTCTATGTTCTCTCTCTCGGCGTATTCGCCAGCGTCTGGGCTTACTACACCTCCATCGGCAATGCCCTGCGTGATGGCTATGGTTATCTCGCCAACTCTATTGGTATCTCTCTAGCATTTCTACTATCACCATTATTATTACGCCCGTTGCTACAGCTGACTCGCACCTACCAACTGAGCTCTCTGGCGGATTTAATGGCGTTCCGCTACCGCTCTCCTTGGGCGGGAACCGTTACCACTTTGGTCATTCTAATCACAGTTATACCGCTTATCGCGCTGCAGATAAGAGCAGTTTCAGATACAGCATTTTTACTCTCCCCACAGGCGGTGCAAGGCTCACTCGCTATCGGTTTCTGCGTGATAATTACACTATTTTCGATCCTATTCGGCACGTCCAGAAGGGCTGGGCGGACACAATATGACGGCCTCGTCATGGCGATTGCCTTCGAATCACTAGTAAAACTAATAGCGTTCCTTGTAGTAGGAGCCTTCGCGGTGTACGGCGCCTTCGGCAGTTTCGATGGCCTCGATCGCTGGCTGCAGGAGCAACCCGAGCTAGTGGCCAGCCTGAAGAACACCGATTACTTTTCTACTTTCCATGTCATGGTGTTATTGTTTTTTACTGCGGCTGTCGCGATGCCACACATGTTCTACGTGACCTTAACCGGTAATAATGGGCAGAAAGCTCTCTCGTTTGCGAGCTGGGGATTGCCTCTTTATTTCTTACTGCTTAGTCTGCCAGTCCTTCCCATTCTCTGGGCCGGCCTACAGTCAGGCAGCAGTGTACAGGTGGAATACTTCCCGATAGTTATCGGTGCCGCCTATCAAGTTCCAATGATCAGCCTACTCGCCTACCTAGGAGGATTGTCTGCAGCGAGCGGTTTGATCATCGTCATCACCCTAGCACTTTCAAATATGTGCTTGAATCATTTGATACTTCCGATCTATCAACCGAAGGCGAATGAGGACATTTACCGCTGGTTGCTTTGGAAGCGGCGCACTCTTATAACAGCTATTATATGGCTTGGATTTCTCTTTCATTACCTACCGAGCGAGCAAATAAGCATTCAGGTGATCGGCATTGTTGCATTCACTGCCTGCTTGCAATTTATGCCGGGCATAATCGCGATCCTTTACTGGCCAACTGCAAATAAAAAAGGATTCTTATGGGGGCTGGGCACCGGTGTGCTCGTTTGGTTTCTATTCCTAATGCTACCGCTGCTATCCGACGCTGACCCCCTAGCTCTGGTTTCAGTCAACTGGCGTGAGATCACCGCCCTTTCACTCATTAGCAACTGTGTAATTTTCGTTGCCACCTCCCTGCTCAGCACCAGCAGCGACGAAGACCGCAGCTCTGCTGATATCTGCACGCTCGATACCATTAAGCGCCGCAAACGCAGCGGTCTGGTCGCAAAGTCTCCACGCGACTTTATTAAAAGTCTTAGCAAGCCGCTGGGTGAAAGAACCGCAAATCGAGAAGTAGGCCAAGCACTAAAGAATCTAAATATTAGCGAGAACGATCGTCGACCATACGCGATGCAACAACTGCGCGGAAAGCTGGAAGCGAACCTATCGGGATTGCTCGGCCCTTCGATCGCACGAGAGATAATTGATGGCTACCTTCCCTATAGCATCGTCTCTGAACACGGCAGCTCGGATCTTAATGTTATCGAGAGTCGTATTGAAGCCTATCGCAGCAACTTATTTGGCATGGCGGCCGATCTCGACAATCTAAGGCGCTATCATCGTCAGATCCTACTCGACCTACCTTTAGGGGTCTGCTCGCTTAGTACCGAAGGCGAAGTCATCATGTGGAATCGAGCAATGGAGCAGTTCACAGAGTTGAATAGTGCCGATGTCGTTGGCTCCCAACTTATCGATTTGTCAGAACCCTGGCTAAGCCTGTTTGCCAATTTTATCGATGACGGCGCCAGTCATTCCTATAAGTATGTATTTGAATTAGAAAGCCAGAAGCGGACCGTCAACCTGCACAAGGCTCTTATAGAACAAACCAGTAACCCAGATTCTATTCACGAAGGCGTCATCATTCTTCTAGAAGACATTACCGAAATGGAAATTTTGGAAGCAGGGCTTACACACAGTGAAAGGCTTGCCTCCATTGGAAGGTTAGCCGCCGGCGTAGCTCATGAGGTTGGAAACCCGATCACCGGTATTGCCTGCCTCGCACAAACCATTAGAGACGAATACGACGACAAAGAGTTGCTCGATCTAACCGAGCAAATTATCGAGCAAACCGATCGCACATCAACGATTCTGCAATCATTGGTCAACTTTGCGCATGCCGGAACTAACAAGACTCAATACGAAAGCGAAATAGTAACTATTAGTGAATGTATGGCACAAGCTCAAACTCTGGTATCGCTCGATAGAAAGAGCAAAGAATTGAATCTACGCATTGATTGCGACTCCAATGCAAGAATTCTCGGTGACTCACAGCGTCTCCTGCAAGTATTAATTAACCTAATCAATAACGCTCGCGATGCAAGCCAAGCAAATGGCGAAGTCCTCTTGCAGACGTTAGTAAAAGGCGAGATGGTCGAAATCGCTGTCGTCGACGAAGGAATAGGCATTCCCGTAGCGATAAGGGACCGCGTCTTCGACCCCTTTTTCACCACCAAAGAGGCGGGTGAAGGCACTGGCTTAGGGCTCTCCCTCGTTTTCAGTATAATTGAAGACTTAGGTGGTGATATTGATATAATCAGTCCCGCAAACGAAGACACAGGCGGCACGCGGGTATTACTGCGATTTCCTTGCTACCATAGCGATCCAGCTACGCACTAACGCAACCGATTAGTGATTCAACAACCACAACCGAATTAAGTAGTCACATGACAGAAATGAAACAAGTTTTAGTAGTGGAAGATGAAGTAGTTATTCGAACTGCTTTGAAGCGATTACTAGAGCGCCACACCTACAAAGTTAGCGAAGCGGGAACAGTCAAAGAGTCGATAGACAATTTCGACATGGATGACTTCGACGTAATAATCAGCGACCTGCGTCTGCCCGGTGCACCCGGAACCGATCTAATCAAGGCTACTACCACGCCGGTTTTGATCATGACCAGTTACTCCAGTATTCGTTCTGCCATAGATTCTATGAAACTTGGCGCCGTCGACTATATCGCCAAACCGTTTGAACACAGCGAGCTCATCGAGTCCGTCGCCAAAGTAATTCGTGAACACGCTAAAACGCCACAACAATCTACTGATGCACCTATCGAATTTGAGCCACCCGTTCATGGCATGATCGGTAGCTGCCCGCAGATGATGGAATTGTTTCGGCGAATTCGTAAAGTAGCTCTTACCAATTCTACCGTCTTAATCAATGGAGAATCGGGAACGGGGAAAGAACTTGTTGCTCGAGCGATTCATAACTTAAGCAATCGCTGTGCACAGGAAATGATTTCTGTGAATTGCGCTGCAATTCCAGAAAACCTAATTGAGTCTGAATTATTCGGCCACGAGAAGGGAGCCTTTACCGGCGCCACTGCAACCAGAACCGGTTTAGTCGAAGCCGCTAATGGCAGCACGCTTTTCCTCGATGAAATAGGTGAGCTACCGCTTGAGGCTCAGGCTAGACTACTACGAGTTCTGCAAGAAAGTGAGATTCGCAAAGTCGGCTCTGTGCAGTCCAAGAAAGTCGACGTGCGCCTCGTCGTTGCTACTCATCGCGATCTAAAGCAATTGGTAGTAGATGGCCACTTTCGTGAAGACCTCTATTACCGCATTAATGTGATGACACTACTGATCCCGCCACTTAGAGACCGCGGTGACGATATCTTGGAGCTTGGCGAAGCTATTTTGCAGCGGACCTGCAAGCGCCTTAAAACCAAGATGCTCAGTTTGAGTGAAGGTGCTAGAGGTGCCATATTTAATTATGGCTGGCCAGGAAATGTGCGTGAGCTGGAAAATGCGATAGAACGCGCCGTTGTGCTGGCAGAAGAATTGGAAATTTCAGAAGAGCTGCTTGCTATTGACGACGAACAGAGACCCATCTCGACCCGAGAGCTAGAATTACAGAGCCCGCAGACTGCCCCCGAACCTACCGAAGAGCTCTCTTTGGAAGACTATTTTCAGCGCTTTGTAATTGAGCACCAGGATGCCATGAATGAAACCCAACTCGCGAAAAAATTAGGCATAAGCCGCAAGTGTCTTTGGGAGCGCCGCCAGCGCTTCGGCATTCCCCGCACGAAGAAGCACTAAGGCAAAAAACCGCCCTTTACTCGGCTCCACTACCCCCCCTCAGCAGCACAGAACTAGCTTTTCCTTACTTCTAAAACACTAACTAATGAGCAGCAACTTTACACGCGTGCTAGGTCGCAATTTGTTACTGCTACCTTCTTACCCAGGAAAAAGGGAGTATTTGTAACAAAAGTGGGTATTTAGAATAAAGTTACTAATTTTCAAAACTCTAAGCCTCTGATAATTAGGGAATTGTCTAGCTTGGCACAATAAGTGCAACTGTTGGAGCGATAATAACAATAAACAATAATAATAAATCTCAATAAAAATAAAAATCGCATTACTGAGTTAAAAACTAAGGTTAATGCACTAAATAATAAAAGGTCGGATTGTAGTCTGGATTTGGCGATTGTCATCTAACTGCATAATTACCACCTTAATACTTATGCAGTACCGATGTGGGTACGCACTTAATAATAAAATCTAGCTTCCTATTGAGGGGTGGTTTTCACCCCTCAATAATATCTCCTAACCACCAAAATCATCCATGCTACTTGAGAGTTCCCTATTCTACTTGTGCCGTGCCTGTAGTTTTCTCTAGTTCCGTGTATCATGCCGATTGATGTTTACAATCCAAATTCAGTTGAAGGGCCTTCTACAGCCAACCCAACACTTACACACCTGCACTCTTGTACTTTGCAATGGTGCTACTAAAGAAAATAAGCCGTGATCAACTCCTCTAGCCACGCCAGACAAAGCTTCGCTTCGCTACCCTCCAGCGCACCGGAGTGTGAGCAATAATGAATCACCCTACCACAGCCTCTGATCTCGTCGGTATCGAGAACGCAACCGTATTAGAACGTGATCATCACCGGATCTCACGCAAGCAGATATCACCGAATGCAGTAAAGGTGCTCTACAAGCTCGCCGAGGTTGGATACCATGGGTTCCTGGTCGGCGGCGGAGTGCGCGACTTGTTACTCGGTAAAAGCCCGAAGGACTTCGATATAGCAACCGATGCGTCGCCGGAGCAGCTGAAGTCTCTGTTTAGAAATGCCCGCATCATCGGGCGCCGTTTCAAGATAATTCATCTGCGCTTTGGTCGAGAAATTATTGAGGTGACGACATTCCGTGCACCGCATGATTCAGAGAATAAAATCGACGACAATGCTCCAAGGCGGCGCATACAGAATCAGGCTTCTGCCCATTCAACCGCTGGGATGATCCTCAGGGACAATGTCTACGGCAACATCGACGAAGACGCTCTGCGCCGCGATTTCACTATCAATGCCCTCTACTACACGATAGACAAGTTCCGTATTCTCGACTTCAGTACCGGCCTAGACGATTTGGAGTCTAAGCAGATACGTATGATAGGCGACCCCGCTGAGCGCTATAAAGAAGACCCCGTAAGGATGCTACGAGCAATTCGCTTTGCAGCGAAGCTAGGCTTCACTATCGAAGAGAAAACAGAGAAACCCATCAATGAGCTCGCACATTTATTAGAGTCCATCTCGACCGCAAGACTCTTCGATGAAACCATTAAATTGATGACTGGCGGCGACGCCGAAAAGACATTCGAATTGTTACGACGCTATAGACCTGGTATCTACCTCTTCGGACCTACCTTCCACGCACTCGACAAACTCTCCGGCCCTCCTTGCAAACTGGTAGAGCTAGCACTTAGAAACACAGACGGGCGGCTCGCTGAAGGCAAATCTGTGACTCCCGCATTTCTCTTCGCAGCCTTACTCTGGCCAGTGCTGCAGCTTCGCTTAGAGTCGCAGAAATCAGACCAAGGCAATCAGCATCAGCTATTCCAACAGACAGCTCAGGAAGTGTTGATGGAGCAGATTCAATACACCGCCGTACCCAAAAGATTCACTATCGCGGCAAAAGAAATTTGGGAACTCCAAGCGCGGCTCATGCGTGATAATAAGCGTAGCATCGAAGGTTCATTCGGCCACCCACGCTTTAGAGCTGCCTATGATTTCCTACTACTACGTGAAGAGGCAGGTGAAGATTTAGGCGGTCGCGGCGAATGGTGGACACAGTTTCAGCTCGGAGATACAAGCCAGATCATCCAAAAGGCTAGTGGCGAGGCCCAGCGGCCAAAGAAGACGCGTCGCCGACGCAGGCCAAAAGCAAAGACTGAAAGTTAGGGAGCCGGCTATGATTCTGAGTGATTTCAGCAAGGCTGCGCCGCGCTACATTGCAGTCGAAGGTCCCATCGGAGTCGGCAAAACAACCCTTACTAAACGCCTAGCCGATTCCTTCAACTACGAATTATTGCTCGAGAAAAGTGAGGAGAACCCATTTCTCGACCGCTTCTATAAAAACCCTAAACAACACGCGCTATCCACGCAATTGTTCTTCCTCTTCCAGCGCGCACAACAGCTGCAAGACCTTCGTCAGAACGACATGTTCGAACCGGTGCGCGTAGCAGATTTCCTAATAGACAAAGACCAGCTGTTCGCACAGCAAAATCTAGAACCGGATGAATTCGAACTCTATCTCAACGTCTATCGCCACCTCACCATCGATGCACCTGCACCTGATCTAGTTATCTACTTACAGGCACCCACCAATGTATTGCTAGATAGAATTCAGAAACGTGCTGTCGAATCCGAGCAGCTTATCGAGCTTAGCTATTTACAGAATTTGAACGAAGCCTATGCCGAGTTTTTTCATTACTATGACAAGTCGCCCCTGTTAATAGTCAACAGCGAAGACATAGACCTAGCTCACAACGAAGATGACTATCAGCAGCTGCTTAAACGCATAATGTCGGCTGGCGCGGGAACACACTACTTCAATCCCCGGCCTTCAATAATATAGAGCCAAATAGGACAGCAGCGTGCGCATTTTAGACTCTTCAGCCAAATATTAAGCAAAGGAATTGGGTCCAAAATATGGGCAATGTGATTGTGCTCGGCGGGGGAGCGGCAGGACTAATGTGCGCGCTGACTGCTGCCAAGCGTGGCCGTCAGGTGCTGATACTGGAAAAAGCCAATAAGATTGGCAAGAAGATTTTGATGTCGGGCGGCGGACGCTGCAATTTCACTAACTACAGTGTCGAACCTGAAAATTTCCTTTCCGCCAACCCTCACTTCTGCAAATCTGCGCTCAAACGCTATACCCAGTGGGATTTTATCAAGTTGGTTGAGCAACATAACATCGACTATGAAGAGCGCAAGCACCGGCAACTGTTCTGCAAGGACTCGGCTAAGCAGATTCTAGAAATGCTCCAAAGCGAATGTAAGCAGGCAGGGGTGACCATTTGGAGCCATTGTGAAATCAACAGCATCACTGAGCTGCAATCATCGACTGATAAACAGAACAATCGCTATAAGCTAAAGCTTTCAAGAGGCAATAACGAACCAAAAATAAACCACACGCTCTCCTGCGAATCTCTTGTCGTTGCCACCGGTGCGCTATCGATTCCGAGCCTTGGCGGTAGTGGCATGGGCTATGAAATTGCCCGACAGTTTTCCTTGAAGCTTACCGAACGCCGGGCCGGGCTGGTGCCATTTATGTTTAGTGATAATTTCAAGGCCGTCTGCGAACGTCTTGCCGGATTGTCAGCAGAAGTTGAAGTTAGCTGCAACGGACAAAAGTTCAGTGAAAGCCTATTATTTACTCATCGAGGAATAAGCGGACCGGCGATACTACAGATTTCCAGTTTCTGGCACCCAGGTGATTCGATATCACTCAATCTTTTACCAGGCATAGTGGCTGATCAATGGCTTTGTGAATTGAAATTCGCAAAAGGTAAAAGCCTATTAAAAACGGTCTTGCAGCAGAAACTGAGCAAGGCTTTGGTAACAGAGTTACAGAACCTGTGGTGGCCTACGCAGGCAGAAAAAATTTTGGCGGAATTCACCGATCAACACCTCAAGACACTTGGCCGGCAGCTCAATCAATGGACAGTAAAGCCATCCGCCACTGAAGGATATCGCACTGCTGAAGTAACCTTGGGCGGAGTCGATACCGATGGCGTCAGCTCCAAAACGATGGAGGTGGTGAATCAGCCAGGATTGTTCTTTATCGGTGAAGTGCTCGATGTCAGCGGCCACCTAGGCGGCTTCAATTTTCAATGGGCCTGGTCCTCAGGCAATGCTGCCGGGTTATATGTATGACTGCGTTTGGCCGAGAGCGGTCCTGCGACCTATTTACTATAGCCTCAGTCGCGACTGTGGGCTGATATAGAAAACTGGAAGTAGTTTGATGCTGCTCTTGAGTATGCCTATTTGCGAGACGGCACAATTTGCGCAGTGTAAGCTCAAGAATACTACAGAAGCGGAGCATCAAATTGCTTAGCAAGAAGCCACTAATAGAAATGTGAAGAGACCTCAATATGAAATACTACAAAACGAAATTAAAAACTTTTAGCAAAATCATAAGCACCACTTTATTGCTGACCACTAGCCTGGTTAGCAATGCCCAACAATCACATCCAGAGTATGCTGCAGTTAAGCTAGTGATAGACCAATTCTTTGAAAGCATTAATACAGGCAACGGTGAACTGCTAGCAAGCCTTGACGTTGACGGCGCTCAAATATTCAACATTAGAGAAGATACAGTGGGGGAGTACGAATTTGTGGAAAGGAGCTGGTTCAGTGCTGAGAATTTTAATTCCGATAATCAGCTCACCGAGCGCTATTGGGACGAGGAATTGCTTATATCGAATGTGCTCGCCGTATTCTGGGCGCCTTACGATTTTTACGTTGATGGCGAATTCTCCCACTGTGGCATCGATGTTTTAAACCTGATAAAAATTGACGACGGATGGAAAATTGGCCACGCCATGTGGACGATTCAGCGACCAGACTGCGAAGCATCACCGTTGGGCCCATTGAACTGACTGGGGTCATCATAGAGGGCAGAGCAACTTATTCGAGATAGAATCAAAGTGCGCCATAAAGCGAGTTATGGAAATCGATTAAATTAAACTTAATTTTGCGTAGAAATACCGCCCCCTTCTTCACTCTTCCGTAGCGACCGTGCCAGTTTCGGACAGAGGCGAGCCATCACCATTGAGTCCCATGGATTCATAGCGTCTCCAGCCGGCAAGAATACCAACCAATCCGTGATTACCCTCGTGACAAGCATATTCATACAGTGGATCACCCGCGCGACGCAGCGGGAATTTTGCAGACCAGGTCTCGTCCCATGACTGTGGATCTTCAACCGTAAAATCGTAGTTCAACGTATCTGCATCTAACCTGCTGAAACGTTCTGTTATCTGAGCCTGATCAGACATGCCAGCATAGTTATAGTCGTGATAGTAATTTTGGGTATGAACAACAAGGGTATCGTCTTCCCAGTATGCGACAGAATCTCCCTCCCACTTGAGCTGTTTAGTGTGGTGTTCACTAT
This sequence comes from uncultured Pseudomonadales bacterium, assembly GCA_943789485.1. Taxonomy (GTDB): domain Bacteria; phylum Pseudomonadota; class Gammaproteobacteria; order Pseudomonadales; family Pseudohongiellaceae; genus UBA9145. Next base: position 58,860 of record CALSUH010000027.1, read on the forward strand.
CCAGTCTAATTATCCGCGCCGTGTGAACCATTTCGTTTAAAATTACAATATGGTCTTCCGTCTGCACGAGCTGCACATTGTTGTTGTATGCGCTAGGAATCATCGGTGGGCCGGCATTGAATCCCACGAGGCAGCGATCAACCGCGGTGCGGCCTTCAGGTCCTGCACTTTCGAAAACCATCTGCCCATAGGCTGCCCGGCGCTCTTGACCTACCGCGTTAACTGCCGGTCGTCTGCCATTCGGTGGATCATAGATAAGTGAGGTTCGGCGATCTGCGATCGTCTGCACGCCGCGCTCATACCAAAAATTATTGTAAGAGATAACACCCGGTGGATATCCCGCCCCACCTACAGAGTCAATAATCAAGTCTCGGTTCTGGCGACGATTTTCGAACTCCTCCCACTCCTTGGCCTGCTCAGGGGTGAGCACTTCGAAGTCTTCCAATTCACGCGGACGATTCAGAGGAGTAAGCGTTCGAAAGGTATAGGTGCCCTGTAGATCAGGCTGACCATACTCGGTACGTGGAAAACCATCATCTTGTGCCAAAACTAGGGGAGCAACCACGATGCTGGCTAGCGCTAGGGTCAGTTTGGCATGAATTGTGTTGTTCATTCGAACCTCCATTATTTTTCTATTTTTATCACGTAATTAGACGAACCTATCGTCCGAAATTACGCCGGTTCTACTGATTATTCAAGAGTTAGAAGGCAGATAACACGCAAATCAACTGCGCCCATCGCTCACAACAAGCGAAAAGTTACTTTAATCGCCAAATCGAGCTACTAGCCCGGCAGAAATTTGGGCATGTGCCTCCAGCTTTTTCACGAGGCCGAGGCCTGCTTTAAACGGTTTTCATATTCTGCTTATAACTCCTTGACCATGAGAACCACCCAAAGAAGACAATGACTATGTACACGGCAAACAGCATCGAGGTGAAATAGAGCTCACGGTCAAGATAGAGATAGATTGAAATGGAATCGATCACCAGCCAATAGATCCAGTTTTCCAATACCTTTCGCACCACCATGAAGGTAGTGACAACGCTTCCCCATGTCGTCAACGAATCCAAATACGGTAATCGAGCATCGGTTCCAGAATGAAGAAGATACCCTGACGTAAAAGTAAGCAGCGCGATGAGCACAAGAGCTAGTAAATGCTCTCGCATGCTCCACATCGAAACCTGCAAGCTCGTCGAACCGTCATTGGCAAGTCGCCATTGATACCAGCCGAAGACCGCCATGCCAAGATAGTAAACTTGCAGGCCAGACTCCATGTAGAGCTTAACGTCCCAGAAGATGTACAGAAAAATAAGGGTAGAAATGCCGGCTGCAAACCAGCAAAGGATATTCTCTCTGACCGCAAGAACCAGGTAGACAATCGCAAACACAACTGCCGTCAATTCCAGCAACGAGTTCCGCAAAAATTGATCCCAGACAGTGCTAAAGAATTCAATCACTAGAGAGGCCCCGGAGATCGTCTCTCAAGAATTTGATAACAAAAATACTTTTGCCATACTTCTCCCAGCTTAGCCTAACCTCGATCTTCAAAAGATCCATTATCTGTTCATAGTCACCATACAGCTGCGTCGACAGATCATTGCGTACCACCGCGACCTCGGGATATTGCTGCACCCTCTCGATAAACTCCTTGATGGCGGGAATATATTCATCTGCCAATGGATAGAGACTAATATCAACTGAAGCTTTCATAACTGCACCTCATAACTGTAATTCATAGTTAACTCCGATCATTCGAGGCTCACCGAATTGAAGATAGGGTTCAGGCGTATAGCCTTTTCTTGGATCATTACCGAACTCTCCAAAGAAGAACCCCCTAACGGCATAGTCTTGATTGGTAAGATTACGCCCCCAAAAACTCAGGCTCCAGCGTTCGCCAGAATAGCTGAGATTCATATTCAGCAATTCATAGGGATCGCTTTGCACGCTGTGACTGTCGGAAAAATAGAAATCGTCTTTCGCATCCAGTGAGACGGAAAGAGACCAGGCACCTAGATTATAATCAGCTGCAAGATGCGCCATATAGCCCGGCGCATGAGCCTGATCACGCCCGGACAGATCCTGATTCTCAGAATTGATAAAAGAATCGAAGGTAGCATCCAACAACCCTAAGCTGGCTGTTAGACCCAGCTGCTCTGAGGCATACCACACCGCTTCAAATTCAACACCGTTATTCGTCCCCTGGGCCGCGTTGCCTATGAAATCGACGAACTCTGTACTCCCGTTGGCACGGATTCTTCCTGTGGAACTCTTTACCTGTTGTTCGTGCCTGTCATCGTGAAACAAGGCGGCTTTCAAGTGTAATTTGTTCTCAAGTAGATTCGATTTGACTCCCAACTCATATTCAATCAGGAACTCTTCGCCGAACTCTCGCAAGTCCGCATCCAATGTACCATCGGTGTTAAAGCCACCAGCCTTATAGCCCCGGGCAATGCTGGCGTAGGCCATGGTATTCGAATTCAGAAGGTACTTGGCAGCGATTCGACCTCCCCAGAGAGATTCGGCAGGCGAGAAGCCGAGTAGTTCTGAGTCTCTATAGCTCGTGTCGCGCCTCTCGACTCTTAGCCCTGTTTCGAGAGTCAGTTTTTCTCTAAGCGAAGAATCCAATTGGAAGAAGACAGCCGCCGTACTGAAGTCGTAATCGCTGCGGAAGTCCGCAGCCAGGAAGGTGTACTCCCGTCTCAATGATTCAGTACTATTGAGCGCGTACACGCCGAACAGCCAATCGGTAGAATCGGAGAATAACCGGCTACTATCATTCGATATAAACCTCAGCTCCAGACTCTGGGTTTCTCGATCACGGATATAACTGTCCCGAGACATATAGCCATCCGGATGTATTCCTGCAAAGGTCCAATCCTCGTCGTAAGCATATTCCATATTTGAGTCAGCGAGACCTAGTATGAGTTTTAAATCAAAATTCTCCAGCTGCCAGCTACTGTCAATTGCCAATGCGAGAGATTCTTGCTGGTCCCGCCCAGGTTCGTCAGAAAGCGTGGTGCGTGAATTGTCCAAAGTAAATGCATCGTAACCGTTGTCGATATCTACGTGGGATAGAGAAAGGTCCAGTCTCCAGCTGGCGGAGATTTCTGCACTTAATTTCCCCCGAACAGACATCTCGTCCTGTGCATTGTTTTTCTTCGTTTGCAGAAACGAGTTTTCATAGTAGCCATCGGATCTATGACTTCCCACCGCCAATCGTGCGCTAACAGCTTCGGTCACCGGTCCGGTTACCATTGCCGAAATCGTCTGTGTATTGTAATCCGCAGCGCCGAGTCTCAGGTTCGCTGCAAACTGATCTTGGGGATCATTGGTCTTGACGTTAATCAAACCAGCCAGTGCATTGGCACCGTATCTCGTTCCCTGCGGTCCTCTTAGCACTTCAACCTGCTCAACATCCATCATGGTGGCAATGGTAGCCGCTCCGCTGAAGTCCACATTGTCCACTAGAAAACCAACCGAGGGGTTGATAGGCGCGACAAATTGACTGCGCTCACCGATGCCCCGAATCTGAAAAAACCGTGCGCGATTGGAGCCAGAAGCATAGTTAACATTGGGAATGACATTCACCAGTTCCTCAAAATGTTGAGCCGACCTAGACTTTATGGCAGCTTCAGTCATCACCGTGACGCTGGTTGCCAACTCCAACTCGCTTCTAGCCCTAAAATCGGCGGTAACGACAATTTCTTCGATAGTATTTTCTGCGGCAGCAGCTAGACCCTGCGTGAGGCTCAGCAAGACTGGCAACAGTAAGGTGAAGTAGGGTGTGCGACGAACGTTAGACATGAGTCTCTCCAAAAATTAATTTTAGAGACCCGGTATTAATTGGACGTGTGATGAGATGTGGTGCGCATCCTTTTCCTACGCCGGTACTAACCGGATCAGGTTCTAGGGTTGACTGGCTTTAACCAGAATCTCAGATCAATTGACCACCCCTAAGGAACTAGGCCAGTATACCATTAGGTGCACCAATAGTTGAAAAGAAATAGTTATAAAGCTGGGCATAGTAGTTGCCAAGGAATAGTCTGGCAGCTGGCATAGGTTTTTATAAAAAGATAGTTTTCTACAGCCTTCACGAGCTTAGCTAGTTAGAAATCCCCTTCATGGCATAAGAGTTATTGTAATGAATACTGAAATATTAGTTATTACGGGCCCCGAATCTTCTGGTAAAACTACCCTCGCAAGCCAGCTTTCTGATTACTGGAAAAGCCCTCTTGTTTCAGAAGTTGCCAGAGACTATCTCACTGAGAAAAAAATTTATCAGCAGCATGACTTATTGAGAATCGCCAAGCAGCAACATAAACAGGAACAAGCACTTCTTTCTCATTTCCCAGAAAAAATAGTTTGCGACACGGATTTACTAGTTATTATGATCTGGAGCGAAGTTAAGTATGGGCACTGTGACCCCTGGATTACTACTACGTTTGAAAACAGCATCAAACAGAAAAATTCTACAAGATATTATTATTTATGTGATTACAACATCCCATGGCAAGTTGATCCGCTTCGAGAAAACCCGCATAACCGCGACGAATTATTTACTTTGTATCTTCAAAAAATCGACGAATATAAACTAAATCACAGCGTAGTAAAAGGTAGTCAGCGGATACGTTTGCAGCAAGTTCTAACAGGCCCAAACTCTCGTAATTAAGCTTGAAGTTTTCGCGATAAGAGTACCAGCGCATCGTCTTGTGGTGTGGTTGATGCAGGGCTTCACATACGGGCTAGACATAACAATAAGCTATTGATTAGCGCATACCCAGACAGGTAATTTCTTGCATAATCGATCAGCACAAGATTGCCGAACTGAGTGATCGAGCACAAACTAAACTGTGCTCTGAATTTTCCTAAGTAATTGGTACAAATTGCTTTTTTAGGTCAAATATCGCGCCATGGCACACCAATATTCAATACCAAAGCCTAATGCTTGGTCATTGAAGTCATAAGAAGGATTGTGCAAAGGCTGTGCATAGTTATCATGCTCCTCACCATTACCCATCAAAATATAAGCGCCGGGTTTACAGCTAAGCATCTGCGCGAAATCTTCAGAAAAACTAACCGGGCCATACTGGGCATCTGCCGTTGCTCTGGGTATCGCGTTTGCTACGGCAGCACAAATTGCAGCATGTTCTGGGCTATTTATTAACGGCACAAAAGATGTTGAATATTGGAAGCGATGTTCAGCACCATAAGCGTCGCAGTTGTTACGGACAATAGCTTCCATTTGATTTCTGATAGATTCGCTTACATGTTTTTCAAACCCCCGACAATCGCCAGTGATATTGACTTCAGTTGCAATAACATTCCGCGCACCGTCAGTTTTAAAATCGGTTACAGAGACAACTGCATGTTCTGAGGGCGGGATCGTTCTCGACACAATGCTCTGAAGATCAGAGACAATCTTTGCACCGATAACAATAGGGTCGATGACTTTTTCTGGCATGGAAGAATGCCCTCCTTTGCCGAGAACAGAGATTTCGAAATTGTCTTCAAACGCACAGAAAACCCCGGGATTAATTGCAAACGACCCTACGGCTAATCCAGGGAGGTTGTGTAATCCATAGATCGCGTCCATTTGAAACCTATCAAATAAGCCTGCTTCAATCATTGCCTGTGCACCATTGCCATTTTCTTCATCCGCTTGAAAAATAAAGTGAATCTCGCGCTCTAGATCATTTGCTTGCGCCAATAGCTTTGCTGCGCCCAACAACATGGCTGAGTGACCGTCATGGCCGCAACCATGAAACTTGCCGGGTGAATTGGAAGCATGCCCGAACGTATTCGCTTCAGTTATAGGAAGCGCATCCATATCGGCTCTAAACCCGATGGGATTGACCCCGCTGCCCTTATTCAGTGAAGCAACAATACTATTTCGTCCTATGCCAGTTGTTACCTCCAGGCCTGCCTCCTGCAACTCTTTCGCAAGAAGTGCGCTGGTATTGTCGACATCGAATGCTAACTCTGGGTTTTGATGCAGCATCTTTCGAAATTTTATTAGTTCATCAATCAGGCTTTGATCCACTAAACTCATATGTTTAGCTACTCCCTTCAGTCGCAATTACCAAGCAGGTCGAGTTATCTGGGATTGTGATATCTAACTTCGCGTTTGACAATATTGCAGCTAAGCCTGCAGCACCAGACGCAGTGGTAGCGAGTTTATTTTGAGCCAAGAAATCCGCGGCTGCTAGAGCATCCTCATCGCTTACGCAAACGAAATCGTCAGCGAGCTCTTTGAGTAGTTTGAATGCAATAAGTGAAGGTTCCTTGCAATCTAATCTGCCCATGGAAGAAATTGGACCACTAACTGTAGTCACGCGTCCTCGCTTGTAGCTCTCAAAAAGACAAGGCGCGGCCAGAGGTTCCACTACAACAATGCTGGGTTGTTGTTTCCAGTTTTTGCGAATCTCATAAGCCATACTCGCTGCCAGCCCGCCAACCCCTGCTTGAAGAAATACATGTGTAGGCCAGTTGTCTTCGTGTAAAAATACTTGTCGCATTTCTTCAGCGATAACCGTGTAGCCCTCCATGACCAGCATCGGTAGGTGGTAATAGCCTGGCCAAGAACTGTCAGCGAGTAAGGTCTCTCCATTTGAATTGTCATTCATGGCAGCAACCATACTTTCCTCGTATGTTTCACCTGACCGAATCACCACTGCTCCTAGCGTCGCCAGCCTCTGAGCAAAAGAGGCTGGAACAGGGTGTGCAATGTGAACTCGAGAATTTGCATTGAATAGCTCAGCGCCTTTTGCCACTGCAATTCCGTGATTCCCCGCACTGGCGCAGACGAAAGTAAACTTATTACTCCAACTTCGAATTTCCGGATCAGTTAGTCGCCCAGCTGGCAATTGACTGCCATTCTCTTTTTCCCATTGCTCAAGTAGAAACTTAGCCACAGCATAAATTCCACCTAAGGCTTTGAAAGAGCCAAGCCCCATGCGGTTTGTTTCATCTTTAATCAATAGTCGAATGTTATTGAGCGGAGAAATTTCCACAATCGGAGTTTGCGTGTATGCCGGGCAAATCTCTAGCAGATCTAAAGCACAGCGAACATTGAGAGATAACTGATAATCCATAGGAAGCAGGATACACTGGTTTCATCGAGATCAGGAATTGGGAACAGGTTTGGCTTGAATACTCCCATTTCTAGCCTTACTATCCCCTTCCCGACTGATCCTTCAGATTTAGCTAGTAGAAGCAGCCATGAGCACTCAAGTACACATCAAAAATATCACCCTCACCACGCTATTCAAGATCAAAGAGCGTCGCGAAAAATTCGCCTGCATGACTGCCTACGATGCCTGCTTTGCTTCCATCCTCGGCGATGCCGGAGTCGAGGTGATTCTTGTTGGTGACTCATTAGGCATGGTGTTGCAAGGCCATGACAGCACTCTTCCAGTAACGATGATTGACATGATCTATCACATGCAGTGCGTCAAGCGCGGCAACAAAGGTGCTCTGCTGGTAGCCGACCTGCCCTTTATGAGCTATGCCTCGGAGACACAAACTCTGGAGAATGCTGCCGCGCTAATGCGCGCCGGAGCCCATATGGTGAAACTAGAGGGCGGAGCATGGATCGAGAATACAACAAAATTACTTGCCGAACGCGGCATCCCTGTCTGTGCGCACATGGGCCTCACGCCGCAGTCTGTTAATCGAATCGGCGGCTTCCATGTTCAGGGCCGTGATACGGAACAAGCCGATGCAATAATAGCAGAAGCGAAACTATTAGAAGACGCCGGAGCCAGCACCCTACTACTTGAGTGTGTACCACGTAGCTTAGGCAAGACCGTTACCGACTCCTTAGATATTCCAGTAATCGGCATAGGGGCTGGCCCCGATACCACCGGACAGATCATGGTGTTGCATGATGTATTGGGTGTCTCACCGATCTCACCGAAGTTTGTGAAGAACTTCTTACTCGAGTCAAAGACTGGTATACCCGGCGCCATCGAAGCCTACGTGCAGGCAGTGAAGTCTCAGTCGTTCCCTGCCGATGAGCACTGCTTTAACTAGCCACTCCTAGCCACTTTTAAGCTACTACCTCTATGCAAACTCAAAAGAAAATCAAGGGCTTACGGCAAACCCTGAAGACTGCACGATCACAGGGTAAATCTATTGCTCTGGTTCCGACGATGGGCAATCTACATGAGGGTCATCTGCAGCTAGTAAGGCGGGCAAGGGAACGCTACGATTTCATCGTCTGCAGCATTTTCGTCAATCCCATGCAATTCTCAGAGAATGAGGATCTATCCGCCTATCCACGCACTCTCGAAGCGGACTGCGAAAGCCTACGCAGCGAGAGTTGTGATTGCCTGTTTCTCCCCTGCGTCAAAGAAATCTATGGCGATGGGCTAGAACAACAGACCTCAGTACATGTGCCAGGTCTAACTGAAAACTTTTGCGGCAATAGTCGGCCAGGACATTTCGAAGGCGTGGCTACTGTCGTAACAAAACTATTCAACATCGCTCAACCAGACGCCGCCTTCTTCGGACTAAAAGATTACCAACAGTTTTTAGTTATTCAAAAACTCACGCATGATCTTGCATTCGATATTGCGATACACGGCATTGAGACGCATCGCGAAGAAAGTGGCCTTGCAATGAGCTCTCGCAATAATTACCTGAGCCCGCAACACAAAGAACAAGCAGCAAGTTTGTATCGATGCCTACAAAGTTGTGCCGAAAAAATTCAGCAAGGCAATACAGATTTTCAGCAGCTCGAGGATGATGCTAAAAAAGAATTGAAACAGGCTTCATTGACACTGGACTACTTCCAGATTTGTGATTCACAGTCGCTGCAAGCTCCCACTACCGATACTCAGCCTATCGCGATTCTTGGCGCCGTCTTCATCGGAAAAAGTCGTCTGATCGACAACATCCGATTACAACGTTCCTAGACTCCAGCAAGCAAGCTTCCCATTCACCTAGGGCCCGCCAATAAAGGGCTGTAGCAACCTTCAAGTTGCCCGTAAAGTTGCTTTGAGGCATACTAATTCACGCCTATTTTTAGAGACCCTAGCGCCCAATTCAGCAACGTTAGCGCTGCTAGTCATTAGCAAATAAGGAATTGCCCCATGTCAAAAGACAAAATCTATCCAGTGTCAGACGCCGACACTAGTAACACTTACCTGGACAAAGACAGCTTCCAGGAAATGTACCAGCACTCTATAGAGGCACCGGCAGACTTCTGGGCTGAACAGGCTGGGGATTTGCTGCACTGGCATGAGCCCTGGAAGAAAGTCACCAGCGGTGGATTTGCCACAGCCGACTCGAAATGGTTTGAGGGAGCGAAGTTAAACGTTGCGTATAACTGCATCGACAGGCATCTGCAGCGACGCGGCGAACAAACTGCAATCATTTGGGAAGGCGACGAGCCTGAGATAGACAAGAAGATAACGTATCGCGAGCTGCATACCGAGGTTTGCAAGCTCGCCAATGCCCTTAAGGCACGAGGCGTCAGCAAGGGCGACAGAGTCTGCATCTATATGCCGATGGTTCCTGAGGCCGCGTATGCAATGCTGGCCTGCGCACGCATCGGTGCCGTGCACTCCGTGGTGTTTGGCGGCTTCTCTGCTGAATCCATTAAAGACAGAATTTTAGACTCCGACTGCCAGAGCGTTATCACTGCCGACGAAGGTGTGCGCGGCGGGCGGACTATTCCCTTGAAGGCAAACGTCGATAAGGCACTCGAGCATTGCCCGAATGTACATTCTGTGTTCGTTGTACGCCGCACCAATGTTGACATCCCTTGGCATGAAAAGCGTGATGTTTGCTATCTCAAAGCCACAGAGGCAGCAGCTAGCGAATGTGAGCCTGAGCTCATGGACGCCGAAGACCCTCTCTTTATTTTGTATACCTCCGGCTCAACCGGTAAGCCCAAGGGTGTTCTACATACGAGCGCCGGTTATTTGCTTGGCGCAAGCATCACTCACAAGTATGTCTTCGATTATCACGAGGACGACGTCTATTGGTGTACTGCCGATGTTGGCTGGGTAACTGGACATTCTTATATCGTATACGGCCCGCTCGCGAATGGCGCCGTGACGCTAATGTTCGAAGGTGTACCTACTTATCCAGACGCTTCACGCTTCTGGCAGGTCATCGACAAACACCAAGTAAATATTTTCTATACTGCACCTACTGCGATTCGCGCATTGATGGCCGCCGGCGACGATCCGGTTAAAAAGACTTCGCGATCTTCATTACGATTATTAGGTTCAGTAGGCGAACCAATAAACCCGGAAGCCTGGGAGTGGTACTACCATGTTGTAGGCGACGCGCGCTGCCCTATCGTCGATACTTGGTGGCAAACCGAGACCGGTGGAATCATGATTACACCTATACCGGGTGTAACTGACTTAAAACCTGGCTCAGCATCAACACCCTTCTTCGGAGTCGAGGCGGCGCTACTCGATGCTGATGGCAAGGAGCTAGAAGGCGCGGCTACAGGCAATCTCGTCCTCTGTAACAGCTGGCCCAGCCAAATTAGAAGCGTATACGGCGACCACCAGCGCTGCATCGACACCTATTTCACTACTTATCCCGGCTACTACTTCACTGGCGACAGCGCCCGACGCGATGCCGACGGCTATTACTGGGTAACCGGCCGTGTCGACGATGTGATTAACGTATCGGGCCACCGACTTGGAACCGCCGAGATCGAGAGCGCGCTGGTACTGCACCCAACCGTTGCCGAGGCCGCAGTCGTCGGCTACCCGCACGATATTAAGGGTCAGGCCATCTATGCCTATGTCAGCCTAATGACCGGCAGCGAGGCTTCCGAAGAGCTACGCGCAGAACTACTGAAATTTGTTGCTAAAGAAATCGGCGCCTTTGCAAGACCCGAGATTATTCAATTCGCGCCCGGACTACCCAAGACGCGATCGGGAAAGATCATGCGCCGCATCCTGCGCAAGATTGCCTCGAACGAGCTTGAGAGCCTAGGCGATACCTCAACGCTTGCCGACCCCGCTGTTGTCGATGAACTGATAGAGAATCGAGTTAATCGATAGCGACAAGACACAGCATTTTAATTACTAGACTCAACCAGTAGAAAGATAAATTTCATGGCAGAAAAAAATTTAGGTCTCACAGATATCAAGCTCACTCAGATTGGTTTGGGCTGCATGGGTCTCTCCGAATTCTACGGACCTCCAACCGAAGAGTCGGCTGCCATAAATCTTCTACACGAAGCTATCGATCTGGGTGTGAATCACTTCGACACTGCAGAAGGCTACGGAGTTGGCCGCAACGAGGCCTTATTAGGTAAGGCCTTCTTTGATAGACGCGACAAAGTTCGCATCGCTACGAAGTTTGGTTTCCTGCGCGACCCTGATACAGGCGCGCCGCTAGGCTTGGATGGCTCTAAGGAAAATTGTAGAAAGGCTGTGGAAGGGTCTCTCAATCGACTGCAAACTGATCACATCGATCTTTATTACCTGCATAGAGTCGATCCCAATACACCCATTGAAGAAACTGTCACCGAGATGGCAAAACTCGTGGCCGAGGGAAAAGTTGGCGCAATAGGTCTATCGGAGGTATCCGGCGCCACCTTACGCCGCGCGCAAGCCATACACCCTATAACGGCGGTGCAGTCCGAATATTCGATCTTCAGCCGCAAGATTGAAGAAGATGTGTTGCCTATCTGTCGGGAAATAGGCGCCAGCCTTGTAGCCTACTCCCCATTAGGTCGCGGCATGCTCACTGGCAGCTTCAAACGCGACAGCAAAATTTCTGAGACCGATTTCCGAGGATCCATGCAACCTCGCTTTAGCGGCGATGCCTATTCTGCAAACCTGATACTGGTCGACAAGATACTGGATCTAGGCAAATCACTAGACATCAGCGCTGCTGAAATTGCCTTGGCCTGGGTAGTAGCGAAGCAAGATAATGTCTTGCCGATTGCCGGCACCACGAAGCTTGCCAACCTAAAAACGAATCTTGCCTCGATGGAACTAACCTTAAGTGCTGACGTGATAGCCTCACTGGATGAGCTAGCCGACCAGGTTGAAGGCACTAGATACAACGCACAGGGCATGCAGATAGTTGATGCCTAAGCTACGTGGATGCTAATGACAGTCATTTCAGTAGTGCAGTTGAAATGCAACAAGTAGTCACGGTTGCTGTCTAACTCTGATAGTTGGAGCTATAGTTGGAGCTATAGCTGCTGCTATTGGGTGTAAGATTAGCCGTGGCGTTCAGGTCCTATTCAACGGGCTTAGCTAGAGCGCCCTAGCTAAGTATCACGCCATTATGCTCAGCTAACTCGCAAACCATTCATGCTATCCGGACTTCAAATTCAATTTAATCCCAACAGTTCATTACTGATATCTCTGAGTAGGCGTTTGATCGCGCTGTTTCCCCTCACGCTGCAGGGGTTAATAACATTGCTATTAACAGCCTATGCTCTGCAAGTGTACGGCTATGGCGCGATGGACTTAGTCGTTTTCTCTCTAGCTATCTGTGCTCTAGCTATCCTAATATTTAGCCTATTCTGCTGTGTTGTTAGCGGCGTGTTTATTCAACGTCGAGTGCGGATAAGCCTCGATCAACTCGCCAGTAGCATCGAGCCGATAAAGGTCGAAGCCGGCTATCCGAATGAAACCGGTTTCCTTCTTCGCGCACTTAATTACTTCCCTTTGGTCAAACTCAGCTGGCGAGTAATCTATCCCGACTTCATAGAGACAAGAATTCGTGTTACCGCCGATGGCAAGCTTTGTGAGGAAATCGTCCCAGAGAAGCGCTGTAAGACAGAACACGTTACGCGCTTGTTTACAGTATCCGATGTGCTCGGTTTCTGTCGTTATTCCTGGCAACAGAAACAGAACATCTCCTGCAGCGCATTACCAAAAATCAACACAGTAAAACCTCTACCGCTCCTGCGCTCGTTAACTGCGGAGGATGGCATACCAAATCCCTCCGGTGATCCCGATGGCGACCGCATGGAAATCCGCCCTTATGTGCCAGGGGACTCGGTGCGCAATATCATGTGGAAAGTGTACGCTCGCAACCGACAATTAAACGTTAGACTCGCCGAAAAGAGCGTCTTCCACAGTCATCGCACTGTCGCCTATCTGTTAAGCAGCGACAACGATGAAGCCGCTGCCGCCGTCGCCCGCGTTGCATTAGAGACAGGCGCACTAGGTGACGACTGGGCTTTCTCTGCCGATGGCTCCGAGATACCCGCGAACACGCTTCCCGCTGCGCTAGATGCCATTGCAAAATCCAGAGCTATCGATAAACCACTAGGCTATGGTCTCGATGAGTTCTTAACAAAAAGCGCGGGTCAGGCCGGTGCGCACTGCATCGTATTTGCGGCAGCAGAATTAGCCCCTTGGTTTGAACAACTAAAGAAAACAATCTCTCGTTTTCCCGGTCGTTTCTCCCTAGTACTCGCAACCGACGGATTCAATGAAACCGAACAGCTGAAACTGTGGCAACGTCTCTTATTGCAAGATGATCCAACAAGAGATAATGGTAACGAACTTGGGGGCTCCAGAGCCGATTTACTTAAGTTATTGACCGCTCTGGGGCAACTAGTAGAATCAACCGTAGTCGTGGACCGAAAAACAGGACTTAGTTTCGATCAGAATCTTAAAAAAGTATAACTTATTGATTATTAAGCAGTTATAAATCGAGCACTTACAATGACGCTGAACAGAACAAGCAACAAGGCAGCAAAGACAAGGCATTTCTTGCCGACTAGTCTGCGCGCGGCAATTATAGCCAGTAGCTATTGGGTGCTAAGCCTGTCCCTAACCGTCGTCAGCGGTTCCGTCGCCTCCTTCATTGGCTGCCTGTTCGCCTGTTATTTGATCGACCTTGGCATTCATCGATCCCCCTTAAAGCGACTACGCACCTTCACCATTAATTCAATGAGTCTAAGCTTTCTACTCGTGGGTCTATGGCTCGCATCACTCGTCACTAGCACCTCGCTGCTCTCGAGTTTTGCTTCACCGATGTTCTCTTACAACACCGGCGAGTTCATCAGGTGGTTTGCAATCAGCGCCTCACTCACAGTTTTCTTGCGCGTCCTCGCACAGCGCACAAACTATGGCGCCGTCATTGAAATACTTTTTGTCGCTATAGCCTTTGTTATAACCCTGTCTGCACATCGCAATGGCATGATCCATCGCCCCTTCCTTATCGGTGACTATGCGTTGACCCGAGGCATTGATCCCTCCTCGATTCTAATGGCATTCGGATGCGGCGCAGTTCTTTCCCTCGCTGCTCTGCTAATGATCGAGAATAACCATCGTCGCCTGCCCTATCACTTTACCGTTCTCGGGCTCCTGTGTTTCTCGCTGCTTTTTTATGTCCGTCTATTTGGGCTGCCGACACCACAGTTAACAGACGATCTGGGGCTGACTGGGCAAGAACAGGCAGGCAATGGTACTCAGCGTGAGAATCCGTTCAGAGATAGCGAAAACAATGCTGATGACAAAGAGGCGCCGGTAGCGGTCGTCGTTTTTCGGGATGACTATGAACCCTTAAACGGCTCCTACTATTTTCGCGAATCAGCATACTCCCAGTTCAATGGCACCCTGCTCGACTTTACGACACGCAGCGACATGGACCAGGACCTGATCAAGAACTTCACAAACTCGCGCATCGAGACCAATCAACCACCCAAGGCCGAAAATCAGCGCACCCCAGTTCGTGCCAGTATCGGCATGCTGATCTCGCATCGCACACCGTTTGGCCTAGAGAGCCCGATCGCCTATCAGAACACAGCGAACCCGAACAACCTGCGCTTTAAGCGAACCTATGACACCTACTCGCAAGCGCCAAAGTATGACTTCAACTACCTACTCGGTCGCGACCTTGGCAGAGCCGATTGGTCGCAGGAGGTCTGGGATGAATACCTAGAACTTCCCGACGACCCACGTTACAAAGAACTCGCCGAGAGCTTGATCGTCGATTTAAAACCCGAGTTCACAGGTGACCCCTTTGCCAAGGCTTGGGCAATAAAGACTTATTTGGATGAGAGCGGCATCTACAGCCTAAAGAACGAGCATGCCTACGAGACAGACCCGGCCGGCTCCTTCTTATTTGGCGATTTAACTGGCTACTGCATGCATTTTTCCTTCGCCGCCACCTATATGTTTCGTAGTTTAGGCATTCCGGCTAGAGTAGGCATCGGCTACGCCGTTCCTGCCAGTAATAAAGCCGGCGGTTCGTCGCTATTGATTCAGGCTGTGCATGGTCATGCCTGGCCTGAAATTTATTTTCGTGACATTGGTTGGGTAATCGTTGACCCGGCACCACAGCAAACGCTAGTGGATATGACTACCGACCCCCAGAACAACCTACAGCAACTATTGGGCGATATGCTACGCAACGACGCATCTTTCGATGACTTCCTGCAATCACAGCAAACATCCGCGATAAACCTACAGCTGATTCTAAATGTTCTGTATGCGCTAATTTTAGCAACGCTACTTAGCGCCTATACTGTCAAGTTCTACCGCAGTTGGATTCCATCCCGAGCGGCGACAGACAAGCAATATCGGCTTAGCTATAGAGCGATGCTAGATCAACTCGCAGCCATTGGCTTGCATCGACAATTTGGAGAGAGCCGCGAACAGTTTGCCCGACGCGTCCAGGCGGTGGCGCCAAGCATGCAGAAATTAACTAATCAACATCTCGCGCTGGCCTTAGGCACTCAAGACAAGAACAGTTTTAATGCGGCTAAGTGGGCAGAGCTACGCAGTGCAATCGCACAAGAAATAGGTCGCAATACACGGACTTGGAAACGAGTCGTCGCCTGGATCAATCCTTTTTCCTGGCTACTCAGCAAATAATCTTAGTAACTCTTTAACAACGACCCGAACCCGTACAAAGAAGTGGAGTAAACTATGACAGACAGTATCACCGAAGTAGCTGAGCCAATGGGCCTCAGCGATACTGAGGCAGTAAGCAGCAATACTCAAATCGACGCCGCCGTTGATGTAGTAAATAGACTGAGCGCTGCCGTAAAGCAGCAGGTTCTGGGCCGCGATGATGTTATCGAACTAACCCTCATCGCTTTAATCGCTGACGGGCATGTTCTGCTCGAGGATTTTCCTGGCTCCGGTAAAACCACATTAGCAAAAGCGCTGGGCGAAGCAATCGTCGACGATGGCAGCAACAAGAATCGCGCCGACTTCATCCTACCCTTCCGCCGCATTCAATTTACTCCAGACTTACTGCCTTCAGATGTCACCGGCGTACCGGTATTCGATAGCAACAGCAACGCTTTCCACTTCCGACATGGCCCTCTGTTTGCCCATGTAGTTCTCGCAGATGAGATCAACAGAACTTCACCAAAAGTGCAGTCCGCTATGCTCGAAGCAATGGGCGAGAAACAAGTTACCGTAGACAACGAAACCTACCCGCTCGATGCACTTTTCTTCGTTATTGCCACGCAGAACCCGCTTGACCTCGTAGGCACTTACCCACTGCCCACTCCACAACTCGATCGCTTCCTTTTTAAGATAACGATGCAGCATATCGATCGTAAATCTGAATTAGATGTTCTGGACACGTACAAACAGCGAAGAGATCTAACAGCGGATAAAATTACAGTTACTCGCGATGAAGTCTTGTTCGCCAGGGAGCAGATCGACGCAGCAGTCACAATTAGCGGCAGCATCAAATCCGCACTCGTCGATATTTCCAGAAACCTGCGCGAGGACGAACGAGTGCTTCAAGGAAACTCCACACGCAGCATGGTACTCATGCTGCCAGCCCTGCAAGTCGCGGCCGCACTGCGTGGTCGCGACTACGTGAGTGCCGAGGATATTGAACTACTACTACCCAGAGTTCTAGGCCATCGTATTGAGCTGGCTCCGGGTGTGGCAGACCTGAACAAGGTACTCATCGATTGCATGCGCGGGCCCATGGAACAGTTAGCCAGAGGCACGCTAGCCTAATGCACAATCCGAAACCTAGAATGTGGCCACGACGGACAGTCGCGAGTCTCAGCTTGGTTACGATTTTCATAGCCTCTTGCAATGTCTCTGCCCAAGACGACAGTCCTCTTTCGCTAGAAAGCATCGAGATACCTCAGACTCAGCGCCAACTCTGTTTTGGCTTTACCGATGTTAGCGACACGAACGCCCTCGCCGTCTGCGATGCATTAGATCTCGATCTGAATGTTAAGGCTCGCGAGCTGAGCGAGCAGTGGGTGCGCCAAGAACCGAACTCCCCCGGCGCGCAGTTTGCTCTTGCAGAAGTCCTGCTAACCATCGAAGGCAATATGCCTAGAGCGCTTTTTCACCTCAACAGTGCGGAGCAACTCACCAACTACAACGATCTCCCAGAGGCGTTAGAATCAGGAAATCTGCAATGGCACTACCTGACACTGAGCCAACTGTCCTATGTACACCAACTCATGGGCGACCAGATTCTCTCACTGGAATACCTAGACAAAGTCGAAGAAGTCTACGGACAAGACATGGAGTCATTTCGCGGCTGGCCACTAATTAAGCTCAAGCAATACGATGCCGCTCGTGAGAGTGCAAACACGGTTCTACAAAATAGCGACAACGAGCGGGAACGCGCGCGCGCCTGGAACACTATTTGCGCGGCCAACTTGGCAAGCCTACAACCTATCGAGTCCTTGACCGCCTGCGATCGCGCCGTTAGTGAGGATGAAAATTTCGCTGATTCGGTGAGCGACTACGACACGGTCTACCTAAGCAATGCCTCGGAAGTTGCGCTAAGCCTATTACGAATGGATGAGGCAGAAGAATATCTCAACCGTGCGACTCGCTACCTAAACGCAGATAGCGTGGCAAACCCCTGGATCTATAAACTCTACCTGCTAATGAATCAGGGTCGCTTTGATGAATCCCGCGAGGCACTCGATCGCATGCTGGTTTGGCGCGAAGCGCAGGAACCCATAGTCAACGTAATGAATCGCGCTGAACACTTTCTCGTTACAGCGAGCTTCTTCTTGCTCGCCGGCTATAGCGAGGACGCAATCAAACTCACCACAACAGCATTGAATCAACCTGATCGGAATGGCTCTTATAGCGCTGACGACGCACAGAAAGACTCCATGGCCGCTCTGATCAACATGATGGCCAACCGGCTCGAGTATCAGATCCAACTGGAGAAGATCGCCACGATGGATTTCTTAGATTCCCTGTCTGCACGCGCTGATGCACTGAGTTTTCAGGTCAATGCGTGGCGTTCGGAGCGTCGCGCTGCTGCACTGTTCGCCGAATTCGATGTACTGCAGAATCGACTGCGCCCCTACGCACCTTTAGATGTACATATCCCCGAATGGATCGAACCTGAAATCGTCGGCAGTATCGGCACCGGAGTCATGAGTAACATTATTGAGCAAGCGAATAGCAACGGGGCCTTTATGCTCAATGCCGGCTACTATCATTCCTACAAGGCAGAGGTTGCCGCGCTAGACAATGATCGCGATGCCGTTATGCGCGAAGGCGCTGCAGCTTTAAACCAATTGCCAGCAGCGGAGGTCTTGCTTCGCGCACGCTTAGCCGCACAAATGGGCAAGGTCGCCTGGCGTAACAATGACTATTCGCAGGCACTAAGCCTGTTTGAAAACGCCTACCTCCAAGACCCCAGCATACTGCGCCGCCTAGCCATAAGCTTGCCGGTAGATATAACAAACGACGGAACTGAATTTTCTGAACAAGTCGCAGACTACCTGGCCGATTCGCCGCGTTTTTCCCAAGACGTAAATGGAATGAACTTGGAGGTGAGCACCGCTCCCGATCTAACGATATGCCTTAAAACAAGAACAGGCACCATCCTATCGTGCTACACTATAGCCGCTGCCGAAAGTGAAAGCAGCAAGTGGAATGCTCAACAACTGACGCAAATGTTTCATACCCAAACCTTCGGTTTAGGCTTTGAGATTAGTCAAGCTCAGCGTTCTATCCTGATGGGATCAAGCGTCATCCTCAGCTCGCAAAACGATCGTTCTCTGCAGCGCAATCGGGAAGCCGTACTGGATCGCTAATTCAATACTCGCAGTTTTAAACTGTCAAGATCTCATCAATGTACTTGCCATTGATGGAAAATAGCTTTGCCTACTCGCACTTCATTATCAAAGACACTCATCGTCTTGCTAGCGGCCACATCCGCACTCGGCCCTGCTGCCATGCAGATCTTATTACCTGCCTTGCCGGTAATTAAAGCGACCTTTGAAGTAAGTACTGAAGTGGCACAGCTTACCCTCAGCCTCTCGATGCTAGCCATAGCCCTAGGTACGCTATTCTTTGGCCCTGTGTCTGATAAGTACGGGCGCAAGCCTGTGATGCTGCTTGGTCTGTCGATCACTCTAGTGGGGTCAATATTCTGTTTCTTGGCGAACACCATCGAACTGCTTATCGCGGGTCGATTCATTCAAGCCTTCGGCGCAGCAGTTGGTCTCGTGCTCGCTCGCTCCATAGTGCGCGACGTTTATGCAGCACAGGAGGCTGCACGGGTCATCGCGACACTAGTCATGGTGATGGTCGTGGCACCCATGCTTTCGCCAGCGCTGGGTGGAGAGTTAATGCTGCGGCTGGGCTGGGAATACGTCTTCGTAGTAATCGCCATCGCGTGTGTCTTGATCGCTTTGCTACTTATCAAGATCTTGCCAGAAACACTTAAGGAACCGGTACCCTTCAATGGTGTCGCAGCGATGATAGGTAATTACGCGCTGCTATTTCGATCGCGTGCGTTCTGCGGCTATGCCTTCTGCGTTACTTTCGTATCGGTTCAGTTCTTCAGCTTTATTTCTGCCGCGCCAGAGATCATGGTTTCGGTATTGAAGCGCCCGCCGAACGAATACGGATACTACTTTGTAATGATTCCCATCGGATTTATGGCAGGAAACTACTTCGCACGGCACTTCGGGCGATCGATGGATCTGAACCGCATGATCAGCATAGGCGCAATCATAGGAGTTACAGGGGTTTCTCTGGCAATTGCGCTGCAACTCATGGGCTTTCATCAACCTATTGTCCTGTTCGCACCTGTCGCTTTTGCCGTATGCGGCAATGGAATAGCTCTACCCAATGCGCAAGCAGCGGCGATTAATGAATTTCCCAGATTTGCAGGTAGCGCATCTGGCCTAACAGGCTTTCTACAAATGTTCTTCTCTGCCATCGCCGCGCAAATGGTTGCGGTGATCTTTAACGGAACAGTCTATCCTCTGCTGATATTAATGCTAACCGCATCGATTCTGTCGCTAATTTGCTTCAATCTGGGCGTGCGAGTCAGTCCGACAGTTTCTGCCTAATCTATAACGAGAAATACTGGCTAGTATCAAGCTTGCTTTCTGCCTATAGCGTTACTCTATTCCTACAAATTGGAGAAGGCGTAATTTTCATCAATGGCCAAACTAGCAAACGAGTCATTCGGCCGTTGTTTCCCTAATCTCCGTTTTCTTGCTAGCTGGATGCAGCACGAATTCGGCTGATGTCCCGCTGATAGCGAACCCAGCATCCTTCGACTATGTTGACGGTGAAATTACGCTCAAATATACGCCAACTAGCCTTCGAATTGCAGCAACTCGATAGGGCTTTGTTTGACGCTTATCTCGACCGACCCAGCTTCCAACGTCAGATCGAAGACAGCATCCAAAACATCGAACGCATCGGGAGATATATTCAGGAAACTGTCCTAGCAGTTACGAGCGACCCTGTCCTTAGGGTGAGGATAGGTTGCATTCAGGAATTTACTGCGGCAAGCAGATATCGAAAATCGAAGGGCACACAGCAGGACCAACTCGCTTGACTACAACAGACTATTAGTAGCGACGTGAATTTGTTCCACTAAGCTGCTGCTATGTCTGAAAAAATGGCTATCCGAAGATAGCTATTTTTCGTAATAGGTCACGTAGCCGGTGAACATCTCATCGTAACTCTCTAGGCCAAACGTAACTTCTTCACTGGGGTCAGGATTAAACGGGTTGGAATAGGAATTGTCGAAAGCGCCGCGCACATGGATACTATCCCCGGCGTCTATATTTACCGCCTCGCTCAAGTGATAGTGTGGCTGCCAGCCATAGTTATAGGCAGGAATGCTTAGAACCTCGCGCTGATCACCAGCCAACGTCTGCGCTAGAAATTTCATATTCTTACCACGAAAATTCATTCGCGCTCGCACACTCGTAACGACCACCGGCTTCTCGAACTGGTAACTCGCCTCCATGTCATGATTCGAATCATAAGGCTCGATCACGAAGCGTGGTGAGATTGCCTTGGTTAGCAATTCCTTTTCTGGTGGCACGTCGTAAAAATAAAGCCCAATAGATGTTTCATCTGTAGTCGCAAGACCATTTGTCACGTAGTGAAACTGCATGGACAATTTGTGTCCTTTAGGAATAAGGATGCCTGTTTCTTCACCAAAAACGGTAGCTGGGTTATAGCCTGGAATAAAACTACCCAAGAAACGACGCGTACTGATTTCGTTCTCAGCCTCGTCGCCCCAAAAATCTTCATCGGCTGGAGAGATAAATGTCATTAAATGATGGAGGACCGTTTCCTTTCCAGGATTGTATTGAAATGCACGCACCCAAACATCGGAATCAAATGGTAGTGTCGCTTCTGTGTATAAATAATCTTGTATTCCTACAGCCGCGATCGCATTCGCTGGTGTCTCAACGATAAAATCTGGTTCACCCAATTCCCATTCAAAAACCTTCTCTGTGGGGACGAGCTCCAATGGATCAACAGGGTTGTCACCTCTAGGCGCGCCCGCATCCATCCAATGCAAAAGGGTCTGTTGCGTTTCCCCTGACAGATACTGCGCACTATTGGTATGACCTATCAGCGGGTCGACCTGTATAGGCGGCATGCGCTTATTCAGCACTACCTCACGAATCATCGGCGACCAGCCTAGAAGAGATGTGTAGCTGTCCAGAGCGAAGGGACCTGCTCCTCCCCAGCGATGACACTCAGCACAGTTTTCAATAATAATCGGGGCAACTTCAGTGGTGTAGTCGGGGGGGCTTGCTAACAGCTTGTCACGCACCGGATAGTCTATGGCACAGCCGCTAATAGCATTTTTGACGGTGTCACGGACATCGCCATCGAGCAGTGTCTGTAGTGTACTATCCAAAGAGTGATTGGCGGCACCGCGGTAGAATAATGAGAGCCGCTCCGGATTAAAGACGATAACTTCCCCGCCCTGTTCAATTTGCAGCGATGCACTCACAAGCTGAGCAGCGTCATCCAGAAGTGGGAATTCTAAGCCCCTCTCATTCGCTTCAGGCCTGCCGGTGCCAGATGAATCAAGCAGCAGAAATTCCACATCTTGATCCGCGTATTTAGCATTCAACTCGGCAAGATAATTCACGCTGTCAGAAATATTGGCGCAACTAGGATGATAAGACATCATCACTACCGCCTTGCGATGCTGGTAGCGGCTGATCTGATGGAATTCACCACGATCATCAAGCAGCGCAAAATCCCCCACTCTATCCAAAGACCCAAAGGCCTGGGTCATGAGCACACTTGTTCCTAGAGCCATTGTAACCATGGCTAAACTTCTAAATACGGTCACTGCGTACGTCCTTGGCTAGTTGCAAATCATCAAATTAGTTAAAGCATTACTGCGGCATCGGAAACTTGCTGATGTGCGGATTTTCCTGTCGGTCACGCGAGTAATTGCGATCTGGCCTTTCCATTCCGCCCCTCGCTGGCCCACCGGCATTATAAATGCCGCCACGCAATACAGAGATCAAGTAATCACGATGACTAAATAAATACTCATCTTTGTTCGTGTATTCAGCAACCATAGTTTCGATTGCTTCCGATCGCCCCATCAATTCGGGATAAGCCAGTACATCGCCTATCACAACCTTCAACGCCTCGATGTTATCTACGATAGCGGAGGCCTCAGGATGGAAGGTGTAGAAGTTAGGGGCTATGACGGGAATAGTTGGAATATCAGAAGGCAGTGAAACTAGGCTGCCGTGAAGGCGCGTTGTCTTCTCTTTGTAGTATTGTAGCACATTCTCGACATCACGAATCTTTGCCTCCTGATCTGCCGCAGTGGCCACCACTTCCAGCGTTGCAATCTTTAACCATTGCGAAGCCCAGGTCAGCCCGCTCAACTGCGGGAACCCAACACGGTAAGAATAGGCATAGGGATGATCTGCGAGAAGCTCATCAGATTTTGGCTTGTCAGCAACGGAGTGCTTGTCGTCGCTTAGGTAAAGCTTGACGGCCGCATCGACGGCGACCTTTTTATCATCAAAGGAATCATCTAGATAAATTTCCAGCAACTCTTCGACGAATTCACGACCTCGCTTCAGCGTCTCAACGGCGACCTCCGGAAGTTCACCACTCTCCCCTAACGCCTCTGCTGCCTCTTCAGCTGTCTGCTCCCGATTGATAGTAACGATGATGCCCGGTACAGCGCGGCTTTCAAACACGCGATGCGGTCCCAACATGGCAAGATGATCACCTGCGGAGTGATAGTGAGATGCCGTCGCTTCGGCCAACTCCTCCAGCTGCTCCATTAACAGCCGTTTGCCAATCGCAGCCGATGGCGCTTCGTTTGTCGCTTCAATTTCCTCAAATACGCGAGCATGTAACACGTCATGGGCGTACAACAGATTCACCAACTCCGGGAAGAGCTGATTCAGCACAGGGCTATCAGCCATAACGACATTCGGGCGCAGCAACGTTAGCGCGCACAGTCCAGTTAGGGCAAATTGTGATAGCAGCGAGAGGTTTCGCATAATTTTCTCCAGTGGATCCCAACCATCAGTCGGAACGAGTTCTCTGTAAAGAAGGCTATTTTATAAGATGCCCCATGCCTATGCGACATAATGTCTCAACCTTGATCGGGTGAAAATACGGGAATAGTAGAAATTAATATTTATATCAATAGCTTGAATAGAAAATGAAGTGAGAAAAAGCAGCGCATGTAACAAAAAACTACAGATCCAAGGGCCGAATATCCACCCGGCCTAGGCCTTTCAATTGGAAAACGCCTAACTATTGATCCGACATCGTACGATTTCGGTAAAGATTATTATGCAGACGGCCCATAAATTCGTCGACCTGCTCCAACTTTACCACATCAAAAAGCGACTCCATCTCCATTCTTGCGTGCATAAATGACGCGCTTTGTTTCTTAATTAACTCGTCGAGATTCTGCGCATCCATCCTGCCAGTTTCGCCCTGTGCCATACGAATGTGTTTGACGATGGTATCGAGGAGCAAATTCTTGTCCGCTTCGTTTAGGCTGCCAGTAGTGCGCGAAAGTTCTTGGGCATAGCCATTTTTCAGCTGCTGATCTGTCGCACCTCCACGCTGCGCATCGATTACGCCGAGCTCCGCCAGGGTCAACAGCGGCTCGAGCCTAGAGCGTACATAGTCGTATTCAGTGATTACCTTAAGTTGATCCGCTGAGGCCTCATTCTGCGCAACGCGTAAACTCAATTCCGCACGCTCACTAAACAATTCCATTAATACCGCCTCCACTTGGTTGCGCTTGAGAGGCTGAGTGACTAACGACCTGAGAAAGTCGCCGTACTGCACATCGATCTGCACGCGCGCCGTTTGCTCAAATTGGGTGTCCGCCTGGCTGCGCAGAATCATATCTCGCACAGACTGCGGCACAGTTGATTCTCTTATTTCTTGCGCGAAGCTGTTAGTCACACAAACGGAAACTAGAACCGATAGAGCGGTAAGTAAGATTGAATTTTTCATAGTGATACGAAGCATAATGATCTCAATGGTTGAAGTCTAGTGCGACTAATTAGGTGGCTTTTCAAAACTGAGTACGAAACGATCGGTCTGTCCCTTAATGTCCGAATCAAAGACGATCATGGACCGATCGTCTTTCGGGTTTCGCAGCGCATCGCTACTTTCTACGAGACGAAACCCCACACTCTCGACTTCGCTACGTGCCTTAGCCTCGACCATACGATGCAGATCAAAGACTTCCTCACTCTGCATCATCGGGTCGCCTGCATGTTCTACCACAACGAAACGGGAACCAGGTTTTAGAGCATCGTATATCTGCTCCAAAAAGTACCTGGAGTTGGCTGGCCTGCCTACTGGCACATATTCTTCACCGTTGTAGCGCTTGGGAATGACATAGATGTCATGCAGCGCCATCACGATTATGGCCGCATCCATGGTCTCCTCTCCTAGATCGAGGTTAATGCCGCTGCGAGTATGACGCTTGATATTCCCAGGATCCCGCTCATCAAAACGATCTCTGAGCCCGTTAATGCCCCACGCCTCAAAACCATCGTTGTTGTGTAACCAGACCTCTCCGCCAGCGCCTACTACACCAGCTAGAAGCTCACTGTAATAACCGCCGCTACCAAAAATATCGACGACCTTAGCTCCAGACGCGATCTGCAATAGCGGAATCACCGCCGCAGGCTTACTGCGGCTATCTCTCGCGAGGTCATCAGGCAACCTGCCCTGTACACTCATCGCCCTGCGCACCGCTGCCGCGTCAATCTCAGCCGCGGCTACAGATGTCCAACTCAATACTGCGCCTACAAACGCCAATAGTGTGAAACATTGTTGAAGATCAGAACGCATAGAACCCACTCCCACTAGTCTTCGTCTCTCAATTCGAAACGGATATTTAGATACACGATTGAGTCAGTTTGCTTGATACCATGTGGCACGCCAGGCGGAACAAACACAACATCACCTGCCTGTATCAAGCGCTCATTCCCGCCACGAATAGCACTCCCTCTGAACTCTCCAGCGCTAGATCCTGCTTCCTTATCTACGAGTTCACCGCCAGTGGCGACGATTCCAGAACCCTCTTGAATAACCCACACCTCGCTAATGCGACCGTGCTGAAGTGCGGTCTCTGCACCTTGAATATGCCGGACATTGATGCTGAAGATACCGCCTTCAAGCATGCGTTTGGTAGAGATGCCGGCATCCTTCAAGTGCTGCGCTGCAGCCGTGAGTTCGGCTAAAGACATATCCACGGCACTGTCTTTCGGTGCTAACGGTGCGTCTACAGTTTGCGCTATGGCCTGAGTCGACAGAAGCGCTGCAGCCATCAATATGCACCTAAACAGTTTCATGGTGTTGCCTCGTATTCGATTGATTTGCATTTTCAGTCTACTCTACGTTTCTCAAGTGACGCAAACAGGCGACGGCTTTATTTAGCTACAGCTCTGCAGGCGACGTATTACTAGGAGCCCCGCAATCTGGGCCGCTAGCGCGACCAGAATTATCAGTGCGGACCCCGTCACCCCCGCTACAACAAACGCGCTTAGGCTTATAACCCCATTGAATAGCGCATACGGTAGCTGAGTCTGGAAGTGCTCTATCTGCGAACAGCTAGCGCCAGTGGAAGAGAGAATGGTCGTCTCTGATATCGGCGAGCTGTGGTCCCCAAATAGTCCGCCGGACAGCACTGCACCTATGCAAACATGCAGCGGCGCATCGATTGCAACCGCCGTTGGTATAATCAAGGGGAACATGATCGCGAACGTTCCCCAGGATGAACCCGTTGCAAACGAAATAATGGCGGCCAAGACAAAGGCCACTGCAGGCAACATCCAATACGGCAAGCCAGCTTGGGCGACCGTGGCGATATAATCCGCTGCGCCTAACATCCTTCCTATGTCGCTAAGTGCCCAAGCTAGAAGCAGAGTCACAGCGACTAATGTCATGCCGGTCATGCCATTAAGAAAGACCTCAATGCTACCCAATACCTCGCGCACTTTTAGAGCAGCCATCAGAGCAATTAAGAGTGTAGCGGCAGTGAGATAGGCTGTAGACAACCCCGCCCGAAAATCTGTGCCAGAGACCTGTTCGAAGGGAAAGCCAAGAGGCACCAACATTATCCCGAGAACCACAGCAAGAACGATCAGTGGTGCCCACACTAAAACAGGCTTCGCATTCGGGTGCGTGAATGCCTGGTACTGAACCTGACTCTTGTTCTGTGCTAGGGCCTTAGAGTCCTCATCTGAATCTTGCTCCGCAACCTTCTCTGCCCTGGCCATTGCACCGAAGTCAAAGCGAAGAAACGTGAGTAGCGGCACCATCATCACGGCGAGCCAGGCGTAGAATTGAAATGGGATTGCTCGAACGAAAGCGGTGAACTCACTCTCGGAAATTCCCAGCGCCTCGTATTCCACATAGATTAAACTCATTATGTACACGCCCCAGCCAATAAAAGGCACCAAGATAGCGACGGGTGCAGACGTGGAGTCGATAATAAACGCCAGCTTCTGCCTGGAGATTCGCAACCTATCCATCAGTGGTCTAAAGACTGGACCGACGATCAGAGGTGTGCCTAAGTCAGAGAAAAATACTGCAATGCCACCTACCCACGCGGCGATCTGCGCCTGCCAACGTGACTTCACCCAGCGATTGATGGAGACGGCGAAGGCTGTCCCGCCGCCGCTATTCTCTACCAGAGCGACAAAACCGCCAATAACCGCCAGCAGGATCAATACTCCCGCGTTGTAGCTATCAGTGAGCTCGGGGATCAGATGCTCTTTAACCATGATGCCGGCGCCGGCCAATGGATTGGGCCCATTTAACATCAGCACGCCCACGAACACGCCAGTAAAAAGACCTACGATAACGTTGCGAGTATAGAGTGAAAGACCTAACGCGAGAGCTATGGGAATAAGTGAGGTAATATCAGACGCTGGCATTTTGTATTATTCCGAACCCACATGATCGAGACGAATAGCGGTCTCATTGAAATACGAGGAATGTAAACGAAAAAGAAGCGCGCCCCTGAAAAGAGATCGCACTCCTATCAATCCTTCTATTAACGATGGCTTCGACTACTGCCGAGTTCCGGTAACGTCGAAATCACCAAAATCACTGCCAAATGCCCCAGTAAGGGAATCACCCTCCACCACTCCGCTGAAACTCAGGCTCAGAGACTGCCCACCCGCATCGATATCAACGACGAAGCTTACGTTATTGCCATCAACAATTATTCCATCGATAGGCTGATCGCCCTGATCGCTTGCCATCATACCCGTGCCGTCTTCAGCGATTGTCCACAAAGACTCCTGATTGCCAAGCGGAGTGGTCGCCATAGTGTCCCACGTACCTGCGAAGGGGTTGGAATTGCCAGCAGCGCAGGCTGCCAAAATCACCAACATGGCCGCAGCGACAATATTTCGAATTATTTTTAACATACTAGGCCTCTAGATTTTCCGGTATTACACCGTTTTATTTATGTGATTTAAAATTATAATTTTTCAGATTAGTCAATTAATTCGCAAGTGGGCCTCGATATCCATAATTGAGGGTAGGCTGGGTGTAGCCTGGGGGAGGGGCAGAAAGTGTAAGTTTCGGCATAGAGAGCTGAGATTGACCAATGCCCCCATGATTATGAAATGCTTCATTCTGGCGCATGAGGTAACTGGTGCTCCGTCGCTCAGCTTGCACCATTTGCAAATATTCGCGCTGGATCTCCCCGATAGTATTCAACTGCGCGAGAAGATTAGGGTGCACCTTAGCGAGTGATTCCATCTCCTGCTGTAGGCGTTTGATCGGTACAGAAGCTTTCTTTTCAAGGGATCGCTTTGCGCGTTCTTCAGGCGACTGGAAGGCATTGCGAATTCGCGCCAGTAATCCAACTTCGATGTTAGCGCTGTTCGCGATCTCTTCATCAACCTCAAGCCTAATTTTTTCTAGAAACACTGGCTTACAAAGCTGACGAAAAGCAACGGCATTCTCGGTGGGGTTTGCTGAGCAGGTTATATCGTTCGCATCCGAGCTATTGAGAGTATTGAACAGCTTATACAAAGCACGCTCATGAAGCTCGAGGTCATTCAAAAGCACCTGCGGAGTCTTAGCTTCAGCTTCATTTGCTGTGGCTGTGATTTCGGATTGGCCGTAGAGCGGCACGAAGATTAAGATATTGGCGACAACTAGCGTCAATAGAATTTGAACAGCCTTTTTCATAAAATGTAGGTTCATAGCCTATCTCTCTAGGAAAAATTCAGCACTAAGCGAGTATCAGTATACCTCTATTCTCGAGACGGTACAGCTGCAGCTACAGTAAGACGAGTAGACAGCGCTAGTCCGCGCACAAGGCAGCGACCGCATAGCGCCGACACCAGATGGCCCGTCATGATCAACACACTCTAAACACCTAACGTTGTCAGGGCAGCAACAGAATGCCCTGCTTTCGAATATAAATTCCTGTGAACAAGCCTAGAGCGCTAACAGGTGCGACATTCGCAGGTTGCCGCAATACCGCACCAATCACTACTATAAGTAGCAGGTAAGAAATTTACTTATTACTGATAAAAATATCAACATAACTGAACTACTAAAATCGTTAGAACGAAAAGTTCAGGGAAAGTTGTGCGGTACGATCCTGTGTATTGAATCCATCGACAATCTGATATTGCCTATCTAACAGATTCCCGATTCGCAGCCGCAAATTAAGCTCATCATTGAATCGATAGCCAGCAATCAAATTCACAATTCCGAATCCACCCACGGTCGAGCTGCCAAAATTAACCGGATCGATATCCAAGTGCTCGTTTTGCGCTAATAGATTGGCCGCGAGATCGAACGCACCGAACTCTCGAGCGATATTCAGCGAAAGCGTCTGCTCTGGTCGGCGTAGCAAATTAACCCCAGTGTTTCGGTTCTCATGATCTAACAAAGTGAGAGCAGCATCAAATTTCCAGCCGGCGATGGTCGAACTTGCAGTCGCCTCCATGCCGTCGATTCGAGCCTGTTGGATATTCGCCAAGGAGGTGAACGTCGCGTCGGTCGAGATCAAGTCATCGATGTCGTTGCGAAACACATTCAACTGCCAGGTCGCGCCCAAGGCCTCAGCCTGCAGGCTTAACTCTATACTCTCGGCAGTTTCCGGCTTGAGATTCGGGTTCGAAAAGAAAAAGAAGGATGGGAAATCCACATACAGGTCAATCAGGTTCGGTGCCTTAAATGCCGTGCCATAGCTTACCCAGGCCCGCACAGACTCACCGAAATCACTACCGACCGCGATACTGCCAGTACTGTGATTACCGAAGCGTTCGTTGTCGTCGTTACGCAGCGAAAGCGTGAAGTCCAAGGGGCCATTCTCGTGAATATACACACCATACACACCATCGTTATCACGTGAGGTGTCAGTTTGCAGCGCACCGAAGGTTGAGTAACGTAACTCCTGCTCTTGGTGATCGATACCAAAGGAAAATAGGTTGCTAGCAGTAACCGTGTAAGTATTTTGCCAGCTTAGCTTTTTATTCTTGGTAATGCTGTTAGTAAGCCCGAAAGCACCAGCATCCATGTTGCCTTCTTCAAATTTCTCAAGAATAAGATTCGAATTCCACTGCTCGGTAAGCGATGCCGTTACTGTACTGCTGAATTGCTGGCTGTCTGTGTTTACCACTCCATCGTCATAGTCGGATTGCGCCTCAAAACTAGAATAAGTAGAGGACAGGCTGAAAATCTCGCTGAACTGATGCGAAGCAGACAGTGAGAACGAATCGTTTTCATAACCGTCATCATCTGAACTGCCGCGCTGACTATTATCAATGCCCTCTGTCTTTCGCTGAGAGGCGTTCAACGACAAGCTGGTATTGCCGACTCGTCCCTGCAGGCCGATGTTGGCATTACTGCTATCCTCAGTGCCCGCCATCACCTTCACCGATCCACTAAAGTCCTCTTGAACATTCGGTTTAGTAAATATGTTTATGACGCCGCCGATGGCTTCCGAGCCATACACGCTGGATCGAGGGCCACGCACAATTTCGATGCGTTCAATCTGATCAAGAGGAATGAATTCCAATCGGCCTGCCGGCCCGCTATTGGTTGTCATCTGCACACCATCGACCAGGATCAAGGTATGGTCCGACTCGGTGCCGCGCATGAATAGGCTCGTCTGCGCGCCCTGCCCGCCAGAAGGCGAGAACTGCATGCCAGGTACTCCGGCTAATAAGCCTGCAAGATTCTGTGCTTGAGACTGACGAATGGCTTCTTTGTCTATGACAGTAGTTGCTGCCAAGACCGTGCTGAGCGGTTGCCCAATGCGATTGGCTACCACGATTATTTCCTCAGCAGCGCTATCACCTGATGTCTGCGCCTGCACCAGTGTAGGTAATACAGACGCGCTCAGACAAACGCCCACCAAGAAGGTTGTAACTGCTAGTACTTTCATTATTGAGACCTCGATGAAAATTACATTTCATGAGGGAGAGGCAAAAAGTAGAGGGTAGGATGCCTAGGCAAGAAACCGACTACCGATGAGCCCTCCGCTGCATCGTTGGTGTCATTGCATAGCAATGACGTAGTCTGTTTCAGGCCGGTGTCGGGCTCACCTACTCGTTAATACTAACTCGAGTAAGTTTACCGTTGCGGGGGCAGCGTCGGTTTTTCACCGAACTTCCCGTTTAACCAATCTGGAATTGCTTCCAGAACTGGCACCTGACGCAGGTGGCGACACAATAGACAAACTAGACAGAGGGGTCAAGCCCAACCGCGCCTACTGAGTAATATTCAAATTCCTGAGTTACGAAATTTGCTTCAGATCAACGCCCCATTGGCACCTGCTTGCTTGAGGGAGATACCAAAGCCACAATGTCACTGGAGAGTTTATCAGAGCCTACCTAGTGAATAGCTCATGCTAAGTCATCTTAGCGAAAGTCAAACCAAATCTGGCAGGCGATGAACCCCCTTAACACCGCATAGGTGCAGCTACTAGCGTTTGCCAAGCAGCACGGAGAAACTTCTACAACTATTCTCAACACTGTATTTAGCGCACTTACGAAACACTCTAACAGGACTTGATTTTAACACGGCGGCCACTTTAGATTAGTTGTTGTCACACATTCTCATAGCTTCAATTAGCTGAATTCGATCCATAAGCTCTGATCGAAGAGCAACGCCTCAATTCAACTACGATTCTGATTCTTGAGTTCTGCACAGGCTATAACGTCGAGCAAAACGGATTACTAAAGCCGTCCAGCCTGATAGAGCTATACTAGGGTAGCTTTGTTAATTGCTGACAGAATCTTATAGAATGAATTATCTCATTTATTTCTCACCAGAGGCTAATCACGAACTGGCCGAATAATTCCGAAAACAAGATAGCCCTTGCGGCAAACAACCAATACCAATACAGAGTTCAATCTATGCATCCAAGTCATTTCTCTAAATCCACTCCTGATAAACCTGCCTTTATTATGGCCGGCAGCGGCGAAGTGGTGACCTATTTACAACTAGAGCAGCGCTCGAATAAGATTGCTCAGTTGTTTCGCTCGCTAGGCTTGCAGCCCGACGATCACATAGCTATCCATATGGAGAATAATCGTCACTTTATGGAAGTTGTTTGGGCTGCTCAGCGCTCTGGCATAATCTATACAGCAATCAGCACTCACTTACGTGAGGATGAGATTGCCTATATTGTCGACAACTGCGAAGCCAAAGTATTAATAAGCTCAATTGCGCTCGGTGATTTGGCTGGTAATATTCGCAGTCGCTGCAATGGCCTTCAAGATTGCTTTATGGTTGGCGGCACGTCCCATGGCTACCAGTCATTCGAGGACGCTCTGGAATCACAGCCAAATACACCCATAAGCGACGAAGAACGTGGCGTACAAATGTTGTATTCATCAGGCACCACGGGTCGACCCAAAGGCGTGTTACCCAAGCGCGTAGTGGGTGAATCTATTCAAGTTATGACTCCGTCGGCAGCCACGCTGGGAGTTAAATTTGGTTTTGGTGAGGATACCGTGTATCTGTCACCGGCGCCGCTTTATCACGCCGCGCCATTGACTTATAACACTATTACTATGCACTTAGGTGGTACTAGCATCATTATGGAGCGCTTTGATGCCAAGCGTAGTTTAGAGCTCATAGAGAAATACCAGATCACCCACAGCCAATGGGTGCCGATCATGTTTATCCGCATGCTGCGCTTAGATGAAAAATTCAGAACTCAATTCGATTTCAGTTCTCATAAGGTGGCTATTCATGCCGCCGCACCCTGTCCGGTTGAAATAAAGCATCAGATGATTGCTTGGTGGGGGCCAATTATTAACGAATACTACGGCTCCACCGAAGGCATGGGATTTACCGCGCTGAACTCCGAACAATGGCTGAATCATCCTGGCTCAGTGGGTCCACCGCTGGGTTGCCGTATTAAGATTCTTGATGATGAAGGTCAGGAATTGCCAGATGGAGAAATAGGTACAGTCTATTTTGCAGAGCGTATAGGCGATTTCAGTTACTACGGTGAACCCGAAAAAACGGCCGCCTGTATATCGCCTGAAGGCTGGGGCACCGTGGGTGATGCAGGCTATCTAGATGACGACGGTTATCTGTACCTCAGTGACCGAAGGGATTTCATGATCATCTCCGGTGGCGTCAATGTTTATCCTCAAGAGATTGAAAATCAACTAATTCTCCACAACGCTGTTGCCGATGTGGCGGTGTTTGGCATACCCAATGTTGAGTTTGGTGAAGAAGTGAAAGCGGTTGTGCAACCAATACAATGGCCTGTTGATGGAAAAGTAATAGAGCAAGAATTATTAATTTGGCTGCGCGAATTTTTATCACCAGTAAAAGTGCCGCGCTCCATTGATTTTTTGCAAGAATTGCCGCGCTTGGACAACGGGAAGCTTTATAAGCGTTATCTTCAGCAGCAGTATCGAGATAAAGCGAAGCTGTTAAGCTGACTCGGGTGTGGGGGGAGAAGAGATTTGGGACGCTAAGGGAGTTACTAACTTAACTGGCGGCCCTAGATAATTCATTTGCGCTAGAGCTAGAGAGAACAAGGGCATTCAAAACTAATATTTAGCCGAATACCGCACCATCTTCCTACGAATTAAGTTATTGGTGCCTGTTTTTTCTCATTTAACAGAGCTTTGCCAAAGTCAGATAAATCATAGATACCGCGGGACACGTTCTGAAACCAGCCATAATGATTGTCATAGACTATGGCCCTGGATTTCGGAACCTCTAGACTCTTCGCAATATCGCTGGCCTTGGTAGCCCCGTGTTTACTCAGGTAGTTCGCTATTTCGATGGCTTGCTGCTTGTAGGCCGTCATTCGCCCTGCTTTGGTAGAGGCTCCGCCCAGATTTGGGTCACCAACTCGCGCCTTAAACTCATCGATAAGCCATTGTTGTCTCGGTTTGGATTGGCGAGGCTGGTAGGAAGTGGGGTCGACAATAATCTCGACAGTGTTCCGCTTGAGATTGATTGCGACCAAACCTAAGCCAAGCATCTTCAAGAGCTTAACAATACGCTTGCGTTTCGCCTTTTTGAGCGCACCGCAAGAATTGGGCACACCGATGTAAACGAGCGGACTCAATATCAAACGGTCAACAGCTTGTAAAATCACTTCCAGATTAAGCAACAGTTTTAGTTCAAGGATAGTGGGCGGTGGTGCTTTTTCGTTGGCGGCGGGCACCTTAACTGCAACTACATCGCAATTTTCAACCTCGGCTTTAACATCGTAGCCTTGTTTTTCAAGAAATTTTTTTAAAGGGAGATAGAGGTCAGTTTCTTTCATGATGAAGAGGGCATATAAAATGGGTCAGAGTAGTTTGATTATGGCACGTGAGCGCCCGAATCAAAGTACTTTGACCCCTTTGATTGATTGACCCGTTTGATTGTATCGATCCGCTGCACCCCAAGCCCTATCCCACCCAATCAATCGTCCGACCTAGCCCGGAGTATACGAGTCCAGATATTCTTGTCGGTCGTCTCTATGAGTGCACGCAGCACCAATCGAAAGTTCAAATTAGTTCGTGCCGTCTTCTCGATCTGATCGATGTACTCAACACCATGCAATTCGACCAGCTCTTCCAGAGGCCCTGCCGCGAGGCTTTGTATCACGGTATCAGCTGTCGTTAGAGAGATAATTTGCAGCATGGCCGCCCAATTTAGATCTGGGTGGTCCATTTCCATATCCGCGAATTTTTCGATCGCCCAATAGCATGAGTGATCCTCGTTCGACGAATTTTCGCTCTTGTGGACTTCAATATAGGCATTGACCCACTCGTTTAATTCTTCCATTTCCATGCTGCGCTATCTCTTTATCTGCTCAAATTTTATCGATCTACAATCTGTGCAAAGCGCATATCTTGTTGCCGGATGGGTCACGCAAGTAGGCTAGGAACATCGAGCCGGAGCTTCCCTCACGCAGTCCTGGTGCATCCTCGCAGTCTGTTCCTCCGTTCTCAAGACCAGCAGCATGCCACGCATTCCCTGCTTCGATGCTCTCGACACTAAAGCCAAGTGTGCTGCCATTACCATGGCAGGCGGGCTCGCCGTCGATGGGCTTACTAATAGAGAATATGCCAGTCTTATTCATCCAAAAAACGCGACCATTATCGTCGGTTACACCGGGCTCGTAGCCTATTGCGCCCAAGATGGCATCATAAAAGGATTTGGATTTTTCCACATCATTGGCACCTAGCATTACATGACTAAACATTTGGTATTCCTTATCTTATCTACTGGTTATTGCTTACAAAAGAAGCTGTTTACTGACTTAATTAGGAATAATACCTAGCCAAGTAGCTATCAGCCAGCTATCACTGAAAATTGTTTGAATTTCGACGGTAACGAAAATCAATCTTAGCCAGCCAAGCTATCCAGCTGACCCAGAAAGCCATCCACATCGCGCAGGCAGCGCAGATCAAAGAGCAAGCGTCCATCGGAGATCCGCCCTATAACCGGCTTCGGTAAGGCACGAAAAGCCAAGGACAAGCGTTGCAAGGCATCGTCAGTCTTGCCCTTCTCAGCTAGCGGCGTAATACACAGCCCGCGACTCTCCATGAGGTCTAAAGGCAGTGCACCGCTCCCAATCTGGCTCTTACAGGCCTGCACGGTTACCAATGCCCTACCTGCTAGACGCTCACTGACAGCGGCTATCACCTTTGCTGCGACCTCCTCGATCCCAGCGACGGGCCGCGCGAGGTCCGCCAACATCGGCAGACGAGACTCCAACCGGTCTGGGTCTTTATAGATATTGATTACCGCCAGCAGCGCCGCCAGCGTAATCTTGTCGACTCTAAGGGCACGCTTTAGCGGGTTATTCTTAACTTTCTCTATCAATTCGCGCTTACCCACGATGATGCCCGCCTGAGGACCGCCAAGCAGCTTATCCCCACTAAAGGTAACTAGGTCGGCGCCCATGTCGATGGTGTCTTTAACCGTAGGCTCATAAGGCAGGTTAAACTGGCGCAGATCGACCAACGAACCGCTACCCAGGTCCGAGACAAAGGGGATACCCTTCTCTTTAGATAACTCACTCAAGTCAGATTCCGAAACGGAATTGGTAAAGCCCCTGATCTCGTAGTTGCTGGTATGCACCTTCATCAACAGGCCGGTATCGCTATTGATCGCCGCCGCATAGTCTTTCAGGTGCGTTCGATTAGTCGTACCTATCTCACGCAGCGTGCAGTACGCACTCTCCATCACATCGGGTATACGAAAGGCACCACCTATCTCAACCAGTTCCCCACGAGAGATAATAACCTCCTTGTTCAATGCCAAGGTATTGAGCACCAACAGCACGGCCGCCGCATTGTTATTCACAACGGTCGCCGCCTCAGCGCCGGTCATCTCACAAATGGCGCGTTCTAAGTGTGAATCTCTATCGCCCCGCTTTCCGCTTAGCAGGTCGTATTCAAGGTTTGTGGCATGAGTTGCTGCCGTGACCATAGAATCCACCGCCTCCGCGGGGAGACTAGATCTACCCAGGTTCGTGTGGATCACGGTGCCTGTTAGATTAAATACCGGAATCAATGTGCTGGAAAACTGCGCCTCGATCGCTTTAGCGACTTGCTGACAGAATTCTTCGAGAAAATCTGGCTCGGACACCCACATCAAAGCTCTACCTTCTTTTTGTAGAAGGGACTCTCTCAGATTGTCGATTCGGCGTCTTGCTTCATCCTTGACACTTTTGCGGCCAAATTTATCTATCTGCGACGAAAGCGAGACTGATTGAAGAAGCTTATCAATTGAGGGGAGGTTCTGAAGATGGTTTTTCAATTTCTAACGCCGGATAGAATAGGCAATGAGTATTGATAGGTCGAGGTTGATAGCACTGTAGAGGTTACATGGTTTATCAAAGAATCTCTAATCTAAGCAATATACTCAGCAGTTGCAACCAATTGAGAAATAAAAGATTCTATTGCGCACAAGGCACTCGAATGAATACACTCAATAGCCGAATACCTATCTAGAAGATAATCTTATGACCCCCAAACACAGTGTACTCATAGCGAATGAATTTCACCCTGAGACTATTCAAAAATTAGATGAAAAATTTCAGACACATCATCTATGGGAGCTATCCTCCCCTGAAAAGAAAAGGCTCATCCAAGAGCTTCCAAGGGACAGTGTGAGGCCATAGCCACCGCCTCGTGGGTGGTCGATGAAATCATCTATGAACTGGACTCTCTCAAAATCATTGCTTGCTTCGGCGTGGGAGTCGACGGGGTAAATTTTGAGGTAACTCGCGGCAGAAATATTCGCGTCAGTAACACTCCTGATGTGCTCAACGATGCAGTTGCGGATATTGCTATCTCCCTTGTACTGGCGACCAGCAGAAACATTATCAACGCCGACCGTTTTGTACGCGAGAAAAAATGGTCGCAAGGACCGCTCCCCTTCGGAATGGGCTTAGCCGGTAAGACTCTGGGGATAGTAGGTTGCGGACGGATAGGTGAGGAAATTGCTAGCCGAGCAATCACATTTGGACTAAAGTTGCGTACCACAACCGAAGTCCGAAAGACTTGCCCTATAGCTACCATTCCAGCATAGCTCACTTAGCCGAGGCTTCTGACATTCTGCTGTGCATATTGCCTGGGGGCGAAGGCACCAAAAACGCCATCAATGCAGACATCTTGAAAAAACTAGGCCCCACTGGAATCTTCATCAATGTAGGAAGGGGCTCTAGCGTCGATGAAGTTGCGCTAGCATCAGCCTTGCATGCAGGTGGTATTTTTGCAGCAGGTCTGGATGTCTATGCAGACGAACCCAATGTCCCTGAAGAACTGCTTGAACTGGACAACGTGGTATTACTGCCACATATTGGCAGCGCTACTGTAGAAACAAGGAGGGCAATGGGCCAGCTCGTAATAGATAACCTGGACGCTTATTTTTCTGGCAGGCCGCTCATCACCGAGGTGAGCTAATATGCTTCTTCAAGAAAATGTCGAGACCTATTGCCCCTCTTGCGGTGAATCAATTCAATTGCTAGTGGATTGCTCTATTCCCGAACAAGAATATATTGAGGATTGCCAAGTATGCTGCCGGCCTATTCTAATTAGTGCTCTGGTAGACTCGCAGGGGATTCCCGCGATTACAGTACAAAATGAATCGGAGTAAACCTGTTGAGATCTATTTCAACAAATAGTAGTAGATGTATTTTGCCTCGTTGTCGTACATCAAATGAAAATCTTTTTCTGTC
>CALSUH010000028.1 GCA_943789485.1 uncultured Pseudomonadales bacterium
TAGGCGTTATCAGCCCAAGTCACTCTCTGCTGGACTACAACCGGCGCTGCTGTTTTTTCATGGTGGTGGACATGTTTTGGGCACACTGGATGGGTACGACACACTCGCCCAGCAGTTGGCGCAATTGGGTAATTGCGTAGTGTTGTCGGTCGAATACCGCTTGGCCCCGGAAACGAAATCTGTAGGAATCTATCAAGATGGTTTCGATGTTTATATGTGGCTTATGAACTCAGGTGAAGAGTTAGGTATCGACTCTCGGCGCCTAGCCATTGGTGGCGATAGCGCTGGTGGTAATATATCGATAGCCGTTATGCTGCAATGTAAGCTTCATAAGATTACACAGCCCTATTATCAGGTGCAGATATACCCCGGTATCGATTACCAACTGGGCTTTCCTTCAATCGATGAATTTGCAGAAGGCTATTTCCTTACCAAAGCAGACAAGCTGTGGTTTCGAAGTCAGTTTCTGGAATCTGAAGCACGTGCCAGTGACCCCATGGTTTCATCGCTGCTGGCAGATCTTTCTGGTCTTCCCCCGGCTTTGGTGATTACCGCAGGGTTCGATCCACTTCGTGATGAAGGTGAAGCCTTCGCGAAACGTCTGTTCGAACACGGTGTCGTTGTTGAGCACGTGTGCTACACAGATATGATTCATGCGTTCGTGTCTTTCGCGGGCGGGATTCCCGCTGGTATGACAGCGTTAGAAAAGATAGGTGGGCAGCTGCAACGAGTGTTCTCTAGCTAGCAGCAAGTAGGTAGTGATATCTTTTCTTTTATTTTGACAAAAAAAGCCGAACACAGGGTTCGGCCTACCTTCTAAACTAAAAAATCTAGTTGATACTGTTTATTACGTTCCCCAGTACTGCTGTAGCAATAGTCAACTACTATGGAGTAACGATTTGCACTCGGCGATTCTGCTGATAGGCGCGATCGTTTGATCCGCGATCGGCAGGTTGTTCCTCACCATAGCTAACAATTTCGATCTGGCTTCGTGAAGCGCCGTTAACGATGAGGTAGTTTTGAATCCCCTCTGCACGGCGCTCGCCCAGTGCTAGGTTGTATTCTCTAGTGCCACGCTCATCAGCATGACCTTCTAGACGAATCCGCTTGTTTGAATTCGCGGCGAGGTCCCTGGCGTGAAAAGTCAGGACATCGCGGTCTGCTGAGCGGAACTCAGACACGTCAAATTCGAAGTAGAAGACGGTTGTGCTCAGTGCTGCTGCTGCAATCCGTTCTGCGGCTGCGGCGGCACGGGCAGCGGCTTCAGCTGCGAGCTCTTGCGCGCGGCGAGTAGTCGCGTCAATGCCAGATTCTGTCTCGGCTACGACTTCAGGGGCGGCTTCTTCGCTAGTTGAGCTGCAAGCGGCCAGGCTAAACAAGGTAACAAACAGCAGGGCAAATTTGGTTGATTGAGAGAATTTCATGTCATCTCCTAAAGAGTATCTAGTGGAAGTCGGTGCTTTTGCTGCTTTTTCCAATTATTGCTTGGAATTACATCATCTTAAAAAGAGGGCAAAGAATACCGTAGATGAGGATTTAAAGCCAACGAGTGATTTCGATTTGTTGTTAAATAATTCGAGAGAGCCGTGTTACATCATTCCAGCTCAGGAAGTCTGTGGAATTCCGAGCAATCGCTCGATTATTGCTTATCAAGAACTGGGAATAATGGTAATCTTTGACCACTTTCAATTCTTACACGCAAATTCCAGTTAAACACGCCACTCGCTGCGATTAGTCCCTAGGCGGGATTATCGAGGTAGCTTTAGCTCGGAACCTATAGGAGATTTACATTGAACGCTGATTTTACCGCTGAAGAACTGCAATTCGAGAACGAGGTTCGAGAGTTTTT
Organism: uncultured Pseudomonadales bacterium; assembly: GCA_943789485.1. Lineage (GTDB taxonomy): Bacteria > Pseudomonadota > Gammaproteobacteria > Pseudomonadales > Pseudohongiellaceae > UBA9145. The sequence goes on from CALSUH010000028.1 coordinate 1,850, forward strand.
GCAGAACGATTTTCCAGCCGAGTACCGCGAAAAGGTAGATGCAGGCATTCGTCTGAGCAAAGATGAGTTAGTGCACTGGCAAAAAATTCTCTATAAGAAAGGCTGGGCGGCGTCCAACTGGCCGGTTGAACATGGAGGCACTGGTTGGAGCGCAACTGAGAAGCATATCTTTGCGACTGAGATGGGCTTGATCGGAGCACCAGAACCTGTTCCCTTTGGGATGAAGATGGTGGCACCTGTTCTCATGGCCTACGGCTCGGATGAACAAAAGCAGAGGTTTCTTCCAGACATCTTACAGAGCAATGTGTGGTGGTGTCAGGGATACTCAGAGCCTAACTCGGGTTCCGATCTGGCTTCACTGAAGACGTCTGCCGTGAGAGATGGTGACGAATACGTTGTGAATGGCAGCAAGACTTGGAATACCTACGGTCAATATGCAGATTGGATTTTCTGCTTAGTACGCACGGACACGAGTGTTAAGAAGCAGGAAGGTATTAGTTTCATGCTGATCGATATGAAGACTCCGGGCATCACGCTTAAGCCGATTGTGTTGTTAGACGGTCACGCGGAAGTTAACGAAGTATTCTTTGATGAAGTTCGAGTGCCTGCTAACAATCTGATTGGTGAAGAGAACAAGGGTTGGACCTATGCCAAGGTGCTGCTAACCCATGAGCGCACGAATATTTCGGGCGTTCCGCGTGGTAAGCGTCGTCTTGCTGCATTGAAGCGACTAGCAGGCAATACTGACGATGGTTTCGGTGGCACGATGCTAGAGAATTCAGCTTTCAAGACGAAGCTCGCCGAAGTTGATATAGAGCTTCAAGCCTTAGAATATTCTGAGCTGCGCACCTTGGCAGCATTGAGCGTAGGCAAGGCGCCTGGCCCTGAATCTTCGATCTTAAAAATTGTAGGAACAGAACTTGCCCAAGAGATGGACGAGTTGTTTGTCGATTTGGCTGGCTACAATTGTCTACCCTTTGTGCCTGAGCAATTTGAGGACGGTTTTCAGGGTGAAGCAGTTGGCCCTGGAAATTCCGCGGCTGCAGCATTGAGCTACTTTAATAACAGGAAGCTATCGATATTCGGTGGCTCGAATGAAATTCAACGCAACATTATCAGCAAGGCCGTATTGGGTCTTTAAGTAAATCGACGTAGATTTTAAGCTGAAATTGTAGACAGATTTAAAGAGGAATTATTGTGGATTTTTTCGAACACTGAAGAACAACAAATGCTGCAAGAGAGTGTGCAGAAATTTGTTTATAAAAGTTATGACTTTGATACACGTAACCAGATTATTGCTAGCGAGAAAGGGTTCAGTCAGGAAAACTGGGATCTTTTCGCCGAGTTAGGTTGGCTGACAGTTCCCTTCAAGGAAGACGATGGTGGCTTCGGCGGTTCCGCCGTAGACCTGGCAGTTATGATGGAAGAATTCGGTAAGGCGATGTTGGTCGAGCCCTTCATAGCAACTGCTGTACTTGCAGGTGGAGTGATAAGCGAGCAGGGCAGCGCAGAGCAGAAGGCTGAACTACTCCCTAAGATTATGGAAGGCAGCTTACAACTGGCCTGCGCCTATGCAGAACAAGGCAGTCGCTTCAATCTCGCAAATATTAAGACATCGGCAGTGGTAGAGGGCGACACTGTCGTACTTAATGGCAGCAAGACTGCAGTCTTGAATGGCTCAAACGCCGAAATTTTGCTGGTTGCGGCGCGTGAGTCGGGTGCGGCAACGGATAGCGAGGGGATTTCGGTGTTTTTGGTAGAAGCGGCGAGCGCTGGCGTTTCGATTCAATCTTTCGCCAATGTTGACGGAAAGAAGTCTGCAGAAATCAGTTTAAAAGATGTTAGTGTGCCGGTTTCACAGCGGTTGGGAACCTCAGGCTCTGCTTTGCAGGCACTGCAAGATGGCGTTGATCGCGCCACGCTAGCGGTGAGTGCTGAAGCTGTTGGAGCGATGGAATCGCTGTTACACAAGACTGTAGAGTACAGTAAGACGCGAAAGCAGTTCGGCACGGCTATCGGTACATTTCAAGCTTTGCAGCATCGCATGGCAGATATGTTTATCGAATGCCAATTGGCTCGTTCAATCGTGATCATGGCGGCGATGAAGTTAGACGGTGGCGAAAGCGCGCTGGAAAAAACCAAGTCGGTTTCTGCTGCGAAGAGCCGTATCGGGAGAGCGATACAGAAAGTTGGTCAGGAAGCTATTCAGATTCATGGCGGTATTGGCATGACGGAGGAGTTAGATGTGGGCCATCTTTTTAAGTCGGTCACCGCTGCGGAAATCATGTTTGGTAATACCGATTACCACACCCAGCGATTCGCGTCGCTTTAAGAGAATTTTTCATGATTCTCTCTACTAATCCCCGTAAATGGGTATCCGCGCCGTGAGCGAACTGATATTAGTTCGCCACGGGCAGGCCTCATTCGGCAAGGCATCTTATGACAAGCTAAGCGAGAAAGGTGTCGAGCAAGTGAAGATTCTTAGTCGGCACTGGCAGGACGTCGGCGAGCAGTTCGACCATGTCTATAGCGGCACGCTGCTGCGCCAGAAAGAGACGGCTAACGAGTTACTGTCCTTAGTCAAAGGCGCGCCGACGGCCTCTGTCGAAAATCCGGCCTTCAATGAATATAACGGCGACCCCCTGATGCGGGTATATCTGCGTGACCATGCAGCAGGCGAGGGCTTCGATACGCCTTTTTCTTGGCCTATAAAAGATGAGCGCCTATTTCAAACTGTGTTCGAAGCTGCCTGCGCAAAATGGATTCAAGGCGAGTTAGAACCAAGTGCTGAAGAAAACAACTTTGAATATTGGCAAGATTTTCAGAGTCGCGTCTATACCGCTATCGATGAGATCATGGCCAAGCATGGCAGCGGTTCGCGTGTCTTAATCTCGACCTCTGGCGGCGTCATAGCCATGGTGCTGCAAAGAGTATTGCAATTTCCCGATCAAGCAGTTATTACGACAAACTGGATGGTGCGCAATAGTTCCGTGAGCCGTGTCAAATATGGACAAGGAAAGGTATCCTTGACCCAATTCAATAGCTTGCCTCATCTCGAGCGATCGGGTTTGCAAGAAATGATCACCTATAGATAAAGCAAAGGAACTCGCTTTGACGAATAACGAATTAGTCGATCAAGCCGGCAGCATACGTGAGGGTGAGGAGTTAGATCTCGATTGCCTTCGTCAGTACTTGGAGCCTGTGCTTGGCAGTGCAGTGGCAAACTTAGAGGTTAAGCAGTTTCCCGGAGGATTTTCCAATCTTACCTACCTGTTGAGTAGCGGGGGAGATAAGTGGGTGCTGCGCAGACCACCTTTCGGGAGCACAGTAAAATCAGCTCATGACATGTCGAGAGAATTTAAGATTCTATCGGCTCTGCAGAAAGTCTATTCCTACGGACCGGTGCCTATTCATTTCTGTGAGGATCACGAAATCCTTGGCTGCGAGTTCTACCTTATGTCCTATATCGAAGGATTGGTAATCCGCAGAGAATATCCGCAAAGCCTAAACCTTAGTCCGGACCAGATTCGTCAACAGCTCTTCAATTTCTTCGACGTACTAAGCGAGCTACACTCAGTTGATCTTGTTGCTGCCGGGCTCGACACCTTCGGCCGACCCGAAGGCTATGTTAAGCGACAGGTAGAGGGCTGGTGCAAGCGCTGGGCCGATGCGGTAACGCCGGACACGATTAACTGTGATTCAACCATGCAGTGGTTGCACGACAATATGCCGGCCCAGAGTGGTAAGGCTAGCGTTATTCATAACGATTATAAGATGGATAATGCGATCTTCTCCGCTGAGAATCCGTTGAACGTGATTGGTGTTCTAGACTGGGAGATGGCTACCGTTGGTGACCCTCTAATGGACTTAGGTTGTACTCTTGGTTACTGGGTCGAAACAGGGGATCCCGACTTCTTTCGCGAGTATAGAACGATGCCCAGTGATATCGAAGGTGCGCCTACCCGCACGGAGATAGTCGCGCGCTTCCAAGAAAAGACGGGCATTGCGGTAGATAACTTTCCGTTCTACTTTTGTTTCGGCCTGTTTAGGCTCGCGGTCATCGGTCAGCAGATTTACTATCGCTATTATCAGGGTCTCACCAAGGACAAACGCTTCGCGATGATGGTTAAGAAAACCCATATCCTGCAGCAGATGTGTGAGCTGATTATGGCTGGAGAAGTAAAAACGTAAGAACTCTAACTATCGGCGCGTTGTAGAACAGCCCTATATGTAAATTGCTAGAATTAAGAATCAGAATGACTTTCAATTTTGTAAGTTATTAGAATTAGGAATAAAAATGACTTTCAACATCAACGAACTCTTTTCAGTAACAGGCAAGGTGGCAATAGTCACCGGTGGCTCCAGAGGTATCGGATCGATGATCGCTGAGGGCTATGTTGCCAATGGTGTAAAAACCTATATTACTGCTCGTAAAGCCGACGCTTGTGAGGCAACAGCCAAAGAACTATCGGCGCAGGGAGAGTGCATTGCTATTCCAGCGGATCTATCTACCAAAGAAGGTAGAGACACTTTCGTGAATGAAATTAAAAAGCGCGAACAGAAGATCGATATACTTGTAAACAATGCAGGTGCTGCGTGGGGCGCTCCCTTCGAAGAATACCCGGACGAAGGCTATGACAAGGTCATGGACATCAATGTAAAGGCGATATTCACACTCACTCGCGACCTAATGCCCTTACTTTGTAAAGATTCAAGCCCTGAGGAACCGAGTAGAGTTATCAACATAGGCTCTATAGACGGACTTCGTGTTTCATCTATGGACAATTTTGCCTACGGAGCAAGTAAGGCGGCAGTACACTTTCTCACTAAGAATTTGGCGGTACGATTGGCGCCGAAAGGCCTTACGGTAAATGCAATCGCACCAGGGCCATTTGAGAGTCAGATGATGGATCATACCCTGAGTAAATTCCGAGACAAGATAGAAAAAGAAAACCCGCTAGGTCGAATAGGTCACCCAACGGATATGGCAGGCCTGGCGCTTTTTTTGGCCTCTAATGCCTCCAAATATATGACGGGGCAGATAATTGCTATCGATGGTGGACGCAACTTGGGTTCCCGCTAGCCTCCTTCCTGAATCGATTCCATTCCTGCAGATTCCCGATCTCACGGCATAGTTTAAGTTATTTAACATCTGCAGAAGGGCGTTTTGTCGCGAAACCCCTTCATTGTCGTGCACTTCAATGGTACTTTTACCGCTCTTTAGAATTCATCGATAAGAGTAGCCTGTGAATCCAATTAGCCTTCCTAAAATAGTGGTAATCTGTGTCGCCTTCGTAAGCGGGTTCTGCATCATGACGGTGGAGATGTTGGGTGCGCGAATCATGGCGCCGTATTTTGGTGGAAGCATTTCCGTTTGGGGTAGCCTCATTACGGTTTTTATGTTGGCGTTATCTGTGGGCTACCTAATCGGTGGCCGTCTCTCGACGCGCAACCCCAATCCAAAGACATTCGCGCTCTTTTTTATCGGCGCGGCGATCTCGTCAATCCCTATTATCCTCTTTGCAGATGCGATTATGCGACCGATATTTCTGGCGATAGAAGATCCTCGTTATGGGTCACTGCTGGCCTCTATCTTTCTATATTTCATTCCTACGAGCATACTTGGGATGATTTCCCCTTATTCGGTGCGTCTGATGGTGGACTCACAGGAACACAGCGGTCATATGGCGGGCTTATTGTTCTTCGTTTCTACGATCGGCAGTGCCGGCGGAACGCTAGCAACTAGCTTCTATTTTGTCTTGTGGTTCGATGTAAATCAGATTCTCTGGGGCGCCGTTGCCGTGTTGCTGCTTGCGGGCTCAGTAATTCTTCTTATCAATTATTTATTGCAAAAAAGAGCTGCAAACGCTCAGGTTTCGGGCTATGAAAAACAAACTTAAGCTACTACTTTCATTCTGTGGATTGATGGCGGTTACGCACATGCCCACAGCAGCGGAGGTGATTCATGAAGAAAAATCGCTCTATCGCGATATCAATGTTGTGCAAACGGGTGATCGGCGTTGCCTGATATTCAATGTGCATCGAGGCGATAGAAATCAAACCTGTGTCGATGTAAATAACCGCGATGAGTTGATATTTAGCTATACCAAAATGAGCTTTGCGGGATTGCTTTTGACGCCACAGCCAAAGGCCATTCTTGTTGCCGGGCTTGGCGGGGGCACTCTTCCTCTGGCATTCAATGACTTATTTCCCGATGCGCTAATCGATGTGGTTGAGGTCGATCAAGCTGTGGTGAATGTCGCGAAAGAATTTTTCTTTTTTGAAGAGAATGCGAACATGAGCGTTGCAGTGAACGACGCTAGAGTGTTCGTAAAACGTGCCGGCATTCTTGGAAAGAAGTACGATTACATAATTCTCGATGCTTTTGGTGGCGACTACATACCCGAACACCTGCTGACTCAAGAGTTCCTTGAGGAAGTTAAACAGATCATGACGGACGATGCGGTGTTAGTTGCGAATACATTTTCTACTAGTCGCTTCTATGATCATGAGTCTGTAACTTATCAGCGCGTGTTTGGTGAGTTCTTCAACTTTAAGCTGCCCACCAGTGGCAATCGCCTAATAATTACGCAGCTAGATTCGTTGCCACCTCGTGGAAATCTAATTACTCGAGCGCAGTCTCTAGCTCCCTCATTGGAGAAATATGGCGTGCCGTTGCTCGAATATCCCGCCCGTCTCTCTACACGAGTTGATTGGGATATGAGTCGTCGCGTTCTAACCGATCAATATGCGCCGGCTAATTTACTGCAAGGTAACTGATAAACACAGTTCCATTAGAAATAGCTAAATTATGTAAAATCGAATGATCCTAAAATGCACGTCAAGCAGGTGTAGAATATTGAGCAATAGAGATTCTAGCGTGTGTTATTGCTGACATCGAAACAGGGGTTTGAGATTTTTGCTGACTATTTTTGCTGTATTTGATTGCCGCAGTATTTGCAGTGGCGCGCATCTAAGTCATGCTCCGTTGCCTTGCAGCTTGCGCATTCGCTACTGTGTTTTTTAGGTGTTTTTTCGCGACCCTGAACCTGCTGCATGAGCTCTGCGCCGATTATACCTGTTGGAACGGCAATGATGGCGTAACCGCAAATCATAGCGATTGCTGCAATGAATTGCCCAAGTGGAGTTTGCGGCGCAACGTCGCCATAGCCAACGGTGGTGATGGTTACGATAGCCCAATAGATTGATTCTGGAATGCTATCAAAGCCATTTTCCCCTCCCTCTATGATGAACATGAGCGTGCCGAAGATAATGATGAGGGTGACTACTGAGAACAGAAATACGAAGATTTTGCGCCGCGCTAGCAGCAGTGCGGCGTACAGCATGTTCGCTTCACCCATGTAGCGAATAAGTTTTAAAATTCGGAATACCCGCAGTACACGCATAATGCGTATAACGATGAGATAAACCGCTGACGGATAGAAGAGGGCGATATAGGTTGGCAGTATAGAGAGTAAATCTACTACGCCGTAGAAGCTCAATATGTAAGCACGTTTATCGGGAGTGCTATACAGTCGCAGCACATACTCGACAGTAAACAGAAGAGTAAAGATTAACTCGAATTGATAGAGCAGTTCTCCATAGTGAGCATGCACAGAGGCTATCGAATCAAGGAGCACGGCTGAGACACTGATGATTATCAGCAGCATCAGAAGAATATCAAACCACCTGCCAGCCTTCGATTCGTAGCCGAAAATCACTTCATAGATTTTCTTCTGTACAACGCTCTGGCTATTCAAGGTCTACCTACTGTGCGTCCCTGATCATATTGCGAGCGATGATGATTTGTTGAATCTGGCTGGTGCCTTCGTACAGCCGGAACAGGCGAACATCGCGATAGAATCTTTCTACTGCATACTCTGACATATAGCCTGCGCCGCCATGTATTTGTACGGCACGGTCGGCAACTCGGCCAACCATTTCTGTCGCAAACAACTTACATGCGGAGGATTCGGTACTGACATTCTCGCCATTGTCTCGCTTGCGGGCCGTTTCTAAAATCATGCATTCGGCCGCGTAGGTTTCTGTCTGTGAATCGGCAAGCATCGCCTGGATGAGTTGCTGGTCAGATAGGGGTACGCCAAATTGCTTGCGCTGCATCGCATAGTCCAGTGCGTCTTTGATAAGGCGCTTGGCTACGCCAACGCTCACGCCTGCTATGTGCAGGCGGCCGCGGTCTAGCACTTTCATCGCGGTAATAAACCCCGTGCCTTCCTCGCCGATGATGTTTGCCGCGGGGACCGGGCAATCTTCGAAGATTACGTCGCAGGTCATGGAGCCAGATTGCCCCATCTTTTTATCGATAGGCCCTAAAGTGATGCCTGGCGAGCCTTTCTCTACTATAAAAGATGAGATGCCGCGTGCGCCTTTGATGTCAGGATTTGTTCGAGCCATGACGTTAAAGGTGTTGGCTACTGCCGCATTGGTTATATACCGTTTCGTTCCATTGAGTATGTAGTGATCACCCTCGCGCCTTGCGGTGGTTCTCAGTGACGCCGCATCAGAACCAGCTTCGGGCTCTGTTAGGCAGAAACAACTCACCCATTCACCGCTGGCATACTTGGGCAAGTATTTCTGTTTCTGTTCCTCAGTGCCGGCGAACACGATAGCTGCAGATCCGATGCCGTTATTCGTTCCCAAGATAGAGCGAAAAGCGGGAGAGGTATGACCAAGCGCCATTGAGACGAGGAGTTCTTCCTCCATGGTCAGCCCCAGGCCGCCGTATTCTTCTGGAATGGTCAGGCCGAACAGGCCGAGGTTCTTCATCTCTTCGAGTAGCGTCTCAGATAGTTTCCCCTCTTCGGCCATTTGGTTTTCGGCGGGGATCAATCTCTCGCTCACGAAGCGTTCGACTAGATCGACCAGTTGTTTGAATGTTTCTGGGTCTCGTATCATTTAATTTTTGCCTGAGTTCTTGAATTAGTCGTGTAGCCAAAATCTGAGCAACTTCGCCCTTGTGGTGTGATTGTATCGCAGGGACTGAATGCTCAGGAGGTATCGGCTTTAAACTAGCATAATTATTTGCTGGAAGCGACTGCATGCGGCGTAATTGCTGGAGTTCAGCCTAATACCCTAGGCCGAATGGCTATGCTAGAATGACCGACCTCGGGTCTGTAATAGGGGTATTTACCGCGGCACAGAGAGGTTTGGAATTGGATTCAGGAGAGCCAATACCAAAAGAGCGAGTGAGCCTAATGGCCTCGCATTAATTATAATAGAAGTAGATAAGTTTCAGTAAGAATGAGCTGTAGTTGATTCTGTCCTAAAACTATTCCCCTACCTACCTACGAAAACAGAGTGAGAGTGAAACATGCTTGATAATTTTCAGCGCGATGCATTTATCTATGACGGTGGTCGTACCGCCTTCGGTCGACATGCCGGTGCGCTTTCTCCAATTCGTCCAGATGATTTACTAGCCCATGCAATCAAATCGGTTGTTGAGCGAAATGCCTTCGAAGCAGTTGCCTATGAAGATGTCATCATGGGAAATACCAATGGCGCTGGTGAAGACTGCCGCAATGTTGCGCGCTTTGCTTCACTGCGAGCTGGTATGCCAACGTCCGTTGCCGGATTAACTGTGAATAGGCTTTGTGGCTCGGGTTTAGCGGCAACGTTAGATGCGGCCAGGGGAGTCAAAGCCGGCGAGGGCGAATTATTTCTCGCAGGCGGCGTTGAGTCCATGAGCCGTGCGCCAATCGTTATGTCCAAGGCGCACACCGCATTCGATCGCGGGCAGCAAATCGCAGACAGCACTCTAGGTGCACGATTCACAAACCCCGCGTATGCAGCCGAGTTCGGAAACGACACGATGCCACAGACAGCAGATAATATTGCTAGCGATCTGGATATCTCCAGAGAAGACAGCGATATCTTCGCCGCTGCCTCTCAGGCCAAGTACGAGGCAGCTCGAGCCGACGGTTTTTTCAAGGATGAGATCATAGCTATCGACGTGCCCCAAGGCCGAAAGAAGCCGGATTTGACGGTCGATGCCGATGAGCATCCACGACCATCTTCTTCTCTCGCAGCTCTGGCTGGGCTGCGTTCACTTTCTGCTGATGGCGTGGTCACTGCAGGCAGTGCGAGTGGTATTAATGACGGGGCGGCAGCACTTATTGTGGGCAGTGCCGCTATTGGCGAAAAATATTCTGTCAAGCCGCGCGTTCGCATCGTCGCAGGTGCGGTTGCCGGTGTTGAGCCGCGAGTCATGGGGCTAGGCCCGGTGTTCGCAATTCGCAAGGCACTGGCGCGTGCAAACTTAGAACTTAAGGATATGGATATCATTGAGATCAACGAGGCATTCTCAGCGCAGGTTCTGGGTTGCCTGAAGGTGTTGGAAGTCGATTTTAGTGACTCGCGTGTAAATCCAAATGGTGGCGCGATAGCGTTGGGGCACCCATTGGGAGCATCAGGTGCGAGAATCGCTATTACCGCGATGCGTCAGCTCGAAAGAACCGGTGGCCGTTATGCAGCTATAAGTCTGTGTATCGGAATCGGCCAGGGTGTTGCCGCGATTATTGAGCGAGTCGACTAGGGATAAGCAGGAATAAATAAAAAGTAGTGAGTAGTACCCCTTACACACATATCAGTAACACAGGAATTAAACATGTCGAATGTCGTTAGTTATGAATTAGTTGGAAATATTGGCGTAATTAGTGTCAACAGCCCGCCGGTGAATGCACTCTCACAAGCAGTGCGCGAGGGCATCTTAAATGCAGTACATGCTGCAGCCGAAGATGCATCTGAGGCGGTGGTGCTGTGCTGTGAGGGCCGAACCTTTATCGCAGGCGCGGACATCACAGAGTTTGGCAAGCCGCCGATGGAGCCTGGTTTACCAGAAGTGCTCTCTGCCATAGAGAATTCATCGATACCAGTAATCGCTGCTATTCATGGCACGGCGCTGGGCGGTGGATTTGAAGTTGCTCTTGCTTGTCACTACCGCTGCGCTATTGCGTCAGCAAAGGTAGGCTTGCCTGAGGTTAAGTTAGGCCTTCTTCCAGGTGCCGGCGGAACACAGCGTGTACCCCGATTAGCTGGGGTGAAGGTAGCACTTGATATGATCACCACTGGCAACCCGATTGCGGCGGCGAAGGCAAATAGCATGGGCTTAGTGGATGAAGTCGTTGAAGGGAATGATCTGCGCGCGGCAGCGATTAAGTATGCAAATGATCTGGTGGTCTGCGGCGCTCCATTAAAGAGAGTTCGCGACATTACTATCGATGCTTCAACTATTGAGCCAGGTTTCTTCGACGCAGCTAGAAAGAAGCTTGCCCTGCGCGCCCGTGGGCAGATAGCTCCAGATAAGATCGTGTCGTGCATTGAAGCCGCGGTGAATCTGCCAATGGATGAAGGCTTAGAGCGAGAGCGAGAATTGTTCCGTGAATTGGTAACCTCTCCAGAGTCTGCCGCTATGCGCCATATCTTCTTTGCCGAGCGTCAAGCTGCGAAGATTAAAGACCTGCCTAAAGATACTCCGCTACGAGACATTAAGAAGGTTGCCATCATCGGCGGCGGCACTATGGGCGGCGGTATTGCCATGTGTTTCGCGAATGTAGGGATTCCTGTTGTCATGGTAGAGATCAATGACGAAGCGCTTGCGCGTGGCATGAAGATCATTCGCAAGAACTACGCTATTACCGTGGCCAAAGGAAAACTTCCTGAGGACAAGATGGAGCAATTGATCAGTACAATTACTGGTACAACTGATTACGCAGATTTAGCCGATGTCGATTTAGTCATCGAAGCTGTTTTCGAGAATCTAGAGCTCAAGAAAGAGATTTTTGCGAAATTGGATGCAGTGTGTAAGCCAGGTGCAATCCTAGCGACAAACACTTCTTATCAAGACGTGGATGCGATTGCCGCTGCTACTAAACGACCACAGGACGTGTTGGGCCTGCATTTCTTTAGCCCCGCTAATGTGATGAAGCTATTGGAAGTTGTTCGTGGCGAGAAGACTGCTGACGATGCCTTAGCAACCTCTATGAAAATCGGCAAAAAGATTGGCAAGGTATGTGCGCTATCAAGAGTGTGCTACGGCTTCATCGGAAACCGCATGCTAGGTGGCTATGGCCGGGAGGCGCAGATGTTGCTAATGGATGGTTGTACACCAGTGCAGGTCGATTCAGCGCTAGAAAAATTTGGTATGGCGATGGGCCCTTTGGCTATGGGCGATCTAGCAGGTCTGGATGTTGGCTACAAGGCACGCGAGGGACGCACTGATCTACCTGACGACCCAAAACTCTATCGTATGGGTACGCTGCTAGTTGAGATGGGCCGGCACGGCCAGAAGACTGGCTCCGGCTTCTATAAATACGATCCAGAGACTAGGCGTCGTGAGTCAGACCCGGAAGTCGAGTCGATGATCAAGGAGGAGGCGGCGAAGTTAAATCTCGAGCAACGAGATATTTCCGACGAAGAAATTTTGCAGCGTTGTCTTTATCCGCTCATCAATGAAGGCGCACTGATCCTTGAAGAAGGCATTGCTCAGCGTGCTAGCGACATCGATGTTGTCTATGTGTTTGGTTATGCATTCCCAGCTGCTAAAGGTGGGCCAATGCACTATGCCGATCAAGTCGGGCTGAAGAATGTCTACGATAAGATCTGTGAGTTCAGAGAGCGCGATGGCGAGATGTATTGGAAGCCAGCTCCGCTATTAGAAAAATTAGCGAAAGAAGGAAAGACGTTCGCGCAGTGGGAACCGGATAATGGATAGAACTGCTAGTTAAGGAGTTTCAAACGTTCATTATCAATTAAATGGGTTTATTAAAAGAGACTACAACATGATTTCATATCAAACGGCTTCGCCCGGTGCGGCTCTGGTAGCAGTAGAATCCCAGACGCCTGTCCCTCAAGGTACCGAGGTGTTGGTTAAAACAATCGCCTGTGGTGTATGCCACTCCGATATACACCTGCACGATGGTGTTTTTGATCTTGGCAACGACAAGCAACTTAACGTTGGCCGGCAGGGCATGGTGCTGGGTCATGAGATATTTGGAGAAGTTGTCGCTATGGGGCCTGATGCTCAGGGCGTACAGGTTGGTGATCGCCGGGTAGTTTATCCTTGGATAGGTTGTGGCGAATGTGCAGCTTGCCAACGCGGTGAAGAACAGCTCTGTACGCCAGGTCGCGCTCTAGGCATCGCAGTCAACGGCGGCTTCGCTGATCATGTAATTATTCCTCACAGTCGTTATTTGTTCGACAAAGGGAATGTGTCTGATTCTCTGGCAGCAACCTATGCCTGTTCCGGTCTCACAGCTTATAGTGCTTTAAAGAAAGTTGGCGAGATTCATTCTGATGACGCCGTGGTCATCATCGGTGCTGGTGGCGTGGGTATGATGGCAATTCAGATCGCGATCTCATCCATGGGTATCGATCCGATTGTTGTCGATATCGACGAGTCAAAGCTAGCAGCAGCGCGGGAGCTTGGCGTAACACGTACATTTAATTCTTCAGATCCGCAGACTGTGAAAGCGCTTCGTAAGGCAACCGGCGGTGCGTTCGCGGTGCTAGACTTCGTTGGCGCAGAAGCGTCGGTGAATTATGGCCTAGGCTGCCTGCGTAAGGGCGGCATGTTGGTCATCGTCGGGCTCTTTGGCGGCGCATTAAATATGCCTATCCCATTCATACCGATGAATGCGCGCGTTATTCAAGGCAGCTACGTGGGAACGCTGCAAGATATGAGTGAGCTCATGGAGTTGGTGCGCGCGGGTAAGATCGCACCAATCGAAATACAAGAACGAGCGCTGTCCGAAGTGTCTGCGGCATTAGCAGATCTTAAGGCGGGTAAGGTACAGGGGCGTCAAGTTCTGATTACTGGCTAGCTTTTTTGCGATACATAAAAATCTAATTTTTAGATTGTATAGATAGGAGGATTGCCTTGCAGTCTCAACAAGAATTTAGAAGCCAGACCCGAACCTGGTTGGAGCAGAACTGCCCAGAGTCGATGCGAACCTCTATGGTACAACAGGAAGTTGTCTGGGGCGGGCGCAATGCTGAGTTTGCCAACCCCGATAGCGAAATTTGGTTGCAGCGGATGGCACAGAAGGGATGGACCTGTCCTACTTGGCCTTCTGAATATGGGGGAGGTGGTCTAGACAAGGAACAGGCTATCGTATTGGGCGAGGAATTGGCGCGTATCAATGCTCGACCTGCGTTGAACAGCTTCGGAATCAGCATGCTGGGTCCGGTGTTGTTGGAATACGGCAATCATCAGCAGAAGCTGGAACACTTACCGAAGATCGTGCGCGGTGAAATTCGCTGGTGCCAGGGATATTCCGAGCCGGGCTCAGGGTCGGACCTTGCAAGCCTTTCTACCAAGGCAGAATTGCAGGGGGATAACTACCTCATCAATGGCTCCAAGGTGTGGACGTCCTACGCCGACAAGGCCGATTGGATCTTCTGTCTGGTGCGCACCGACTTCGACGTCCCGAAGCATTCAGGCATTAGTTTTATCTTGTTCGATATGGCCAGCGAAGGCGTATCAACTAAACCTATTCAGTTGATTAGTGGTTCGTCTGTGTTCTGCGAAACATTCTTTGACGACGTGAAAGCGCCCGCGAGCAACTTAGTAGGGCGCCTCAACGAAGGTTGGACCATAGCTAAACGTCTATTGCAGCACGAGCGCACGATGATTTCTGGTTTCGGTTTGAGCGCTGGCCAATCCGATAACGGTGGCACCACGTCTACCATTTCAAGCTTGGAGGGCACCGCCATGGACTATCGTGGCGATAGCAAAAAACTATCAGATCCGGTGCTGCGCGATCAGATTGCGCAATTCAAGATAGATGCCGATGCCTTCGCTCATACATCAAAGCGTTCAATAGAAGAATCCAAGCAAGGGCAGGGGCCGAACGCAACTTCCTCCATGCTGAAGAACTATGGCTGTGAATTAAACAAACGACGTTACGAATTAATGTTGCAGGCAATCGGAAGCCAGGGTCTAGGTTGGGAAGGCGAGGGCTTTAATGATGAGGAGTTGCAGTTGACTCGTGAATGGCTGCGCTCCAAGGCGAACTCCATCGAGGGAGGCACCTCAGAAGTACAGTTAAATGTAATAGCCAAGCGCGTGTTGGGCTTGCCAGATATTTTAAGCTTGGCGCAGAAATAGTCGTCTGCATCGAATGATGTTACTTGTAAGGAAGGTTTGAATAATGGCGTTAGTGTTAAGTGAAGACCAGCAATTGTTGAAAGACTCGGCAAAGAATTTCTGCGAGCAAAATGCGCCAGTTTCAGTGCTAAGGGGACTGCGTGATAGCAAAGATGAGCAAGGCTACGACCAGATGATATGGTCGCAAATGATCGAGCTCGGTTGGGCAGGAATGGCTATACCAGAGGCCTACGGTGGGTTCGATTTTGGTTACGGCGGGCTTGGTGTTGTATTGGAAGAAACAGGAAAGACCCTAGTTAGTTCTCCGTTAATTTCCACTGTGCTAGTCGGGGCTACTGCTATTGTCCAGCTTGGGAGTGAAACACAGAAGCAAGACTTACTTCCGAAAATTGTCGCCGGTGAGCTACTCATAGCGTTAGCGCTCGATGAACACACGAGCCACAAGCCAAGCAGGATAGCGACTACTGCAACGAAGATTGACGGTGGTTACTGTCTGAATGGCAGCAAAACGTTTGTCCTCGATGGGCATATTGCGAACAGGCTAATTGTTGTTGCGCGAACATCCGGGGAGACTGATGGCGAGCAAGGGATATCGTTGTTTCTAGTTGATGCTAACGCCAAAGGACTTAACGTTGCTCGCACTATTATGGTGGATAGCCGTAACTCTTCAAATATTCAATTTAATAAGGTAGCCGTTGCCGAGGATGCTCTTCTTGGAGAATTGGGTCAGGGCTTTAATGGGCTGGATTCGGTGCTGGATATTGCTCGCATTGGAATCGCGGCCGAGATGTTGGGTAGCATGCAGGCGGTTTTCGAGAGCATTGTAGAATTCCTAAAACAGCGCGAGCAATTTGGTGTATTGATAGGCTCCTTTCAAGGGCTTCAGCATCGCGCCGCAGAGATGTACAGTGAGATAGAACTCTGTAAGTCAGCTGTTCGTGCGGCATTAGCTGGTCTGGATGACCCTGATACCACTCAGGCTGAAATTGCAGAACTCGCTAGCATGACCAAGGCGAAGCTCTCCGAGGTTTTTTTCCTCGTGAGTAACGAAGGTATACAAATGCACGGCGGTATAGGTATGACTGACGAATTCGATGTAGGCTTTTTCATCAAGCGTGCGCGAGTTGCGCAACAATTCTTGGGTGATGCTTCATTTCACCGAGATCGATACGCGACCCTAAACGGCTTTTGAGACTATTCGAAAATTTACCAGAGCTTATTCCTTAATAGGAGTCTGAAGATGACCGCGAAGCTTCGCAACTTTTACGAAACCGGTAATCAAGTTAACGATAAGCCACGGGTTTGTGTCTTCGAAAATTTTTTAAGCGATGTTGAAGTTGAGCATGTGCGTGCGGCGGCACAGCCAAAGCTTAAGCAGGCATTGGTCAGCGCAGAAAAATCCGGCGTGACGAGTGCAGGACGCTCGGGCCGCAATTGCTGGATTCCCCACGGCTATGATGCAGTTATCGAAAAATTGTCTCTGCGTATCGCTGAAATCGTTGGCAAGGGTCTCGAATACGCAGAATCCTTGCAGGTAATTCACTATAACGAAAATGAGCAGTACGCTGCACACTACGATGCTTGGGATAAGGCCTCTGGGCGAGGCCAGCGTTGCATGGAAAAGGGCGGTCAACGCATGGTCACCTGTCTGCTCTATCTAAATGATGTAGAACAAGGTGGTGGGACATCCTTCCCAAACCTAGATTTGGAAATTAGAGCAAAGAAGGGGCGGATGGTACTGTTTCATAATTGCAATGAGGGCAGCACGGACCGTCACCGGAACAGTCTGCATGCTGGCATGCCCGTTCTGAAGGGCGAGAAATGGGCCTGTAATTTTTGGTTTCGAGAGCTGGTGTATCAAACTTCCGGAATTGTTCCAACTGAGCCTGCGGGCACAACTGTTCCACCCAAATACAGTCGCGTTATCTAACGAGATAAATAATGCCTTTGCTGATTGTTGGTGCTGTGCTGGCGATTTTGGTCTATGTACCAAGCTTTTGGGTGCGTCATATTATGGCTAAGCACAGCAAGGAGGTTGCGGAATTGCCGGGTACCGGTGGTGAGTTAGCGAAACATCTTATAGAGCGTTTCGAGCTAACTGGCATCACTGTCGAGGAGGCAGCGCCGAATACCGATCACTTCGACCCTGCCGGGCCTGTCGTTCGGCTAAGCTCGGACAACTTCAACGGCAGATCGCTTACGGCTGTGGCGGTAGCGGCTCATGAGGTCGGTCATGCCATGCAGTTTCATCGTGGCGAAAAAATATTTGAACTGCGTAAGCGCTATCTTCCTCTGGCAGCCAGATTCAATCGGGTTGGGGTTGTCATCATGATGACGATTCCCTTTATTGCGCTGCTTATTCGCATGCCGCTGGTGATAGGTGGAGTTATCGCACTAAGTTTGTTGCTTCAGCTCGCAGGTGCCTTTGCCTACTTGATTATTCTGCCCGAAGAATGGGACGCGAGTTTTAACAAGGCACTGCCTGTCCTAATCGAAGGTGAATACATAAAACAGGCACACATGCCCGCTGTTCGACAAGTGTTAAAGGCGGCGGCGCTAACGTATTTTGCCGCCGCATTGGCGAATGTTCTCCATGTCGGTCGCTGGTTTATGCTACTAAGACGATAATGAAGGGGTAGGAAATGGATGACTCACTCAACGTATTCGATGAAGAATTAGTGCCCTGTGGCACTGATCCGGTTACTGGGTTTTATCGTGACGGCTGCTGCAATACAAGCGATGAAGACCAAGGGTCACACACTGTATGCATCCGGGTCGACGAGCGGTTTTTGCAATATTCACGATTTCGCGGCAACGATCTTTCCACGCCTATGCTAGATTTTGGATTTCCAGGGCTCAGTCCGGGTGACAGCTGGTGTCTATGTGCTGCGCGATGGTTGGAAGCCTATGAGCAGGAAATGGCCCCTAAGGTTTACTTAACGCGCACGCATAAACGTGCCCTTGAGATAGTTAGCATAGACAAGCTGAAAGAATTTGCGGCAGACCTAAATTAGTGAACACTAGCCGCGCATCGCGGCCTTTTTATTATTACACCGGGCTAGTCTTAAGAAAGTAGAATTAATTGTCTGCTTCGGCCTTAGAGGTAACTTTGAGTGATTGAGATTCCACAAAATTCAACCGTCTACGCCGTGACAATGCTGTTCGCAGGTATTGGTATTCCCATCATGGCGGCCCTTAATGCGGGGCTGGGAACAAGGTTAGAAAGTCCTGCTTTGGCGGCTGCTGTTCTTTTTCTGGTTGCCATGGTGGCGTCACTTTCCTACTTGTTGCTAGTGGAGGGGGTCCCCATAGCGTTCTCGGCGCCCTCGACGCCTTTCTATTATTATCTGGGCGGCTTGTTCGTCGTCTTCTATGTGCTGAGTGTGACTTGGATCGCTCCCCGGTTTGGAATTGGGAATGCAGTTTCCTTTGTATTGCTTGGGCAGCTATTGTCTATGGCTACGATAGATCAGTTCGCTCTACTGGGTGCGCCACAGATGTCTTTAACATTGCCGCGACTTATGGGATTATTTTTTATGGCGATTGGCGTTTTCCTGGTAGTTCGAAAGTAGTAGGGTGAACCGATATGGCTATATCGGTCACAGAAAATGCACCAGTGTCAGTGGATAAATACTGCTTGGTTTATAAAACGCTCGAAAATGAGAATTATTTTTTTAACATAAACTTTAGTTAAAATTTCAATCATGACAATAAAAAAAAGGTGAAAAAATGATTATTTATGATGCTCGACGCACACTTCAAATAGTACTTTTATTGGTCTTGAGTGCTACTGCTTCATTAGCGGGCGCACAAAACCTAGACCCAACTCGATTCGAGAATACGATACTTGGTTTCGAGGCTAGTGATGCCAAGTCGCAGCCAGCCGAAGGCGCTATTTTGCTCACTGGCAGTTCCAGTATTGCACGCTGGAACGATCAGGCGGAGGCAGCTTTGGCGCCTCTATCGGTTATACCGCGCGGCTTCGGGGGTAGCGTTATGGGCGATGTCCTGCACTATTTAGACCGTGTCGCACTGACCTACAAGCCACGTGCCATTCTTATCTACGAAGGTGATAACGATACTTGGTACAAGCAATCGGAAGAAAAAATCATTGCTCAGTTCGAAGCGATTGTTGCAAGAGTACACGAAGTTCTGCCAGAAACTCGAGTGTATGCGCTTTCGGTTAAACCTAGTGTGGCGCGGGTAAGTGTGTGGCCAGCAGCGCAGCAAGTGAGTGCTCGAATGCACGCTATCGCCGAATCTGATTCTCTTGTGTACTACATTGACGTTGCCTCACCGTTTCTGAAATCCGACGGTTCAGTGATGACCGATATTTTTGTGGAAGATGGATTACATCTGAATGACAAGGGAAATGCGATATGGGGTAGAGCGATTAAGGCCGGCTTAATGAAAGTTGAGGGCCAGTTTGAATAGTCGAGTAACAAGTTCAAAGTGATTGCTGTTAGCAGGATATAGATTAAAGGCTAAGCATGAACTTTTATACGCTCTTGGAAGTGACCACCAAGTTGGGAATCCCCATGATAGTCCTTAGCTGGATTATCTTTGCCTGGCTCTATGGCGGCGGCGACCTTGACCGAAAATCGAACAGAAAATCTATCGCTACCCAAGTCAAAACGATGAAAAAATCCTTCAAGAAAAAGAAGGATGGAGGAACCCCAAACTACATGGTCGAGAAATGGATGTGGTTTGGCAGTGGTTTCTACGGGCTTGCGGGTCTTTGGACTTTTGTAGTTACCGAGATTGCCGACGTCATTCGCATCATTTTTAATCCTGCCTTGCTCTCAGAGGCTTTTGATGATGGTTTCGTGTCTGCCGTAATAGACCTTGCAGTGAATCAATTCTCCAACCTAGTAACTGCCTTCGTTTGGTTTGGTTATTGGTCAGACGATAATGTTATCGTCTCGCTTTTGGTGGCCTACGTTGGTTACTGGATCGGCGTGGAGATGGCGCGAAGAGGTGGAGATCTGCCGATCCAAGAATTGTTGGGCAAGCTGAGATCGCTGTTTTCCTAGTCGGCGATAATTAGGTCTCGATCTATTTCAACACCTAGGCCAGGTCCGCTTGGCATCGCCATGAATCCGTCGCTATCTACTATTGGTGGATTCTCCATGACGGCGAAGCCATTCGTATAGGGTGAGATAGGTGGGTCGTTCATGATTTCAATCCAGGGACAGTGTGGCCAAGTACCGATCATATGCAGCTGGGCGATCGTGCCTAGTTGACCGCCACCGTGATGTGGAATAACCAGCTTGTGGTTTGCCAGACCCAGGGCCGCAACTGCGCGCAGGCCTTGTACACCCTCAGTTACCAGAATTTCTGGCTGCAGAATATCGTAGACGCCGCGTTCTAGAATCGATCTGAATTCCTGCACACCTTGATTGTTTTCACCGCCAGCTAGTGGGATGTCTACCATGCGATTCAATTCGCTTAAGCCGTCATAGTCATAACGCCTGAGTGGTTCTTCCAGCCAGTACACACCCAAATCTTTTAAGGCTCTTGCGGTGTCCAGGGCGCGTGTAAAATCCCACTGTACTCCTGGTTGCCAGATGCCGCTGGACTGAGCCTGGTTGGCATCGGTCATAATCGTAAAGTCATCGCCGACCGCATCTCTTACTAATTCGATCGTTCTAATATCTTCTTTTATGTCTAGATGGTGCAGGCGAATCTTCATGCCCTGCCAGCCTTCCGTCTTCAGTCGGGCTGCAGTTTCGGCACGTTCTTCCGGGGTGGATAGTTGAATCATGCTGGCGTATGCAGGTACCTTGTCCTTCTGTGCACCCCATAACTTATAAAGTGGCTGACCCGTCACCTTTCCGACGATATCCCATAGTGCGATCTCGATGCAGCCGACATCGCGCCAGTTATTCGCCGCACCATTCGTATAGCGCATCTGATGCCCGAGAGTCTCGTTGTCGAAGGGGTCTTGGCCGACCAGAAGTTGCTTCATGCGATTGATGCCGGCGGGGTTCATGCCCGGAGCAATGCCGGTGATGCCCTGATCGGTCAATATTTCCGTGAAGCTTCCGCCGCCGATTCGGCGCATATAGGGGCGCCCTGGTGCCCATGCTGACTCCATGATTCCTGTCTCACCGAGAGTGCGCAGCCTATGTACACGAATATCAGTAATCCGCGGGCGTTCATTCTGGGCCAAGGCAACGCCAGGCACAGATAGAGAAGCCAGAGCGGCGGCGCTAGAGGATAGACCGGAAAGGAATTGTCGACGTTTCATACAGAGCCCCAATTGCTCGATTTATTTACTTACTAGAATTCGTCATAACCTTCGGTTAGCTCAATATACCCTCCCCAAGGATCGGTGATAAAGGCAATCTTCAAGCCTATTGCCGGTATGTCTCGAAACGGCACGTCGAACTCAATGCCTTTTGCTGTTAGCTCGTCGCAAAAAGCCTCAAGATCATCGAATTCAAAACCGATGTGATCCAGTGCAGCGCCACGGGTTGCCTGTCTTGGTGAATTTGAATTGCCAAAGCTGATGTTCATTCCCGGGGCATTGGTTGTGGTCTGAATTGAACCGCGAGGTTTAACCTCGAGTGAGAAAATATCGGTATACCAGGCGAGCATCTCCTCATAGTCCGGTGAAATGAAATGAATGTGGTAGCCGGTGATTTCCTCAGATAGACCCTGGTCTTCCTGCATTTCAACATACACATCGCCGGGCAGCATGATATAGGCATTTGTCTGCCCCTCAGCGCCAATGAAGACGCGACCGACTTCTAGGCCGTCAGCACGCCATTTAGCGAGGAAGGTATCCATGTTGCGTACCTTGAAACCAAAATGATCCATGATGGTTTCCTGCATTGCCACAGTCGGCTCTCGTTCCGTCAGTGCAACGAGCATATTCGGCAGGCGAACTGCTGTTAGCGGCCCTTTCTCCACAACCACACCGTTAAAGTGCTCGACCCAAATCTCTTTGTGTCGATCCATGTCCACAACATTTAGGTGCACATGGCCGTAGGTAAGCCCGGCGGGGTTTGGTGTCGCCAGTTGTGCTTGTGCTGTGGATGTCATAGTAAGAAATAGTAGTAGAGCATATAGACGTTTCATGGTGTTTGTTCCTTGTTGTTATGGAGCCTCTGCTTCTTTGGGTCAGACTAATATTTTGCGATTCCCAAGTCTATGTATTCAGCCATTTATTGGGTCTAAAATACTACTTACCAGATGTCTGCGAGTAACTGGTAAGAGTGGCGTCTCGCTTCAACATCGTGAGTGATCGTTACTAACATGATCTCGTCGGCTTGGAATTGCTCAGCCACGGCCAGCAGCTTCTCTTTCACTTGCTCGGGTGTGCCGACGGCGCGTTTTTTTCTGTTCTCATGGAGAGTTTGGAGTTCGCCGGGTGAGTAAGGATAGTCTAATGCTTCGGCCACGGAAGGAAAGGGCCCAGGGTTGCCTTGTAGCAAGCGACAGTACCAGAGGTCGCGGCTACGCGATAAGCGTATGGCCTCTTCCTCGGTGTCAGCGGTAATACTAAATAAGGTAAGGCAGGTCCAGGGTGCTTTCAGGTTCGGCCCCTCGCTAAAACGCTCACGATAGAGTTCGAAAATATCCGTCCGTATATTTGGGTTGATGAAGTAGGCGAAGTTGTAAGGTAGGCCGGCTAGGGCGGCAAGCACTGCGCTGTCTTCGCTAGAGCCTAACATCCACATTTCGGGAGGCGTCGCTACGGTTGGGAATGCGCGAGCCTTTTCCATGCCTGGGGTACGCGGATCTTTGTCGTTCAGCAGTGCCTGTAGATCGATAACCATGTTCGGGAAGTGCTCCGCGCCAACGCGCGAGCCATACCGTATGGCCGCGGCGGTAAAGGGGTCGGTGCCAGGCGCTCGTCCTACACCCAAATCCATGCGGTCCGGGTACAGTGTCTGGAGAATTTTGAAGCTCTCCGCTACCTTGTACGGGCTGTAGTAGGGCAGCATCACGCCGCCGGAACCAAGTCGGATGTTTGTGGTTTCTGCACCTAACCTGCCAAGTAGCACTTCAGGAGAACAGCCAGCCAGCGCGTCGGAGGCATGATGTTCGGCTACCCAATAGCGGTGATAGCCGAGCACGTCACACAATTGTGCTAATTCGATAGTTTCCTGCAGAGCGCCCGACGCATCTGAGTCGGTTTTTATCGGCGATTGGTCGAGCGCCGAAAGTTTTATTTTATTCTTCATCTCTACTGTGTCTTGACTAAAATCAGGTGTCGAATCCTACGCTGTTTCAGTGATATTAACAAAGTGCGATGATTGGTAACACTTTGGGCTGATTTTTTCAAAAGTAGAGTGATTTGTGTGGTTTCGTAACCAAAAATTGCAAAATCTTGGGGGCTAGTCACTGCCATGGCTCGCTGATTAACGAGCGCTAGGCATTGAAAATTAGTGACTGCATTAAGAAACTAGTTTATGGTGATACCGTATCTATAAGAAAGTTCATTTTTGAATTTAAAGATTAAAACTAAACAACAATCATTAAGAATGCTATTGCTAACTAAGAGTGAAAATTATGCGCAAAAAATTCCCATGTAATCGCAAGGCTATCACCGTTGGGGTAATACTTGCAGGTCTATCCGCTTCGGTAGTAGCCCAAGATCAGGATGTAGAAGTTGAAGAGGTTGTAGTAACAGGCTCTTTCATTCGTGGCTCTGCTCTCGACGCGCCCTCTCCAGTTCAAGTTGTCGACAGAGCAAGTATCGAAGCACAGGGTGCTGCACTTATCTGGGACGTGATAAAAAATCTTGAAGTTAACTCCGGTTCATTTACCAACTCAGGTTCCGGCGAACGTTCTCAAGTAGAAGGTACGGCGCAAATCAATTTGCGTAATCTGGGTGAGAACTCAACGCTAACATTGATAAACGGCAAGCGAGTTGCCCCTTATGCGGCCATAACCAATAACGGTGGCGAATTTGTTGATATTAACGCAATACCTCTGGTGATGACGGATCGTGTTGAAGTCCTCACAGATGGCGGTTCTGCGTTATATGGGTCAGACGCGGTAGCCGGTGTGGTGAACGTTATCATGCGTACCGACTTCGAAGGATTTGAACTCTACGGTGATCTGCAAGGTGTTGAGTCTGCAGGTGACGCCTTTGATACTACACTCAGTGGTATTTGGGGCTGGGCTAGCGATGACGGAGATACTCACTTTGTTGTCTCAGCTGAGCGTTTTGAGCGCGATAATCTGAATGTTCTAGACGGCAATTTCATCGATGAAAATAGCCAGTTCAACGGCGCGGTTTCTAGTATAAGCGGCTCAGGTATAGCCAGTCCTGCTTTTGGAGCAAATATAAATCCAGCGTACGTTGCTCAGGATATTATGGACTTCAATGTCTCTCAGGGCGGCTCTGATCAGCTTGTCCTTAGTGACCCGTTGTGTGAATCACTTACCGACGAACTAGGCAGGTCATTCTATACTGGCAGCCTGAGGGAGACGCGCGGTGAGCGCGGCGGCAATTGCAATGAGGAAGTGTCTCGATTTAATTTCCTATCAAGAGATACAGAGCGTTCTAGTGTGGCCCTGGCATTCGACCATACCTTCAGCGAAGCGGCAGAGTTTTATTCCTTCGCTAACTATATGGAGAATAAGATAACTCTAGAGGGTGGCGGCTTGAACAATACTGGTGGTTCCAGCCGGACTCGTGGACCTACAGTGCAGCTGGCTACACCGGGTTCTTATATAGGTAACCCAGCCTGGGGCGGCTATTCGATCGGCGCACCGTCTGAACTGGGATACTATGCAGCGGCAGCGGGTAACATCCGGCCAACTGCAGCGGATATTCCGAATAATCCTAATTCCCTCGCAAATGGTGGCCCGAACATAACTACAATCATTAACCCGCGGGATGGAATCCCTAGAAATGGTCAACGTTCCAACTACAATACTTCAGAATCATCGATAGTCCAGGCGGGTTTGCGTGGTGATTTTGATTATCAGGATCGGCCCTGGAGCTACGACGTAGGTGTGTCTTGGAGTCAGTCCAGCAACGAACAGACCTATCAAACTTTTAATCGTGAGCGAACGGAGTTGGCCGCGATGGGTTTGGGCGGCCCAAACTGCACGCCAAACGGTAGGTCAGATTTTGATTGGCAAGGCCAGCCAGGACCTTTCGGTGGAGCTATACCCACAGCCTGGGACTACTACGGCTCTGGCTATACGCAGACCTTCTTCCCGAATTACGTGTTAACTACTAGGGAGAGTATTTCTCTGGGGCTGACCAGTAGTAACCAGGGTCAGGGAGGGTGTGAATTCTATAATCCTTACCTGACTCAGTTTACCGACCCCAACCTGGCTAACTCGCCCGAGTTGATGGCGCATATCAACGAGACTGTACTCAGGGCGGACAAGCGTAATACGCTAGCTGTGGTCGATGCAGTAGTTGGTGGTGAATTATTCGATATGGCTGGTGGCCCAGCGGCGATAGCGTTCGGAGGCCAGTACAGACAAAGAGACGCAAAATCCAGAGCCCCTGCATTGAACTTTCCGGGTATTCCGAATGCGATCTTGGGTTATGACGATAACGGTGTGCCGAATGCCTTTCATAAGGTAGATAACAATTACGAATGTGCTAATTGTATCTTTAACTTCGAGAATCAACGCAACACAACGGCACTGTTCTTCGAGCTTGCCTTGCCGTTCATGGAGAATATAGAAACACAGATAGCGGTTCGTTATGAGGATTATGGCGGCTTTATAGGCAGTGATGTATCGCCTAAGTTTGCTATCAGCTGGCGACCCACAGAATCACTCCTGCTTAGGGGTTCTTACTCTCAGTCATTCCGCGCGCCGAACATCGGTATCGTCGAGGAAGGATTGGAAGCTAGCAGCACCATATTTAAAGACCCGATCTCGAACCAGCGGGTTAGAGCTGGTTTGATCCCTCCGACTCCTGAAAATGGTGAGAGCGAATTTTCTTATACCCTAGGTGGCCCTGCGCCATTTGTGGGTAATGAGTATGCCGACACGTATAGTCTCGGATTTATCTGGACTCCAGGTGGCACTTTCGAGGGTCTCAGCGTCCAAGCAGATGCCTGGCGCTTTGAGGTAACCGACCGCGTATTGCCTGAACCTGGAATTTCTGCAGTGCAGCCGGAAATCGAAAGATTTAAAGCGGTCGTGGGTGATCCTAATAACTACATCCTCAATGATTCTATCTCGGCAGACTCCCCGGTGTTGGATATACCCTGTGATCCGAATGCCCTTACCGCAACGTTCGGAGCTGACTCCGACGAGCGATTAAATTGTGTGGTAAATCCAGCGCTTTACACCGACACTACTCAAGGGGTTGGTATCAGCCGTGCGTTCAGGAACGAAGACGCCAGTATGATTACTCTGACTTTGGCGGCTATCAATGCTGGACAGATCACTGCTGATGGTGTTGACGTGAAGTTGGGTTATAACTGGGATAATGATTGGGGCAGATTCCGTGTCAGTGCGGATTACACCCACGTAAATACGTACGAGTTAGTCGGTGTTCCAGGTCTAGAGTTGGGCTTGTTGGATACTGGAATTTTCGATGCTGCGGGTACCTCAGGTAATGGTTTGCATGTGCGTTCATTGCCAGATAACAAAGGCAATGTGACTTTTAGCTGGCAACGCAATCAGCATGGCTTGACCTTGATTAATCGTCATATCGGTTCTTATCAGGATCTGGCTTATGCTACTACGTATGAACTAGGTAATGATCTGGTGAGATCTCTGGTAGAGAAATCTATAAGTAGTTACAACACTTGGGATCTTCAGTATCGCTATTCTCACGATTGGGGTAATAGCAATCTGGGTAATACTATTTTCACGTTTGGAGTTCTCGACATGTTTAATGAGCAGATTCCCTATCGTGAGGCCAATGGCTTGAACTACGATGCAACAGTATTCGATCCTCGCGGTCGAAGGCTCTATGCCCGAGCATTGTGGCAGTTCTAATTACTGACTAGTTTGGTAATTTGAAAAAACGGCGATGAGAAACCATCGCCGTTTTTTTTCGTCTTGAGAATGTTGGTTTTTAGAAATTTCTGAGTTTGGAGTTGGAGGGTTAGGTAGCTGACTTCTGTCTCATTTCGAAGTTAAACGACATGCTGATGCGTTCTCTATTAGATTGATTCTGTGCAACACCATGCTCCAGCCATGAAGGAAAGAGAAACAGCTTGCCCGGCTCCGGCGCCAGCTTCGCGTGGAAGGAATTCTCGGCCCGCTGACCGTCCGCAGCAGGTGGCATCATCCAACGGGCCATCCTCGGGTCTTTGAAGCTGATCGCCGGGCTGCTTGCATCACTCTTCACATAGAAAACTCCGCTGATGTGAGAATAGGGATGCAGATGCTCTGGGTGAAAACTGTGTTTAGGATTAATGTTAGCGAACAACGAATTCATTTCCGGCTGATAGTTCGTCGTATCCCAGTGATGATCCCGCGCGTAATTCTGCGCACACTGATGAAAGAATTTAACAAGATCCTCCAGTTTCGTATCGTTAAATAGACTGCTATTGGTAAAATAGGACGTATAGCCGCTGGGATATTGTTCAGCGCTAATTTTCTGACCTTCTTCATCTTGTTCGCGCAGTGTCTCTACGTAGGAGACGAGTTCGTCTTCAGAGGCAGAGAACTCGGGATACCATGCTTCGTAGATAAGTGTTGGGAATAAAACCCGAACCCCATTTTCCTTCTTAGTATTGCCGGTCATGTTTTCCCCTTAATCGACTATGGCTTGATAGATACCGCTACGTAGCTTGGCGTAGTCATCTAGGCCTGTAGCGGGAATGATTTGCGTTAGGTACACGACGACCAACTCTTCCTGTGGGTCGACCCAATAGGTAGAGTGATAGGCTCCACCCCAGCCATATTCACCGACTGAGCCTAGACTGCCGCGTTCTCCTAAATCCGTGACCACGGAGAAACCCAAGCCAAATCCTGTGCCACTTCGAAACGGAATATCGCCTAGATGATTAGTAGTCATTAACTCAATGGTTTTGGGGGAGAGGAGTCTCTGGCCATTCAACTCGCCACCGTTGAGAGTCATCTGCAGAAATTTTGCATAGTCGTTAGCAGTCGATAGCAGTCCTGCGCCGCCAGAGAAGCTAACTCTAGGGCCATTGTCGTACAAGCCTTGGCTTTGCATGCCATTAGTCTCAGGTCGCGCCTCAATACCACCGCCTGCTTTAGGACGGTATACCGTTGCAAGGCGGCCCTTCTTTTCTTCGGGCAGATAGAAGTGTGTATCGTTCATGTCTAGCGGTTCGAAAATTTCTTGTCTAAGGAAACTGTTCAGGTCCATGCCGCTGGCTTTTTCGATAACGGCGCCCAAAATGTCAGTGTTATAACCGTATATCCAACGCTCACCTGGGTGTTCATCCAAAGGCAAGGAAGCCATGCGAGCGATGGTGTCGGCAACCGGTTCATTACGGTCGGCGAAGTACCAACCCTGAAAGCCTGCTTCTTCCCACTTATCAGCGGCTGGTCCGCTGCCATAGCTCATGCCGCCAGTATGGGTTAACAGGTTACGCAGAGTAATAGAGCGCCTGGAGGGTTCGAGACTGTAGCCACCATCGTCATTTGACACTGCCACCTGCATATCTTCCCATTCGGGGATATAGCGCTCCAGAGGGTGGCCAATATCTAGCGCACCACGCTCATGCAGAATCATGATGCCTGTGCTGACTATCGCCTTTGTCTGTGAAGCGATACGAAATATTGTGTCTGTGCCCATGGGAATGCCAGCTGCAATGTCCTGCATACCATTCGCGCTAGCGTAGGCGATTTTTCCCCTGCGTAGCACCATGACCACTTGTCCAGCTAATTGATCATTGTCGACGTAGGACTTGAGCACCGCATCAAGACGCTCGAGCCGATCTGAAGACATGCCTAAGCGTTCAGGACGTGCGCGATCGAAATCGTCCGCGATGCTGGCAGTCGAAAGTAGTAGAAGTAGTGGAGCGATAAGACGAATTGTAAATTTATACATGGAGACTCCCCTCTAGTTATTGTACTGGTAGCTTAGAATGAAACGCCCTTGCTTTGATGTGACCTGACAACTCTGTCGGTTGTAGCGATTATCAATGGTGGCCATTGTCCATGCAAGTAGTGATATTGCGCGTTTATAGATCTGCTTTTTGGTTTGTTAACTGGTTGATGAAAATGAACTAATTAGGAATATATTTTCAAGATAGAGAGTTTCGATTGACATTATTTTAGTGCTGGCGCATTGCCGCGCCCCTATAAATACACGATTTTATTTCTGGTGGCCTGAGTCTACGGGTAGCTAGGAGAACAACATCTAAGTTTTCCTTCTATGGCGCCATGAGTTAGGGCGGTCTATTGCTTCTCAGAATACTCCCTCGCCATAGCGCTTAGCGTTGTAACGGATTATGAGGAATGGGTAATACCATTTGGCATTCGAGTCTACTGCAGGTTTATCCGGAAACGATAATGAATCTGCGGCACGCGGCTGGCCACACAGGGATATACAATGTGGTTAGATTAGTTGCGCCGTCGAGGTAGATAACAGACGTTGTGTTACAGGAAGTTTTACAGCTTAGCCTCGAACCAGCTTGCCAGACGACGACCGGCAAGAGCGAGACGCAGTCCCGAGTGGTACTTCATCGTTTCGACATAGTCATCGCTAAGATTAAATTTGCGGAGTTTATCTGGGGAGTCGTCCGAACCCGCGATCGCCGATTTCATATCGATTGTATAAACGGTGTTAAGTAAGAGCGCTCGGCTCTCCTGCATCCACAAAGACCAATCTCCATTGTCTTGTCGGCTCATTCTTTCGAGCGTTGTGGAATGTTGTCTGAGTAGTGTTTCAAAATTGGTTTTAACTCCTTTACTACTCACCGCTGAGTCCCAGCGAGCATGTAAATTTCTTCCATCGGTCTCGATGCCGTTGCCACCACGATCTCCAGTTGAAAATCGATTCGCAGAATACAGCGACCCGGTATGCAGCGGTTGATGAATGTCGCCGATCAAATGCAAGACCCAGCACAGGGCTACGGCACGTTGCGGCAATGAAGCCTGCGAGTCGGCAAGCAGAGTCGTGTTGTAGTCCAGTGCTACCATAACATTGTCAGCGTTTACCTCATTACGAAACTCTCGAGTGTTCTTGCCTGCAATATCCTCGAAAGGAGCGACCCGAATATAGGTGTTCCCCTGCACCTGAGCCTGACCTCTTAGCCAGGCACCATCGATATAGTGCCAGTTGGCACGGTTGTACAGTTCTCGCTCCGCTTCGGGCAGTCCGCGTGTGATGTCGGGCCAGAATGCAGCCTGACCTAGAAGCCAAACGAATCGTGCTTCTTCACTGCCACGTGCAATTGAGGCAGGCATCTGATCTGCGAAGTCTTGTTGATAGCGCGGGTGCTGCTGCAAGATTTTAAGTAACTCAGCCTTCGAGTTGTCACTTAGATAGTTGCTCGCTATAGCGGCGGACAACCTATGACCAACAGAGTCCCAGGCGAACGCGCTCTGCATGGACAGTATTGTCAAAGAGGTGAAAAGGGCTAATAGAAAATTTTTACGGGCGCAAGCCATGATGAGCTACTCGTAAAGGCGAAGCTTGAGTGTAGTGCTTTCGAGAGGTTCCCGCCAGACTAGACTTCTAGCCACTCTGCTCTGACATCGTCCGCTTTAAGCAAGCTGTTCGGGGTTCCCTCGTAGACAATTTTTCCGTGACCCATCACATAAAGTCGATTAGAAATCTTCAGGGCGATTGACAGCTTCTGTTCCACTAAGAGAATGGATACGCCTCGTTTTGCGATTTCCTGCAGTAATTGCGCGAGCTGCGCGACAATTTTCGGCGCTAAGCCTTCGGTAGGCTCATCGATCATGATCATATCAGGGTCACCCATTAGTGTGCGACACATACACAGCATCTGCTGTTCGCCACCACTTAGTGCGCCACCGGGAACATCGGCGCGTTCAGCTAAATTTGGAAACATGCTGAACATCTCATCGATGTTCCAGCGGCCGGTTGGCTGATTTGATTTCATGCCGAGTACAAGATTCTGCCTGACAGTAAGTGTGGGGAAGATGTCGCGATTTTCAGGAACATAGCCCAGTCCGAGATGAGCGATCTCAAAACTCTTCTTGCCAGCTATTTCATTCCCTTTGAATTGGATAGAACCTTGGGGTGCGACTTCACCCATTATGGTTTTGACAGTCGTGGAACGGCCGACACCGTTACGCCCGAGCAGGCTAACGATTTCGCCCTCGGCAACTTCAAAGTTGACGCCCTGCAGTATGTGGCTCTTGCCGTAGAAGGCATGAAGGTCGCTTACTTTAAGCACTGGGTACCTCGCCGAGATAGGCTTCTTGCACCTTGGGGTTGGCGCGAATGTTTTCGGGGCTGTCTGTGGCGATAATTTCGCCGTAGACGAGGACTGAGATGCGATCCGCTACATCAAAGACGATATTCATATCGTGCTCAACCATAATCAGCGTCTTTCCCTCGGTAATTTTACGGATTAACTCGACTGTATTCTGCGCTTCGCTATGGCTCATGCCCGCAACGGGCTCATCTAGCATTATAAGTTCTGCACCGCTGGCGATGGCGATCCCCAGCTCTAGCGCCCTCTGCTGTGCGTAGGCGAGTTCTCCAGAAGGAAATTTTGCTTTGTCAGTTAGGCCAATCTGCTCCAGTACATGCATAGCCGCATCGTTCAATTCTGTTTGCCGGCCTAAAAGGTGCCAGAAGGAATAACCGTAGTCCATTGACCAGAATAGGGCGCAACGAATATTCTCAAATACGCTCATGCGAGAGAATATATTGGTAACCTGAAAGCTGCGCGCGAGACCCATTCTTGCAATCTCGTAAGGTGGCTTGTTCTCTATATGCTCTTCCTTGAAGCGTATGTTTCCGGCGGTAACGTTGTAGCGCCCGCTGATGAGATGGAACAGCGTGGATTTTCCGGCGCCATTGGGCCCGATGATGGCGTGCTTTTCACCTTCAACTATATCGAGAGAGACACCGCGAATGATTTCCGTTATACCGAAGTTCTTTTTGACGTCGACTAAAGAAAGAATAGCCATACTCTAGGCCTCCTCTTCCTTGGGGATCGCGTTGGCGGTCTCCCATGCGTCATTCAGTTGCAGCAGAGACCGCTTAACTGCATAGAAGGCCCCGCCGGCAATGCCAAGCAGAACGATCCAGGTGATTGGGCTGGCGGGATTCAACTCTAGTGCGAGGTAGTGAAAAACCTCGTCTTCAGTATGACTCATCTCGATAAGTGCGATGACGCAAACTGCGAATAGCACGGCAGGAATGCCGGTGATGATGTAGGGCTTGATCAGCATTTTCATGTTGCCACGAATCCAAGCTAGTTGATGCATCATGAAGAATCCGGCAAAGCCTCGTGGAAGAAACATGACGGTTAATAGAAACATGATGCCCAGATACAACATCCAAAGTTCGGAATAGTTACTGAGTAGTGAATTCATCAGTGTCAGCACTACCGCGCCGATTATCGGGCCGATGAAATAGCCTAAGCCGCCGATGTAAGCCATCAGCAGCACACGGCCGGAGGTTGCAGCGTTCAAGTTTTCTTCGGTTATGAATTCGTAGTTAAGAGCAAACAACCCGCCAGCGATTCCTGCAAAAAGGCCAGAGGCGCAGAAGGAAATGAAGCGGACCTTTCTCGAACTGTAGCCAACGAACTCGGCACGCTCAGGGTTGTCACGCACAGCATTCGCCATTCTTCCCGCTGGGGTTTGTGTGAACAGGTACATAAATACCGTGGCGATAAAGGCCCAGACGGCGGCGACATAGTAGATCTCGATATTCTGTGCAAAGTCGAACCCGAAAAACGTCGGGCCGAAGGTGCGATCGCCGCTGATGCCAGCCTCGCCACCGAAGAAGCTGGAGAAAATAAGCGAAGAGGCCGCGATGAGCTCGCCGATGCCGAGAGAAATCATTGCGAATACGGTGCCGGCTTTGTGGGTAGAGAAACTGCCAATAAATACCCCAGCGAGAAGGCCGAACACCCCGCCTATTAAGGGAATCCAAAGAATAGAGAACACCATGGTCTCGAATTCGATGAGAATCAATGCGTGAACTGAGAGAAAGCCACCCAAACCGAAATAGACGGCATGCCCGAAGGAGAGCATTCCACCTTGGCCAAGTAGCATGTTGTAGCTAAGGGCGAATACGATAGCTATAGCTATCTGATTCATTATCGAGATAGCGAGTATGGAGTCGAATACAAGTGGAAGCCCTAACAGCGTAACTAAAAAGGCAATCCAAATCGATGAATTCTTCAGTAGGGCCATTATTCTTCTCGCTTACCCATTAAGCCGGTGGGCCTAAAAATCAGCACGAGAACTAATAATAGATACGGCAGTACCGGGGCAATTTGCGGGAGGTTCATCGTCCAGAGGTCATTCAACGGATGACCGCGCTCGAAGGAGACGCCAAGCAAGTTGAGCAGGTCAGGCATGCCTACATCGGAGGCGATCGCATAGGACTGCAGCAGACCTATTAATAAGGAAGCGATAAACGCGCCGGCGAGAGAGCCCAGGCCACCAATGACTACGATGACAAACACGATACTACCTAGCACAGTCGCCATGCCAGGGAATGTAGTTAGTACAGGTCCGGCAATTACGCCGGCTAAGCCTGCCAGTGCCGTGCCCATCCCGAACACACCCATGAAAATCAATGGCACGTTGTGGCCGAGGTTAGAAACTGTCTGTGGGTGCGTGATAGCCGCTTGAATAATGATGCCCACTCGGCTCTTGGTAAGAACGTAGTAGAGCCCAATAAAGATACCGATAGATATCGTCATCATGAAGCCGCGATAGGCGGAGAATTCTTGGCCTAGCAATGTGAATAAAGGAAAGTCTAGGAGTTCGGGTGTTTGATAGTTCTTCGTATCGCGACCCCAGAAAAACTGTATGGACTCCTCAATAAGGAAGGCAAGACCGAAGGTAAATACGAGTTCCGCAACGTGACCGGATTGATGAACCCGCCGCAGGCCATAGCGTTCGACCATGGCACCCAATACGCCAACTACGATCGGCGCGAAGATCAGTCCGGTCCAGAAACCGAAATAGAGACTAAGGGAATAAGCGAAGTAGGCGCCTAGCATGTAGAAGCTGGCGTGGGCGAAATTAAGCACGCCCATCATGCTGAAGATCAGTGTTAGTCCACTGGCTAGCATGAACAACAAGAATCCGGTAACGAGGCCATTTAGTGTGGCAAAAATAAGAACTTCTAGCATGCTGGCCTTAGAATTTAACTGCTTTTAACTGTCGTTGGATGATTGTTGCTTTAGTGCTTACTGCAGTTCGAGTTTTTAGGTTTTTTAGCGCCTTGGGCGTCTCATCTGACAGCTAGATTCTAAAATAGTTTCTTCCATGGGGACTTGGTATTCCGTAACTAGTCCGAAGCCAGAATTATCAGCGTCGAACTCGACACCTTCGTCTGTGTGTACCGAAACGCTGAGTTGTTGGAAAATCTGATGATCTTCGCCGCGCATCCAAATCTCTTCGCCCCCCATCGTAGTGAAACGCATGTCCTCCAGTGCCAAGGCTATAGCATAAGGATCAGTACTTTGTGTCTTTTCCATAGCTGTCACAACCATCTGTAGTGCATTGACTATACGTGGCTGAGTCACATCACTGTTGGGATGCGCTATCTTGAAATCGCGGTTGAACTGCTTTCTTGCCTCCGTGGGAAGGGGGTTTGCCACTCCGTTGTGAACCAGTCTGATCCTGTCCTTGCCACTTTCACCGAGAGTGGCCGTAATTCCGTCGTAGGCGGCATAGAAAGTGTAGATAGGTATATCTAGACCAGAATCGATTATGGATCGAGCTAGGGAAACCATGTCCGCACCAAAATTTCCGGTAATAACGGCATCGGCACCGGAGGAAACGATCTTGGTTACATAGGGTGTAAAATCTTTTACCTGACCGATAGGATGAAACTCATTACCGACAATTTCGATATCTGGACGTTTCTCATTGAGTAATCGGGTTGTAGTGTCTGATACTACCTGTCCGAAAGAGTAGTCCTGACCGATG
Organism: uncultured Pseudomonadales bacterium; assembly: GCA_943789485.1. Taxonomy (GTDB): domain Bacteria; phylum Pseudomonadota; class Gammaproteobacteria; order Pseudomonadales; family Pseudohongiellaceae; genus UBA9145. The sequence continues at coordinate 36,990 of CALSUH010000028.1, forward strand.
ATGTACATACTTTTGATGTCTTCATCAGCAGCAATAAAATCGGTTAAGATGTCTAGCTTCATATTTGCATGTGCATCGAAACGGAAATGCCAGAAGCTGCAGTTGTCCTCAGTAAGGATAGGGTCTACGGCAGAATAATTGATCTGCAAGACTTCTTGTTCGGGGTTGCGTCGGTTATGTCGAGAGATAGTCTGGCTCAGAGTGCTGGCAACTGCCGAGCTATTTCCTTGAAAGATAATGTGAAGGTCATCACTTATCGCTCTGCGAAACTGTAGCTGAGTCTCAGTAGGACTCTGCTTGTTATCAAGAGGAACGATCTCGATCATACGCCCTCCTAAAATCCCGCCCTTGGAATTGTAGAAGTAGTCGGCTGCGAACTCTAAGATTGTTTTACCGGTGTTGCCTATCGATGCGAAAGTTCCAGATAGCGGATCCATAAAGGCGATTCGCACCGGTTCTTGAGCGGAACTAGTGTTACTAATGATGAATACGCAGCCCAGACTGATGGCCAGCAGTGGCTTGCGACATGAGCCAAAAATTTTGGTGAGCAGTTGGGAATTTTTCATAAGCGATGCGGTACTTTTCATAGTTATAGTGTGGCTACCAGCTACGGTAACGGCAGCGAATATCGACAGTAACCTAGTAGCCAGCGTGAATCAAGATATCAGCATCCCTGTGCGACAAGGTGATAGAATCTTCTGCTGATCTGGTAACTAACTCTATTTATTTCAATCTGTTGCGACTTGTGGCTGTTATACAGACCCGAACCGAATATACTGCCCTCACGAGCCGCTAGGTTAGTCCAGCTTAGCTGCTCAATCCACATCTTCCACCGGCAAACAACTAGCTGAATGTCTAATGGTTAAAATCGCAGAATCTGAGATCGAATTTTCCGCTATTCGTGCCAGCGGACCTGGTGGTCAGAATGTCAATAAAGTGTCCACGGCAGTGCAGCTTCGTTTCGATGTGCGGCGCTCTAGCCTCGCCCGGGAAATTAAAGATAGGGTGTTGGTCTATGCTGATAGCCGAATCAATAGCGAAGGTTGTGTCGTCATTAAGGCGCAGCGCTTCAGAAGCCAGGAAAAGAACAAGCAGGATGCGGTAGAGCGTTTAGAAAAATTAATTGCGGCGGCTACCCATGTAGACAAGAAGAGAATTGCGACGCGGCCGGGCAGGGCATCGAAAGAGAGACGAATATTGCAGAAGAAGAAAACCGGCGATAAAAAATCAGGAAGAGGTACGGTGCGTTCCTATGATCAGTAGAGAGATTCACACATAGACCAATAGAAAGTTCACCAACGAAGAGATTCGCGGATGACAATAAGTCGGGTATCCCACATTACCGTGTATGTCACAGATCAGGATGAAGCACTGGCGTGGTATCAGCAGAAGTTGGGTTTTGAAGTTTGCATGGACAATGATGCAGTGGTGCAAGGGATGCGCTGGCTAACGGTCTGTCCCGCTGGGAATGCTGCGACACAGTTCACCTTGGTGCTAGTGCGTGAAGAATCAGACAACAGCAGAGTGGGCACGAATCTAATGACAGTCTTAAGCAGTACCGATTGCATTTCAGATATGGCGCGATTAGCGCGAGAAGGTGTCGAAATCGTCGCGCCACCGGAAGAGGTTCCCTGGGGGCTTTCTGGGATTATTCGAGATCTATATGGAAACCCCTATAACCTTGTTGGTCCTGGCTAAACTGAGCCTGCTCAGATATTTCAAAGAAGAATAAAATGCCCTCTCTCCTAAAAGTCTGCTGTTTCTCGTCCTTGGCTTGCCTTTCGCCGTGGCTGAATGCTGCAGAGGGCATTGAAGATGCTCAGGCGAGTTTTACTTATATTTCTAGTACGCTACAGACTTTTCGCGGAAGCGGCCGGCTGGTAAATAACCCGGGTATCGATGGTTCGGACCTAGAGTTCTTTATTGCACTTCTTGATGAGTCACAGCGCAGTTTCAGCCGAGAGTTTAACAGCGAAAGTGCCATGTGCCGATTTTATAGAGACCCGGAAAATGGCAGGATGACAATCCAAGAGCGGGCGCAGTTAAGTTTGAGCTTCCTGCGTGATCTTGCAGATAGAATTACGTTATACATTTCGGCGAATGCCGAATTCAAGGACAACGTTGATGAGCAGTTTGGTCGAATCGTTCTAGATGCTATTAACGTAATCAAAGTAGAGTCAGTGAGCAATCAGCGGCTGCCATCATCCGCGTTTGATGAGGCAGCCACGATTAACTTTCTTGACTCAATGTGTACTTAGACTAATCGCTAGTAAACCTCAAATAGCCCAGCAGCGCCCATTCCGCCACCTACACACATCGTACAAACAACGTATTTAACGCCGCGTCGCTTGCCTTCGATAAGGGCATGTCCGACCATGCGTGCGCCGCTCATACCGAAAGGGTGCCCAATTGAGATGGCACCACCATTTACGTTGAGCAGTTCATCAGGAATGCCCAATTGGTCGCGGCAGTAAATTACCTGTACCGCAAATGCCTCGTTCAACTCCCAAAGTCCGATGTCATCCATCTTCAGATTATTGCGTTCCAGCAACTTAGGCACAGCGTAGATTGGACCGATACCCATCTCATCAGGCTCCAAGCCAGCAACAGCCATACCGCGATAGGCGCCAAGTGGCTGCAAACCTTTCTGCTCGGCCAATTTGCTATCCATAACCACGGAAGCAGACGCGCCATCAGATAACTGACTGGCATTACCGGCGCTGATTACGCCGCCTTCATATACCGGCTTCAAGCCTTGTAGGCCCTCGAGTGTCGTTGTAGGACGATTTCCCTCATCCTTCTCCAGCAGGGTCTCATGTACGCTTTGCTTTTTTGTTTCCTTGTCCATGAACAGCATCTTAGAAGCCATGGGTACAATCTCATCGTCAAACGCGCCGGCTAGTTGTGCGGCAGCTGTTCGCTGTTGCGACCGAAGAGCATATTCGTCCTGTGCATCGCGCGACACTCCGTAGCGCTTAGCTACTACTTCGGCTGTCTCTATCATGGACATATAGGCGTGTTGAGACCTAGCTAGTACATTAGGGTCTTGCGCGCGATAGGAATTGCGGTGCTCATTTGCTACAAGGGAAATCGAATCCAGACCACCGCCAACTACAATAGGCATGCCATCAACGATGATCTGCTTCGCTGCAGTAGCTATAGCCATCATGCCGGAGGCACATTGGCGGTCTACGCTCATGCCGGCTACAGAACTCGGTAGTCCTGCTACAACACCAGCCGTGCGGCCTATGTTGTTGCCAGAAGACCCTTGCTGCATGGCACAACCGATTACTACGTCATCGACTTCGCCGGGATCGATGCCCGCGCGTTCAACGGCTGCAGCAATTGCATGTCCTCCCAATGTAGGGGCGTCCGTATCATTGAATACGCCTCTGTAGGCTTTACCGATTGGAGTGCGTGCTGTTGATACAATTACTGCTTCTCTGCTCATTCTACTCTTCCTCTGTCCATCTATTTATAAAGTTCGCGCGGCTATTTAATTAGCTTTGCTTCACTTAACTTGAAATCAAAATTTTTACTGGCTCTTGTCACAAATCATTGCTGTGATCGCGTCGATCGACTTAAGTGCTAGTTGCACCATTTCTTCATCAGTTCGATCCTGAATCGGATGTGCAACGAACACGCTCGCCGGCGTAATGCCCAGAGACTTTCCCTGTGCGGCAGCGGCGTCGACAAATTCTCTTGAGGCGACGAAGCCTGACGGAAGTCCTCTGCTTTCTAAGTCCATGATGTCATGCAAACTGCACGAGGTACATGAGCCTCAGTCGGCGAGTCCTTCGATTACTGCGTCACACTCGACGCTAATTTGCTGCGTTAGCTCTGTCGGCGCTACACGAGTGAAGGTGGGCTTGGAATAGCGCTTTACCTTCGCGCCGGCTTCTTCCAGATGCTTCTGCACTTCATCTAGAAATTCTTTGCCACGGGGCTTGGAGATATCCAACAAGCCAACGGTGGCGCCGGCTATACTCTGTAGCCTGGGTAACAACTGCCGCGCTGCGCTCTGCAGCTCCGCAGTCGGATCCAGAAGGGTGGTAGTGCTTTGCATAGTGTACCTCTTCAGTTTCAGTTTAGTGCGTGTGTCGATTCTTAGGGCGCCTCTGAACAACGCGGCTGGCACTCAAGCTTACAGGCGAGCTTGCCATCGAGACGTCACTTTGCTGGCATACGTCCGTACGCCAAAAAGTGTCAACGAAGAGGGCGGGCTCGCTTGTAAGCCCCTTCGGGCGGGGCCTAAAGCACCCATCCGCGTTGTTCAGAGATGCCCTAATTACAACCTAAGGTTAAATTTTTTGTGATGTTAGCTGGCTGCCACGTTCACCTGAGGCAACCCAGCCACCGATGATGGCAGAGAACATACCTGCCGTGCCACCAGTGGTAACGATATGCAAGCCATCGTCGCGAAATTTGTTGATCATCTTGTCTTTGAACTTTGCCGGTATTCCCTCGGCTATGTCATTGGCCCCACGGATAATTTCGGCGCCAGGAGTCATTAGTTCTTCATACAGTGCTGTGCGGAGATCTTCTTTGTTCCAGCCGCCTTCACGGAAAACACGGCGATGTTCTGGGCAGACCACGAGAATCGCATCTGCTATGCCGAATAGTTTGGTATGTGCCACGCTACGAAGGCTCATTGCCATGCTCTTGGCTAGTGAGTGTGGCGTGCGCGATTGTTGATCGAGCACCGGTTGCAGACCGTCGCCCGCGAACAGGCTGATAACAGAGTCTTTGCGGCCGAAGCCACGATCCATAGAGAGACTTTGCCAGTTCTCATCAACCTCATCTTCGGCGAAACAGTAGGTGTATTTGCCCGGGTTGCCCATGTTTGCTCGATCGATACCACCAGGGACACCACCGCCGACGTTACGGATTATTAGCTGTAATGCTCTGCCTATTGTAGCGTTAGCACGATTACCCTGGCCAAGCGCATTGACGCCTGAGTTCATACCAATCTGTTTTGTAATCGGCCCGTTGACAATCATCACAGGTGAAGAGAAATAGGTCGTACAGAGTAGGCCGTGCATACAGAAGCGATCTTGCAAGGCTGCCTCGACACTGGCGATAACAACGGGGAAGTATTCGGGTTTGCAACCGGCCATGACCGCGTTAATTGCGATCTTCTCAATGGTGCAAGGCACGTTGTCAGGGGGCGCTTTGCCGACAATCTCGGCGGCATCACGTGCACTGCCATTTAGCATGCGCATAACGCGAAGGGGAGTAGGCGGCACTACCGGCAGACCATCGCTCCAGCCTCGCTCGTAGCAGGCCTCCATGATGTCTTCGGCCTCGGCCAGCTCAACGGCACGAGCTTGTAATATCTGTTTGCCGAAACGCAGTGCTAAGACTTCGCTCATGCCAGGGTCTTGCGTCTTGGATCCGCAGCCAGGTTTAAAATTAACAAGCTCGGCGCCCAGGCCTTCTATCTTGGTGAAACTCTGCCACTGCTCCTTATCCCAGCCATAGATTCGAGACTCTTCAGATTGCGCGTCGAAGCCATCTGTGAGGCGAATTAGGGTTGGAACAACTTCAATGTCGCACTGATACGAATACTCTAGACTAGAATCGTCGATTACGCCGTCTAGGTTCGCTGGAAACGAGGGGTCGTCCTGTACATAAACTTTCAGGGAAAGTGCTGTGTTTCCCGCCAGAGCCCGAATGACCGGTTCGATCAAGGTGCAAGTAGGACAGTCTTTTTTGACTACCAGTACATAATTAGCTGGCAGAGCTTCGAGTGCTTGGTTCAATTAAAGGATTTCCTTAGTTTAAGCTGGGGTTAGACAGGCTTGGTATCTGTTACACATTGGCTCTAGTAGATAAACCCGAGAGTCGAAATGCCTATAAGAATATTGATGATCATGAATACGGAAGATGTCCTAGACATCACCTTCCACAACTGAGGACCCTTATAGGCGGCGCGAACGCCGATGATCAGGACTACTGTGTAGGCCATCATCACCGCGACCATGAGTAGGTAGGGTATCCAGCGTTCTTCGTCGACGGCCTTCGATCCGAATGCGGCGAATAGGCCAGCTCCTACGAAGTACAGGGCCCAGTAAGTAGTGGCAAGGCCATAGTCGCCTGCTAACATTTTGACGAGGAGGGACTTTTCGCCAAAGGGCTCGCTGTTCTCTGCTTGTTCAATGTCACTCATACAACTACTCTCAATAGAGCCTAAGTATAACGCAGGCCACCTAATTTAAGAAATCTAGCGGTAACAAGGGTAGAAGTTTAAAAAGTGTAAAAGCGGCAGAATAGCCTACAATTTGTCACAAACCAGAAGCGCTGCTTCTTCTATAATTCGCCACTCAACAATTTATGACGATTTAACGTTCAACAGCTACAGCAGCCGACATCTTTAAATCTGACTCCTCTAATCGCTTTGGCTGACCCTGGGCACCCCTACTGGAATGAGATCACTCTATGCGCATTAAGCCTTTTCCGTTTCGCACTCTAGCAAGCCATTTTGCGACGCTAATTCTACTTCTCGTGGCTGTCCAGTCAGTGAGTGCCCAGGATAATGTGGGCGAAGATTCGACCGTTGTCTATCCGGCAAGCTACTTCGCCGAGTTCAGTCCGGTTACCGCACAGGATATGTTAGATCGGATACCAGGGGTGGGTTCCGCTACTGGTGGTGGAGGAAACTTTGGCGGCTCTCGTCAGGGAGGCGGTAATGGCGGCAGAGGTCTTGGCAGCGGCAGCGGTGGCAGTCAGATAATCATTAATGGCAAGCGAACAGCCGGCAAGAATAATCAGACCAGTGGTCAGATGGATCGCATTACGGCCGAGCAGGTCGACTACATTGAGATCATTCGGGGTACCTCGGGCGAGCTTGATGTGCGCGGAAGTAGCCAAGTGGTAAACGTCGTGTTGTTTGAGGAGCTTTCGTCCAACAGTCTGAGCTTTGAAGCGAACATGGACCGCTATCTTGATCACAATACAGCCCCGGGTGGTTCTCTAGCCTATAGCGGTCAGAGTGGTGGCCTGAACTATGTGCTTAGTGGGACTGCTGAGCCTCGTTACGATCATCGTGTTAGTAAAGAGACAAGTATGCTCGGAGATTTCTCTCTTAACGATGAGGTGCGAGAGGAAAGAATACGGGAGCAGGACAGCTATGATTTGAGTGTAAACCTCGACTATGAAATCAATATTAAGAGCAGTGCCAGACTCAATGCGCTTTATTCTCAGAATGACAATCCGACAGATGTAATACGCTATACCAGCAACTTGCGAGTCAACCCGAGTTCGACCGCCATAGAACGCGAAGAGATTCCTGGCGATCGAGATAACTGGGAGATCGGCGGCGACTATGAGTATGTGACAGACAGTGGCAGCCGATTCAAGTTTCTCTTTATCAACAACAGAAATGATAGCGCCTCAACAAGGGAGCGATTCGATGTGTTTGCAGATGGTAGCGAGTCAAAGAATCTGTTTCTGGACTTAGCCAGCACTACGGCAGAACGTATTGTGCGTGCCTCTTTTACGATGGACTTTCTAGAGGGTCAGGATATCGAGTTCGGCGCAGAACGCGCACAGACTACGCTCGACTCGAGCTTAGCTCTGGGCTTGCCCGGATCAACAGGTACGCCGTCGGCAGACTTCGGCGGATTGGTGCCGCAGGATATATCCAATGCAAATTCCACGGTTGAGGAAATTCGCCTAGAGCCCTTTATAATTCATAACTGGAATATCAATTCGCGCACGTCTTTGGAGAGCACTTTATTGTATGAGCTCTCGGAAATTAGCCAAACGGGTGATGTGAATAGAAAGCGAGACTTTGATTTCATTAAGCCCAAGGTTGATCTGCGCTACAACCTGACTCCGCAGTTGCAGCTGCGCGGCTCGATAGAGAAGGTTGTGCAGCAGTTACGCTTCAGTGATTTCGTTGCTGTTAACGATTCACAAGACAATGATTCACTTACTCTTTCGGGTAACGAGAATTTGCGTCAGGAATGGTTTTGGAAATACGATATTAACGCTGAATATCGCTTGCCGAACGACATCGGCGTACTCGATGCGAATATTTTCTATCACCGCCATACTGATGTTATTTCCCGGATCGACGTATCCCCCTCCGAAGACGATCTGCAGTCAGCTAATGGCAATATTGGCGAGGGTGACATGTACGGGATTACCCTCAACGCTAGCATCCGCATGCGCATGTTCAATATGCCCAACCTGCTCGTGACTTCTATGCTAAACGTACGCGACTCCAATATCACCGACCCATTCTTGGGCATTGAGCGTCGCTTCTCGCGTTATGGTCGCGGGCGCTTGAATCTCGGTTTCCGCCATGATGTGCCTAAATGGAATATGAACTATGGTCTGGAATGGAGTAATCGGTTCGACAGCAATGAGAAAGTCTACGATATCGATGACATTGCGGACTATATTGGGCAGCCCAATACGACGGCATTCGTGCAGTTCGTAGATTCTCGCGGCATCACCTACCGCTTCGATGCGAGAAACGCGACCAGTAATTTGCAGTGCAGGGAGAGACAGCGCTACATCGGACGTATTAATACTGGAATATTGGAAGAGATAGAAGATCAATGTGCCACATCTGGTCGTGTTGTATCGCTGAAAATTAACGGTACGTTTTGAATTAGCCGGCACGTGGTGTCTTAGTGATTTTTATGAAAGGGCCTAATCGTAGGCGCCCAGAATATCAAATCAAATACTTCGACGGCTATAGAGTAAAATTTTATGATTGCGATTAATAAAACGAATCAAGTAGTTGTTACTCTTGATCATTCATAAAGAAATTGACAGCCAGCCTCTTGTGCGTGCTTAACGATCAAGGAATCACGGCGATGTCTTCCTAGCTTGAGCACAACGCAGCGGTAACAAAGGTTTGGCCGGCGAGCGTCATCGTGCAGCGTCTAGCGGTCATACTCGAAGACGGAATCATCATCGATGAAGAGCGAAAAAATTTATTAGCTACGGTGCGACACGTTACCGGCACGGATACAGATGAATCGGGCCTGAGTTACGAGACGTCTGCGGAAGTCTGGGAAGACTCGGTTGATGGTTTGAAGCTAGTAGCTTCAGTATTTTGCCTCACCGGTGACTTTGTCAGCGGTGATAGAGAGTCGGTGGATGCCCGGCTGTGCTGTCTGGGGGCCGAAACCAATTCCAGTATCAACAAGAGCGTCAACTACCTAGTTATAGGGACTCTGGCCAGCCGTGATTGGCTGTACACCAGCTAGGGTCGAAAGATAGAGAAAGCCCTGTTATTGATGCGTGAGGGCAACGGTATTAAAATCATCACGCAGCGCACACTGCTAAAGTACGCGCACTAACTCACCCAATGCCCCCGAGAAGAGATAATAGATTCTGGCCTAGCACCGATTAGCGGCCCATTAACCCTTTTATCGCTGCAGGAATGTCCGCTGGAAATACTACGAATTTCGTATTGTCGGAACCCGACAAATTCTGTAACGAGCTAATGTACTTCTCACCAAGCAGATAGACCACGGGCATTTCCTTCTCGCCTATTGCCTCGGTTACTAGAGTGATAGAACGTTTGCTGGCTTCGGCTAGAATTACCTGTGCTTCGGCTTCGCGCTTCGAAGCCTCAAGCGCACCCTCTGCTTTCAAAATAGCTGCTTGTTTGTCACCATCTGCTCTGGTTACCGTCGCTCTTCGGGCGCGCTCGGCCGCGGCCTGTTCTTCCATCGCACTTTGCATAGTACCGGATGGGTTGATGTCCTGAATCTCCACGGTCTTTAGGGTAATACCCCAATCAGCAATGTCATCAGAAATCGCTGCCTTGAGTTTCGCCTTGATGTGATCTCTGGAGGAGAGTGCGTCGTCTAGACTCATTTCGCCGAGGATAGAGCGCAGTGAGGTCTGTACTAAGGTTTGTATGGCTATGACGTAGTTTTCTACGCCATAAACTGCTTTCTCAGGTGACACGATATTGATATAAGCGACTGCATTGGTGATCAGCACGGCGTTGTCTTTGGTGATTACCTCCTGTGAGGGAATATCGAGCACGATATCTTTAGTCGTGACCTTGAAGGCGACACCGTCGACATAGGGAATAATAAAATTGAGTCCGGGCTTTAGTGAGCTGTGATACTTGCCAAGTCGCTGCACCACCCACTTAGAACCTTGGGGAACTTGGCGAACGCCCTGAGCGAGGGTGATGAACAGGAAAGCGGCGACCCCGAGGGCCAGTATCGTTCCAATCTCCATTGTAATTCTCCTTAGCTAAAAGTTTGAATTCTTAGAATAGCGTTATTTTTGCCTTTGCCGCTTATACTTTTGTAACTATGAGCGAATTGCCGGACAGATCAATCACGCTGACTCGATCGCCGGCAGTCAATGCATCTTGCGATATGATCAGCCATTCGTCTGATCCAAGAAGGGGGGCTGGGAAGCGAAGCATACCGAATTTTTCGCCATTTGGAGGATCTAATACCTGCCCGATTTGACCTAACAGTGCTTCTTTGGAAAGACCTGCCTTAGTATTGTCGCGGGAGAGCGGTTTAACAAATTTGAACCAGCCTAGCGCAAACATTAAGGAGGCAAAGGCCCAGATTATTATCTGCGCCGCCTCGGACATGTTGGGAATAATGAGCATAGCTAAACCTACACTGAGAGCAGAGGCGCCGAACCAAATTATGAAAAAGGAGCCAAGAAAAATCTCGCTGAGCATGAGGACAAAGCCCAGTACAATCCAGTGCCAATATAGAAGTTCAAACTCCACAGTGGTTCTCCTAATTAGTATTTAACAGCGTGCATCCAGAGCATCTTTGAGAGTCAGACAAGCAAGGACTCGAAAAATCGATCCCTTTCTTATACTGAGCTTTTTTGGTCGTCTAGTAAATAGATATGGGGTCAAAACTCTTGAATTCCACCATGAAGATAGCGGGATGCCCCCAGCCCAGCAATAGCAAAGGTTTATTGGAACACTGACGCTGAAAAATCCGTTTAATCCTGTCACAATGACGGCCCTTAAGAGCAATACCCAGTCAAAGCTGTTATGTCTACAATTTCTGAATTGTCCGCACCGCACCACCACATGGGTGGCGAAGGCTGCGCTGTGCACTTTGCCGCTGCAAACGGTTATCCACCGGGTGCCTATCGGGCGTTCCTGGAACCGTTTTGCGAGAATCATGAGGTTATTGCCAGTTTACACAGACCTTTGTGGGAAGCCCCGCCTGAGATCGAGTCATTTAGATCATGGGACGTGCTTGGCGAGGATGTTGGCGAGTTAGTGAGTCAGCTGCAACAGCCAGTGATCAGTGTCGGTCACTCGATGGGCACGGCCGCAATACTTATGGCAGCAGTAAAGCGTCCGGAATTGTTTAAGTCTTTGGTCCTTATCGAACCGGTTATAGTGCCGCGCCGTTACCTTCTTGGTATGAGCTTCTTCAGACGTTTTCGACCCGAAGTGATTCCACTGGTGAAGAGGACGCTTTCGCGCGTCGATCAATTCTCCAGCAGGCAGGAGGCCTTCGACCACTACCGACCAAAGCGGGTTTTCCGGCAGATTAGCGATACAGTGCTGTGGGACTACGTTCAGCATGGAATCAAGGAAAGTGAGCCAGGTGTATTTACGCTTGCCTATAGTAGGGATTGGGAGGCGCGCTGCTACACGCTCGTTCATAATCTGTGGCGCTTGTTGCCGCAGCTTCGTGTGCCTACTTTGGCTATCCGCGCGCAAGATTCTAATACTCTCGCCGTTTCCTCCTGGAATAAGTGGCAATCGATGTCATCGGATGTCGATTTTATCGAGATCGAAGAAGCTGGTCATCTCGTGCCTTTTGAGAAACCGGAGCAACTTGCCAGCACCATTCTTGATTGGATTGAGCCTTAACAGCGACTTGCTGGCTTCCATCTCTTCTTTGGATTGATTCTCTGTATAGATAGCGGCGCGTTCCTTGGATAGACCCGCGTTCCTAGCAGGGTCGCTCTCTTGATAGATGTGTTCTTAGCTGTAAACCGATTACTTAGCGCTGCGTTGTATCGAGTAACAGCAGGGGTAATGGACTCTAAATTCAGCAAGCACAAAAAAAGGGGAATCATAATGATCCCCCTTTTTTTTGTGCCGTTCTTTATTCTACATTTCGCTTCTACACCCAGGTCTTTTGAATTAACTCTTCAGGGATCTTGTCCTTGATTTTCTCGTGTAGTTGCGGCAGCTTCGACCAGTGCAGACCTTGCTTATAGTGATGAGCAGTATGGTAGCCGAGATTACCAGTGAATAAGTTATACCAACGATTGACGTTGTTAAATGATGCCTCAAACTCGTTGTCAGTATTCAAGCCAGCGTGATGTTCATAGGTTGCCCAGGCTGTCATAAATAGACCAATGATCATGGGTAAAACGAATAGGAACAAGCCAGCCGTTGGCTGATAAGCCATTAAACCGGCGACAAACGCGAATGTAATAAATGTATAAAAGATGAAGCCTCGCTGTTCCTTTGGGTGTTCCTTTCCTACTTGATATCCTCGGTAGTAGGCGGTCACAGCAATCAACAAGCTATATTCCAACTCTCCCATCTGTGTGCCGTCATCTCGCGTCCAGCGGCTTTCATCTTTTGTCTGGTCGAGAAAATTATTGTGATGGCCGTAATTATGATGCAGTACCCACAGATTGGTTGTTACGCCGGTGTGCAGGGCATAGAAAAATTCCAGCACGCGATTGGGGATTAGGGTTTTGAATGTAGGTGCGTGTTGATGATGGTGATTCCAGGCACAGATCTGCGACTTCGGAATGATCATAATGAAGAAATAGACTCCCAAGACATAGGCATTGCTGACTAGAAAATAGAGAGCAAAGTCCAATGCACTAAGGCAAAGAATGAAGAATACTGGCCAACGGTCTGCGGAATTTTTGAACACTTCTAGTATTGTTTAAGTCTTTTGCTAGTCAAGGTGTGGCAGACTATCACATTTTTTAGTTGGGTTGCAGTAGCTGGCGTGCATAGAAATTGATCGAAGTCAGCTCAATAGGCCTAAGCTTAGATGCCGCGGCGGCAACCACATCAGGTGGCTGAGTAAGCGCGAGCAGAGTGCACACCGGGATCACCCTGCGTTTACATTTCAGCCAGTGCTTCAGAGAAGATAAATTTTTTATTTTAAATAATAAATAGGGAAAATATTGCGAAATCAGCACCTGCAACTCCGTCTAACTGCACGACTTCATAGTGCAAATGGTGTTATGGCGAGAAGGTTCACTACTCGTATCGCAATGCATCGATGGGGTCTAGATTAGCTGCCTTGGCCGCCGGCAATATGCCGAAGAGTACGCCGACAAACCCTGAAAAGCCTAATGCCAGGGCTACGGACCAAAGGGGGATGCTAGCAGGCGGAAACGAGGGAATGCTGCTGGAAATGAGAGTGCCGAGGCCATAGCCAATCGCCAAGCCGATCAATCCGCCCAATAGAGAAAGCAGTAGCGCCTCGATCAGGAACTGCATCAGAATATGATGACGTTTCGCGCCTATTGCCTTGCAGATACCAATCTCACGTGTGCGTTCGGTGACTGAAACAAGCATGATGTTCATGATGCCGATACCGCCTACAAGGAGCGAGATACTAACGATGCCTCCGATAACGATGGTGACCATGTTGATCACTGTATCGAAGGTTTCCATCAGTTGCTCGGCTGTCTGTATCTGAAAATCGTCGTCTTCATCACTATCCAAATCATGGGCATTGCGCAGCAGGTTGGTGAGTTGCGCAGTTACATTCTCTAACACAGCCGATTCACTCAGGCTCAACTGAATCTGAATATCAGTACGCGCCTGATTGCCCTGCAGGCTGCGCATCGTGTTGTAGGGCATCAGTACGATATCGTCCTGACTCTGGCCCATGATTTCTCCCTTAGCTTCCATCAGGCCAACGATCTTGAACCATTCGCCGCCGATATCCACATACTCATTAACCGGATTATCCGGCATGTTGAGATTCTCTCGAACTTTGTCGCCGATAATCACTACTCGCCTGCGCGTCAAATTATCGCTCTGGGCGATAAACCGACCGACAGACATGTAGTTTTGCGAGACCTCCTGAAAGGCATAGGTGGTACCCATAATCCGGCTAAACGCGGTCTGGGATCCGAACTTAATCTGCGAGGAACGATTCGCATAGAGAATGGGGGTAATAGACGCTATACCTTCAGCGCGCCTTTCGATCAGCTCCATATCCTCTGGCGTGAGCCTAGCGCGGATTCCTTTCATCTGATCTTCGAAGGGAGTATAGGATTGGATGGTGAGGCTATTTGAGCCAAGGGAGGCGAAAGTTTCGCCGATAAACGAACTCATTCCCTGGGTGACTGATATCACGGCTATAACACTAGCAACACCGATTACTATGCCTAATGTTGTTAGGAAGCTGCGTAATCCATGGGCAATTATCGATGCTAAGGCGGAACGGAAACTTTCTATGAGTGCAAAAAACATCAGCTGGTCACCGCGGCAGAGTTACTTGTACTGTCGTTAAACACTCTGCCATCTTTCATCTCGACTACGCGGTGGCAGTGTTGCGCGATCTCGTCTTCATGGGTCACGACAATTAGAGTGTGTCCTTCATCGTGAAGATCATCAAATAACTGCATGATCTCGATGGTGGTCTGCGAGTCAAGATTTCCCGTGGGCTCGTCGGCGAGCAGAATAGAAGGGTGAGTCACCAGCGCGCGGGCGATGGCAACCCGCTGTCGTTGTCCGCCGGAGAGTTGGTTGGGCAGGTGATCAACCCTATCGCCCAAGCCGACGCGCTCCAGTGCCTGCATCGCCATGTCCTTGCGCTGGCGATAACCGATGCCGCGATACACCAAGGGCTGCATCACATTGCCAAGAGCTGTAGCGCGCGGCAATAGATTAAAGCTCTGGAAGATAAACCCGATTTCGAGATTTCGAATCTCAGACAGCTCATTCGGGTCGAGACTTTCTACGTTCTTGCCATTCAGGTGGTATTGACCACTACTGGGCTTATCCAGACAACCTAAGATATTGAGCATGGTCGACTTGCCAGAACCAGAGGAGCCTATGAAGGCGACGTAGTCATTCTCAATAACTTCAATGTCGATACCATCGAGTGCCTTCACGACCTGGTCGCCCATTTCGTAATATTTGGTAATGCCGCTAAGTTCGATTAGTGCCATAGGGCTTACTGGAGTTCTACGCGAGTGGCATCGATCCGGTCACCTTCTAGCAGGTGTCGAAGTTCCTGATCGGGGCCGACTATTATCTCGATATTGTCATCGATGTTGCTCATTAGTTCCTGATATTCGTCGTCGGAAATACCAACTTCTATCTTGGTCTTTCTAGCGATGCCGTTGTCGTTTACGAACACGAAATACTCGCTACGCAGAGCAGACCGGTCTTCCTCGAAGATCACGGCCTGAATAGGTACGGCGATTACTTCCTGATCTTGCCGTGTGAATATCTCAGCACGGCAAGACATGCCTGGGCGAAGTACAACATCGCCTGGGTCAGTGATCTTAATTTTAACCGTGAAACTAAGCCCCTGCCGGCCCGGAGCGATTTTCGCCGTATTCGCTATATAGCGCACAACGCCTTGCATAGGTTGGTCCGGATAGGCGATAGCGACAATCTCTGTGCGCTGTCCAATCTCGATGTTGGCGACATCAGCTTCGTCTACCAAGACCTCTGTATAGATGCTCGCCGGATTTGCGATAGTCATGAGAGAGGAACCGGGAATATTTGTTGAGCTGGCAATGGCTGTTTCGCCAACTTTGATATCGAGACTGGTTATAACGCCTTCGATTGGAGAAACAATCTTAGTCTTGCTGAGGTTGTCATTTACCTGATCTAGCTGCGCCCGCGCTTGCGTAAGTCGTTCAGTGGAAGATTTCAAATCGATCCGAGCGAGGTCCAATTGATTCTCGAGATTGTCGAACTCATTGTCACCGATCATCTTGCGTTCGTGCAGGCTTCTGCTGCGCTCGAACTGTCTAGACAGATTCTCGATGCGTACTATCTGCCTTTCAATGTCGATAGTATTAATGCGCTCAGCGGCCTCAGACTGCTCCAAGCCGGCGATGAAGTTTTTGTCATCTACCTGCAGGAGTAGCTGGCCTGCAGTTACTGTATCGCCTTCCTCAACGAACAGCTCAGAAACCTTTCCAATAACTTCAGAACTGAGCATGACTTCTTCCTCGTGAGCGAGAAAACCTGAGGCGAGAATTGAAGGGCTTATTACACGCTGCGATAGGTTGGATACATTGACAACCTTCGCGTCAGTGCCAAAAACGGTTCGATTAATAAACGGTAGGGCAATTACAGTTCCTGCGAGGAGCAAGATCAATATCAATTTCTTTGCATTCATTATGCGAATCCATTTTTCTGAAAGTCATCATACAAGTCGAAGATAGCTTTGTTCACTAGTGTTAGCGGCTACCGACTCACTGAGTTACCGCAAATACGTTAAAAATTAACATATTTGAGTTTAATTGAACGCGAAATACGCCCAAACCCCCATTAATAAGAGATAAGGTGCTAAAACCACTGCCATCGCTTTCAGTAGGCTGCAATTTAGCCACTGCCTATATCCCATTACTATCAACACCATTCCCCAGAGCATAGGAAGACTAAGGGTATTGAACATTGAAGTAAGAGAGCCGTTGCTGGATTGCATGCCTAAGTTCGCTAGAGTCAATGGATCTAGGTCGTAGCTACTGAGTTGTCCGTTCGGGCTCAATGCGATAGTGGTTACCATTCCCACTATTGACAAAATATAAGGTAGGCTGCTCCAGAGGACTAACGAAAACCAATTCCCAAACTTTTGACCGCTTCCGGTGATTGCTGAAATTAGACTGAGATAACCCGATTGTAAGACATAGATGGCGAGTGTTCCGATAGCACTGCCCAAAACTCCGAACATTTTGAAGGTAGTTTGCGACATCGAAGCCATGCTTTCGCGTGCGACTTCTAATTGCTCTCCATCGAGATTAGCTTCAGCCAGCGTTGCATCGATAAACCAATCGAAATCCACAATAGAGAAATACCAAAACATTACAGCCATCGTGCTGGGTATTATTAGGGCAAGAGGAAATAGTTTGCTGGGTCGTTGCTGCAGCTCAGTAAATGCTTCGCCGGGGGAAAGTAGGATATTAGTCGCTGTATTGATTAGCCCAGCAGGCTTTGTTTTCGTTGTTTCAATTGCGTCAGTCATGTCTCTGTTCTCGTTATCTTGCTCGTTAAGTATCTGTCTTCGATGCCATCTTGCTAAAGCTAATCTAGAAGATGTTACGACTCTTAAAAGGCATGCCTAGGAATTAAATGGTGGCATTTTTTCCTGTTTCAAGTTCAAAGCATAATTCCATTCTACTAGCTATCTCTTCGGACCCTTAAACCTACCTATATTCATCATCAATAAATACGTCATCTATCTATAGTATTGGTCCCTGACCTTTTATAAATGGGTGGATCGAGAAGAAGGTATTTTGCATTCGCATTGTGATGAGCTAGTGTCGAATTTAGAATAATTCAGGGAAGCTAGACCTAATGAGAATTTTTTGACTTTCGTATTGCTGTTGCTTGCTACTCAGATGCTTCCGTCGAATTCCAATTAGTGATGGCGCTGTCCTATTGAAATAAAAAAGGCCAGAGTTGGCTTAATAATCAGCATATTAATGTATTCGGTACTGTGCAGCGTCCAATTTCAGCATCCTACTAAAATCAAACTATCCGACAATTTATAGGTCCCATTGACTCCCTAATTAACCGCAGAGGGCAATTAAATTCCTTGTTGAATGATTAGCTAGTAAAGCAGCGTTACACAATTGATGTAAATCCTGCTGTCGTTAGTATCCGCGTGAAAACGTGCCACATTGATGAGCAACAGCTGCTCTGAGTGTATTACAGCTACAAGAGTATTGAGGCTCTGCTGGATGGCAACATCGGGCTTGCCAATAGCTATAGATCGATTGGCGAAAGAAATTAGGCTGCATCCTTGGAATCAGCAGCGATTACCAGCAATTAGTTGATTTTATTCGACAGCTTTTTCCACGGCGCGCTGATAGGCGGGACGAGAGAAGCTTCTCTCTAAGTATGCTTCCAGTTTGGGGAAAGGCTTTAGTTGGCCGAGTCTTTTGGCTAAAGCGATAACATAGCTCACACCAAAATCTGCAGCTGAAAAATCCTCACCTAGAATAAATTCATTGTCTGCGAGCTGATTCGAAATATGACCTAAATGCAGTGCTACCTCACGCTTGCTATAAGCATCTAGACCCGCATGGGATTCAGTCGATCGAAGTAATATCATTTTTACCAGCAGTGGTCCGAATACTGATCCTTCTGGGTAGTGCAGCCATTGTGTGAAGTGGGCCCATTTTTTAATGTCAGATCGAGGTGGGGCGAAATTATGCTCGGTGTCGTATTTTTCTAACAGGTAGGTAGTGATTGCACTAGATTCCGAAATCATCAAATCATCATCCTCGATGACCGGAGATTTACCTAGAGGGTGTACTGCCCTTAAGTCTTCCTGGGCGAGAAAAGTCTCAGGGTCTCTGTGGTAGACCTTTAACTCGTAATCAATCTCTAATTCTTCAAGTTGCCAGACGGCTATTATTGAGCGGCCGATGCGTAGGTGATGCAATACAATCATGTTGGACTCCAGTTTCGATGACTCAGATAGTCGCATGTTGCTGGAGCTTTCGCCAGAACTGGCCTAATCTACTACGAACATTTTTAATTTCATTAATTATAGCTAGAACCCTCCGCATTCGATTATGCAAAATCCAAATTCCATCACGTATAGATATCTTATCGAGAAGGCCTGGCCAATTATCTTGGCTAATGCTGCTGTGCCTCTATTGGGATTGGTAGACACTGCAGTAATCGGCAACGTAGGCACAGTGACTGATTTAGGTGCTATAGCGTTCGGTGCGTTAATTTTTTCCTTCGTTTACTGGAGCTTCGGTTTCTTACGCATGGGGACTACTGGGTCAGTAGCGCAGGCTTTGGGTGCCTCAGATCAACTTGAGATTCGCGCAGTACTTGGCAGGGCTCTTATTTTGGCCGTTGCACTGGGTCTCATGTTAATCGTGATGCAGTGGGGTATCCGTCTGGTTGCCTTGTCTTTGTTGGATGGCAGTGCTGCCGTCGAAAAGGTCACTGCGCAGTATTTCAATATTCGCATATGGGGGGCACCTGCCACCCTGGCTACATTTGCCCTGATGGGGGTTTTGATTGGCCTAGGTAATAGTCGGCAAATACTGCTAGTGCAGCTGTTCCTTAACGGGCTCAACATGAGTCTCGATATCTATTTTGCTGGGATACTTGATTGGGGTGTTGAGGGTATCGCGCTCGGCACTATTATCGCCGAATGGTCAACATTGCTATTCGCGGTCTGGCTTATCATGCGGGAATTAAATTCTCGTCGTGAGCCTGATAGTGAATTCTGGCCACGATCTCGCTTGTTAGATGCCGGTGCACTTAAAAAAATGCTCGCAGCAAATAGAGACATCATGATCCGCACGCTACTGCTGGTCTTCTCCTTCGGCTTCTTCATTAATCAGAGTGCGCAATTTGGTGATGTCGTGCTCGCTGGCAACCATATATTGTTGCAGCTTATCTCCTTCGCCGCTTTCTTTCTTGATGGCTATGCGTTCGTCGTCGAATCTCTGGTTGGCTCTTCTATGGGTGCGAAGCGTCGGGACTCGTTTGATATCGCAGTGAAGCGCTCGAGTATTCTTGCTCTGGTGACAGCCGCGGCATTAGCACTGTTGCTTCTCCTGTTTGGAGACTTGGCTGTGGCTGTGCTTACCGACCTTGAGCCAGTTCAAGCAGCGGCGCAGGGGTCGTTATTTCTTGCGGCAATTTACATCTTCTTTTCTTTTGCCGCCTTCCAGTTGGACGGTATTTTTATTGGTGCTTCGTTTACGCGCCAAATGCGCAATGCAGCCTTTCTCTCCATCGCAGTTTTCTTAGCCGCTTGGTGGATACTGATGGATAGGTTTGGGGTGAACGGGCTGTGGTGGGCAATGATTATCTATGTGGCGGCCCGAGCCGATGCGCTACTACTCTTTTATCCTGCGCTGCGTAAGTCGATTGCTCACTAATGTAGAAATTTGTCGTGGTCTTCGGGCAGCATATGGGGATCGAGATGCAGCTTGTGCAAGCGCATGCCGTGTAGCTCCGCTGAACCCTGAGAGCGTGCCTCTCCGGTTGATGTGAACTCGAAGCTATAGCGCCTTCTCAGTCTCATTAAGCCTTCGTTGTCCCGCACCGGCCAGACCCCCTTCAAGACCATAGTCTGATCCAGCAGTTGGAGGTTCTGTTCTTTGCAAAGTTTGTATACGTGGGTCATGGCGACGGCCTTAACCTTATCACCACCCCACCAGAAGGCGATTAGGGATGCGATTACAGTACTCCAAATGAGAAAAGACAGACTCACAATAAATTCCATTCGTGAATAAAGGGGGGCGAATTGGGTAGGCCTAGATTAGTCGTTTAGTCCGCCTAAATACAATGACAATTAGTCGTCAGTCGATTTTGTAGCGTGCTCTATGTAGCGCTTGATCTGAGGTGCGAGAATTTCCAATGCGGTCTGATCGCAAGGCGGCATTCCGGCATCGCTTAGTGTTAGCGGCGTCACGCGATCTCCCCAGCGAATGAGGGCAGCTCCCCAAGTAAGCCCGGCACCGAAGGTGGCAGACAGCACATAGTCGCCGGGTCTAATTCTTTTTTCTTCCAATGCTTCCGTGAGTGCAACTGGAATAGTGCCTGCAGAAGTATTGCCGTATTTGTGAACATTGGTGAACACCTTGTCCGTAGAGATGCCTACTCGTTTGGCGAGGGCGTCAAGGATTCGCTTATTTGCCTGATGGGGGACGACAAGGTTTACCTTGTCGAGGCTCACGCCGGTCTCTTCAAGAACGCTTAGGCAGGCTTGAGCCATTGCCTTTACAGCACGTCTGAAAACTTCCTGTCCTTCGAAATTCCATCCGACATACAGGAATTCGTCGCTGAGCCGGCTGTAGGCCGAACCGAGATTGGTAATCTGAATAGCATATTTTGCATCGGCTTCACAACCGATCTTGGCTGCTAGCAGGCCCACTTCTTTGTCGGTAGCTTCTATCACCACCGCGCCGCATGCATCGCCAAATAATACGGCGACATCTCTTTGAGCCCAGTTCATGTAATGCGATATAAATTCACCACCGATAACCAAGACTTTCTTGTGGGCGCCGGTACGGATGAGATTCGTGCCGATGTGCAGGCCGTAGAGGAAGCCGGTGCAGGCAGAGTTAATGTCAATCGACGCAGCGTTGCGGGCACCGATGGCATCTTGAACTATCGATGCAGTGTTAGGGCAGAGGCTGTCATTAGTAAGGCTCCCGAGTAGGATGAGGTCCAGCTCCATAGGATCCATGTCGGCCGCAGCCAGAGCGTGCCGAGCTGCCACAATCGCCATGTCTGAAAAATTCGTATGGCAGATACGACGCTCGCGGATGCCGGTTCTGGAGGCGATCCACTCGTCGGAGGTGTCGATGAAAGTGGCAAGATCATCATTACTGAGCACCGCAGGTGGTACACATTTTCCCCATCCGGTGATTTCAGCGTGCTTCATGGTGATTCTCCAATCTCTCGATTCGGATCAATTTGATCCTCTTAGGCCGAAATACCAAAGAGTAAGTTATTTTTAAATAGATTCGGCTAAACCCTTTCTTGTTATAAGGGCCGAAGGAAATTATTCTTTATCAGCCCAGCTCAAACTGCTGTTTCATTGTATTGAATAAGCGTGGCAACGCGCCAAAGTTGCTTGAAGCATACTTCATTTCGTCAGGGCATGATAGCCTCCAGCCCAATGAATGTGCAGCTTCCAGCACTTTCGCTGGAGAATGAGAAAGTCATCACACACAGACAAGGAAATTAACTTGCATCACCTGCTTAAAAAATTCGCCTGCCTGCTTTTACTGCTTCCTCTCCATGTTCAAGCCGAATTCGATCACGCTGAGTGGGACGGCTTGCTGAAAGAGCATGTCACAGTTATTGATAGTGGAATCGCCACACAGCTTGATTATTCGGGAATGGCTGGAGAAAGAGTAGTGCTGAAGGCTTATCTAGCCAAAGCAGCACAGGTGCCGCGCAGCACTTTCGACAGCTGGTCGATCGCCGCTCAGCTCGCCTTCCTGATCAACGTTTACAATGCCAGCACAGTCGATGTGATTCTGGAAGAATACCCCGATATCGATTCCATCAGAGATATCGGCTTCATCTTATCTTCTGCCTGGAATCAGGAATTCGCTAGTTTATTCGGTGAACTAGTCACTCTTGATGAGATCGAACACGAAATGATTCGTGGTTGGGGTCGCTATAACGAACCTAGGATTCACTTTGCAGTAAATTGCGCAGCGATAGGTTGTCCGGCCCTTCGTGCTGAGGCCTTCCTCGGTGAGACGTTGGAGAGGCAACTGGAGGACAGTACCGTAAAATTCTTAAGCGACAGGAGTCGTAACTATTTCGACAATGGCCGCCTGTATGTTTCTAGCATCTTCGATTGGTATGAAGAAGATTTCGAGAAGGGCTGGCGCGGAGTTGATTCAGTGGCCGAATTTTTGGCTGGGTATGCGGCTGAGTTAGGCGTAGATATGGCTACTGCAAATCAACTTCGCGCTGATGATATTCGCATTCGCCATCTTAAATACGATTGGAGTCTGAACGATACTCAGTGAGTGCCCGCGGAGGGTGACTCCAACCCTGATTATGATAAACTCCTTGGTGGAAGAGTATCATCCCCGGTGGGGTGCCCGGACTTCAAACCCGGTGAAGTCTGTTAATGACAGGCTTGGTGGGTTCGACTCCTGCCTCTTCCGCAAAAATTCTTGCCCTACCGTCCCGCACTGTTCCAACCATTTTTTCTCTTCTTATTTTTTGCTAATGGAATTAAAGGGGACGGAGGGATTTATTTTTGATCAATCAGACCTTGATTGATCAAAAATAAATCCCTCCGTCCCCTTTAACCACCCCTATTTACAATCGTTGATGTTTACTTATTCATCGGCGGCTACAGTGCCATTGGTTCCAAGTTCCGTTCCGTCTCCGTTCATGCCCATAGATTCGTAGCGGCGCCATCCGGCCAATATGCCAACCAGACCATGGTTGCCCTCGTGACAGGCGTATTCATAAACTGGGTCAGGGGAGGAATGCAATGGAAACTTGGCGGACCAAGGTTGATCCCATGACTGTGGATCTTCAACGGTAAAATCATAGTCCAGCGTATTCTCATCGATGCGGGTAATGTGCTCGAGGACAATAGCTTGATCGGAGATGCCTTCTTCATTGTAGTCATGATAGAAATCCTTGGTCTGAATAACTAGGGTATCTCCTTCCCAATGAGCGACGGAATTGCCTTCCCATAACAGCTGTTTGGTTTCACGAGTTTTACGTATTGGAATGATGCGAGCCGAATGCACCATTTCGTTGAGGATCATCACTTGATCTTTTGTCTGAACGATCTGCATATTGTTGTTGTAGCCACCGGGAACAATTGGTGGTCCGGCGACGAAACCAGTTAGGCATCTATCAACAGTGGTTCTTCCTTCAGGCCCAGCACTTTCGAATAGCATTTGGTTTCGAGCTTCACGGCGCAGCTGGCCGGCCTCATTTAAAGGGGGGCGGCGGCCATTGGGTGGATCATAGATAAGTGATGTTCGATAATCACCCAAGGCATTGGTTCCTCTTTCGTACCAGAAGTTATTATAGGAAATAACCCCCGGTGGATAGCCAGCTCCTCCTACCGAATCGATAATTAGGTCGCGATTCTGGCGGCGTAACTCGAATTGCTCCCATTCGTCCACCTCAGCAGCGGTGAGCGTTGCTTTATCGGCGAGTTCCGGCGGGCGATTCAAAGGGGTCAATGTTCTAAAGGTGTAGGTTCCCTGAATATCGGGTTGCCCATATTCCGTGCGCGGATTGGCACTGTCTTGTGCCATTAGGCTAGGGGTAAGCAGAAGTAGGCTAAAGCCTAGGTAGGGCCCTGTAAAAATTTGTTTACGCATCGTGTTCTCCAATTCTTTGCCGGAATAACGGTTGGATATCGATATAACGAATTGAAATTAACTCTGCGTGCACAAAACTTCAAGAGAATTTAGCGTAATCTCGGAGGCGGTGGCCGTTTCCCGTGTTTTCAATTTGAATCTTGAGAGCTGCGAGTGACCTAAGCAGTATGGTTATTGTAAACCCCAGCTACACCTCAATCATCGGCATCGAGAGAAAGGTGTTTTTGACCGCCACTTGTATACCCATATAGGAATAACTATTGCCGGAGCTTAGCTGAGAGAAAACACTTCCGCTGCTGAGCCAGTTCGCACAATCTATTATGTATGTCCACAATAAATTGAGTGTAAATAAGAGTTCCGTCTTTTTCTTACCGGGATTCCTTGCTATGGTTGCGCTTCGATTTTTCCTGAGAGAAGGGCTTTGGTTTCATGGTAAATATACTATTCATCGAGCATGACGGTAGTGAACACTCTGTAGAGGTTTCAACAGGGGGTTCTGTAATGCAGGCAGCTGTAACGAATGGGGTGCCGGGCATCGATGCAGACTGCGGCGGTTCCTGCTCCTGTGCTACTTGTCATGTCTATGTTAATGAACAGTGGCTAGGGAAGGTGGGCGAGCTTAGCCCTACTGAGGAAGCTATGCTCAGTCTGAGCACTGACCGCAAAGATAACTCTCGCCTGTCCTGTCAGATTCAGGTGACTGAGGAATTAGACGGTTTGGTTGTTACCACGCCTGAGTTTCAGTTCTAGATTTTTGAGCGCAACGATAGAAGCTGAATCAGTATTAAATGAAGGTCCTGTGGGGGATGGTAGTATGAGCGATGGAGCGAGTGGCCCAGAGTCGAAGATAAGTAAGTGGAGCATGGAAGGAAAGGATCCCTATGCCATGCCAATCGAGAAAATCGACCTATCTCATCCTGGAATTTGGCGTGCGAATGAGTTTCTGCCTTTTATGGAGCGCCTTCGCAGCGAAGCGCCAGTTCATTATTGTGCGGAGTCGGCCGTCGGCCCCTACTGGTCGGTGATGAAGTACAAGGATATTATGGAGGTGGATACTTCGCCGCATATTTATTCTTCCGAACCCACTATAGGTATCGTCGATAGCTTCGAAGAGTTTACGCTTCCCGCTTTTATTTCCATGGACCCGCCGAAACATGACGAGCAGCGCCGCGTCGTTCAGGGTGTTGTAGCGCCAGCGAATCTTAAAAATTTGGAGGGCTTGATTCGACAAAGAGTTTGCACCATTCTCGATGGCTTACCTATCGACGAAGAATTTGATTGGGTCGAACATGTCTCGATCGAACTCACTACGCAAATGCTCGCCACCTTATTCGACTTCCCCTTCGAGGATCGAAGTAAGCTGACGTTCTGGTCGGACGCAGCAACGGCTATTCCCGGCGGAGGAGTCGTTAGCAATCAAGCGGAACGCTGGGAAGCCCTGCAGGAATGCTTCGCCTATTTTATCCGTCTTTGGAACGAGCGCGTTAACGGAAAACCGGGCAACGATTTGATTTCCATGCTTGCGCACGGCGAAGCTACTCGTGATATGCCTCAGGAAGAATATCTCGGAAACATAATTCTATTGATCGTGGGTGGCAACGATACTACCCGAAACTCTATCACCGGTGGCGTGCTCGCTCTGAACGAAAACCCAGCCGAGTACGACAAGTTGCGCGCGGAACCTAGTCTGATTCGTAACATGGTGTCTGAAATAATTCGGTGGCAGACACCGCTAGCTCATATGCGCCGCACAGCACTTGTGGATACCGAGCTTGCCGGCCAACAGATTAAGGCAGGCGAGAAAGTTGTCATGTGGTATGCATCTGGCAATCGCGACGAAGAATCTATCGAGCGGGCGAATGAATTTCTCATCGACAGGGCGAATGCACGGCAGCATCTTTCCTTCGGCTTCGGTCTACATCGCTGCATGGGAAATCGCCTAGCAGAGATGCAGCTCACTATCGTATGGGAAGAGATTATGAAACGCTTCCATAAGGTGGAAGTGGTCGGTGAGCCAGAGCGCGTGTACTCTAGTTTCGTAAAGGGTTATATGACCCTGCCAGTTAAGTTGCAGCCGTTGGAGTAGTCATGTTCAACGTCAATGCCCGCCTAGTCAATTTCTAGACCCACTTCCTAAGTCTTCTGTCACTTCCCGAATATATTTTCCTTGTTGGTGCGAACGAAACGGCTATTGCCGTCTCTACGTGTAAAGCCTACGCTGTCAAAATATTCGAGAATTTCGATGCAGAGGTTCCGGCCTATCCTGGAGGCGTCGCGAAACTGTATAACGGAGAATCCAGCCTCGTCACTCTCAGCTTCCATTAGCTGCTCTATAAAGCCGGCCAGGACCATGATGGTCTCCGGTAGGTAATAGCGATTTTCCGCAACCTTGATCAACGTCCCAGCCTTCGCTGACTCGCGCAAAATTCGCTCCAAAGATAGCAGTGGAATATTCGTCATCTCCACGAGCTCGCGCGTACGCGGCGGCACGTAGCCTGCCTTAAGCAATATCGGCCGCACCTGTTCGAGGAAGGCCTCTTCTTCAGCGCTCAACGAGGTCTTATGGCTTGGTATATGTAAGAGCGTGCCGGTGCGCTTGATTGCGTTCGAATCTAACAGACTCTGCAATATGCCATGGAACAACAGGTGCGAACTTGCGAAGTCGACACCATGGCTGAGAGCGGGCTCACTGATACCTTGTTGATTAGCTTGTTTTTGATGAAAATCTTTGAGATAGCTCAGGATATTGCTGCGGTATTCGCTATGGTAATCCTCGTGCAGTAATACCGGGAGTGAAGACTTCTCTAAGTTTAGGGAATGAAAGCCTATGCCCTCGATTTTAAGAGTCTTGAGTAATTTTTCTATTGCAGTGTCGCTAATATTTCTACAGATCGAAAATTCTTGAAGCTTGATGCCGTCGACTTGCATCTTGAGAAGCTGCTTGAGGGCATCAATGCTGCTGTTTTGCATCGCATTCAATTGTGCGAGTCGTGATTCACTGCTGCGCTTACGCCTAGGTATAAAAATATCGACAACGCGGCCGCCGCCCAATGTATGTTGTGATGCAGGGTCGCGGACGATAAATCGATCGCCGTGATGCGCGATCATCGATTCAAGACATTTTACTTGATAGAGACTCTCTCCCAAGTGTCGGATATTGACCACATGATGAGATGCGCCGATGTGCACATGGTATTGCGCGCTGCTGGTCAGTTTGAAATCCGCATCTATGAAGTCTACCGTTGCATCTAGGCGATTGATCGGATGAAAGAGCTTTTCATCGATTAGCCAGTCGCCTCTAGCTACGAGTTTGTGATCCAGGCTTACATTCATTGCGGCGCGCTGACCATTGTAAACTTCGTTAAGTTCAGTCTTGTCGAGCCTGGCGCTTCGAAGTTTCGTGGCCTCGCCCGACGCTGTGTGCTTGAGACTGCTTCCAGTCTTGATGGAACCAGCTCGGACGCTACCCGTCAATACAGTGCCAATTCCCTTCGCGACGAAACTCCTGTCTATGAGATAACGAAAATACCGATCGTCATCGCCGTTTTCCTTTAAAGCGCTATCATCACCGAACTGACTCTGTAGGTAATCGCTGAGTTTAATTATGCCATCGCCACTTTCATTGGAGAGAGCAAAGATCGGCGCGCCCTTGAGGCTGGTTGTGGCTTGTAGTTGTTTGATTTCTTCGATGACAGTTTGAACACGATCGGGTTCGCAGCGATCGATCTTGGTTAGCGCTATAGCGCCGCGAGAGACGGCTAACAGATCGAGTATGGCGAGATGCTCGCGTGTCTGCGGCATGATGCCATCGTCGGCGGCGATAACTAACAGCGCACCATCGACTGCTCCCACGCCGGCCAGCATATTGTTGATAAAATCGATATGACCCGGTACATCGACGAAACCGAGTGTGTTGTTGCACTGCTGTCCATCGATGATGCTGGAGAAGTGGTGATAGGCATAACCGGGAACGATGGTTAGGCCACGGTTTTTTTCTTCTGCGAGAGTATCGGTATTGGTGCCAGTAATATTGGCCACTAATGAAGTCTTGCCGTGATCGACATGACCGGCAGTGGCAAATATGAGAGAGCGGGAATTTTTCTCTGAGGAATCAGGCATGACTTAAGGGCACAACGAATACCGCGTGATGGGTATTCGGCTAATGATCGAGGCGCTTAGTATAGGCTAGTAGTGGCTAGCTGTCAGGTTGCAAGGGTAATGGTCAGGTCGCGTCGCTTCGATTGAACTTGATGATGAAGAAGATCATCGTTGCAAAAATTAGCGAGGCGAGTATGAAGCCTGCGTTTAAAATGCCGGTGGCCATGTTTACGATTCCATAACCAACAGCGCCAGTCAGTAACGCGTAGTAGAAGAATGGCAGTAGGGTCTTGCGTATTACCGCGCCTTCTTTGCCAACCAGACCTACAACAGCGGAGGCTGCAACCACGTTGTGTACACAGATGATGTTGCCCGAGGCCCCACCTACTGCCTGCAAGGCCACGATCCACGTTGGGTCGGCCATGATGCGTTCGCCCACACCAAACTGGAATAGCGAGAACATCATATTACTGACGGTATTGCTACCTGCGACGAAGGCGCCGAGTCCACCGATAAAGGTAGAGAAGAAGGGCCATGCCGATCCCGTAAGATTGGCAACGCCCTCAGCAAGCACCAGTGGCATTTGTTCGTAACCGGCCGCACCGCCGCTGGAATTGATGAAAACCTGAACCATAGGGACGGTGAACACCAGAGCCATGGAGGCAGGGACGAGTGTTTTTAGGGATTTACTGAACGCGATCTTATATTCCGATGGCTTTAAGCTATGCAAACCCATGGTTATTAACGAAACGATAATGAATATCGTGCCGGGAGACCAGAACGGCTGGAAAGAGGCGGTAATATCGCTGCCGAAAATTTGACTCCATGACCAGGTTGTTAGAATGCTTGGTCCACGCAACAGGGGCTCTAAATTGAAATAGGGTAGGCGAGTAATAACTAACAGGCTGGCTACGAATAAGTAGGGTGACCATGCGCGGACAATACCCATAATCGGCTTGCTCTCATCTTCGGCTTCGATTTGCATGTTGCCAGTCCATTCTTCGTCCCAGTTCTCTTTGTCATCAAAGTCCCAGATTTCATCTTCCTTCGGCAGTAGAAAGCCAGCCTTTGCAGCACTGACGACGACACCGAGACCTACGAGACCGCCAATAAGCGATGGAAATTCGGGTCTGAAATAGGTTGCTACTAAGAGATAAGGAATGGTCATAGCAAAAGCGGCAAACAAGGCAAACTTCCACACCTTAAAGCCCTCGGCGAAAGACCTATTCTTGCCGAAGAAGCGCGTCATTATGGCTACGACAAAAAGTGGAATAAAAGTGCCGGCGATCGCGTGAAGCAAGGCAATTTTCGTGGCGATAAATGCAAGGAATTGATCCCATTCCGCGAACCCCAATTGAGCAGCATAGGCAGCCATCTCGGGGTCGGCCGCGAGTCCTGTGTTTACGCCGACCATAATGGGCGTGCCCATTGCGCCGAATGATACTGGTGTGCTCTGAATTATCATGCCGGCGACCACGGCAGCCATAGCAGGAAATCCGAGCCCTACCATTAGGGGTACCGCTACTGCCGCAGGGGTTCCAAAGCCTGCTGACCCTTCGATAAAAGAGCCGAATAGCCAGGCGATGATAATGACCTGAATGCGGCGATCAGGCGTGATATCTGAGAAGCCCTGGCGGATGGCCCGAATAGCACCACTTTGCTGCAGTGTATTAAGCAGCAAGATCGCTCCAAAGATAATATAGATTAGCGTAGCAGCTACCCACAGCCCATTAGCGCTGGCAGCTAGAACTTTATTCACGGGCACCTGCCAGACGAAAAAGGCGAGTGTGGCCGCTACTACATAGGCGATAGGCATAGCGCGGCTTGCAGGCCAACGTAGCAATACCAGGAAAAAGGCAACGGAGATGATAGGCAAAAGTGACAGTAGGGCGAGGATTCCAGTGCTCATAATTTTTTCTTCTTAGTAGTGAGCGAACCTTGGCAGCTTAGCAGATAATTCAGGATCTGCGAAACTCATTTGCGCATGGGCATATCCTACGGGGACAAGCGCGCTTAGAAGTGGAATAATGGAGTTAGCAGCCCATTTTAGCAGGTGCAAATTTCACCCTCAGAAGGAGTCAGACTATGGAAATTTCAACGATTGTGGCATTAGTGGTTGTTGCCGTCCTGTTCTTCTACATTGTTGGTATTTATAACCAGTTGGTCAGCCTCAAGAACCGCTACCAAAATGCGTTCGCACAGATCGAGGTACAACTAAAGCGCCGCTATGACTTAATTCCCAATTTAGTGGAAACGGCAAAAGCTTATATGGAGCACGAGAAAGGAACTCTAGAGGCTGTTATAGCCGCGCGTAATTCCGCTGCGGCAGGTTTGGCCGCCGCCGCGTCCGATCCAGGAAACGCTGCTGCCATGCAGGAGTTAATGGGTCAAGAGGGAGCGCTCGCTGGCGCAATGAGTCGTTTCAACGTAGTTATGGAAGCCTATCCTGACTTGAAAGCAAATCAAAACATGATGCAAGTGAGTGAAGAGCTCACCACTACCGAAAATAAGGTCGCGTTTTCGCGGCAGGCATTTAACGATCAAGTCATGGCCTACAATTCGTATCGGCAGTCTTTTCCGCCCGTAGCTGTGGCTGGATTCTTTGGACATGGCTCGGACGCAAGCCTGCTCGAATTCGCAGACAGCGAAGCCATACAAGAAGCGCCAAAAGTCTCTTTTTGACATGGCTAGGGGTTTCCCCTTTGTGTTACTTAGAAAGATAAATTTTGGCTTATAGGCAAGCGGCGCTCACAATGAACTTTTTTGAATCGCAGGATACGGCTAAGCGCAATACAGGAAAATTGATTTCACTGTTTGTTCTTGCCGTGTTATCGCTAATCGTCGTTACAAACCTTCTGGTCATGGCGCTGTTCTCTTTCGGCGCTACCTCCATGACGAGCATGGCGGCCACGGCCAACTTTCAATTTGACCCGGCACAGTTTCTAATTATCGGGGCTATCGTTACCTCGGTAGTGCTTTTTGGTAGCCTCTACAAGATTAGCTCGCTCTCTGGCGGCGGAGCTCGCATCGCTGAGATGATGAATGGGCGTCTGCTAGTGTCTGGCTCTGCCGACCCCGCTGAGAGGCGCGTTCTCAATGTCGTAGAAGAAATGGCGATTGCCTCGGGAACACCGGTTCCGCCTGTGTACTTGATGGAGGAGAGCGGCATTAACGCCTTCGCGGCGGGGTACTCTCCCAGTGATGCTATCGTTGCAGTGACCCGGGGAACTATCGACACACTGAGTCGCGATCAGTTGCAGGGAGTTATTGCTCACGAGTTCAGTCACATCTTGCATGGCGACATGCGGATCAATATTCGCCTCATCGGCGTGCTATACGGCATCATGATACTTGGCATTATCGGCTACCATTTGCTTAGAGGTGGCGCTTATAGTCGTCGCTCTAAAAATTCCGGTGCAATTGTGTTCCTCGGCTTGGGTCTGGTAATAGTAGGCTTCGTTGGTACATTTTTCGGCAATCTGATTAAGGCGGCGGTGAGCAGGCAGCGTGAATATCTGGCCGATGCCTCGGCTGTGCAATTTACTCGCAATCCAGATGGCATAGGGCAGGCGCTGATGCAGATTGCGCGCCATCAAAATCATTCCTACCTACAGAATCCGAAGAGTGCGGAAATCAGCCATGCGTTATTTGAAGAAGGGCAGGTTTCGGCACTGAGTCGACTGTATGCGACTCATCCGCCCTTAGACGAGCGTATTCGCGCCATTCTACCTCGCTGGCAGGGTGACTATGACATTAGCGAATGGGATCGGTCGGCTCTTGCTGCAACCGCGGCTGATGGGCCGCAGGAAAAGGTGACAGGGCCGAGCCAGCGAGAGAAGGCGACGGCGATATTAACCGGTGCCGCCGGTGTCTTGCTGGCAGATTCGGTGATCAATCAGGTGGGCAATCCTGATGGCAAACATTTAGATTACGCGGACGTATTAGTAAAGCAGATTCCGCAGTTGTTTCTGGAGGCGGCGCGTGAACCTTCGGGAGCGCGGGCGATGGTCTATTTTCTAGTGCTTAGTAAAGATGAGTCGGTTCGGGCTAAGCAACTGGACATGTTGCAAGCCAGTGCAGACGTCGGTGTATTCGCGGAGTTGCAGAAACTGTATCAGTCCGCGCAGGTCGTGGTAGCCGAGCAACGCCTGCCGCTGGTTACTATCGCGCTTTCTAGTTTGCGCCAGTTGTCACAGAAGCAGTACCGATTGTTTAGGGAAAATTTCAAAACCCTTGTCGAGATAGATAAGAAGATGAGCTTGTTGGAATGGGCGCTGCAAAAAATAGTGATGCACAGCCTAGAGGCTGTGTTCGGCAAGGATGAAGCGCCATATTTTGGAAGAAAAAGCCTGAAGAAGTGCAAAAAATCTATTTCAGTATTGCTTTCACTACTTACTCACTCCACTGTTCAAGAGGGTATATCAAACGAGGAGACTTTCGCCGCCGGCGCCGCTGCTCTGGAACTACCGCTGCAGCTCATTGCTGTCAGTAACATCGATTTCGGTATCTTGAACAATGCTTTAGATGATCTGGCTGATCTAAAACCCTTGCAGAAGCCCGCGCTACTTAAAGCCTGTGTTCGCTGTATAACTGCCGATGGCAAGATTCAAGCAATAGAGACAGAGTTGCTTAGAGCGATTGCGGCGACCATCGACTGTCCGATGCCACCCCTGCTGGCTGACTAGTTGCTCGTTACTAAATGAGGCAATCGGCGCCATCGAGTAAGATATGCAAGCACAGGCCAATGCCTAGCGCACGTGTCTTTGGATGAGCTAATAACATCACGTAGAGGATGATGGGTAGCGGAGTATGCAGTGGATGAAAGCCAATGCTACATCGCTCGGCATAATAGATTGGGTCGGCTAGCAGATGATCTATATCGATCAATAGTCCAGCAAGCATTAGAGCATAGTTTTTCAACCAGGCTTTTTTGTAGAGGCCAGCAGCAAATGGCAGTGGCACTAGAAAATGAAGAATAATGTGTATAATTTTTGGCTGACTCTACTACTGCCTGCTTTCTGGCTCTAAAAATTAGAACGTGCCGCGAACCTTGAAGGCAACGCTTAAGCCCGTAGTGTAGCAGTTCTGTTCGATCTCTCTTACATCATTGTCTATTACATAGCCATTGTAGCGATAGCGAATTCCACAAGCGTGGAAGTTGTCGAAATTATTGGCTTCTAGTCGATAGGTAAAGTCGCCGTAGCCAACTTTTTCGACGAAGGCTGTAAGTAAATCGGGCCGAACGAAATCGAATTCGCTGTCATTGTCGAATCCACGACGACCGTCCTTGATCAGCAATAACCAGTTAAAACCATAACTCAGACTCTGCGAAGTGACATCATGTCGAAATCCGAGCCGCAGGCCGCCTCGGTCGAAGGGCTTAAAACCGTGTTCGCGGGGCGTGAAAGGGTCGTCATCGAACTCTGATTCCTGCAGGGTCAACACGCCAGTCAACAATGCTGATGGCAAATTCACGAAGCCCAGTCGAATGCTAGAATTGAGAATCAGACCATAGGCCTGTCCTGTGCCAACATTGCCATTCGTGGACTGCAAATTATCAATGCTTTGCGAGATGTCGATCTTGCCTATCTTATTATCGAAGTGGTAGTAAAAGTAACGCGCATTGATTGCGCCGCCGTCATTAGGTAGGCGGTAGTCTAGACCGACTTCGGCGCGTAGGCTTTCTTCGGGCTCTAGTGATGGGTTGCCCGCAAAAGTGTTTTGATCGTCGTCGCTATCGTTCGTATTGCGTGAGAAATCGCCGAAGCTCAACTGCGATACAACTTTCTCGAAAGATGCTTTAGCTTGCAACGAATTGCTTATGTTGTAGCGGAAATCAAACTTAGGCTTTACAAAGTTGAAATCACGCTTATTACTGAGGTCGCCACTTTGTGTGATCTCAGACCATTCTGCAACGAGTGAGCTTTCCAGAGACATGCGTGAGCTAATTTGCCAGTTGTGGATGACAAAGGGCTCGAAGCGAGCTTCCTCTACTGTCGAATTTGCATTCGGCAGAGGCGAGGGAGTCAGTCCATTAAATAGTGGATTGCCCGGAGCGGAGGATGGCACGGCTATCAGCAGATTCGAGTTTTGAATGGTTTGCGCAGCCTCTATGCCAAACTCCAAGCCCTGATTTTCGCCTAAATTCGCAATGTAGGAAGAGCGAACAATTCTTTCCTGATAACTGCTCGATGTGTCGAGAAAGAGAGTAGGGCTCTCTGCCCCACCGACTGTTCCTGCCTGGAAGCGCTCCCTTAGAGTCGCTTTGTTATTCTCGTTGACAATGAACAGGGCCTTGATGCGATTACCGCTACCGAATCTGTGCTGAAAGTCGCCGCCTATCTCCCAGTTCTCGTTGTTAGAGGGAAGTGTTTCTCTATCATGATAAGAGTATGGGGTCGCGCTATTAAAGTCAGTGAACACGCGATACACATCATTTTCTGGTTCGCTCTCGTTATAGAGTAGATTGAGGGCGAATCTGTTGCGGTTACTGGGACTATAGGTAAGGTTCGCGTTAACCGCATATTGAGTTTCGTCGGTAATGCGATCCCAATCTCTGTATTCGTTTAACGATAAATCCGCGTTGAGGCTTTCTTCGAAGTTTTCTTGATGGCTGTAGGTGTTGGTTATCTGGCCGTTTAGCAGGTAGGACCACGCGCCGGATTGACGACTCCAGGAGACTGAACCGGCTGGATTGCTAGTACCGTCTTCGTGGTAGTTGAGAATCAGTTCGGAGGCGATAGTGGAGCGAGATTGGGACTCGAGTAAGACTATATTGACGATCTGGCCTGAGTTCTGCACGTCTAAATCACTGGAGGTGCCGCGTATTATTTCGATGTAGTCGACTTCGTCGGCGGAGATTCTCGCCAATTGGCTGTCAGCCTCATTCGCTTTGCCAGCGAGACGCTTACCATCAATTAGGATTGGCGATTCAGAGCCCAGTCCACGATCACCATCACTTGCTAGTGTCCCGCTGCCGGCACGAATTAGCTCGATCCCGGGTACGCGATCCAACATGTCATTAATCGTAGTCGGATTAAATTGCGCGAAGTAAGACGCGGGGAAGGTGATTGTGGAATCGCCGTCTGCAGACTCCTGTGCGTGGGCCATATTCGTTACGGAGATTAGGATTGTATAGGATATTACCAGTAAGCAGCTCTTAGCATGGAGCATGACTAACATGTTCAACCGTCCTCTCATTCAATTTATTGTTACAACGGGGAATTATTTCTATTGATAGTTGTATTGCTGCTTGTAAGCGGGCGATTTTAATCTTAAAGTGTTCACTTAAAGAAAGTCAACATGCTGCTACAATTTGTATAATTTTGTTCAATAACCACGCTAAATAATGTACGTAGCTCAAGATCCAAGAAGGGAGTCATGCCCGACATATTACACTTCGATGTAGATGAAGCCCTGGATCAGATGCTGAATGTATTCTGGCAGCAGGGCTTTAAGGCGACGACAACCAAGCAATTGGCGAAAAGTGCAGGGCTGTCAGAAGGCTCTCTGTTTAATACCTTTGGTAATAAGAGAGAGTTGTATATACAAACATTGCAGCGTTATCGAGAGCACTCCCAGTTCTTGTTCGCGTTAATCGAGAAGGATACATCCCCGATTTATGGTTTCAAAGCCTATTGGAATGCTATTGCCGTGCGGGCGACGGACAAAACACGGGTAAACGGCTGTATGATTACCAATGCTACAATCGAGCAATTGCAGGATGCCAAGATTGCCGAATTTATCGAGACAGTTCACATTGATAATGAGAAATTCTTTAAAAAGCAGCTAGATCGAGCGGTTAAACTTGGCGAGCTCAAGCAGGGAACCGACACAAAGGCGCTAGCCCAGTTTTTCCAGCACAGCGTGCAAGGCATTCGTGTGCTGTCCAGAATCAATCCCAGCAAGCAGAAGATGTTCAATATTGTGAACACGACAATGAGCGTATTGGCTCAGCATCTAACAAACCCCAGTTTATAATAGTAATTTAGAATTAAGCTATCGGTCGCTAGCAGATGGCTTTCGAACTTTTTTTGAAGTCTGCTTTTGAGACTAAGCGGCATATAGCACCAATTTTCTTTTAGCTGGTTGTTGCTCCAAAAATCCGTGCATATAATTGAAAAATATGAGTGAGTATGGTCTTAGTAAAGCACCATTTAACCGGTTAAACTCTGCAGATGAATAACAAAATGTACCGAACCTACAGTCTGTATTGCTTGCTATCAGTATTCGCAGCTTTTGCTTCGTATAGGCTACATCTAGAAGGTTTTGAAAAAGTGGTAGGGGATGGATTGGATGCGATAATCAATGGTACTGGTCGTGCTCCGGATCAATACAGGATATTTCCCTATCTAGTGCTGGCTGGTATGAAGGAATCATTAAGTCCGTGGTTTGGTGAAAGCTGGAAATATTCAATTCTACTATTTGAAGCACTAAGCCTTTTTGGCTCTGCTTTATTTCTAAGGGGGATATCATCGCGTGTTCCCAGCAGTCATATATCCCTATTACTCCTGATATACCCTTTTCTAATGTTTGATGGTGTGCGTTCAATCGCTGCATTTATACTTTTAATGTCGAGTATTTTTAGTTTCTTTTTTAGTCACTCTAGGCCTCCAGTACGCATCAAGCTAGGCTTTTACGCAATGTTGGTGCTATTTAGTTTTACAAGGGCAGATATTGCATTACTTGTAGGCTTGGTTTGCTCGGTATACATGTTGCTAGGAATTTGGGAAAAATGTATAACTGTAGCGATTCCTCTTATTTGCCAATTGCTATTAAGTACTAAAATATTCCCCAATGCGCAATATTACAGCGACCTCATTATGGTGTCTGACAATATCTCTTTGGTCCATTTCCTTAATAATCCTATGACCTATTTATTGACGGGATGTGCTATTTATTACTGGAGCAATATTCGAGAGTTCATGATTCATCTATACCAAGAACAGAAGTTCATACTACTACTACTCGCAGGATATCTCCTGACCGTATTTATTGTCGGTAGGCCTAACGAGTACAGGCTGTTTTTGCCAATGCTGCCAATAATATTGCTGATTTTGGAAAAATCGAAATACGGTGGTAACGGTACTACTGCTGCTCCATGATTTTTGTGACGGTATAGGATCTACAAAATTGTGTGTCCGCTTCTGGCTGTGAGTTCAATCCGTCTAATATAACTGAAGACCTTTCCAGCTAGTGCTGGCATGCTCAAGCCGCAGTTTCGAGCAAGTATGCCCCATAGGGTGAATAGCATGCCAGGGACAACTAAGGCGACTAAGAACATAATTGTACTATCGCCTATTCATTTTCTGTGCCCTTGAATTAAATGATGATCAACGTTTAGAAAGGGGGCAGCCCGCGCTTTATACCGACCGTTTCGGTTGATGGCGGGCAGTGAAACTACTGGATATTTACTCTGACCCCAATAAATAGAAAGCGAATGACACATCGGACAAAAACATGACTGACCCGCAAGATTTATCTCAGGTAACATTTACTCATCGTATCGCGCAACAGATTGACACAGAAGTCATAAGGCAGCTTATGCAGGCATCGATTGCTGAAAACATGAAGGCTTTTCTGTCGGTCAGTGAGATCGAGGCGGCGAAGGAAACGATGGGCGTGGACAAAACCCTGATAGCGGATGGAACCTATTTTTTGATCGAAGCTATTCATAACGGAAAGGCGGTACTGGTGGGTTGTGGTGGCTGGGGTAAGAGAAAGACTCTATATGGTGGCGATCACACGGTAGGTCGCGATGACAGTTTGAGCGATCCTGATACTGAAGCCGCGCGGATACGCGCCATGTATACGCACCCCGATTGGACGCGACGCGGTATAGGTACATTATTACTAAACCTAGGCGAGGATGCAGCAAGCAAGGCAGGTTTTAAAACTATCGAGTTGGGCTCAACTGTACCGGGTGAGCCACTTTATCTCGCGCGCGGCTATGTCGAGGTTGAGCGCAGGGTGGAGACTGCTGCGAATGGCTCGGAGAATACCGTTATCAAAATGGTGAAGCCTCTAGCCTGATTAATCGGCTCTCCAGCCGTTAACTAAATACGCAGCTCTAAACACACTGTCGGCAGATTGCTGAACTTTTAGCCGTAATCGCGGTGAAAGATCGAGCGCGGTATCCAAAAATTGTCTAATAGTTTTCGCAGCCTCTATGGAGTTGTGTCCACTAAGAGTCGAGTCCAGCCAGCGTCCTGGAAAGAAGATGTCTCCAGTGGCTTGAATCTCTCCGATCATGTTCAGTGCTGGAGCGATCAGATCGATAGATTCCTGCGCCCGAAGCGGATGATGAATGTTATTCAATCCTGCTATTACCCAGGCCTCACGGTCGCGATTCGACTCGAGCTTGAGTGATTCGAAAAAAGCAGCTCGCACTGTTAGGTCTGCCGAGAGTGAATCGCGCAGGAACTTGAATCGTGCAAGCCGGTCCGGGTTTTCTAGTCGCTCGCTCTGTTGGGACAAGATCTCCTCGGCGTTCACTATGCCCTTTATGGCCAATCCACTGGCTAGGCCGATCTGCTCCAATTCGGAAAGTGGTAGATCGGTCACTTGCTCATCGCCAGACCATAATCGCTGCAATCTAGCAAGGCCTTCATCTGTGTTCGCGAGACTGCGATAGGCGGAATAGAAGGAGGAGCGACCGGAGCGAGAGCGTTCGCTCATGACCTGCGTCCACAGTAAGTTTTCAATTTCGCCGCTTACGCGCTGACGCTCGGAGTTGCTGAGGTAGTTCCAATAGACAGTGCGGGTGTAACCAAGAATTCTTGAGACGACTAGCTCGTCCTGCTCGATCGTCAATGCATCTAGCGCGGTTCTCAGGAACAGGCCCGGCGCGAGGCGTCCTTCCAAGACTTGGTCCCACAAAGTAACCCAAGTTGCACCACGCAGTAGGGCCGTATCCAATTGATTAACGTTCGAGACAAGATAGGCCTGACTCTTCTCGTCCAAAATGAACGCTCCATATTCAACTCCGCTGCCATTTGGCAAGATGAATTCTGCATTCGCCATTCCGGTTAGGCGGTGCGGCTCGGACTCCAGTTCGATAGTTAGTGCCTCGTTTGCATGGATCGAACCAATGCGCATTTTAAGTGTCTGTGGCCACACGCGTCCCCTATTTTCTGGATCTTGCTGTTGCACAACGACATCGCCATCCTCTCTGACGATGTTGATCGAAGGTCTATTTGGCTCCTCTACCCATACTTGACTCCAGGTAGCTAGATCTTGCTCGGTTCGTGCATCGAGTATGGCAATTAAGTCGGGCCAAGTGGCATTGCCGTAGGCGTAGGTGGATAGGTATTCGCGTATACCGTCACGGAATAGCTCCTCACCCACGCGATTCTCCAAGTGCCGCATCACGATGGGTGCCTTCTGATAGATGATCGCGCCGTAGAGAGTGCCTGCGAAGCGCAGATTCTCTAGAGGCTGGCGAATGGGGTTTGCACCAATCGTGCGATCTACCGAGTAGGCAGTCGGGTGGTGTGCGGTTAGAAAGCGTAGCTCGTGATCAACCTCGGGGAAGGAAGGGTTCACAATTTTTGCCGCCATAAAGTTGGCGAATACTTCCTTGGTCCAGACATCATCGAACCAATTCATAGTGACGAGGTCGCCAAACCACATATGTGCAGTCTCGTGAGCAATGAGCGAGGCGCGCCCTAGCATCTGATTCTGGGTGGCAGTCTCATCTAAGAAAATGCTCGCCTGTCGGTAGAGTATTCCGCCGGGATGTTCCATGCCGCCATACTGAAACGACGGTATCAGGACGAAGTCGAATTTCTGAAATGGATAGTCAATCTGGGTGTAGTCTTCAAGCCAGTTAAGCGTAGTTGCATGCAGTCGAAAGATTTCGTCTCGATTGCGCGCGACCTTAGCTGCATCGGTCTCGCGGTGATACATGGTAAAGGTGCGACCGTTTATCTCGGCAGTCTCTCGCTCGAACACACCCGCCGCTACTGCAAAGAGATAGCTAGGCATTGGCTGCGTTTCGAGAAAGGTAAAATGTGTGCGCCCATTCTGTGTGCTAGCTGAAGCCTCCGGCCCATTCGCTATGACCTTCCATTGCTCCGGTACCGTCACCTCCCAAGTTACTCTTCCCTTTAAGTTTGGTTGATCGAAGAGTGGGAGAGAGAAATGGGCGCGGTCGGGCACGAACAGCGCATAGAGGAAATTATCACGACGATTGAAGGCTTCATCGCCTGCCTCGAAAGTGAGGGCTATGCTGTTCTCTCCGGCTCTCAGAGCGGATGCAGGAATGACGATGTGATCATTAACTGGCTGCCAGTTCGCTTCCTTATCATTTACTAAGACGCTGTGAACCCTCTGCTGCGGCAAGAGGAAATCTATAACAAGTGGCTGTGCGCTGGGATCATTCCAATTAAGGGTAATACGTGACTTACCCTTAATTATTTCTGTAAGAGAGAGCGGGATATCTAGCGCAAAATGGTAGCGCAGGTCGGAGATGGTTTTGCTGCGGTACTCGGCAAGCCCCCAAGGAATTCCCTCACTGATGGGAATCATTTTTGGAACGCAACTCGTAGCTATGATCATTAACAAAGCGCTTAGCGTGTTGATCTTTAATATTTTATCCATAGGAAATTGAACGCTTAACGGCAAGAGGCAGGAAGTTATCAAAGATTTCTGGAATGAGTGGCATCGTTGTGAATCTCAGTACAGGAGTGTTCCTTATAAAGGTAATATAATTTGTAATAAACATAAATAAATAGTTAGAAGTATAGTTTCTCTGCCTAGTGTGCTGCATAGATATGCGTATTAATCTAGGTGTGGAAATGGCGAAGTATAAGATTTTCCGCATTGAGGTGGCGCAGCGTGCCGGCCTGTCTACGACTAATTTATTTCTACTTAAGACGGCAAAGGCAAAGGTAATTCGCTTTAGCACGCCAGCTGTAATCAGCAAGGAACTCGACTTTCAGCCAGGCGACGTTCTCGAATACGTTGGTGAAGAAGGGTCTGAGATTCAGATGACAAAGGGGACGGAGGGATTTATTTTTAACCAGTTATAACGGGTTAAAAATAAATCCCTCCGTCCCCTTTTAGATCGTAGGCGCTTCTACCTCTCTCGTTCGTTTCTGTTTTTCGAGCCAGCGCTGGAAGCGACGAAGTGCTAGCGCCAGCCCTGTCCAAACCATGAGTATCGCAGCGAATGAAGCAATGCCTGCGATGGTCTGTCCGGTTAGTCCCAAGGCCTCGCCTGTGTGCAAAAATCTTACCCAGCGTCTTGCTTGTGCACCTGGTGTTTGGCTGGAGAAAGGCGCCCACTTAATGACCTTGCCATCGGTCACATTGAGTGTCAGTACATGGCGTTTCTGCGGCTGCCCACCGTCACCCTCATCAAGCGTCAAACTTGCAGAGTTTGCGTCTGCAGCGGGTATGGCGAGAGTGATCGTGCGCCAGCCTGCGCTGTAGGTTTTTGCCGTATCGATTAAGTTGGCGTAGGGCAGGTGACTCACAGGAGCGGTCACGGGAGTCTCCACACTTGCTGAGCCGCCTCTTATCGGCGCTTCTTCGCCAGCGAGTTGATAGACCAGGCTGTTAGCCCAGGAGTAGTTAAAAACGGTGGCGGTCGAAATAATAACGACTAGCGGTATAGCTGCCCAGAATCCAAGCACATGGTGCCAGTTAAAGTTGCGTGCATTGGCATTGCTGTTTGATGCGTTAAACCAGACGCGTGCGCGTAGCGTTGTTCGGACATAAATCTTGGGTAGCCACAGATAGATGCCGCTTAGTACCAAGAAGAGAAACATCAGGTTCGCGGCGCCGGTGATAACGCGTGCCGAACTACGGTTGTTGCCGGTCATGTTGAACCAGCGGTGCCAGCCACGCACCGTGGAAAAGAAGACGCTTAAGGCATCGGAATGTGGATTGTAGACCTCACCGTTATAGGGGTTGAGGTGTCGAGTTTGACTACGGCCCTGTTTTAGAACGGCGGGGGCGGTCGGGTCTGAACTTAGCATTAGGCTGGTGGGCTCGAAGTCGTCGAGGCCCCGACTAGCCTCTATCAACTGGTTAGCTGACATCATCTGCTGATCTGCTTCGGGCTCGGCATAATAGCTGCGATCTTCCCATGCTTGAGCTTGGCGCTCGTAAGTGAGGACGACGCCGGTTACCGACATCATTAACACTACCAGGCTAGCGCTGACACCGCAGGCGAGATGAAGCCAGAAGATTGTTGTTCTAACCATGAAAAACCGCTAAATATAATATAAATAGAAATACGAATCATTCTTATTCTATACTTAATCGATTCGCGTTGTCACCCTTTAGTCAGGTGGATAAGCCTTAGCTGAACGAGTTGAGCGAATAGCAGTTACAGGGCTAGGTTGAGCGCGCCCGGTTCACAGGCGAGGAGATAGGTGCGCATGGGCCAAAAGTATTGGGGCTCAGAGTAAAATTATAGTAACTTCCATGGTAGTTATGAATCAGAACAGAGCAGCAATAAGCGATGTTAGTATGCCAAGCCCGATGCATCGCTGCTGCAAACACAATGCAGCAGCCAAACCCTATGCCTGACGCTCCGATTTCTGATTGCTCAGCCCACTGCCCGGCAGGCGGATGGTTAACCTTCGCCAATTA
The DNA here is from genome assembly GCA_943789485.1 of uncultured Pseudomonadales bacterium. Classification (GTDB taxonomy): domain Bacteria; phylum Pseudomonadota; class Gammaproteobacteria; order Pseudomonadales; family Pseudohongiellaceae; genus UBA9145. Next base: position 79,686 of record CALSUH010000028.1, read on the forward strand.
AGCGTCTTACAACTTTTCATAAGTTGCGGCTCAATGCCTGCTCTATTCCAAGGCCATGTAAACTGATAAGCGCTGGTGCTATTGATCTTAAACCACCTTTTTAAATAAGTGTTTCCACAGGGTAAATAGCATGCCAAGTACAACCAAAACGCCTAAGAGTGTAATTATACTATCGCCTATTCAACCCCCGTGCCCCCAGGTTAAATGGTGATAAATATTTCAAATGTGAAGAGGTCACAGCCAATAGCCGACATTAACACTACTGGATATTTACTCTGACCCCGATAACCCTATCTGCTTGACTTTAGAGTGGGTCGAAGCTGTTAGATACACTACACAATCCTAGTTAAAATACCGGCCTAGCAATTCCATTCAATGATTAAGCGTTACATAGTTACAGTATTAGTCTTGCTTATGCTCGCACCAGTGAATGTGGGAGCATCAGCGTGGATGGCGGAATCATCCACTGTGGTTGACGCTGACGAAATAGCTATGGCTGATATGCACATGGCAGGCCATGATCATGAAGCCATGATGGACTCGTCTCACAAGCAATCAATGGTGGATGCCCACGAGCATGGCTCCGAAGACTGCGATGATTACTGCATGAATTGCAGTAATCACTGTTCCAACACAGCAATAATTCCCTCTTCGAGTAGTATTTTTGGGCCTGATCAAAAATTCATTAGCATTACCACTGGCAACACGCTAAGTCGCGCGTATCTACTGTATCGGCCCCCAATATCCGCCTAGCGGATTGGCGGGCATTATTTTTTCAAATTCCCTAGTCATTGAAACCTAAGCGCTGTACTTGGCTACGCCTGTGTGCTCCTTTAGTTTAGCTGACTGCTCCCGATCCTCACTGCCGTAATCGAATCGTTTAGTGTATTCGCGCCACTGCGTGTAAATGAAATCAGTAGGAGCAGTTTATGAAGAGCAAGCAACCTTCTATCAATCAATTTGGTTTGACTTCTTCATCGGTGATCAAGTCCCGACGCCGATTCGTCCAAGGCCTAGCCGGGGGCGGACTATTGGGCGCCGGATTAGCAAGTAGCCACTATGTCTACGGCAGTCCACAGATGAGCGTGGCGCGTAGACCCGAGGTACTTAGCGGCAAGACATTCAACCTGTCCATTGATGAGGTCATGGTCAACTTTACCGGCAGTACGCGGAGAGCAACTGCTATCAACGGGTCGATTCCGGCGCCGACGCTGCGCTGGAAAGAAGGGCAAGAAGTTACGATTAATGTGACTAATCACCTCAATCGGCAAACCTCACTTCACTGGCATGGCATGATTCTGCCTTTTCAAATGGACGGTGTCCTCGGCATTAGTTTCCCGGGCATTGCGCCGGGCGAAACTTTTCAATATCGATTCAAAGTGCAGCAAAGCGGCACCTACTGGTACCACTCCCATTCTGGGTTTCAGGAAATGACTGGTATGTACGGTGCGATCATCATCGAGCCGGCTCTCGAGGAGCGTATTCAAGCTGATCAGGATCACGTGATCATGTTGTCTGAATGGACGGACGAAGATCCGATGTACGTGTTTCAGAAGTTGAAAACGATGGGGCACCTATACAACTTCAATCAGCCGACTCTGCCGGCGCTAGCTCGCGATATCGCCGAGCGAGGTCTGGGCGCCGCGATGAGCAAGCGTGACATGTTCAATGCCATGCGTATGAAACCGACTGATTTGGCTGACCTGTCTGCAGAAACGCTGACCTATCTTGTCAATGGTGTTACGCCTGCGGGTAATAGCACTAGCCTATTTGAGAAGGGCCAACGTGTGCGCTTGCGTATTATTAATGCGGCTGGAAACACTTTCTTCGATGTGCGCATTCCAGATTTACCCATGACAGTAGTGCAAGTCGATGGCAGAAATGTGGAACCGGTTACGGTCGATGAGTTTCGCCTGGGAGCGGGTGAAACCTATGACGTTGTTGTCACCCCCACTGAAGATGCCTACACGTTCTTTGCGGAAACGATGGATCGAACTGGCTTTGCTCGAGGGACTCTTTCGGCGAGGCCTGGTCTGTCTGCTCCTGTGCCACAGCGCAGAGAGGCACAGTGGCTTTCGATGGTGGACATGATGGGAAATATGTCCGGTGGCGGACATGATATGGCTGGGATGGATCATGGTGACATGCCAATGGCCATGGACAATCCGGTTAGAGGCAGGCATGCCACGTCAGAGTTTGGTCCTAGTACTGACATGCGCGTGGATTTTCCGCGCACCAATCTAGATGACCCGGGAGTGGGTCTTCGTAACACTGCGCATCGTGTGCTTACGCTTGCCGACTTGAGATCGCTAGATGGTCCATTTGACAATCGCGAGCCTGAACGGGAAATCGAGCTACATCTGACCGGCAATATGGAACGCTATAGCTGGTCAATAGATGGTTTGGAGTACGGTAATTCTACGCCGATTCACTTTCGTCACGGTGAACGGCTGCGGGTTCATCTTCATAACGACACGATGATGACTCACCCCATGCATCTGCATGGAATGTGGAGTGATATTGAGGATGAAGATGGGAATTTCCTTGTCCGTCGACACACCGTGCCTGTGCAGCCGGCACAGCGGGTTAGTTTTAGCGTGACTGCAGACGCTCTGGGGCGTTGGGTCTGGCACTGTCACTTGTTATTCCATATGGACGCGGGGATGTTTCGCGAAGTAGTGGTTGTATGAACAAGGCAACAATGACTCTGGGTATAGTTGCTGCGCTAGCACTTAGCCTGAATGGAAAAGTAATAGCTCAGGATAGCGACCATCAAATGCATCACACCGGTAATGAGGTTCCTGAAATGCCACAGGCTGTTGGTTCAGGAATGATTTATGAGAATTCAGCAACAGACACCGCTGATGATGCCGCGCAGGCTGCGATGAACCATGATGAGATGAACCATGATGAGATGAATCATGAAGAGATGAATCATGATGAGATGAATCATGAGCAGATGAACCATGAAGAGATGAATCATGAAGAGATGAATCATGAAGAGATGAATCATGAAGAGATGAATCATGAAGAGATGAATCATGAAGAGATGAATCATGAAGAGATGAATCATGAAGAGATGAATCATGAGCAGATGAACCATGAAGAGATGAACCATGAAGCGATGAATCATGAAGCGATGAACCATGATGCAATGAGTCACTCTGATAGGGCTGTGATGGATACTGATGCGCTGCGTGATCCACATGCGTACTCTAGCGGGTATGAGCGTGCATCGGGGCCATATGCCTTGGTATCACAGCGCCAGGTTGTTTTGGCGGATGAGGCTACCTTCGTTGGCGTGTGGATGGATCGGTTCGAATTTGTCGATCATGAGGATGGTCAGGGTGCAGAAATGGAAGGCTTTGCTTGGCTTGGTAATAGCTACCGCCGCCTATTGCTGCAAACTCAGATCGAGACCGTTGAAGGCGAGGTGGAGGAAGGCGAGGTAGACCTTTTGTACTCACGCGCTGTCTCACCCTTTTGGGATATACGCGGGGGTTTGCACCGTTCTTTTGGAGAAAACGCGGGCAGAGACTGGGCAACGATTGGATTTAAAGGTCTGGCACCTTACTGGTTTGAGGTAGATGCAGCGCTGCATCTTGGTGACAACGGCCGCACAGCCTTTGACCTAGAGGTCGAATACGAATTATTGCTGACCCAGCGATTGGTGCTACAGCCACGCATCGACATAAAGGCTTTTAGTGAAAAAGATATCGAGTTAGGTCGTGGGTCAGGTCTGTCCACTATCAAGGCTGGTGCTCGTTTGCGTTATGAGTTTGATAGACAGTTCGCCCCTTACTTGGGCGTTGAGCGCGTCAAAAGGTTTGGTGAGACAGCAGATCTGCTGCCATTGAGTTCAAGCCGGGTGGAAACCCATTGGGTACTTGGCCTTCGGTTTTGGTACTAGGCGGAGTGACACTAAAAATAGTTCGGCACCAGCAGCTTAGCTATCGTTGACGCTCCACTTGCACAACTAATAGCAGGTTTGCCCGATGTCATCAAAACACTCGGTAAGAAAGAGGATGTTTATAGTGTCAGGGTTTGACTTGTCACAGTTTAGGGCTCACTTAATTTCTAGAGTCAAAACGGCAATTCAAATGAAATCAATTCTTCTATACTACTTGGGTTCTCAGAGTCGCCTTGATAAGACTCCGACAAAACCCTTACTCCAAAATTCAAATCAGTCCAGATGATCGTTTGGCTGTTTGGAGATAAAACCGTCATTTTTATTGTGCTATATGTGCCACCTTGCACAGTCACAATATCGCCAATAGAATTAATGGTAACAACCATAGGAAGCGATTGACTGACAGCGGGCCCATTTCCTGATAAATCAGGACTATTTGTTGTAGTCTCCATTACAGGAGAAGCAAACCATTCTTGTCCTTCACACAGAGTATCTGATGGCCCGACAAACAAAGAGGGCGCGTATGTGGTGTTTATGTTTTGTGTTGAAGGCGATAAATTTGTGCCTGAGGTAGTAATTACGGAATCGTTCTCGGAATTAAAAAGCATGCCCCCTAGTGATTCAAAATATGATGTATAGCGATCGGATGTCACGGTCTGAGAGTCACCAACTCTGGTGATATGTTCAATGACCGTGATAGTTATTGCGCTAGTTACTTCTTCGTAAAATTCAGTCCTGTCGGTAACTGTCGATGTGTCGCCGATAAAGGTGGTTGTTCTAAAGCCTGCGGTATCATTTTGCGCGGGAAATTTTCTTGCAACACAATTGCCATTGCCCTGGTTGGTAATTGTGTTTTCTTCTTCCGAAGAGAAGGGCTCAATACCATCAATAGTAGCTAATAGGTTCTCCAAAGTGCCGACATAAAGCGGCTCGTCTCCAAAGTCCCCACCTAGCACATAAACACTGCCGCCAAGGAATGTTCCAGTTCCATTGATGTTGATTGCCGCGTAAGAATCTGAGCCTGTAAAATAGCGATAGAACCAATCAGAGCCTGCCTCGTTGACTTGTTGGGTTTGCGCCGAGGGGAAGAACAGAGTGGGTTCAGCGGTCTGAGCAAAATCAAAAAGCCTGTCTGCATCGGCCAAAACCGGTGTGCCGGCAAAGATTGTGCGAGAACAACAAAATGACAGCATAATCAACAAATAGATGTCGGCGCGTTTCATGGTCACTCTCGAGCTGTTAATTTGACACATGGTGCGGGTTCCTCGAAAAAAACGCTTTGAGATACAAACATACGCTTTAGGTCGTTTCTTGGATCAGTCTTGGATTCTGTTCAGGTGGGCTTAACTGCGTTCAAAGCAGGATCAAAGCACGATCAAAAGGGGGCAGGGTAATTTGATTGGGGGAAAGGTGCTCCGCTGCAGTATTTAGAAAAGCCCTTGTGCAAACTGTCTAATCTGGAATTTGTACATTCAGCGTTTCTTTGACTTCCTCCATCACCACATAGCTGGTTGACTCTTGAACGCCAGGCAGGCTTAGCAGCGTTTCACCAAGTAAATCCCGGTAAGCATTCATGTCTTCAACCCTCGCCTTGATTAAGTAATCGAAGTTTCCTGAAACCAAATAACATTCTTGCACCGTCGGAAGCGCAATCGCCGCTTTCTTGAATTTCGCGAAGATATCTTGTGAAGTTCTGGTTAGCCTTATTTGAACAAAAACCACGAGGGCTGCTTTTAAGCTAGCTGGGTCAAGTAAAGTGGTGTAGCCGGCGATCACGCCCTCACGCTCCATCCTCTTTACTCTTTCTAAGCAGGGAGTCGTTGTTAAGCCAACTCTTCTCGCCAATTCCGCATAGCTAATACGCCCATCTTTCTGCAATTCTCGAAGGATTTTTTTATCTATAGAAGAAAATGATTTAGCTGCAATCATATTAAGTAACCAGGTTTTTAGTTGGTAATAGTGAAAATAAATAGATTATTACACTGTTTTTATCAGAATATAAAGAAATTCCTCTTATTGAAAATCTATATAATCTCGCTCAACAGTCAAATGCAGGCATTTGGAGAAACGCTATGATAATTGGTGTCCCTAAAGAGATTAAAAACCATGAGTACCGTGTTGGTCTCACTCCTTCGGTAGTTCGAGAACTCACTCGAAACGGCCACGAAGTTATCGTTGAAAAACACAGCGGTAGCGGCATTGGCCTTGAAAATGATCAGTACGAAGAAGTTGGCGCGCGCATAGTGGAAACCGCCAGTGCAGTGTTTGCTCAAGCAGACATGATCGTTAAGGTTAAAGAACCACAACCCGCTGAGTGCAAAATGCTGCGCCCAGGACAATTGCTATTCACCTATCTGCATTTAGCGCCAGACCCAGAACAAACTAAATTGCTGGTTAATTCCGGTGCGACTTGTATGGCCTATGAAACAGTGACAGATGATGCAGGCACGCTACCATTGCTTGCTCCGATGAGCGAAGTGGCTGGCAGAATGTCCATTCAGGAAGCGGCGGTTTGTTTGGAGAAATCAAAGTTAGGCAGCGGTGTATTACTAGGTGGAGTTCCCGGTGTTGAGCCTGCTAATGTTGTCATAATTGGCGGTGGAGTTGTTGGATTAAATGCGGCTCGCATGGCAATGGGGCTGGGTGCAAACGTTACTATCCTTGACCGATCGATTACCCGGCTCAAGCAAATTGATGAACTTTATGAAGGGCGCATCAAGACGCTTTTTTCCACTACAGACACAATTGAAAGTCAGCTAAGAACTGCGGATTCTGTGATTGGCGCGGTACTGGTGGCCTGGGGCAGCAGCGCCAAAACTTGTCACGAGGCAGATGCTTTCCTTGATGAAGAAGGGCTCAGTCTTAGTCGATGTTGCCATCGATCAAGGTGGATGTTTTGAAACCTCTAAAGCAACAACCCATGAAGACCCCACCTACATTGTCGATGGAATCATTCACTACTGTGTGGCTAATATGCCCGGCGGTGTCGCGAGAACGTCTACGTTTGCATTAAACAACGCCACCATGCCTTTCGTGCTCGAGTTTGCTGATAAAGGCTATCACAGAGCATTGATGGACAATGCTCATCTGAGAAATGGTTTAAATGTTCACAACGCCATGGTGACCAATGCAGCGGTTGCGCAGGCGCTGGGCTACAACTACGTTGAAGCGGTTACCGCCCTACACAGTAGTGAGCTAAAGGCGACAGCTTAAAGCGGTTTATCAGCTAGAAAATTAAGTCCGGCATCGGGCAAGGATGTCTTGCCACATTGCTTATTGGCAGGGATAGCAATATCCATGAGTTTTGGGTTCATTAGCTTGAGCTGCTCTAGAAGACTATCGAGTTCTTGCCAGTTCTTTACTTGTAAGCGGGGATTTGATTGACGCTCCTCAAAGATGGTCGATTGCGTCCAGCCTTTGTAGTCATGACCTGGAAAGACAATGGTCTGATCTGGTAGCTTCAATAATTTAGTAAACAGGCTGTCATACAACTCTTCTGAGGATCCATTCTGGAAATCTGTTCGTCCAGTGCCTCTTATTAGAAGAGTATCTCCAGTAAATAACAGCTGTTGCTCGCCGTCTAGAAACAAGCAGTAGGAATCATCAGTATGCCCTGGAGTGTAGATTGCCCGCAAAGCGATTGATCCCAGTTGCAGGATATCGCCATCTCCAAAAAACCGGTCTACACAAGCCATTTCAGAAGGCTTGCCGGCTAGGGTTTCACAGCCTGTGATATCACGGAGTGGGCCCAAGGCAGTAATATGGTCCGCGTGACAGTGCGTGTCCAAGGCATACTTTAGCTGAAGAGA
>CALSUH010000029.1 GCA_943789485.1 uncultured Pseudomonadales bacterium
GCAGTAGGCTTGAATCGTGATATAGGCTATGAAACAACACCTCTTTTGGATGTCAACGGCCGACCGGTGCTGGATTCAGAGGGGAATCAGGAAATCTCCCTAGCAGTACAAAGTTTCTACCTAGATGAGGATTATGACAGTTTTGGTGGTAACATACTGGCCACCACGACATTGGAGCTATTGTTCCCAATTCCGTTTATTGATGGATCTAATCAAGTTAGGTCGGCTTTTTTTATTGATGCTGGAAACGTGTTCTCGTCGCATTGTACGGAGCGGCAGACACTTCTGAAAAATTGTACAGGTTTCGATTTGGGTGAGATTAGATACTCGGCAGGGATTAGTGTTACTTATCTGTCGCCATTTGGCCCGCTGACATTCTATGTGGCGGCACCATTCGGTAAAGAGGGAGATGATACCAAGAGCTTCGACTTCACCGTTGGGAATGGTTTTTAGATTATTTTGATTTGAAGAGTTGGCAGTACATCACAGCTCGAACAATCAAGATTCAGGGATTGAAAAATTTAGTACAAGATAGAGTAGCGTGTTTTAGATGCTCAAGTGAAAAGTTGTAGCATTAGTTGTTAATGGTTAGTTGAGCGCATGCTCAATAGCGTTTTAAGAATTGGAGAATTACTGTGAAAATATTTAAGAGTCTAATCGTTTGTTTGAGTTTGGTGCTTGTATCTCAAGGTGCCGCAGCTCAGGATACCAAGATTGGCGTGCTGAATGCATTGCAAGCACTGTTTAATTCAGATCCGGCTCGTGTCGTGCAAGAGGAATTGGAGCAAGAATTTGCTGCAGACGAGGTGAGAGCGCAAGAGCTTACTAATCAGCTAAATACCCTGCGTGAAGAGTTTCAACAAAACGAAGCTGTAATGAGCGAACAAGAAATTAGCCGAATGAATTCTAATGCCCAAGATTTACAGGTTCAGTTGCAGTTAATACAAGAAAGAGTGCAAACAGCGTTACAGACAAAGAATCAGGAGTTTCTAGAAAGCATGCAAGGCGATCTTGCCGAGGCAGTTACCGATGTAGTCGCCGAGGGCGGTTACGATCTGATTCTTAATTCAGATAGTGCGCCTTATTTTGCGCCGGTATTGGATATTACCGCTAAGGTAACAGCAAGGCTGAATGAAAATTCGCAGACTGATCAGTAAAGGAAGCCTCATTATCGGGTTAGTGTCAGGTGACACATAAAACAAGGTATACATTGGCGCAGCTGGCAGAATTGCTGGACGCCAAATTAACCGGCGATGGCCAGTGCGAAATAACTGGCCTAGCCACTCTTCAGAATGCCAAGTCTGGCCAGCTGAGTTTCCTAAGCAACCCCTCCTATATAGGCCAGCTTAAGACTAGTCAGGCATCGGCGATACTCATCGATGAAAAATTCATAGATAGCTGTCCAAGCAACAAACTTGTGACGCCTATCCCCTATGTTTCATTTGCGAAAGCCACTGCACTATTCGATAACTCACCAATGCCTCCTATGGGCATTCATGATTCTGCTAGCGTAGATCCGTCTGTCGTGCTCGGTAAGAACGTAAGCATCGCTGCAAATGCCGTAATCGCTGCTAATGTAGCGTTGGGCGACGATGTTGTAATTGGCGCGGGCTGCTATGTAGGTGAGAGTGCGAGTCTAGGCAATGCCTGTAAATTACATAGCAACGTAACGCTCTATCATCGAGTCGTCTTAGGAAAGAACGTAGTGATTCATTCTGGCTCAGTAATTGGTGCGGATGGGTTTGGTTTTGCATTCGATGGCGCCAAATCTGTTAAAATTCATCAACTCGGCGGTGTTAAAATAGGTGACGACGTTGAAATCGGCGCTGGTAGCACGATAGATAGGGGTGCCCTGGAGGACACTGAAATCGGTAACGGCGTGAAGATAGACAATCAGGTCCAGATCGGCCATAACTGCAAGATTGGTGATCACACTATAATCTGTGGCTGCGCCGGAATAGCGGGCAGTGTGACAATAGGGAAAAATTGCATCATGGGCGGCGGGTCGGGTGTCGTGGGCCATATAACCATTGCCGACAATGTGCAGGTGAGTGCCATGTCGCTGGTGAGTCAACCGATTCCAGAGTCGGGTATGTACTCTACTGGTACAATTCAAGCGAAGACTTCCCTGTGGAAGCGCAATGCGATTCGGTTCCAGCAACTAGATAGCTTTGCCAAGAGACTGAAAAAAATTGAGAATTCTACCGATAAGAAACAGGTCAATTGAATTTGAGATCGAGCGTCGTGTCAGAAGCCACCGAAATTCAAATAAACCTAGCACGCAATGATCGCGGGCGGGGCAGACTAGAGAGCCGCACATGTTAATGAGCATCGAAGAAATTAAAGAGTATCTTCCCCAGCGCTATCCCTTCCTTCTGGTGGATAGAGTCACTGAGATAGAGCTCGGTAAGTCTATCGTGGCTTACAAGAATGTTACTGTGAACGAGCCGTTCTTCAATGGCCATTTTCCGAATCAACCTATCATGCCTGGCGTGCTCATCATTGAGGCGCTGGCTCAAGCAGCTGGCGTGCTGGGATTCAAGAGCCAGGAAAAGAAGCCAAAGGACGGCTACCTCTATTATTTCGTTGGCGTCGATAATGTGCGCTTACGACGGCCAGTGGTGCCGGGTGACTGTCTTACCCTAGAGGCCGAAATCATCACCAATAAGCGTGGTATCTATAAGTTTGGCTGCCGTGCTTGCGTGGGTGAAGAGCTCGTTGGAACAATGACCATTATGTGTGCAGAGAGGAAGGTGAATGTCGATTGATTCCAGCGCCAGGATAGATCCTAAAGCTGAAATAGATTCTGATGTTACGATAGGTCCTTGGACTATTGTCGGGCCCAATGTACAAATTGGATCCGGCACTGTCATTGACTCGCACGTGATGATTCGCGCCAACACCAAGATCGGTAAAAATAACCGTATATTTCAATTCAGCTCTGTCGGCGAAGATCCTGCTGACTTGAAGTTTAAAGGCGAAGAGACCTGGCTGGAAATTGGCGATAATAATGTCCTGCGCGAAGGCTCTAACTTGCACCGTGGAACAGGCTTTGGTGGTGGGCTCACTCGAGTGGGCAGCGACAACCTATTTATGCCCTATGTGCACATCGCTCATGATTGCACAGTGGGCAGCAACACAATCTTCGCCAATAACGTGGGTATTTCAGGACATGTGGAAGTCGATGACTGGGCCATTCTCGGCGGTTATGCGGGCGTAAACCAATTTCTCAAAATTGGTGCTCACGCGATGGTCGGTGGCGTGACACATATCGATCACGATGTGCCCGCTTATACGATTGTTAGCGGTCAACCCGCGGTAGCGAGGGCGATCAATACTATCGGCTTGCAGCGTCGCGGTTTCGACAAGGCCACTATCAAACAATTACGTACTGCGTTTAAGATCATCTACCTGCGTGGCAATAGTCTGCAGGATGCCATAAAGGAATTGAGAATCATGCGCGAAAGTTGTGATGCGCTGCAGCTTCTCATTGACTCGTTAGAGAACTCGAAGAAAGGCATACACCGCTAAAATCCCGAACTCCAGTTCGCCATATTCTCATTCGCCCGGTGCTAGCGTAAGTAGAGAAAGCCACTAATCAAGAGTCCGCAAACTATGAGCAATGCCCCTCTAATCGGAATTGTCGCTGGCGAAAAATCCGGAGACATTTTGGGTGCTGGCTTGATTTTAGCTTTGCGCAAGAAATACCCTGATGCGGAATTTGCCGGTATTGGTGGGCCAGACATGATGGCGCTCGGGTTTAATCCTTTAGCTGAGATGGATAGACTTTCGGTCATGGGCTTCGTCGAGCCCTTGGGTAGGTTGCCTGAGCTATTCGCGCTGAAGAAACGCCTCAGAAAATTCTTTGCCGAACGGCGCCCACTGGTCTTTATCGGGATCGATAACCCCGACTTCAATCTACGCCTCGAAGAAGAACTGAAGAACGATAACATTAAGACGGTTCACTATGTCAGCCCAAGCCTCTGGGCTTATCGAGAGAAAAGAATCCATACGGTGAAACGTGCGGTCGATTTAATGCTGACCTTGTTTCCATTTGAGACGGCTATCTATACCCAACATGGGGTCGAGGTTAAGTGTGTAGGTCACCCGTTAGCAGATACCATCGGTTTTGAAGATAAGAAGTTATCTTCACGTGAGCGGTACGGCCTTAGTCCAGATGCCGCTGTGGTAGCTCTGATGCCAGGCAGTCGCGGCGGTGAAATCAAACGCCTTGCCCCGGTATTCCTTGCAGCAGCGGCAGCGTCTTTAGCTGCGTGTCCGCAGCTAAAGTTTATAATTCCCACTAGTAGTGCTGCGAATAAAGCACAGATCAATGCGCTGCTTCGTGAAGAATCAACGCTTAGCGGCGAGCAATTTATATTAGTAGATGATTCTCATGCAGCAATCAGTGCGGCAGATTTAGTCGTACTGTCTTCCGGCACCGCCACCTTAGAAGTGTTGCTGCTAAGAAGGCCCATGATCGTCGGTTATAAGCTTGCGGCAATCACATTTGCTATCGCCTCACGAATCGTGAAGATCCCCTATGTTGCTCTGCCAAATCTCCTCGCGGGACGGCAGTTAGTACCTGAGTTTATTCAGCACGAACTTACCTTTGAGAAAGTGCGAGACGGGATAGTTAGGCATATGACTGGCACGGAAGATCACGGGGCGCTAATGCAGGAGTTTGAGCGGATACATAAGAGTTTGCGGCTCGATGCCTCCGCACAGGCAGCAGCTGCGGTAGCCTCGCTGATAGAGAAAGACCGCAGTCAGTAAATGAAGAGGGAGCCTTCATTTTCTTCAGCGAGCAAACCCTATACTTTGATTGCGGGTACCGACGAAGTGGGTCGCGGGCCATTGGCCTGGGACGTTGTTGCCGCTGCCGTGATACTCGACCCTGCAAAGCCAATAAGCGGTCTTGCGGACTCGAAAAAGTTATCCCTCAAACAGAGGCTGGTATGCTTTGACGCTATCGTGAAGGATGCTCACTGCTATGCGGTAGGTCGAGCATCGGTAGAGGAAATTGAGAGAATCAATATATTGCAGGCGAGTATGCTGGCCATGAGTAGGGCAATCGCAGGTTTAAAGGTGCAGCCGGAGTTCGTTTACGTTGACGGGAACCGATGCCCTAAGTGGACGTACCCCTCGGAGGCTGTAATCAAGGGCGACTCGTTAGTTGCGTGCATCTCAGCCGCCTCGATTATTGCGAAGGTGACTCGCGACAAGGAAATGCAGGGAATGGATCTGCAATACCCAGGCTACGGCTTTGCAAGCAATATGGGGTACCCAACACCGGCACACCTTGCAGCGCTCGAATCCCTCGGGGCAACGCCTATCCATCGACGCACATTTGCGCCTGTTGCTAGGATCTTGAAAGCATCCGAAAGGCTGTAAACTTTTGTCCCGTTTTCAACAAAATAAAGGTATATTAGAGTCTTCTACGCCAACCAATAATTAGATTCATCAATGTCTGAAAATTTGCCTAATCAGCCCTTCGCGCACCTCAGACTTCACACCGAATTTTCAATCAATGATGGTATCGTTACCATCAAGCCCCTAATCGCGAGACTGCGCGAAAATTCTATGCCAGCGGTTGCTATTACCGACTTGGCAAATATGTTCTCCCTCATAAAATTTTACACCGCCTCTCTCAAGGCCGGCATCAAGCCTGTCTGTGGCTGTGATGTATTGGTTGAGAGCGACGACGGGTCGAAACAGACTCGCCTCGTGTTATTGGTTAAGAGCGAGGCCGGCTATCTCAGCCTGACTAAGCTCATCTCTGAGCTGTACACCGAGAACCCGAGCCAGAGTGAGCCGACTGTGTGCAAGTCGAAATTGGCTGGGCGTGTCGATGGTCTGATCGCTTTATCGGGTGCGCAGAACAGCGATATCGGTGTGGCGCTCTTAGCAGATGAAAAAGACCTAGCAAAGGAGTTGCTGGCTGAATGGCAGCAACTGTTTCCGGAAAATTTCTATCTAGAGCTGCAGCGTGTGGGCAAAGCAGAAGAGGAAGACTATATCGATGCCGCTGTTGCTCTCGCCATCGAGACGAATACGCCAGTGGTTGCAACGAATGATGTACGTTTCCTCGATCAGGATGATTTCGATGCGCACGAAGTGCGGGTGTGCATCAATGAGAGGCGCACTTTAGATGATTCGCGGCGACCTCACAATTACACCGATCAGCAGTATCTAAAGACTGGGCCTGAGATGGCGGAGTTATTCAAAGATATCCCTGAGGCGCTGGAAAACGCCTGGGAAATTGTGAAGCGCTGCAATCTGTCGCTGGTGCTCGATAAGCCCTGTTTGCCAAACTATCCGGTGCCTGAGGGTATGGGCATGGAGGAGTATTTCTCCGAGCTGAGTTCCAACGGGCTGCGAGAACGACTGCGCAGCCTCTTTGGGGACGACTACGAGACGAAAGATGTGGAGAAGCCCTACTGGGAACGTTTGGAGTTCGAGCTGGGCGTCATTAATCAGATGGGCTTCGCGGGTTACTTCCTGATCGTAATGGAGTTTATTCAGTGGTCCAAAGACAACGATATTCCTGTAGGCCCAGGGCGTGGTTCGGGTGCCGGCTCCATCGTAGCCTATGCGCTGAGAATTACCGATCTGGACCCACTTAAGTACGACCTGCTATTTGAGCGCTTCCTGAATCCGGAAAGAGTCTCGATGCCCGACTTCGATGTGGATTTTTGCATGGAGGGCCGCGACCGCGTTATTGCGCACGTAACTGAGCTGTATGGCAAAGAGGCTGTATCACAAATCATTACTTTCGGCACCATGGCGGCGAAGGCCGTTGTGCGCGATGTGGCCCGAGTGCAGGGCAAGCCTTATATGCTGGCCGACAAACTTTCGAAGTTGATTCCCTTCGAACCCGGCATAACCCTGAAGAAAGCGTTTGAGGTAGAGCCGCTGTTGGGCGAATTCGTCGATTCCGATGAGGACGCACAAGAAATCATGGAAATGGCCTATAAGCTCGAGGGCATTACTCGTAATGTCGGCAAGCATGCGGGTGGCGTGGTTATCGCGCCTTCCAAGCTAACGGACTTTACACCGCTGTACTGCGACGAATCCGGCCAAGGCTTAGTTACCCAGTTCGATAAGAACGATGTTGAGACAGCAGGTCTGGTGAAGTTTCGACTTCCTCGGGCTGCGCACACTGACCATCATCGATTGGGCTGTGAAGATGATCAATGCTAGGGCGGCAGAAGGTGTGCCGCCTGTCGATATCACCAAGCTTCCTCTAACCGATGAACGCGTGTATCGCTTGTTGCAGAAGGGCGAGACCACGGCGGTTTTTCAGCTTGAATCTCGCGGCATGAAGGACCTGATCAAGCGTCAGGTGCCAAATAGTTTTGAAGACATTATCGCCCTGGTGGCCTTGTTTCGACCTGGTCCTCTACAGTCGGGAATGGTGGATGATTTTATCGATCGTAAACACGGTCGCACGCAGGTAGTCTATCCACACGCTGAGTTGGAACCAGTTCTCGGCAATACTTACGGAGTGATTCTCTATCAAGAGCAGGTGATGCAGATCGCTCAGGTTCTCGCGAACTACTCACTGGCCGGCGCGGATATTTTGCGTAAGGCCATGGGTAAGAAAGACCCAGCAGTAATGGCGAGGCAGCGTAGCTTGTTTCAAACCGGAGCTGAGGCGAGAGGAATCGATGCAGACCTAGCCGCCTCTATCTTCGATTTGATGGAGAAGTTCGCAGGCTATGGCTTCAACAAGTCGCACTCGGCAGCGTATGCGCTAGTCTCTTATCAAACCGCATGGCTAAAGACACATTATCCAGCCTGTTTCATGGCGGCGGTGCTCACTGCTGAAATGCAGAATACCGATAAGATCGTAACCTTGATCGATGAGTGCCGCTCGATGAAGTTGGTCATTGTGCCTCCAGATATCAACCGTGGTCAGTTCAATTTTACCGTTAATGAGAAAGACGAAATTGTATACGGCCTCGGCGCGATCAAGGGCTTAGGCGAAGGTCCAGTTGGCAGCATTCTCACCGCAAGAGAAGAGCGGCCATTTACAAATCTGTTGGACATCTGTCAGCGAGTGGACAAGCAAAACGTCAATAAACGCACCATGGAAGCGTTGATACGCTCCGGAGCCTTGGACAACATGGTGGAGGGCGATCTCGACTATGCGCGTTCACTGCTCTCGGCACTGTTGCCACAGGCAATGCAGGCAGCTGAGCAATCTAGCCGAAATCAGGCTAGTGGTGTTGCGGATATGTTCGGCGATATTGCCCCGGCGGGCACAGAAGATGCAGATCTCAGCGCTTCTAATGTCACGGTCCGTGCCTGGGCGGAGCAGCACCGTCTTAAGGTGGAGAAGGAAACTTTGGGCTTGTGGTTGTCAGGGCATCCAATCGACGAGTTTCTGGATGAGCTCTCCCATATTACAAAGAATAGATTGGTTAATCTGCGGCCAGAGCGAGGGCCTCAAACGATTGCAGGTGTACTGCATAGCATTCGTACTATGAAGAACAAGGCAGGAGATACAATAGCATTCCTAGTATTGGATGATAGTAGCTCGCGTTTCGAATTCTCCCTGTTTGCAAAAGAATACGAGCAGTACAGAGAGACGTTGGTGAAAGATGTGATCATGGTGGTGGAATGTGCAGTGAGTACCGACGACTACAGCGGCGGCATGCGCGGCCGTGGCAAGAGCATCATGACACTATCCCAGGCGCGTAAACGCAATGCACACCGTCTGGCATTGAATCTCGAATCGGCGTCGCTTGGCAGTGATTTTTGCGCGCATCTCGCGCGTATTCTAGAGCCCTATCGTAAACCAGCCGAGCTTGCAGAAGTCGAGAATTCAGCGACTGTAAACGGTTTAGGCGACAGTTCTGCCCCGGGTAATAGTACGCGTCATCCGCATCCTGGTCAGTTCCCAGCAAGACCTCAGCCCGCCTGGGGGACAGCGGATGCGGGGGAGGGCTGTCAGGTTATGGTGCGCTATCAGCGTGCTGACTCCATTGGGTGTATAATGCTGGGTCAAGAGTGGGTTGTATCGCCTGCCGATGATCTGATTCAGCGTCTGCGGCTGGAGTACGGAAAAGACAAGGTAGTGTTAAGTTACAAATAGGCAGTGTTAAGTTACAAATAGACAATAACGACACGTAAACTAGCAGGAAAAATTGAGTGCAGCATGGATCCTAATTATCTCGAATTTGAACAACCCATTGCGGAGTTAGAAGCCAAGATCAGTGAGCTGAGATTGGTGGGTAGTGACAATGATTTGAATATCACTGACGAAATTCAGAATCTGAAAGGCAAGAGTACGAAACTTACCGAGAAAATATACTCGAACCTATCTTCATGGCAAATCTCTCAGGTTGCCCGGCATCCACTGCGACCTTATACGCTCGATTATCTGGATCACATCTTTACAGACTTCGATGAACTGCATGGTGACCGCCTGTTTGCCGACGATCAGGCTTTAATTGGTGGGATGGCAAAGATAGATGGTCGCCCAGTGATGGTAATCGGTCATCAGAAGGGTAGGGGAACGAAAGAAAAAGTTAGACATAACTTTGGCATGCCTCGACCGGAAGGTTACAGAAAGGCTCGCCGACTAGTGCTTCTGGCAGAGCAATACAGGCTTCCCGTATTAAGTTTTATAGATACACCTGGCGCTTATCCGGGGATGGATTCTGAAGAGCGCGGAATTAACGAGGCCATCGCCGTGAATATGGCGATGATGTCACACGTAAAGACGCCGCTCATTGCGACGGTTACCGGTGAGGCAAACTCGGGTGGCGCTATCGCAATCGGTGTCTCTGATCAGCTTAATATGCTGCAGTATTCGACTTATACTGTAATCACTCCAGAGGGTTGTGCGACCATTCTCTGGAAGTCTGCCGATCATGCAGCAGCAGCAGCGGAAGCTATGGGTGTGACTTCTAAGCGATTAGAAAAGTTAGGCATAGTCGACCATACAATACCCGAGCCACTCGGCGGTGCGCATCGAGACGTCGCTGCGACGGCTGCTAATATCAAGGCTGCGTTAATCGAGCAGCTAGATCGCCTGACCGAATTAGATCTAGACGACTTGGTAGAGCGCCGCTATAAGCGGCTGATGAGCTACGGACTACCTAGCTAGCCGTCCGATCTTTGCTGGCGCGAGTGAAGAGTAAAAACAGTGAAATAATTGCCGAGGGAGGTAGAGCTCCTCCCTTTTTTTGACTAGAGAAAACCCCTAGCACTGCTATGCCCACAGGCCATGAACTACTCTTCCCAAATACTCCATGACAAGCTAAAAGCAGCTCTCAATGAGTTCGCCGCTACGGGTAAATTTTTAATCGGATTAAGCGGAGGCTTGGACTCTGTCGTGCTCCTGCATGCTATGGCTAAACTGCGTGATCAATCCGGCGTGAGTATTCAGTTGCGTGCACTTCATATCAACCATCAACTCCAGGATCAAGCCCAGAATTGGGAGGCGCACTGTTTGAGTCTGTGTGCAAAGCTCGGCATAGAGTTCGTTAGTACCAAGGTGGAAATATCAAGGCACTCTGGCCTGGAGAATGCGGCCAGAGAGGCGCGGTATCGCGAATTTGAGGCTACTCTGTTGATTGATGAACAGTTACTGCTGGGTCACCACCGTGACGACCAGATGGAAACGCTGTTGCTGCGGCTGATTCGCGGCTCTGGGAGTCGTGGGCTTAGTGGTATTCCGCGTAGCCGCGTATTGGGAGCGAGCAGGCTGCTGCGGCCATTATTGGATATCGATCGAGAAGAGCTGCAAAGCTACGCTGAATCTGAGCAGCTTAATTGGGTCGAGGATCATTCAAACGAAGATGAGAGGTTTGATAGAAATTATTGCCGTCACAGTATACTGCCACTTATTGAGGAGCGCTGGCCGGGGTATAGAGAAAGTTGGTCGAAGTCGGTAGTGCTGGCTAGTGAGAGCGAAGCCCTTATTCGGGAGCTAGCTGCTATAGATCTGGCCGAGATAGTTACCGATTCGAAATCGGTAGTGAGTCGAGAAAAGCTGTTGACTCTTTCTGAACCGCGACGACGCAATGTTCTGCGCCATTGGCTGGCAAGTCTCGGCGCAAAGGAGCTGGGTTGGAATCAGCTGCGGCAGTTGAGCAACGAGGTCTTGCTGGGTAATACTGGCCAATTCATAACAGAGGATGTTCAAATTTTCTGCTTTCGTGAGCGCGTCTACGTAGTGGCCTCGCAAAAAATAGGGCGAGGTTTGGTTAAGATCGATTTAGATCCTATACCGGGATTACCAAGCGCTGGAGAACGCATACTGCCCGACAATGGCCGGCTTCGGTTTCGCGAGATTCAGGGCGCGGGGATTTGTGCAGACAAGCTTAGCAACTTGTCGATTCGCTATAGGCTCGGTGGCGAAATCTGCCGTCTTGTAGGGCGTCCTAGTAAGACGCTGAAAAAAATTCTGCAAGAAAGTGAAATCCCTCCCTGGCTGAGAAGCCGTATCCCCCTGCTTTATGACGGGGAAGACCTTGCCTATATTCCGGGCCTAGGAGTCAGTGAGGGGCTCGCAGCGAAGGGCGCGGAGCCTGGCTGTCTTATCGATTGGGTACAACCCGACCTTACCTTGCAAAGATGAATTGCTGGAGCGTGGACGCGTGTATTTTAGTCCACAGGAATATTTCAGATTGTCCTATCGAGGGGCTTCTGGTACGCTGCAACTCCATCTGTGTGGGTTGGTGCACGACCAATTTTTCTTATCCGATGGGGCTAGCATGACGCGTTATATATTCATTACCGGTGGTGTTGTTTCATCACTCGGCAAAGGTATTACCTCTGCATCTCTTGCGGCAATTCTCGAAGCTCGTGGATTAAACATCACAATGTTAAAGCTGGATCCTTACATCAATGTGGATCCTGGCACTATGAGCCCCTTTCAACACGGCGAGGTCTATGTGACCGAAGACGGTGCAGAGACCGATCTGGACTTGGGTCACTACGAGCGCTTTAGCCGCACTACTATGCTGCAGAAGAACAATTTCACCACCGGCAAGGTGTACGAAGAGGTTCTCAAACGCGAGCGCCGAGGAGACTATCTTGGTGCCACGATTCAGGTCATTCCGCACATCACCGACGAGATAAAGCGTCGGGTGATTATCGGTGCCGGTGATGCCGAGGTCGCGCTTGTCGAGATCGGCGGTACGGTAGGTGATATCGAGTCGCAACCCTTCCTAGAGGCCATACGTCAACTGCGTGCAGAGCTAGGCTCTGACCGTGCGCTGTTCATGCACCTCACTTTAGTACCTTATATCGCTACGGCCGGTGAGACGAAGACCAAGCCTACGCAGCATTCGGTAAAAGAACTACGCTCGATTGGTATCCAGCCGGACATCCTGATCTGTCGCTCCGATGTGGAGATCGATGAATCGGCGCGACAGAAGATCGCGTTGTTTACCAACGTTGAGCCCCGGGCTGTGGTTTCTCTGCCTGATTCTGACTCGATCTACAAAATCCCCTCGATTCTGGGAGCGGCCAATCTCGACGAGATTGTGATTAACAAATTTAAGCTGGAATGCCCGCCTGCTGATTTCTCCGAATGGGACGGTGTCGTCGACGCGCACCTGAACCCGGTCAAGGAAGTAAACCTCGCCATGGTAGGCAAGTACATGGAGCTACTGGATGCTTACAAGTCTCTGAACGAGGCAATAATTCACGCCGGCATCCAGACCAAAACTAAAGTAAATATCACCTACATAGACTCCGCCGACGTTATAGACAAAGGCGCCGAAGTGCTGGCCAATCAAGACGCGATTTTAGTACCCGGCGGTTTCGGAGAGCGCGGTGTGGAAGGCAAGATCATGACCGTGCAGTACGCGCGCGAGAACAAAATTCCCTACCTAGGTATTTGTCTAGGTCTGCAGGCTGCAGTGATCGAATACGCGAGAAACGTAGCGGGATTAAAAGATGCACACAGCTCAGAATTTTCTCCTGCTTGTGATAATCCCGTTATCGCGCTTATCAGTGAATGGACGACGCGTGCGGGATCTACAGAGTTTCGTGATGAGGGTTCCGATCTTGGTGGCACAATGCGCTTAGGTGCACAGACCTGCGTTCTGGACAAGGACTCGACCACCTTCGAATGCTACGGCAAGGAAGAGATCGTTGAGCGTCATCGCCACCGTTACGAATTTAACAATGACTACATCGACGTGTTGTCCAAGGCTGGTTTAAAGCTCGTGGGTAAATCTGTCGACGGCATGCTGGTGGAGGTGGTGGAGATTGCCGATCACCCTTGGTTTGTCGGATGTCAGTTCCATCCAGAGTTTACTTCTACGCCACGTTACGGTCATCCACTGTTCACAGGATTCATCGAGGCTGCTATAGCGCATCATGATGCAGCTGTTGAGCCGGAAGCCGTCACGGCATCTGCGACGCTAGCGGTGAGTAACGCTCAACTCTGAGCGCTAGGAAAAGGGACTCGGTAGCTACTCATGACAGCAAAGCAAATTAAGCTCGGGAATTTCACGATTGCTAACGATCAGCCGTTTGTCCTGTTCGCCGGGGTGAACGTGTTGGAGTCTAGAGATCTAGCAATGACGGTTGCCGAGCGATTTCACGCCGTCACCCTTGAGCTCAAAATCCCTTACGTATTCAAGGCCTCATTTGACAAGGCAAATCGTTCTTCAAAAGAGTCGTATCGCGGACCTGGCCTGGACGAGGGGCTGAAGATACTCGCCGAGATCAAAGAGCAGTTTTCCATTCCCGTGATCACCGACGTCCATGAAATATCCCAAGTAGTGCCAGCATCTGAGGTTGCCGATATTTTGCAGTTGCCCGCGTTCTTGTCAAGGCAGACAGATCTCGTCGTCGCCATGGCCAAAAGCGGCGCGATCATCAATATCAAGAAGGCGCAGTTTCTGGCGCCTCAGGAAATGGGCCACATCCTTAAAAAATTTGAGTCGGCAGGCAATGAGCGGCTGATTCTCTGCGAGCGTGGCAGCAGCTTCGGCTACAACAACTTAGTCGTCGACATGCTGGGTTTCGCGGTAATGAAGCAATTTTCTAACCCGCTGATGTTCGATGCGACACATGCCCTGCAGCAGCCTGGGGGCCTAGCGAATGGGGCCGATGGGCGCCGGGGTGATGTCACTGCACTATCTCGTGCTGGCTTGTCGCAAGGGATAGCGGGGCTGTTCATCGAGGCGCACCCTGACCCGGACAAGGCGCTCTGCGATGGACCCTGTGCATTAAGATTAGAATCCGTTAGGCCCTTCTTGCAGCAGATGCGGGATTTAGACGATCTGATCAAGTCACTGCCTGAGTTAGATACAGCCTGAGCTTTCAGGCGCGTTAAACTTTATTTAGTAGATCAAATAGTTTTCATAAGGTAATGAAATGGCTAATATTAAAAATATTATAGCGCGAGAAGTGCTTGATTCCCGTGGTAATCCAACCATCGAGGCAGATGTTGAACTAGACAACGGTGTCATGGGCTCGGCCTGTGCGCCTTCAGGTGCGTCCACTGGCTCGCGCGAGGCGCTGGAGTTGAGAGACAAAGACCCAGCACGCTATCTCGGCAAGGGTGTGCTGAAGGCCGTTCAGAACGTGAACACCGAAATCAGGCAAGCTCTTATCGGGCAGGATGCTGCAGACCAGAAAGCCCTCGACACAGTCATGCTGGAGCTTGACGGCACAGAGAACAAGGCCAAGTTTGGTGCGAACGCAATTTTGTCAGTGTCACTCGCAGCAGCCAAGGCAGCGGCAATAGATGCCGGTCTACCGCTGTATGCACATATCGCCCGATTGAACGGCAGCACAGGTAATTACTCGCTTCCGGTACCGATGATGAATATCGTCAATGGTGGCGAGCATGCCGATAATAACGTAGATATTCAAGAGTTTATGGTTCAGCCAACGGGCGCGGCCAGCTTCAGTGAGGCGCTGCGCTACGGCGCTGAAATATTTCATGCCCTGAAGTCTGTGCTGAAACAACAGGGTCTTAGTACGGCTGTGGGAGACGAGGGCGGCTTTGCCCCGAACCTTCCTTCTAACGCTGCGGCACTCGATTGTATTCTACAAGCTATTGAAATTGCTGGCTTTCGTCCGGGCGCCGATATCCACCTGGCACTAGATTGTGCTGCCTCTGAATTCTATGTGGATGGCAAATACGTGCTCGCAGGCGAGGGCAAGAGCTACGATTCGGGCCAATTTGCCGATTATCTGCAGGGTTTGGCTGAGAATTATCCGATTTTATCCATCGAAGATGGCATGGATGAGAGCGATTGGGCAGGTTGGGCTAAATTATCCGCGCAGATAGGCGATAAAGTTCAGTTAGTAGGCGATGATTTGTTCGTCACCAACACTAAGATTTTGCAGCGTGGAATTGACGAGAGCATCGCGAATTCGATTCTGATTAAGTTTAATCAGATTGGTACGCTGACCGAAACACTCGCGGCGATCAAACTGGCGCAGGCGGCGGATTATACAGCGGTGATTTCTCACCGGTCCGGCGAGACCGAAGATACCACTATCGCCGATTTGGCTGTGGCCACCGCCGCAGGACAGATCAAGACCGGTTCACTGTGCCGTTCGGACAGAGTGGCGAAGTACAATAGATTGTTAAGGATTGAGGAAGAGTTGGGTAGCAATTCGGTATTTAACGGCATCAAGGAATTTTCTAAATTCACTGGCTGAATAGGAAAATAGGGGAAAATCGGGGACAGATACCAATTATTGAAAGGCCGCGGTAAGCCTCGGCCTTTCAATAATTGGTATCTGTCCCCTACGTAAGGCTTATGAAAATACTATTCGGATTTCTTGGGTTCGCTTTTATCACTCTGCAATACCAGCTATGGCTGGGTGAAGATAGCATGCGCACGTTGAATAGGCTGGAGCTGGAAGTTCAGGCGCAGCGAGCGAATAATGAAGAGCTAGAGCAGCGCAACACTCTGGTTGAGATCGAAGTACTTGATCTGAAGAATGGGCTTGAGGCTGTCGAAGAGCGGGCACGCTCTGAACTTGGCATGATAGAGAAGGGCGAAACATTTTATTTGCTTGTCCCTAGTCAGAAATAATTAGCACTATCTACATCATCGGGGTCTGTCCCCTACAGAAGACACGACTATGACAATATGGGCTGTCTTGCCGGCCGCAGGCATTGGTCGTCGTATGGGATCCAACATCCCTAAGCAGTATCTATCTATCGATGGAGCCCCACTTCTCTTGCATTCTTTGCGCCGACTGAGTGCAGTGAAAAAAATAGAGAAGATTGTCGTTGTGATTCACGCCGAGGACAGTCGCTGGGCTGAATTGGAAGAATCGATCAAGGATGAGTTCGGAAACCGCATTATAACTGTTATGGGTGGAGACGAGCGCTACCAATCAGTTCTTAACGGTCTCACTGCGCTGACTGAGTTCGCAGGCAAAGACGATTGGGTATTGGTGCACGATGCCGTTAGACCCTGCGTACGCACTTCCGATATAGAAAACCTAATTCAAAAAGTTTCTCTGCATTCCATAGGCGGGTTGTTAGGCTCTCCTGTAGACAACACCCTCAAACAGGTAGATAAAGAATTGACGGTGATCGAAACCGTGGATCGAGAATCGTATTGGAATGCACTTACGCCGCAGATGTTTCGCTTCGCTCTATTAAAAGAGTCTATACAAACGGTGGTGATTAGCGGCGAGCAGGTGACTGATGAAGCGGCGGCCATGGAAGTCGCGGGTTTTAAGCCTATAATGATTGCAGGTCATAAAGACAACATCAAAATAACTGTTGAGGCGGATTTGGTCTTGGCCAGTCAAATCCTAAAAAACCAGGCGAGTGACAATGGATCCAAATAGTATGCGCATAGGGCATGGCTATGACGTGCACCGATTTGACGTTGAGTACGTTGCTGCGAAGCCGCTTACCTTAGCGGGCGTCGTACTGGAGGATAAGATGAGCCTGGTTGCCCATTCCGATGGCGACGTAATTTTGCATGCCGTCTGCGATGCAATCCTCGGTGCACTAGGCGAGGGGGACATCGGCTTACATTTCCCCGATACTGATCCTAAGTTTGCCGGCGCAGCGAGCGGTGATCTGCTGCAGGAGGTGCTCGCCATGATGGGCCTGCGCCAACACTATCTGGTGAACGTCGATATCACAGTGATTGCAGAAGTGCCGAAATTGACACCCCATCGCATCAACATGATTTCCAGTCTGGCTAACTTGCTCGAATTACCGGAACAGAGGGTTAACCTGAAGGCGACTACCACCGAAGGCCTTGGGGCCATTGGTAGGAAAGAGGGCATAGCATGTGCCGCAGTGGTCCTGCTAGCTGGCAATGCCTGAAAATTCTACTAAGCAACCTGTAAGCTCTGCTGCTCAGAGCTTTAGCGGTCTCGACTCGCTAGCATTCGCTAACGGCAAGCCAAAATTGGCAGCCACCTTTAAGCAAGAATTCACCGATTTTCGTGTCGATGAGGATCTCGGCTTCGATCTCTCCGAGAACGGCGAGCATGCCTATCTCTGCATCGAGAAGGTCGATCGCTCCACCGTCGATGTGGCAAAGAAGCTAAGTGAGGCAACCGGCGTTCACGGTTCCGAGATAGGTTATTCCGGCATGAAAGACCGCCGTGCCGAGACGCGGCAGTGGTTCAGCATAAAGCTGCCAGCGGGCAGGGAGGCTGAGCTAAGAGCTTGCGAGACTGACTCACTGCGTATTGTCGAGATACATAGAAATTCACGCAAACTCAAGATCGGCAGCCATCGCTCTAACCACTTCAGAGTCTTGCTGCGAGATTGTGAGGGCTCGAGAGACGAGTTCGAGCAGCGGCTAGCTCACATTGACGTTTCAGGCGTGCCAAATTACTTCGGTTCGCAGCGCTTCGGCAGGGACTTAAGCAATCTCAAACAGCTTCAGTCCTGGATGGGAGCGGCACTGGATGCCGGTTCGGGCAGTGTCATTGACAGCAGTGCGGCGTCGATTCCGAAACAGCGATTCAAGCGCAGCATGCTGTTCTCAGCGGCAAGGTCCTATTTATTCAATCAATTGCTATCGCACAGGCTGGAGCGCGGCAATTGGAACGGCTATCTTGAGGGAGATGTGCTGAATTTGGACGGCACGAATCGTTCGTTCGCGCTAGGAGCCGAGGTTGAGTGGGACTCGCTGCTGCAGCAAAGGCTAGAAGAATTCGATATTCATATCACCGGCCCTCTGCCTGGAGAGATTGATCCTAAAGATAAATATGTAAGCTACGGCGAAGCTGCCGATATTGAAGAGGCAGTGTGTAAACAATTTACTACGTTGCTGGCAGGTTTGCGGCATTTCGGTCTAAAGACAGCACGCAGACCGCTGCGTTTTCGGCCTATCGAGCTTAACTGGGAATGGCAGCAAAGCGAACAAACTCAGGGGGCTAGCGACTTGCTGCTAGACTTCTCTCTAGGCAAGGGAGCCTACGCCACGAGCCTGCTCAGAGAACTTTGCGTGACTCGAGGGCCCGGGCAGTAAAATCGCGAGTTGATGAAAACAGATTACAAAGGACATTTGATTTGAGCAGTAGTGGAAGCGGTAAACCAAACCTAAGCGGCATCGGGATGACGTCTCAGCGCACACGAGAGCGACTACTGGGTAGATTGATCGATCAGGGAATTAGTAGCATGGAGGTGTTGGATGTTATTCGCTCCACACCGCGGCATATTTTCCTCGACGAGGCACTCTCCCATCGTGCCTATGAAGATGTGGCCTTGCCCATCGGGCACAACCAAACAATTTCACAGCCCTATGTGGTAGCCAAGATGACTGAGGCTTTGTTAAAGAGCGGCCCGATGGACACCGTGCTGGAAATCGGTACTGGCTGCGGTTATCAGACCGCCGTAATGGCGCAATTGGCGAAGACTGTCTACACCGTTGAGCGCATCAAACCACTACTGGATCGCGCCAAGAAAAACCTTAAGCTACTTAAGCTGCGCAATATCAATTACCGGCACGCAGACGGCAGCGCGGGTTGGACGAATAATGGCCCTTACGACGCTATCATTACCACGGCCGCTCCGCAGCAGGTTCCACGCGGGCTATTTGAGCAGTTAAAAGACGGCGGGCGTTTGGTTATACCGGTGGGTGGCGACGATCAGCAGGAGTTACAGCTAATCACCCGTCACGGCAAAGACTTCACCGCCGAAGTGCTGGAAGCTGTGCGATTCGTCCCGCTTTTGGTAGGTCAACTACAACACTACTAATTTTCGCACCCTAACACTTCACCATTGGCTTGATCATGCACTACAACTCAAGCGCGCAGACGCAGAAAGCTACGGACTCAATGACGACCCGTCGTGGCAAATTAATGCTGTTCTTAAAAGGCGTCGCCATGGGGCTGGGTGATTCTGTCCCCGGCATTTCTGGCGGTACCATTGCTGTCATTACGAAAATTTATGATCAACTAGTGTTTTCTATTTGCGCTGTCGATCTGCGTGCCTGTGCACTGCTATTTACAGGTCAATTCAAGGCGTTCTGGAAGCATATCAACGGTACATTCTTGCTTGTCCTCGCGCTGGGAATTCTGTCTGGGCTGTTGATCTCGGCAAATACGGTGCTCTTTCTTTTGGAGAATTATTTTGTACCGCTAATGGCGTTTTTTATCGGCATGGTGCTGGCGTCTAGTGCTTTACTGCGAAATGAATTTTCACTCTCTGCCTGGCAAAATGTCCTCGCGTTATTGCTGGGGTTTTTACTGGCAATGTCGATAGGTTTTATTACTCCGCGGTCTGCGGAACTGTCGCTGATCACTGTTTTTTTTAGTGGTGCAATAGCGATTAGCGCGATGATATTGCCCGGTCTGTCAGGTGCCTTTATTCTGTTGTTGCTGGGCGTTTATGAATTTATTTTGGGCGCGCTGCTGCGTTTTGATCTGCCCACTATTCTTGTCTTCGTTCTTGGCTGTGGCGTGGGTCTGATCGCTTTCTCTCGAGTCTTGTCCTGGCTGCTTCGTGACTATCATCAATTGAGTTACGGGTTTATTACGGGGATGTTGCTAGGTTCGATATCGGCACTGTGGCCCTGGCAGCATGAGGAGAATTACACGATGCTTGTGCCAGCACTGCTATGTCTTGTGTTAGGTGCTGTAGTTGTTGTATTACTGCAAGTGGTATTTACAACGAAGCCATTGGAAAGCGCTAACTAATATGAATGCCTTGTATCGACAGTTCAGTGTCCCCGTGATCGTGAGCTGCTGCTTGCTGCTCGCTTCCTGTGGAGGAGGATATCAGGCTCCGATCTTGGAGCAGGGCGAACAGCAGCGTATTACTGCGCCGATAATTGTCGATAGCTCCACGCCTGAAAGCAGTTTCCGCCTCGAGAATTCAAGGCCGGTTAATGTTTCGTCGAGTAGGGGTGGGTCTCGGATTATTCAGGGTGGCTCCAGCGATTCTATCCAGGGCGGTTCTCGGCAAAGCAGCTCTAACCAAGGCGTTTCTAATATCAATGGGGCTGGGGCGACGACGCATCGGGTGCGCTCTGGGGATACGCTGTTCTCCATCGCGTTTCAGTACGATCTTGATTTTCGGAGCCTCGCCATCGCCAACGGCCTTAATCCCCCGTATACGATCTTTGTAGATCGGGAAATCAATCTGGACTTGAACAATATCGTGAGCAGTGGCAGTGGTGTGTCCACTTCCAATCTTGGTACTGCTGTGGGTAATAATTCGGTGGCGCGTGCGAGAGCCACAAGCGCTGCTTCGGGTTCTGTCCTGCGCCAGCCGGTTTCGAGGACGCCGCAGCTTATTACTTGGCAGTGGCCGCATCAGGGCCGTGTAATTAAGGGCTTTCAATCTGGCGTCAGCAAGGGCTTAGACATAGCGGGTAATGTAGGCGATCCAGTGTTGGCCGCCGGCGATGGCGATGTAGTCTACTCGGGCCGTGGCATTCAAGGATCAGGGGACTTAATCATAGTTAGGCACAGCGATCGTTATCTCAGTGCCTATGCGCACAATAGTCGCATGCTGGTGAACGAGGGGAGTCGTGTGCGTGCTGGAGAGAAGATAGCAGAGGTCGGTGAAAACTCTTCTGGGGTAGCTATGCTGCACTTTGAAATTCGGGAAGCGGGTGATTCGGTGGACCCATCGAGGTTCTTGCCCTCTAACTAGACGAATCGAAACTAGAATCGGCGCGAGAATCGAATCGGGGACAAATCGAATCGGGGACGATCGGGGACAGAATCGAATCGGGGACAGAATCGAATCGGGGACAGACCCCATTTATTGAGAAGCCGAGCCTGGGCTCGGCTTCTCAATAAATGGGGTCTGTCCCCTGACTTCAGCCTGGGCTCGGCCTCTCAATAAATGGGGTCTGTCCCCTGACTTCAGCCTGGGCTCGGCCTCTCAATAAATGGGGTCTGTCCCCTGACTTCATGCGGCCATAAATGGGGTCTGTCCCCTGACTTCATGCTGGTGATTAGCGCTCTAGAAATTGCAGTTTTTCTTTCTTGTCTGTCCACTGTTCCGCATCGGGCAGTGCATCTTTCTTCTCGGTAATGTTTGGCCAAACTTCCGCCAGCTCTGCATTCAAGGCAAGAAACTCCTGCTGGTCTTCGGGCAGTTCGTCTTCCGCGTAGATTGCGTCAACCGGGCACTCTGGCTCGCATAGCGCACAGTCTATGCACTCGTCGGGATGTATTACCAAGAAGTTAGGTCCTTCGTAGAAACAGTCTACCGGGCATACTTCAACACAGTCAGTGTGCTTACAGCGAATACAATTATCACCTACTATGAATGTCATGTTATCTCCAAACCTTTAATTCTGGTAATTCTGGGCAATCTTTTAAAATTCGCCAATTTGGCTTATCGCTGCCCTAGCCACCTCTGAGTCGTCTTGTAGCGGGCAGTGGCACGGCTTTGCGGCGTGCATTCTACCAGTTTTTTTCGGCAGTTTTCTATTGGGCTGGAGGATTTATTGCCGGAGTTGTTATATTGGCCCCACATTCAGCTATCTGCTTTGTGTTTTAGATCATAGAGAATTTTCAGTGCTTCTTTCGCGGTGATGTCATCAACCTCCAGGCGCTGCAGTAAGTCCACCGCCGGATGCATCACGGTCGCGAACATCTCACTTTGAAATGGCGAGTCGGCCGCGACTGAGGGCGCAGGTGAGGATGCTGGAGAGCCTGGTGTGGTAGTTGCTTGCGCTGGCGTCTCATTCTCCAATTGCTGCAACTTTTCACGCGCCTTCTCGATAACCGCACGCGGTATCCCGGCCAACTGGGCTACCTGTAGGCCATAACTCTGATTGGCAGGGCCTGCTTTAACGGTGTGCAGGAATACGATGCCATTATCGTGCTCGATAGCATCTAGATGCACATTGACGATCGTCTCGAACGTCTCCGGCAGAATGGTAAGTTCGAAGTAGTGAGTAGCGAACAAGGTATAGGCGTTCACCTGTTCTGCAATATAGACCGCGGCGGCCCAGGCCAGTGACAATCCGTCGAAGGTGCTGGTACCTCTGCCGATTTCGTCCATAAGAACCAAGCTATCTTTTGTGGCGTTGTGTAGGATATTCGCCGTTTCAGTCATCTCAACCATAAAAGTAGAGCGACCACCGGCGAGATCGTCAGATGAGCCGATGCGCGTAAAGATCCTATCGATGGGGCCCAGCTTTACTAGGGTGGCAGGCACGTGGCTGCCGCATAGGGCGAGCAGGGTGATAAGGGCGGTCTGCCGCATATAGGTGGATTTACCACCCATATTTGGCCCGGTAATGATTAGCATCTTCTGCGTAAGGTTTAGGCAGAGATCGTTGGCAACAAAAGTATCAGCAGTGACTTTCTCCACGACCGGGTGTCTGCCGCCCTCTATAATAATGCCCGGTTCATCGCTTAACTGCGGTTCGCAGTATTCAAGGTTCACCGCACGTTCGGCGAAGCAATTCAGTACATCCAGCTCTGCCAGAGCCTCGGCGCTGGCAATTAGTCGGGTGAGCTCGGTGGCTAGTTCTTCTAGTAGTGCCTCATAAAGGGCTTTCTCGCGACTCAATGATTTGCTGCGCGCGCTTAATACTTTGTCTTCGAATTCTTTCAATTCCGGTGTGATGAAACGTTCGGCGTTCTTCAATGTTTGACGGCGAACGTATTCTGCAGGCAGCTCGGTACCAGCCTGACCCCTGCTGATTTCGATGTAGTAGCCGTGCACACGGTTGTAACCAACCTTGAGTGTGCTTATGGCTGTGCGCTCTTTTTCTCGCTGTTCGAGATCAATCAGGTATTGTCCCGCGTTGCTGCTCAGATTACGCAGTTCATCGAGTTCGGCGTCAAAGCCTTCGGCGATCACACCTCCCTCGCGAATAACGACGGGCGGGTTTTCTTTTACGGCGCGAGTTAGCAATTCACTGTGCTGCGGATATTCCCCGATGCGCTTCGCTAGTTCGCCAACGTAGGTCGATGTCATTGGTCTTAGCTGTTGCTGTAGCTCAGGCAGTTGGCACAGACCATCGCGCAGCTTTGCGAGATCGCGCGGTCGCGCCGAGCGTAACCCCAGCCTAGCGATGATGCGCTCCAGGTCACCGATAGTCTTCAACAGCTCAAACAGTGCTTCAAAACGGAAATCGGTCTTCAATGCGGCAACTGCCGCTTGTCGCCGTTGCAGCTGTGCTCGATTTCGAAGCGGTCGGTTGATCCAGCGCGAGAGCAGGCGGCTACCCATCGCTGTTGCCGTGCGGTCAATTACTGAGAGCAGTGTGTTGTCTTTACCCCCAGATAGATTGATATCCAACTCGAGATTGCGGCGACTGGCTGCATCTAAGATGACGCTATCTTCCTGGCTTTCTACCTGAATGCCTTGAATATGTGGTAGGTCCGATTTCTGTGTTTCTCTCGCGTATTGGATGAGACAGCCTGCTGCCTGCAATGCGGCGCTAAGATCCTGACAATCAAATGCACTGAGGTCGCGCGTATTAAAATGCTCTGTGAGGATTCGATTCGCATTTTCAATCTCAAACTCCCATATCGGTCGCCGCCGTTTTGCCGGATGATTGAGTGCTGCCTCAACCTCCGTTAACTCTTCTTGCAAGAGGATCTCGGCCGGTTGAATGCGACCTATCTCCGATGTCAGCGCATCGAGGCCTTGTAGCTCACTCAATACAAATCGACCACTGCTTATATTCATGAAGGCGATGCCGTAGGTCTTTTGTGTGCCGGTGTTGTTTGCTGTTGCGCTGATGGCCAGCAGGCAGTTGTCACGGCGCTCGTCGAGCAGAGCTTCATCGCTAACCGTTCCGGGTGTGATTATTCTCACTACCTGTCTCTCGACGGGGCCCTTGCTTGTGGCAGGGTCTCCGATCTGCTCGCAGATCGCGATCGACACTCCCGCTTCAACCAGTTTCGCTAGATAACGGTCCGCTGCATGATAGGGAATGCCACACATCGGAATGGGTTCGCCGGCGGCTTTGCCTCGTGCGGTGAGTGTGATGTCCAGGATGTTGGCCGCGCTCTTCGCGTCTTCGAAAAACAGCTCATAGAAATCACCCATGCGATAGAACAAGAGGCTATCTTGATGTTGAGCTTTGATGCGCAAAAATTGCTGCATCATGGGTGTGTGTGTTTGCGCGTCGGTCAAATGGCTAGCTACTGAATTGCGTGAATAGGCTGAGGTTTTTTATCTTTTCCTGTGTTGCTGTGGCTCAGAATTCTACACGGTTTAGTGGGGCGGTGGCACAGCTAAATTGTTTTCTTCGTGAGGTGGTAATGGCCGTTCATACAGAGTGGATTGAGTTCAAGTACGACTAGTGAATCGTGGTTCACATCAGCCAATGAAGCCGCTAATATGAGTACATGTCAGACACCCTTATTTTGAATCTTGTCCAACAACTCGCCGACAAACTCCTCGCAAAAAAATTGATTATCTCGACTGCCGAATCTTGCACCGGCGGCTGGATTTCTCAATCGCTTACCGCGCTTGCCGGCAGTTCTGCTTGGTTCGATAGCGGCTTCGTCACCTATTCTAATGAGGCGAAGCAGCGCCTGTTAAACGTCCCTTCAGCCTTGTTCAGTATCGACGGCCCGGGCGCGGTGAGCGAGGCGGTCGTGCTCGCGATGAGCGCGGGAGCGATTCAAGGCAGCAGAGCAAACATAGCGGTTGCCGTCAGCGGCATAGCTGGGCCGGATGGAGGCCTTGAGGAAAAACCGGTAGGCACGGTTTGGATTGCTTGGCAGTGGGAAGACAAGGGCTTGGCTCGCTGCTTTCATTTTAGCGGCGACAGAGAGTCGGTCAGGCGAGCAACGGTTCTTGCCGCGCTGGAAGGCTGCCTTCTGCTAATTGATTGAGAAGAAAACCTAAAGGTATTTCCGCTTTTGCCAATATACTGGTTGTATATACAGTATTAATCTGTTTAAATTTACACTGTTTGTATATACAGTAGTTTGGTAAAAGGCCGAAGGGCAGAGAAAACGGGCGCTAGCTCAAATTTATAGGCGCTAGCCCAATTTTATAAAAGCAGGTTAAGACGATGCATAGTTCAATTAGAAGTTTGGCAAGTGATGTATCAGGCACCGCAACAACAGGACTATACGATTTATGGCTGAGCTCGATGATACCCGCTGTGGGTCCATCGATGGTCACGGGGGTAACATCAATTTCGAGCCACTCGATAAATAGCGAACGCCTAGCGGAAAAACTGATGCTGCTGAGCAGCAATGAGTCGGTGAGAGTAATCGTTAAAACGCAGACTTAGAAAGATGACAGGAAATCGCAGAAAGTACAGAAAATCACAGAAAGTTTAGTAAGTAGCCGGGGACAGGCTACTATTTAAAAAAGCTCAGGAAACTGAGTATAAGGGGAAACCCGACAACTGCTTTACTCACGGAACCAGGCTTCAGTTGTGAATTTAAACACAGGGAAATTAAGATGATTGAAGATAACAGCAGCAAAGAAAAGGCACTCGCAGCGGCACTAACGCAAATCGAGAGACAGTTTGGTAAGGGTTCCATGATGCGACTTGGTGATACCGATCGCGAACCGATACCAGCTATTTCTACGGGTTCACTAGGGCTAGACGTCGCGCTTGGCATAGGTGGCCTTCCACGAGGCCGCGTCGTTGAAATATACGGACCAGAATCCTCCGGAAAAACTACATTAACCCTGCAGGTTATCGCCGAAGCACAGAAGGCGGGCGGCAGCTGCGCTTTCATCGACGCCGAACACGCACTCGATCCTGTTTATGCCGGTAATCTGGGTGTCGATGTCGACAACCTACTCGTGAGCCAGCCTGACACTGGTGAGCAAGCATTAGAAATCTGCGACATGGTTGTTCGCTCCGGGGCATTGGATGTTGTGGTTATCGACTCCGTAGCCGCGCTAACGCCTAAGGCAGAGATCGAAGGCGACATGGGCGACACTCACATGGGGCTGCAGGCTCGACTGATGTCGCAGGCTCTGCGAAAGATGACAGGCAATATCAAGAACTCGAATACCCTAGTCATCTTTATCAACCAGATTCGCATGAAGATCGGCGTCATGTTCGGTTCTCCAGAAACTACGACAGGTGGTAACGCGCTTAAATTCTACTCCTCTGTGCGCTTGGATATTCGACGCATCGGTTCGATCAAAGAGGGCGACGAGGTTGTCGGTAATGAGACGCGGGTTAAGGTTGTTAAGAACAAGGTAGCGCCTCCGTTTAGACAGGCAGAATTTCAGATCATGTACGGCAAGGGAATTTACCACCTCGGTGAGGTTGTCGATCTTGGCGTCAAGCAAGGCTTGGTTGAGAAATCAGGTGCCTGGTATGCCTACAAGGGTGAAAAGATCGGTCAGGGCAAGAAGAATGCTGCTTTGTATCTGAAGGAAAACCCTCATATCGCGGAAGAGATCGAATTGCAGATTCGTGCCCAGCTATTAGGTGGCGATACCATCGAGGCGGCTAACTCAGAATCAGAAGAGGCGCCAGCCAATGATGATGACGTAATCGTTTTAGCTGGCGCGAAGAAGAGCAGCTAGAGCAGTAGACTCTGAAGCCTTCGTTATCAATGAGACTTTTCGCTTCTGGTAATGAAGGCACGATTTTCAAATCGGGAAAATTAGATAACTCAGATAAATTGGAAAAATCAGAAAATACTAGAAGCGGTAAGACGCATAAAAAGTCTGAGACGGTTTCTTGTAACGATGTCCCTGTTCTCCGGCGGGCCGCAATGGATTATCTGGCCCGTCGGGAACATTCTCTTTTTGAACTCCTGCAGAAACTCAGCAAGAAATTCCCCGAGACTGACGAAGAATTACTCCTGAAAGTTCTGGAAACACTCAAGTCAGAGAATTTGCAATCCGATGATCGCTTCACCGAATCCTACGTCAGGTATCGCAAATCTAGAGGATTTGCTTATTTGCATATCAAAGCAGATTTGGGCGGACGACGTGTGAGTGACAGCCTCGTCACCAAGCACCTCCTAATTGATGACGAAGATTGGCAAGTGACCGCAGACCAGCTAGTGGTAAAGAAACTCCGCCATCAAGAATCACCAAGCTACGGCTCGAAACTGCATAGAAAGCTAACAAGGTTTCTGGAGTCTAGAGGGTTCGCTTCAAACCAGATCCGAAAAGCCCTCGAAAAACACCTCGTGTAAGCGGCAACTTCTTCCTTTTCTTTCTCTTTCCTTTCCATGCAGACAGATATAATTAACAACAGCCGTTTTCGTAACTTCAAATAAAATGCGACAATGCACGACTCTGTCTGCTCTACCTTGATAGGATCGAAAGCTTTAGAGAAATTCGCTCCAGATTGGTGTGGCAGTAGCTATTTGAGTGAGCGTGTATTAGTCGCTCACACCGAGAAGAAACACGCACACAATTGGAATCCACAATGAAATTGATTAAACCCTTTCGGGGCCTTCGCCCGAGCAGAGAGCTTGCAGTGAACGTAGCCTCTCATCCCTACGATGTGCTTAACAGAGAAGAGGCATTCGACCTTGCGAAGGATAATCCCCTTAGCTTTCTGCATATCAACAAACCAGAAGTTGATATGGATGCTTCGGTAGACGTTCACGATCAGTCGGTTTATGACAAGGGCAGGGAGAACCTCGATCGCTTTCAAGCAGAGGGCACGCTAAAGCAAGACAGCGAAGAAAGGCTTTATGTGTACAAGCAGGTTATGGGGGAGCACGAACAGGTGGGGCTTGTCGCCGCAGCCTCGGTTGATGCCTACGAGAACAACTTGATCAAGAAACATGAGTTTACGCGTCCCGTAAAAGAAGACGACAGGGTGAATCACATGGTCGCGTTGGACGCGCAGGTCGGTCCAGTATTCCTAACCTATAAGGCCCATGCCAAGGTAGATGCTTTAATAGCCAAGGTTATGGCTACGGATGCAGAGTACGATTTTGAGGCGGAAGACGGCACGCGACATGTATTCTGGGTCGTCGAAGATGTAACGCTTTCTGCTGATATTGAAACCGCCTTTTCCGAAATCAACTATCTGTATGTCGCCGATGGCCATCACCGCTCTGCGGCGGCATCGCGTGTGAAGCATCTGCGTCAGAAGCAGAACCCCGCTCATACGGGCGATGAATCGTATAATTATTTTCTTGTCGTACTATTTCCCGACAATCAAATGCAAATTCTTGACTACAACAGGATCGTAAAAGATTTACGCGGTGCCGATAGCGCAACATTTTTAGAGAAGCTAAGCACAAACTTTGATATCCAAAAGACAGACTTGCAGGTAGCGAAGCCAGACTCTGCTAGAAACTTTGCGCTGTACTTAGACAAGCAGTGGTACAAGCTGAAAAGCAATGACAAGCTGATTTCTCAAATCGATGAGGCGAACCCGGTGAGTAGCTTAGACGTGAGTATATTGCAGGACTATGTCTTCACGCCGCTACTCGATATCAACGATCAGCGTACCGACAAGCGCGTGGACTTCGTAGGCGGAATAAGAGGTTTAGCGGAGTTGGCGAGACGAGTCGATACGGGGGAGTGGGAAGCAGCTTTTGCTTTATACCCAACGTCAATTGAAAGCCTGATGTCTATCGCCGATGCAGACGAGGTGATGCCGCCTAAGTCCACTTGGTTTGAGCCCAAGCTAAAGAGCGGGCTCGTAGTGCACAAGCTCGACTAGTTAATTCTTAGGCCTTCGAAGGGCAGCAATTCACCGTACACAGCTCGGCGCTCTGTTGTGGAAAGCTGTCCTTCAAGACTGCGCTTCTGAATTTTGTGCGTATGCAGACATAATGCATGAACGTCTCGCCTAGTTTCTGAGTAGTCTCGTTTAGAAATTTCATAGTTTGCTCTATTTTGAGTGTGTCTTGCTCG
The DNA here is from genome assembly GCA_943789485.1 of uncultured Pseudomonadales bacterium. Classification (GTDB taxonomy): domain Bacteria; phylum Pseudomonadota; class Gammaproteobacteria; order Pseudomonadales; family Pseudohongiellaceae; genus UBA9145. The sequence goes on from CALSUH010000029.1 coordinate 29,213, forward strand.
GGATTAGCGCGACTTCATCGCGCGCTGCTCTCTACAGTAATAAACGCTCAAAGTACTGAAAAGGTTTACAGCAATCTTCAAAAGAGCGACCTGCGCTCGCCTGAAGGGGTGGGCTGGGTTGAGACTCTGTTAGGAAACGAATCAGGGCGCCATGAGCACCCTAATTCTTGGCTATAAACCAACTTGTCTACCTGTCTACACTTAACTAGGCAGCGTTCTGCTTGTTTACATCGATAAGCGCCGCAGTCTCGTTGCTGATAGCGATCTTCTTCGGCCTCATGGCCTCAGGAATCTCACGTACCAGGTCTATATAGAGTAGTCCGTGAGCCATGCGTGCGCCGGTAACCTCGACATGGTCTGCCAGCTGAAAGCGTCGCTCGAAATTGCGTGCGGCTATGCCCTGATGCAAGTAGTTGCGGCCTTTAGCTTCATCGCCGGTAGCTTTCTGGCCAATTACCGTCAATGTTCCCTTCTCAGTCTGGATATCCAGTTCTGCTTCCTGAAAGCCGGCTATGGCCATAGTAATTTGGTATTTGTCCGTCTCCAGAAGTTCGATGTTGTAGGGGGGGTAGCTCGGTTGATTGGCCTCGCCGCGATTTACGGAGTCCAGCAGCGAAGACAGGTGATCAAAACCCACAGTGGAGCGGTATAGGGGTGAAAAGTCTAAAGTACGCATAGTCATATCCTTGCTTTTAAGCAATATGTAGTTAAAGTTTGATTGCCCATCAAATTGATCGGGCAGTGTGCGAGCCTCTACATGAGCACCCGCTACAAACTCAAATATGGGGATAGACCCGCCTATTTCAAAGGGGACGGAGGGATTTAATTTTGATCAATCGCTAAGATTGATCAAAATTAAATCCCTCCGTCCCCTTTAGTTTTGGATAACTACCATCTATCTAAAATTAGAACTTAGTAAACATATCTAATGTCCTATATAACTAAAAGATCCATAAAGTCATTAACCGAGGTTTCTTCTAGCCGCTTCTGATCCTTGCACAGCTCGAAGATCTTGGCGCTGCGCTTGGCCGGGAAGCGTGTCGCAAGATTAGCTTTGAACTTCTCCTCTAATAGCGGAATGCCTTCCTGCCGGCGGCGACGGTGGCCAACAGGGTAGTTGATTTCCACTTGTTCGGTGCTGCTGCCGTCCTTGAAGAAGACCTGCATAGCATTGGCGATAGAGCGCTTCTCCGGCTCCAGATACTCTTTCGAATAGGTGGGGTTCTCGTGAATCTCCATCTTCTCGCGCAGTTCATCTATTATCGGGTTAGCCTCGTGAAAGCTGTCCTCGTAGTCCTCAGCCACCAGATTACCGAAGGCCAGCGGCACGGCGGTCATATACTGTAGGCAATGATCACGGTCGGCTGGGTTGTTCAGTGGGCCGCTCTTGCTGATGATGCGTATCGCAGACTCATGGGTATGGATAACGATCTTCTCGATCTCCGGCAAGCGATCTTTAACCTGAGGGTGAAGCTGAACTGAGGCCTCGGCTGCAGTCTGGGAATGGAACTCGGCAGGGAAGGATATCTTAAATAAGATGTTTTCCATTACATAGCTACCATAAGACCTTGTAAATTCGAAAGGTTTCCCATTAAAAGAGACATCATAGAAGCCCCAAGTGGGCGCGGTGAGCACGCTTGGGTAGCCGATCTCTCCACGCATGGTGAAGTCTGCCAGGCGCACAGCGCGCGAGGTGGCATCACCGGCAGCCCAAGACTTGCGAGGGCCGGCGTTCGGTGAATGCCGATAGGTACGAAGGCTAGAGCCATCCAGCCACGCTTGAGACAGGGCGTCTATGATCTGTTCGCGAGTACCGCCCATCATCTGTGTGGCTACAGCTGTCGATGCGACGCGTACCAGTAGAACGTGGCAGAGGCCGACGCGATTGAAGCTGTTCTCCAAAGCCAAAATCCCTTGTATTTCATGGGCTTTGATCATTGCTGTCAGCACGTCGTGCATTGTTAGAGGCGGCTTGCCAGCGGCTACATTCTGCTGCGAGAGAAAGTCGGCGACTGCGAGAATCGCGCCTAGGTTGTCCGATGGGTGGCCCCATTCCGCGGCTAGCCAGGTGTCGTTATAGTCCAGCCAACGGACGATGCAGCCTATGTCCCAGGCCGCCTTCACCGGATCTAGCCGAAACTGTGTGCCCGGGACGCGCGCGCCATTGGGGACGATAGTTCCTTCGACGAGAGGCCCGAGCAATTTCGTGCATTCAGGGAAGCGCAGGGCAAGCAGGCCGCAGCCTAGAGTGTCCATGAGACAGTTGCGGGCTGTATCGTAGGCTTCGGTGGAGTTGATTTCGTAGTCACAGATGTAATCTGCGATGTCGACGAGCACCTGATCTGGCTCAGGACGGGCGTTGATTTCTACATTGTTAGACACTTAAATTTCCTTGTAAATCAGATAAATAAACAGTTTATGTGATGTAAATACAGCTTAGCGGTCTGCTATATCCACCCATTCGCTAGTCTCTGGGCCGGTGTAGTCGGCGCTAGGACGGATGATGCGATTATTGGAGCGCTGCTCCTTAACGTGGGCCGCCCAACCGGTAAGCCGAGACATCACGAAGATAGGAGTAAATAGCTTGGTCGGTATTCCCATGAAGTGATAGGCGGAGGCATGGAAGAAATCGGCGTTGCAGAACAGCTTCTTCTCGCGCCACATAACCTCCTCGCAGCGCACGGATACCGGGTAGAGCGTCGGTGTCACCAACCTCAGCCGCCAGCTTCTCGGCCCACAGCTTGATAATCGTATTGCGGGGGTCGGATTCGCTATAGATCGCATGGCCGAAACCCATGATCTTGTCCTTGCGGGCCAGCATGCCATTATTTCCTGCTCCGCCTGATCCGCGCTGGTCCAGTTCTCGATCATGTCCATGGCCGCCTCGTTGGCGCCGCCGTGCAAGGGGCCACGCAGTGAGCCGATGGCCGCGGTGATGCAGGAGTGCATGTCGGATAGCGTGGAGGCGCATACCCTAGCGGTAAAGGTCGAGGCATTGAATTCGTGCTCGGCGTACAGAATCAGCGATACGTTCATGACCTGGCTGAATAGCTCGCTGGGGTCTCGCCGCTGAGCATATGCAGAAAGTGGGCGCCAATAGACTCGTCATCCAGCGCTGTTTCGATGCGTTTTCCCTCATGGGAGAACACATACCAATAGCAGATGATGGAGGGTAGGGCCGCCAATAGTCTGTCTATGGCGTCGTCCTGTTGCGAAAAGTCTGTCTCGGTCTCAAGATTGCCCAGCATCGAACAGCCCGTGCGCATGACATCCATCGGGTGGGCGCTGGCTGGTATACGCTCGAGGACGTCTTTCAGCGCCTGGGGCAGGTCACGCAGTGACTTAATTTTATTCGTATAATCGTCAAGTTCTTGTTGCTTGGGAAGGTGGCCTTTAAGGAGTAGATGGGCCACTTCTTCAAATTTCGCCTTTTCGGCGAGTTCGCTTATGTCATAACCGCGGTAGGTGAGGCCAGTGCCAGTCTTGCCCACCGTACATAGGGCCGTCTCGCCCGCCACCTGGCCCCGTAGGCCTGCTCCGCTTAGTTTCTTCTCTGCCATTGTTGTTCTCCAGCTGTATTGTTCTGATTGATTCGATGTCTGTAGAGCTGTCTTCTCACTACTCACCATGTCTTTGGGGCGACTTGGGAGTATCTAGAGAAGAAAGCGCGCAGTAAATTCTTATAACACTATGAATTAATTGAAAAAATTTCTATTTCTCACTCTCAAATAGCGCGTCCAGCTTTTCCTCATAGATCATGATATCCAAGCACTTCGTAGAGTTGATCCCTGGTTTGCATCTTATCGACGCAGGCCTTTGATCGCCATTGATCGCGATAGTTTGATACACATCCAGCGCGGCCTTGCTCATGGCGCGAAAGGCGCTAAGCGGATAAAGCACCATGGAGACGCCGTTCTCGCCCAATTCCTCGCAGTTAAACAGCGGTGTAGCGCCAAATTCAGTGATATTTGCCAGCACCGGTACTTTAACCGCTTCGGCGAACTGACGGTACTGCTCCAACTCGAGTATCGCCTCGGGGAAGATGGCATCGGCGCCAGCTTCTACGCAGGCAACAGCCCGCTCGACAGCAGATTCCATGCCCTCCACAGCCAGCGCATCGGTGCGTGCCATGACCACGAAAGTCGCCATCAACCTTCGCATCCACCGCAGCCTTGATCCGATCGACCATCTCCACTTGGCTCACAATCGCCTTATTCGGCCGGTGACCGCAGCGCTTCTGCGAGACCTGGTCCTCGATATGCACGGCAGCGGCGCCTGCGCGCTCCATAGCCTTGATTGAGCGAGCGATGTTAAACGCGCCGCCCCAGCCCGTGTCGATGTCGACTAACAAAGGCAGCTCCGATGCCCCGCAGATGCGCTCAACATCATGAATCTACGTCGTTTAGGCTGGTGATACCTAGATCCGGTAGGCCGTAAGAGGCGTTTGCCACGCCAGCACCGGATAGATAGAGAGCCTTGTGCCCGGAATCTTCGGCAAGCATGGCGCAATAGGCATTGATCGCACCGACCACTTGCAAGGGATGGTTCTCGCAAGTGCCTTACGAAACTTTGCGCCGGCAGAAAGTGAGTTCATAGCGTACTCCTTAAATAAGTGTTTGAATAATTGTATAAATTACTGATTTAATTGATTTATTAGCGTCTTTTAGCGCCTGCTATATGTCTTTTCATCAGCAGCTCCGCAAGTTCCTCATCTTTATTCTCAAGCGCATCAACAATCTGGTGGTGTTCCTTAAAAGCCTGCTCTGGCCGGGAAGGGCCGCCGCTTGTCTGCACCCGATACAGGCGCAGCAGGTGGTACAACTCGCCACATAAGAAATTGAAAAGTCGAGTGTTTCCACTTAGTTGCACGATCAGGTAATGAAAATCCAGATCGCCTTCCTTCTGGTAAGTACAGGCGGCCATTTTCGGACTCTATTTGTTTCTCATGATTCGCCAATAACTCGCGCAGCTTTAGGCAATCATCGGCCGTCGCGTGGCTTGCCGCCAGACGGCAGGCCAGGCCTTCAAGGGATTCTCTAATTTCATATATTTCAATGGCTTGTTCAATATTTAGAGATACAACCTTAGCGCCCACATTCGGCGTGATCTCCACTAATTTGCAGCCCTCAAGCCGCCGTATCGCTTCGCGCAGCGGACCGCGGCTAATGCCGTATTGCTTGCTTAATTGGGGTTCGTTGACCTTGGAGCCAGGTGCTAGCTCGCCTTTGACGATGGCAGTGCGGATTTGGTCGAAGACCGTATCGGCAAGGGTTGAAAGCTTAGGGAGGGCTTCGGTGCTCATCAGAGAAATATGTCAACAATAATTTGAATAAGAGGCGATTATTGCTAAATATTGATCAGGAATCAACTTAATTGTTGACAATTTATGGCTTTCGAACTGACTCACCGCGGCCAATGGCGTAATAGGACAGGCCTAAGTCCTTCATTTGCGTAGGATCATAGAGGTTTCGACCATCGAAAATAACTGGGTTCTTTAGAGTGGTCTTGATGTGCTCGAAGTCGGGTGCACGGAAGTGCTGCCATTCAGCGACCTTGTTCTCATCCACATCCATGCACAGCGCGGTATGGCCTCACCTCAGCGAGGCAGGCGCCGGTTACCAGGCCAGCCTAGCCTGTGCCGAAGATCGCTGATTTTCATGGGGGTTCTATCCTTCTACCTATTGCAAATGCAAGCGTCCATCAGGCTGCGCACTACCGGGTGTTACGCTGAGCGTTAGACGTGTTGGCTTTAAAGCAATTAGGGACAATTGCGGAAAAACAGGCGTTCAAGCCTTGAACAATAGTACATGAGATGGGTACACTCTGAGTCTCGCTTTACGCGCGCTCCGAGGCCAGGCACAGCCCACCACAAAAGACTCCTCGCAAGTGAGATCTTATTGGCGGTAGCGTGCCTGAAGGCGCATAAATCTGTAACGTCGCAAGACCCTGTCGATTAGCTGGATAGCAGATATTACAATAATAAAATGAGCTATCCTCCTAGTTGAATTAAATGAATGATTCTGATCCACCTGATCTGAGAAGGGCAGATCAGGCTTGGTTTGTAGTTTACACAAAAGCGCAGGCAAGAGCAGGTAGCAGTGGAGAACCTGGCCAGGCAGGGCTTCGAGGCCTACTGTCCCAGCGGTCGCCACTACCAAGCGCCGTAAAGGGGCAGCTGGTAGCCTCAATCATCGAGCCCTTCTTTCCCCGCTACATCTTCTTGAATTTCGATCTAGGCTCAGATAACTGGGCGCCTCTGCGGTCTACCCGTGGCGTATCGAGCATAGTTAGGTTCGGGGGCGTGCCGCAGCGGGTCCCGGCCAGTGTAGTTGCTGCGCTTCAATCAAATGAAAATGCTGATAATTTACAAGAGGTTAAGCCAAAGACCTGGAAGCTCGGCGACAGCATTGAGATAGAGCAGGGCCCATTCGCTGGCTATAAGTGCTTATTTCAGGCAGAGCGCGGTGCGGACCGGGTAACGGTTCTTCTGAATATCATTGGTAAGCCTACCCGCACCACATTGCAGAAGCAGGATTTGCAGATTCCGCAGTTTGCCTAAAGTTAGAACCAATCTCTTCATAATCTATTGATAACAATAGAGTTACGCTAATTACCCACTTAAATATTCGTCTCTACCTTCACTATATCCAGAGCGTTTGGAGTGCCACTCATGCAGGATGATATTACCTATAAGCTGTTGAAATCTATTGAGGAAAACCCTTCCCATTCGCAGCGCGAGCTGTCCCAGTCCTTAGGGATTAGCCTGGGCAAGCTCAATTACTGCCTTAAGGCACTAATCGATAAGGGCTTGGTCAAGGTAGATAGCTTCAAGCGCAACCCAAACAAGGCGGGCTATCTTTATCTTCTGACTCCCAAGGGCATTGAGGAGAAGGCGGTAGTAACACGGCGTTTCTTGCAGAGAAAGATGGCCGAATATGAAGAGATCAAGCGCGAGATTACGCAATTGCGGAAAGAGACGGGCTAGGACTTGGCATTCTACAAAACTTCGAGCCCATTACTCCTAAAATGTCCATAGAATTAACAAGTTAAAGACGGTAATATCAGCGACCTATGAGGGTCTATTGCTAAGTTTTGATGTGCTAAGAAACATGAGAGCTAGCTAGAAAAGGCCCATTACTCCAACAAACTGAGAACTACTCTGCTTTGAAAATCGAACACACCTTAATCATGAAAAACACCACAGTCACAGCATACTTAAGCCGCCTACTTACGATTTGTAGCCTGTCTATGATGTGCCTAGGTTCGGCCGTTGCGCAGATACCAGACCTCACGCCCGAACAGATGGCGCAGTTTCAGGCGTTATCGCCAGAACAGCGTCAGGCCTTAATAAGCAGTCAAGGCACAACTGCGGTGCAGCAGGAACAGATTGCCGAGCCAGTCTCGATTGCACCAAGAGGTGCGAACTCACCAAACCAGACCGGTATCCAAGACAATGCTGACAGCCGCCTGGGAGCTGAAACTCTAGCTGAAGACACAGAATTGCAAGTCACCGAGGCGCCACTGGAACAGTTTGGCTATAGCTTGTTTGCGGGCTCGCCAACTACATTTGCGCCGGCTACCGATATTCCCGTTCCCGCGAATTACATCATGGGCCCCGGCGATACCGTCATATTGCAACTGTACGGCCAACAAAATACTACGCACGAACTGGTGATAACACGTGAGGGCATGATGCTATTTCCCGAGATTGGGCCCATTGCTGTTGCCGGACTCAATTTCGACGAACTGCGCGCACAGATCAACGATATCGTCGCAACCCAGCTCATTGGGCAGCGCGCGGCTGTAACCTTGGGCTCATTGCGCTCTATTCGGATTTTCGTATTGGGCGAGGCGTTCCGACCGGGTTCTTACACAGTTAGTTCATTATCAACCATGACCAATGCGCTATTCGTTAGCGGAGGCATTACCAACGTGGGGTCGCTGCGCAACGTTCAATTGCGCAGGCAGGGTGTAACAGTTTCGGAACTAGATTTATATGACCTTCTATTAAGAGGTGATACCAGCAGCGATGTGCGCTTGCTCCCCGACGATGTTCTCTTTATCCCGCCTGTGGGAACAACGGTTGGTATAGCCGGGGAAGTAATTCGGCCGGCTATCTATGAATTAAAAGACGAGGCAAGCGCCGCTGAAGTGGT
>CALSUH010000030.1 GCA_943789485.1 uncultured Pseudomonadales bacterium
CACTATGCATCAGGCATTAAAAAAATGAGGCTCACCCCTAACGGGGTGGGCCTTTTTTTTTAGTGCCTGACAATGACCTGTTCTGCCGAATGCTGTGAGAGTAGGGTGAAGAACGGTTGGCGCAGCCAAAACAAAGTGCAGCTTTGTTAGTGATGAACGACCCGCCAAGGATGGCGGGGCTGGGGCTAAAGAGAATAACTGAAGCTGCGCCAGGGATGGCAACACAAAGCACCCTTACACCATGCATCAGGCATTAAAATACTGGGGCAAGACCACTAGTCATTTAATAACTTATTAGTGTTCTTCAATAGTTCACTTTCCTCCATTTCCAAGTGGGGGAAATGCAAAATCTTTAGACCTAAGGTCTAGTGATTGATATTCGAGACTGTATCTGACCCCTTTTGATCGTTTTTCCTCCAGCACCTTGCTCTAAGGAGCTGTATTTAGGCGTGCGGCAATGAGAGGTAAATGCTGTCGTCCAATTAATAGTTCATCGTCCAAAAGGACGACGATACCCACCGTTGCTGGACGAATTACTTGTTCTGGCCCTTCTTTTTTCGCAGAGATTTGATTCTGCTGCAAAAGCTGTTCTATAGCAGTTGCATAGTCCTGCGAAGCAGATCCCGTTGAATCATAGCGATCAAGGTTTAGCTGCCGGTTTTTTTCGCGCCACTGCATGTGCAGAGCACTGCGTGAACCTTCAGCATACGAAGTGGGCGCGGAGGTTTTGCTTGCTTCAATCATCACCCAACTGAGGCTTCCAGAATAATTTGAAAGAAGCTTGAAGAGCTGAGGTAGAGCTAACAGGCTATCTAGGGAATCGTCTATGCCGATGGTAACTTGGGAGGGAGGCTGCGGTAGCGCCAGCAGTTCGACTGGCAGGGGATTTCCAATATCTGGAGTAGGCCCATTTTGCCCGGCTATTTGCCAGTGTACGCGAGGTAGGTTTTCACGCCCAAAGTACACATCCGACCCAACAACATAGGAGGGGACACCGAAGATGCCATCGGAGAAAGCTGACGATTGTAGTTGAGCATTAATTGCCGTGCCTTCGTCGCGAGCCCATTCGCCGAATGCTGCACCGTCGGCTCCAACTTGGTCCAATAGCTGTTCAATTGCAGTACTGTTTTCTACATCGAGTTCGCGCTTCCAGAACGGCTGGAAAACGAGATCAATAAATTTCTGCTGCGTGTCGTAGTCATAGTTCTTTGTCCACAGCATCGCAGTGGCCGCTAGATTAGTATCCCAAATTTTCACGGTGCCGCGTATGGTCTGTTGGTACAGGGTCGCGTAGCGCCTACAATCGTAGTACGCGTACTTAACGCCAGCCCACTGCTCAGTACTACGGCTTTGCTCGACGACCTTGCCTGCTTCGTCGAGACGTGCGCTGCCCAGATAACTCGGAATATCTAGCACGAAAGGGCGCCAATCGAATTGAACGCCCAATTTTCGTTCAAGTGCGCGTGTAGGCTCGATAGCAAGATAGGCATAGGGACTTTTGAAATCTAGGTACACGATGGCGGGACTATCGGTGGCGAGTGGCTGTAGTATCAAGGTGTTATCCTTTAGGTTATTTTTCTATTTAATTTACTAGTTAAAGCTGGCTGCTCGGTGTTGTTCGTGAGAAGTGCGCAAGCCCAGTTGAGCTATCTCATAAACAAATGGAGTCAGAGCAAGAATACAGTAGTTGGGATTTCAATAAGAAAGAAATATTGCTTAGCTAAGTTCTTATTTCTACTGCCTACTGATAGTTTTCCGAAGGAATTAATTAACTAGCGACTTAGCTACACGAGACTACCTTAGGCTATGTATCAGGCATGGCTTGGATGAACACAGTAGTGGACTGGACGGCAATCAATGATTCGAACTCTGGCTGAGCCAGACTCCTCACCCTTGCGGGCCGCGTTGCGGTCTTGAATGCTGCGCATTCGATCAGGCATTAAAATAAGAAGGCCCCGTTATTGGTAGCCATGGAGCTGTGTCCGGGTGGAACAGAGTCTAATTTTTCGACGGTGGCCTCTGAAAATTCAGAAGTAATAAGTGCCAGAACTGTCGAAATGGGGGTCTCAAGTCTTAGTGCCGAATTGGTTGCAAACGAGTGTTTAGATGCTTTCTTAAAAGACAGAATGTATGTGATTACAGGTAGAAGCAGCAAGATCATGCGCGCAATCGGCCGTTTGACCTATTGTCCATGTGGATGCCATCCCATTTACTTAGAAAAAAGCAATAGGGTCTGATAGCAAAGGGAATTTCCGACCGATTTCTTTGATCTTGATCTTGAGCTTTACTTTTGCTGTACAAAACCAAAATACCGCTGCTAGCGTTTACTTGTTGTCATTTCCTAAATCTTCCTATTAGCCTGTAAGCTTAACCTATGCCCGAAGGACCAGAAATACGGCTTGCCGCAGACAAAATTGCGAAGGTGCTTGTCGACAAACCAGTACTATCATTTTTTTTCGGATTGCCAAACCTAGCTCGTTGGGAAGGGGATTTTGCGTCCAGCTACGTGATTTCCATTGAAACTCGAGGCAAGGCCTTGCTAACACACTTCGCAAATGGCTTAACTATATACTCTCACAACCAACTCTATGGTCGGTGGTATGTAGTTAAAAGGAATCGTTTGCCATCCTCAGGCCGTTCTTTGCGCATGGCGATACACACAGCCGAGCACAGTGCGCTGCTGTATAGCGCTTCAGATATTAGTGTTTGGGAAACCCAGCGGATTTTAGAGCATCCATTTTTAGCGAAGCTTGGCCCGGACATATTGAGCGAAGAGCTAACCTGGAGGCAGGTTGCAAGCCTCTTAGCCTCACTTAAGTTTCGCAATCGCAGAGTTGGAGCCTTTTATCTGGACCAAGGCTTTGTCGCTGGAATAGGAAACTATTTGCGATCTGAAATCCTTTTCTTTGCCAAGGTCAATCCCTGGGCTAAGCCAAATCAATTAAGCACTAAAGAGTTAAATCAGCTAGCTAGGGCTACGTTGTCCGTGTCTCGTCGCAGCTATAAAACAAAAGGAGTGACGAACGAGGCGTCTAGAGTAACTCAATTAAAGAAGCTGGGTAAGACTCGAAGTCAATTTCGTCACGCGGTATTCGGAAGAGAATCCCAAGCCTGTTATGACTGTGGCTGCGATATAATTAAAGACAGCGTGGCATCAAGACGACTTTACTGGTGCCCTGCATGCCAATATGAAACGAGCGAGAGACAATGATCCCCGGGCAAAAAGACTTTTTATTCGTGCCTCTCGGCGGATGCGGTGAAATCGGGATGAACTTAAACTTGTTCGGCCATGCCGGTCAGTGGTTGATGGTAGACTGCGGAATTACTTTTGAGAAGGATGATACTAACCCGGGAGGTGGCAATAGAGTTGAAATGCCCGACCCAATATTTATTAGCAACCGCAGTGATGCCCTTGTTGGAATGATCGCGACTCATGCACACGAAGACCACATAGGGGCAATCGCTCATCTATGGCCCCAGTTAAGATGTCCTATTTACACGACGCCGTTTACGCGGAATGTATTGCTTCGAAAACTAAGACAAAAGGGGGTTGATGCACCTATTGTGACCGTTCAGGAGGGCGAGACAATCACTCTTGGGGGTTTTAGGGTTACTTGGCTTCCCATTACCCATTCGACTGTAGAAACCAATGCGCTGCTTATAGAAACCTCAGCTGGGCGGACGTTGCATACAGCAGATTGGAAGATTGACTCAGCGCCTATTGTTGGTCGAGCGTTTGAACCGGATGTTTATCGACGGCTAGGCAATGATGGCATCGACGCTATAGTGTGTGACTCAACCAACGCCAATCAAGCTGGCCATTCCACTTCTGAGTCAGAATTGTTTGAAGGACTGTTAGCAGCCGTTAAATGCTCCACGGGACGGGTAGTAGTTGCTTGTTTTTCTAGCAACATTGCGCGCCTGCAAACTCTTGGTCATGTGGCGGAAGTGTCAGGGCGCTATATAGGAGTGATTGGCCGATCGATAGAGGCCATGGTGACGAATGCCAGAATGGCGGGTTACTTAAACGAACATTTCAACCTAGTCGATTCTTTTAACCTAGGCTATCTTCTGCCTAATGAGGTATTGGCTGTGGCGACGGGGAGTCAGGGAGAGTCGCGAGCTGCTTTGCAGCGACTGGCGATGGATACTCATCCGGACATTACCTTAGCTACGGGGGATCACGTGATCTTCAGCGCCAAAACTATTCCTGGCAACGAGATCGAAGTGCATCGATTGGTGGCTGCCCTTGTGAGCAAAGGTGTTGAGGTGACGCTTTCAGAGACCAGTTTGCAGCCTATTCATGCCTCGGGGCACCCTTGTCGGGACGAATTACAGCAAATGTATGATTGGATAAAGCCTAAAATTGCAATACCTGTTCATGGTGAAGCTTTGCATATGCAATGCAATGCAGATATAGCAAAGTCATGTGGCGTACCAATACAGTTGACTGGAAGCAATGGTGATGTGTTTGACATAGTTACTGGAAAAATACTGAAAGAGCGCGTACCAGTAGGTCGGCTCTGGTTAGATGATTCAAAGCGAGAGGCGCTTTTAGCAAAGGTTGAGTAGCGGCCGACTCGCCAGTGCGGCTATGGCACAGATGTATTCCTGTAAAGAAATTAGAAATCCAAATGCCGTAACGGTGCGTAATTTAATTATGGATAAAGACACATTGTTCTACGACGATGCCTGCCCAATTTGTTCGGCAGAAATGGCAAAGCTAGCGAAGCATCATGACAAAGGTCTAGAACTTACGCCCATTTCCACGCTTCCAGTGGAACGCCAGGCTGCTCTGCGCACGGAACTGCATCTTAGAACCGAGGGTGGTGAATGGCTAAAAGGATTAGAGGCAAACGTGCGTGCCTGGCAACATACACGTTACAGCAAGGCGACGAATTTGTTGCTCCACCCCATGTTTCGTTGGATAGCTGAACTGGCCTACCAAACTTGGCTCTCCTATTACCAATGGACGCGAAAGCGCAGAGAAGCTAAGGATTGATGTGTTACCCCAATAGCGTGAAATTAATCTGCCCCCTCTGACTCTACAGGGCAAAGTACCATTCTTATTTTAGTAAACAGTATTGATAAATTAACTCTCTAAATCCACAACAACCCTGTAAAAGCACTTCTACGCTGCAACCGCCTTTCCCGAAGGCGCAAAGGCAAGTCCTTAGAAATATCGATAGCTTTCTACTACACCAAATGCCTGCCCAGGAAAAGTAAGTTACAGACTCTATGAACTTTTAAAAATCACAGCGCCTGATACATTTATTGGTTTGTGATCGATTAGAAATGACCCATTTAGCGCATTGTTACGTATCGGTTATAGAAGTGTTTTTTAGTGCTCGCTTCTTAAGAATTTAAGCACTTAAATTCAAGTAAAAAGGATGAACAATGAAATTTCTAAACACGATGCTGGTCGGTTCTTTAGTAATATTCTCTGGGTCGGCGCTCGCGGAAAGCTACGAAGTGCAAATGCTCAATACAGGCGAAGATGGTGTAATGGTTTTTGAGCCGGCAGTTTTAAGTATAAATCCTGGGGACTCTGTTACGTTTAAAGCAACGAATCCTGGTCATAATTCAGAGTCTATGCAAGAAATGATGCCAGAAGGTGCGCAAGGGTGGAAGGGAGGCATGGGTCAAGACGTTACCGTGACTTTCGATCAGGACGGTGTTTACGTATACCAATGCACTCCCCACCTTATGATGGCTATGGTAGGAGTTATCAAGGTCGGTTCTGGACCGAATCTAGAAGCTATTAAAACTGCCGCGACAGGCAAGAAAGCAGCATTTATGATGGCCCAGGATCGTTTAGATGATTACTTAAATCAATTATGAGTTTGCATTATATAGCGATCTGAAGGTTAGGTGGTTTACCTGCTTTTTAGGAAGCCACCGATTAATGCACGCGGTGACAATGAATATTACTGAATAGTCTCTATAGGCAGCTGTTATGTAGTGGCATCAAATTCTAAGGCCCAGCTGCTGCACAAGCGCCACAGAAGTAAATAACCACTGCTGTTTTCCGTCAAAAATGGATGACACCGGACTACCAGCGCCGAGCTTATCACTATGGATCGACTAAGAACCTAGCCATAGGCATGAGCGCTCTGCAACCGAGTAAAGCGTATTTTCCTCAAGAACCTGCGCACAGGCCTAATCATGAACAAACTACTAACAATAGTAATTTTATTTTGCTTCACCGCAGTCGCTAGTGCGGATATTTATTATTGTGAAGACACTATGGGAGTTTCAATAGACAGGTTTGATTTTGAGGCTTTGAATAATGATAGCGATAATTTCATCGCACATAGCTGGCTGATTGATACTGATAAAGGCTGGCGGCGTACAGATAATCCTCACTATGAAGGAATATGCGAAGTGAATAAAGGCTATACTGTTTGTAGTGTTCGCGATATAGCTTTTGGGGAAGCAACTTTTGCGATTCATCCCGATGGCTCAAATTTTACTCTCGTATATCTCGATTACGGTTTGGATGTATTGGCGTTTGTCGGAACCTGTACTAAGGCATAATCATGGACCAACACTAGCAGCAATAACCCTACCCTGCTTTTCCAAGCACTAATCAGTCCTCACAACCGTTTATGCTGAAAATCATTGCACAGTGGCTAGCAACTTGTCAGAGGCCTCTGTGAGTATTCTGCTGGCTTCCTGGAAGCCCGATATTGCGACCACTCCAGCTACTTGGGGTGATTAAACAGAAACCTTCGATCAGGATCATTCTTCAACTATGACTGACAAAATCTCGACTATCGCAGACCTTAAAGACCTTCTCCAGACGTTCAGGGATGAAAGGGATTGGAATCAATTCCACGATGCGAAAAATCTAGCCGAGGCTATATCAATTGAAGCTGCAGAACTTCAAGAACTGTTTCTATGGCAAGACAGTAACACTGTAATGGAGAAACTCGTTACTGACGAAAGCTTTAAAAAAAGTGTGGAAGAGGAACTAGCAGATATAGTCGCCTACTGTCTGAACTTTGCGAATGCAACAGGCATAGACATATCAAGTGCTGTAGTGGACAAAGTCGGCAAAAATGCCGAGAAGTATCCAGTAGAGAAAGCCAAGGGCATAGCTAAGAAGTACGACCAATTATGACTTTTCTTTGAATCAGAGACTAACAAACCAGAAAGTTCTCTGAATCAGGAAAACCATTCGCTAAAAAGCCAATGCTGATTTCCTTACTCCCCGTGACACTAGCAGACAATGTGTATGGCTCCACTTCCAAAGTCACCTGTCCTGCGAGATTATGATAGTCACTCATGATAACGTTCCTTTGAATTTTGTAGGTCAAAAATTAGCAGAGCTAGACTAGGAACCCTTTCAAGCGTGTACCCTAAAGCGATATTGCCAAGATAACTACCAAAGCTGGGAAAACCTTCAATCACAGGAAATAAGGCTACTGTTTTATCCCAAGAAGCATTGGTCGACTAGCTGTGCTTTTCTCCTAGCCATCTCAATGTGCATAACGAAATTTTTATCTCTCTACATCTAGCTAATCCGTTGTCATCAGCTCAGCGTATCAGTATTTTCTGGAGTATTTAATGGCACACACCCTTTACTGGCTTACTCACGATCTGAGGCTCGATGATAACCCTGCCCTACTGCGAGCGGCGCTTGGTGAGTCATTGCTGCTTGTTTACTGTGTAAATCCTGATTGGTTCGTCCCAGGTCGATTACTCTCGGCCTCGATGGGTGCTCATCGCTTGCAGTTTCTGAGGGAGGCGCTAGTAGGCCTAAGCAACTCATTAAACGGGATCGGGCAGCACCTTCTGATTCTTGAGGAACGCCCTCAAATCGCTTTAGCCAGATTGGTCCGCCAGAATGCTATCCAACGGTTAGTCTGCTCTAGCCAATTTGGTATGGATGAAAAATGCGAGCTACAGGCGCTAGCTAAAAATTTGCCTGACCTTGAAATAGAAGAGGTGGACACTTATACGCTTTTCAATCGACAAGCGATAGATTCTATCAATGATGGGGTTCTGACAACGTACTCCAGATTTAGGCGCCAAGCTGAGAAATGGGAAGCGATGCCTGTACTCCCTACTCCAGAGCGCCTCCCACCTCCACCCAAGGCAGTTATCCGTAAGGAAAAGATGCCTCCCAACTTCCTTGCTGAACAGGCAGCAAGCGAAAAGCTAATCACCGGGGGGGAAAGGGCGGCTCAGGAGCATCTTGCACAGTATTTTGCCGGTGACCTGCCTCTATCTTACAAAGCTGTGCGCAATGAATTGGACGGTTTCAACAATTCCTCAAAAATGTCGTCGTGGCTTAATATGGGTTGTCTTTCTATCAGGCGCCTGCGATGGACGGTCGAGGATTATGAATCAAAGCACGGTGGAAACGAATCCACATACTGGCTCTTTGTTGAGCTATTGTGGCGTGAGTATTTTTTGTGGTTAGCGTTACATATTGAAAGTCAGCTTTTCAGTTTTCACGGTGCTGCAGCGCAGCCACCGATGACTAAGTTTCAGCAAGAAAAGTTTGAGTGCTGGTGTAAGGGAGACACGCCTTATCCATTAGTGAATGCCTGCATGAGGCAGTTGAATCGGAGTGGGTTTTTATCTAACCGGGGGCGACAGATTGCGGCAAGCTGTTTTGTGAACGAGTTAGCCCAAGACTGGCGCTACGGTGCGGCTTTCTTTGAACAGCAACTTGTGGACTATAACGTGGCGGTGAACTGGGGTAATTGGCAGTATATTGCTGGAGTAGGTGCCGACCCAAGGGGAGGCCGGCATTTTAATCTGAAAAAACAAACAGAACTCTATGATGCTAATGGCGAATATCGGCGTCGCTGGGCGCGTAGCTGATATGACTCACCACAAAATCATTCTTCCCAGCAAAATTTGCAAAGTCTGTGGACTTTCTTTTAACTGGCGGAAAAAATGGAAGCTTAATTGGAATGAAGTGCTTTATTGCTCAGATCGTTGTCGGCGTAACAAGCCTGCCAAAGGTGAGAATAAATCGTGAACAGCTACCACTCCACTTAGCGTAAAAACACTGTATTTTTACTCTGACTCCATCCATCAGCCAGCGGATTGCCAGCTTACTGGAAAGAAGAGGCCTATTGGAGCGTGATGAAGACAATAGCTACCTGACCCTGGATAGTCTGGATGAAGATCCCATGCAGGGGCTCCATTCTCACTCGCTTCCACGGGGTCTCTGCGCCAAACAGTAATCAGCGGATTCACGTCACACCGGCAAAGCGTGGCAAAGGCCGAAAAGGTCTGGCACCACGATCTTGGGACGAGAAGACTCCGTCAGAGCAGCATGCGGCTATGACCTGAATGCAAAGATTGAAACGAGTGTTCAATATCGATATCTGCGAGAAGTGTAAAGGCCCGATCTCCACCAGACAGGGCTGCACCACAGATTAGTTGTTTGACCGGCCTTAATTTTCTTCTTTTGCTACTTGCTGCCTGGCAAGGTGGTAGGGTAATCATACCCTTTTTAACCAACCCCAAAAGTAGATGTCATGCTGCTGTCAGCATTCGTTTCGGTAACAAGCCACCATTAGCCTTGTTAGTCCGTTCGTTATTGTAGAAACAAAGCCACTGCGTGGCATAGACTTAGATGGAGATAGCTTTTATTCTACTTATACTACTTGGTTATTCCTGTTTGGATGCTCTTACAAAAATTGTGGCCAGGTTATAAACATCTAGCAGAATGCAAAATACGATAATAAACTCAGGAATGTTTATGCAAGTAATTACGATTTCCGGTGCAAGCGGATCAGGAAAGACTACATTAGCGGAATTTATCCATCAATCCACTCCGGGTAGTCTGCTTTTGAGTTTAGATCGCTATTATTTAAGCAAGAAAGAGCAAGTTGACAAAAACGGCTTTTGCAATTTTGACGACCCATCGGCCATAGATACTTTTTTATTAAAAGAACATCTCTCAGAATTGAGAACAACTGGCCGGACAAATGTTCCGGTATACGACTTCACCATAAGTGAAAGAACCGGTCACGAGGAGGTGGCCACCAGCGGTTTAATCATAATAGAAGGATTGTTCGCAGGATCTATTTTACCAATAGAAAGTAATGTAAAAATTTTTGTCGAATCTGACCTGGATTTAGCTCTTTTAAGACGCATAAAAAGAGACATGAACGAACGGGGCAGAACATTAGAAAGCGTTACAGAACAATATATTAAATCTGTCAGACCTGCATATTTCAAGCATGTCGAAAATATCAAATCTAATGCTCATCACATTTTGATCAATAACGGATCAACGGATCAACTCATCGAAGATGGCAAATTCATCATCGAAGAATTAAAGTTGAATAAATAAAACTCCCTAGTTGGACACCGTAAATTTATCCACCAGATATTGTCCCGCCCGAACAGGTGGATAAAGTGGTGACGTGCCTTCTTCAACACATGTTGGTATAGCTTCTATATTTGCATCATAATTCGGGTTCATGAAATAAGCCATCGACTGCCTCTTTGCAGTAGGATTGCCCGGCACACCCACTGGATCAACAACACGGTGTAATGTTGATACCCAACGATCATTAGACCATCGCGCCATAAGGTCACCAATATTGATTATGAATGCGTCTTCGATTATTGGCGCAGATATCCAATTACCCGAAGGTGATTTTACTTCAAGTCCACCAACATCCGGGTCAGCATTTAATATCGTTACTGTTCCATAATCAGAGTGGGCTCCTGCACGCAATTGACCCGGTAATAAATCACCTGACAATGAAGGATAATTTTGTGATCTCAACGCGCTAATATGGTGGGTATGATATTTAACAAAAAAATTATCCTCAAGTCCAAGAGCCGCGGCAAGCAATTGCATTATTTGTGCCCCCAAAAGCTCCATGGCTAAATAGTAATCAGTCCAATATACGCGAAAATTTAGAGGCGACTGCGGCCAGATATTTGGGCCGTAAAAGAAATGAAAATTTTTATCTTCGTGATGACCTGCAGGCGGCATAAGTGAACCAATACTGAATAATTCCTTGCGGTCAGGCGGCGCTTCAATGCCGAGTGTTTTACCGAGAGCTTCGCCTTCTATCGGTGTATATCCGCGAGGACAAGCGGGATCATCAGAATAAGCGGTATTTTTTTCGGCAGACGTCTGTTCGAAAAATTTCTTTGCGGACAGCCACGCGCGATCACAGATATTTTTCGGCACATCATGATTTTTTATAATCAGAAACCCAATTGAACGAAAAATTTCATCGACTCGTTGAGCCAATTTCAGGCGTTCATCGGAGGTTCCGCTTAAAAATGCACCAAGATCAACAACCGGTATATTTTGATCGTCCAATTTTACAGGCATATTATCAACCCTGATTCGACGCCAATGCAAGATTGCTATATTCAACGGCTATCATAGCGGCGACTTTAGCATTGTTCAGTACGAGCTTTATATTGGTTTCCAGACTTTCACCATCCGTTTGCTCGGCTATTCGTGCTAATAAAAATGGTGTGGTCTCTTTTCCTGTTATGCCACGACTGTCCATTTCTGTTAGTGCTTCATCGATCGTATTTTCAATGTCTTGCGGATCAAGCGCATACTCCTGCGGAACCGGGTTGGTTATTAAAACGGATCCGTCAATGCCAAGCTCATATTTTGATAGTAGAGCCTTTGCCACTTCTTGCGGTGTATCAATTCTATAATCAACAGGAAATCCACTACTACGGGCATAAAAAGCAGGCACCGTATCGGTCTGGTAACCAACAACAGGAACTCCCGCCGTTTCCAAATATTCGAGCGAACGACCAATATCTAATATGGATTTCATTCCCGCGCATACAACAGCAACATTTGTTCGAGAAAGTTCATCCAGGTCTGCCGATACATCCATTGACAGTGCGCCGCCGCGATGAACTCCACCGACACCCCCTGTTGCAAATATTCTAATACCCGCCATTGCGGCTATGATCATTGTCGCTGCGACTGTTGTCGCGCCGTCTTTATCGCCTGAAACTATGAATGGAATATCGCGTCTGCTTGTTTTGGTAACGTTCAAGCCACTTTTGCCCAAATATTCAAGCTCTGCCCCACTAAGACCTACTTTTAGACGACCTTTAAGAATAGCAATTGTGGCGGGTACTGCGCCATTGTTCCTTACCACTGCTTCAACTTCACGGGCGGTTTGTACATTCTTTGGATAAGGCATGCCGTGGGATATAATTGTCGATTCAAGTGCAACCACGGGCTGACCATTTTCTATTGCTTGTGAAATTTCCGGCAAAACGTCAAGATACTCAGCGTTTAATTCATTCACCGTATTCGTTGCTCCTTATCTCATTAACTGTCGATACTGACATATCTGGATTGATAGTTGCGCTGTGCGACAACGCAACATTAGCGGCAGAAATAGCAAATTCAGCTGTTGCTTTGATTTCCTGTTCATCAAACCAAGCAAATGCAACCGCCGCTACAAATGCGTCCCCCGCGCCGCTTGCGTTTATCACCGGACTTTTCAATCTACTCTCTACTATTCCATGATCATATGCATCACTATAGAAAACACCTTGCGGGCCTAGAGTGATAAAAATACGTTTTACTCCACTGTCATGAAACCACTGCGCCATTTCAAGATATGTTCCGCAGGCAGATGGTTTAATGCCGCACAACACCTCTGCTTCTAATAAGTTTGCTTTTAAAGTATGAACGTACCCAAGATGTGGTTTGATGCGAACCGCTTTTGTGATGGAAACGGCGTCAACAATAAGAGGATTCGCTGCACCACTTTTTACGAGATAAGCCAGCGCGCTTTCACTTAGATTTGTATCAGCAATTACAATTGCCGCTTGTTTTATTATTTTCAGACGCTGTTGAAGAAATTCTGCGTCTAACTTATCAACAATCTCCATATCATTTATCGCCACAAGCAAATCACCTGTACCGTCAAGAACGCTTAAATAAGTGGATGTCTTTTGACCTTCAAGACGCACCATATCACTCACGTCGATGCCAGCAGCATTTGCCTGGGTTAGCAAAATTTCGCCAAATTGATCTGCTCCGACTGCTGAGAGCAATTTGGTACGCACGCCAAGGCGCACCAGGTTCTCTGCGATATTACGGGCTACGCCGCCGGGGCTCGTGATCAGATTGCCGATGTTAGAATCGTGCATATTTAGTGCGTTGGCAGGACGACCACAGACGTCGATATTTGCGCCGCCGATGACCACGATGTAAGGTTCATTACTATCAAGAGAAGCATTGTTCATGGTAATTTACAGAGTATTTTGTTCATTAGTAATGCTATTTTGATGTTTTGCTCTGAAATGAATATAGATAATAACAAAAATAATATAAGCAACGATCATCAACCTTCCAGTGTTATCGATATCCGAAAAGGCCAAATTGGCTTGAACAAGTAGTATAAGAATGCCAATCACACTTATTGTCTTAACAGTCTTTTCAGACATTTTAATTTGTGCATTTGCGAAAATTTCAGGCAGCTTTTTGGCAAAATAAAACGCAGCAAGCAATGGAACAATATCATAAATAAATACAAGCCCACTTCCGAGCATGATGATATAGGGCATGTCCTTGCCCGCGATGATTGGAATTGATCCTACAACCAGCAGAATGGTCAATAATATATGGGGAGTATTAAATCTTTTGTTGACGGCAGCTAAACCCTTAGGTAACCAACCATCTTCACAGGCAATGATCACGGACTTTGTCGCCCACGAAAATGTAGAATTTATACTGGTGGCAAAAGCGAATAAAGCGGCACCAACGATAAATGCAGTATATAGTGAGGGCGGTAAAATCACTCTCGCGACTTCAGCCAACGTCTTCCCAGCTGTTTGCTCAATAGGTAAAACTCCTACCGCTACAATGGAAACCGTCGCGATAAAAAAAGCTGCAAGAAGTGTGCTGTAGATAATCGCACGAGGAAGATCATGGTGTGGATTTTTCATTTCGCCGCCGAGTTCAGAGACATAATAGGCACCCCCCGTGGCAAAAGACATAAGAACACATGCCATCCCAAAACCGTACCAACCGTCCGGGAACAATTTTTCCTGATCGGTAAAATTACTGTAATCTACTTCTAAAATTCCAAAGAAAATCAGTGAGGATAACCCGAAAAGAAGCAAGGCAATCATAACTTTTTGAATTGCTGCTGCCTGATGAATGCCGAGAAGATTAACTGTATAAAAAGTAACCAAAATACCGAGCGCGACATATTTTGCATTTAACTGTGGAAGAAGTGCTATGGCATATTCAGCGAACCCCAACGCAAACAAAGCAATAAGTATGTGAGTGACAAGTAAAAGCGAGAGAAAAAAGAAACCAACCTTTGGACCCAAAACACGCTTGCAATAGACATAAAGTCCGCCCGTTGCCGGCATCGCAGAGCCCATAAACACAACCGGTAATTGTTTGATGATGGAAAATATTGCTGAAAGAATGATGGCGAATGGAACCGCATACGCAGTGAATCCGATACCAATACCGATAAGCACCAAAACTCCCGAACCAATGACCTGCCCTAATGCAATTGCAAATACGTCCCAGAAGCTAAGTGTCTTATTTAATTTCATTAATCAATACCCATGTTGGTCACGTTTAATTCAATTTAGATAATGCAGCATCAAAATCTTCGATTAAATCATCTGCATCTTCAAGACCAGTTGACACCCTGATCATACCGTCCCTGATACCCATTTCTTCACGTTCCGACTTAGGAATATCAAGAAAGGCCATAAGTGCCGGAATTTGCGTTGTTGAACGTACACCGCCAAGGCTTGCTGAAAAACAAGTTAATTCTAAGTTATCTAATACTTTTAATGCTGCGTCGCCGTCTTCCACTTCAAAAGTGAGCATGGCGCCAAATTTTGGCATTTGCTCTTTTGCTACTTCGTGCTGCGGGTGTGAAGCGAGACCGGGATACCAAACCTGTTTAATGATGGGGTGTGCTTCAAAATGTGCGGCGAGTTTCGCAGCCGATTGGCATTGACGCTCTACACGAACACTTAATGTTTGTATGCCGCGGATCAACATCCAAGCATTGAAAGGTGCTATCGGCGCTCCTAATTTGACCATAGTGTTCCAGCGGATTTGTTCAAGAAAATCACTAGGCAGCAAATTTGATTTCATGCAAATAGAACCGCCAATCACATCACTATGACCACCAATGAATTTAGTCGCGCTTTCCACCACAATATCAACGCCCCATTCAAGCGGACGCATGACATAAGGACTGGCGAAGGTATTGTCACACACCACAACAATATCGCGTGCATGTGCAAGTTCAACTAACGGCGCAACAGGTGCGACCTTCATGGAAGGGTTTGCGATGGTTTCAAAATAAATAATCTTGGTGTTTGGACGAATTGCCGCGCGCACTGCTTCAATATTGGATGTATCAACAAATGTTGTTTCAATATTATAATCCGTGAGGCGATGGTCCAGCATTTCATGAGTTGAACTGTAGGTGGTCCAGTCACAGACAATATGATCACCACTTTTTAATAGTCCCAGTAATGTGATCGAAATAGCAGCCATACCGGATGCGGTAGCAAGGCAGGCGTCGGCACCTTCTATCATCATCATTTGTTCTTCAAACTGATATTCTGTCGGATTTCCGCAACGGCCGTAAATATTTACATCCTTACGTTCACCTTC
Organism: uncultured Pseudomonadales bacterium; assembly: GCA_943789485.1. Classification (GTDB taxonomy): domain Bacteria; phylum Pseudomonadota; class Gammaproteobacteria; order Pseudomonadales; family Pseudohongiellaceae; genus UBA9145. The sequence continues at coordinate 15,635 of CALSUH010000030.1, forward strand.
AACAATCCGCTGAAAAATTTCTGCGTCATACTGGAAGCTGGATGACATTACAATATTCGGAGTTATTGATTTAGTAGCCTCGTCAGGAGGGCAATAAACCGCTTTACTGTCGAAACGAAGGTTTGACCTTTTGTCTTTTTTCATAGTGTTCCTGTTTCAAAATTTTTTAATTTGGCCCAGAATGTTAGAAAATCACCAAAGATACCAAACCATAGCGATACTGGGTAAAATAAGTAAGACGCAGTTTTACCAATTGGCTATGTAAAGATCAATTCAATTCATCATAGTGTGTAGGATCATGTGTAAGCTGATAGCGCTGAATAATATAAAGATGCAAAAAACTTAAACGCCCGCTAGCAACAGTTGGCAGGCGCTTAATATTAAGGTGAAACCTTTTATCGGATAGTGTTAATTTGACGGAGTATCAGATTTAACAACCTTTTGGTTGAGACGACCGAAAATAGTATTTCCTGCTTTATCGAATATATTAATTTCCACACGGTCACCAAAATTCATGAAAGGTGTTGATGGTTTCCCGTGCTTAATCGTTTCTAAACATCTAACTTCAGCCAGACAACAGGACCCATCCAATCACCCTTTGTTGGTAACGGTACCAGCGCCAACCACTGTCCCCGCCATCAAGGGCCTTGCTGTAGCGGCATGAAAAATGAGTTCGCAAAAATCGAAAGTGATGTCAATGCCAGCATCCGGAGAACCAACCTTTACGCCGTTTTATATTGCCAGCAGCGGTAGGGAAAGTTTTTTTTCCCGTCCCATGCATCACCAAGTTCGTCGTTTTTTTATAAAAACGGGTGCGAACAAGGTCCATGGCTTTGATTGGTAACAAACAAATTGTTTAGCCAGTTCAGCAGGGATAAGATTACGAAGTGGCACGTCATTTAATAGGGAAAGAAGCTTGATGTTTTTTAGCGCCGTCAGCTGAGATCCCGGGGGGAACATCACCAGTGATAACCGCAACCTCCGCTTCGAAATCAATACCCCAGTCTTCTGATCCTGCCATTACATCGTCGTGCGGGCCGCTTATCCTGAATATCCACTTTCACATGTTGTTTCTTGATGGAGTGTATCTCCACCACGAATCAGGAAATTTCGCTTATCACTACAACAAAGCCCCTACAGAAGAGCAACTCACTGATTTACTGCACACCATCAATCAGCGGATTGCCAGGTTTCTGAAAAGAAGAGGCCTACTGGAGCGTGATGAAGACAATAGCTACCTCACCCTGAATGGACTGGATGAAAATCCCATGCAGGAGCTCCATTCTCACTCGGTGACATACCGGATAGCCATGGGCCCCCAGCAATGGCGCAAAGTGCTCACTCTGCAATCCATCCCGCCCCAGCCAGACTTACGCTAATCATCCTCTTTTTAACCAACCCCCAAGGTAGATGCCATGCTACTGTGAGCATTCGTTTCGGTGGCAAGCCACCATTAGCCTTGTTAGGCCGTTCGTTATCGTAGAATCAAAGCCACTGTGTGGCATAGACTTAGATGGAAATAGCTTTTATTCTACTTGTACTCTATGGAGACTGAGAGCGAGCCGATGAGGACTTCTCTCCAACATGGGCTGTCCCGAAAACAACTGATCAAACTGGACTTTTCTATGTTTGCCCGAAATACTTTTTCTATGCCTTTACGCTTTATGCGCAATTCACCCCTTGCACTGATACTGCTAATTCTGAATGCGTGCAGTGGTATGGTCGATGTTCCCTCGGCCAACTTCAATAGCCGAATTGACTATCTAGTGATTCACGCAACTTCGGAAAACTTTGAACAATCGCTCAGGCTTCTTACCCAACCTTCTGAGAACTCAGTAAGCTCTCACTACCTAATTCCGACACACGATGACGCAAGTTACCCCCGTAACCGGCTTCAAATTTACCGCCTTGTACCGGAACACGAACGAGCCTGGCATGCGGGGCTGAGTTATTGGGGAGAAGAAACTGGGTTGAATGACCGCTCTATTGGCATCGAAATCGTCAACGAATTTAAGTGCGAAGGCACTACAAATCCGATAGAAGAAACGAATCCTGAAGACATTAACTGCGATTTCCGAGGCTATGATGAGGAACAGATAGCAAGGGTTGTTGCATTGACAACCGATATTCTTTCCCGTTATCCGACTATCAACCCCATTGATGTCGTTGGCCATTCAGACATAGCGATTCTGCGAAGATCAGACCCCGGTCCAAATTTCCCCTGGAAAGTCTTGTACGAGGCAGGCGTGGGCGCTTGGTATGATGATGAAACTAAGCAACAATACCAACAAAATTTCGCCCAAAAAATGCCCGCCATCGCCAGTATTCAGGAAGCGCTCAATCAACTAGGTTATCTGGTAGAGGTGTCCGGTCGATTTGATCGACAAACGCGCTATGCTCTTCGCGCCATGCAGCTGCATTACCGATCAGAGGACTATTCAGGTAATGTCGACGTTGAATCTGCCGCGATTATCTGGGCCTTGCTGGAGAAATATCGGCCACAGAAAATGGTTGTACTTTAGTGCTTTCGCAGACCACAAGATTATCAAAAATAAATTGAGAAAATTTGGCAGCTGACGTCAGCGAGTGAGCCTAACTATAAACCAAACACAAAGCGGTCTTGAATGCTGCGTAATAAATGGCGGGGCTCGGACTAAAATGGAGCCACATTGAGGCCGTAAACACCGGCGCTTTCTGGGAAATTTCATCGCTTGATCACTGCTGAGACTTAGTCCGGCAAATGGTGCTTAGGATCAACCGGTCGCATCAAAGCGTTGGCGAGTAGTGCAATTCCCAATAGCATCGCCATCAAAATCATTGTGGAATTATAGATGCTGCTGGTTGGATCTGTGGTTCCTGCAGGTGCAATTTCCATTAGGCGGGATAGGGTCACCGAGTTCTGAGCAACTAGCAACTCCAGTTGATCTACCCCCGCCCCGAATTGAGTCTGGAAAGCAACGGGGTCGATTATCGATACCAGATCGTTAATGGCACTGTTAACAGAGCTTTCTCTTAACGAAGTTATTGCCAACGGTCCCAGCACGCCAGCAGTACTCCACGCCGTTAGCAGCCTGCCATGTATGCCGCCGACATACTTAGCGCCAAAGATGTCGGCTAGGTAGGCCGGAATGGTGGCAAAACCACCGCCGTACATAGTGAATATGATCATGGTGGCGGCGTAGAAGTACACTAGCCACACCACAGACGGATTGACACTCACTTGTGCCGCAGCGAAGGGTATAGAAAGATAAAGCACGATACCCAACACAAAGAATATCCAGTAGGTGTTGCGTCTACCAACATAGTCTGACGCGCTGGCCCAGATAAAACGGCCAACCATGTTGAACGCACTAATCATAACGACGTAAGTGGCAGCAAATGACGTATCCACGATTTGGGGGAGGCTGGAACCAAAGATCTCCGTGATCATGGTTCTTGCGACGCCAAGTACACCAATGCCTGCAGTCACATTGAGACAGAGTACGATCCAAAGCTGGTAAAACTGTGGCGTTTTTAAGGCTTGGTCGATATCCACATTCTTTGCTGAAACTAATGCCCCGCGCTTTTCATCACTCGGTTCTACCCAGCCTTGGGGCTTCCAATTTTCTGCCGGTATGCGATAGGAGAAGGCAGCAAACAGCATCACTATTAGGTAGATAACACCGAGTATTAGGAATGTTTCTGCCACACCTGCGGCGCCGGTATTTACTAGATAAACACCCTCCGCTCCGGGCATAGTCAAATTTCTAACTTCTGCCGCACCAATTATTACGACTTCCTGTAATGCACCACTAATCTCGACGAAGCGACGTCCTGCTTCTGTAACCAAGCTAACTTGGTCCACTGTCCCGAGGTATTCAGGTGCTCGATAAAATAGGCGAATGAAAAATTCTTTCAACGGTGTGCCGATCATGGCGCCGCCACCGAATCCCATAATGGCCATGCCTGCAGCCATGCCGCGTCGATCAGGGAACCATCTTATCAAGGTACTCACGGGTGAAACGTAGCCCAGTCCCAAACCGCAACCACCGATCACGCCGTAGCCGAGGTATAGCAACCATAGTTGGTGTGTCATGATACCAACGCCACCGACAAGATAACCGCCACCCCAACAGCAGGCCGCGACTACGCCGACTTTTCGAGGTCCAACACTTTCCAGCCATTTACCGGCAAACGCAGCTGCCAGGCCCAAAAACACGATGGCTACCGTGAACACCCAGACAACTTCACTCAAACTCCAATCATCGCCGCTACTTGCGACCACACCATAAACTCGGGTCAGAGAAGGATTGTAAATGCTCCACGCATAGACCGAGCCGATACACAGGTGAATGGCGATGGAGGCTAAGGGCACACGCCAGCGATTATAATCAGGTGCAGCAATGATATGTTCTTTGGACAGAAATCCAGCCATAGTAGGCGTCCTTAATCTTATTGTTGTCAAGAGAGCTAGCAAGGATTCTCGAGCACGCTCTTGGTTTATAGGTGTCAAACTAGCCTATTAGGCTCATCCTGTAAAACATTGGGCTAGGTTAAGTTGTTACGACCAAGGGGTCAGAGTACATTGCTATATTCAAGCGGCGGTGATAATTGGCGGGGCGCTTGAATTCCATCATAGTAGAGGTGATTGCAAACTAAAATTACTATTTACATGCTGAAGCTATTCTACCGTTTTTGCCGGTGCCAAATTAAACCGCTGTTACAAATAAGCCAGTCCCATAAACGACGCCACTCGCAGTAATCCCTCTAGGTCAGCCCTATCAAACAAAAATATCTTCCCTATAACTAGCATTATCACCCCAAATCCTGCGCGATAGACGTTGGGGCCAAAGCGAATAGCTCCCCCAAGAAGACAGGCTATAGCGTTGTGTTAATAGAGAATTCCACAAGATCAAACTGTGGTCCAAATACTTCTCCATCGTAAATAGTATAGCGAGTCTCTGCCCACAAAGTGAGAGCTAATAGGTGCAGCGATGCTAACGCTAACCATTGCCAAGCGTCACGTTATCGCGAAGACGCCAGGCCCCAAGAGCGGCGAACAAAGTTGCGCCACCGTAGGTCCAGAATGACCAGTGCACATCAGGCGAACCGGTTGATGCTTTGCGAGTACGGGAAAATGGTTAGCACACCACTAACTTTCTTCGGCGCAACACAATAAATAAGAGTTCAGGTCCGAGTTGAGTTATGGATGATGGGCGAGATAGTTGCGAGCGCATTCAGCTCACCCTAAAAGGTCTCGGGTTCGAGGTGTTGCTGTGTCATAGCGGCGAAGAAGGATTGTGTTTTTTTGCTCCAAGGGGAACTAAATTCAGTTGATTTTTCTCTATTTGGCGATGCCTGAGCTAGGCGGTGTAGATTTTCTTGCAAGGGTAACGCAGGAATATCCTGATGTACTAGTGATTGCCTATGTCACCTAAAAAACCAAAGCCTCAGCTCTTCGAGCGACAGATGTTCTAAAGAATTCGTTTCTGCTCAGCGATGTCGAAGAGCGGCTTAAGTTTGTACAGAATAAATAGAGCAGTGAGCTAATCCGGAAAGCTAAATAGAAATTGAAGTTTTTGAAATATTCTGCCTGTGCAAGCAAATCAAACGGCTAGTAGTTTAGTAAATAAATTGACTCGCCAACACATCTGCGACGCAGGTGAATGGCGAGTCAATCACTACAATTTTCTTGTATGTGTTCTATAGGGGGATAAAAGCCAATGCATAGTTTCCATTAAGTGGAATGACTAGCTGATTTTGAACCGAGTCATAGCACATGGATGCGGCACTAGGAATACCGGATGCGATTACCTCTGCGTCTTGCCCCGGGCGAATGCGAGAAACGCTACCGAAACGCACGCTGCTGACGTATTTGGTGCCATCTTCGGTCACTACGATACCATCGTTGCCACCTTCGACGGCGTACTCGGTGAGGATAACTTCACCGCGGGTGTTGTAAGTAATTACCGCAGAGTCGCCTACGTTCACGACTACAATATTCCCGTCTCTATCTATGGCCACGCCGTTCGGGGCGGCTAGGGGAGCGCCATCGGCGAATGTCGAGACCTCGCCATTTGGAGCGACCTTGTAAATTCTTTCCGGAGATCGTGTGTTAGATGCATAGATAGTTCCGTCATCAGATACCGCTATGCCATTTAAAATTGTCGACCCTGGAATTGCGACAGCATCTAAAGGTTGTCCACTAGCAAGGTCGAATGAGCGAACATAGCCAACATCAACAGTATATAGGACGCCATTGCTTACAGCGCTTCCCAGGGGGTGGTGCAGCTCAAGTCCATCACGGGTTGCGCCTATCCATTTTGGTGTGTGCACGCTGCCATCTGGATTTATTAGTGATACGAATCCATCGTTTTCGGTGCCGTCACCGCGTGTTGCGTTGTTCATAGCTAATACAAGGTTTTTATTCGGATCGAAGGTGCAGCTCTCAGAAAAGTGAAAGCTCCCGTAGACTTTTACATTGCTCGACATAGGAACGCGAACGCCGGCCTCGTTCACTGAGCCAATAGGTTCGCCCGCTACAAATTCTTGTGCGAGGAGCTGCGAATTAAAGCCAGCAACGAGTAGAGTGGAAATTAGACTTCGTGCAATAAATTTCATATCGTACTTTTCTCCATTAGTGAAAATTTGTATTGAGTAATTTCGAATTTGCGTAGATTGACTATTTGAGGCCAAAATAGGGGCGTAGTTTCGTGCCGAGAGAGCTACCCATGAAGGCGGCGACAAACCAGAGCCAGCCATGCATGCTGGTTGAACCAATGCCGCCAAAATAGGCTCCTATATTACAGCCGTAGGCAATGCGGGCGCCGTAGCCAAGCAGTAATCCACCAACGACGGCTGCTATTATTGATCTGAGAGGCAGTCGAAAGTTCGGTGCAAATTTCCCAGCGAGGCCCGCGGCGAGGAGTGCTCCCAACATAATGCCAATATTCATAACGGATGTAATATCAGTAAAGATGCTTTGCTCTAAGGCATTGCTAAGTGCCTGTCGTTGCCAATAGGTCCAGCTGTGAACGTCTATTCCGAGGAATAATGCAATCTTACCGCCCCAGAGGGCGAAGGCCGAGGTAACGCCCCAAGGGCGGCCAGCTAACAGTAAAGTGGATACATTTACCGCCGCTAGTGCAATTGCCCCAGCTATCAATGGCCATGGACCTGTTAGCCAGGAGTAGGCGCGCTCAACATCCCGGTCGCTCTTAAGGCTGCCATGACGCTTGCGTTCATAGGCTGTGCTTGCAAACCAGACTGCGGAGAACAAGCCTATGCTAATTAGAATAGCCCATATCGAGCCGAAGCTTTGGGCGAGAGAGAAAGGCGCTACACCTGGAACGCCCTGCCACATTGACCATTGCCATGTGCCTAAAACAGATCCAGCGATGAAGGCCACAAGTGTAATAAGCATTCGCATATTGCCGCCACCTGCGGTGAATAGGGTGCCTGATGCGCAGCCACCACCTAGTTGCATGCCAACACCGAATAGGAAGGCACCACAGATGACCGCGATATTTAAAGGCGCAACACTGCCTCTTAGGCTCATCCCCCACACCTCGCCTTGTGCAATCAACGGTGTGAATATCAGCACTGTAATCGCGAGCATGATCATCTGAGCGCGCAGCCCAGCGCCTCGACCTGTGCTAACTACTTCGCGCCAAGCCGCAGTGAAACCAAAAGCGGCATGATAAAGAATAATGCCAGCCGCAAGACCGACTATGAATAGAGCGCCCTGGCGCCAGCCGTAATTACTGCTCAGATAGGCATAAATAACGAGGGCCAATAGCGCGCTCGCTATAATGCTGCCGCGATTGCTAGGCAGTGTGGAGGTCAAAATGGCTGGGCCAGTAGCTGTTGTGTTCAAGGGAGATCCTTATGGCTAAGAGTGCTGTACGATAGAGTTATTATTAATATTGCCTAAGCCGTGAATGTGCAGCTTGCGAGAAATAGTCTACAGCTTTTTATCTGACTTTCTACATAAATAGGCGACAAATCCAAGCGAGCAAAGTATCTTTTGACAGCCTTTCGGTCAGATTATAGGGGAAGCCTAGTCTGACATGTGTTACAAATTGTAGGTGTTTCGCGGCTTGTGCCTTCTGCTCTCAACGACTGCAGAAGGGTGAGTTACCCGTCCTGCAAATTCGGAGAAATTAGAATGATGATAAGAATTATTGCTTCACTGCTTGTGCTTATGAACTCGTTTGTATTAGCGCAGACCCCACCCCCTGCGACACCTCAAGTTGCAACGGATATAACCGGTGTTGAAATTCAGGCATTCATCGATGGCTTGCCTAGGGACCGTGTCAGCGATGCGCCCATTCGCGTCGTGGAAACAACAGGTGATATGCGCTTGGGCATATTTGGTGTCTACAGACCGGACGGAATCACTGGTGACGTCAATGTGCATTTAGTTGATACCACTGAAATCTACTACATGCTGAAAGGGGCTGCCACGTTAGTAACTGGTGGCATGTTAGTAGAGCCCTACCAGAGTAATGAAAGTTGGCTGAGAGCGAAATCTATTGAGGGAGGTGTAAGTCGACGGGTGGTGCCTGGCGATGTCATTGTAATTCCAGGCCATACTGCACATTGGTGGAGTGAACTGGAAGGGGAGATCGAGTATTTGATTTTTAGGCCAGACCCAGATAAACGGCTAGATCTTCAATAACGGCATCTGTTAGCGTTTACGCGCGCTAAATCTGGCAGTTTGTTTAGCTGGTGCTGGTGGCGATCATATTTTCTGCTTGTTGCTTGGCGGCGCTTAGACCCTAGATGTCGGAGGTCGTGAATTCGCGGCGGCTGCGAAGTTTGTAGTCAACCTGCTGCGTATTGATGATGCCGACAGATACGTCGGTGATTCGGTCGGTGAATAGTTTGATTGATAGTTTGATTGATAGGGCCACCTTGTTCTCTGGGGATTCTCCTAGTTTACCGAGATTTCAATAAACAAATCGTGATAATTACTATCTATTACTTCGCCGTAAAGCGTCTTGGCCAAGACTGTTTTTCTGGCTAGTCATCTCTAATGCGAGCGGAATAATAACTTTGATACAAGGTCTCTTTCTTCCTGAGCAGCGTGGTATTTCAATAGTGTGTGGTTGCGCCGTTGCAGGTAATTTATAGCGTTTGACGACATCACGAACCCTTTAATTCCTACTCGATTTGGTGGGCAGGCTGCAACAAAATTCTTTGCTCCGTTGCTAAGTGGTTTCGCTAATAAGTATCTGCCCTCCAAGGCAATGAGCCTCTAAAGCGAGGTTAGATTCCCTTCGTCTTGGTTGATTGTTTACCGATAATAGTGCTCGGGCCCCAAATCTCCGACAACTGTGCAGGGAAATGACTAGCACTGCCTACGTATAAACCTGGCACGCTCAGGGCATCAAAGTAACGCTTCAGCATCCGCACCACATCGGCTGCAGGATAGAGTTCAGCTATGTTTGAGAAACTACGAGTATCAAAGACAAGGGTGATAATATTTCCGTTACTACGTCACGCTCAGGAAATACAGCACAGACGAGAATGGCAGGAAGGTTTTTTAGCCCTTCAGCGTGGCTTTTGTTTGTAGGGCTTAACAGACCGCTAGCTCTTAGGGGCTACAGGATTTATTGGGCCACTTCAGTCGCATTTTTGACTCGTGGACATTGCTTGCAGCAAGAGTGTTGTTGATACTGAGTGTGTATTTATAGGCTATTGACCCTTCTTTCGCCAAGGCTTGTATTTTCTGCTAGCCGTTAGCGAAAGAGGGGAGCGGCGCGATACTTCTACTAAGGCACGTAGGCTTTACCTAATATAAGATCTGGGTCGGCATCGGTGCGTGGCGTCAACTTCTGCGGACGCCCGGCTTGATTGTCAGTGCCATACAGATTGCCATCGGAATCGACAGATAGCGAGTGCATCTCTATCCAGCGGTGTGGCCCCTCCACTGGTAAATTCCAAGTATATTTACGCGTACCGTCCAAATTGAATTGTACAATCTTAGGAGGATTGAGGTCGGTAACCCAGGCGCTGTCTTTGCTAACCAATATATCGAGCGGCATGCCTAGGTCGGCCCAAGTAGCCTCATGCTCGTAAGTAGGATAGTTGCTTGAACCGGGTGTTGCTGTCTGTTTAAAATTCTGGATTCTAAGTAGATCTCGGTCCAAGACAAACAAGTTGCCCTCTGGGCCCATCGCTAGCGCGTGGACGCTGGCAAATTGCCCGGGCCCTTCACCTGTCTCGCCAAATTCAGACAAGTACTTGCCCGCAGAATCGCGTACCACTATTCGGTTGTTTCCACCGAGGCCATCTGCGATTAGTATTTTTCCATCTGGAAGGAATGCAACGTCCTGGGGTTGATTGAAGTGATACTCGTCCTTGCCGGCAACATTCTTTTCGCCCAGCGTCATCAGCAACTGCGAGCCGTCATTGGAGAATACATAGATGATGTGGCCAGTTTCGTCGACTAACCAGAGACGTTTCTCGGGGTCGTAAGGATTCATGCGAAGCCGGTGTGGCCCAGGGCCGTCTGTGCCCGCGAACAAATGATCCCATTGATTCCAGACTTCAAGTAAATTACCTTGGCTATCAATAACATAGATACAGTTCTGCCATACTCGTCCACGACCACGAAGCACGTTCCATCCCATCGATCCGGCAAAGCTGGTGTATTCTGGGGGAATTGGGTCAGGTAGTTGTGTCTCACCGCGTTGAAGGACAAAAATTCTGTCTTTCGACTCTACAACTACGCCCGAAGTGCCGCCCCAAGATAGGCCATCTCCGGCGAAAGGTTGCATCCAAGTCTCAGTATTAAAGTCATAGGGGCTAGGGCCAATGGGCCCGGTGTCCTGCGCCAATATTGGCGTTGCTAATAGATTGGCCAAAACTAGGCTTAATAAGATTTTCCGGTAATGCATAGTCGTTGAGACTCCCTTGATGGGCCATTATTGGTATTGATTAATGTGTAACGAAATCTATCATCTGCAATCACGCAATTGAAGGACTTATTTGACTCAAAGCCATTTGCCGTAAGTGGCTTGCCGCAGAGGTGAATGTTAGAAACTATAGGACATGCAGAGACTTAACAAGACAAGTGGGGGTAGCACTCCAGCTATTGCATAGTGGCGCTCTTGTTATTGCGGGTTCCTATTTTTGCTTTCGCTGCGCGTTCGATCTTGGTCCATGGCTATCTTTGCCTGCGCGAATAGATATAGGCGGCTTCGGCGTCGTGCGAAATCTATTCTCCTAGATAATGCTTACTTTTAGTCCGAGTAAAGTTCATGACCTTCCATGATTTGCATAATTTCGGCCGGACTCATATAGGCCCCATTTCCATTTTCGGCAGTAAATGCGGATGCATTGGCTGGCGCAATTTGACTTCTAACAAATGTCGCATGGTCGAAGCGTTGCCAGCCGAGGCCGTGGTCAATCAGACGGCTGTCGGTGGCGCGTTCGAATTTGATTCGGCAATCAGTCAATTGACACAAAGCATCCCCGGCTATCCCGGAGAAGGAGCGACTCAGATAGTAGATGGTATGCGCGAGTTCATGCCCGATAATACCAACCTGGGCATTAAATGGTTGATTCTTTAGCAGCAAAGCTTTTCTTGTTCCTTCTAGTTCGTTATCTATGATTATTTGGTAGGTTCTATTCTTTGCTGAACGAAGCATGCTGCTCCAATGGGGGCGTGAGGAAAGCGGTATCGATACATCATCAACGATGAAGTTGATTTTCGTATTACGTAATTCTGGGTAATGTCTTAGGGCGAGCAATGCCTGAAGTTCGAAATCTTTGGGCAACTTCTTGTTGTTGCCAAATTCTACTAGCAAGGCGTCGTAGTTCATCCGCTGCTCGTGTTCGAGATACTCTCTAATAGGACCTTGCGGAACGAGGTTGTTTTGGGCGGCGAGATTATTGACAGGACCTAATAGCACTGGAAAGAAAAAACATAGAAGAATTTTTCCTGCCTTGGTATTGAATTGATTAGCGGCTATTTTGTAACGTGACATGTCGCTTCTCTTGTGCTGAGTTAGTGCTGCAAGTTGTAAAGCTGCGTTTGTTGCGGTCATGACTTCGAAAAATTTTCAGCAGGTCTAAATCTAGTCAACAAGTGCTAGGACTATGAAGTGGTTGGAGTAATGTTGTAACCCTGTTTACTTTATTCGATAACCAATGTTACGAGCAATGAAATTATCCTCGACTCGACTTGCGTGGTGAGGCGAATATTCGCCTAGCAGACATTGTGTGAAATGGTATTTTGATGAATCTACGTCCAGCAGGCAGCCAAATCGAGAGCCGTCACTGGCTGGTCGAGCAGCTAAGAAAAATGCAGCTTAGAGGCAGGGTATTTCCCAGACTTCTAATTAGAATTTTACCTGCCAGCAGCACGGCGCTGTACTCAAAAAATCAAATCTACTTGTACTGCTTCTGGTTGCCGCAGTCAACGTCAGGGCGGTTAGCACCTTGACCCTAATTTTCGAGCATTAGCTGCGCAGGATGAGAAGTAGCTCAGCGAATTGCCTAGCCATTAAGTCGCTGCCTGACCATTAGCCTAGAGACCAGCGGGCTTCGGTCATTGCAGATTTCCATTCGTGGCAATATCCATTATCATAGGAGCATGAAAACAGCAGCTGCATTCCTTCTGTTCCTCTTGCTCAGTTCCTCAGCATTGTCTCAAGATCATTCGTTTGGCGATTGGGTTGCTCAGTTACGCGTCGAAGCTGCTTCGCTGGGCATTAGCGCGGCAACTCTAGAGGCGCTTGATGACCTTGAAGAGCCACTACCCCGAGTCCTTGAGTTAGATAGCAGCCAGCCTGAGTTCGTGCAGACATTTACCCGTTACCTAGGCCTGAGGGTCACTGATAGGCAGGTGGAACGTGGCCAGCAATTATTAACACAGCATAGGGCATTGTTAGAAGAGGTGCGCCAACGGCATGGTGTACAGCCGCAGTACCTCGTGGCGTTCTGGGCGATTGAGACTAATTTTGGCAGCAATACAGGCGGCTTTTCTGTCTTACAGGCACTCGCTACTCTCGCTTATGATCCGCGCAGAGCTGAATTTTTCCGTTCCCAGATGCTTACAGCTTTGCAGATCATTGATGAGGGTCATATTTCGGCAGAGAACATGAGCGGATCTTGGGCGGGAGCCATGGGTCAGTTGCAATTCATGCCTTCGGTGTTCTCTTTGCATGCCGTGGATGGCGATGGCGATGGCAAAATCGACATCTGGAATAGTCTGCCGGATGTGTTTAATTCAGCAGCAAACTTTCTCTCCAAGTCCGGTTGGAAGGGTGACGAGCGTTGGGGTAGGGAAATATTGCTTCCCTCTGACTTTAATTTTGCACTCGCTGGCACCAACTCGCGTAAATCGTTACAAGAATGGCGTGATATGGGGCTGTTGCAGACATCGGGTGCTCCGATACCGGTAGCAGACATGCAGGCATCGGTAGTTATTCCCGCAGGTGCACAGGGTCCGGCCTTTCTTGCCTACGACAATTTTAGAGTTACGCGCGTCTACAATCCGCCAATTTTCTATGCGCTAACGGTAGGACACCTAGCAGATAGGTTTGCCGGTGGCCCCCCAATACTGCACATGCCGGAAAACGAGCAGGCGATGAGCATCGCTCAGGTTAAGGAATTACAGGAATTGCTAAACGCTCTCGACTTCGATTCAGGCGAGCCAGACGGTCGCGTAGGAAGTCGAACCAGAAGCGCCATTCGAGCGTATCAAGAGCAACAGGATCTGCCGATGGACAGCTACCCATCGATATCTCTGCTAGAAGCCCTGCGTCGTTAAAACAATCAACAATGATTTAGTAGAATTGGCCCTGCCTAGGTCGGGCTTAATCAGAGGTCTCCTCAGGTTTTATGAATATGCAAACAGACAATCCCGCACTTAAACGCTATCGCCGCATGGCTTGGATAACCCTGGGCGCGGTTTATTTTTTAATACTGGTTGGCGCTACAGTGCGCGCATCAGGTGCTGGTATGGGCTGCCCAGACTGGCCCACATGTTTTGGTAGTTGGATCCCGCCGACGAGCGAAGCGCAGTTGCCAGCAAACTATCAGGAAATATACGCAGAGCTAGGTTACTCCGACACGCGCTTCAACGTGGCTAAGACTTGGACGGAATATGCTAATAGGCTGCTAGGGGTAAGTATTGGCTTGTTAATATTCCTGACAGCTATCTACTCTTGGTCTTGCCGCGCGCATGATACACGGATATTCAAAGCTTCAGTTGCAGCTTTCCTAATGGTGGGGTTTCAGGGGTGGCTTGGTTCCAAGGTGGTGGGTTCGAATTTGCAGCCCGGTATGATCACCGTGCATATGTTGATGGCCTTGGCGATTGTAGGCACGCTGCTGTATGCCCTTGCGCAGGCGCGGCGCGGGATCATGGCATCACAGCCCGCTGGGAACATAGACCCGCGCTTTGAAAAATGGCTCTATATAGTGCTCGGGCTCACGATTTTGCAGGTGGCTATGGGTACGCAGGTTCGAGAGATGACAGACTTCATACGTGAATCTCAAGGTGAAGAACTACGGTCAAGTTGGGTAGAGGCAATGCCCTGGTTTTTCTATGTGCACAGAAGCTTCTCCGCTGCCGTTCTCTTCGCTAATTTGTGGCTCGCTCGGCTACTAGTTATGTCGCTAGGATGGCAACACACACTAAGTAAACTCACACTAGCTATGATCTGTGTAATAGGGGCTGCAGTGCTTTCAGGGGCGACCTTGGGTCATTTGGGAATGCCGGCGCTTGTTCAGCCTACGCATTTATTAGCGGCGTCCTTGCTTTTCGGATTACAGTTTTTAATTTGGATGAGCTATCGGCATTCACGTGATGGTAATGTCAGTAATTCGTCTTCAAAGAGTGATGCCGAATTGCCGGTAGGCAGCAAAGTTACAGTCTAAAATTCAGGAGCAGGGGAAATGATTAACAAAGAATTTGATATTGTAGTTTTCGGTGCGACTAGCTTCGTCGGCAAAATTCTCTGTAACTATCTCGCAAACGAATACACTGAGCCGAATTTAACGTGGGCCATGGCTGCCCGCTCAGAAAAGAAATTAAAAAAACTGAAAGTTTCGTTAGGTGAAAATGCAGCAGAAATTCCTCTCATTATTGCAGATTCCTCAGATGAACAGGCACTGCAATCCATGTGTGAGAAGACCGAACTCATCATCTCGACGGTTGGCCCCTATGCCCTTTACGGTGAGTTGCTGGTAAAGGTTTGTTGCCAACTTGGAACTGACTACTGTGACCTCACAGGGGAACCACAATGGATTCGCCGAATGATTAGCCAGTACGAGGATGATGCGAAACGCAGTGGTGCCAGGATCGTGAACTGCTGTGGCTTCGATTCCATTCCTTCCGATTTGGGTGTTAAGTTTCTGCAAGATCATGCGCAGCGACACTTTGGAAGCTATTGCGATGTGGTCAAACTGCGCGTGAAGGTTTTAAAGGGTGGCGCATCGGGTGGGACGATAGCCAGCGGTTTAAACCTTTATAAGGAAGCATCCGTCGATCCGGAAATTCGTAAAGAAATGCGTGATCCCTATTCGCTGTGCCCGACGGGGCATGCTTTTACGACGCGCCAGCACAATGTGTCTGTGGAATTCGATGAAGATTTCGACTCCTGGGCAGGCCCGTTCATAATGGCGTCTATCAATACTCGGGTTGTGCTGCGCAGCAATGCCCTACTCGACGGGCACTATAATGAAAACTTTAAGTACGATGAAGCAATGCTTACCAGCGCCACAAAGAAAGGCGAAAAAGCGGCGAAGCGAATATCCACCGGCACAAAAGTGTCGATGTTCATGATGGCTTTCGCTGGGATGCGCTGGTTGGCGACTCGTTTTTTCCTGCCTAGCCCAGGCGAGGGTCCGACTCCCGAACAACAGTTGAAGGGTTGCTATGATTTGCGGTTGCTCGGAAGGACGCCGCTGGGGGGGAGAGTGCGTGTTAAGGTGACTGGTGATCGTGATCCTGGATATGGGTCCACGGCAAAAATGTTGGCGCAGGCTGGATTAAGTCTGCGCCGCGATGTCGATGAGGGTGAAGTTGGTGGTGGTTTCTGGACGCCAGCAACTGTATTTAATGACAAACTGATTACGCGCCTGATTGACTATGCCGGAATGAACTTCGAATTAGAGTCTCTATCGCCGGCAATGACCGCAATCGAGGAAGTCGTAGTTGACGAGACTGTCCCTCCTGCCTAGTTGATAGGGCCTTGCCGATCTTCGGTGCAGCAGCCTTATACACAATTACACCCCTACTCTTTTGAAGTTTCGTTCTGCTAGCCTAACTTCAACTATGTTCTGCTTGAGACATTCTCGCGACACCGTCAGTCGGCATAAATAGCCATTCGTTGGTTATTTTGCTTACTTCTGATTCCTGTATGTTTAAAAGTTGTAATTAGACACAATGATGGTGAGTGTTGGCACAAAAAATGACTGCTACATCGATAGTCAACACTGTGCTTGGACGCGTCTAAAGTCGGAGTGGATAACATGGGTCAGTCGAGCTAGTCCCAAGGCAACGGGCGCAATGGATGTGTAATGGTACTAAGCTCGGAATAAGGTGGCAGGGTAGATTTAGACGTTAAGCCCTCGAGAATATCGCCTAGGTAAACATCTATTTTTGCCCTAATTGAGCAGTGAGCCCTTTGAATTTTGTCAATTGATCAGTTATTGTCGTAGGCGCTAGCCTAAGATATTCAGGAATTTCTTTTGCCAAACCCGCTCCTCCTTTTTTCCGCTCAGATTATTGCCATGATTGCCGTCCTTCTCTTAGCGTCGGGTTACGTTAAGGCAGAGCCGCGTGCGGGAAGTGCTAGGGTATTTGCTCTAATGGCGGTATTCATAATTTTCTACTTGCTGAATGGAATGACACGTCAGCATATCGACCCACAGTTTCGGCTAGACCTAAGTCAATGGCAATTGATCATACAGATAGGCATAGCTGCGATTCCGGGGTTGTTCATGATCTATTGTTTCCTGGTCTTTCAAGAGCAGCAGAAATTTCCAATCTTGTTGGGTCTCGCATTTACTGCTCAAGTAGTTCTCGATTCTATTCTTCTGGGCGTGTCTCTTTACTTTAGCAGTAGCATCGGTTCGGGTTCACTAGCATTTCTAACCGCTTGCATGGATGTCATGGCGTTGGCTTTCGTTGCTTCCGCGATGTATTGGACTCTCAAAGGTTGGAGGACAGATTTGGTATATGATCGCAGAATCCTGCGTTGGTTCATCATCGGCGTGCAGGGTGCTATGATCTTCAGTGTCTTGTTCGTTGAAAGCTTCCTGCTTGATGGTGACTCAGCCAGCTATGCTATTGCCCAGACAATCATCGTCAACTCGATAGCGTTTTTAGCTATGGGTATGTTACTGGTGGCGATGCGTTTTGATTACGTTTCGCTGAGCAATGTGATTCGCAAGGTCGCAGAACTGGCAGAGGAAGCGGAGCCAGGAAGTAGGGCGCCATTTGATAAAGACAGTTTCAATGAAGTATTTAAAGGAGGAAAACTGTACCGGGAAGCTGGCCTAACAATCGCGATGCTAGCAAAGAAATTAAATTTACCCGAGTACAGACTGCGCGCTTTTATTCACAAGCAATTAGGGTATAGAAACTTCAATGCTATGCTGCATAAATACCGCATCGAAGACGCTGGGGAAGCGTTAGCAAATAAGGATAAGCCGAACGTGCCAGTGCTGACGATAGCCCTTTCTGTGGGTTATCAATCGATAACTCCATTCAACAATGCATTTCGCCAGATTAAGGGTGTGACTCCTTCCGAATACCGAAAACGCGAAATCCTAGCGCAAACTTAAGCTATGTAATTCGACATCATTGGTGTATTCGACATCATTGCGGTGGACTATGGGCTTAAGGGTGTTTATTCTTCCACTAAAATAATACTCAGGATACTAATTCTGAGAAACAAGGAGGTCCATCGACGTGATAAATGAGTTATTACTGCAATTTGCTCAATACTTAGAAGCGCAGGAATATAGCCAAATGTTGGTTTCAGGTTACTACAGTTGGAACTGGCTAGAAGCAACTCACGTTCTCACATTGATGATTAGTATAGGCTCACTTTTCATCATTGATTTTCGTATGCTTGGTTGGGTGTTACCTGGTGTGTCGGCAACAACTATTGCCGATAGATTACATAAACCAATGATAATTGGCTTTGTCATCATGTTTATCACTGGGATATTGCTGGTGTATGCGAAGCCAGTTGAGAACGTTCAGAGTCTTTGGTTTCGCATTAAAATGATACTGTTAGTATTGGCTTTTATAAATGCTTGGGTTTTTAATTCGAGGATGCGAGCAGCAGACGGCACCTGGGAATCTGCTCGAGTCGCCCCGAAGGCGCTGCGAACAGGCGCGATTATATCTCTTAGTCTCTGGTGCGGCGTTGTCGCTATGGGACGTTTTATTCCTTATGACTGGGTAGATTGTCCCAAAGTGAGTAACACTGCACTTCTTTGGGCCTCAGGCTGCGTGGAGCAACTGAACGCGCTGTAGAGAATTAGTAGAAACCAATTTGGAGCTTTAGATGTTGAGTAATTTCCTGAGTAATTATAGGAGTGTGGCGGGCCTGATATTTGTAGTGCTGGCCATTGTGTTGGTAGAATTCTTCGAAGTTAGGACTTCAGTTTATCCGAGTTTACTGCCATTTTTTGAATGGTTGAAATATTCCTCTTGGATTGGCTATTTGGGGATAACCTACGGATCAATATATGCAACTATTCAAGCGGTGCATCTAATTTCCATGGCGATAATCGGTGGAACGGTATTGGTTACTGATCTGCGATTGTTGGGAGTACTCCTTAAAGATATTCCCTCTGAGACCATCACCAAGGGTACTCACCAATGTTTCAAGTATAGTTTGAGCGTTGCAATTGCGACAGGCATCTTCTGTGCGGCCGGCGTAGCCGATAAAGTTTATTATATGTCAGTGTTTTGGATTAAAATGCTCGCCTTACTTGTAGGTTCCTGCTTTATGTTCTTCATCAAGCAACCCCTGTTGAATAGTCGTTCACATAGTGAGATAGATCCGTGGATTCTGCGCATACTAGCAGTGGCATCTATTACTATTTGGTTTACAGTCGCCGCTACTGGTCGCTGGATTGGATTTAGTTAAGAGAAAATTGGACTCAATTGTTAGGAGAGCGTATGAACAATAGTAAGTGGGATGACAGAACAATCGCGGCGGCGAGTTCCTCTGTAATTATAGTGGGTGCCTTGCTTTACTATTGGGTAGGCGAGGTGCAGTCTACAGTAGAATTATTGGAGTTGGCCTATGGCTCATTCAAGTTTTTTAACAATCCGATGATTTTTTAAAATACTCCCGACTTTATTGGTAGGCTTGTAGGTATAATGAGAATCACATAGTAAGAGAAAAGGGACGGCTAAGATTAGCTGTCCCTTTTTTTTCCATTATTGCAGTGGAGAGTAGTCAGTCGCTGACATGTAGCGTCGTTCAACCCCCTGCCAATATTGGGCCATTCGCATTAGATGCATCAGAGACCGATTTCCACTCTGGATCCTGTCCAAATGCTAGCCACGAAGCGTCTGCCGCATCTTGACTAGCGTGTTCTAGGACGTATATAAGCGTGTCATCGGCGTCCTCCTCACTCAATGGTGACCAGAATCCGACTATTTTCATGCCATGATTTTCAAATATACGGATTGTGTGTTCACGAAAACGGGCATGAAGATTGCCCAAGTTCCCTGGCGTCGCCGTGTAGATTCTAAGCTCATATACTTTGCCGTCTTGTGCTGCTGACGAACTGGCGAAAATTCCAGCGCTTAGACTTATTATCAGTGTTAGTAGGGAAAAGCCTAGGGTTTTGCTGATTTTTCTCACATTATTCTCCTAAATTCAGTCATTTTTAATACTCTCATCGAGTATAATCAAGAGACTAGTAAATAGCGACTCATAGGGTTTCCCGACAACGCGGGCATTACGGCGAGCCGTTGGTCGCTATTCACCCGAATATGCAGCTTAAAGCTAAAAGAGTTAAGCAGAGAACTACGATGAAGAAGCGACTTGCCGCAGTCTTGCTTATTTTTCTGGCAAGCCCCATTGGACCTGTTTACGGACAATTTGAGCCTGCTCTAGATTCTCTTGATGAATTAGCGCTTTCGCGTGCTTTGTTAGATGGCCAGCAGGATCGTTTTGGGCCCATGGATTCGCGCCTAGTCGAGCCGCTCGAGCAACTGGCTGATCAGCTAATGCTATTGGGTCAATTTGATGACGCTCACGTGCTACTCGACCGAGCAATGCAAATCGGCCGTGTCGAAGATGGTCTTTATACCGAAACCCAACGCCCCTTACTTCGAAAGAAAATCGAAAACTTTGCCAATCAAGGAAACTGGGAAAGCGCTAGAGAGAGTATGGAGCATTTGCTTTGGCTCTATACCTTTAAGAGCCTACGAATCGATCAGCTATTGATCGAGGACCTGCTAGAATTGTCACGGATGCACCTGCGTGCTTTTGCGGAAGATAACAGGTCTTGGCAAGGTTATCATTTCGGACAATCCTCTCGTATTCGATGGCTTGCGATTGGCGTGGCTCAGTCTGTTTGGGGAAAGGCAGACGAGCGGCTCGTGCCAATAATTTACGAACAGCTGCGCCAGCTTCATCTTCAGACCGTTGCATTGTGGCGGGGCGGCCCAACCAGCTATTCGCTGAGACGGATCGCGCCAGGCCTGGAAATCATGCGTGATCGCTCGGACGTAAACGAAAATTTTTACCTGACGGGACTGGGCTTGCTCGACAATTTGTTTTCGATCTATGCCGAGGGTGAGTCACCGGACCTGAAAGCCATAGCGATGACGCATGTGTATCTCGCCGATTGGCATATTCTTTATAACAAACCTCAGGTCGCGGTAGAAGCTTATAGACAAGCGTATCAAGAGTTATTAGCGGCTGGTGTGGATGCTACGCTGGCGAATGAATTCTTTAATCAACCGATGGTGATACCAGATATAGAATTTTATGCGAGTCTGGAAGTGGCTGTCGCGGCGCAACGTAATAGGATGGTGACGATAGGCGAAGCAAACTCCGATGCCTATTTGTCCTTCAGTGAATGGTCTGCCGCACTGCCAAATGTGCGTAGTCCAATCCCTGGCAATACGACTGATAGTGCAGCGGCAAATTCAAACTTTGCTCTGTTTTCGTTTCAACTTGCGGGAGTGAATAAGGCGTCTAGCTGGTATAGCCATCGTTTCAGCAGCATGGTAAGCACGATTCAGCAGGAAGAACTTCTCGGGCATTATTTGGAAACTCCTCCAGAAGAGGGGCAGTTGCTTGAGAAATTGAAAAGTTTGACCTTTCGACCCAGATTAGTGGACGGAGAGCCGCGACAGGCGACTGGGCGATTAAAATACTATCTTGCTAAAGGAACCCTAAGCTCCTCTTTGGGAGGGCGGCCTTAGTCAGCCTAATATTGTTTGTATCAAGTCGCACTACAGCGTCGCTGTATGCCATCAAATGGATGTTAGTTAGTCAAAGAAATTCTGATTCATAGTTTCTGATGGCATCTCTGCGCAAGGCTTTCCAGTAGCCTTGGCGGGGATTCCGACAACGGTAGTGTGTGGCTCAACATTATTTAGAACGACACTGCCAGCACCGACCTTTGCCCCGATACCAATTTCAATGTTACCAAGCACCTTGGCTCCCGCTGAAATCAATACACCTGATCGAATCTTAGGATGTCGGTCCCCTTTCTCATTACCTGTGCCGCCTAGAGTGACCTGCTGCAGAATCGAAACGTTATCTTCTATGACAGTAGTTTCGCCGATTACGATGCCGGTCGCGTGGTCGAACATGACGCCGCGACCAATTTTACAGGCAGGATGAATATCGACCCCGAATACTTCGGAATTCTGACTCTGCATGAATAATGCGAGCTCCTTCCGGTCGTTAAGCCACAGGAAATGCGCTAGCCGATGAACCTGTATAGATTGAAAGCCTTTCATATAGAGAATGACTGCTAGATGTGTGCTCACGGCTGCGTCGCGCTCAAACACCGCCTTAATATCGCAAGAGGCATCCTCAATAATGTTTGACGATTCGCTGAATGCTTTGTCAAACAGTTCTTGAACAATCGCCGCCGGCATTACATTGTCTGATAGCTTATTTGCGAGAATGAAGCTGAGAGCGGATTTCAGGTTGTTGTGATTTAGAACGCACGCGGTAACATAACTCGCTAAAAGAGGTTCTTGCTGTATGACCTGCTGGGCCTCTGATTTAAGTTGCTGCCAGAGTTCTTGGGACATAGTCTAGTTTCCGGATCAATTTAAGAAGGGTGATTATAAGGTTTGAGGGCTTCGATACAACTAATTGGGCGCAGCTATCGATAGCGCATAAAGTTAAGTTTGTGGAGAAATTTTGGGGATCATGCCCGGCGCTAAGTTGAGAAGAAGCGGGGAGTTCGTAACTTTTTTTGCTGTACGTAATGTATGTCTTCAAGCGCAAGTTTAATGTGTTTGTCGGTCAATGCATAGTCACGTTTGCCAAAGGCTACCATTAGAGCTTTGTGGGCGATTATATTGATGAGTCTTGGAATCCCATTTGAGCTACGGGAAATAAGATCAACCGCTTTATGAGTAAACAGGTTCGAGCCATTGTATCCGGCCTTGATGAGGCGGTGATCTAGGTAGGCTTCAACGTCATTTCTCTCTAGCCTGGCTAGCTCATAGGATACCGGGCTCAATTCGTGCAAGGCCAGCCGTTGTAACAGGTCATCTAATTCTGGTTGTCCAAATAGAATTACTTGCAGTGGTATGGGTTGGTCGGCGCCTTTTTTGATTGCTGTTAATAGATAAATAGCTTCTAGAGATTCTTCTGTTATCGCCTGAGCATCATCGATGAGCAATACCGTAGTCCATCCCAGTACCGATAAGCGGATCAGCTCTTCGCTGATAAGCTTTAAAAGCACATAGTAGCTCTCAAAGGGGTCGAAGCTGAGTTTTAATTCCTCAGCGATTGCGTACATCATGCTTTCCTCGTCTAATACCGGGTTGGGAATAAGCGCTGTCACGTATTTGTTGTCAAGAGCGTCGAGTGCGTTCAATACCTTTCGGCAGAGAATGGTCTTGCCGATTCCTACCTCTCCAGTGATTTTTGTGAAGCTGCTTTCATCCTGAAGCGCCTCAACGACGAAATCGAAAGCGCGTTGGTGGCTCGGCAACTTTAAGAAGTACCGCGTATCCGGAGTTAGCGAAAATGGATATTGGGCTAGGCCAAAATGTTGTATATACATAGTGATCGCAGAATTTGAGCCTGGTTTATTAATCCAAAGAGTGAATTGCTATACAGCTAAAAAGTTTCAAGAAGCAGCCAATAGGGTATGACTAGATTCCTACAAATTGTTTGCCTTGTATGGGCAAGCAGTCTGTATTGTTAAGGGCATGCTGAAGACTATCCTCAGCAGCGAACGGGGGTATTAACCAATCGCTGCTTTTTTCAAAATTGACTTGGTTTTCTCGAGTTCAGATTCTAGAGACCTCCGCGTTACGGGCTCGATCGCTGGATTCGATAGAACGAAGTAAGCAGTTCTTACAACTTCCCGCCAGCGTGGAATTTTCGGCAGCTGTTCAATTCTAAGGTAGCGATCGAAGGTTCGCGTCCTCAATCTTCCGTCGTCAATACTTACAGCCCAAATATTACTTTCTTCTGCGAGTTCAATCTTTGTCTTCTGGGTCGTCACTTCCCAAGTATGTAGGGCTGAGCGCATGAGAGTGACCAACTGCTGGCGATATTCTCCTTCGCTGGTAACGTTTGGAAGTTGTTTATCGATAAAGTTAATCAGGTCTTCGATGCCCGTTAACTTGTCTAGCAAAGCCGGGTGCCCGCTTATCTCCGTGGGCGTGAGTACACTCAAGCGAGTGCCGATGCGGCGTATATTCCGCTGCGCCTGTCCTAGAAAACTGAGCAATTCAACGGTGTCGGTTACAACATTGCTACTGGCAAGTGACTGCAAGGGCTCGGTGTCTTCTAGAAAAAGTATGCCGGTACCCTCATCGCTGCCAAATAAGTTTAGTTTGCTATTGAATTGAACAGGCTTGGCTGAAGACTTGCTTGAGCTACTGTAGGGATAGCTCACTTCTACATTAATGCTTAGACTAGTCGCACGATTCTGCAAGGTCTGTTGCTGACCGTCATTATCTTCGCCTCCCTCCCAGCGTTGAAGTGCAGACAGTATTTCATTGTTCGTTTCTGAATCAGAAAATAGTGAGTGTATGTTCCTGCCTAAAACGTCGTCACGAGCAGTGCCAAGCAACTCAGTTGCTCGCTGGTTGAGACTGAATATTTTTCCTGGCAATTCGAAAGCAATAAAGCCGGCGTTGATTGATTCCAGTACCTGTTGCAGTCTAAAACGTGAGCTGCGCAATTCGGAGTCGGCCTTCGCATAGGACTCAATTTGCGAGCGCATGCGTAGGTTGTCTTCATTGACTCGATGCAGCAAGCTGAGTCGTAGTTGGTTTTCTACTCTGGAGCGCAGTTCTTCATTGTGAAATGGCTTTGCTAGATAGTCGTTGGCGCCTGTCTTGAAGCCTTGAGTGAGGTCTTCGAGATGGTTCTTTGCGGTAACTAAAATTATCGGCAATTCGATCTGACTATATTGCCGTCTTAATTTCTGACAGACCTCATACCCATTCAGGCCTGGCATCATCAAATCGAGCAATATCAAATCCGGTTTTTCTCCTTCAACCACGGTCAGTGCATCGAGTCCGTTCGAGCATTTGATGACATTGTACTCATCCAGCTGCTGACCCATAACCACGCGATTAATCTCATCATCGTCTACTACCAATATGGTGATGTCTTGTTCGCTGCGTAGCTTCGGCGCTTTCGGCTTTTTGTTGGCCTGCTGGAGATAGTCCGCGCGCCGAATCATCTGTTTGTGGATGCTCGGTGATTTGACCGCTCTGGCCTGATCCATTGACACGCGTAATTTAAAACTAAAAGTTGAACCTAAATCCAATTCGCTTTCTACTTTCAATTCACTACGATGCAACTCAACTATACTCTTTGCAAGCGGTAGGCCCAAGCCGATGCCAAAAGCGTTTAAATGCTGTGACGGTAGTTTTTCGAATGTCTTGAAGATATTGTCGTGGTCAGTTTTATGTATGCCAATGCCGGTATCGCGGATTTTTACGATTACGTCGTAGTCGGACGTAAGCTGGGCGGAGATCACGACTTCCCCAGAGTAGGTGAATTTGAGTGCGTTAGAGGTGAGGTTGACCAGAACTTGCTGCAGCCTATCCTCGTCGCCAGCTACTAGCGGTAGGTTAGGGTCTATTTCGACTCGTAGGTCGAGGTTCTTCTCTTTGATTAATGGTTTGCATATAGCGACTGCCAGGGCAGAGATGCTATTCAGGTCAACTGGCCGAAATTTAATATAAGCTTCCTTTTCTTTCGCGCTGGAGAAGTCGAGCAGGTCATTAACTAATTTAGTGAGTCGGTCGCCGCTGGTCTGAATTAGTTCTAGGTTTTGAGTAATAAGTTCGGCATTATTATTATTTGATCTGAATTCTGTTAATGCTATTTCGGCTAAGCCGTTGATGCCGTAGAGCGGTGTTCGAAGTTCGTGTGAGACATTGGTTAGTAAGTCATCTTTAATTTTTTCAGACTTAACCAAATTATCGATAGCTTGTTTTTGAGCATCTTCTTTCTCTTGTTTGATTTGATTGTATTGCGCGCTCAGGCTAAGAGAGAGAAGCAGTGACTGCATGACAATGCCTATATTATAGGCATTGTTGGTAAAAGCATTGCTAGGAAAGTCAGGCCAAAGTTGCAGCAGAATCAAGACGATGGCTCCAGTTAGGAAAATACTTGTCGCAGCCAGGTGCACTACCGCAGTCAGGCTTCCTCTGCGAATAGCGTCGATGTTGCTATAGAAAGCAAGAGGTATCGCAACGATTAACAGGGTAATAAATAGATATTGGAATACCTTTTCGTTGGTAACGAATGTCAGCAGTATGACTAGACCAAAGGCGCCGAGTATAACTTTGATGACCATATCCAGTCTTGGATTGTATTCATATATTCGTAGCAAAGAGCGTTGTGCCAAGAGGGCTGTTATAACCACCAGCGGATAGATTATCCGTTCGGACATATTCACCCACCAACTGCTTAGGTAAAAATCGTCGAGTAGATAACGTAAATGTTTGGAGTCTAAGAAAAGAAAGATGGCTTGGCTAGTAATAGCAATCACATAGAAAAGGTAGCTGCTCTCGCGAATCGTTAAGTACAGGAATAAATTGTAAAAAGCCATGGCGAGCAGAATGCCATACAGCAGTCCAAGGCCTGCATCGGAGCGTATAGATTGCTCAAGAAACGCTTCCTCGCTCCAGAGTGATATTGGCAATCGCACTGGGCGCTCACTCGTTATCCTGAGATAGAAATGCTCGCCATACATTTTATTTATCTTTAATGCGAACCCTCGATTGAGTGTTTTTAGTTCGTTCGGACTTTGTTGCGTGCCCAATATATATTGCGAAACAAGCTCTCCGTCATCGCCCACGATGAATACTTCTATGCCGCCCCTACTGACACCGGGAACATGTTTCGGCGGCCCCAATTCGAGTATTTTACTTTCCTGGTTTTCGAGGGCCGACCAATCGAGATCGAATCGAACCCAGTAAGCTGAATTGCTGATGCCGAAGTTGAGGATATCTTCATCGTGGGCTATGAAATTTACGCCAAAGTTAGGTGCCACCACATCATCGATGGTCAGTGATTCGGAGCTGTCCTCATAGTAGTCGACAGCATCGGCAATTTGTAGAAACTCTGACTCTCTATCCACAAGTACAGTGCTAGCATGGCTAAGGCTTATGCAAAGCAAAGCGGTAATTGCCAACAGGGCTTCTTGAATGCCTAAGTATCGTGTTTTTCTTTGCACAATTGGGTTTCGGTGACGGTTGCCTGGCTGAATAATACCGACGCTGGTGGTGCTGCGTTTTGCTCTATGGTCAGGGCAGGTCATTCTAGCGGTTCATCACTACTAGAACAATCAATAGTACTAATGCTGGCCTTTTTAGTGAGTGATTTTGACACTAAATTTATTAGCTATTTTCTAGAACTGACGCTGCTTATAGCTGCCTCGAGAGATTTTTAGGCTAGTTAAGGTGCAGGAATAAGACTATTATTGATCGATGCTCATAATCGAAGAAAAAACGGCAGTAGTAGGGTGCGCAGACTGGAATAAGCGGTTATTACTGCTGTTGCTGATTGGTTTTCAATTCATAACGGTGGAGGCGCAGGAGCGGAAACCGAGTGAAGTGCCTTTACAAACCCAAGAGGTGAGTCAATATCAGCACTGGTTAGATTTGATGGCTGCTGATCAGGGCTTTGCGGATAGATCTGTAGAGATTGGCAGAACCGGTGCGTTTCTCGAATTTTTAGGGCGAGGGTCTACAGTCTTCCGAGACGGCCCAGTCGACGCCATCGACTTGTACGCTTCTGAAACCTTCCAAAACAGTGCGAATGAGATTAGTTGGGAGGCACACTATGTGGATGTTTCCCGTGCTGGCGACTTGGGTTTGACGGCAGGGCCGTTGAATTTTCTAGCGGATGAATTAACTGGTCAATTCGGACACCTTATTTCAATTTGGAAAAAGCAGGAAGGTCGCTGGGTATTGATGGCAGATATCGTGGCTCCCATTCCTGGGTTTTTGAGTTTGGAAGTAGAGCCAAATTTCGATGACACTAGACCTGTACTGGAAGAAACTGCCCATCCGGTCATGGCGACTGCACAAAGTAATAATATGCAGATGCTTATCGATCGCGACAACTTATTCGGGCAATCGATAAATTTCCGCGGCGGGCAACGTGCGCTGCTAAGATACGGATTGGAAAACACACGGGTTTATGTGCCAGGCATGGCTCCAGCGGTAGGTGCCGATGCAGCAAGTTCGATCTATGGCGCGTTCCTAGACAACCAATTATCAACTACGAATCAAATTAGCCTCACTTACATGGGCGGATTTCTTTCTGCATCCAAGGAAGTGGGTTATACCTATGGTACGATGGAAACGCTAGAAGATGGTTCCGAGCAGAGCTTTCGAACCAGCTATATGCGATTGTGGCGTTTCACTGCAAGTAACGAGTGGAAGATTGCAGTCGAAGTGCTAAGCCCCTATTAGTTAGTGTGCCTTAGTTATTCACTTCAACCGTGCGCTCGCCGAAACGCTGCGTGATTCCCAGATGGTTCCTTGTCTCTATTTCTAGTTGATGAGAACCGTTGTCCAATTGATTGCTGTCGAACCTGTAGTTATAGCCGATGTTAGGGCTGTTGGGGTCACTCATCACCTGCATAACTTCGACAACATCGGGGCGGGTTCCTCCATAATCGACTAGGCCTAGAGATTCCCTATCGATGAGTAGCGTGATGCTGTCGATACCAATATCTTCGTTGAACGCCCAGCCATTCACATCTACTATCCCGCTAAGTTCGGCGCCTCGTCTGGGAGTATCAATCCAGGCGAAGGAGGGGAATGGGCAAGCCGATGTCTGAATTTGTTCGAGGTCCTCAACGCGGTGCAGTGCAGTTCCTCGATAAAAACTAAATCGTTTGTCACCATTGAATAGATTCAATTCCCCGAGATGAGTCAAACGCTCAGTCCTGGCGCAAAGCCCGGAGAGCAAGTCGTGCTTTGCCGCTGTGTCCAAGGTGCTGTCCTCGGCTATAAATAGATACTCGCTCGCGGCTACGCGCTCTAAGCCGAGTCTGTCTTTATGCCAGAGTTGATACTGAGTTAAACGACCATCACGGACTGCTTTTTCCTGATCAAGTGTAAATCCTTGGCGCGTTAGCCCGGCAAATTCGAGCTGGGCGAGCGTGTAGTAGTTATCGGTTACCAACAGCGGTGATTCTGCAAATTCGCGTTCTAATAATTCATCTACATGACTGTTAAATTGTGTCCATCCGGCCATTTTATTCGACAGTACGCCCGTTCCAATAAGCGGTTGGAGTTGCAATTGAAAAGCCTGGGAGCCGACGCCGAACAGAGCCGTGAGGGTGCCAAGAAAGCCGATAACTGGAATGGCAATGACGAGCCGGTGGGCCGTTTGTACAGTAAAATAGGTGCCGAGTAAATTCGCAGCGTTTCGCAGAGCATAGGGTACGTAAATGAGCAGAGGGAAGTACCCGGAAAGAGGCCAGTGAATAGACGTGCTGGTAGCATCTGTCCAGGGAGCGAGCAGGAGATAGACTAGTACATTGGCCAGCGAAAAGCTGAGTAGCAGTGCAGCACTGCGATCACCGAGACTAGCCTTTCGATACATCAGATAAATCGTGTACGCAAATAATATATATAGCGGGGGTGTTACCAGTCCTGCTTGCTTAAATAGGTGCAGCATACCGGACGCTTGGAATTCCCATGGGTGTCTATCTACGAGGTAGAAACCTGCGCTGCTCAATTGGTTGCTTAGATTGAACCAAAGGATGGGTATTAATCCAATGCTTGCAACGAGGATGCTTAACCATAGGCGCGGATTTTTCCATTGCTTGTGTTCCGTTCTAAAGCACGTCAGGAAAAGTAGTGCGGCGGCGGGGTATAGGAAGAAACGGTAGTGTGTGCACAGACCGAGTGCGACAAATGAACCGGTAAGTGCCCAGTACAATAATTGATTGGTGCGCAGTGCTCGCTCGAAGCAGCCAATTGCTAAGAGGCCAAAGAAAATTAGCGGAACGTCGGGCACTGCTAAAAGGCCAAGGAAGCCTGCAAGCGGCAGGCACAAGCTTAACGCGGCGGACTCTAAGGCATGCTTCGGATTTGTGATTGGCTTGGAAATCCAATAGACGAGCAGCGGCAAGGCGCTCCCCATCAAGATGAATAGGCTTCGTGCTGCGAGAGTGTTGTATGAATCGACAGCTGAACCTAATCCGATCAGCAGCGCAGTCATGAAGGGTAGGTCGCTGTACGCGATGGCTGGATTTTTTGAAGCTTGCCAGTAGAAGGCTTCGTCGCTGTAAAAGTCGAGGGTAGTTGCTAAAACAATCTTGCTCAGCAGAAGAAGAGTAATCCCGCCCACGAGAAACGTCGAGACAGGGAGTCGGACACCCTGTTGCACTGAGTCCTGCAAGTTCTTTCTCCTGCTATAATTGAACAGCCGGAATGAGGTTTTTCGGCTCCATCTTACTTGAGAGTCTCTTTAGATTAAGAATAAAGACAGCCAAGATGCTAAGCATGCTCACTATCCATATTGAGGAGAATAGGGGGTTTACCGAGAAAGTGCCAATCTGATAAATAACCGTAGCCGTGATGTAGGCAAGCCCAGTGCTCCAGCCGAACACCAGTAGCATCCAGTGCCAGCCGGCTTCTTTATTAATGGCACCAAGTACGGCTACACACGGAGCGTAGAGTAAGATAAAAACCAGGTAGCAGAATGCGGCAAATGGCCCGGGAAAGAGGGCGGCCATATTGGTGAGGGTTGAGGATTCAATTTCCTGTTCGTCGGCAACAGCATTTAGGTCGCTAACATCGCCAATCGATATGCCCAGGGGGTCGGTCAGGGTAGTGCTCAGCGCTAATAACTCTGTGCCAATAGAGGCGATGGCTTCGCCTGTGGCAGCGATGAGGTCGGGCGGTGAGCCATCATAAGCATCCGCGCTTGATTCGCTATAGAGTGCGTCGAGGGTTCCAACGATCGCCTCTTTGGCAAACATGCCAGTAAATAGCCCTACTGTTGCCGGCCAATTGTCTTCTTCGATACCTAACGGTGCGAATGCTGGGGTAATTGACTTGCCTATTACGCTAAGAACAGAGTCTTCCGAATCTTCATTGCCAAAACTAAGGTCGGTGCTAATGGAATTCAGGAAACTCAGCGCAATCACCACGACAACGATTGTCTTTCCGGCGCGAAGGATGAAAGACCTCAACCTAAACCAGGTCGTGAGCAAAATATTGCGTGCGATTGGAACATGATACGCCGGCATTTCTTGAAACGAAGGCGTTATCTCATTGGCAAAGAGTTGTTTGCGGAATACCCAGCCGGTAAATATCGCGAGCGCTATGCCCAGCAGATAGAGGCCGAATACGATGTTCTGCCCATTCTCCTGAAAGAATGCAGCGGCGAAGAGCGCGTAGACTGTCAGTCGCGCACCGCAACTCATAAACGGAGCCATAGCGATAGTCATCAGCCTGTCGCTGTCTCTTCCTAGACTTCGTGCGGCCATTACTGCAGGCACGTTGCAGCCGAAGCCGACGATTAATGGCACGAAGGCGTTGCCGGGCAAGCCAATGCCGCTCATCGCTCTATCAATTACGAAGGCAGCACGAGACATATAACCGGAGCCTTCCAGCACGGAGAGACAGAGATAGAGAAAGCCAATGACTGGTATAAAGGTTGCGACCAGCGTTACACCGCCGCCGACTCCCTGAGCAAGTAAAGTGACTATTACCTCGTGTGCGGAGACTTCCCGTAGCAGCCAAGTCGTTCCATCTACCAGCACTGCATCGAATAATATATCGAAGAAATCGATGAAGACGGCACCAAGATTTACAGCGATAGTGAAGATCATGTAAATCATTAGCAGAAAGAAAGGAATGCCTAGCCATTTATTTATCACCACCGCGTCGATACGTTCTGACAGGCTATGGTGAGTGGGCGAGACTTCGACAACCCCATTGATGAGTTGGCGTGACTGATGGTAGCGCTGTAGTAGCTTTTCTTCGGTGGTAGTAATGGCAAGGGGTTGTTGCGATTCGTTTTTGCTAACTGTTTCTGGAGCGCTATTGATCTTGCGGGTCAGTTTACTGCACAACTCATCGATGCCTCTTTTCTGTGAGGCAATCATCTCAATCACTGGCAGTTGTAGTTTGTCGGCCAGCATGCTCGTGCTAACGGTGATGCCTTGTTGCTCGGCCACATCGAGCATATTCATAACAAGGAGCATTGGGACGTCGCGCTCCATCAGTTGCTGTGTCAATACCAGACTTCTCTCGAGATTGGTCGCATCAACGATGTTGATAATTAGGTCTATTCCATCTTGTTCCAAATAGTCTTGGGCGATCTTTTCATCTATGCCGCTGTAGTCTTGTTCTAACGAATAGATGCCGGGTAGGTCGACCAGTTCGATCGATTCGTTTTCGAGTTTGAAATAACCAAATTTCTTCTCGACAGTTACGCCAGGCCAGTTTCCAACCTTTTGGTTAGCGCCGGTTAGTACGTTAAAGAGGGTTGTCTTCCCACAATTGGGATTGCCTATAAGTGCGATTTTCTGCATGTGCTATTGAATATCCACGCTAATGATTGCTGCTTCGGATTTACGAATGCTGATAAAGCTCCCGCCAATCTTTACCTGCATGGGGTCACCGAGAGGGGCGAAACGTAGTAATTTTAGTACTGAGCCGGGAATGATGCCCAAGGAATAGAGTCGACTCTTGAGTTCTGCCGGCTCGGAGGCTATTTCGAGTACGACGCAATGATCACCGCGCTTGGCGGTGGAGAGAGTGGTGGCTGGCATGACTTTCTTTCTAGCCTTTTAAAAACAATAACTTACGTCATTGACTGGATGTTGTTAGATACAGCTAAATTAACAGATATTAATGTTGTTGACAATCATTCTCATTATGATCTAAGGTATCATCCTCATTAAGGACAAGACATGTACGTATGTATTTGCAGACAGATTACCGATAATCAAATTCGCGACCTTTGTCGTGGTGGTGCGAGTAATTTGACTGATTTGCGAGTAAAGCTCGGTGTTGCTAGTGAATGCGGCAAATGCGGCAAGCTCGCCCAGACTATCGTCAAAGAATTTCATAAGACAGGCTCTTACACGAACGCAGCCTAGCCTGCCCTCCCATTCGTAAACTAGTTTTGCTATTTCACCCCTTCAGTTCTCATCAATTGCTCTATATCTAAGCGTGCTCTAGCGCTATTCTCTCGGTGATGGGAATGGGATTGCTTATCATTTAGTTTTATCATTTATATCAATGACTTACAGCTATTTGGCTTGACTTTTTCTAGCTAAAAAGCGAAGCTTGCACGAACTCAACTAAGTCATTTTAATTAAGCAATTGGGGAACTATTTATGAAGTCGGACGCCAACGTAATCAAGCACCTGAACAAGGCGCTTGGCAATGAACTCATCGCTATTAATCAGTACTTCCTCCACTCACGTATGTATCAGGATTGGGGTCTGGAGAAATTGGCTGCGAAAGAATACGAGGAGTCAATTGACGAAATGAAGCATGCAGACCTACTTATGCAACGTATACTCTTTCTAGAAGGGCTTCCTAATGTTCAAAACCTAGGTAAATTGATGATCGGAGAGAACACCAAGGAAATGCTAGAGTGCGACCTCAAGCTTGAGCTAATCGCCTGTCCGGACCTCAAAGAAGGCATTGCTTATTGTGAATCTATCAGTGACTTCGTGAGCCGTGATCTATTGAGTGAAATTCTCAGCAGCGAAGAAGAACATATCGATTTTCTTGAGGCTCAACTCACTCTGATCGATAAGGTCGGTATTGAGAATTATCAACAGTCGATGATCTAGTTGCGCGCCAGCGCACATTCAGACTCCTGTCACATCTGACGATAAAGAATAGTAGAGCTAGTAAAGCAGCGCTGAGACTCTTCCGTTTACCACTACTTCTTCAGAGAACCCGGAAGAGTCACGGCTGCATTTACGCAGCACACACTCATACTTCAATTGTCGCTACTCTTCCCCTATGCATGCATGCATCGATCTTGGATCCAATAGTTTTCACATATTGATTGGGCGATGGGTCGATGGGCGGATAGAAATTGTTGAGCGCAGCAGTGATTCGGTTCAGCTGGGCGAAGACGTTAGGAATACCGGCAGCATCTCGCCAGCTGCTTTTAAGCGAGGTCTGAGCTGCCTACAGCACTTCAAAACTCTGATGGATCAATATCCGCTTGAGCAGTACTGGGCTCTTGGTACCAATACCTTTCGTGTCACCGATAATGCCCAAGATTTTATTCTGGCTGCGCGCGATATTGGTATTGAAATCTCGCCGATCAGCGGTGTTCAGGAAGCAGTATTGATCTATGCGGGTGTTATCACCTCGCTACCAGTCCTCGAAAATCATAGCCTCGTTATCGATATTGGAGGCGGCAGCACAGAAATCATCATAGGTCACAAGCACAGTCGACTCCTAACCGAGAGCATGGCTGTTGGCAGCATTGCCTGGCGCGATAAGTTCTTTTCCCCGAAAACTGCTGACTTACTGCTCTTGAATAAGCAACTTGATGCAGCCACAGCAGCCTCTAAGTCTGTCTTCGATAGTATTAATATTGGCGTTAGAAAGGCTGGATGGGATGAGGCTTATGCTTCTTCAGGGACAGTAAAGATGCTCGCCACTATCTGCAAAGCCCATGGCCTTGGGAAGGGGGAGATTGAACTCGCTTCGCTACTTACATTAAGGCCACAGATTATTACTGCGATTGCGGGCGGCGGCGACCTGCCCGGGCTAAAGGAGCGTCGGCGTGAGCTGTTGTTACCCGGGTTGGCGGTGTTAGTGGGTTTGATGCAATCTTATGCAGTGGATCGGATAAACTTCAGTGCGACAGCTCTGAGAGAGGGGATGTTGGATTTTATGGTGAAGAATAAGAAGACCCTAGCTGTTATGGAGAATAGTCAGCTACCGGAAGTCAGTCTGACCGATAATTTATGATATCTACAGCTTACTGAAAAATATTAGGAAAACTGCTTCAGTAACAGCTGTTGCACGTCCTCTACTGCTTCTCCCGCCGCCGTGTTTGTTAAGGGGCGGTACTCGCCATCGGCGCTAAGCTCCCAACTCTGTCCACGATCATTGAGATACATTTCTAGCTCGGCCTTAATCCGTGTACTGTGTTTCTTTTTCAAGATGGGGAAGCAAACTTCAATTCGGTTGTCTAGGTTTCGCTCCATCCAATCTGCACTGGAGCAGTAGACTTGGGGGTCGGCGTTTTGGAAATAGTAAACGCGCGAATGTTCGAGAAAGCGACCGATAATTGATACGACCCGAATATTGTCACTTACTCCGGCTATTCCAGGCCGCAGGCAGCAGATGCCACGCACCACAAGGTCGATCTTCACGCCTGCTATAGAGGCTTTGTAGAGAGCCTTGATGAGAGCAGGGTCGGTTATTGAATTCATCTTTGCTACTATTCGCGCTTTTTGATCCGCAGTAGCAGCAGCAATTTCCCCATTTATCATCTTAAGCAAAGACTTTCTCAAATTGAAGGGCGCATGGATCAGTAATTTGGGATGAATTTTCTTACCCATTCCGGTGATTTGCTGAAATACCTTGTGTACATCGGCGCAGAGAACTTCGTCTGAGGTGAGCAAACTATAGTCGGTATAAAGGAGTGAGTTTTTGCGGTGATAGTTGCCAGTCCCTAGGTGCGCGTAGCGCTTTAGTGCGCCGCCGATGCGGCGCACTATTAACAGCATCTTGGCATGGGTTTTGTAACCCATTACTCCATAGACAACGACGGCACCAGCTTCCTGAAGGATGCTGGCGAAATGAATATTCTCTTCTTCGTCGAACCGTGCTCGGAGCTCGATGACGACGGTTACCTCTTTGCCATTTCGTGCCGCCTCGGCCAGCGCTTCGACCAGTTCCGAAGATTCATTGGTGCGGTACAAGGTCTGCTTAATGGACAACACCGTTGGATCTTTCGCGGCCTGACGAACCCAATCGATGATAGGTATAAACGACTGGAAAGGATGCTGCAGTAGCTGCTCTTCTTTGTCTACTGCGGCGAAAATATACGCGTCTTCCTCCAATAATTTGGGCGTGCCGGGGGAAAACTGTGGAAAGCGCAGATCTGCGCGCTCAATCATTCCGTAAAGAGCCATTAGGCGCCGCAGGTTCACGGGCCCGTCTAACTGGAACAATTCATTGTTGTTGAGGTTAAAGCGCTCGAGAAGGAAATCAGTAAGCTCTACCGGGCAATCCATGCTCACTTCTAATTTGGTGGCAGCACCGAAGCGTCGACTATGCAGCTGCCCTTGGAGAGCCATTGCATAATCTTCAACTTCAACGTTGGTCATTTCCAGATCGGAATTCCGAGTCACTCGAAACTGATGGCATTCTATTACCTTCATGCCTGGAAACAACTCATCGACATAAGCATGGATAATCGATGAGAGGAAGATGAAGTTGTCACCCACAGGCACAATCTCAGGGGGCACCTTGATTAGCCTCGGGAGGGATCGAGGGGCAGGGACTATGGCAAGACCGCTATCCCGGCCAAAGGCGTCCTTCCCATCCAGTGAAAGAATGAAATTCAGGCTTTTATTGACGAGTCTGGGGAAGGGATGTGCCGGATCCAGACCGAGCGGGCTTACAACTGGCTGAATCTCTTCGTCGAAATAGTCCCGCGTCCATTTCTTTAGCTTGTCGTTCCAATCGTGACGTGGCAGGAAGTGTATGTTTTCTTCGGCAAGGTTCGGTAATAAGTCTTTATTTAGAATTTTGTATTGCTCGGCAAGGGCATCTTTAACCTGTAGGTGGATATTCTTGAGGACCTGTTCGGGATATTGACCGTCTGGTCCTGGCCGCTGCCTACCGAAATCTAGCTGTTTCCTTAGGCCGGAAACCCTAACCTCGAAGAACTCGTCAAGGTTGGAGCTAAATATCAGCAGAAACATGAGGCGTTCGAGCAGCGGATGTTTGGTATTTCTCGCCTGACTCAGTACGCGCAGATTGAACTTGAAATAGCTTACCTCGCGGTTCTCATAATAAGCGATATTGTCTAGGTCAATTGCCTTGCTAGAATCCACAGATGAAGCCTGTTGTTTCGCTACGGGCAGCGGTACTTCAGCATCGGCAGTATAAGCAACTGCAAGCTTCAATGGTTTGTTCTCTGCCTGTTCAGACATGTTGTTCTCTATCCGGCACGGCCTATAAAGTGGGTGATTAGTGTAACTGGTTTGTAGGCCAGGTTATGACGTTATCGGGGCAACTACATTGCTAGCACTCAGCCCGCTTCTAACAGTTTTTTTGCGTTTAAGGGGGTCCCCTCTAACTGCTAAGCCTTAGACTGTACTTTCATCTTAGCACAATCACCGTTAGACATTCCTCTGTCACCCCATAGCTAATGCGGCTGCTCCCTGAAATCTCATTGTCATAATTCTGTAATATTCTATGGATATAGTTGCTCTATCGAATTTAGGCTTCAACCCGCCTTTTGGAGTTCATATGCAGTTCAAAGCACTAAGAAAAACCCTAGCACTATCGGTTCTAGCGACAGCCTCACTTGCTGTACAGGCCGCTGATATAGATCACGAGATTCCTGATTACGAGCGCACTAGCGGTGTTTCAGGAAATCTTTCGAGTGTCGGTTCAGATACTCTCGCGAACCTCATGACGCTCTGGGCTGAGGATTTCAAGCGGGCGTATCCGAATGTAAACATTCAAATCCAAGCGGCTGGCTCATCCACTGCGCCACCAGCGTTAACTGAGCGTACTTCAAACATTGGCCCCATGAGTCGTGAGATGAAAGACAATGAAGTTGAGGCTTTCGAGTCGCGCTACGGCTACAAGCCAACGCCGATTCCCGTGGCGATAGATGCGCTCGCGGTATATGTGCACAAGGACAATCCAATTGCAGGCATGACTATCCCCCAGATAGATGCCATTTTTTCCTCGAATCAACGCTGCGGTGGGCTTGGCGGTATAGATAGTTGGGGAGAATTAGAGTTGAAGGGTGCGTGGGAGCGTCGAGACATACAACTCTTCGGCAGGAATTCGGTATCTGGCACCTACGGGTATTTTAAAGATGTTGCGCTGTGTGACGGTGACTTTAAGAACACCGTTAACGAGCAGCCCGGCTCCGCTTCGGTAGTGCAGTCAGTGAGCACATCGATCAACGGTATTGGCTATTCTGGTATTGGTTATCGTACATCTAGTGTTAGGGCTGTGCCTATTGCGAAAGTAACGGGCAGTGAGTTTTTTGAAGCAACCCCAGAGAATTCGGTGACTGGTAATTATCCACTGGCGCGTTTTCTTTACGTTTATGTAAACAAAGAGCCGAACAAGCCTTTGCCGCCGCTAGAGCGCGAATTCGTAAAGCTCATCCTGTCAAAGACTGGTCAGGAGGTGGTGTTGAAAGACGGTTATATCCCGCTGCCAGGTCGAGTAGTGCAAGGCACAATGCGCAATCTGCAGCTTGATTGAGAGGCGAGATCATCGAGAGGGGACATAATTCGCTCTTGAATACGCAAAGGTTCAGTCTGCAAAAAATTGAGCCTTTGCGATGTAAGAATGCGCTGTAAGAAAGTAGAGACAGTTTGAACTCATTAAACCGATATTTGAGACCTGCATGTCAATTGATGTAAAGCAACCAGCTGCAACACAGGCCACACAAAGCCTCGAAGCAGGCGCCTCGGTATTGGATATGTCGTCCAATCGCGTGGTTCTGCGACGAAAGCTTCGCCATTTCTACGATCAATCAGCCAGTGTTGCCATCGCCATCGGTGGCGTTAGCGTCATTCTAGCGATACTGCTTATTTTTATGTACTTGTTTTACGAAGTGCTTCCGCTTTTTGAGTCCGCGACCCTAAAGAGAGTAGGCGAATATCAGATAGAGAATCGCTCCAACTCAAGCTCGCTGCATCTGGCGATAGAAGAACAGTCAGAAATCGGAATGCGTATCGGTGATCAGGCAGATGTCCTGTTCTTCGATGTGAGCGATGGAGAGACTGTTGCCTTCATCGAGATTGCGCTGCCGGCCGGCACCATCATTACCCACTTTGCCTTGGATACAGAAAGCAGTGGAATTTTTGCCTTGGGGTTGGACAACGGTGAAGCGGTAGTGGCGCGTTATAGCTACGACACGAATTACGTTGGCGAGAATAATACGCGAACTCTCACCCCTACTATCGACTTTCCTTTTGGGGAGCAACCTTACGCGCTATTTCCTGAATCGGAATTGGCAGAGCTGGCTGTACGCTCGAACGGTGACAGCATGATGATAGCTGGCGTGGATGAGAATGGTGGTGTTAAGTTGATCAATGCAACGAAGCGGACGAATCTCTTCTCGGCCTTTGATATTGGAGGAGGAGGCGCCGATTTTGAAATCGGAAACTACCCTGTGGATGTTGTCGCTCAAGACGTGGAGCAGATGTTTATTGGTGGAGATCAACGCTGGCTCTATTTCATTTCTAGCAGTGGACTTATCCGCGCCCTAGACCTGGTGGCAGCCATGAACGGAGACAGCGATCGCTTTGGCATCCAGAGCGTGCTGACCGAAGATGGGACCAGGCCAACGCAGGTGGTTTTCCTCTTAGGTGGAATCTCGCTGTTGGTCGCCGACGATTCTGGGGCTATATCGCAGTGGTTTCTCTCTCGTGAAGAAGGCCAGACAAGGTTGCGCAAGGCCCGTGAATTCAGCCCAGGAGCACAGCCGATTCTGCGCATGACGCCGGAACAGCGGCGTAAGAATTTTGTAAGCGTAGACGACGAAGGTAGATTGGCAATCTACAATACTACGGCGCATCGCGCCGTATTCTCAGCAGATATTACTGATAGAGTACCCAATCTACTCGCGCTTTCTCCCCGTGGCGATGGTTTGTTACTAGAAACTGTTGGTGGAGGTGTAGGTTTCTGGGAAGTTCACAATGAGCACCCCGAGGTCTCTTGGTCTGTGTTGTGGGATAAGGTTTGGTATGAGGGCTACTCGGAGCCGGATTATATTTGGCAGTCTTCTGCCTCCAGCAATGAGTTCGAGCCGAAGTATTCTCTCATGCCGCTGACATTTGGAACCTTGAAGGCGGCTTTCTATGCCATGTTGCTGGCGGCACCTCTGGCGATATGTGGCGCCATATATACTGGCTATTTCATGGCGCCAGCGATGCGTCGCAAGGTTAAGCCTCTGATCGAATTGATGGAGGCGCTGCCGACTGTGGTTCTGGGTTTTCTGGCTGGCCTGTGGCTCGCCCCTTTCGTCGAAAAAAACTTGTTGGGTATATTCTCGATTCTAATTGTATTGCCTTTGAGTATCTTGGCGGCGAGTTTTGCGTGGACACAGCTGCCAAGAAGGATCCGAAATTCCCTACCTGATGGCTGGGAGGCAGGCATATTGATGCCAGTGATACTTATCTTTTCCTATTTGTCTTTCGCTCTCGCTGTGCCTATCGAAAATAGTTTCTTCGGCGGCGACATGCGTTTCTGGATCAGCAACGATTTGGGTATCAGTTATGACCAGCGCAATGCAATGGTTGTTGGTTTCGCAATGGGCTTTGCAGTCATACCGACAATTTTTTCTATAGCTGAAGACGCAATCTTCACCGTTCCCAAACAACTAACCTATGGTTCTTTGGCGTTGGGTGCAACCCCCTGGCAAAGTCTGCAGCGCGTTGTTCTGCCCACGGCGAGCCCCGGTATTTTTAGTGCACTCATGATAGGCATGGGTAGAGCCGTTGGTGAAACTATGATCGTGTTGATGGCTACAGGCAATACGCCGATCATGGACATCAATATTTTTGAAGGTATGCGCACTTTGGCGGCCAATATTGCTGTCGAAATTCCAGAATCCGAAGTCGACAGTACGCACTATCGAATTCTTTTTCTCGCAGCTCTGGTTCTTTTTATGTCCACGTTCGTATTCAATACGATTGCCGAAGTAGTGCGGCAAAGGTTAAGAACTAAATACAGCACAATATGAAAAAACCGCAAAATACGAATAGTGAATTTTCCGCTTGGATGCGCAGAGGCACTCCTTGGGTGTGGCTAAATGCTGGTGCTGTCGCGATTTGTATCGTGATGGTAGTCGGATTGCTGATTCTTCTTACGGTCCGAGGAATGAGCCATTTCTGGCCTAGAGATGTATTGCAGGCCAATTACGCACCTCCGACTTCAACTGGTGAGCTGCTTACGACGCAGCTCATTGGTGAGTTTGTTGAGAGTGAGATGGTCGTAGCAGGGCAGATCGCATCCTCGGGTATTCCGATAGACGAGACGCAAGACTTCTACGAAAGGCAGTTATTAAAACTGGGCAATCGAGATCTTACTGGGGCAGACTTTACTTGGGCTCTCAGCGATTTTGTTAAAGACGTAGAGTATCCTTTGGAAGTTGTAGCAATGGAAAGGCGCGAATGGGGTAATTTCTACGGCTTCTTAGAAGCTATCCATCAGGACGGTGTGCCGATCGCGTTCTCAGGTGAGGCTCTGGATATCGAAGCGAACAGATGGTTCGAATTTAATCGTCGTTTGGATCGGGCACTGAATATTCGCGACGATATCTATGTGATAGAAAATGAAGAGATAGGTCTGATTAACTATGCCATGGAGCGACTAAGGCTGCGTGAGCGCCGGCTACAGCTGGATGGAGAAGAATCGCCAGAGACTACGACCGAGATCGCAGCACGCAGGCAAGAGCTAAATGCCGAATACGGGGTCCTCCAGCGTAAACTCATAGCGCTGTACGAGACAGTGAATAGGGACTCGGCGATTTTTCTTGCAGCCAACGAGCAGGAAATAGAGATTGTCTTCGCAGATATTGTGCGGGCCTATAAGCCTAATCAGATGGGGCCATTCTCTAAACTGCTAACCTACTTTTCTAAGCTTGGTGAATTCATGACTGCTGAACCGCGCGAGGCGAATACCGAGGGAGGAATCTTTCCAGCTATATTCGGCACGGTAATGATGGTGATGCTGATGTCGGTATTCGTTACGCCTTTCGGCGTAGTAGCTGCAGTTTACTTGCGTGAGTACGCACGGCAGGGATTTGTTACGCGCGCTATACGAATTGCTGTAAATAATTTGGCGGGTGTACCGTCCATCGTCTATGGTGTATTTGGACTAGGCTTCTTTATCTACATTATTGGTGCAGAGATAGATCAGGTGTTTTATCCGGAGGCGTTACCGGCACCTACATTTGGAACGCCAGGCTTACTCTGGGCGTCATTAACATTAGCGTTGCTTACAGTGCCGGTAGTGATAGTGGCCACGGAAGAAGGGCTAGCTAGAATTCCAAGAAGTGTCCGAGAGGGAAGCTTAGCGTTAGGTGCAACAAAGTTCGAGACGTTATGGCGTGTTGTTCTGCCTATGGCAAGTCCGGCGATGATGACCGGTTTGATCCTTGCAGTTGCCAGAGCGGCAGGTGAAGTGGCGCCATTGATGCTCGTAGGTGTGGTCAAGTTGGCTCCATCTCTACCGTTGGATGGAAATTATCCGTACTTGCACCTGGAGCAAAAGTTTATGCATTTAGGATTTCATATTTACGATGTTGGTTTTCAGAGCCCTAACATCGAGGCGGCTAGACCGCTAGTCTTCGCGACGGCTTTATTGCTCGTAATAGTTATTGCGAGCTTGAACCTAACTGCTGTCGCCCTGCGAAACCACCTTCGAGAGAAATACAAAGCACTAGATGTATAACAGCTATTTAAATGGATCAGATTGCAATGAATGACACGAGTAGTGAGCAGACCGAAGGCGCGCCATTAACATCCATGAAGGTGGATGTGTCGGCTGTTCTAGGTGATAAGACCAAGACTGGAGGTGAGACGCTCTCTAGTTGCATTGATATTGAAGATCTTAATCTTTTCTATTCGAAAGACAAGCAGGCGCTAATCGATATCAATCTGACGATACCCAAGCAACGAGTGACAGCGTTTATTGGACCAAGTGGTTGTGGTAAATCAAGCCTACTTCGCTGTTTTAATCGAATGAATGACTTGGTTGATGACTGTGTTATCGAAGGCTTAGTGTCACTAGATGGTATTGATATTTACCAGAAGTCTATTGATGTCGCCGATCTAAGACGTAGGGTAGGAATGGTGTTCCAGAAACCCAATCCATTTCCAAAGTCCATTTATGAAAACGTCGCCTATGGTCTGCGCATTCAAGGAATAAACTCAAAGCGTATTCTGGATGATGCAGTAGAGAAGTCACTAATGGCAGCGGCGCTATGGGACGAAGTGAAAGACAGACTTAACGACAGTGCTCTCGGCATGTCTGGCGGTCAGCAACAGCGTTTAGTTATTGCGAGAACGATCGCGGTAGAACCGGAGGTATTGCTGCTGGATGAGCCTGCGTCAGCATTGGATCCTATCTCAACCTTAAAAATCGAAGAGTTAATCAACGAACTTAAGACTGACTACACGATCGTCATAGTCACGCACAACATGCAGCAGGCCGCGCGGGTGTCAGATTTTACGGCCTTCATGTACATGGGCAATATGGTTGAGTTCGATTCAACAAACTCAATTTTTACCAATCCCCGGCAAAAACAAACCGAGGACTATATTACTGGCCGTTACGGCTAAATCGAACAAGTCATTATTGACAGGAATTTACAATGAACCCTCAAGCG
The DNA here is from genome assembly GCA_943789485.1 of uncultured Pseudomonadales bacterium. GTDB lineage: Bacteria > Pseudomonadota > Gammaproteobacteria > Pseudomonadales > Pseudohongiellaceae > UBA9145. The sequence goes on from CALSUH010000030.1 coordinate 58,891, forward strand.
GAAGGTCACGGCGATCATATTTCCAAGCAGTTTAATTCTGAGTTGGAAGACGTCAAGAATCAATTGTTAGAGATGGGTGGCGCCGTGGAGCAGCAGTTGGCTGATGCGCTCGTTGCAATGACGTCTGCAGATACTGGCATTGCTGCTGAAGTCTTGGTGCAGGAAGACGTAATCGATTCTATGGAGATTAAGATCGACGAAGAGTGCAATTTAATTCTTGCCCGACGCCAGCCAGCGGCCAGCGATTTGCGCTTGGTTCTGACTATCATCAAGACTGTGCGCGACCTTGAGAGAATAGGCGACGAATCCTCGAAGATTGCGCGTATGGCAATCAAACTCGCCGAGGAAGGAGACTATCCAGAAGGTATCGTGGAATTCAGGCACTTGGGTGATCGGGTAGCTCGTATGGTAAATTTGACACTAGATGCTTTCGCTCGCTATGACGCGAAATCGGCACTAGAAATTGCCCATGACGATCTAGTGGTCGATAACGAATATGGCTCAGCGATGCGATCTCTTATTACTTATATGATGGAAGACCCAAGAAGCATTAGTCGCATGCTGAATCTGTTGTGGGCATTGCGAGCGCTGGAGCGCATTGGTGATCACGCGAAAAACATATCTGAGCACGTTATCTACTTGGTAAAAGGTATGGATGTTAGACATGCTCCACTGGCAAATATTGCAGATCAGTTGTCTGAATCAGATTAGACATGGTCAGTCTCTTTATCTGTAGAAATTAGACTGCTTTTATCAATGATGGAGTTAGAGGCTGCCCGACTTAGCGGCAGCCTGCAGATGAAGCTACTGCCCTCGCCTATAGCACTATTGATCTCTAGTTCAGCCTCGTGTCTCGCCAGAATATGTTTCACGATAGCCAGGCCCAAACCAGTTCCACCGGTATCCGACGATCGATTCCCATCGATTCGATAGAACCGTTCTGTGAGTCGCGGGATATGATGGTTCTCAATGCCAATGCCATTGTCCGTTACTGCTATATCTAAGGAACTCTTCCCTTCGTTAGCTGATAGTTTTATACGCCCGCCAGCAGCTGTGTATTTGGCCGCGTTTATGAGCAAGTTGGAAATTGCACTGTACAGCTCACTCCGTTTGCCAACGAGGCATAGAGACGGGGGGCAGACAAGCTCAAAGGTATGCGCCTTGTCCTTGAACATCTGCTGAGTGTCGCTGTGTATTTCGGAAAATAAACTCTTCAGGTCAATAACGTCTTGTGTCTTGGTAAGTCCCTTCGTCTCGAGGCTAGATAACATCAGCAAATCTCGAACTATATTTTCCATGCGCTTCGAGTGCTGCTGCATCTGATGCATGGGCTTATGCCATTTCTCGTCGATTCCGTCGAGATTGTCGAGAATCGCTTCGAGGTATCCCTTTATGACGGTTATCGGAGTGCCTAGCTCGTGAGAGACGTTACCAACGAAGTCTTTGCGCATGGACTCGAGGCGGTGCAGCAACGTAATGTCGCGGACAATCATCAGGCGTTCGTTCTCGCCAAATAAGGCTATCTGAAACTCGAGTATTTTGCTGCTCTCCCCAGGTGCCTCCATTTTTAGCGTCTCATCATAATTTCCGCTATGGAAATACTCCGCGAAGCTCGGATTGCGTATGAGGTTGGTTATGGATTGATTGCGGTCCTTTGGATGTTGTAGGCCGAGTAATTTTTCGGCCGCGAAATTCCACCAATCCAGATTGCCTTGCTTATTGATCATGACAACAGCCATTTCAAGTGCTGCAGAAGATTCCTGTGCCTTGTTGACGATATTAGCTAGATAAGAGCTCGCGCGCCGTTCTTGCTTCTGTAGGCGGTATATTCCGTCGAATATATCTCCCCAGAGTCCAATGCTTTCTGGTGGTTCGGAATCACTTTCGGAAGAATCTCGGTTTAGCCATAAATTGAAGCGTCTTAGCTGATAGAGATTATACAGGTAGTAGACGCACAGGCTGATCAGCATAACCCAGCTGATATGACCCACGGCATAGCCGATGACGGCGGCCAATGATAATAGCAGGCAGAGCCGATTTAGTTCAGTGCGCCAATTCTGCAAGCTGAGATACCTAGAAACATAATCGATGATCTGCCTATTGGGCTGCTAAGAGAGGTGGTCATCAAAGACTACTCAGAAGCCATTGTGGTGTCGGTATATTGTAGTTGTATGAAAGTGCACCGGCTAGCTCTAAGTGCATACTCGCGGCCTAAACAGGGATTTTTTGCCGTTCTCAAAATAGTCGATACTCTCGGTTGAGTCTAAGCTTCTCAAGGGAAGGCGTCTTCCGTTTTACGAGGGCATGGCGCTATTTAATATAGATCAGGAGGAAAAGGTAAAAATGTTAGATTAGTTCTGTAAATGAGCAGCTAAATCACTATAATGCGCTGGAATTTTTTAACCAATCATTATGTGAATAATCTGGAAACGACATGAGTTTACGTACCCAAATATCTTCAGCTTTACTTGTCTCAGTAGGGCTTATCTCTCCCGCTGTGCTAGCCGATACAGGCCAGTTCTATGTAGCCCCCGGGCTGCAGTGGATGGATTTCGATGATACGACTGGCCTCAAAGAAGATGTGAATTACTTCCTCGGGATCGGCTACGATTTAACCGACCGACTTAGTTTTGAGCTGAGCACGTTTGATTTGGATACTAAAGTCTCAGGTGGCCGGGAGATTGACATTGATCACTACAAATTAGATCTCATCTACGATTTAGGTGTAAATCTTGGTGCTTTCGATACCTTTGTTCTTGGTGGTGTGGGCAATAGCAATTTTGGTGGTGAAAACGACACGCTGTGGGATATGGGCGGCGGAGTAAGCTACAAGATTACCGATAACTGGTCTTGGCGGACAACAGTCCGCTCTTTTCAGTACATAGGTCGTGATCACGAAGATTTGGATGTGGGTATTGAGACCGCCTTGGTCTACCGCTTTGGTGGTAACAAGTCTCGTCCAGCAGCGGCTAGGACAGCAACTTCTGCAGCTTCAACAGTGGACCCTGATACAGATAGAGATGGTGTGCTGGATAGCCGTGATAACTGCCCAGACACACTTATAAGCTACGCAGTCGATACCGATGGTTGCCCGATTTCAGTGGAAGAAGTGGCAAGGGTTGAGCTGATGGTTAATTTTGATTTTGACCGTTCTGAAGTCAAATCTGAATATTTTTCAGAAATACAGGAAGTGGCTGATTTCATGACACGGTTTCCAGATGTCGATATAGAGCTTGAAGGGCATACCGATAGCCGCGGATCACAGGCCTACAATCTTGGTCTTTCAAATCGTCGTGTCGCTGCTGTTCGTCAAGTTATGATTGATCGCTTTAACGTACAAGCAAGCCGTGTATCGTCTCGCGGCTACGGTGAGTCTCAACCGCTTGCAAGCAACGACTCTGACGCCGGCCGTGCCGAGAATCGGCGTGTAATGACTGTAGTTATCAACACAGTTGAGAGCTACCGACCGCGCTAGTAGCTGGCACCGTCGCTAGGTAGTCGACTGTAAAATCGGCCCCCACTGCACTGTGCAGTGGGGGCGCCCATTCCCGCCATTCTCGATAATTGATGCCCTTGCAATCGAAACCTGACTCCAAGCTATTGTCCGAGAAACCGTCTCTTGCGGTCCCTGATATCTCGGATTCAAGTCTCGACTGGCATAGCCAGGGAGAGCGTCGCTCGCTGCCTGTTGAGGCGTGGAGGCAATGGCTATACGACTCGAGCTCACTCACCAAGTTGTTGATTCGAAAGAGCGCTGGAGACTTTCGCGTTGAGGTTCTTGAAGAGGCGTGGTTGCTGCCTCTAAATTCAGCCGTTCGCTCCTGCTTTGGACCCTTGGCGAGTGACCATCGATTCTGGTCCCGCAAGGTGGTACTTATTGGCGATAATACTCCTTGGGTATTGGCGCACACGCTGATTCCTGAATTTAGTCTGACGGGTCCGCTCAAGCATGTACTAGAGCTAAACGAGAAACCACTCGGTGAATACCTGTTCAGCCACCCCGATCTGATCAGAAGCGGTATCGATATAACCCCCCTGGCAGGGAATTCCTGGGGAAGGCGCAGTCTTTTCTATCTCTTCGGGAAGCCAATAATGGTGGCCGAATTTTTCTTGCCCGCCATATTGGACTAGCCGCGTTAATCGATTCGACTTTTTCGCAAAGCATTCTATACTTTAGTTAAGTAATCTCCGCGCACGTCTAGATTTTATTTTTAGAAGGCGCAGGCAATGGAACACAATGGATGTGTTCGCCGGATTATTTGTCTACAGAGAAGGAGTCTCTGCATGAATAATAAGAAACTGACGCTGAATATTAATGATTCTGAGAAGCCGCAAAGCGTCACCGCCAAATCGATAAACACTGCTCTAGATGTAACCCGACTCTACCTCAAAGAAATTGGCCATACGCCTTTGCTGTCCGCGGAAGAAGAGGTGTATTATGCGCGGCGCGCGTTACGCGGAGATAGTGCCAGCAGGCGCAGGTTGATTGAAAGCAATCTGCGCCTCGTCGTAAAAATTGCGCGGCGCTATCTGAATAGAGGGCTCTGCCTACTCGACTTAATAGAGGAGGGTAATCTGGGATTGATTCACGCTGTGGAGAAATTTGATCCTGAGAAGGGCTTTCGTTTCTCTACGTACGCGACGTGGTGGATTCGGCAAAATATCGAGCGTGGTTTGATGAATCAGTCGAGAACTATTCGTTTGCCGGTTCATATTGTTAAACGGCTGAACGGCTTTCTTAGAGCTCAGCGAGACTACGTCACAGAGACAGGGCAAGAGGCAGGCAGTCGCGAAATCGCGATGTCGACCGGCTGCTCGCGGCTGGATATTGAACGATTGATGATTCTGAATGAGAGTCTAAGCTCGATAGATGCACCAGCCGCCGCTGATTCTGAAACGGCGGTAGTCGACATGCTCAGCGCAGAGACAAAACAGAATCCCCGCAATCACGTTCAAGCATCTGAGATGCGCGCTCGAATAGAGTGCTGGTTACTGCAACTGTCCGAGAAGCAGCGGGAGATTATCTGTCGACGTTTCGGATTGAGAGGCTTTGATACCGACACACTTGAGAACGTGGGTGTAGAAGTGGGACTTACGCGGGAAAGAGTTAGGCAAATTCAGATTGAGGCGCTGCAGCAACTAAAGGTATTAATTCGCAGAGAAGGATTAAACCGTGAACTGCTTGGTGAGGCTGTTTAGAGCGCCCTCTATCTTGCGGGCAGACAACGTTGCTGGGGCTTGAACCGTCGCCGACGCTGCCGTATCCTCATCTTCCGACTAAATCAATCGACTCTGTAGCGGCAGTCAGTGAAAAAGCAGGAATCCAACGTGTTTAATAGATTCAGTGATGGTGCTCTCAAGGGCAAACTAGTTATCGATCTGTCCAGAGTTTTAGGCGGGCCTTACTGTACACAGATGTTGGGTGATCATGGCGCCGAAATAATTAAAATCGAGCCGCCTCGCGGAGACGAGACTCGAGATTGGGGCCCTCCCTTTCATGATGAAGATTCTGCTTACTTTTTAGGAGTAAATCGAAACAAGCGCTCCATGGGCTTAGATCTTTCGAAACCCGATGGTCAGGCAGTGCTGCTAAGATTGTTAGAAAAAGCAGACGTGGTCATCGAGAATTTTAAACCGGGTACTATGGAAGCATGGGGCCTTGGTTATGAAGAGGTATTAAAGGGGAAATTCCCCAGACTAATACATTGCAGAGTTAGTGGGTTTGGTAGTGACGGTCCATGGGGCGGACATCCTGGGTACGATGCAATTATTCAGGCCATGGCAGGATGGTTCAGTATCAACGGGGAGGCGGGGAGCAACCCGACAAGGCTTGGCTTAGCCATGGTAGATATGGGTACAGGGCTATACTCGGCTGTTGCAATTCTGATAGCGATGGCGGAAAGAGAAAAGTCGCAGCAAGGGCAGTATCTGGATATGACGCTCTACGATTGCGCCGTTTCCTTGATGCATCCGCATATTCCTAATTATTTGTATTCCGGCGAGGTGCCGGTAGCTACAGGCAATGCTCACCCGAATATTAGCCCCTATGATACTTTTCGGACAAAGACGGTAGATATTTTTGTTGGTGCAGGAAACAACCGTGCCTATGCGAAGATGTGTGTCGAGCTAGGTAGGCAGGAGTTAATCTCAGACGCTAGGTTTGTAAACAACATTGATCGTGTAACTAATCGTGATGAATTAAAGGCAGAAATAGAGTCGAGCTTGATGAAGATTGATGGCAGCGAGATTGCTGATCGTCTTGCCAATGCAGGGCTAGCGGCAGGAGCTATTCACGATACCGCGCAAGTGGTGGACCACGCGCACACAAAGCATCGCGAAATGGTAATTGAAGACGGTTGGTACAAGATGACCGGCACGCCTATTAAGCTGTCCCGCACCCCAGGCTCAGTTAGGCATAAGCCGCCTAAGTTCGGCGAACACACCCAGCAGATTCTGCGCGAATTCGACTTTGCAGACGAAGAAATTCAAAAATTATTGAGCAGCGATACAATACTTGAGCGCCGTCAGAGCTAAGCGTGTCAATTTTTCTGATGATTAAACGATAGTTTTCAAATAGATAAAGTTGATAGTAGATCTACTATAATATCCTGCTCTAATCCCTCGCAAGTATTTCCACTTGTTCTTTGCTGATGTAGTGTTATAGTTATGTATAACACTACATCACGTGGAATCGCTCAGTGGAAATCAATTGGAACAACAAAGAACCTATCTATATTCAGCTTAGAGCCAAGCTGGTAGAGCTCATTATGGATGGCGTTCTCTGTGAAGGGGATGCCTTACCGTCTGTACGGCAGATTTCCAGCGAACAGCGTATTAATCCGATTACTGTTTCGAAAGCGATGCAAATATTAGTCGACGAAGAGTTGGTTGAGAAAAAACGGGGGCTTGGCATGTATGTCTTATCAGGAGCGAAGGATAAATTATCAATCGAAGAAAGGAGAAAATTTCTTGAACAGGAATGGCCACAAATTACTGCGCGTATTGAGAGGCTGGGCTTGGAGATCGATGAACTCCTTGGCAGCAAGACGGATCGATAGAAATAGGGAATTTTGGGGATAGAGCATGAGTAACATCGTCGAAGCTAAATCACTTACAAAAAACTACGGCAGTTTTACTGCACTGGATGGGGTGGATTTGACAATTCCTAGAGGCGCCATCAGTGGGTTGATTGGACCTAACGGTGCAGGTAAGACGACAACTCTAAAAGCGTTAATAGGGCTCTGCGATGTTGATGGTGAGCTTAGTGTTGCCGGCCGCGACCCTC
>CALSUH010000031.1 GCA_943789485.1 uncultured Pseudomonadales bacterium
CCTTGAGGCTCTATTGGAATTTAATTCTGTCATAGCTAGCGTTAGCTAATTTCTTTACTAAGCTATAGGAAACAGTCAAGGCTGTTTTCACTTAACTTTTGTTTGTTAATTTTAGCGATGAGGAAATTACTATGAATAGACTAGCCATTCCTAGACTAGCGATGGTCGCTGTCCTGTTGGCATTCTCAACAGTTGGCCTAGCGGTTGAAGCCCGGCCCGATAGCACACAACAAATTCAAATGTTGGATATTAATAGCGCCGATGCAGCGGCAATAGCCGCAGCCTTGGATGGCGTGGGTTTGACTAAGGCGCAGGAAATTGTCGCCTACCGTGAAATGTTTGGCAGCTTTCATTCAGTAGAAGAGCTGGCCGATGTAAAAGGCATCGGTGTAGCAACCGTAGAGAAGAATAGGCAGCGTATAATAGTAGTTAATAAGTAGCTGTTATTTACTCGTTGTTATGGACTATAAGGCACTTTCATTATGTTTTGAAAGTGCCTGATTTTATTACTGAATATTTCTAGAAGCTTGTTATAATCGGGTTCCATACTGATTGCTGACAGGCTTGAATTTAATGCCGTTATTGCTACTATGCATTCTTCTGTTTCTCGGTTCTGCAATCCTAACGGGCCTGTTTCGCTGGATAGCGCTGCGAATTCAACTCATAGCTGTCCCTGTCTCCAGAAGTGCTCATTCGAGGCCCGTGCCAGTCGCAGGAGGGGTTTCGATAGTTACCTTGATTCTGTTAGTTGTTACCTACAGTTATTTTACTGACCGAATTCCTGCAAATGAATTTGCCGCCTTAATGGCTGGGTTAGTGATCGCGTTTATCGGCATCGTGGATGATATTAAGCAGTTGGATGTGCGTTGGCGCATTCCAGCGCAGTTCCTAGTCTCAATCTATGTTGTGTATTGCCTAGGCGATGTCCCTGCAATAGATTTTGGACTCTTCAGCTTACCAGAGTCGATAGTGCTGAATGTAATGGCAGTATTTGCATTAGTTTGGCTGCTAAATCTTTATAATTTCATGGACGGGATAGATGGTATCGCAGCGACGCAATTGATTGCTGTAAACCTAGTGTCATTAGTAATTGTTATCAACAGTGATGCTGTTTTAAACGCTGCTATCTGCGAGCTTTGCTGCTGCCGCAGGAGGGTTTCTACTTTGGAACTGGGCGCCAGCCAAGATTTTTATGGGCGATGTGGGTAGCAATTTTATTGGATTTACCTTAGGGGTGATGGCGCTGTTGTCGCTGTTCCATGGCAGTATGACTATCTGGACCTGGCTCTTGTTATTAGGCGTATTTATCGTAGACGCTACCCTGACCTTGTTTATGCGGGTCATGAGCAAGCAGCGCTGGCACGAAGGGCATGCCTCTCACGCCTATCAAAATGCAGCGAGGCGCTACAAGAGTCACGCAAAAGTGACGCTAACCGTTGTATTGATAAACCTTTTTTGGCTGGGACCGCTAGCTTGGCTGTCCCTACAGTATCCCAAAATGGGCCTGGTCATAACGGTAATAGGCTTGTTGCCGTTATTGTTACTCGCGAAGCGTTTCGGTGCGGGAAAAGAGAATTTCTCAATCTAACCGGTTAAGCACTCAACAATTAACTAGATAACAGCTTTAACGATAGAACTATTGAAGGATTAAAAGGAACGAGATGAAGCTCTATACGATTCCATTATCACGCTCTATAAAACAGATTTTACTGATGGTTGTGGATGCGATAATGATAGTAACAGCCGTGGCGTTCTCTTTCGCGCTGCTTGGGAAGGACTTCTTTGGTCAAGACCAAGGTTTCTATTTTTACCTTTCTTTGGCAACCACAGTCAGCATTCTAGTCTTTATTCGTATTGGCCTTTACAGGGCGCTGATCCTGTATATGGGTCTGCAAAGTGGTTTTCTGATTTTGCAAGGAGTTACAACTGCTAGTTGTCTGCTTGCCGCCGCTTATTTTTTCGCGAAAACTCCTGATTCTTCAGATTTATCCATCTTGCCAATTTTTTGGATGATTGGTTTATTACTAATCGGTGGCACGAGATTTATTGCCAAGATTTTGCTGCAAAGTCTCATTCAAAATTTTAGGCCGAAGGAGCCTGTAATCATCTACGGTGCAGGGAGTTCTGGGATGCAACTGCTCGTCGCATTGCAGAACGGTGATCAATACCTCCCGGTAGCATTCGTTGATGACAGTCATAATATGATCGGAAATACCGTGCACGGTATTCGAGTATATAGCCCTAATTCCTTGTATGAGCTGGTTGAGGGCTTCTTGGTCCGGCAGATATTTTTGGCAATTCCATCCGCAACCCATGTCGAGCGAAAGGAAATCCTAAATCGCTTGGAGCATCTCCCCGTGCATGTGAAAACAGTGCCCGACTTGTTCGATATGGTTTCTGGGAAGATGGGTGTCGATGATATAAAAGACATCGATATCGAGGATCTTCTGGGGCGCGATACCGTTCCCCCGAATTCGGAATTGCTGGGTGCTTGTATAACAGGTCAATCAGTTATGGTAACCGGGGCGGGGGGCTCAATTGGTTCGGAATTATGTCGTCAAATTGTAGCGATTAGTCCATCGAGGTTAATCCTATTGGATTCCTTCGAATTCGGACTTTACAAATTAGAGGCGGAGCTTCTAGAGGCGTTAGAGAACATCGAAGGCGGCAGTTGTATCGAGATCGTCTCTTTGCTGGGTTCAGTTGGTAATAGACTGCAGATGGAAAACGCGATCAGGCATTTCAAGGTTGATACCATTTATCACGTAGCGGCCTATAAACAAGTGCCGATGGTTGAGAAGAATGTCGTCGAGGGTGTGCAGAACAATATATTCGGCACCCTAATCTCCGCACAGGCGGCCGAAAAGTTTAAGGTTAAAAACTTTGTTCTCATCTCAACAGATAAAGCCGTGCGGCCGACGAATTTTATGGGAGCTACCAAGCGCTTTGCTGAGCAGGTATTACAGGCATTAGCGGAGCGGGGAAGTGCTACAAAATTCAGCATGGTACGTTTTGGTAACGTACTAGGGTCCTCAGGTTCTGTAGTGCCATTGTTTCGGCGACAAATTGGCAGGGGCGGGCCGGTGACAGTTACGCACCCAGAAGTAACTCGCTATTTTATGACGGTGCAAGAGGCAGCGCAGCTTGTGATTCAGTCCGGTTCGATGGCGACCGGTGGCGATGTATTTGTTCTGGATATGCATGAACCGATAAAAATTATCGACCTGGCGAAGAAGATGATTCACCTGATGGGCTGTGAGGTAAAAGACGAAAACTCCTACCGAGGTGACATAGCCATCGAATACACCGGCCTACGACCAGGTGAGAAACTCTACGAAGAGTTGTTGATCGGCGAGTCGGTTACTGGCACCGAACACCCCAAAATTATGCGTGCAAAAGAAGAGACCTTGTCTTGGGATGAATTGGAAGTTCTGCTAGGTAAGCTAGAGTTTGCCTGCAAGCAGATTGATTTGAAAGAAATAAGCAAGTTACTCATGGAAGCGGTAGTTGGGTTCGAACCCAAAGATGAAGTCAGCGATCCGCAGTGGGAAGGGCCAGAAGAGCAATCATTATCAACTCATGACCAGAGTCCGAAAATCACACCGCTGTTTAGAGGATAAAAGACTTGGCTATTAGCTAAGGTAAGGCTAGCAAGAATGTTAAATAGTTAGGTACGAAAAAGCCCGAATTCAACTCTCTTGCATGAGGTTTAAATTCGGACTTTTTTATAAGCGGTAAAAAGTCTTACTGGCGTTTTGCTGAAGTGATAACTACTGGCTCAGTTGGTACATTCTGAAAGCCTTTAGTTGTGGCAGTCTCTACTTTTGCAATCGTATCAACTACGTCCATTCCTTCTATGACTTCGCCGAATACGGCATATCCGAAACCGCGTTGTGTCTCATCAGTGTGGTTTAAGAAATCATTGTCCACTAGATTCACAAAGAATTGGGCAGTGGCGCTATCGACTACATTCGTTCTCGCCATTGCTAGCGTGCCACGATCATTCGGCACAGAGGCAGAGGCTTCATTCTTAATAGCGTCATAGGTAGACTTTTGCACCATGTCAGGGCTAAAGCCACCACCTTGAATCATAAAGCCAGGTATAACGCGATGAAAGACCATGCCATCGAAGAAGCTGTTGTCTGTATAGCGTAAAAAGTTCTCTACAGAGATCGGTGCCTTGTCTGCCCAAAGTTCTACCGTGATAGCGCCTTTGTTGGTCTGAATAACAACGATCGGGTTGTCTTGAGCCAGGGAGAGCGAACTCACCAGTAGAGGGATGGTAAGGAGAATTGATAGTAGGGTTTTTCGCATAAGGTGCCTCCAATATAGCGGATATGCCTGAATTTCTAAGCAGCTAACTATACATTAATTTACCTAGGCTTAACCATAGGTGAATCGCTGTAGCAGTGAAGTGGCTGTTATTGTCTAGTTTGCGGGAAATTTGCACCACAGTGCTGCTCTAAACCTTTCTTCTTTTATGCCGGCCCTATTTTCATTGCTTGCTATCTACTGGCCATTTACCGGCTGTCTTTGGGTATTCGAGCACAACTGTCGGGGATTAGAAGGGAGTAGTGAGAAGGCTTCAGCAAAAGAAAACCCGCATAGCTGTTGGGCTATGCGGGTTTTTGTTTGGCTGCCCAACCAAGACTCGAACTTGGAACCAAGTGATTAACAGTCACCTACTCTACCATTGAGCTATTGGGCATCATCTATTTTCGCACTATCTCTGTTGAGTCGAGTATAGCTACGAACCGCGCGTATACTAATGAGAAAAATCGACTTGGTCAATACTCACGGACAGCCAAGTCAATATCTGTCTTAAATGGAGGCGCTGTTGTAGTCTTAGGGGTTTAGCTTCAATCGGGACACTCAGATGGCAAGCCAGTTTAAACTTCACTCAAAATTCAAGCCTGCAGGCCACCAGCCAGAGGCCATCGCCGGCCTAATCGAGGGCTTGAAAGACGGCTTGCATGCTCAGACCCTGCTCGGGGTAACGGGTTCTGGAAAGACCTTTACCGTCGCCAATGTCATCGAGCACATGCAACGCCCAACTTTGGTTATGGCACCCAACAAGACACTTGCCGCGCAGCTTTATGGGGAGTTTAAAGAATTCTTTCCAAAAAATGCAGTCGAGTACTTCGTGTCCTACTACGACTACTATCAGCCAGAGGCCTACGTGCCCTCATCGGATGTCTACATAGAGAAAGATGCCTCGATCAACGACCATATCGAGCAGATGAGGCTCTCCGCGACCAAGGCGCTGCTAGAGAGAGAGGATGTAGTGGTGGTGGCCACAGTCTCGGCAATCTACGGTCTAGGTGACCCAGATTCCTATCTAAAAATGGTGGTTCATCTCGATCGGGGTGACAAAATAGATCAGCGTAATCTATTGAGTCGACTTACAGATTTGCAGTACACACGAAACGACATGGAACTGAGGCGTGCGACTTACCGAGTTCGAGGTGATGTGATCGATATCTATCCGGCGGAATCCGAGCGCCACGCGATTCGTATAGAGCTGTTCGATGATGAGGTAGAAAAACTTTCGTTCTTCGACCCCTTGACTGGGAAGCAAATCAAAGAGGTGCCACGATTAACTGTCTTTCCGAAGTCTCATTATGTGACACCTAGGGAAACGTTGTTGGGTACGCTCGATGATATTAAGATTGAGCTAAAGGAGCGCTTGCAACAACTGCGCAGCAACAACCGCCTTGTAGAGGCGCAAAGGTTAGAGCAGCGCACGAAGTTTGATCTGGAGATGATTCAGGAGTTGGGGTACTGCACGGGTATTGAAAACTATTCCCGTTATTTGTCCGGAAGAGGCGAGGGTGCACCACCGCCGACGCTCTACGACTACCTGCCCAGTGACTCATTGGTCATCGCTGATGAGTCCCATGTCTCGATTCCGCAGTTAGGCGCAATGTACAAGGGCGATAGATCAAGAAAAGAGACTCTCGTGGAATACGGTTTCCGCCTGCCGTCGGCTCTCGATAACCGACCGCTACGCTTCGAAGAATGGGAGCAGCTGACGCCACAGATCATCTATGTCTCTGCGACACCCGGCGTCTACGAAGAGCAGCACGAAGGAAACAGGGTAGAGCAGGTTGTAAGGCCCACCGGTTTAATCGACCCCGAGTTAGAAGTTCGCCCGGCAGTCACTCAAGTAGATGATTTACTCGGTGAGGTGCGTCAGGTCGCAGCGCTTGAGGAGCGCGCGCTCGTCACTGTGTTGACCAAGCGGATGGCGGAGGATCTCACAGACTATCTCGCCGAACACGGCGTGCGAGTCAGGTATTTGCATTCAGATATAGAAACCGTTGAGCGCTCAGAGATATTGCGCGATCTTCGCCTAGGTCACTTTGACGTGCTGGTAGGGATCAATTTACTGCGCGAGGGCCTAGATATTCCTGAAGTCTCGCTGGTAGCGATCCTCGATGCTGACAAGGAGGGTTTTCTTCGTTCGGAGCGGTCCCTCATTCAAACCATAGGCAGAGCCGCTCGAAACCTCCACGGCAGGGCAATTTTTTATGCCGATCGAGTGACCGGTTCGATGGAGCGCGCAATGAGAGAATCGGAGCGACGTCGCAACGTGCAACTGGCATACAACAAGGAACACAACATCACTCCCGTGGGTGTTAAGACCAAAGTGTTAGATATCATGGAGGGGGCCTATGCTAGCCCGACGAACAGGGTGCGAAGGCGAGATAAGGGACCGGCGGAGAAGGGCGGCGCCTTTTCGCGTATTGATTTCAATGACCCGGTAGCCGTTACCAAGGAAATTAGCCTGCTAGAATCGAAAATGTATGATTTAGCAAAGAATCTTGAATTCGAGGAAGCGGCTGATACTAGAGATAAGATTGCGCAGCTGAAGAATCAACTGTTAAAGCAATAACTTAAATGCGGTATTTGGCACAATAGTGACACAAAGCCATCGACACATTGCCCCGTAATTCCGTATAATCGCCAGTCCTTTCTATCGAGTAAAATAGGCGCGTAGCTCAGCTGGTTAGAGCGCTGTCATGACATGGCAGATGTCGACGGTTCGAATCCGTCCGTGCCTACCATTCGTTAGAAGTTAGTTAATACAAATAATTGAATAGCAGATTTTGGTAGATTGGACGATAGGCTTTGATCTAACCAAGAGTCATGGTGACGCGGGAGGTTTCCCCTGATCTAGCTAGTGGTTATGGGGATTTTAAAGGTTTTCTTTAATCTAACCAATGGTCACTGTGACGCGGGAGATTTCCTCTCCTCTGATCTAGCTAGTGTTTATGGGGATTTTAAAGGTTTTCTTTAATCTAACCAATGGTCATTGTGACGCGGGAGATTTCCTCTCCTCTAATCTAACCAAGGATTGCGGGGGTTCTGAAGATCTCCTCTAATCAAACCAAGGATTGCGGGGATTCTGAAAGTCTCCTCTGAAGTAAGATGCCCAAAATCACCCTACCAGATGGCAGTGCACGGGAATACGAGAATCCGGTTACCGTAATGGACGTTGCTGAATCGATCGGTCCCGGTCTGGCAAAGGCGGCCTTGGCGGGCCGCGTGGACGGAGAGCTTGTCGATTCCTCCTGTCTTATATCCACCGATGCTGACTTAGCGATCATCACTGAGCGAGATACCGATGGCCTAGAAATAATTCGCCACTCCTGTGCGCATTTGATGGCTCAGGCCGTGCAACGGCTCTTTCCAAAAGCTCAAGTGACTATTGGCCCAGTAGTTGAAAACGGCTTCTTCTACGACTTTGCCTTTTCACGCGCATTTACTCCGGAAGATTTGCAGGCGATCGAGAAGGTGATGGGCGACATCGTTAAAGAAAACCTCACTGTTGAGCGCTCTGTCATGAGTCGCGATGAAGCGGTTGAGATGTTCAAAGAGAAGGGAGAGGACTACAAAGTCCAGATCATCGAATCTATTCCGGGCGATGAGGATCTGTCGTTCTATCGACAGGGAGAGTTTA
This sequence comes from uncultured Pseudomonadales bacterium, assembly GCA_943789485.1. Taxonomy (GTDB): domain Bacteria; phylum Pseudomonadota; class Gammaproteobacteria; order Pseudomonadales; family Pseudohongiellaceae; genus UBA9145. The sequence continues at coordinate 7,964 of CALSUH010000031.1, forward strand.
TAGACCTCTGTCGCGGGCCTCACGTACCAGCCACCTCTTCTTTTAAGGCTTTCAAGCTCACGTCAGTGGCTGGAGCATACTGGCGCGGCGATGCCAGCAACGAGATGTTACAGAGAATCCACGGCACTGCCTGGGGCTCAAAGAAAGACTTGAAGCTCTTTTTGCAGCGCTTAGAAGAAGCCGAAAAGCGCGATCATCGCAAATTGGGTAAGCATCTAGACCTTTTTCATTTTCAGGAAGAAGCGCCAGGTATGGCGTTCTGGCATCCTAAGGGCTGGTCGATCTATCAGACCGTTCAGCGTTATATGCGAGAAGTTCAGGATAAAAACGACTACAAAGAAATTAACACACCACAGTTAGTTGATTATTCCCTGTGGGAAAAGTCCGGACACGCCTCGAAATTCTCTGATGAGATGTTTAGCGTCGAATCCGAGAATCGCATGTATGCGATCAAGCCGATGAACTGCCCCTGTCATATCCAAGTCTTTAATCAGGGCTTGAAGAGCTATCGAGACCTGCCGCTGCGTCTCGCGGAGTTTGGGTCTTGTCACCGTTATGAGCCTTCCGGCAGCATGCACGGGCTTATGCGCGTGCGGAGTTTCGTTCAGGACGATGGGCATATCTTTTGTACGGAGCAGCAAATTCAGGCAGAAGTGGCCGATTTCATGACCCTGTTATTCGCTGTCTACAAAGACTTCGGGTTCGATGAGGTGATTCTGCGGCTCTCTACTCGCCCTGAAAAGCGTGTCGGTTCGGACGAAGTTTGGGATAAGTCAGAGCAGTCCCTCAAGGATGCGCTAAATGCCACGGGTTTGCCCTGGGAATTGGTGCCGGGTGAGGGCGCATTCTATGGCCCTAAGATAGAGTGCTCGCTGAAGGATTGTATGGGCAGGGTGCAGCAGTGCGGAACTATTCAGGTCGATTTCAGCACTCCCGGCCGCCTCGGCGCACAATATGTGGCAGAGGATGGCAGCAGACAGGAGCCGGTCATGCTGCATAGAGCAGTTTTGGGTTCTTTTGAGCGTTTTATTGGCATTCTGATCGAGCACTATGCAGGCGCTATGCCTGCTTGGTTAGCGCCAGAACAAGCTGTGATTTTGAATATTACGGACAAACAGAGCAATTATTGCCGAAATTTCGAAGAATCCTTGAAAAATAAAGGGTTTAGAGTGTCTGCGGACTTGAGAAATGAGAAGATCGGCTTTAAAATCCGCGAGCATACGTTGCAGAGGATTCCCTATCTCCTAGTAGTTGGAGATAAAGAAGTAGAAAAGGGTACTGTAGCAGTGCGAAAGCGCGGTGGTGAGGACCTAGGAGCGATGACATTCGATGAGTTTTGTACGCTCTTAAACCAGGATGTCGCTAGCTTTGGCCGTGGCGCCTAGCAAGAGAAGAGCACGCAAAATTTTACTAACGTCGAATACGAGGAATAAGCGTTCGCGCATATCATGAGGAGCAGTTCTAAGAAGCCTATCATTAATGAGCATATCGAAGCTGACCAAGTTCGCCTAGTCGGCGAGGAAGGAGAACAACTCGGTATTAAATCATTAGAGGAAGCGCGAGCGGCTGCGGCCGAAGCCAAGCTTGATCTGGTGCTTATTGCACCTGATGCTGACCCACAAGTCTGCAAGATCATGGACTATGGCAAGCATATATTTGATATTAAGAAGGAAAAGGCTGCTAACAAGAAGAAGCAGCGGAGGACTCAGGTAAAAGAGATAAAATTTCGACCAGGGACGGAAATAGGGGATTATCAGGTAAAACTACGCAACCTGATACGTTTCCTAGAAGATGGGGACAAGGCCAAGGTATCACTTAGATTCCGCGGCCGGGAAATGGCCCATCAACATCTTGGTATGGAGCTAGTCAATAGGATCAAAGAAGATCTTGTTGAATACGGCACCGTAGAGCAGGAGCCCAAGATGGAAGGCCGGCAAATCATTATGGTTTTAGCACCGGTCAAAAAGCGCTAGCGAGATTTAGGGTCAGCCTCCAATTATCCATATTGGATCCGAGTGGTTCATTGGAGGCTGGCCTTTTTGATTGTTAGGTATTTATTAAAAGCATCCAATAGTTACTAATAAACATTGGAGCAAATGCGGAGTTATATGTAATGGCTGGAAAACTAAAAACCCACAGTGGTGCTGCGAAGCGGTTTAAGAAAACTGCTTCCGGTTACAAGCGCAAGAGCGCCTACAAGAGTCATATCCTGACTAAGATGACGACGAAGCGAAAGCGACAGTTGCGCGGGACTACACCTGTGCATGCTGACAATATGCCAGCAATTAAACGCATGCTACGCAAAGTCTAATCACAAAATTAATCAGGAGAATTTAAAATGGCTCGAGTAAAACGCGGCGTCACGGCAAATCGACGTCACAAAAAAGTATTAAAGAAGGCAAAAGGTTATTACGGTGCGCGAAGCCGTATCTATCGCGTTGCTATCCAAGCAGTTACTAAGGCTGGCCAATACGCCTACCGTGACAGACGCGTCAAGAAGCGTGTCTTCAGAGCCTTGTGGATCACGCGCATTAACGCGCAGGCACGCGAGAATGGCATGAGTTACAGCCAGCTTATCGCTGGATTAAAGAAGGCGGATATCGAAATCGATCGGCGTGTGTTGGCAGACCTAGCAGTCCATGACAAGCCAGCATTTAATGCAGTTGTAGATCAGGCGAAAGCTAGCCTCGCAGCTTAACTCTTCTTGGGTAAGTGGCTCATGGCAGATCCTAACTCCCTACTTGCAGAAGCCCTGCAAGCTATCCAAGACTCTAGTGATGAAAAATCGCTGGAGTCTCTGCGTGTTCAGTGTTTAGGGAAAAAAGGCAGCCTTACAGCACTATTGAAGTCGCTTGGTCAATTGCCAGTTGACGAACGCCCGGCAGCTGGCGAGCGCATCAATATTGCGAAGCAAGAAGTCCAGCAAGCCATAGAGAAAAGGAAAGCGTCTCTGGTGGAAGAGAGTCTCAATGCGCAATTGCGCAGCGAGGCTATTGATGTGACCCTTCCTGGTAGGCGACAGAGTCAGGGAGGCTTACATCCGATCACCATTACCATTGATCGAATCACCTCAATTTTCGAAACTAGCGGATACGATGTCGCTGAAGGTCCGGAAATAGAAGATGACTATCACAACTTCGAAGCGCTCAATATTCCTAGTCATCACCCGGCGCGAGCAATGCACGATACTTTTTATGTGAGTCCTGGCACTGTGCTTCGAACGCATACTTCGCCTGTACAGGTTAGGGTAATGGAAGGCGGTGAGCCGCCCTTCAGAATGATCTGCCCCGGCCGTGTTTACCGCTGTGATTCAGACCTGACACACACACCGATGTTTCATCAGGTGGAAGGCTTGTTAATCGATGAGAACGTGAGCTTTGCGGACTTGAAAGGCACGGTGATAGACTTTTTGCATGCCTATTTCGAAGAAGACATGCCGGTGCGTTTTCGTCCATCCTATTTCCCATTCACCGAACCGTCTGCCGAAGTCGATATGGGCTGCGTCAGCTGTGCGGGAAAGGGTTGTAGAATCTGCGGGCATACTGGCTGGCTTGAAGTTATGGGCTGCGGAATGGTGCACCCTAGAGTGCTTGAGATGTCGAACATCGACACTACTAAATACAACGGCTTCGCATTCGGCATGGGTGTCGAACGATTAGCGATGCTGCGCTACGGCGTCGGGGACCTGCGAACTTATTTCGAGAACGATCTTAGATTTTTACGGCAGTTCAATTAACAAGTAACTCCAAAGTGTTGACCTAAGTAATGATATTCAGCGAACAATGGCTTCGAGAATGGGTAAGTCCAGAACTCGAAACGCAGCAACTAATCGACGAGCTTACGATGGCTGGCCTGGAGGTCGATGGCTCAATGCCTGTTGCGCGCCAGTGCAGTGGCATAGTCGTGGGTCTGGTTGAATCGGTTGAGCCGCACCCCGATGCTGACAAGCTAAGCCTGTGTTCTGTGTCTGATGGAGAAGAGTCCTTTCAGGTAGTGTGTGGCGCGCCGAACGTTCGTGTAGGTTTAAAAGCACCTTTCGCCAAACTTGGCGCTAAAATCATTGAGTCATCTGACGCGAAGCCATTCAAGATTAAGAAGGCAAAAATACGCGGTGTCGAATCGAACGGTATGCTGTGTTCCAGCGAAGAGCTGGGTTTGGAAGAAAGCTCCGACGGATTGTTGGAGCTCCATGAGAATGCCATTGTGGGCGAAGATATACGCAGCTCTCTTAAGCTAGATGACACGAGCATTGAATTAGATCTGACCCCCAACCGCGGTGACTGCTTGGGAATGATCGGTCTCGCTCGAGAAGTGGGAGTGATAGCGCGGCAGGATGTGGTGCCTTTAGACTTTCCAGTCCCTATCGAGTCAATCAGTGATCAATTCGAAATTAGGATCACTGCCAAAGATGCCTGCCCCCGTTATCTCGGGCGCATTATTCGGAATCTCAATCTCAGTTCGGAATCTCCTTTGTGGATGAAGGAAAAGCTGCGCCGCTGCTGGGCTGCGAAGTATTGATCCGGTTGTTGATGTAACAAACTATGTGTTAATGGAGCTGGGTCAGCCTATGCACGCTTTCGATCTTACAAAATTGGAAGGGCATATTGATGTTCGTTTTGCAACGAAGGCCGAGAAACTAGAGCTGCTCGATGGAAAAGAAGTAAAGCTGGCTCCTGAGACCTTGCTTATCACCGATGCATCGAAACCAGTGGCCATAGCTGGCATCATGGGAGGGATGGATACTGCCGTGAGCGATCAGACGCAGCATGTATTCCTCGAGTGTGCGTTCTTTGCGCCGTTAGCTGTAGCCGGCAAAGCGAGAGCTTATGGTATGCATACAGATGCGTCCCACCGTTATGAGCGGGGCGTCGACTATCAGCTGCAACGAACCGCAATGCAGAGGGCTACCCAGTTGCTTCTCGCTATCTGTGGTGGCGAAGCAGGACCTATCACTGAAGCGATAGGGCACCTTCCTGAACCTAACGAGATTAGCCTAAACTACAACTCAATTAGTAGTCTGTTAGGTATCCAGATGGACCAAGAAGAGGTAAGAGACATCTTAGGCAGGCTGGGATTCGACTTTTCAGATGACGACGGTGAGGTCTTGACCGTTTCTGTGCCTTCTTACCGTTTCGATGTCAGCATCGAGGCAGACTTGATTGAAGAGCTAGCTAGAATTTATGGCTACAATAATCTCCCACAGACCGGAGGTCTGGGCAACCAAAGCTTGAGCTCAAAGCCGGAGTCTCGCACTGAATTAGGCCAGATCCGACAACAGTTGGTGGCTTTAGGCTATCAGGAAGTCGTTACTTACAGTTTCATTGAGCCATCTCTTGCGGACACGCTATTTCCTGATCAGCCTGGAGTCTTGTTGCAGAATCCGATATCGGCTGATATGGCGGTGATGCGCACGAGCATCTTGCCAGGACTAATATCGACACTGAAATACAATGAAAACCGCCAGATTGAACGCATTAGAATCTTTGAATCAGGCTTAGTTTTTCAGCGCAGCGGCGAAGAAATTAAACAGACGGCGATGTTAGCCGGTCTAGTCTCTGGCAATAAAATGCCAATAAACTGGTCTAATAACAAAGACTTAACTGACTTTTATGATCTAAAAGGTGACGTGGAGTTGTTGTTGGCGCTGGGTCTGGAACCAGATAGATATACGTTTATAGCAGCCGAGCATGCCTGTTTTCACAGCGGACAATGTGCGCGCATAGAAAGAGAGGGTGCGGTAGTAGGGCACATCGGTGCGCTGCACCCCGCAATGCAACGGAGAATGGGTATTACAGAGAATTGTTACCTATTTGAGTTACAGCTAGCCCCTCTGCAAGAGCGTCGTCTACCTGCGGCGAGTGCACTCTCTAAGTTTCCGGAAGTGAGCCGAGACTTGGCTGTCCTGATCGACAGCAACTACGCATCAAGCGACGTTATGGCTAACGTACGTGAGAACGCGGGCGAGCACCTCACCGACCTACGAATATTCGATGTTTATCAAGGGGATGCGGTCGCAAAAGACAAAAAAAGTATCGCTTTGGGCTTGACGTGGCAGCATCCTTCGCGCACTCTTAGCGAAGATGACATAAATACGATAATAGTTAGGTGTGTCAATGGACTACAAGATAAATTTAATGCAAATTTGCGGAATTAGTTGGGGGTTTTGATATGTCGGATGGAGCACTTACTAAAGCCGATATGGCTGAACGCCTCTTCGAAGAACTAGGGCTGAATAAACGCGAAGCCAAGGAAGTTGTAGAACAGTTTTTCGAAGAAATCCGCCTCTCCTTAGAACGCAATGAACAAGTGAAGTTGTCCGGTTACGGCAATTTTGACTTAAGAGACAAGAAACAACGACCGGGCCGCAACCCCAAAACTGGCGAAGAAATTCCAATCAAGGCTAGGCGCGTAGTAACATTTCGCCCAGGACAGAAATTAAAGGCAAAGGTAGAGGGTTATGCTGGAACCGAAGAATAACGACGAATTACCGCCAATCCCTCCAAAGCGCTACTTCACTATCGGTGAAGTAGGCGAACTATGCGCGGTGAAGCCACATGTTCTGCGTTATTGGGAGGCTGAATTTCCTCAGCTTAAGCCAGTAAAACGCCGCGGCAACCGTCGCTACTATCAGCGTCAAGATGTAATTTTAATTAGACAAATCAAAAGTCTACTGTATGAGCAAGGGTATACTATTGGTGGTGCACGGCAGAAAATGAGTGATAATCCAGAAGAACTAGCGAAATCCAACGTCAACGCCAGCGAGATCAGGTCCCTGGTTAAAGACTTGGAGAGCGTAATAGCAAGATTATAGGCGTTTCCGCAGCAGCAAACCTAAGTTAAAAACCATTTCAGCTTTCTAATCGGGGCGTAGCGCACTCTGGTAGCGCACTACACTGGTGGGATTCGATAAGGGAAAGAGCACGCAAGTAGGTCGTTTCAGGGATCTCTTGTTGTAAAAGGGCAGGTATTCGGGGCGTAGCGCACTCTGGTGGCGCACTACACTGGTGGGATTCGATAAGGGAAAGAGCACGCAAGTAGGTCGTTTCAGGGATCTCTTGTTGTAAAAGGGCAGGTATTCGGGGCGTAGCGCACTCTGGTGGCGCACTACACTGGTGGGATTCGATAAGGGAAAGAGCACGCAAGTAGGTCATTTCAGGGATCTATTTTTGTAAAAGGGCAGGTATTCGGGGCGTAGCGCAGTCTGGTAGCGCACTACACTGGTGGGATTCGGTAAGTGGAAAGACATCGACGAAGTAGGGCGTTTCAAGCGCATTCGATCTGATAGGCTGTAAAAGGGCTGGTATTCGGGGCGTAGCGCAGTCTGGTAGCGCACTACACTGGGGGTGTAGTGGTCGTCGGTTCAAATCCGGCCGCCCCGACCAATTCCCCCAACCCCCTCCCAAAGTAGTCACTCCAACAGATCATACCCATCCACGGATTCCTCCTCACTAATCCTGTCAACTGCCAGAAACCTCTCCTCAACTTCATCAATGTAATCAAGGATTGCTTCTCGCGCGCAGAATTGAACAGTTCTGCCTTTGTGCATGGCTAGAACCAGCAGGCGTTTCTCGATATCACTAGGCAGGTCTATAGTGAACAATGGCGGGCCTCCATATCCATTTTTTGGCATTAATTAAGTATTAGCTACGAGGCACATCCGTGTACCTCTAGATAGCATTCCTTGCTGTCTATAAATATAGCTGGGCAGAGCGAGAATTCCAGTTAACAAGAGATTTACTTGGGGTTAACTGAGGTTGTCTGACCCTAACAGTCGGTTCTGGTAAACAGGATCATTAGCATCGTTGAGAATAATCATTGAACGCATTGAGCGCTTTAGTAAAGGACGCGGTAGCCTTTTCTTGTCAACCGCGCTGAATCTCGCGTTGTGTGCGATAGCCAGCTCATCGGCGTAGTTTTGGCATTGCGTAAATCTGCGTCATAGTGTGCCAAGCTCACCCGGTGGAACTCTCTAATCGGCTTGTGACCCGTGAGTTCTTCGGTACTGGAACAAGATGTAAGGAGCACGGTGTAGCGCAGAACAAGTGGTATTTTAGGTGTTTAGAGGCCCCGCGCTTAACATGAGGCAGCCTTACAAGAATGCTGTACTGGCTTTACAAAAATAGAGCTAAAACATGTCAGTAGGTGGAGAGACGGGGCGGGGGGACTTATGTTGGCGGTGTATACAGCCAGATGCTAGCTAGCGATACATTGTTTAAGGATTTGGGCTCTTTGTAACTCGATCTGAAAAGTAAAAATAGACGCCGAACAGAACAATGAACGATAAAAACATCGTAGAATCATTTAATCCGGCGCGCATTCCCAGCAGTCCAAAACCACCGCTGGCTAGTGCCATGCCTAAGATGAGCAGGACAGTTTGCGTCACCGAAAAGCCACGGCTTAGTAGTATGTGATGCAAATGATCAGTGCCAGCATCAAATGGCGATCTTCCTTTAAGCGGCCTTTTGATCATTAGGTTTACTGTGTCCACAAGTGGTACGGCTAAAAACCACAGTGCGTACACCGGTGTAAAGGCTGGTGTTATTCCCTGAGTGCTGGAGATTAGCAGCCATGTCAGCATAAAGCCGAGCATGGTACTGCCTGCATCACCCAAATATATGAGTGCCTGTTTTTGCCAAGGACGTCGAAAGTTTAGGCTGAGAAACGCCATAATAGAGCAAATCATTATTGTGCAAAAACTGGCAATCAGCAGCAGTCCGCTCATAGAGGAAGTCAGTGCAATGAAACTGAGGCTCACTATGACTAGGCCGCCTGACAGGCCGTCTACTCCGTCAGACATATTGATGGCATTGATTACGCCGAGGGTTGCGAAAATAGTTACAGGGACAGAGAAAAAGCCAAGATCAAGCGGGCTGGAAGACAATAAGGCGCCGAAAGAGTCCAGTTCTACGCCGGCTACAACCGCCATAGCGAGAGCGACTAAGCTGTGCCCTATCAGGCGCGCTAGGGGAGAGAGGTTTTTTGCATCATCCACAGTGCCGATGAACAGTATCAATGCAGAAAGGGGAAAGCAAGGAACTGTACTCGAGTAACATCCCAGGCATCGAGATTGTGACACAAAGGATACCGAGGAAAATTCCGAGGCCGCCGACTAACGGGGTTGGTTTCCGGTGCACCTTGCGCCCGCCGGGGATGTCCACTAAACCTATTTTTATGGCCGCCGGTTTAAGCAGAAGCAGGCTGATGCCTGTTATCAAGAAAGTGCTGAATAAGTAGAAGTAAGCCATGTTGAGAAGTTCGCATGCAGCACTGTCTGCCAGCGCTGCATGTGAGCCACCTATTTCTTTATGGGCTAAGGCATGCCATAAACTAGTTGCACAGACGTATCGGTGAACACTAAGACGTCATCGACGCCGTCCGAATTTGCATCGGTGAGTGCATACGAAACGCCAGATGCGTCTTTATTTAGCTCGTGCGTACCGCTTTCAAAAAGCGTCAGTGGGCGCACCACATAGCTGGGTCGGAAACTGCCGACGCCATCAATGGTAATTATGCCAGTAGCACGATCCGTTGAGAGTGAAATAGCCATACCCCTCTACTGACCCGTAAAAAGCGTTGTCGCTTACCAGTGGTTGCAGCGTCTGGGTAGCGCCGTTGGGGTAATTTACAGTGAAGAAATAATTGGCATCGGATTCATCGGCGCCAGTGGGTCCGCCGAAGGTAGCCGTGCCTGAATTGCTTGCTTCAGCATCTTCAGCATTTTCGAAACCGAAGGTTGCCGCGACGACAATAACGCCATCAGTAATGCTCAAGGTGCCATTAGGCTGCAGTGTGAGCTCTGCATTGGCGCCGGTAATGCCATTAGTGAAAGCCGCTATGTCGAAGGAGGCGGGGCTGAGGGTCATGCTTAAATTGTCTCCTACTACGGCGATGTTGCCATTAGATAGTTCGAAGAGTCCTTCGGCAACACTGCTCGATACGATTGCCAATTCGACGACATCTGCAGCGTAATCCACACCTGCAGCTATATTAGCAAAGTCGGAGGTTGTGGAGCTAGTTCCGGTAGTCAATGCTGAAAAGTCGACGTTAGGGAAACTTAATATTACGTATTCTAAAGCACTAAATTCGGCATTGATGCTAGGGTTCGCATCAGCCACCTCTTTCGTCAGCAAGACTCCGTCTTCACCTGTGGCTGTTTTAGCAGTAGCCGGAGAAAATTCGACACGCTTGTCAATTGCAGTAGCCAGGGCCACTAGAGCAGCCTTATTTGCGGTTTCCAGCTGGTCATTATTTGCGCTTAATGAGCCGGTTAACACGTCGGTGACCGCCTCAACCAAGGTTTTTACAGCCTCATTGCTTAGCGGCCCCTCAGAAGCCGCTACCAGTGCGGTTGTCGCGTCTATCGAGCTGACAGTGTTAGTGTTTAAAGTTTCAAGTTCCGCGTCGCTCAATGCTCCTAAACCTTGAGATATCTGGCCAATCGAGGAGAGCAATGCACTCATATCCGCCGCTGCGACTTCCTGGTCCTCTCCAGCTGAAGTGGAAACGGGAGCGGTAGCTGCCGCTGCTGAAGTTATAAAACTCAGGCCTAGGTCATCGTCAGTACTGCCTTGATCCTGAAGGGCGATAATAGAAGCGGCCGTATCCGTTAAGTCAGTGACTGCAGCGCTGACCGCGGCAGAACTCGGATTATCACCTAGGTTTTCGATGGCCTCGTCAGCAGCAGCCAAGCTTTCTTCGGCTTCAGCAACATCTGGATCGGGCGTTGTTCCACCGCCACTTGCAGCCGCAACGCAAGTTTCAGTAAAGGCAGTAGGAGCAGGCCCAAACGAACTTGTGGCACCGGCGAAACTAAACTGACCTTGCAAGGCATAGGCCATATCGAAAGTAGCAGCCAATGAACTGCTATTGAGCAGAAATTGGCTGGTTGTTTGGGAGTTAGGGTTGAGTGCGCAGCTCGTTTGAATGCGCGGCAATGCGCCGCCGCTGGTAGCAAATGCTAACTCTGGGCCGCCTGTCTGCTTTAAAAACAGGGCATAGGTATAGTGCCCAGAGACTTGGGTATTGATGTCGTCGATCACATCGGCAAGAATTTGATTTGCGCCAACGAAGGCGTCAAGTTGAGGGGCTGCATCTATAGTTAGACTAAAACCGCCACTTAGACTAGAAAGGCCAAACGTCACCGAACTGGCGTCAGGAGTGCCAGTTAAAGCTACGCTAATGGAACTATCTCCGTTCCTAGCGAGCCCGGTCGCCCCCGTTGTGTTTTCTAACGAGCCGGTTACGTCATTCGCGGTTACAGTCGCTGTAATTCCAGGGATGCTAATCTCTACGCGGCGGTCTGACGTGTCATCATCGACAACTAAGCCCGCAGTAAAGGTATACACACCAGCTGCCAGAGTGTCTCCTCCGTTTAGGTCGAAGGTGAAAGAAGGTATGTTTAAAGGATCATCAGCAACTGGATTGGGAATGCCTTGGACGGTTGGAGACTATGCCGGAACTGCTAATTAGTGGGCTAGCCACGAACCCTGTGCTATCAGCAACAGCGACAGTATCATTCGTTAGAGTGAAAACCTGTGCGTTTGCTGTGATACTTAGAACGATCAAGGGTAAGCACATGGCAAAGCGCAGTGATTTATTAATTGTTTTCATTTTCTTTAACCTTTTAGGCATTGAGTTTATCGACGTAACCTAGTGAATAGCAGAAGGCCCTGCGTAATGAACAATGATATACCATCTAGCTTAAATTTCTAGCCTAATTACCATTTATTTAGAATCTATAACCTAGCTCTATGCTAGCAAAACCGTAAGGTAACGTGGAAAAGGATCCCGTAAGAGGATTGTTATAATGCGGCAGGACGCCGAGAAATTGATTGGAGTATAAGTTGCCGCTTAAGCTAATAGTCATTCGCCGGGTCAGCCAATAAGCTACGCTCACTCGAAGAGTGTGATTTATGTCCTCACTGGATTGATTAGCGCCGCTTAAGAACCCTGGCAACTGAGAGGAGGGGATTTCAGGGATCTGAATAAAATTGGAATCACTTATATTGATTGCTTCATAACTGATGTTAACCGGTATCCTAGGTGCAACCTGCACGTTGATGCTAGCTCCTAAGTACAAATAGGATTCTTTTAACTCAAAACTTTGTTCGAAAAGCTGTCTGAGTGAGTCTACTGTGAGGTCTGAAGTAGTGCCCGATGTCGCCTGACTTTCCCCATAGCCTGCCCAAATACTGGCAACGCCGAACTGTGCAACCGCAAGAGAGTAGACCAAACGGGCCTTCCAGCCGTCATCTTTAAGGTCTGCCACGGAAAATGTTTGTGGATCACGAAAGAAGATTTGCTGGTTGCTGAGGTTAAGCTCATCCGCGGTCACATCGTAATCGTCGCTGCTGCTGGAGTAGGCGGATATTTCCAGCGACGCTGCCGAGTGCCGATTATCGGGGTTTAGTAAGTTGGCCTCAAAGAAAGTCCATTTGAACCCTATCGCTTGTTGTGTGGTATCTAAGGAGTCATCGATGTCCACGACCGATACCGAGTTAATAGTGCCAATGTCCACCGTCAGCTGATGCTGCTGCTGGCGATAAAACACAGAGATTGCCTCTGTAATACCGTAGTGGATTTCAAATTTAGCGCCGGATAAATCCCCGCTGTCGCCTGCCAGGGCTCGGTTATTGGCTATCAGTTCTTCGCGCTTATTTAAAAAGTCGATAGTGCTGTTAACGGCCAGACCGGCAATGCTTATTTCGAATTCGCCGGCGGTTGCTGTGTACGCGGCTTGATTGGAGCTACTGATCCAGCCCGCGGGTGTATCGGCGCTCACAACGGTGCATAGAGTAACGCTAGCGGCTAGAAAGCAATTCCTTGTCGAGTAAAGTAGGGTGTTCATCTTGTATCAAGCCTGATAATAAATAGGAGAAACGAGATTATTGCAGAATTTAGAGTTAATAAAGAGCTTATTGTTGGAAACTTAGATAAAGCACATTTATTGCTATTGTCGTCCCTAAGCGTTTAAGTGAGATTTCATTCTGAGGGTGTGGGTTTTCGTCGCGATTTTTTTGCTGGCTCACCAGTTTTCTGGTGTCATTGAACTGGCAAATCGGATAGACTTTACGGCGTTGTTTAGTACAAAAATAAAACATGGATTTAGCGCAGAAACACAGCTTTTTTACATCGCCCGTGTCAGTCTTTAGTCCGATTTGTTCCACCTCTACCTGTAACAAGTAGGTATTTTTTCAGAGACATCCATGCGCCTGAAGTGTATTAAACTAGCCGGCTTTAAGTCCTTCGTTGACCCCACCACAATTGATTTCCCGTCAAACCTCTGCTCTGTTGTAGGCCCCAATGGCTGCGGCAAGTCGAATGTAATCGACGCCGTACGCTGGGTAATGGGCGAGAGTTCCGCCAAGAATCTGCGTGGCGAAAACATGACAGACGTTATCTTTAATGGCTCCGGAGGCCGCAAGCCTGTTGGGCAGGCGAGCGTTGAGTTGGTGTTTGATAATCATGACCATAAGCTCACTGGCGAGTATGCGAACTTCGATGAGGTTTCCATTAAGCGTAAGGTCGACCGTGAGGCGCAGTCCACCTATAGCCTAAATGGCACCAAGGTTCGCCGCAAAGACATCACCAATATTTTTCTCGGCACCGGTCTCGGTGCGCGCAGTTATTCTATTATCGAGCAGGGCATGGTGTCCCGCCTCATCGAATCTAAACCGGAAGAGCTTCGCGTGTTTATCGAAGAGGCTGCAGGAATTTCCAAGTACAAAGAGCGCCGTCGAGAAACCGAAAACCGCATCAAGCGAACCAAGGATAATCTCGAGCGTCTGGAAGATATTCGCGAGGAACTGGGTCGTCAGCTTGCACATTTGCAGCGTCAATCAGTTGCCGCGGAGAAGTACGCCGAATTCAAGCAGCAAGAACGCGACACGACGGCAAATCTGAATGGCATTCGCTGGAGAAGTCTTGATAAGGAATTGAAAGAGAATCAGCAAGCGATAAAGGGGCTCGAAATTAAGATCGAGTCGACTACGGCTGATCAGCGCGAAATAGACGCGAAGATCGAGGAGCATCTGTCTCACAATGCAGAACTTGCCGATGCCTTCGGCGAGGTACAGGTACGTTTCTATAGCTTGGGTAATGACATCGCCAGAATAGAGCAATCGATAGAGCACCATATTGAGCGTGTTGACCAACAAAATCTTGATCTGCGGGAGACCGAAGAGGTTTGGTCGCAGACCAAGCAAGAGCTGGATGTTGACCTCAAGAAGATTACGCAGCTCGATGCGCAGATGCTTGACGTTACGCCTGCACTCGAAGAGGCGCGACTTGCCGAGCAATCATCCTCGGGGTTACTCGCGCAGGCAGAACAAGATTTAACCCAATGGCAACTTGATTGGGATGCGTTCAACCAAAGCGCCGAAGAGCCACGGAAGGTTGCCGAGGTAGAGCAATCTAGAATTCAGCAGCTAGAGAACATTGTTGAACGCGGGCTCGAGCGAAGACGTAAACTCGAAGACGAGAATAGATCGCTTGCCGAAGGGCCGGTAGACGACTCCGTTAGCGAATCCTCAAGCGCAGTGCTGTTGCTGGAAGAAACACTTACTACTATGCAGGCGAAGAACCGAGCGCTGAACCTATCGATCGAAGAACACCGTGCAGCTATTAGTAAGGGTTCCGACGATTTGAATGAAATTCGCAGTGAGTTGCAGGCTGCCAAGGGCAAGCAAGCCTCATTGGATGCGCTGCAACAAGCCGCTTTAGGGCAAGACAACGAATCCCTGAATCAGTGGCTAGGCAAACAGGGTCTGGATAATCAAATCAGGCTTGCCGAGGGCATCAAGATAGACGATGGTTGGGAGCGCGCGGTAGAAATGGTACTAGGCGACTCACTGCAGAGTATCTGTGTCGAGGGCCTGGCCAATATAGAGACGATGCTATCCGAGTTGCCTCAGGGCAAAGTGGCTCTTATCGATGCGCGTGTCGTCGCAGAGTCTGCTGAAAACGCACCGATGTCGCTCACTCCTCTGACGGATAAGGTTAGCAGCGAGTGGGGCTTGAGCGAATTGTTGCGCGGCATTTATGTGGCTGACAACGTTGCGCAAGCGCTTTCTCATCGTGCTCAGTTAGGTCCACAAGACTCGATTATTACCGCCGATGGCGTTTGGCTTGGCAGCGCGTGGCTGCAGTTGAACAATATTAATAAGCAGGAATCTATCGTAAAAAGACGAGGAATAATTTACGATTTATTAAATAAAATCAAATCACTAGAAGATAAATCTAGTAATTTACATGAAAAGCAAATTCAAGCCAAAGACGCACTGAGCCAAGACGAAGCAGACCGAGAGAGCCTGCAAGGTGAGCTGGCGACGAAGACTCGGCAGCACAGTGAGTTGAAGTCCCAAGTGAGTGCCCAGATGGCAAAGGTCGAGGAAGCGCAGCTGCGCAAAGAGCGCATTCACCATGAACTGGAAGAGTTGAATCGCCAGTTAGCACTCGAAGAAGAGAATACCGCAGGTTCTCGTTCCAGGCTGCAAACGGCACTGGACAGCATGGAACTGGATGTCGAAGGCCGCGAGTTACTAGAAACACAGCGCGAAGAGCGCCAATTGGCATTAGAATCACGCAGGAACAAATCGAGAAAAGACAAAGACTTAGCGCACGAGCTAGCGCTTAAGCAGCAATCCGTTCAGTCGCAGTTACACTCTACGCGCGAGACCATGGATAGGATGGCAACACAGGTGCAGCGTAGCCGTGAACGCATGGATTCGCTGCAGGAGCTGATAGCGTCAGCCGATGAGCCGTTAGCAAAGATGCGTAGCAACCTTGAAGCCTTATTGCAGCAACGCCTGGAAGTGGAGAAAGAGCTGGCCGAGGCGAAGGCTAAGGTAGATGCGAACGAGCATGCTACGCGCGCTTTAGAGCAGCTGCGCAATCAGGTGTTGGAGCAGGTCAATCAGGTCCGAGAAAGCCTCATGCACAAACGGCTGAAAAGTGAGGGCGCGTCGGTTAAGCGTGACGGCATACTTGAGCAGCTGGAGCAGGCGAAGTTTGTACTGGCGGAGGTTCTAGAGAGCCTACCGGAAGAACTCAGCGAAGAAATATGTGAGCAGGAGCTGGAGAAGTTAGGGAATCGAATACAGCGTCTGGGTCCAATCAACCTTGCAGCTATTGATGAATACGCGCAGCAATCTGAGCGCAAGATCTATCTAGACAAGCAAAATGAAGACCTTGCAAGAGCCCTAGGCACCCTCGAGAACGCGATTCGTAAGATCGACAAGGAAACCCGTTCGCGCTTTAAGGAAACGTTTGACAAGATCAACGCTGGCCTACAGGACCTGTTTCCGAAAGTATTTGGGGGCGGGCATGCTTATCTGGATATGACTGGCGAAGACCTGCTTAATACCGGTGTCGCCATAATGGCCAGACCGCCAGGTAAGCGTAATAGCACGATTCATTTGCTGTCTGGTGGCGAGAAAGCGATGACAGCGATCGCGCTGGTATTCTCAATTTTTAGACTGAACCCGTCGCCATTTTGTATGCTGGATGAGGTCGATGCTCCTCTGGATGATGCGAATGTTGCCCGGTATGCGAACCTGGTTAAGGAGATGTCTCAGAGCGTTCAATTCATCTTCATCACTCACAACAAGATTACTATGGAGATGGCGAACCAGCTTCTGGGTGTGACTATGCATGAGCCGGGTGTGTCCAGGATCGTTGCAGTTGATATTGAAGAGGCGGCAGAATTGGCTGCCATGTAGCGGCTTAGGCGGCCCTCTCAGTTACTCTTGTAAGTACCTCGCTTCAATAAGCCCGTTTCTGTGCTAAAGAAAATGTGCTAACTGTAAGATAAAATTAAAAAAATTTAAGCGTTTAACGCTTTCTTATGGAGTGTTGTAGATTTCCTATGAATGGACGCGAACTAGTTATCTTATTACTGGGCTTAGCCATAGTCGCTGTGGTCCTTAGAGGTCTGTTTGTGGCGATCAACGCTCGCCGTGGTCAGATCAAGTTAGCCATAGATAAGAATATCCCTCAGAACGTCGACCTAGAATCGCTAGAACTGGCTGAGTTGCCAGGCGGCGGCGCCCGCGTAGTAACCCGCTCGCTAGAAGAAGTGAATCGGCAGAATAATGCTCTGGACCGAGCGGAAACCAAGGCTAAATCCCTGAACCTGACTGATGCCGAAGCGGATGGTCACATCCCTGTGCTTATGGATACCGTTGAGCTGTCAGGCCCCAAGGCAGCGAGGGTAATTCCTCCGCGCCAGTACCAGCAGAAAGTTGAGGGATTAGAAGGTTTCATCCCCGCTACCAATCAGGAACACAGTATCGTCGAAGACTGGGACGACGATGAGCCTGAGTTAGAAAGAGAAGACGATCATTTCGAGTCGCAAGCCGACCAGGAACACGTTGCACAGAATGAGAGCGATCTGGATTCGGCACTGTTTGACTACGATGAAGAAGAGTTAGAAGACGATGAACAAGAGGACGATGAACAAGAGGATGAGGTTAGAATAAACGTGGATACGATGAGCTCTGTTGCACCAGATTACACTGAAGAGCCAGAATTAGAGGATGAGCTCGAGGGATATACTCCCGCGAGTGCCGAGATTATAGATGATGACAGTTATGTCGGTCATGAAGAAAGCGATTTCGATGAGGATCTCAATGAGCAAGCCGAACTCAGCGAGCAAGAATTAACACGAGAGCGGCATCAGGAACAGCCGGCTCTATTCGATGCGGACAGCAGCGCAGATGAGTTTTCAATGACAGCAGGTGATCGCATAGGCGGTAATTCTCCGTCGATCGGTGAAGCTAATCAGTCTGGCCTTTTCGATGACATCGACGAAAATGCAGTAGAGGTAGTGAATAAATCGAACAGCAGTCGTTCCCTGTTTTCTCTGTTCGCACGGAAGTCGAAGCAGAGCAGAGAAGCGGTAGATGGAGCGCAACTGGCCACTTCTGCCACCGCTACTATCGAGATGAAAACGGCAGCGGTTGACGAGCCTGATGATGTGCTGCTTGAGGAAGAGTATGCGCAAGTAGATATTGACGATGTTGAACATGAAGAGTCTGTTTATGCAGAGTCCGCTACTGGTGAAGAAATTGCCGATGAGTTGGATCAGAAGCGCACTGCGAGTTTGGAGATTGAACCGGAAGAGCAGGAGGCGCATCCTGAAGAATTCGAGCACTCGGAAGTATTGGTGCTCAACGTTGCTGCGAGAGACGGCAGGGTGTTCACCGGCGATGACTTGTTGCAGGTCTTGATTACTTCAGGTCTAAAGTTCGGCGACATGAATATTTTCCATAAGCGGCTTAGTAAGGAGCACCAGGGTACCGTTATTTTTAGCGTTGCCAATATGTTGAACCCTGGCACCTTTGATCTCAATAATATGGATGAGTTCACTACGCTGGGAATTAGCTTTTTTCTAGCACTGCCAACGCCTATCAACAACCTAGATGCCTTCGAGCAAATGTTAGGCGTAGCGCAAGAGATTCGTGCTACGCTCGGCGGAGATCTTAAAGACGATCACAGAAACGCCATGACCGGGCAGACTATCGAGCACTATCGTCAACGAATTCGAGACTTTGAGTTGCGCCGTCTCAAGACTGTAGCCGCACGTGGCTAAAAAGTTAGTAGCTATTTTCAAGTCAAGTTTTAGAGTTCAACCTCAGAACTAATCTCTATGGCAGTTCCTGAAAAAATCCTACGGGAAGTAGACATGCTCCGGCGAGAGATCGAGCATCACAATCGCCTGTATCATTCTCAAGACGCGCCAGAAATTCCCGATGCTGATTTCGACGCCTTGCTGCGACGCCTCGAAGAACTAGAAACTAAGAACGAGCTTTTCGATGAAACTTCCCCATCACAGCGCGTCGGTGGTGAAGCGGTCGCAGGTTTTACTCAGGTTAGGCATGAGATTGCCATGCTGTCGTTGAGCAAGGTTTTCGATGAGGCCGACCTGCAATCATTCGAGTCACGCCTCAAGAAACGCCTAGAGACACAGACTCGCATTCAATATAGTTGTGAGCCCAAGGTTGATGGTATAGCAGTCAGCCTACTGTACAAAGATGGAATGTTAGAGCGGGCAGCCACTCGCGGAGATGGCGTGACCGGCGAAGACATTACTCACAACGTGCGCATGATCAGTAGTATTCCGTTACAACTAAAACCGCAAAAGAAAGATACCGTCATTGAAATTCGAGGCGAAATATTTCTTGATAAATTGGGTTTTAAGAAATTGAATGAAACCTCAGAGAAAGAGGGTGGCAAAATTTTTGTCAATCCTCGAAATACAGCGGCCGGTGCGATTCGACAGCTCGACCCTCGGAAGTCGGCGAAGATACCACTGCGGATGTATTGCTACAGCATTGGCTTAGTCGAAGGCATCAAGCTGCCGAAGGCGCTGAGTGAGATATTTGCCTTGATCGAGAAGTGGGGACTTCCGGTGAACCCAGATCGCAGTGTGGAGAATGGAGTCGATGCCTGCCTTAAATATTGTTTGGCGCTGTTAGCTAAGAGGAATGATTTGTCTTATGAGATCGATGGTGCCGTCTTAAAGGTAGACAATGTAGAGTTACAGCAGCAACTTGGCACAAATGCGCGCAGCCCGCGCTGGGCTATGGCCTACAAATTTCCCGCCGAGGAACAATCTACAACGGTACTCGATGTTGAATTTCAAGTAGGAAGAACCGGCACCATTACACCGGTCGCCAGGCTTGAGCCCGTCTTCGTGGGCGGCGTTACCGTGAGCAATACTACTTTACATAACATGGATGAAATCGAACGCCTCGGGGTGCGAATTGGCGATCGTGTGATCGTGCGTCGCGCCGGAGACGTAATACCAAAGGTCGTTAAGGTTATTCCCCATGAAGGGTCTAAGAAGATACGAGAAAAACCCATCTCAATCCCAGAGACCTGTCCCGCCTGCGCTTCTGCTATAGAGAAAGATGGAGACGTTCTGTATCGCTGCAGCGGTGGCATAATTTGCCCGGCACAGCGCAAGGAGTCTATAAAACATTTCGCTTCCCGCAGTGCGATGGATATCGAAGGTCTAGGCCATAAGCTTATAGAGCTGCTCGTGAATAAAGAGGTTATTACAAGTGTGGCAGGCATCTATACGCTTACTCTCGAGCAACTTGTAGGCCTTGAGCGTATGGGGGACAAGTCGGCGGCGAACCTAGTTGCCGCAATAGACAAGAGTAAACAGACAACCTTGCCGCGCTTTCTATTTGCATTAGGTATACGGGAAGTGGGAGAGGCTACGGCATTACAGCTGGCTACTCATTTCGGCATTTTAGAGAGCATCATCGCCGCTGATCTGACGAGCCTCGTGAAAGTGCCTGCTGTCGGCCCGGTAATGGCAGAGCATATTCGGGTATTCTTTACTAATAAGAACAATGTCGCCCTCATAGAGCAATTGCAGGACAGCGGTGTGACATGGCCAATCATAGAGCCTAGCAACGACGACTTAGCAAAGCCACTGCTGGGCGAAACGTATGTACTGACGGGCAGCCTCGAGCAAATGCCTAGAAGCGAAGCAAAGGCCAAGTTAATTTCCCTAGGGGCAAAGGTCGCCGGTAGTGTGTCGAAGAATACTTCCTGCATTGTGGCTGGACCGGGCGCTGGATCAAAACTCACCAAGGCAGAAGAATTAGGTATAAAAATTCTTAATGAAGGGGAATTTATTGTGCTACTTGATGATCTAATTACCTGAGTGGTAAGTTTTCTGGACAGTTGAATAGGATTTAATCGAAATACCATGAAATTTCACGCCCCAAAGGCAAGCTGTCTGTCTCTGCTAGTTTCGCTGCTCGCTGCTTGTGCCAGTTCGCCTCCAGAGAGCGTCGCGAATATCTGCGAAATATTCGAGGAGCGTAGAGGGTGGTATAGCGCTGCTAAAAGTGCACAGCGGCGGTGGGGTATTCCCATATCGGTAAACATGGCAATTATCTATCAAGAATCATCATTCCAGTCCCGTGCTAAACCCGCTAGGGAAAAATTCCTATGGGTTTTTCCG
This sequence comes from uncultured Pseudomonadales bacterium, assembly GCA_943789485.1. Taxonomy (GTDB): domain Bacteria; phylum Pseudomonadota; class Gammaproteobacteria; order Pseudomonadales; family Pseudohongiellaceae; genus UBA9145. Next base: position 28,944 of record CALSUH010000031.1, read on the forward strand.
GGTCGTCGCCCAAGTTCTGCTTATGGCTATGCGCAGGCTCTAGACGAAACCTGGCAGGAATATGAGCAGAAGTCCGGCAACACTCGCGCCTCGCGTAGAAATTTCTCAGACGCCATCGATTTCGTCGCTTGGTATAACGCGAACTCTTCACGGATAAGCAACATCTCGAACAATAATGCGGTACATCTTTACTATGCCTACCACGAGGGCAACGGCGGCTATCAACGCGCTACCTATAGGGATAAACAATGGTTAATGGACAGCGCCGCTCGTGTGCAGGTGAATTCAAGCCGGTATGCATTACAGTTAGATGGATGTAGACGAGAATTAGACAAGAGCTGGTTTCAGCGGCTCATTTCCTAGTAGACTCCCTTTTCAGTGGTAGGCCTCTTGATTAAGCCGTGTCGAATACACGTTGTCGAGATGCACCAACACTGGATCCTGGGTTCTAGGCTGCGTGGGCGAACCAAAATTCATGGCAATGCACATTTTCAATAGTAACGAGTAGTAATATGAGTTGGTGGGGAAAGGTAGTAGGCGGGACATTCGGCTTTATGATGGGTGGCCCCTTGGGGGCTGTTCTAGGTGCAGCCCTAGGCAATTATTTTGATGGGGGACTGGATGGTCTTTCGTTAGAGGGTTCGCTTGGACTCGGCGCTACTGAGCGCGTGCAGTCGGTATTCTTTACCACGACATTCGCGCTGATGGGCTATGTCGCTAAGTCCGACGGCAAGGTCACTATCGATGAAATCGCCATGGCGGAAAGAGTCATGGACCAGATGCGCCTCAATCCACAGCAACGCACTGTCGCGATCAACCTCTTTAACGAGGGGAAAAAAAAGCACTTCCCTGTCTATGAGGTGCTCGCACAATTTAAGCGGGAGTGTTTGCGCCGCAGCAATTTAATACAGATATTTTTAGAGATTATTGTCGCTACAGCCTTCGCTGATGGCCGGCTGGATGCGCGTGAAAAAACTGTTATCGAGGAAATTTCTCGCAATTTAGGCTATTCGCAAGCTGAGTTTGACGCATTGATTAGTCGCTTGTCAGGCCAGGCTCACTTCAATGATAGTGCGTCATCAATAGAGAAGATTAAGGCGTCCTACGAATTGTTAGGCGTGACGGCTAAGTGCAGTGATATTGAACTGAAGAAGGCCTATAGAAGGCAGATGAACCAGCATCATCCCGACAAGCTAGTGGCAAAAGGTTTGCCCGAAGAGATGATCGATATCGCAACTGAAAAGACGCAAGCAATTAAGGCCGCCTACGACCTAATCAAAGAGCAGCGATAAAAACACTACCGGAACGTATTATTAATATCCTTTAGCACTTCGCTGCCAGGGCACAATTCTTGGTTGTCTAGGTTGTTCAGGGGCTTGTCTACGGTTTCCTGCAATTCATGCAAGTCAGACGTAGACTGATTGATATAAAGTAGGCCTGTCGCGATCTTGCCTTGCTTCTTGAAGGCATTGATGTGATGCAAAGCGTTCTCTTTATCCGTTGGGTCGTAGTCGTTGCTTGTCTTATGGAGGTGGATTGCCGAGCCGTCGTGCAGAGTTATTTCTTTTTCCTTTCCTGCGGCGTAGCTCGTGGTTATCTCCTCGCGCATTGGTACAAAGTCTACTTCGCTTAGAGACATGTAGTTCTCCCAAGTATTTTTGTATCCATGGGTCGAAAAGTCTGTGTTGTTGAATGTCACGCAGGGCGAGATCACGTCGATGAACGCGAAACCTTTATGTGAGAGGCCCGCTTGCAGCAAGGGAATCAATTGCTTCTTGTCTCCCGAGAAACTACGGGCAACGAAGCTAGCACCTAGTTCGATTGCGAGCGTAGCCATATCGATATTGTCGAACTGACTTTTTTCGCCTGATTTGGTTCTAGAGCCAATATCAGCCGTAGCTGAAAGCTGACCCTTGGTCAGACCGTAGGTGCCATTGTTGGCTACGATGTATAGCATGTTTATGCGACGCCTGACGATATGGCAGAATTGGCCAAGCCCTATAGACGCGCTGTCGCCATCGCCTGATACCCCAACGTAGTAGAGGTCTTTGTTAGCAATATTAGCGCCAGTCGCGACAGAAGGCATACGACCGTGAACGGAATTAAATCCATGGGCCTTACTGAGAAAATAGGAAGGTATTTTTGAGGAGCAACCGATGCCGGAAATTTTGGCAACTCTATGTGGTTCTAGAGACATTTCAGAGGCGGCTTGAATGATAGCTGCGCTGATCGAATCGTGCCCGCAACCCCCACAGAGAGTAGTCAGAGTGCCTTCATAATCTCTGCGCGTTAGACCGATATCATTAGTCTGTATCTGCGGGTGTTTGAATTTTGGTTTATTTATATAACTCATAGTTGCAGCCGTTTTACGCGGGAACTTCTCCGCTTGCATCCACGTCGATCATGGAATCAATAATAGATTTTTCAATGTGCTGCGCCGTAATTAATAAGCCATCGTAGCTAAGAATTGAGTGCATTTTTTCTTCGTGGATATTGCATTCAATCTTGAGGAGGCTTTTCAGCTGCGCGTCACGATTCTGTTCAATCACATAGACTAGTTGATGTGCGGCGAAGAATTCCGTGACACTGTCGTGAAATGGGAATGCGCGAATTCGCATCGTATCTAGTGTTATGCCTTTTTTGGCTAAACTATCGAGAACTTCCTTGATAGCGCTAGTTGTAGTGCCTATAAAGGCCAAGCCCAAATTGTTTGAAGTGGTCTCGGAGAATTCTGGTTCTGGAAGATAGTTAACGGCCGTCTTCATCTTAAGTGTCAGCCTGTCCATTACCTCAGCGTAGACGCTGCCATCTTCTGTGTAAGCGGCGTAGGAGTCGTGTGAGCTGCCACGAGTAAAGTAACTACCCTTATGCGGATGGGTGCCGGGATAGGTTCGATAGGGTATGCCGTCGCCGTCAGAGTCGAGATAGCGTCCGTACTTTTCAATTTCGTCTAACTGCTGTGCGTTTAGGACCTTGCCTCTATCGTAGCGGCGTTTGTCATCCCAATTGAGCGGATCACAAATTTGTTCGTTCATGCCTAGCTCTAAATCGCTCATTACTATTACCGGAGACTGTATTCGGTCTGCAATATCGAACGCACTTGCCGCATAGTCAAAACACTCGCTAGGATTCGCGGGAAATAGCAGCACATGCTTGGTGTCGCCGTGAGAGGCATAGGCACAACAGAGCAAATCGCCTTGCTGTGAGCGTGTTGGCATGCCGGTAGACGGGCCAACTCGTTGAATATTAAAAAGTACGATTGGCACTTCGGAGAAGTACGCAAGCCCAAGAAATTCTTGCATCAATGAGATGCCTGGGCCACTAGTTGCAGTAAATGCGCGGGCACCATTCCAGCCTGCGCCTATCGCTATGCCTATTGCCGCGAGTTCATCCTCAGCCTGCACAATAGAGTATTTTTTCTTGCCGGTGCCCGCATCGATGCGCAGGCGTTTGCAGTACGTGGCGAAGCTATCTACTACCGAAGTTGAAGGGGTCAGTGGATACCAAGCAGCTACTGTCGCGCCACCATAGACACTGCCTAGGCCGGTAGCGGTATTGCCGTCCATCAGAATCTTGCCTTTGTTTTTCTCGCTTGTCTCCAAGCGCAGATTGAGCGGACATTCAAAATTAGCGCTAGCGTATTGATGACCGAGTTCCAATGCATGAATATTTGGGGGGATAAGCTTTTCCTTGCCGCGAAACTGATCGCTGACTAGTCCGGCTAGCACTTTGAAGTCGATATTGAGAAACGCGGAGAGCGCGCCGACGTAGACGATGTTCTTGAATAACTGCCGCTGTGTTGGCTTCTCGAATTCTTCCAGACAAATGTCTTTGAGAGGGATCGGAAGGTAAGTCACATCGTCGCGTAACAATTCATTCGCCAATACTTTAGAGGAGTCATACAGCACATAGCCACCCGGTACTACCGAGGCGATGTCCTTAGCGATGGTTTGCTCGTTCATAGCGACAATGAGATCGACACCTTCGCGCCGCCCCAAATAACCGTTCTCGTTGATCCTCACTTCAAACCAAGTGGGAAGTCCCTGGATGTTGGACGGGAAGATGTTATGCGGGCTAATGGGTATTCCCATACGAAATACCGCCTTCGCGAACATGCCATTAGCACTCGCGGAGCCTGAACCGTTTACGTTGGCAAATTTAACTACGCAGTCATTGATCTTGGTCAGGGCAGCGACCTTGGAGCTCTGAATTAACTCTGACATGTGTTTTCCGCTTTGGCCGTGTTGAATAAATATTTGTGCATGTCCCAGGCGTTTGTGGGGCAGCGCTCGGCGCATAAACCACAGTGCAGACACAGGTCTTCATTCTTCGCCATGATGCGCCCGGTGCCCGCTAACAGATCCGGAAACGTAGAGGTCTTGCTCCTCGTTCTCGGCTGGGGCGAGAAGGTTGGCTCTGAGCTTCGGCTTCATCCTGGTTCGGGGTAAACGTGATGCAGTCGGTAGGGCAGATGTCCACACAGGCATCACACTCGATACACAGTTTGTCGGTGAACACGGTTTGCACATCGCAGTTCAGGCAGCGCTTCGTCTCGTTGAGCGCGAGTTGTTCGTCGAACCCGAGCTCTACTTCAACGTTGATGTCATTCAGCGTTAGCTTGCTTGTCGGCATGAGGTACCGCGAAACGCAGGTCATGCGCTAATGTCGTTGTCGTAAGACCACTGGTGGATGCCCATCTTCTGACTGCTAAGATTAGTGAGCGGATCAGGGCGCTTAGTGATGTCTAGTTTCTCGCACTGCATATGGATGGATACGGCGGCGTCGTGCCCATGTGCGACGGCGGTAATGATATTGTCGGGCCCGAGAGCTGCATCGCCGCCAAAAAAAACTTTCTCATGACTCGATTGAAATGTGGACTTGTTGAGGACGGGTACTTCCCATTGGTCAAATTCGATGCCTAGGTCTCTTTCGATCCAAGGGAAGCTGTTCTCTTGCCCAATAGCACAGAGCACATCGTCACAGGGCACTATTGCTGGATCTTCTCCGGTTGGTACAAGCTTTCGTCTGCCATTCTCATCGATTTCTTTACGAACTTTTTCAAACTCCATGGCGACGAGTTTGCCGTTCTCGATTATATAGCGCTTCGGCACATGGAAGTTCAGTATTGGTATGTCTTCGTTCATTGCATCTTCGATTTCCCAAGGCGAGGCCTTCATCTCATCGAAGCCGCTGCGCACTACGACGCTTACCGATTCACCACCGATGCGTTTGGAAGTTCTGCAACAGTCCATCGCGGTGTTGCCGCCACCGAGTACGATTACGTTCTTACCCACACTCGAAATATGTTCGAAGGCAACGCTTGCTAGCCATTCGATCCCGGTATGTATATTGTCCTTTGCCTCGTCATGCCCCGGTAAATCTAACCATTTGCCGAGAGGCGCGCCGGTGCCAACAAATACAGCATCGTAGCCTTCGGCCAAAATATCACGCATGCTGGTAATTTCTTCACCAAAACGACAATTAACACCCATTTCTAGAATATAATTTAGCTCCTCGTTTAACACTTCCGCGGGAAGGCGGAATCGAGGGATCTGAGTGCGCATGGCTCCGCCGCTAAGCGCGTCTTTTTCAAACAGGGTGATCTCATAACCAAGTGGCATGAG
>CALSUH010000032.1 GCA_943789485.1 uncultured Pseudomonadales bacterium
CTGTTCGCTGTAGTTAGATGTGTAGGGTGGAATGCGGACTTCATCCCTCAACTCCAGCTTCCGGTCAGGTTTACATCGCTTCTTATTAATCCTAACCTCACCTCGACGGATCAGTCGGTATACACGCGTTCTAGGAACGCCTTTGAGATGCCTAATAAGGAAGTTATCCAGACGCTGACCAACATGAGACTTTTCGACGCGAACCAGTTGGACGCCGTCACTGAGACGTGTATTGCTTTTCACGGACTTCCTCTGGCTATGACCTAGGATTAAGGTCTAATGGTTAATAGCAGGATTAAAGTTACTAAGATTTCACTAATTTCAAGAATTCGCTATTTTACACCAATCTGCGCTTCGAATAATGGTGTACAATTCTTTCCTTTTTGCGCTTGCCTAAATCATGAATACCCTCAAACACACACTAAATCAGCTCGTTGGCGATGCCCTAAGCAATGTCTCGGGCCTCGCTGATTGCGATCCGAATGTCATAACCGCATCTAAGCCGGAATTCGGTGACTATCAAAGTAATGGAATCATGTCGATAGCAAAGAAAGTTGCAGTCAATCCCAGGCAACTTGCTAGCGATGTAGTTGAAAAAATAACTGCTGATGCGAACCCCCTCATAGCGAAGTTAGAAGTAGCCGGCCCTGGCTTTATCAATATCCACCTATCGGATACCGCTTTAATGCAGCGCGCATCTGAGATTCAGAACGATACGCGAAAACTTATACCGACCACAAACAAAGTCGATAAGATCGTGGTCGATTACTCTTCGCCCAATTTGGCTAAGGAAATGCACGTTGGGCATCTGCGCGGCACTATCATAGGCGATTGCCTAGCGCGTGTGCTTGAACGCCAAGGTCACGAAATAATACGGCAGAATCACGTTGGTGATTGGGGAACGCAGTTTGGAATGTTGATCTCCTATATGCGCGAACTCAGCGTCTCGCAAGGCGATCTGCCAACCCAGCTTGCCGACCTTGAATCTTTTTACCGGGCAGCGAAGGAACGATTTGATGCTGACCCAGAGTTTGCCGACACGGCGCGCGGCAGTGTTGTGAAACTTCAGGGTGGTGATGCAGATCACTTAATAGTTTGGCAGCAATTCATCGATGAATCCTTGAAGCACTGCCAGGCACTATATGACAAGCTCAATGTAACGCTAAGCCGTAAAGACCTCAAGGCAGAGAGTTTCTATAACAAAGACTTGGAAGGTGTTGTAAAGAAATTGGAGGAGGCTTCCCTGCTTTCAATTTCTAATGGCGCGCGCTGTGTATTCTTACCGGAGTTTACCGGGAAAGACGGCGAGCCGTTACCTGTTATCATTCAGAAAACAGACGGCGGCTATCTTTATGCCACGACCGATCTTGCCGCTGTTCAATTTCGTTCTTTTGATCTAAAAGCAGAACGTTCACTGTATGTTGTCGATGCCCGGCAGTCACTGCACTTTCAACAGGTGTTCGCCGTTGGGCGTGAGGCAGGATTTGCCTCGGAAAATATCTCGCTGGAACATATCGCGTACGGCACAATGATGGGAAGCGATGGCAGACCGTTTAAGACTCGCTCAGGCGATACCATCAAACTAGTAGATTTACTAGATGAGGCGATACGACGTGCTCACGAACTGGTTTCAAAGAAGAATCCAGGCCTAGACGAAACAACCTACCTTAAGATCGCTGAGAAGGTAGGTATTGCCGCTGTTAAGTACGCGGATCTATCAAAGAATAGAACTAGCGACTACGTTTTCGATTGGTCCAGCATGTTGTCATTCGAAGGCAATACGGCACCGTATCTTATGTATGCGTATGCGCGGATTCGCAGCATATTAAGAAAACAGAATTCCGGCTTAGAGGGTGTGCAAATTACTTCTCTATCTGAGGTGGCAGAGCGAAATTTGTTACTGAAGATTATGCAGCTAGCAGAGGTCACAGACATGGTGGCAAGAGATTGCTATCCGAATTTATTGTGCAATTATCTCTATGAACTAGCAGGCATGTTCATGCGCTTTTATGAGTCATGCCCTATTCTAAAAGCTGATGCACAGCTCAGAGACTCGCGTCTCGCGTTGTCCGCTCTTACGGCAGCCACACTCCACCAGGGTCTTGACTTGCTAGGCATTGAAACCCTCGAAAAAATGTAGCCGCTTCTTGCAGCAGAAATACTACTGCAAGAACGTCACTTTCCTCGCTACACCCTAGACTAAGCCACTAACTCTAATAGCAGCTTATTAAGTCGCGCGGAGAAATCTGCGGGATCTTCTAGCTGCACACCATCAGCAAGACCAGCTTGGCCAAACAAGATAGAGACTATATCGCCAAAGCGATCTTCGTCCGCTTCCTTATCTAGTTTTACTACTAAGGGGTGAGTCGCATTTATCTCAAAAATAGGCTTTGTTTCAGGCACTGACTGGCCCGAAGCTTCCATTATCTTTCTCATCTGCATACCCATGTCGTGATCATCTACGGCGAGACATGCCGGCGAGTCCGTTAAGCGATGAGTAACTCTGACTTCTTTGACCTTATCGCCAAGGTTTTCCTTAATTCGCTCAACCAATTTCACGAATTCTTTCTCGGTCTTTTCCTGTATATCTTTATCTTCTTCGTCTTCCAACTTCCCGAGATCTAATTCGCCGCGGCTTATGTCTTGAAATTGACGACTATCGAAGTCCTGCAAGTGGCTCATTAACCACTCGTCGATTCGATCATGCATCAGTATCACTTCAATACCCTTCTTCTTAAAGATCTCAAGATGAGGACTATTGCGACCTGCTTTTGCAGAGTCTGCGACAAGATAGTAAATTTTCTCTTGATCATCCTTCATACGTGAAACGTAATCATCGAGGCATTGATCTTGTGAATCTGATTCCGAATGAGTAGTTGTGAATTGTAAAAGCTCTGCAATCTTCTCTTTGTTCGCGAAATCTTCAGCAGGGCCTTCTTTTAAGGCCTGACCAAACTCATTCCAGAAACCGTTATATTTATCTTTATCTTTTTTGCGCATTTTGCCTAGCATATCTAAAGCACGCTTGGTTAATGCGCTGCGCATAGAATCTACCACGGGATCTTTCTGTAGGATTTCACGCGAAACGTTAAGCGAAATATCATTCGAATCTACAATGCCCTGCATGAAGCGTAGATAGAGCGGCAAGAATTGTTCCGCATCATCCATAATGAAAACACGCTGAACATATAACTTTAGCCCCCGCGCAGAATCTCTATTCCACAAATCGTACGGTGCGCGCGCCGGCACATACAGCAAGCTTGTGTATTCAAGCTTTCCCTCTACTTTATTATGACTCCATTCAAGTGGATCTTCGAAATCATGGCTAACCGATTTGTAAAATTCTTTGTACTCGTCTGCTTTCACATCCCGACGAGAGCGAGTCCAAAGCGCTTTTGCTTCATTGACAGCCTCATACTCTAGGGGTTTCTCTTGCTCTTTCTTCGCTTCACCATCTTCATCCGTATCCGCACCGCCCAGGTCTTCTTTCTGCATCAAGACAGGAATAGAAATATGATCAGCGTATTTTTTTACGATACTGCGCAAGCGATAACTCTCGGCGTATTCTTTTTCCTCGGTCTTGAGGTGCAGCGTAATTTCCGTGCCGGAGCTCGACTTAAGCGTAGCCTCAAGTGAATAGTCTGCTTCTCCTTCGGAAACCCATAAAGTCGCTGCTTCTTCAGAAGTACCTGCTTTACGGGTTCGCACCTCTACCCTATCGGCGACGATAAAGGCCGAATAGAAACCAACACCGAACTGGCCGATTAGTTGGGAATCCTTCTTTTGATCCCCGGTCAAATTCTCCAAAAATTGTGCTGTACCCGATTTAGCAATGGTCCCGAGGTTGCTAATCACCTCGTCTCTAGTCATACCAATGCCGTTATCGCTGATGACGAGGATGTTCTTCTCGGTGTCAAAATCAATCTGCACCTTCGGCTCTCCGCCGCTTTCCAGTAGCTCAGGCTGAGAAAGAGCAGCAAATCGCAATTTATCCGCTGCGTCCGAAGCATTCGATATCAGTTCCCTCAAGAAAATCTCTTTGTTGCTATAAAGAGAGTGAATCATCAACTGAAGTAACTGTTTCGCTTCGGTCTCGAATCCTCTGGTTTCCGCTTTCTGTGCTGCCATTAACTAATCCTCGTTATGTTCGCTGGCTAAGTCGAAAAATCAACCCATAAAAAAACCCAATCTGCAGTACTTGCTGCATGATTGGGTCTTAAATGGGGGCTTAGCCTGGTATTTCAAGCTCCCCCTACTACCTCAATTTACTGTAATGGCGGATAAGGCTGATAGAAGTCTATGGCATCTTCCTTGCGCCCAGAAATTGTATTGTAGAATGTACGACGTCCTTCTATCGCACGGATGAAATCCCGAGCCGAATTGCTTGCACGCTCATCACCGGCGTCTGCTGCGTCTGTAGCTGCGTCTGCAGCTGCGTCGAAGTTACGCAACTCTAAATGGGCACGCGACAGGAACATCAGCGTGTCAGAGCGATCACTAAGCTCGCCCTTATCGATAGCTGACTGAAATGCTTCTGCTGCTGACTCATAGTCATGCAGCACGTAATGGATGTAACCCAGCGTGTCGTAGCCGTCACCTGTTTCATCAGCTTCAGCTGCATCCATAGCAGGCTCCAGCGCTTCCTCATACGCACTCGCCATTAAGTGCATCTGGGTCAGACGTGTAAGATTTTCCTCGTCTTTTTCGACGATTTCCTTCTCCATACCTTCTACAAGTATTTTACTTCCAGTGTACGGAGCATCAATTCCCGCCAAAGATTGCGCTAGGCTAATATAGCGTGTGTCATCCTCCATCAATCCTTTCAAATAAAAGAGATTCAGTGCCTGCACACCGCGGTCGTCTTCTTCTAAGCTCGAATAGATTGCACTGAGGTTCTGCCAATCAGCTCTATCGTCGAATAGTACGATCATGGTCTTCGTAAGCTCTAGCGCTGACGCATAATCCTCTAATGTGAAGTACAGTCCGTTCAGGTAAGAGTAATCGTCCCTATCTAGAGCTTCGCCATTAGCAAGCATTAACTCCATACGATCTATCCAAAATGGCTTTGCCGATTCAAAGTCTTCTAATTGAAAGTGCGCGTAAGAGAGTCCACGAAAAACCACTTCTTCTTCTAATTCAGACAAATTACGCCATGCCTCATAATTTTCAATCGAGCCCTGCCATTCTTCCTCAGAAGCATACAATTGGCCTAGGGATCTATGAGTACGTAACCGTTGGTCTTCTCGTAATGTTTCAATTTCGAGCATCTCTTCGAATATGCCAATGGCACCAACGTAATCTTCCGTATTGAGGTAATAGTTTGTGTAGAAACTGAGTAATGTTGATTTTTCAAAATCATTCATGCGCTCGAAGCGACGCTCGCGGAGTTCATCCAGCTCAAGCTTTGCAGCCACGTAATCAGGCTCTTCTTCTTCGTCTTCAGGTTGTAATAAACTTTGAATTTCGGTAATGGCACGTATGACAGCAGGACCTAATGTGCCTGACGTTCTCGCTGCAGGCGGTGCACGCTGCTCCTCTCCTGCAGTTACGTATGAAATAGGCAACATAGCGACACTGAGCACCGCCATGAGGTACCCCAGCCTAAATTTGTTAAGTAGTCTCATCATTAGTTGTCCTCGAGTTCATAGCGGAACACGTACTGTACATTTTCTACAGCAACGCCTTGTCCATCAACAACGCGTGGTTGGAATTTGAATCTACCAGCGGCACGGATTGACGAGCGATCGAACATTGAGCGGGGCTCAGCATCTACAACAACAACTGAGTCTTCTACAACGTTGCCAAGACCGTTAACTGTAAAACTAACTAAACACCATCCTTCAATTCCTCGCTGTGCTGCACGAGTTGGATATTGGGGCGCTATTGCAACGAGTGGTAACATGTCGCCGTCTGTCGCAGATATTGATGCATTACTCAATTGCAGGCCAGTATCTATCTCTACAGATGCACGCTCAATGTTTAGAGACGGGCCATCAGACAAATTCACCTGACGCTCTTGAACATCTTCTACAACTTCGGTGTCATCCTGGATAGGTTCTGGCTTATCAATTTCTTCGATAACTTCCAACAAAATTTCGGGCATTGTTGCATCGACAATCTTTACCACAGAGACGCGTTGGTCGAGGTCTGCGCCTGTCGCGATCAAAGCCTGCATGAAATAGAACAGACCCAAAGTTATGCCGGCTGCCATTAGCATGGAAACTGCCCATCTAATTAGAATCATCATAGTCTATGCCTCCGCTGAAATTGATACATCGAGAATATTCGCTTCCCTGGCTGCTTCCAAAATGAGCATAACTTGTTCATTATCGGCATCAGAGTCCGCTTGAATTATCACTGCTGAATTAGGAGCATCAGCTAGCCTCAGCTCAAAACGTGATCGGATAAATCGCGGATCAACTTGATCTCCATCTATCCAGATATCGCCACTTTGTCCTACTGCAATAAGTATAAGGTCACCTTTCTTGCTTTCAGCTGTCGAGGCTTCCGGTCTAGTGACTTCGATACCCGCTTCGGTGACGAACACGGAGGTCACGATAAAAAAGATTAGAAGGATAAAAACAACATCGAGCATAGGGGTGAGATCAATCTCACCTGCTTCTTCGTCGTCCTTCCTTTTCATTAAACCTGATTTCATTATTCCACCTTGATTCAAATAATTTCGATCAATAAATAAGACACTATTGTGGGGCCAAGCTCTTTAGTAAAGCTTGACCCCAATAGGCAATTAGTCGCTCAACGGTAAATGATCTTCAAGTAGCTCCATATCGCGATCAACTTTCGCCTTCAAGTAGTTAGAAGCGAAAATCCCCGAGATAGCACCTACCATTCCCGCCATTGTTGGTATGGTTGCCATAGACACTCCACCCGCCATTGACTTTGCATCACCACCGCCAGTAACAGCCATGACGAAAAACACCGTGATCATTCCAGTCACCGTTCCAATCAACCCAAGAAGTGGACAGATGGTAACGAGTACTTCGATGATCGGCAGCGTGTTTCGAACATCCAATGAAATTTTTGAAATCATCATGGTACGAATCTGATGCGCGCTCCACGACTTAGTGTCCGAGCGTGCATTCCATGCAGCCAAGGTGTTCTTCACATTGGCTTTATGGGTTGTATTCAAATACCAAATTCGCTCAAATACTAGCGACCACTTCACTAAAAGAAGTATGGCGATGACGTTAAGCACCGGACCACCACGCTCCATAAAAAGTGTCACTGAATCAGTAATGTCCAAAAATGCAAAATACATAGACCCTTCCTCCGCTTACTGGCTAGCGATTCGCAGACTGTTCAGCTTTCTGCGCGATCATGCCAGTAGCCTGCTCTTCCAGGATATGGATGATGTTGTCAGCACGGCTCTTCACTACTGTATGCATAAAGATAGTAGGAATTGCCACAACAATACCGAGCACAGTAGTCATCAATGCCGATGAAATACCACCTGCCATAATAGTCGGGTCACCCGCTCCGTATACCGTGATCTGCTGGAATACAGTGATCATACCGGTAACCGTACCAAGCAATCCGCCCAGAGGCGCGATAGTCGCAATCATCTTAATTAGTGTCAGCATGCTTTCGAGTGAAGGCGTTTCTTGTAGAATCGCTTCACCAAGCTTGAGCTCTAAAGTTTCAGTATCTGCAGTTGGATTAGACTCAGCTACTAGCAAGACTCTACCTAGTGGATTGTTCTTAGATGGCTTGTCGCTCTTAAGTTGACTGCGAACCTTTATAGATACCAGAGACAATATTAGAAGACGTAAGAAGCCAATCAAAATCCCTACAATACCAACACCGATAATGATGAAGCCAATAGGGCCGGAATTATTTCTAACCTGCTCCTCTACCGATGGAAAGTTAACCAGATTAGCCATTACCTGGCCACCTACACCACCAGTCGGGTCAATACCGATTTTTGTAAACCCGCTAGTTGAACTTTCCAGCGCGCTTGCCGCAGCTAGCATGCCAGCTGCAGGTTGTTTTGGTAGAACTTGAAGGTGACCGATATCGCCATCGTAACTGAGGTACTCGCCTTCTGAAATCACGTTGAAGTTACCAATACGAGTGATGCTGCGGTTTGCAGTTTCTCCTGTAGGCAATGCGACATCACCGTTATATTTTGAAATGCGTGCAGATTCAACAACTTCCTGTTGCATATAAAACCAGAAGCGCTCTATTTCTTCGGGGTTCAACTGCTCAATAGTGCTGCCTGCTTTTGCGATGAAACTTTCAATAAACTCAGATCGACCAGGATATTGCGCACTGATCAGTGAATTTTCAAAGTTGCTCAAGAAGTCGCCAGCCACGCCCTGCAGCGTACCGAAGAGTTCGTTCAAGTCACCACGACGGTCGCGTAGGATGTCGCGCTTGTCACGGATAATGATTTCGTTAGCTTCAAACTGGTCACTAAGGTTGGATTGTGTTTGCTCTTGCTCAACAATTCGTTCGTTAGTGGTGTCGAGAATCTGTTGCTGATTAGTCGCGTTCTGTTCAAATTCCTGTTGACGCTGCACATACTCAGCAGACTCAGCAATGCGATCATTCTCAACCAAGTCCAGTAGACCCGAAAGAGAGGAAGCATTCTGTGCCAAAACAAAGTTAGAAGTCAGTCCAAGTAGACAGGCTGTAGCCGTTAGGCCGGTAATCTTAATTAGATTTCTCATTGTGCCACCTCCGGAGCCAATACAGGCAGTTCAATGATTTTAGGTGCATCTAAGCTTGATGCGACGCGGATAGCAGTCTGTACTGCCGTTCTGTATTCACCGGCGGGGAGTTCAATCCATTGCCGAGCATTATTGTCCCAGGCTCCAGTAACTTGACGGTCTGTAGTTTGATACATCAAAGCTACACGACCTATTCTTACGATATTTACATCGCGTTCAGCGCCGCCAATCGCGATGGTATCTGGATAAGTAGCGTTAGTGCGGCCGTAGGTCGCTTCTGTTTGATAGATCACCAGAACTTGACGGAATTTCTCCGCGATAGATACGTCCGGATTATCGATGGCGTCTCTGGCAAATTGAAGCCGGTTGGCACGCTCTTCGACTTGGAAGGGGTAGTCCAGTTCGACGAATTGCTCGATGCTAGAAAGCATCTTTTCCATCAATAGCGGAATCTCGCGAGTGATTGATTCAACGCTTGCGATAGACTCATCCAAGGTGGCGATATTGGCTTCCTGGATAGAGACTGACTTACGAAATCCCGCATTCAGCACCAGTAGTGCCTCTAATGCGTCGTTCTGTCGCTTAAAATCTTCAAACGTAGAGCTTGTTGAATTCGCTAAACGGTTAATTTCTTCCTGTACTGCAGCGGCTTCAGTGTTCTTAGCCCCTATAACGTCCATAGCCTGATCAAGAATACTGCTATCTACGAGAATTTCCGCAGCTTGAGCCGAAGCCATGATGCAAGACATGAGCAATGCAAGAGCAGTCATACTCATATTTGTAATTCGACGGTTTTTCATATGCCATCCTATTTTCTTGTTAAATAATCAGATCTGAACTATCAAGCTTTTGCTTCAGGTCAAGAAATCAGCAATAACTAGCTCAGTCAAAACAAACTATTTTTCTTAGTGCCAGCCAGCTAACAGCTCGCTTAACTGTCAAAAGATGTCGAAGTTTTTCTAAACCCCTCGCAATTGACAGTTTTCTTGAACCAAGATTACCTATGGTTACCAATCTACCCAAACTCTAAAAGTTTGAGACGGTTCGTAACCAATCAATTAGCTTTACTATTGGTGGTAATTATAGAAGCTAAATAGTCCCTTAAATTCAGCGTTTTATGCATGAATTTTGAGTAAGACTAGCACACTACATCGCGCTTTTAGAACCCTTTGAATAAGAAAAGTTAAGCGCGATGCGAGTAATAGTTAAGAGCAGCCTTGGGGATAGTTCGTGGAGATTTTAAGGAGGGAAATAATAGGACATAACTGCCTGGAAAACTACCAGCCAGTTATGTCGGAAAGACCATTTCCTATTTCAGCGAGAGAGCGAACAGTCTTCACACCTGCATCTTGGAGTGCGGCAAATTTTTCGTCAGCTGTACCCTTGCCACCAGAGATTATTGCACCAGCATGGCCCATGCGTTTGCCAGCAGGTGCAGTTACACCAGCAATGTAAGCGACAACTGGCTTGCTCACATTAGCTTTGATATACGCTGCAGCTTCTTCCTCGGCAGTGCCGCCAATTTCTCCAATCATTACAATCGCTTCAGTCTTCGCATCTGCCTCAAAAAGAGTGAGTATATCGATGAAGTTAGAACCTGGAATAGGGTCGCCGCCGATACCAACACAGGATGATTGTCCGAAGCCATGATCGGTAGTTTGCTTGACAGCCTCGTACGTGAGCGTTCCGGAACGGGAAACGATACCAACTTTACCTGGCAGATGAATGTGCCCAGGCATGATGCCAATCTTACATTCGCCCGGAGTAATGACTCCCGGGCAGTTAGGCCCGATTAATCGCACGCCTAGCTGGTCACAGCTTTCTTTCGCTACCAACATATCTAACGTTGGGATGCCCTCGGTGATACAAACAATTAATTTAATTCCGGAATTCGCCGCCTCAAGGATAGAGTCCTTACAGAATGCTGCTGGAACATAAATTACTGAGGCGTCAGCTCCAGTTTCGTCGAACGCTGCCTGCACCGTATTAAATACCGGCAAATCGAGATGAACCTGACCACCCTTACCTGGCGTTACGCCACCTACCATCTGCGTGCCATATTCTATGGCTTGCTCGGAATGAAATGTACCTTGCGAGCCGGTAAAGCCTTGGCAGATTACCTTAGTGTTCTTGTCTATTAAAATACTCATTGTGCGCCTCCAACTGCTGTGACGACTTTTTCAGCCGCATCGGAAAGGCTGGTCGCTGCGATAATATTCAACCCACTCTTCTCTAATACTTCTCGGCCCAACTCGGCATTATTACCTTCTAAACGAACTACCACAGGCACTTGCACCCCTACTTCATTGACTGCGCCAATCACGCCCTCGGCTATTAGATCGCAGCGCACGATTCCGCCAAAAATATTGACCAGTACAGCGCCACGTTCTCATCGGAGAGAATAATTTTAAACGCTTCAGTAACGCGTTCCTTGGTTGCACCGCCGCCGACATCTAGGAAGTTAGCTGGGCTGCCACCATGTAATTGGACGATGTCCATTGTACCCATAGCCAGACCTGCTCCGTTTACCATACAGCCGATATTGCCATCTAAAGCTACATAGTTGAGTTCCCACTGTGCCGCCTGCGCCTCGCGCTCATCGTCCTGACTCGAATCGTGCATCTCGCGCAGCTTAGGCTGACGGTACATTGCGTTGCCATCGATGTTGATCTTGCCATCCAGGCAATGCAGATTGCCTTCATCTGTGATAACCAGAGGGTTAATTTCGAGCAAAGCTAGATCCATGTCATGAAACAGTTTAGCCAAACCAAGAAATAGTTTCGTGAATTGTTTAATCTGCACGCCCTTTAGACCCAAACGAAATGCTAAATCTCGAGCCTGATAAGGCTGCGCGCCAGTTAAAGGATCGATTTCAGCTTTTAATATCTTTTCAGGCGTCTGCGCAGCGACTTTCTCTATTTCTACACCACCCTCAACCGAGGCCATGAATACTACGCGCCGCGAAGATCGGTCTACTACCGCTCCAAGATAAAGCTCCTGAGCAATATCTGTACAAGTTTCCACAAGAACCTTGCTGACAGGCTGACCTTGCGCATCGGTTTGATACGTGACCATTTTTTTGCCTAGCCATTGCGCTGCAAAGGCTTCGGCCGCTTCCGGCGTGTCAACCAACTTAACGCCTCCCGCCTTACCTCGGCCCCCTGCATGCACCTGAGCTTTAACAACCCATTTGCTGCCACCAATTTGTCTAGCGGCAGCCGCGGCTTCGCTAGCAGTATCTACGGCAATGCCTTCTGATACGGGAAGCCCGTATTCGGCAAATAGCTGCTTCGCCTGATATTCATGTAAATTCATTTATGTTCCATCCATTTATCTAACTTATCCACAAGCGGTAGAGCAGAAAAACTACTTGCGGCGCTTGCGATTGCCAATGTGTATTGCATGACCATTTGCTGCTAGAGCTGCCTCGTGCACGGCTTCAGAAAGAGCCGGATGCGAAAACATGGTTAAGCCTATATCTTCTGCACTGGCACTAAACTCCATAGCGATAACAATTTGCTGCAACAAGTCCGCAGCGCTAGCACCAACTATATGACAACCCAATATCCTATCAGTCTTGGCATCTGCGATTAGCTTAACCATGCCGTCGGCATCGTTTGCTGCCAAGGCACGACCACTTGCCACAAAAGGAAACACGCCGATATTTGTTTCTACGCCCTCTGCCTTTAATTCCTCTTCATTCTTACCGACCCAAGCTATTTCAGGATGGGTGTAGATGACCGATGGCACTAGGTCGTAGTTTACCTGCGTCTTTTTATTCGCAAGCCTTTCGGCAACCATCACGCCCTCTTCCATGCCTTTATGTGCGAGCATCGGACCGCGCACAACATCGCCGACTGCATAGATAGATGGGATGTTAGTGGCGCACTGTTTGTTCACTTTTACGAAGCCGCGCTCGTCCTTTTCAACGCCCACAGATTCATCAAGCAGGGAGTCAGTAAATGGTCTTCGTCCAACAGCTACGATAAGCTTATCGAAAGTCTCTGTCTGTTCGCCATCTTTGTCAGCGTATTCTACGGTGACTGCCTTTTTCGTACCCTTGCCAGTAAGTTTGCTGCCAGATACCCGGCTGCCCATCTTTATGTCTAGTCCTTGCTTAGTCAGTATCTTCATCGATTCTTTTGCAATCTGGCGATCAACCATCGGCAGAAAATCGTCCAGTGCTTCGAGCACAGTAACTTTAGCACCTAATCGCGCCCAGACGCTGCCTAGCTCTAATCCAATTACACCGGCACCAATCACGCCCAAACGCTTGGGCACCTCCTGAAACTCCAATGCTCCGGTTGAGTCAACAATAGTTTCATGATCGATAGGAGTTGGAGGGATATTGATCGGAACCGAACCTGCCGCAATAATAATATGTTTTGTTGCCAGCTCTTGCTGCTTACCATCTCTGTCTGTAACTACAACCTTGTTAGTGCCTGTAACCTTGCCCGTTCCGGCGATGCCATCGACTTTATTTGCCGTGAATAGGCCTTTGATCCCGGAGGTAAGCTGATCTACAACCTTGTCTTTACGTGCAATCATCGCAGGAACATCAATCTCTAAATTACCGACGCTAATGCCATGCGCTTCTAAATGGTTTTGCGCATCCATATATTTATGCGAGCTATCTAAAAGCGCCTTCGAAGGTATGCAGCCGACGTTCAGGCAGGTTCCGCCAAATACAGGTTTATCAGTTTTATTTAGCCACTTTTCTATGCAAGCAGTTTTGAAGCCTTGCTGCGCACATCGAATAGCCGCAACATAGCCCGCCGGGCCTGAACCGATAACAACAACATCATATTCATTTGACATAATTCTTTCTCAATTCTGTAATTTGATAAGCGAAACATTAGACGCGGCTAAAAAGCCATGGTGCTTCATCACGCCTTAGTTAAATTTCCAACAGCAGTCGTGTCGGATCTTCTAGTAATTCTTTGACGGTAACCAAGAACTGAACCGCCTCTTTACCATCGATCATTCTGTGATCGTAGGAGAGCGCCAGATACATCATTGGTAGTACTACTACCTCACCTGAGACCGCCATCGGACGCTCTTGAATTTTGTGCATACCCAAGATAGCAGTTTGAGGCGGATTTAAGATTGGTGTCGATAACAACGAACCGAATACGCCACCGTTTGAGATAGTAAAGGTACCACCTGTCATTTCATCAATGGAAAGCTTACCGTCTCGAGCTTTTAATCCGAAATTTCTAATCTCTTTTTCTACCTGCGCCAAACCCATAGAATCTACGTTGCGAAGAACTGGCACGACCAAACCGCGCGGCGAGGAAACCGCCACACCGATATCTTGATAGCCGTGATAAACAACATCCGCTCCATCGAGAGACGCGTTTACGGCTGGATAACGTTTCAATGCTTCAGTACAGGCACGAACAAAAAATGACATAAATCCAAGGCGTGTTCCATCGTGTGCCTTTTCGAATTCTTCCTTGTAACGATTACGAATATCCATTACAGGTTTCATGTTCACTTCGTTAAATGTTGTTAGCATCGCGGTGGACTGGCTAGCATGAAGTAATCGCTCTGCGACTTTCGCGCGCAGCCTACTCATAGGTACACGCTCTTCAAGCCGCCCTTCAATAGAAACACCTATATTAGCTGGAGCAATCGCTGTACTGTCAGCGGTCTTTGCCGCTGAACCAGACTCCAGTTTGCTTAGAATGTCTTCTTTGGTGATTCTGCCGTCCTTACCACTACCCGTGATCGAGGTGGCATCTAGATTGTTCTCTTCTATGAGCTTCTTCGCTGCCGGGCTGATCATCACTTCAATTTCATTCGAGTCTGGCCCTGCTTGTGCGGCAGACAGCTCCTCGACTTCACGCTCTACATTAGCTGCAACGGCCGCCTTCTTGCCATCATCTTCTACTACGCTTCCGATCGCCTGATTGCTTACGATGGTTTCCCCAGCGTCTTTTAAGATTTCTTTTAACGTGCCATCAGTTGGTGAAACAACTTCAATGACTACCTTGTCGGTCTCGATATCTACGAGTAGTTCATCGCGCGCAACTGTATCGCCTACATTTTTATACCAAGTAGCCACCGTTCCGTCGGGTACTGATTCAGGTAATGTTGGGGCCTTAATTTCAATAGTCATAGTTAGTCCTTGCTAGCACTTTTTATAGTGCACGAACACGCTAGCTTAATGCTTGATCGAGAAATTTATTTAGCTGACTTAAATGCAACGCAGGATAACCGGCTGCCGCTGCGGCTGATGCTTCTCTGCCTACATACTCGAGGTAGACGGAAGGGAAATGCTCTTGAATCGGACGCCTCAAGTGGTGCTGACTTGAATACCAGGCGCCTTGATTCATAGGTTCTTCCTGACACCATGCAATCGATGTCAGGTTTTTATACTGAAGAAGGCATTTTGTGAAATCTGCCTGCGGAAACGGGTATAGCTGCTCGAGTCGAATAATCGCTATATCATCTATCTCTCGCTCGCGTCGTGCAGCGCGCAGATCGTAGTAGACCTTTCCGCTACAGACTATAAGTTTGCGAACTTTCTCTGCTTCGAAACCGTCTGTTTCATCGAGCACGACTTGAAAACTTCCCTCAGCCATATCCTGCAATGAAGAAATGGTTTCTTTATGTCTCAACAAACTTTTTGGCGACATCACAATTAAGGGCTTGCGTAGGGGGCACAGCACTTGCTTTCTTAACATGTGAAAAACTTGCGCGGAGGTAGTCGGCAAACATACCTGAATGTTATGTTCGGCACACAGTTGCAGAAATCGCTCCAGTCGCGCAGAAGAATGTTCGGGCCCCTGCCCTTCATAGCCATGTGGCAGCAATAACGTTAAACCGCAGAGTCGCTGCCACTTATGCTCTCCACTTGTAATAAATTGATCAATGACGACTTGTGCCGAATTCGCGAAATCACCAAATTGCGCCTCCCAAACCACTAACGAATTAGGCATAGTCGTAGCATAACCATACTCGAAGGCAAGTACTGCCACTTCTGAAAGAAGCGAATCGTAGATTAGGAATCCATTCTCCTCTTCTATTAGACCCTGAAGCGGAATATGGGTATCGCCTGTCTTCTGATCAAACAGAACGGCATGTCGATGTGAAAAAGTGCCACGACCCACATCTTGGCCGGTGATACGAATCTTGTTGCCGCTAGTTAGGATGCTTCCGTAAGCTAGAGTCTCTGCAAAACCCCAGTCCACAGGTATTTCGCCGGCTGCCATTTTAGCGCGATCATCCATAACACGCGCAACCTGCCGCTGCAGGGTGAAATCTTTTGGTGTTTCAGCGAGCTTCTTAGCGATAGCTTGCAAGCTCTTTAACGACATCGAAGTATTGTAAAACGGGCTCCATTCGTGACCTATGTAAGGACTCCAGTCGACGAATAATTCTATAGAGGGTTCTTTAACTAAGCTTTTCGCTACGTGTTCGCCTGTATCCAAGGCCGTACGGTAGCTCGAGTTTATAGAATCGGCTTCTTCAATAGAGAGAACATTTTCTGCGGCAAGACGTTCTGCGTAGAGAACGCGAGTCGGCTTATGCTGCTTGATGGCGGAGTACATGAGTGGCTGAGTGGACGACGGCTCATCAGTTTCATTGTGACCTCGACGGCGGTAACAGATTAGGTCGATCACAACGTCTTTCTGAAACTTGTAACGAAAATCTAGCGCCAGTTGTGTCACGAATAACACAGCCTCAGGGTCATCGGCATTAACATGAAAAATTGGCGCCTGAATCATGCGCGCCACATCAGTGCAGTATTCGGTAGAGCGCGCGTCATCCTGACGGTTGGTTGTAAAGCCTACCTGGTTGTTGACGATTATGTGTACCGTTCCGCCTGTTTTGTAGGCTCGTGTCTGAGACATCTGGAATGTCTCCATAACCACACCCTGGCCCGCAAATGCAGCGTCCCCATGAATGATAATCGGCAGTACTAGGTGGCCCTCAATGTCCTTTCGTCGAAACTGCCTGGCACGCACCGAGCCTTCAACAACTGGCGCGACAATTTCCAGATGCGAGGGATTGAATGCCATCGCTATGTGGACTTCACCGCCAGCGGTCATGATGCTCGAGGAGAAGCCCTGATGATATTTTACGTCGCCGGAGCTTGCGTAAACAGCTTTTCCCTCAAACTCATCAAACAAGTCGGCGGGGTTTTTCCCTAATAAATTAACAAGTACGTTAAGCCGACCACGGTGCGCCATACCAAGCACAATCTCCTTCGCACCGAATTTTCCTGCGCGCTGTACTAGCTCATCGAGCGCGGGAATAAGGCTCTCGCCACCTTCCAGGCCAAACCGTTTAGTTCCCGGGTATTTCGAATCTAGATGTTTTTCTAGGCCTTCAGCGGCGGACAGTCTTTCTAGCAGATGACGTTTAACGTCGTTCTCGAACACTGGATAACCGTCATTATTTTCGATGCGTTGTTGTATCCATTGTTTCTCTTCGAGATTTACAATGTGCATGAATTCGTAACCGATTGAGCTGCAGTAGATACGCTCTAGCGAATCCACGATCTCTCTGAGAGGCGCACGCTCTTTACTGATATAAAGAGAGCCCGTCTGAAAAACGGTGGAGTAGTCTATCGCAGACAAGTCGTGAAATTCGAGTTCTAAGTCTTGAACGATTTCGCGGTACATCAATGACAGCGGGTCGAGATCTGCCTTCTGGTGCCCTCGAACACGGTAGGAACTTATTAGCTGTAAAACTTGAACTTGCTTACTTTCGTGTTCGGAATGTACAACTGCGTCATTGCTTAGCACTGGCGCGAAACGACTAGCTTTGCCTAGTGTCTTGAATTCACTTTCGATAGCGGCATGGGAAACATCTGGACCGGCTTCATCATTAGCGGCAGCCAAGGACTGAAAGAATTCCCTCCACTCGCCGGGGACAGATTCAGCGTCAGCTAAGAAGCTTTCATACAAGTCTTCGACATACGCTGCATTCGATCCAGATAGATGGCCGGTGCTGCGCATTATTTCAAGTAAGCTGTCTTGCATACTACTTCCTCTTAACGTCGCTCAAAATGGCGATGTTAGGCTCAAAGCTGCTAGAGATTACGACACGTAGCGAAGATTAATTAAGTTCCCTGCTGAATTAGCATAGAACGGATATGGCCGATCGCTCGAGTTGGGTTCAAGCCTTTAGGAC
Source organism: uncultured Pseudomonadales bacterium (assembly GCA_943789485.1). GTDB lineage: Bacteria > Pseudomonadota > Gammaproteobacteria > Pseudomonadales > Pseudohongiellaceae > UBA9145. The sequence goes on from CALSUH010000032.1 coordinate 17,835, forward strand.
AAACTGCAACACAATTCATGATACCCGCGGCAACGGAATACACTAAACGGGTCATCCAGACCAGCCAATCTCTGAACATCGGCGGTGTCTCTGGTGTCCGCAAGAAAGCGATAAGCCTGCAACAGACCGGCAGGGCCGATGAACTTATCAGGATTCCACCAGAACGAAGGACAATTTGTACTGCAGCATGCACAAAGTATGCACTCGTAGAGACCGTCCAACTTTTCTCTGTCTTCGGGCGATTGCAGGCGCTCAATAGCAGGTGGAGCGGTATCGTTGATCAGGTAAGGCTTAATTTTTTCGTACTGCTTGTAAAAAATCGACATGTCTACCACAAGATCACGAATAACTGGCAACCCAGGCAAAGGGCGCAGCACCAACTTGCCACCGGGCTTAACCACCGAGGACATCGGTGTAATACAAGCCAAGCCATTATTCCCGTTTATATTCATGCCGTCGGAACCGCAAACACCTTCTCTGCAAGAGCGGCGATAGACAACACTAGGATCTTGCTGCTTGGCCAATTGCAATACGTCTAACACCATCAAATCTTTGTCTTCGGGCAACTGCACCTGGACGTCCTGCATGAATGGCTTTTCATCTGTATCAGGATTGTAGCGATATATGCTTACTAACACGGCTCACCTTTTAATATTTGTAGCTTTTAGCTGCTTATGACCGCGCCTAATAAGCGCAGGTTTTATGTTTATTTTGTATCGTAATTTTTATACCGTGACACTAATAGGAACGAATCTGCGGCTCCATTGTATCGACAACCTTCGGCGAAAAATTCACGTCACGCTTAGCAACGCGCTTATCATTAGGGAAGAACATCGAGTGACATAACCAATTTTCATCATCACGCTCACGAAAGTCATCGCGCGCATGCGCTCCGCGGCTTTCATTACGAGCTTCTGCCGCAATCGCTGTAGCCTCTGCAACCTCAAAGAGATTTTCCAGCTCCAGCGCTTCGATGCGCGCAGTATTGAATGTCTGACTCTTATCTTCGAGATGCACATTCGCTATACGCTCTCGTAAGGTGCCTAGTTTCTTAATGCCGTCCTGCATAAAATCGCCACGTCGAAATACGCCGAAATGATTCTGCATAATATCTTGAAGCTCAGCACGCAATTTAGCCACGCTCTCTCCAGATTTCGATTCGTTGAGTCGAGATAACCTATTTTGAGCCTGCTCAATATCCGTCTCAGATGCCTCTCGCTGTTCCATACCCTGGCCCAGCATCTCTTCGATATGCTTGCCAGCAGCACGACCGAATACCACCAAATCCAATAAGCTATTACCGCCGAGACGATTTGCGCCGTGAACCGAAACGCAGGCCACTTCGCCTACAGCAAACAAGCCCGGTATTATTTTATCCACACCTTTCTCGTCTTGAGTAAGCGCCTGACCATTCACATTCGTCGGTATGCCGCCCATCATATAGTGACACGTTGGCACTACTGGAATTGGATTTTTAACCGGATCTACATGTGCAAATGTTCGTGACAATTCGAGAATTCCCGGCAACTTAGAGTTCAGTACATCTTCTCCCAAGTGATCGAGTTTCAGCATGACGTGGTCGCCATGTTCGCCACAGCCGCGTCCCTCGAGAATTTCTAAGACCATCGAGCGAGCTACAACGTCGCGCCCTGCTAGATCCTTCGCGTTCGGCGCATAGCGTTCCATGAAACGCTCACCATCCTTATTGATTAGATAGCCTCCCTCTCCACGACAGCCTTCAGTCACTAGTGTGCCTGCGCCATAAATTCCAGTTGGATGGAATTGCCACATCTCGATATCTTGCACTGGAAAGCCTGCTCGAAGGGCCATGCCCACACCGTCGCCAGTATTGATTAATGCATTGGTAGTGGATGCGTAGATGCGACCCGCACCACCGGTGGCGAAAACCGTAGCTTTCGACTTAACGAATACCGCTTCACCTGTTTCGATACAAATCGCAATGACACCAACAATCGCACCGTCTTGATTCTTAACCATGTCGGTTGCATACCATTCGTTTAAGAATTCGGTTTTATTTTTAAGATTGCCCTGATATAGCGTGTGTAACAAAGCATGACCTGTTCTGTCGGCTGCCGCACAAGTTCGCGCAGCTTGACCACCTTTGCCAAAATTTTTGGATTGGCCACCGAAAGGTCGCTGATAAATTCGGCCACTGTCTGTTCGCGAGAATGGCAGCCCCATGTGCTCTAATTCATAGACTGTCTTCGGACCCTCGCTACACATGTAT